>NZ_LT629783.1:0-1200000 GCF_900105835.1 Pseudomonas fragi
GCGAATGGCGCGCAGGGCCAGACGGCCTTCGGTCAGGGTGCCGGTCTTGTCGAAAATCACTGTATCAATCTGGTTCAGGCCTTCGATCACATGGCCGCGGGTCAGCAGCAAGCCCAGCTTGTGCAGGGTGCCGGTGGCAGCGGTGAGGGCGGTCGGGGTGGCGAGGGATAAGGCGCACGGGCAGGTGGCCACCAGCATCGCCAGGACAATCCAGAAGGCCCGTGATGGATCAAGTTGCCACCACAGCAGGCCGATCCCGGCAGCGGCTATCAACGAAAACAGCAGGAACCATTGCGCGGCCTTGTCGGCGATTTCCGCCAGGCGTGGTTTTTCGCTTTGCGCGCGATCGAGCAGGCGCACGATGGCGGACAGGCGTGTGTCCTGGCCCAGGGCCATGACCTCGACGGTCAACGCGCCTTCCACATTCAGGGTGCCCGCAGTGACAGCATCGCCAGTCCGGCGCGGCTGCGGCAGGTACTCGCCGGTCAGCAGGGACTCGTCGATGCTGGACTGGCCATCGAGGATCTTGCCGTCGGCCGGCAGGATTGCACCGGGGTGAACCAGTACGCGGTCGCCGACCTTCAGTTCGGTCAGCAGGATACGCTCGCTCTGGCCATCAGCGCTCAGGCGCAGGCACGAGGCGGGTAGCAGGTTGACCAGTTGCGCAGTGGCGGCGGCAGTGCGCTCCCGGGCGCGGCGCTCCAGATAGCGCCCGGCCAGCAAGAACAGGGCAAACATGCCCACGGCATCGAAATACAGTTCGCCAACACCGGTGATGGCGGTCCAGATCCCGGCGATATAGGCCCCGCCGATGGCCAGGGACACCGACACATCCATGGTCAGGTGGCGGGTGCGCAGGTCGCGCATGGCGCCTTTGAAAAACGGTGCGCAACTGTAAAACACGATAGGCGTTGTCAGAAACAACGCCACCCAGCGCAGGATGGTATGCATCTCGGGGCTGAGGTCGATATTGAATTCGGGCCAGGTGGCCATGGTTGCCATCATTGCCTGAAACCACAGCAGCCCGGCTACGCCGAGCTGGCGCAAGGCCAGGCGGTTTTCGCTGGCCAGTTGTTCGGTGGCTCGGTCAGCCTGGTAGGGGTGCGCGGCATAGCCGATATGGCGCAGTTCGCTGAGCACTTCACTCAATGGCAACTGGCTGTCATCCCAGCGCACCTGCAGACGGTGGTTGGACAGGTTGAGCCGGGCTTCGCTGACCGCAGGCAGATGGCGCAGGTGCTTTTCGATCAGCCAGCCACAGGCTGCGCAGCTGATGCCTTCGATCAGCAGGGTGGTTTCGGCTTGCTCGCCCTCATGTCTGACAAAGGGCTTTTGCACGTCGGGGCGGTCATACAACGCCAACTCTTCGACCAGTTGCACAGGCAACGCTTCGGGGTTGGCGGAGGCTTCACTGCGGTGCTGGTAGTAGCTTTCCAGGCCGCCGGCGACGATGGCTTCGGCCACGGCCTGGCAGCCCGGGCAGCAGAACTCGCGCACTTCGCCCAGGACAACGGCGGTAAACCGGCTGCCGGGCGGGACGGGCAGGGCGCAGTGATAGCAGGGAACGGGAGTGGTCATGGCGCTCTATCGCGATATGGTGTCGCCGGAAAATACCTCATCGCGGGCAAGCCCGCTCCCACAGGGTTCGCGCATCCCTGTGGGAGCGGGCTTGCCCGCGATGGGGTTATTTCGACGTGTGGTCTTCAGCGCCCTGGATAGGCTCGTCGCCCAGCAGCAGGTCCTTGTCGTGGCCGACCAGCTCTTCTTCAAACAGGCGCCAGGTCTTGCCGTCTTCGACACCCAGCAGCTCGACAAAACGGCGGCCTTCGATCTTGTCATCCAGTTGGCCGATATAGCGCCCCGGTTCTGACGCGCTCTGGCTCAGGCTGATCTTGCGGTCTTTTTCCGGCTGGGTCGGAGAGATCAGGTTCAGCTCCAGCACCTGTGGCTTGCTGTTGCCTTCCAGCAGCAGCACGACTTCACCGGTCATTTCGTCCAGGCGCAGTTTGGCTTTGAGCTGTAGGGTCTGGCCCAGCAGTTCGCGGTCCAGTGCACGGTTGATGCCTTTGCCTGCCTCGTAGTAATTGTCGTTGACCAGGTTGTCCGGGTTGTTCACGGCAATGGTGACCATCGACAGGGTCAGGGTCACCGAGCAGGCCAGGATGGCAATGATAATCCAGGGCCAAATGTGCTTGTACCAGGGGCTGGAAGCGTTTGCTGCGGGCATGTCGAATTCTCTTATCTGATTTGTGGGCCGATGAATCGGCTCTTGGCTTTAACGTTGACGTCGTTGTTGTCAGCGTCCTTGAGGATAAAGAACACCTCGTTGGTGCTTGACGGCAGTTTCTCGGGAGCAATCGACAGCTCGACCGGCAGGCTGACGATATCGCCGGCTGCGACCTTGATCTCGCGCTTGCCCTGCAGCTTGAGGTCCGGCAGGCCGGTGGCCTCCAGCACATACGTGTGGTCGTGCTGGTCCTTGTTCATGATCTTCAGGCTGTAGACGTTTTCGATCCGCCCTTCGGCGTTTTCGCGGTAAAG
Source organism: Pseudomonas fragi (assembly GCF_900105835.1). Lineage (NCBI taxonomy): Bacteria > Pseudomonadati > Pseudomonadota > Gammaproteobacteria > Pseudomonadales > Pseudomonadaceae > Pseudomonas > Pseudomonas fragi. Next base: position 2,542 of record NZ_LT629783.1, read on the forward strand.
CACACGGTCCTTGCTGACATCGAAGCCCACCAGCGTACGGGTAAAGAACGCAGCGGCCAGCAGCCCCATCATGGTCAGCAAGACCAGTGCATAGCCAATCAGACGCGGGCGCAGCTTGTGGGTTTTCTGGCCTGAGAGGTTGTGCTCGGTGGTGTAGCTGATCAGGCCGCGGGGGTAGTTCATCTTGTCCATGATACTGTCGCAGGCATCGATGCAGGCGGCGCAGCCGATGCATTCGATCTGCAGGCCGTCGCGGATATCAATGCCGGTGGGGCATACCTGCACGCACATGGTGCAGTCGATGCAGTCGCCCAGGCCCATAGCCTTGTAGTCGGCGTCCTTTTTGCGCGGGCCACGGACTTCGCCGCGGCGCGGATCGTAGGAAACGATCAGGGTGTCCTTGTCGAACATCACGCTCTGGAAGCGCGCATACGGGCACATGTAGATGCACACCTGCTCGCGCAGCCAGCCGGCGTTGCCATAGGTGGCGAGGGTGAAGAAACCGACCCAGAAATACGCCCAGCCATCGGCCTGGCCGGTGAAGAAGTCGATCACCAACTCGCGGATGGGCGAGAAGTAGCCGACAAAGGTCATGCCGGTGACAAAGCCGATCAACAGCCAGAGTGTGTGTTTGCTGAATTTGCGCACAAACTTGTTGGCACTCATCGGTGCCTTGTCCAGCTTGATGCGCTGGTTGCGGTCGCCTTCAGTGACCTTTTCGCACCACATGAACACCCAGGTCCACACGCTTTGCGGGCAGGTATAGCCACACCACACGCGCCCGGCATATACGGTAATAAAGAACAGGCCAAAGGCTGCGACGATCAGCAGCCCCGACAGCAGGATGAAATCCTGTGGCCAGAAGGTGGCACCAAAAATAAAGAATTTACGCTCGGGAAGGTTCCACCACACAGCCTGGTGGCCGCCCCAGTTGAGCCACACCGTACCGAAATACAGCAGGAACAATATCGCCCCGCCGCCGATACGCAGGTTGCGGAAAAGTCCGGTAAAGGCGCGGGTGTAGATCTTTTCCCGGGCCGCGTAGAGATCGGTACTTTCAGCGGGTTTCTTGGCAGGCGGAGTGACGTTGTGTACTGGAATCTGATTGCTCATTAGTGCGTCCCACGGCAGTGGAAAATGCCTCGGTCAGTACGTGCCGACCGCGGTCAGAAGGTGTTGCGATAGCGTAATGATACCCCTGTGACTCTAGCTCAAGGGTGCGACCTTTGGTCGCGTTCCGGAAAATGGCAAGTTGGTATAGGAGTTGTAACAAGTCATGACATGGATCAATTGACTTACACTTGCAGGCAGGTTGCGTCCTGGCTGAGTCAAAGCTCCCAAGGGTTGAGCACAGGAGCGCCGCTAAAGGCAAAGTCCCGGGTATTGCGGGTAACCACGGTCATGTCATGCACCAGTGCAGTGGCCGCGATGAGGGCGTCGCACTCATTGCTGCGGTCAGGCACATGCAGGCGGGCGCAGCGCCTGGCAACGGCGCCATCGACTGACAGCACGCGCCCGGCAAAGGCAGCCATAACATGTACTTCAAGCCAGTTGCGCAAGGGGGCGGCCTGCCCTGGATCGCGGCGCTCCAGGCGCAAGATGCCAGTTTCGATTTCCAGCAGGGTAATGGCCGAGATATACAGTTTGTAAGCCGGGACGCTGCGGGCCCAGGCCACCACTGCAGGGTCGGCCTGGGTTTTGCGCAGTTCAGAAACAACGTTGGTATCGAGCAGGAACATTAGAAATCCACTGGGCGCGGCGTGATGACTGCGCGTTCGGGTTCGAATTCAACCGGCGTTGTGTCGGGCATCACCAGCAGGTCGACAATGCTGGTGTCCAGGCCGGTTAGCCGTTGGTACTCCTCCATGCATAGCAGTACATGGGCGGGGCGGCCACGGTCAGTGATGTAAACAGGGCCTTGTTGCGATGCTTTTTTGGCACCGCTTGTGTCCTGGTTGAATTCGCGGCTGGAAATGGTGGTGATGGTCATGGGCTGATCCTCCCAAAAATACAATGTAGAAACGTTACTACCTTGCGGGTGAGTACGGCAATAGCGGCTGCAGCCCTGAAACAAAATGGCCCCGGCAACTTTCGTTGGCGGGGCCATTTTTTGCAGCGTTCAAACTACCGCGTTACTCGTCTGCCTTGGCCTCATCGCCATGGGACAGGCTGTAAACATAGGCGGCCAGCAAGTGAACCTTGTCGTTGCCTTGCAGGTCAGCCTGGGCAGGCATCTGGCCCTGACGGCCGTAACGGATGGTCTGCTGCAGTTGAGCAAAGCTCGAACCGTAGATAAACGCCCCGGGGTGAGTCAGGTTGGGCGCGCCCATCAGCGGGTTGCCCTTGCCTTCAGGCCCGTGGCAAACCGCACAGTTGGTCGCATAGATTTCCTTGCCTTTGGCAGGGTCGGCTTTCGCGCCTTCCGGCAGCTTGCGCCCGTCGAGGCTGGTCAGCACATAGGCGGCAACGTCGCTGACGCCTTGCTCGCCGATCACTTCCGACCAGCCCGGCATGACCGCGTGACGGCCGGCCATGATGGTGGTCTTGATGTCGGCCGGTGTACCGCCCCAGCGCCAGTCGGCGTCGGTCAGGTTAGGAAAGCCGTAAGCGCCCTTGGCGTCGGAACCGTGGCACACCGAGCAGTTGGAGGCGAACAGGCGGCCACCCATTTTCAGTGCTTGCGGGTCCTTGGCCACTTCTTCAATGGGCATGGCTGCGAATTTGGCGAAGATCGGCCCAAACTTGGCGTCCGACTTGGCCATTTCCTTTTCCCACTCATGCACCCCGGTCCAGCCGGTCTGGCCATTGGCAAACGGCGTCTGCTCTTTGGTGTCCAGGTACTGATAGCCTGGCAGCAGGCCTTTCCAGTTGCCCAGGCCCGGGTACAGCACGAGGTAGCCGAGGGCGAAAATCACGGTGCCCACAAACAGCATGAACCACCATTTCGGCATTGGGTTGTCGTACTCTTCGATGCCGTCGAACGCGTGGCCGACTTTCTCGTCGGTCTGCTCGCTGCGCTGGCCCTTGCGGGTGGCCAGCAACAGCCAGGTCAGGGCGAAGATGGTACCCAGAGTGAGGACTGTAACGTACAGACTCCAGAACGTAGTCATTCTTTGTTACTCCTAGAAGCTTGCTCTTGCTCGACGTGCTTGATGGCTTCGGGATCATCCTTGAACGGCAACAGGGTCGCGTCGTCAAATTCTGACTTGCGTCGCGGGCTGAAGACCCACAATGCCAAACCGATAAAAGCCACCATCACGACGACAGTGCCCAGGCCACGAATCATCCCGATATCCATTCAGATCACCGTTTGCTTTTGATGATGGTGCCCAAGCCCTGGAGGTAAGCCACCAGTGCGTCCATTTCGGTTTTGCCCTTCACTGCATCCTTGGCGCCGGCGATGTCTTCGTCGGTGTAAGGGACGCCGAGCGTGCGCAAGACTTCCATTTTTTTCGCGGTGTCCTTGCCGTCCAGCTTGCGCTCAACGAGGAACGGGTACGCCGGCATGATCGACTCGGGCACGACGTTGCGCGGGTTGTACAAGTGCGCACGTTGCCAGTCATCGGAGTAACGCCCGCCAACACGGGCCAGGTCCGGGCCGGTGCGCTTGGAGCCCCACAGGAACGGGTGGTCCCATACGCTTTCACCGGCCACCGAGTAGTGACCATAACGTTCGGTTTCGGCGCGGAACGGACGAATCATCTGCGAGTGGCAACCCACACAGCCGTTGGCGATGTAGATATCGCGGCCTTCCAGCTCCAGCGCGCTGCGCGGCTTCATGCCCTCGACCGGGGTGTTGGTCACGTCCTGGAAGAACAGCGGAACGATTTGCGTCAGGCCGCCAATGCTCACGGCAATGACCATGAAGAAGGCCATCAGGCCGATATTCTTCTCGATTGTTTCGTGCTTGATCATCAGTGGGCTCCAACTACAGCGATCTTGCTCGCCGCTTCAGCTTCTACCGGGTTCGAGGCACGAACGGTACGGAACACGTTGTAGGCCATGAACAGCATGCCGCTGGCGAAAATGGCACCGCCAAGGGCGCGAACGATAAAGCCCGGGTGGCTGGCTTGCAGCGCTTCCACGAACGAGTAGGTCAGCGTGCCGTCGTCGTTGATCGCACGCCACATCAGGCCCTGGGTGATGCCGTTGACCCACATCGACGCGATGTAAAGCACGGTACCGATAGTCGCCAGCCAGAAGTGCACGTTGATCAGGCCGGTGCTGTACATCTGCTTCTGGCCGTAGACTTTGGGGATCATGTGGTACATGGCGCCGATCGAGATCATCGCCACCCAACCCAGAGCGCCGGCGTGTACGTGGCCGATGGTCCAGTCGGTGTAGTGCGACAGCGCGTTGACGGTCTTGATGGCCATCATCGGGCCTTCGAAGGTCGACATGCCGTAGAAGGCCAGGGACACCACGAGGAAGCGCAGGATCGGGTCGGTGCGCAGCTTATGCCAGGCGCCCGAGAGGGTCATCATGCCGTTGATCATGCCGCCCCAGCTTGGAGCCAGCAGGATGATCGACATCGCCATGCCCAAAGACTGGGCCCAGTCCGGCAGCGCGGTGTAGTGCAGGTGGTGAGGACCGGCCCAGATATACAGGGTGATCAGCGCCCAGAAGTGCACGATGGACAGGCGGTAGGAGTAGATCGGACGCTCGGCCTGCTTGGGCACGAAGTAGTACATCATCCCCAAAAAGCCGGTAGTCAGGAAGAAACCTACGGCGTTGTGGCCATACCACCACTGGATCATGGCGTCAGTCGCACCGGCGTAAGCCGAGTAGGACTTGAAGAAGCTCACCGGCAGGGACGCGTGGTTGACGATATGCAGCATTGCCGTCACGACAATGAACGCACCGTAGAACCAGTTACCCACATAAATGTGCTTGGTTTTGCGCTTGGTAATGGTGCCGAAGAACACAATGCCGTAGGTCACCCAGACAATCGCCAGCAAAATAGCCAGTGGCCATTCCAGCTCGGCGTATTCCTTGGTCGTGGTGTAACCCAGTGGCAGGGTGATGATCGCGCCGACGATTACCGCCTGCCAACCCCAGAAGGTAAACGAGGCCAGCGAATCGGAGATCAGTCGTGTCTGGCAGGTTCGCTGCACGACGTAGTAAGAGGTGCCAAACAATGCACAGCCACCAAAGGCAAAGATCACAAGGTTGGTATGCAGGGGGCGCAGACGGCCGAAGGTCGTCCACTCGAGGCCAAGGTTCAATTCAGGCCACACAAGCTGTGACGCGATGAAAACCCCGAGCCCCATGCCAAGGATCCCCCAGACCACCGTCATGATGGCGAACTGGCGGACTACCTTATAGTTATAAGCAGTCGGGCTGATTGCTGTGCTCATTCTAAGGTTCCACGGTTTAGGTATTTTATTAGGATAAAAATCGGTCGCAAGTATGTATAAAGCGTAGGGCTATTGCAACGAACCATGACCCCGGTCAATGCTTTCCAAGGCTTGTTCTGCGGCCTTTCCATGCGGGAAGTAAGGTCAAAGTGACCTCGCCAAAAACGCCGCATGCAGGGCAAAAGTGAAGGGGTCGAGGCGGGCGGGTTGAGGTGGGGGCAAGGCGCGGCAAACATCGTAATGCACGATAGCCGGTGCAAACCCACCATTGTGGCCCGTAACGCTGCCCTTCAACTTACCGGTTAGTTTCACTTGACGTGGCGCTGCACAGATCCGGCTCACACAAGCGTTGAGCTTAGTCTTGAATGGCGGGAGAGCAATGGCGGGGCAGAAAGAGGTGCGACACTTGGTCGCGCTTTGAGGCGGGAACTGCCGCACCAAAATGATGCGGCAGGAAATGTCCGGTAATTATTCGGCAGTTTTTTCCTCTTGATTACCGTGTGACAAGCTGAACACATAAGCCGCCAGCAACTGCACCTTGTCGTTGCCCAGCAACTCGTTTTGCGCCGGCATATGGCCCTGGCGGCCGTGGCGAATGGTTTGCTGCAATTGCGCCAGGCTGGTGCCGTAGATAAAACCGGCCGGTTGGGTCAGGTCGGGCGCGCCCATCATCGGCATGCCTTTACCGTTTGCCCCGTGGCAGGCCACGCAGGTGGTATCAAACGCTTGCTTGCCGGCCGCCAGGTCGACAGCGGCGCCTTCAGGCAGCGGCAGGCCTGCCAGGTCGTGGCGCACATAGGCGGCGACGTTTTTCACCCCGTCCTCACCCAGTACTTCGCCCCAGGCCGGCATGGCCGCGATGCGCCCGCCCATGATGGTGGTCTTGATCGTGTCGGCATCGCCGCCCCAGCGCCAGGTGCTGTCGGCCAGGTTAGGGAAGCCGAACGCGCCCTTGGCATCCGAGCCGTGACACACCGAGCAGTTGGAGGCAAACAGGCGCCCGCCCATTTTCAGCGCTGCCGGATCTTGTGCCACTTGCTCAACGGGCATGGAGGCATATTTAGCGTAGATGGGTCCGAATTTGGCGTCCGCCTTGTCCATCTCCTTTTCCCACTCATGAACACCGGTCCAGCCGTTCTCATAACCGGGCAGCAGGCCCTTCCAGTTGCCCAGGCCCGGGTACAGGATCAGGTAACCCACCGAAAACACCAGGGTGCCCACGAACAGCATGAACCACCATTGTGGCAGCGGGTTGTCGTACTCCTCGATGCCGTCAAAGCTGTGGCCCATGGTTTCGACGGTATCGCTTTTGGTTTCGCCCTTGCGCGTACTGACCAGCAGCCAGGTCAGGCCGATCAGCGTGCCGATAGTCAGCACGCATATGTACAGACTCCAGAAGGTGGTCATGCTTTGTTACTCCTAGACGCTTGTTCTTTCTCGACGTGTTGAATCGCCTCTGGATCGTCCTTGAATGGCAGTAAGGTCGCGTCTTCAAACTCCGATTTGCGCCGCGGGCTGAACACCCACAGCGCCAGACCGATAAACGCCACGGCCACCACCACGGTGCCCAGGCCGCGAATCATTCCACTACTCATCTCCAAGACCATGACTCACCTCTTGCTCTTGATGGCAGTGCCCAGCACTTGCAGGTAGGCGACCAGAGCGTCCATCTCGGTCTTGCCCTGCACGGACTGCTTGGCATTGGCGATGTCTTCGTCGGTGTAAGGAACGCCCAGGGTGCGCATCACTTCGAGTTTTTTCTCGGTATGGCTGCTGTCCACCGGCGCCGCGACCAGCCACGGGTAGGCGGGCATTTTCGACTCGGGTACGACGTTGCGCGGGTTGTACAAGTGCGCGCGGTGCCAGTCATCCGAGTAGCGGCCGCCGACGCGGGCCAGGTCCGGGCCGGTGCGCTTGGAGCCCCACAGGAACGGATGGTCCCACACGCTTTCACCGGCTACCGAGTAGTGACCATAACGCTCGGTCTCGGCCCGGAACGGGCGAATCATCTGCGAGTGGCACTGCACACAGCCTTCACGGATGTAGATGTCGCGACCTTCCAGTTGCAGCGCGGTGTAAGGCTTCATGCCCTCCACCGGGGTGTTGGTCACGTCTTCAAAGAACAGCGGGACGATTTGGGTCAGGCCGCCCACGCTTACGCACAGGATCATCAGCAACAGCATCAGGCCGATATTTTTTTCAACGACTTCGTGTTTCATTGCCAACTCCTCAGGCCATCTGCGCGGCGGCTACGACTTCAGCGGGCTCGGCGTTACGCACGGTGCGCCAAGTGTTGTAAGCCATCAGCAACATGCCGCTGAAGAAGATCGCCCCGCCGACCAGTCGCACGACAAAGCCGGGGTGGCTGGCCACCAGGGTTTCGACGAAGGAGTAAGTCAGCGTGCCGTCTTCGTTGACTGCGCGCCACATCAGGCCCTGGGCGATACCATTGACCCACATCGAAGCGATGTAGAGCACGGTGCCGATGGTGGCCAGCCAGAAGTGCGCGTTGATCAGGCCCAGGCTGTACATCTGCGGGCGGCCGAAGATTTTCGGGATCATGTGATACAGCGCGCCAATCGAAATCATCGCCACCCAGCCCAGAGCGCCGGCGTGTACGTGGCCGATGGTCCAGTCGGTGTAGTGGGAGAGGGCGTTGACGGTCTTGATTGCCATCATCGGGCCTTCGAAGGTCGACATGCCGTAGAAGGCCAGGGACACCACCAGGAAGCGCAGGATCGGGTCGCTGCGCAGCTTATGCCAGGCCCCCGACAGGGTCATCATGCCGTTGATCATGCCGCCCCAGCTTGGGGCCAGCAGGATCAGCGACATCACCATGCCCAGCGACTGTGCCCAGTCTGGCAGCGCGGTGTAGTGCAAGTGGTGAGGGCCGGCCCAGATGTACAGGGTGATCAGCGCCCAGAAATGCACGATGGACAGGCGATAGGAGTAGATCGGACGCTCGGCCTGCTTGGGTACGAAGTAGTACATCATCCCCAAAAAGCCCGCCGTCAGGAAAAAGCCCACAGCGTTGTGGCCATACCACCACTGCACCATAGCGTCAGTGGCGCCACCGTAGAGTGAGTAGGACTTGGTGAAACTGACCGGGATTTCCAGGTTGTTGACGATATGCAAAATCGCCACGGTCACGATAAACGCGCCGAAAAACCAGTTACCCACATAAATGTGTTTGGTCTTGCGCTTCATGATCGTGCCGAAAAACACGATGGCGTAAGCGACCCAGACGATGGTGATCAAAATGTCGATCGGCCATTCCAGCTCGGCGTATTCCTTGGAGCTGGTGTAGCCCAATGGCAAGCTGATGGCCGCAAGCACAATCACCAGCTGCCAGCCCCAAAAGGTAAACGCCGCGATTTTCGGCGAGAACAGGGTAGCCTGGCAGGTGCGTTGTACCGAGTAGAACGAGGCCGCGAACAGGGCGCAGCCGCCGAAGGCGAAAATCACGGCGTTGGTGTGCAATGGGCGCAGGCGCCCGAAACTGGTCCAAGGCAAATTGAAGTTGAGTTCTGGCCAAACCAACTGCGCAGCGAGAAAAACGCCGAGCCCCATACCGACGATGCCCCAAACCACCGTCATAATGGCAAATTGGCGGACCACCTTGTAGTTGTAGGCGGTACTTGTAGAAGTGTTCATGGTTCCCCATCCACGGTTCAGGCGCGTCAAACGCGCGCCTGGAGTTATAAGCAGACTAAAAGCGAGGCAAGCATGGTCGTAGCGGGCAAGGCCGGTATTGACGGGGATCAATGGGCGCAGTGCGCGCGGGAACGGGGCTGGCTGTGGAATGACGCTGGCGGGGGCGCATTCGCGACCCTGATCCTGGCCCACGGTGCGGGTGCGCCGATGGACAGCAACTGGATGGGCGGCATGGCTGAACGCCTTGCTGCGCGCGGGGTGAGCGTATTGCGCTTTGAATTCCCGTATATGGCACAACGCCGTCTCGATGGTGGCAAAAGGCCGCCTAATCAGCAGGTCAAATTGCTCGAAAGCTGGCGAGAAGTTTTCACCGAGGTGCGACGGCATGTCGCTGGGCCGTTGGCCATTGGCGGCAAGTCAATGGGCGGGCGCATGGCCAGCCTGGTGGCGGATGAGCTCAACGCCGACGCACTGGTGTGTCTGGGTTATCCGTTCTATGCCGCAGGCAAGCCGGAAAAACCGCGGGTGGCGCACCTGGCGCAATTGAAAACCCCGACCCTGATCGTGCAGGGCGAACGTGATGCGCTGGGCAACCGTGCGGCGGTGGAGGCCTACACACTGGCGCCGGGTATTGAGTTGATGTGGCTGGAGGCGGCTGATCATGACCTCAAGCCGCTGAAGGCCTCAGGGTTCACCCATGAACAGCATCTGGATGCGGCGGCGGACAGGATCGCGGGGTGGTTGCGCAAGGCCCTGTAGCAGCTGCCGAAGGCACGAGGCTGCGTTCGGCGGCTAAGCCGTCGTAAAATCTGATATCTCGGTCTTCCAGTCAGACCGCGGACTCAGGTTTACGACCGCTTCGCGCTCGAACGCAGCCTCGTGCCTTCGGCAGCTGCTACGGGCGGGGTAGGTGTATTCGATGACCTTAGCGGTTAAACCGCTCCACCAACGAATACTGGGTATTCACGGTCTGAGTCAGCTCCTCGCTCAACAGCGCCGAATGCTGCGCCTGCTCTGAGGTCTGGTCAGCCAGGTCGGCAATGGTGCTGATGTTGCGGCTGATTTCCTCGGCCACGGCACTTTGCTCCTCGGTCGCTGCCGCGATCTGGGTGGTCATGTCGGTGATATTGGCCACCGCTTCGCTGATGCCCACCAGTGCCTGGTCGGCTTCCAGTACCCGCGCCACACCTTCTTCGGCCTGACGGTGACCGGCGTCCATGGTTTGTACCGCCGTGGCGGCGGTCTGCTGCAGCTTGGCGATCAGGCTGTGAATCTGCCCGGTCGAAGCGCTGGTGCGTTGCGCCAGCTGGCGAACTTCGTCAGCCACCACGGCAAAGCCCCGGCCCATTTCCCCGGCCCGCGCCGCTTCGATGGCGGCGTTCAGGGCCAGCAGGTTGGTCTGGTCGGCAATGCCCTTGATCACGTCAACAACGCCACCAATCTCGTCACTGTCCTTGGCCAGCTGCGTCACTGTGGCACCGGTTTCACCCACTACCACCGACAGGCGCTGGATCGCTTCGCGGGTTTCCCCGGCAATATCGCGGCCGCGGCTGGTCAGGCGGTTGGCTTCCTGGGTGGCGTCGGCGGTGCGTTGCACATGGCTGGCCACTTCCTGGGTGGTGGCGGCCATCTGGTTGACGGCCGTGGCCACTTGCTCGGTCTCGACGCGCTGGCGCTCCAGACCTGTGGAGCTTTTGTGCGCGAGGATGTCGGACTGACGCGCCTGGCCACTGAGGTGCTCGGCAGTGTCCTGCAAACGTGTCAGACAGGTCTTCAGGCGTGCTTCCTGGCTCAGGATGGACATTTCCAGACGCGCTTGCGGGCCGCGGCTGTCGGTGTACATCTGCGCAATCAACGGGTCGGAGGTGGTTTGCTCGGCCAGGCGCAGCAGGCGCTTGACCCCGCGTTGTTGCCAGCTCAGGCCCAGCAGGCCCAGCGGAATCGACAGCAGGGCCGCCAGGGCAAAACCCCAGCTGGAATTGAGCGTGGCGCCAATCATGAAGCTCAACTGGCTGACCAGAATAAACGGCAGCCAGTCCTGCAGCACCGGCAGCCACTTGTCGCGTTGGGGCACCGCCGACTTGCCGCGATTGAGGCGTAAGTACAGGGCTTCGGCGCGGCGGATCTGCTCGGCCGTCGGCTTGACCCGAACCGACTCGTAACCCACCACACGCTCGTTTTCGAAAACCGGGGTTACATAAGCGTTGACCCAATAGTGGTCGCCGTTCTTGCAGCGGTTTTTGACGATGCCCATCCACGGTGAGCCCTTTTTCAGGGTGCTCCACATATGCTCGAAGACTGCGGGCGGAACGTCAGGGTGGCGCACCAGATTGTGCGGCGCACGTATCAGCTCCTCACGCGAAAATCCGCTGATTTCCCTGAACGCATCGTTGCAGTAGGTGATGACGCCTTTGGCATCGGTCGTGGAAATCAACCGTTGCTGCGCGGGAAATGTGCGTTCGCGTTGAGTGATGGGCTGGTTATTACGCATGTCGTTTCAATCCGCAAGACTTTGACAGGCTGTCGGCATGGGTCAGGAATTGTTTAATTTATATTTCAGGCGCCGGGCCTTCAGGGCGTGAGCATCGGGTAAGTAAAAAACACCAAGTGCAGCACGTTAAGCCCAAAGTGCGTGGCGATCGCAGCACTCAGCCCGCCAAAGCGATAGGCCAGGCCATAGCCAATGCCTGCCAGCCCTGCCAGCAACATCCATTGCCAGCCTGCTGGCGCATGTGCCAGGCCAAACAGAACCGAGGCCACGACCAGCGCTACGGTCTGGCCATAGGGCAGCAACTTGAGCTTGCGGCTTAACCCGCCCTGGATATAACCGCGAAACAGCGCTTCTTCAACCAGGGTTACCAGCAGCAGATTATTCAACAGCCAGAGGGTGCCCTGATGAGGCCATTTTGGTGCCCAGGCCACCATGCCCAACAGCATTGCGCCGCCCAGCGCGGCAATGGCAGCCAGGGCCAGACCCATCGCGGTGGCGCGCAAAGACACGCGCCAGGCAAACCGTGGCGCAATCCACGGGCATACCAGCAGCAGCCAGAAGCCAATCAGCGGTTTGTCCAGGTTGAAGTACATCGAGAAGGGTACGGCATCCGGGGTCAGGCGCGTGGGGGTGATGGCGCGGCCGTTATGGAAGCCTGGCAGCCAGTGCAAGGCCAGCGCCAGCGCCAGCAGCACAAACAAGGCGTGCCCGGCATAACGCAGGTAATGGCTTTTGCGCTGCAGAACGGCAAGCCCGCTGACAGTCAGCAGGGCCAGCGCGATCAAGGTTTGAACACCCAGTTGCCCGTAGCTCAGGGCAAGGCCGTAGCCCAGGGTTAGAAGGGCCAGGTAAGGCCAGGGCAAAGCGATCATGTGAATCCTTGCAATCGTTAAAAAACACCCCGGATCCAGTCCGGGGTGCGCAAGTATAACGATTCGTGGCCCTGTGGGAGCGAGCCTGCTCCCACAATGATCCTGCACATCGCAGCTTAATGTGGCACAGCACTACCTGTGGGAGCTGGCTTGCCGGCGATGCAGACGGCGCAGTCCGTTCAGGCAAACCGCGTCGCTGCCATCGCGAGCAAGCCCGCTCCCACAAGGGGAAGGTGCGTTTATGAAGCAATCAGCTGGCGCAGCACGTAGTGCAATATCCCTCCAGCCTTGAAGTATTCCACCTCGTTAAGCGTATCGATCCTGCACAGCACCTCGACCTTTTCCTGGCTGCCATCTTCGCGGGTGATTACCAGGGTCAGGTTCATTCGCGGTTGCAGTTCGCTGCCGGTCAAGCCGAGGATATCCAGGGTTTCCTTGCCCGTCAGGTTCAGGCTCTTGCGGTTCTGGTCGAGCTTGAACTGCAAGGGCAATACGCCCATGCCCACCAGGTTGGAGCGGTGGATACGCTCGAAGCTCTCGGCAATCACCGCCTTGACCCCCAGCAGGTTGGTGCCCTTGGCGGCCCAGTCACGGCTTGAGCCGGTGCCGTATTCCTGGCCGGCGATCACCACCAGTGGCGTGCCTGAAGCCTGATAGCGCATGGCCGCATCGTAGATCGGCAGTTTCTCACCGGTGGGGATATAGATCGTGTTGCCACCTTCTTCGCCGCCGAGCATTTCGTTGCGTATGCGGATATTGGCAAAGGTGCCGCGCATCATCACTTCATGGTTGCCACGCCGCGAACCGTAGGAGTTGAAGTCCCGTGGTTCTACGCCTTTTTCCCGCAGGTAGCGCCCGGCGGGGCTGTCTGCCTTGATATTGCCGGCAGGGGAAATGTGGTCGGTAGTTACCGAGTCGCCGAGCAGTGCCAGAATATTCGCGCCCTTGACGTCAGCAATTACCGGTAACGGCCCGCTGATCTGGTCGAAGAAGGGTGGATGCTGGATGTAGGTCGAATCCTCTTGCCAGACATACGTCGCGGCCTGCGGTACTTCGATGGCTTGCCATTGTGCGTCGCCAGCAAAGACTTCGGCGTATTCCTTGTGGAACATGCCGGTAGTCACTTGGGCCACGGCATCGGCGATTTCTTTCTGGCTAGGCCAGATATCGCGCAGGTACACCGGTTTGCCGTCCTTGCCGGTGCCCAGCGGGTCACGGCTGATATCTATTCGTACAGTGCCTGCAAGGGCATAAGCGACAACCAGTGGCGGCGAGGCCAGCCAGTTGGTTTTCACCAGCGGGTGAACCCGCCCTTCAAAGTTGCGGTTACCGGACAGGACCGAGGCTACGGTAAGGTCGGACTGGGTAATGGCTTTTTCAATCGGCTCGGACAGTGGCCCGGAGTTGCCGATACAGGTAGTGCAGCCATAGCCAACCAGGGCAAAGCCCAGCTGGTCGAGGTACGGGGTCAGGCCAGCGGCCTTGTAGTAATCGGTGACCACCTTGGAGCCGGGCGCCAGGGAGGTCTTGACCCACGGTTGGCGGGTCAGGCCTTTTTCCACGGCTTTTTTCGCCACCAGGCCTGCGGCCATCATCACGCTGGGGTTGGAGGTGTTGGTGCAAGAGGTGATGGCAGCAATCACCACCGCACCATTTTTCAGGCGGTAAGTTTGGCCTTCATAGCTGTAGTCCGCTTCGCCGATCAGATCCGCATTGCCTACGGCTACACCGCCACCGCCTTCACTTTCAAGGCGGCCTTCTTCTTTTTTCGTGGCCGGTTTGAATTGCAGGCTGAGAAAGTCGTCGAATGCTTGCCCGACATTGGGCAGCGCAACCCGGTCTTGCGGGCGTTTTGGCCCGGCCAGGCTGGCTTCTACGGTGCCCATGTCCAGGGCCAGGGTTTCGCTGAAAATCGGCTCCTGGCCAGTGACCCGCCACAGCCCCTGGGCCTTGCAGTAAGCCTCCACCAGCTTGACCGTGGCTTCAGGACGACCTGAGAGGCGCAGATAATCCAGGGTGATTTCATCCACCGGGAAAAACCCGCAGGTGGCACCGTATTCAGGGGCCATATTGGCAATGGTGGCGCGGTCGGCCAAGGGCAGGTCCGCGAGGCCATCACCATAAAATTCAACGAATTTGCCGACCACCCCCTTGCTGCGCAGCATTTGCGTGACCGTGAGCACCAGGTCTGTGGCGGTGATGCCTTCCTTGAGCTTGCCGCTGAGCTTGAAACCCACCACTTCCGGGATCAGCATCGATACCGGCTGGCCGAGCATTGCCGCTTCCGCTTCAATCCCGCCCACGCCCCAGCCCAGCACACCGAGGCCATTGATCATGGTGGTGTGGGAGTCGGTGCCGACCAGAGTGTCGGGGAACGCGTAAGTACGACCATCTTCGTCCTTGGTCCACACGGTACGGCCCAGGTATTCGAGGTTTACCTGGTGGCAAATCCCGGTGCCCGGCGGGACCACGCTGAAATTATCGAAGGCATTTTGCCCCCAGCGCAGAAACGCATAGCGCTCGCCGTTGCGCTCCATCTCGATATCGACGTTTTGCTCAAAGGCGCTGGCGCTGGCAAACCGATCGACCATCACCGAGTGGTCAATCACCAGATCCACGGGGGACAGCGGGTTGATACGTTGCGGGTCGCCGCCGGCCTTGGCCATGGCGGCGCGCATGGCGGCCAGGTCCACCACTGCCGGCACACCGGTAAAATCCTGCATCAGTACCCGGGCAGGGCGGTACTGGATTTCCCGGTCGCTGCGCCGCGCCTTCAGCCAGGCGGCCAGCGCCTTGAGATCGGGTTCGGTGACGGTCTTGCCGTCTTCCCAGCGCAGCAGGTTTTCCAGCAGCACTTTGAGCGACATGGGTAACTGGCTCAAATCGCCCAGAGAGTTGGCGGCGAGCGCAAGGCTGTAATAGTGATAAGTCTTATCGTCGACTTTCAGTGTGGCGAGGGTGTTCAGGCTATCGAGGGAGGACATGAAATGACTCCTTTAGACGGATCACGTGGCACAAGCAGAGCTTCTAACCTAGCTCTGATTAGGGGCTGTGGCTAATAACTGGACTGTCTATGCGGGTTCAAGGTTCCGAACTCGGCTATCATGCCGACCTTTTCGTGACAGTCCTTGCGCCAAATCAAGGATGCGCAGCCGGCCAATTCCTGCCCGCTGCCCAGGAGTAATTCAATGAACACCGTTTTTATGCACTGCCGGCCCGGGTTTGAAGGCGAAGTTTGCTCGGAAATTGCCGAGCATGCCGCCCGCCTTAATGTGTCTGGCTACGCCAAGGCCAAACCGGGCACTGCCTGTGCCGAGTTTGTGTGCACTGAAGAGGGCGGCGCCGAACGCCTGATGAACAATCTGCGTTTCGCCGAGCTGATCTTCCCGCGCCAATGGGCCCGTGGCGGCTTTGTCGACCTGCCGGAAACCGACCGGATCAGCGTCATTCTCGAGCACATGGCCGACTTCCCGGTGTGTGGCAGCCTGTGGCTGGAGTTGGTCGACACCAACGACGGCAAGGAACTGTCCAACTTCTGTAAAAAGTTCGACGGCCACCTGCGCAAGGCCTTGATCAAGGCCGGCAAGCTGACGGAAGAAGAGGACGCCAGCAAGCCGCGCCTGTTGCTGACCTTTAAAAGTGGCCGCGAAGTGTTTCTTGGCTTGGCTGCGGCCAACAACTCGGCCATGTGGCCGATGGGCATCCCGCGCCTGAAGTTCCCCCGCGAAGCGCCGAGCCGTTCGACCCTTAAGCTGGAAGAAGCCTGGCACCACTTTATTCCCCGCGATCAGTGGGACGAACGCCTGCACAGCGATATGACCGGCGTTGACCTGGGCGCTGCGCCGGGTGGCTGGACTTGGCAACTGGTTAACCGCGGCATGATCGTGACCGCCATCGACAATGGCCCGATGGCCGAGAGCCTGATGGACACCGGCCTGGTGCAGCACTTGATGGCCGATGGCTTTACCTTCAAGCCCAAGCAGCCGGTGGACTGGATGGTCTGCGACATCGTCGAGAAACCGGCGCGTAATGCGGCGATGCTTGAAGAGTGGATCGGCGAAGGCCATTGCCGCGAAGCGGTGGTCAACCTGAAACTGCCGATGAAACAGCGCTACGCCGAAGTGCGCCGCCTGCTCGACCGCATTGCCGACGGCTTCAAGGCCCGGGGCATCCAGGTTGAAATCGGCTGCAAGCAGCTGTACCACGACCGTGAAGAAGTAACCTGCCATTTGCGTCGAATCGACGTTAAAAAACCTAAATCTCGCTGATCGGGGAGTAACAGATGAGTTTTACCGACCTGCCGGTTGACGGCACCCTGGACGCTACCGGGCTGAACTGCCCAGAGCCGGTGATGATGTTGCACCAATACATCCGCGACCTGGCACCGGGCGGCTTGTTGAAAGTCATTGCGACGGATCCTTCGACCCGCCGCGACATCCCCAAGTTCTGCGTGTTTCTGGACCATGAGCTGGTGGGGCAGCAGGAAGAGGCGGGCAAGTACCTGTACTGGATTCGCAAGAAGCAGGATTGACAGGCTCCCACAGACATTGCACCGCACTTGTGGGAGCGGGCTTGCTCGCGATGCAGGCGCCACGGTCTGTCAGGCAAACCGCATGGAAGCCATCGCGGGCAAGCCCGGCTCCCACAGACATTGCACCGCACTTGTGGGAGCGGGCTTGCTCGCGATGCAGGCGCCACGGTCTGTCAGGCAAACCGCATTGAAGCCATCGCGGTCAAGACAGGCTTCCACAGGAATTGCGCCGTTCCCACAATCATTTATTTACTACGGCGGATATGCCTTTTCGCACTGCGCGCCAACCGCACGCCCAGCATCAGCGCAGCGCAGGTCAGGCCCACGATCAAACCCTGCCACAGCCCGCTCGGGCCATTGGCCGGGCCGAACCAGTCGGTCAGCCCCAGTGCATAGCCCACCGGCAAGCCAATCCCCCAATAAGCAAACAAGGTCAGGATCATCGTTACCCGCGTGTCCTGATAACCGCGCAGGGCACCGGCCGCAGTCACCTGGATCACGTCCGAGAACTGATACAGCGCGGCAAACATCAGCAGCATGGTCGCCACCTCGATCACCAGCGGGTCGGCGGTATAGACGGTGGCAATCTGTTGGCGCAACAGCAGGATCAGACTGGCAGAAATCGCCGCCCACACCAGTGCGGTGCCCATGCCCACGCCCGCCACAAAGCGTGCTTCGCGCGGCTGTTCACGGCCCAGGGCCTGGCCCACGCGTACGGTAATCGCCATGCCCAATGAGTACGGAATCATGAATACCAGCGAGCTGAAGTTCAGGGCGATTTGATGGCCCGCCACCACCGTGGCACCCAGGCTGCCAATCAACAGCGCAATCACCGCAAATATGCTCGACTCGGCAAAGACCGCGATGCCGATCGGCAAGCCCACGCTGAGCAAGCGCTTGAGGATCGACCAGTTTGGCCATTCAAAATGGCTGTAGACCTTGCTCGATTGGTAGATGGCGCCTCTATAAGTCCAGGCCACCATGCCAAGCGCCATAAACCACATCACAATGGCCGTGGCCCAGCCGCAGCCCACGCCACCCATTGCCGGAACGCCAAAGTGGCCATAGATAAAGATGTAGTTGATCGGGATATTCAGGGCCAGGGCGCTGAGCCCCAGGATCATGCTTGGCCGGGTTTTGCCCAGGCCATCACTGAAATTGCGCAACACGCAATACAGGCCCACGGCAGGCATGCCGCTGGCGATCCCGTGCAGGTACCCCATGCTGGGTGCAATCAGCTCCGGATCGACCTTCATCAGGTGCAACAGCGGTTCTGCGCCAATCAGGATCAGCGCCGCACACAAGCCGGTGATCAGGGCCAGCCACAAGGCCTGGCGTACGATCGGGCCGATTTCGCCGTGGGTATTGGCGCCAAAACGCTGGGCGACCTTGGGGGTGGTCGCCAGCAAAATACCCGACATCAGCAAAAACACTGGCACCCAGATCGAGTTGCCCAGTGCCACGGCGGCCAGGTCCCGCGGGCCGACGCGCCCGGCCATCACCGCATCGACAAAGCCCATGGCCGTGGTGGCGATTTGCGAAATGATGATGGGGAGCGCCAGCGCCAGCAGCGCGCGCACTTCGGTGCGCACCCGGGCCGGGCGGCTGACAGCAATGGAGGAGGAGGGTTGGGTCACAGAGTTCACAGGCTTGCATCCACAGGGTTAAACGCGCAAAGCCGGGGATTGTACGCCTGACCAAACGGTCAGTTAACACCGAGTTGTAGGCGCTTTGTAAACGTGCCGGCAAGTACCTGCACACCCGGCTGGCCCATTGCGCGTAACAACGCCTACACTGCCACTCCGCGAAAGGAGCCTGCCATGTTGATTGTTGCTGACGAAAATATTCCGCTGATTGAAGAATTTTTTGCTGACTTCGGTGAAATACGCCGCCTGCCGGGGCGCCAGATCAACCGCGCCGACGTCCACGATGCCGATGTTTTGCTGGTGCGCTCGGTGACCAAAGTGGACCGCGAGCTGCTCGAAGGCAGCGCAGTGCGGTTTGTCGGCACTTGTACCATCGGCACCGATCACCTGGCGCTGGACTACTTTCAGCAAGCCGGTATCCAGTGGTCCAGCGCCCCTGGCTGCAATGCGCGTGGGGTAGTGGACTATGTGCTGGGTAGCCTGCTGACCCTGGCTGAAATCGAAGGCGCCGACTTGACCCAGCGTACCTATGGCGTGGTTGGCGCCGGCGAAGTGGGCGGGCGGCTGGTTAACGTCCTGCGTGCATTGGGCTTCAATGTGCTGGTGTGCGACCCGGTGCGCCAGGCCGCTGAAGGCGGTGACTACGTCAGCCTTGAACAGATTATCGAGCAGTGCGATGTGCTCAGCCTGCATACGCCCCTGGACAAGGGCGGCGATTACCCGACCTGGCACTTGCTCGATCAGCAGCGCCTGGAGCAGTTGAAACCCGGCACCTGGCTGATCAACGCTAGTCGTGGGCCGGTGGTGGACAATGCCGCGCTGCGTGAAGTACTAACCCGCCGCGATGACCTGCAAGCGGTGCTGGACGTGTGGGAAGGCGAGCCGCAAGTGGACGTCGAACTGGCGGACTTGTGTGTGCTGGCGACCCCGCATATTGCCGGCTACAGCCTGGACGGCAAACAGCGCGGCACGGCGCAGATTTATCAGGCGTTGTGTGATTTCCTGGGCCATAGCCCAGAGGTCAAATTGGCCGACCTGTTGCCTGCACCCTGGCTGGCCAAGGTCGAACTGAGCGCCAGCAGCGACCCGGCCTGGGCCTTGGCGATGCTGTGCCGTGGCGTGTATGACCCGCGCCGTGACGATGCCGATTTTCGTCGCAGCCTGATCGGTACCGTGCAAGAGCAGAAGCTGGCCTTCGACGGCTTGCGCAAGCACTACCCGATTCGCCGTGAAATCGAAGGCTTGCAGGTGCATATCGAGGGCGAGTCAGTAGCCTTGAAGCAACTGGTAAAGGCCTTGGGCGCAGTGCCGGTCTGAGCCTGCGGGCATAAAAAAACCGGCCTTGGGTAACCAGGCCGGTCAGTGAAACGAATGCTGTGTGATCTTGGGATCAGTCTTTGCGTGAAGGCTTGACCAGACGTTGCTCCAGCTCGTGGCAGGCGTCCTGGATCATCGCTTCAGTGATCAGCACTTCCTGACCATTTTCGTCGATAAACGCGCACCCCAGAGATTGCTGTGGCTGGGTGCGAATAACCGGTACGGCTTGAGCGTTCTGTTGCAAATCCATGGCCTGTCTCCTCATCAGGGTGTAGCGCTACTGTAGATCCGTTTAATGACCAAGCTGTGACAAACTTGGCGACCACCCCAGTCCAACAGAAATATCCTGAAACTTCCAGCCCGACTTTAGAACATTACCGTCTAGGCTTTGTGGTTGCGGGTCATATTCAAAACGAGTGAGAAAGGTTTACCGGCCCGGGGCGAACTTCGTTGTAGGCTGTGCAGGCTTTTTACGCTTGTCCACTCTCTGGATACCTGCCGATGCTGTCTTCCCGTCACCGCCGCGCCATTCGTCTGGCCACCCATTTTATTGCGCCCTATCGCTGGCAAGCCTTTGGTGCGCTATTGGCTCTGATTGTCACGGCAGGCATCACCTTGTCGATGGGGCAGGGTATCCGGCTGCTGGTCGACAAGGGGTTTATGACCCAGTCGCCGCACCTGCTCAACCAGAGCATCGGATTTTTCCTGGTACTGGTGCTGGGTTTGTCTGTGGGTACCTTTGTGCGCTTTTATCTGGTGTCGTGGATCGGCGAGCGGGTGGTCGCCGATATCCGGCGCCAGGTGTTCAATCACCTGATCGGCTTGCACCCGGGGTTCTACGAGAACAACCGCAGCTCGGAAATCCAGTCCCGCCTGACGACCGACACCACTCTGCTGCAATCGGTGATCGGTTCTTCACTGTCGTTGTTCCTGCGCAACAGCCTGATGGTGATCGGCGGCGTGATCCTGTTGTTTGTCACCAACCCCAAGCTCACCAGTATCGTGGTGGTCGCTTTGCCGCTGGTACTGGTCCCGATTCTGTTTTTTGGCCGTCGGGTGCGCAGCCTGTCGCGCCAGAGCCAGGACCGGATCGCCGATGTCGGCAGTTATGTGGCCGAGGCCCTGAGCCAGATCAAGACGGTGCAGGCCTACAACCATCAACAGCAAGACCAGCAGCGCTTTGCCAGCACCGTCGAGCATGCGTTTGCCACTGCCCGCAAACGTATCCTGCAACGGGCCTGGCTGATTACCCTGGTGATCCTGCTGGTACTGGGGGCTGTGGGAGTGATGCTGTGGGTGGGCGGCATGGACGTGATCGCCGGGCGCATCACCGGCGGCGAGCTGGCCGCCTTTGTGTTTTACAGCCTGGTGGTTGGCAGTGCGTTCGGCACCTTGAGCGAGGTGATTGGCGAGCTGCAACAGGCGGCGGGGGCGGCTGAGCGGATCGCCGAACTGCTGCAGGCAAAAAGCCTGATCCTGGCACCGAGCACGGATTTGCGCGTGTTGCCCGCGCGGGTGGAAGGTCATCTTCAGCTGGAAAACCTGCGTTTTTCCTACCCCTCACGGCCAGAAAGCCATGCCATTGACGGCTTGAGCCTGACGGTCAATGCGGGAGAAACCCTGGCGCTGGTCGGGCCTTCGGGGGCAGGCAAGTCGACATTGTTTGACTTGTTGCTGCGCTTTTACGACCCCCAGCAAGGCCGGATTCTGCTGGAAGGCCAACCGATCACCCAGCTTGACCCGCAGGACTTGCGTCGCTGCTTTGCCCTGGTGTCGCAAACCCCGGCGCTATTTTTTGGCAGCATTGAAGACAACATTCGCTACGGCAATGCCGGGGCCAGTGACGAGCAAGTCCAGGCGGCGGCCCGCATTGCCCATGCCCACGACTTTATCCTGCAAATGCCCGAGGGTTATAAAACCCATTTGGGAGATGGCGGCCTGGGGTTGTCGGGAGGGCAACGCCAGCGTCTGGCAATTGCCCGGGCGTTGCTGGTGGATGCGCCGATCCTGTTGCTGGACGAGGCTACCAGTGCGCTTGATGCCCAGAGCGAGCATTTAATCCAGCAGGCTTTGCCCAGCCTGATGCGGGGGCGTACAACGCTGGTGATCGCCCATCGTCTGGCCACTGTGCAGAATGCTGACCGTATCGCGGTGATGGACCAGGGCAAACTGGTTGCCATCGGCACCCACGCCCAATTGATCGCCAGCAACCCGCTGTATGCGCGGCTGGCGGCGTTGCAGTTCAATGCGACGGTCTAGTGTGGGAGTTGGCTTGCCTGCGATGCAGGCAATGCGGTCTATCAGTGAAATCGCGGTGCTGCCATCGCGAGCAAGCCCGCTCCCACAGGGGTTTGGCCTTAGCGGTACTCACACAGGTAAGCGGTATCCACTGCGACCTTGAGCTGGAACTTGCTGTTGGCCGGCACATTGAACTGGCTGCCGGTCTTGAAGGTTTCATACTCGCTACTGCCCGGCAGCTTGACGCTCAGCTCGCCGGAGACCACATGCATGATTTCACGTTCGGCAGTACCGAACTCGTATTCGCCCGCAGCCATGACGCCAATAGTGGCCTTGCCTTCGGTTTGGGCGAAGGCAATCGACTTGACGGTGCCGTCGAAGTATTCGTTGACTTTAAACATGGCGATTCCTCGGAATGGGCTAAAAAGGGCTGGCCAGTATGCAGAAGCGGTTTTATCCCGTCACGCCCTTTTGTGGCCCTAGCCCTTGAGCACCAGCGGCAATAAACGCGCGGTATTACGCGCGTCTTCCAGCGCCCGGTGCTGCTGGCCACTGAACTGCATCCCGGCCAGTTGCAGGGCGCTGTTAAGGCCCAGCGGCTGCTTTAACTGGCGGGCCCTGGCAAATTGCTGCTTGAGGTTCATGTGCGGCAATTGCTGCAGGGCGCTGTGCAGTTGCTGTTGGCGCCATTCCTGCTCCAGCTGTTTGCGGTCGTATTCGCCCCAGCTGGCCCAGCCTTCCAGTTTGGGCAGGTGCTGGCCCAACCAGCGTTCGAACTGTTCCCACACCTGCGTCATCGGTGCCCCCGCATCAATATTGGCCTGGGTGATGCGGGTCAGTTGGCGGCAAAAAGGCGTCAACAGGGGGCGCCGTTGCGGGCGAATGAAACGCTGGAAATGATCCACCTCACGCCCCGCGCGGGTGACCACGCTGGCGCCGATTTCAATCACTTCCATTTCCTCCAGGGGCCAGCCGCCATCATCGGTAGTGGCTTCCAGGTCAATTACCAGCCAGTGAGGCATGTGCAGCTTCCTTTAACAGCATCGGCGTGAAGTGGGAGCGTAGCTAAAACCCGGGGCCAGGCGCTTATTTTGTAGTGGGCCGGCAGGGGGCTTGCTTGCTAGTCTATATGCGCTTTAATGATGTGCGTGCCCGATCTCAGGTCGCGTGTCGATCAATAAGTTCCAGCCCGGGGCGGCGTCAGGTGCGTATGGTTTTGAAGTGTTCGCCGCTACAGTTGGCCCACAGCCTGTTGCTGACCCTCGGTATGGTCTGGCTGACACCGGTGTGGTGCGCCCAGGAAGTACGGGTGGGTGCTGCGCATTTTCCGCCGTATACCGTACGCCCCGAACGCGGCGTCGACACCGGCTTGCTGTCGCAACTGCTCGATGCCCTCAACCAGTTGCAGGACGACTACCGATTTGTCCTGGTACCCAGTTCTGTGCCGCGACGTGTGCGCGATTTCGAGCGGGGGCGGGTGGACATGCTGATGTTCGAGAACCCGGCCTGGGGCTGGCAGGCGTTCTCTTACGTTGCCGTTGATATGGGGCTGGAAGACGCTGAAGTGTTTGTTGCCCGCCAGCAGCCTGATCGTCAGCAAAGCTATTTTGATGATTTGAGCGGCAAGCGCCTTGCGCTGTTCAGCGGCTATCACTACGCCTTTGCCGGGTTCAACCCGGCACCCAAGTACCTTGCCGAAACGTTTGCGGCAACCCTGACCTATTCCCACGAAAGCAATCTGTTGATGGTGTTGCGCGGTCGTGCGGATATTGCCTTGATGACCCGCTCCAACCTGATCGAGATGTTGCGCAGCGACCCTGAGACCCGTTCGCGGGTGATGGTGTCCGAACGGGTCGACCAGACCTATCGTCATTACGCCTTGCTGCGGCCAGAAGCACCAATCCAGAGCCGCAATTTTGCCCAGATGATGCAAAAGCTGCGTGACAACGGCCAGCTGCAAGCTATTTTTGCACCTTACAAGATTGCCGTGGTGGGGATGTAGGGAGGGGATTTTGCGCCGGCTTCGCCGCCGATCGCAGCCTTCGGCAGCGGCTACAGGTTATGTCAGCCTTTGTTGGCGCAGCAGTATCAACGCCGCGCGTAGGTATCGGCGTGAGTGCCCGACACTTCGCGGCAATGGATCAAGGCATCGCGAATCATGAAGTTGACCAGGGTCGGCGACACGCCCAGTTCCTTGGCGATGTCCTTTTGCTGCACGCCGTGCAGGCGATACATCTCGAAGGCATAGCGGGTGCGGCTCGGCAATTCGGTGAGCGCCACTGCGATATGTTCCAGGGTCGAGAAATTGATCAGCGAGGCTTCCGGCGAAGCGCCGTGGATCACCACATTGAGGCCTTCTTCTTCGGTGCCCGAGTATTTTTGCTCCAGCGCCTGCTTGCGGTAGTGGTCGATCGCCAGGTTACGCACGATCTGGAACAGGTAGCTGAGCTGGGCCTTGAAGGACGAGGTGATCTGCGGTGCGGACTGCAAACGGAAGAAGGCATCCTGCACCACATCTTCAGCCCTGTAGCGGCAGCCGGTGATGCGGGCTGCAATTTTGACCAGCACCAGCCGGTTATCGACAAAGGCTTGAAGTAGGGGTGAGTCGCACTTGCCTGTGGACATGGGTTCCGTCATGGAGATCACCTGCTGCGAATGAGTGAGTGAGGACCTCTTCGTGGGAGGCGTCCTACACAGCTGTTCACAAGCTAGGCTTAATGATAATGATTGTCAATTGAGAAACAGAATTAATCGCACCTTAAAAGGGCGAACTGAGACCTGGCTCACGCCGGCGCTGGCGAGGCTGCGATCCCGTGCCCCGGCGATCGCAGCCTGCGGGTTTTACTTGGGCCCGAGGATCTGCACCAGCTTGTCCGGCGACGGCGCGCCTTGCTGCTGTTGCAGGTTGCCTTTTTCGTCGAGATAGAAAATGGCCGGGGTGGCCGCCACATCCAGTTCCTCCATCAACTGCGCGTTGGCATCGAGCTTGGCCTGTACGTCAGCCGGGATTTTCGCCAGGGGCTTGAGGGTGCTGGCCTTGCCGGCTTTCTCGTGTTCGTGAAGGGCTTGCTGCGGGTCTTTGGCGGCCAGTAGAGCCGCGGATTTGGCCGGGCTGTCTTCGCGGATGATGCCTACCATGATATGGCGCAGTTGCACCTTGCCCGAGTCGACCCAGGGGCGGGCCTGCTCCCAGAACATGTTGCAGTACGGGCAGTTCGGGTCACTGAACAGGTACACGATGCGCGGCGCATCGGCCTTGCCGTCAGCAATCCAGTTGCTCTTTTCCATCTCGGCCCACACCTGCTTGGCCATTGGCTCGTACACCAGTTTTTGCAGGGGGGCCAGGCTCAAGTCCTTGCCGTCGGCGTCATACAGGTTGCCCACCAGTACGTTGCCGTCGGGGGTCAGGTACAGCGCCATGCCACGGTTCTGGTACTGGGCGGCGTAACCACGCAAGCCGCCGGGGGCATCGAAACTGCCGATGATCTTGGCGCCCTTGGCTTCAATCTTCTTGATTGCCGGCGGCAGCTCTTCGGCTTGCAGCGCAGGCGATTGCAGGAGCGCGGCACCCAGCAGGGTAGCCATGCTCAGGGTTAGCAATTTGCGGTTAAACATGTGTGCTGATTCCTGGCAGGGTCGGCCTGTTGGGCCGACATTGAAGTGTTCAGGTTGAAAGGCTCCATCGCCCGGGCCAGGCTGGCTTTTGACAGCTCGCCCAAATGGCTGCCCAGCAGCCGGCCATCCGCGCTATAGAACAGCGTAGTCGGCAGGGCCATGGAGCCGACCTTTTGTGCCAGTTGACCGCCGCTGTCGAACAGCACGTTGCTCAGGTTCAAGCCCTGGGTTTCAAGGAAGGTGCTGACACTCTGCATGCTTTCACCCTGATTGACGAACAGGAACGTCACGTTCTGATGCTCGTGCTGGGCGTTTTGCAGCACCGGCATTTCCCGGCGGCATGGCGGGCACCAGGTGGCCCACAGGTTGATCACCAGCGGGCCGCCCTGATAGCTGCTCAACTGCACCGACTCGCCATTGGCATTGCGCAACACCAGTTCTGGCAGGCGCGTGCCTTTTTCGTAGAGGTTGCTTGAAAGGCTGGCCAGCAGCCAGAACGCCAGGCCGCTGGCCAGCCCCCAGCCCAGGGGGCGGCGCAACCCGGCGCGGCGCCAGCCCCAGATGAGCGCGCCGACCAGCACTGCCAACAGCCCTGGCCACAGTAAAAAACCGCCATCGCGCAGGTCGAGAATTTGCAGCGGGTCGTCCTTGAAGTAGCGCCAGTAGCTGAGCACAAAGCCGATGCGTGCGCTCAGCAAACCCAGTAAAAACAGGCTGAACAGCACTGACTCCGGGTTTTCACCACCGCGCTTGGCCACCCGCCAGCCCACCAGTGTCGCCAGGGCAAGGGCCAGGATCAGCAGCAAGTGATTGATGGCCAGCGCAAACGAACCGATGGTCAGGGTGAGCATTTAGAGGAGTTCCCGAGTGGCGTTCCAGTTATTCAAAAAGGTCTGGGCGTTGACTTCGCCAGTGATGCGTTGCCCGCGACGCTCAACGCCATTGGGGCCGATCCAGATAAAACTGGGCGGGCCGGGTACTTGATAGCGGCTGAGCAGCTCGCGGCTGGCGACATTATCGGCGGTTACGTCAAGACGCAACAGGCGCACGCCTTGCAGGGCATCCATCACCTGGGGTTTGGCAAATACCTGTTTTTCCATGACCTTGCACGACACGCACCAGTCGGCGTAGTAATCGAGCATTACCCATTGGCCTTCGGCCTTGGCGCTTGCCAACTCGCGGTCCAGGCTGGCCGGGTCCTTGATGGTGATAAAGGTGTAATGGGCGGTATTGGCCGAAGCGCCTGCCACGGTTTTGGCGGTATACACCTGCAGCGGTTGCCACAGTTCGGTGCCGCCCCCCGCGGCGCCCACCAGCAGCAGGCTGCCCCACAATCCTGCCAGCAGGCTGAGCGGGCTGAACAGAGGTCTGGCGCGCAGGAATACCTGCGCCTGCTGCCACAGGCTGCAGGCCAGCACGATCAGCAGCACGCCCCACAGGCCCAGCCACAACGACTCGGCGAGCACCGGACGCACCAGCAACAACGCGGTGCCCAGGAACAGGAAACCGAACAGGCCCTTCATCAGGTTCATCCACGCACCTGGCTTGGGCAGGAAACGGCTGCCCACGGTCACCAGCAACAACAGCGGTACGCCGATGCCCAGGCCCATTACAAACAGCACCAAGCCGCCTTCAACCGCATTGCCGCTTTGCGCGATATACAGCAGGGCACCCGCCAGCGGCGCGGTCATGCAGGGGCCTACCAGCAAGCCCGAGAGGGCCCCCAAAATACCTGCACCCAACAGGCTGCCGCCTTTGCGGCCGCGCCCGGCAGTTTCCAGGCGGTCGCGCAGGGCGGCGGGCAATTGCAGCTCGAAAAAGCCGAACATCGGCAGCGCCAGTATCACGAACAGCGCGGCGAAACTGCCCAGCAGCCAGGGTTGTTGCAGCAGGGCCTGCAAATTGGCGCCCAGCAGCGCTGCCAGTACACCCAGCCCGGCATAGACCAGTGCCATGCTGATCACATAACTGCCGGCCACGGCAAAACCGCGCCCGGGTGTGGCGCCACTGCCCACTACCAGCCCGGCCAGAATCGGCAGCATGGGCAGCGAGCACGGTGTAAAGGCCAGCAACAGGCCCAGGCCGAAGAACAGCAGCAGGCTCCAGCCCAATGAGCGCTGTTGCAATGTGGTCGCCAGTGACTGGTCCTGGGCCTGACCCTCCACGCTAGCTGCCTGGGTGCCACCCAAGTCGACAGCCTGGCTTTGTGGCGGGTAGCACAGGCCGGCATCGGCGCAGCCTTGCCAACTGACCTTGACCTGACCGCTGGCTCCCGCCGGGATCACGATTGCAACGCTGTCACGATAAACCTGGGTGGCGCCAAAAAACTCATCACTGTGCTCCAGCCCTTGTGGCAATACAGGCGTGTGCGCGGCGTCGAGCCCGTCAAATCTGAAACGTTTTTTATACAGATAGTAGCTGTCGGCAATCTTCCACTGCAGGCGGGTCTCGCCGGAGGGCAGGTGCTCGCTGCTGAATACAAACGCCTTGCCTACCGGCAAAAAGTCAGCTTGTTGTGCAAACGGGTCTTCACTGGCGTATGCCTGGCTAAAACCCGTGAACATCAACAAGAAAAAGATAAACAAACGAGACATGCGCCAGACCTTGGTGTTTACGAATAGAGCCCACCTTGGGGGGTGTCGATTAACCGAGTGTTAATGCTTGGTCGGCCGAGGTTATTGCAGGGTCAGCGTAAACAGGTGCGCAAGCGAAACTCGGATAGCAGCGGGTATTGTTGGCGCCACTCATGGGCAGCTCTTTTGGCAGCAGCAATCTGCTCAGTGCTCAACTCGGATTCGAGGTGTGCAAGTTTGTTCGGGATATTGTAGGGGTTGTGGCCTCGACCCTTGATCTGGTTAACCAGCCATAAAAGGGCATACCCCTTTACATAGTCGGCCTCGAATCCGCTGAGGGTGTCGTTATGGGAGTCATCGCTGTTCATGCCGCTCAATGCCAGACCATACTGTTGAACCGCATTGATGCTGCCTGCCTGGGCCTCCCTGATTCGCCATTGTTGAATAAACGGATAATTATTGCGGTTTTCAATGTGGTTCGCGTACCAATACATGGCAGGCGGGTATCCGCCATTGGCCGAGCTGGCGATCAATTCGTATACGGTGTCTAGCGGATCTGCTCCGTCCGTCACCAGTGCCGGGTCTTTATCGTAGAGAGTGGCCAACAGATATTGAGCAATGGCATGCCCGGTTGCAGCAGCATGTTTTAGCCAGGCCAGATCTCTGGTTAGCGCATACATGTTCAAGATTGCCTCGGGGTCGTGGTTGCGGACGCCGCTTTCGAGTTGCCTGTGTGCTCTTGCTTCCCAGGCATTACCTCTCAGGCGCAGCATCGCGTCTATATTTCCTTGCTCGGCAGATGCTTCATAAAGAGGCAAGTACCGGGCCTTTTGGTTGTCCTCCAGCGTTTCGATCAGCTGTGTAGCCCGTGCAACCAGTTGCGAGTAAAACTCCCCCGGACGATCAATTTGCAAGATTCTCTCAATCTGCTGTTTGAGCGTAGTGATTTGGTTCGAGTTTTCAGAAGGGGTGTGTTCAATGATATCGGCCAGCGCAAACTGAGCGTCGGCATTACCTGTTGTTGCAGGCAACTGTAAAAACTGTTCGGCATGCTTCAAAGCTCCGAGGTTATAAAGGCGCATGCCTTTTTCATGTAGCAGGGTGTAGGTGGGTAGCCCTTCGAGGAGCCAGGAAAATTCATCAGTGAATACCTGCATACAAGTACCTTTTAAGTGTGGATGGACAGGCGTTCAGGGTAGGGCTGCATCTGAGATGCTGTGCACTACATATATAACGCCGGGTGGCGTAGTCAGGAGGCATGATGTCTGGCTCCACGGCATAATCCGCCCTTAATCCCACGACCTTTTAATCGGCTCATTTACGCGGGTATCAGCATGCATGTACTGGTTTGCGAAGACGACGAACTGATTGCCAGCGGCATCAAGGCCGGGCTGACGGCCCAGGGCCTGACGGTGGAACATGTGGCCAGTGCCGGCGCGGCACGGGCCATGCTCAAGGCCGCCGAGTTCGATGTGATGGTGCTCGACCTGGGCCTGCCCGACGAAGATGGTCTCAAGCTGCTGCAACAGTTGCGTCAGCAGGGCCTTGAGTTGCCGGTGCTGATCCTGACCGCCCGTGACTCGGTCACCGACCGCGTGGACGGCTTGCAGGCCGGGGCCGACGACTACCTGCTCAAGCCATTTGACCTGCGCGAGCTGGCTGCCCGCCTGCACACCCTGCTGCGCCGTGTCGCAGGCCGCAGTGTCAACCTGATCGAGCATGGCCCCCTGAGCTACGACCCCAGCAGCCGCGTGACCTTGCTGGCGGGCCAGCCGGTAGACTTGTCCCGCCGTGAACAGGCGCTGCTGCAAGCCTTGCTGCATAACCGCGGGCGGGTACTGTCCAGCGATCAGCTCAAGGACAGCATCTACGGCTTTGGTGATGAACTGGAGAGCAACGCCCTGAACGTACATATCCATCATCTGCGGCGCAAATTGGGCAACGGTATTGTCGAAACCGTGCGCGGCCTGGGCTATCGCCTCGGCCCTGCCGATGGCGCAGAGCCCCAAGCTTGATGAGCCTGCGCCTGCGGTTGAGCCTGACCATCGGCTCGGCGTTTGTGCTGGTCTGGGCCCTGGCGGCGGCCTGGATGCTCAGCGACCTGCGTCAGCAGATGATGTTTTCCCTTGACCAGCGCCTGGTGGCTTCGGCACGCATGGTCGCCGGGTTGCTGGAGCAGTTGCCGCAATTGCCGGTAAAAGGTGAGGGCACCCATTTCAGTGCCGAGCAACTGACCATCCCTGGCGGCATGGCCTGCCAGGTCAGCTCCTTGCGCGGCGAGATCCTGGCCCGCAGCCACAACAACCCGGACCAGCCGATGCAGTCCCAGGCGGCGGGCTTTCATGATCAGGTCATCGATGGCGCCACCTGGCGCACCTTCACCCTGGACCGTGGTGATGTACGCATCACCACGGCTGACCGCCAGGTCGAGCGCGAGGCCTTGAACCTGTCGGTGCTGCTGGCGGCCTCGGTGCCGGTGGGCATGGCGCTGATCGTCTGCCTGCTGCTGCTGTGGCTGGGGATTGGCCAGGGGCTGGCGCCGCTCAGCCGAATGCGTGATGCCCTGATGCGCCGCGACGCCGACTCCTTGCAGCCGTTGAACATTTCACCGCTGCCCAGTGAGCTGAAGCCGCTGCTCGATTCCCAGAACCAGTTGTTTGCCCGTATCGCCAGGACCATCGAGCGCGAGCGTCGCCTCACCGGGGATGCCGCCCACGAACTGCGTAGCCCGCTGACCGCGATCAAGACCCACCTGCAAGTGGCGCGCATGACCGAGGGTGAGGCCCGTGAACAGTCGCTGGCCCATGCCGAAGCAGGCGCCGACCGCCTGCACCGCACCCTGGAGCAATTGCTCCTGCTGGCGCGGGTCGAGGGTAGCCTGTCGTTTGATGACGGGGTCAATTGCTCGGCAGGGCAAGTGGCGCATTTCGCGGTTCATGATGCGGCGGCGGGCGAGGGTGAGCGGATCCGCCTGCACCTGCCGCCCGAGCTGCCGGACACGGCGCTTGAAGTGCCTTCGGTGCTGGCCATCGCTGCGCTGCGCAACTTGCTGGACAACGCCTTGCGCCACACCCCGGCGGGTACCCAGGTCGAGTTGACGGTGAGCGTTGACGGCCCGCAGGTCAAATACCAGGTGCGCGACCACGGCCCCGGCATCCCTGCCGAAACCCTGCAGCACATGACCCAGCGCTTCTGGCGTAATGGCAACAGCAATGGTTGCGGCCTGGGCCTGGCGATCGTGCAGGCGATTGTCGAGCGTTGCCGCTGTGAACTGAGCTTCGACAGCCAGCCCGATGGCTTGCGGGTTGAATTGCGCATGCCGCTGAAAAGGAGCGCGTGAGGCGCATCATCTGTGGGAGCGGGCTTGATCGCGATACAGGCAACGCGGTCTTGCAGGTCGGTCGAGGCCATGCCATCGCGAGCAAGCCCGCTCCCGAAAAAAAGCCCCTCAGGCCGGCAACGGTACGAATACGCTCCAATGGACTGATTTCGTTACAACTTCAGTTGGAGCATGGTTTACAGTACCCGCGCTCCAGCGAATCATCCATAAACGGTATTTGGTGGAGTGATTCCTTTACACCCAAACACAGACTCCACGGCGCATAAACGGCCCGCTTGACCGCTTGTACGAGGCTGGCACAGAACGTGCTCATGTCCCTTGGTCCGCTCCTGATAAACATGATGTTTATCGGGTCCAGGGACCCCGTACAAGAACAATAAAAGAGGATGATTCATGCAAAATCACCGACCTGATACCCCAGAACCGGAACTGCAACGCAGCCTGTCCAACCGTCATATCCAGCTGATTGCCATTGGCGGTGCCATCGGTACCGGTCTGTTCATGGGCTCGGGCAAGACCATCAGCCTCGCAGGTCCTTCGATCATCTTCGTCTACATGATCATCGGTTTCATGTTGTTTTTCGTGATGCGCGCCATGGGCGAGCTGCTGTTATCCAACCTCAAGTACAAATCTTTCATCGACTTTTCCGCAGACCTGCTGGGCCCGATGGCCGGCTACTTCACTGGCTGGACCTACTGGTTCTGCTGGATCGTGACCGGTATCGCCGATGTGATTGCCATCTCCGGCTACACCCACTTCTGGTTCCCCGACATCCCGCTTTGGCTGCCGGCCATCGGCTGCGTTGCGCTGCTGCTGTCACTGAACCTGATCACGGTGAAGATGTTCGGCGAGCTGGAATTCTGGTTCGCCATGATCAAGATCGTGGCCATCTGCGCGTTGGTCTGCACCGGGCTGTATATGGTGACCACGGCGTTCCAGTCGCCCACCGGCAACTCGGCCTCCATGGCCAACCTGTGGAATGACGGGGGCATGTTCCCCCACGGCCTGATGGGCTTCTTTGCCGGTTTCCAGATTGCCGTATTTGCGTTCGTGGGCATTGAGCTGGTGGGCACCACCGCCGCTGAGACCAAAAACCCGGAGCGCA
This sequence comes from Pseudomonas fragi, assembly GCF_900105835.1. NCBI lineage: Bacteria > Pseudomonadati > Pseudomonadota > Gammaproteobacteria > Pseudomonadales > Pseudomonadaceae > Pseudomonas > Pseudomonas fragi. The sequence continues at coordinate 35,281 of NZ_LT629783.1, forward strand.
ACCTGCCACGGGCGATCAACTCGATTCCGCTGCGCATCATCATGTTCTATGTGTTTGCATTGATTGCGATCCTGGCGGTCACCCCGTGGCGTGATGTGGTGGCGGACAAGAGCCCGTTCGTGGAGCTGTTCATGCTCGCCGGTCTGCCCGCCGCCGCAGGCATCATCAACTTCGTGGTGCTGACCTCGGCGGCGTCTTCGGCCAACAGCGGCGTGTTTTCCACCAGCCGCATGCTGTTCGGCCTGGCAATGGACGGCGATGCCCCAAGCAAGTTCAAGAACCTGTCGCGCCGTGCAGTGCCGTCCAATGGCCTGATCTTCTCCTGTATCTGCCTGCTGGCCGGGGCGCTGGTGATTTATGTGGTGCCCAACCTGATGGAGGCCTTCACCCTGATCACCACGGTATCGGCTACCTTGTTCATGTTCGTGTGGACCATGATCCTGCTGTCCTACCTGGCCTATCGCAAAAAGCGCGATCACCTGCACCGTGCCTCGAAGTACAAGATGCCCGGCGGCAAGGTCATGGTCTGGGTATGCCTGACCTTCTTCGTGTTTATCCTGACCCTGTTGGCCCTGGAAGATGACACTCGCCAGGCGCTGTACATGGTGCCGCTGTGGTTCGTGGTGCTGGGCCTGGGCTATCGCTCGGTGCTGCGCAACAAGCAGGAGGCTGCGGACCTGGCTTGCCAGACCGACTGATGGCCGCTTCACGACATTGATTCTGCCTGGGGGGCGGCACAGGGTGTGCCGCCCCTCGTTGTTTGTTGTCAGGGAGCGATAGCCATGCGAATTCACGTTACGTTCAAAGACCGCGTCGGCATTACCCAGGAAATCCTGATGCTGCTGGGCGCGCGCAATCTCAACCTGGACGCGGTGGAGATGAGCCCGCCGAATGTCTATATCGATGCCCCCACCCTGTCGCAAAAGGTGCTGGACGAACTCCACCACGCTTTGCTGGGGGTAACAGGAGTGCAGGCTGTTGATCTGGTGGACATCCTCCCCGGGCAGCGCCGCCGCCTGCAGCTGGAGGCCCTGCTGGCCGCCATGAGCGACCCGGTGATGGCGGTGGATCCCGATGGCTGCGTGCTGCTGGCCAACCCCGGGCTGACGGATCTTTATGGCAGCGACCCCACCGGTGAGCCGCTGTCGAATCTGTTCGCAGCCCCTGACCTGGCCCGCACCCTGATCGATAAAGGCTTTCGCCTGCCCATGTGCGAAGTCAGCTTCAAGGGGCGCGACCTGCTGCTCGATGCCACGCCCATCAGCGGCGGCGCGGATGTTCTGGTGGGCGGTCTGCTGACCCTGTACCCGCCGAGCCGTATCGGCGAGCGGTTGGCGTCCTTGTTGCGCGATCCGGCAGAAGGGCTGGAAGCCTTGCTGGGCAAGTCGGCGGTGCTGGAAGAGCTCAAGATCCGGTTGCACAAAGTGGCGAGCCTGGATGCGCCGTTGCTGATCCAGGGCGAAACTGGCACGGGCAAAGAGCTGGTGGCTCATGCCTGTCATGCCATGAGTGCCCGCCGCGATGCGTCGTTCCTGGCCTTGAACTGTGCCGCGCTGCCCGAGAGCCTGGCCGAAAGCGAGCTGTTCGGTTACGCCGCCGGGGCCTTTACCGGTGCCCAGCGTGGCGGCAAGCCGGGGCTGCTGGAGTTGGCAGACCGTGGCACGGTGTTTCTCGACGAAGTGGGGGAGATGTCCCCGTACCTGCAAGCCAAGCTGCTGCGGTTTCTCAGTGACGGCTGCTTTCGGCGGATCGGCGGCGAACGTGAAGTGCAGGTCAATGTGCGGGTGCTCTGCGCGACGCACCGCGACCTGGAGCGCATGGTGCGCGAAGGCACCTTCCGCGAGGATCTGTATTACCGCCTCAACGTCCTCAACCTGCTGGTGCCGCCGTTGCGCGAGCGCGGCATGGATATCCTGCTGCTGGCCGAGCACTTTTTGCGCCAGGCCTGCGAGCAGATCCACCGCTCACCCTGTCAACTGGCTGTGGCGACCCATCCGCTGCTGCTGGGCAATCGCTGGGCGGGCAATGTGCGGCAACTGCAAAACGTCATCTTCCGCGCGGCAGCCACCAGCGAGGGCGACATGATTGATTGCGGCGATCTGGAACTGGCGGGCACCGAGCTGACCGCGCATAAGTCAGCCAGCGCAGAAGTGACCAGCCTGGAGGAGGCGATGCAGGGGTTTGAAAAAGCCTTGCTGGAACGTTACTACACGGCCTATCCATCGACCCGGCAGTTGGCCTCGCGCTTGCAGACGTCGCATACCGCTATAGGCCAGCGGTTGCGCAAGTACGGGATCGCCTCGCGCTCCTAACCCGCACTGCTGAACTGTAGCCGCTGAGGAGCGGAGCGAGGCTGCGATGGCGTGGTGCGGCACTCCGGCGCAGCCGTCGTAAAACCTTTCAGTTCAGGTAGTTTGCGCTGGTTCCAGTGGTGTGATTCTGCTCCAGCGGAATGATTTCGCTCCGTGCCCGCCCTGACCCCGCCCTTGTGGGACCGACCTGCCAGATCCTCTCCAGGGCTGGAGCAGTTTCGCTCCACCGCCTTCATCACAAGGGTTTCTTTTTTATTTAAGTGATTGATATTAAAAGTTTTTTAAAAGTTGGCATTGCCCTTGCTCTTGTCCTGTCAGTTGCGCCTGTCCGTCCTGCATCAGGACACACTGATAACAAGAGAAATGTCCATGAGCACTCTGCGCTTTACCCCTGAACACGAATGGCTGCGCCTGGAGGCGTCTGGCGAGTTGACTGTCGGTATTACCGACTTTGCCCAGCAGGCATTGGGCGATGTGGTGTTTGTGCAGCTACCCGACTTGGGGGCTTTCAACGCCGGTCATGAAGTGGCGGTCGTGGAGTCGGTAAAGGCAGCCAGCACGATCGCCATGCCCCTGACCGGCGAGGTGGTGGCCGTCAACGCGGCACTGCTCGATGACCCCGCACGGGTCAATACCTCGCCGCTGGGCGAAGGCTGGTTTTTCCGTATGCGCATCGAAGACATGTCGGCTTTCAACGACCTGCTGGACCCGCAGGCCTATGACGCCTTCGTCGCCGCAAACAGCTGATATCGCCCCGCAGGCATTGCTTGAACCTCTAATAAAAAGGAAACTTCCCATGTTTCATAAAAGCCTGACCCTGTCCGATTTCGACCCGGCCCTGTTCGCTGCCATCACCCGCGAGGCGCAACGCCAGGAAGAGCATATCGAGCTGATAGCCTCGGAGAACTACACCAGCCCGCAAGTGATGCAGGCCCAGGGCACCGAGCTGACAAACAAGTACGCCGAAGGCTACCCGGGCAAGCGTTATTACGGTGGCTGTGAACATGTTGATGTGGTCGAGCAACTGGCCATCGACCGGGCCAAGGAACTGTTCGGCGCAGGCTATGCCAACGTTCAGCCGCACTCCGGTTCACAGGCCAACGCTGCGGTGTATCTGGCATTGCTGCAAGCGGGCGACACCCTTCTGGGCATGAGCCTGGCCCACGGCGGCCATCTGACCCACGGCGCCAGGGTCAGCTCCTCGGGCAAGTTGTACAACGCGGTTCAATACGGCATCGATGCCAATGGCCTGATCGACTATGACGAGGTCGAGCGCCTGGCCCTGGAGTACCAACCAAAAATGATTGTGGCCGGGTTCTCGGCCTACTCCAAGACCCTGGATTTCCCGCGTTTTCGTGCCATTGCCGACAAGGTCGGGGCCTATCTGTTTGTGGACATGGCCCATGTCGCCGGGCTGGTGGCGGTTGGCTTGTATCCCAACCCGCTGCCTTACGCCGATGTGGTCACCACCACTACCCACAAGACCTTGCGCGGCCCTCGGGGTGGGCTGATATTGGCCAAGGCCGACCCCGACCTGGAAAAAAAGCTCAACTCTGCGGTGTTCCCCGGTGGGCAGGGCGGGCCGCTGATGCATGTCATCGCGGCCAAGGCGGTGTGCTTCAAGGAGGCGCTGGAGCCGGACTTCAAGGACTACCAGTTCCAGGTGATCAAGAACGCCCAGGCGATGGCCGAAGTGTTCAAGCAGCGTGGCTATGACGTGGTTTCGGGTGGTACCGACAACCACCTGTTTCTGGTCAGCCTGATCCGCCAGGGCATTACCGGCAAGGACGCCGACGCAGCGTTGGGCCGTGCCCATATCACCGTCAACAAGAACGCCGTGCCCAATGACCCGCAGTCGCCGTTCGTGACCTCGGGCCTGCGTATCGGCACCCCGGCGGTGACCACTCGCGGCTTGCAGATCCCCGAGTGCCGTGCGCTGGCCACCTGGATCTGCGACATCCTTGACCACCCTGGCGATGCCGCCATTGAGGCCCGGGTTGCCCGCCAGGTCGGCGAACTGTGTGCCCTGTTTCCGGTGTATTCGGCTTGATTGCAGACCTGTGTGGAGCCACGCCATGAATGCACAACAGCCCGTAGCCAGCCACCCGCAGCCCCTGCAGGCCGGGGTCAAATTGCGCGGTGCCGAGAAGGTCGCGCGTATTCCGGTGAAGATCCTGCCCACCGAAGATATCCCGCGTAAACCCGAGTGGATCCGCGTGCCCCTTGCCACCTCACCCGAGGTGGCACGGGTCAAGGCGCTGCTGCGCAAACACAAGCTGCACAGCGTGTGCGAAGAAGCGGCCTGCCCGAACCTGGGCGAGTGTTTTTCGGGGGGGACTGCGACCTTTATGATCATGGGCGATGTCTGCACCCGGCGCTGCCCGTTCTGCGACGTGGGGCACGGGCGGCCGAAACAGCTGGATATGGACGAACCGAAAAACCTCGCCATCGCCATTGCCGACCTGGGCCTCAAGTATGTGGTGATCACTTCGGTGGACCGTGATGACTTGCGCGACGGTGGCGCGCAGCACTTTGTCGACTGCCTGCGCGAAATCCGCAAGCTGTCGCCGGGGGTGCAACTGGAAACCCTGGTGCCTGATTATCGTGGGCGCATGGACGTGGCCCTGGCGATCACCGCGCAGGAGCCGCCCGATGTGTTCAACCACAACCTGGAAACCGTGCCACGGCTGTATAAAGCCGCGCGGCCGGGATCGGATTTCGAGTGGTCACTGGACTTGCTGCAACACTTCAAGCACCGGGTGCCCCATGTGCCTACCAAGTCGGGGTTGATGCTGGGGTTGGGTGAGACGGATGAAGAGGTGCTCGACGTCATGCGGCGCCTGCGCGAGCATGAGGTCGACATGCTGACGCTGGGGCAGTACCTGCAACCCTCGCGCAGCCACCTGGCGGTGCAGCGGTTTGTGCACCCGGACAGCTTTGCCTGGCTTGCCGAAGAAGGGTTGCGCATGGGCTTTAAAAACGTCGCGGCGGGGCCGTTGGTGCGCTCGTCCTATCACGCGGACAAGCAGGTGCAAGGGGGCATATCGGCTTAGCGGGGCGCCACAATCCCTGTGGGAGCGGGCTTGCTCGCGATGCAGGCGGCGCGGTCAGCCAGCCACACCGCGGTGCTGCCATCGCGGGCAAGCCCGCTCCCACAGGTACAGGGTTTACTTCTGAGCAAGTGCCTTGATGATCGCAGCAATATTGCCCTGCAACTCGGCCACGGGGTCGGTGCCATCGGCAACGATCACCACCAGCGTGCTGTCGCCCTCGGCAATAGCTTTTTTCACCTCAGCTGAAGGCTCACGGTGGTCCAGCACCAGCGCCACACCCTGGTCTTTCAAGGTGTGGCTCAGCGCTTGCAATGCCTCAGGCGTCCAGGTCTCGTCGCCTTTGTGGTCCACCTCAACCCGTTCCAGATTCAAGCCGCCAATCAGGTAATCGAGCCGGTCGGACAAGCTCACCACAGTCAAGTTGTCTGCCTTGGCCAGTTGCGCTTCGCTGTCGGCGCTGAGCTTGAGCAAACGCTGTTTGAGGCTCGCCAGGTTGGCTTCGATTCGGGGTTTGGCATCCGGTGCCAAGCGCACAAGATCCGCTGCGATGACATCCGCCATGCGCCCCATATTGTTGCTGGTCAGCCACGGCTGGCTGTTCAGGCCATCGCCGTGGGCACCCGGCTGCACGGCAATGCCCGGCAGGCTGCCGTCCACCGGGCGCGCCGCGTCCACTTCTACAATGCGGATATTGCTGCGCCGTGCCATCGGGTACAGCGGGTCGTCGCTCCACAGCGAGCGCAGGCCGATCACCGCGTCGGCCCCGGTGGCCAGCGTGTGCAGGGCCGGGGCGCCTCGGCCGCTGAAGTAGGCACTCTGGCGGCTGCCCGGCAGGTTGGCCGGGGCTGCCCGTTGCAGTTTCACGCCGCTGTCCTTGAGCAGCAGTTCGCTCAAGCCAAAGGTAATCGGCAGGCTGGCCAGTACGGTGGTTTCGGCCAGTACCGGAGTGCTCAACAGGCCGGTGAGGGCCAGGGCTAGGGTCAGTTTGCGCAGAGTGAACATTTATCCAATATTCCCTTTCAGGCTGGGCACCACGCCGCGGGCGATGGCAGCGAGGGCGAAGGCGATGCCGGCCATCAGAATGATCGCGGCACCGGACGGGATCGGCAGGTCAAACACGATGGGCAGCAGGATGCCGCACAGGGTGCTGACGGTAGCGATCAGCACCGATATCCAGAAAAACCCCTTCAACGACTGGCTGAGCAATCGTGCTGCCGCCGCCGGAATCACCAGCAGGGCACCGACCAGAATCGCGCCGATGACTTTAACGGCGGCTACGGTGATCAGCGTCACCAGAATCACAAACAGATAATCCAGCGCCTTCACTGCCACTCCGCGCACCGCGGCCAGTTGCGGGTTGAAGCTGGCCAGCATGATGCGGTTGTACAGCGGCAGGCTCAGCCCCAGTACTAGCGCGCCGACCACCGCCAGCACCAGCAGGTCGTTGCCGTTGACCGTCAGTACCGAACCGAACAGCACGTTCTCAAGGATATGCACGTTGATCTTGCCGGCCAGAATCAGCAGCAGGCTGGCGCCCAGGGCCAATGACACCGAGAGGAACACGCCGATCAGCGTATCCGGTGCCAGCCCGGTGCGGTTGCGCAGGTAATTGAGCGAGATGCCGAATAACAGGCAATAGCCGAACAGGCTGCCATAGGGCCCGGTGTAGGGCTCGCCGAGCAGGATGCCGATGGCCACGCCGGTCAATGCGGCATGTCCCACGGCTTCGGAAAAAAACGCGAAACGCTTGACCACCACCAGTGTGCCCAGCCCGCCCAGCACCGGGCCGATCAGCAGGCCGGCGAGCAGGGCGTTGACCACAAAACCATAGGCCAGCACTTCGGGCAGATAACCGGCAGATGCCCAGCCCTGAACCATTAAACGGAAGGCTTCGTAACTCATCAAAGGGTGCTCCCGTGCGCCTTGGGGTGGGTCGAAAACAGCGTGAGCAAGCGTTCCGGGCTCAGGGTTTGCTCTGGCGGGCCGTCGAACAGCACCTGGCGGTTGAGGCCGGTGACGCGCTCGGCCAGGCGCTTGACCGCCGCCAGGTCGTGCTCGATCCACACCACCGTGACCCCGGCCTGGCGCCAGTCCGTCAGCAGGCGTTCAAACACCTGGGCGCCGGCTTCGTCCAGGGCCGACATGGGTTCATCCAGCACCAGCAATTGCGGTGCAGGAATCAGGCCCTGGGCCAGCAGCACGCGCTGGCGTTCACCGCCGGACAGCGCGCCCATGCGCCGCTTGCGCTTGTCTTGCATGCCCACCCGTTCCAGTGCTTCGCCGATGGCCGGAGCGACCTTGCGCGACAACCCCATAAAGGCCGGGCGACGCTGGCACATGGCGGCCATAAAATCATCCACGGTCATCGGCAAGCCGCGATCAAACTCCAGCGCCTGGGGTACATAACCGATCAACCCCGGCTCACCGGGCCAGTTCAAGCACAGGCGGCCCTGATGGGGCATTTGCCCCAGCAAGGTCTTGATCAGCGAGCTTTTGCCGCCTCCATTAGGGCCGACCAGGGCATGCACGCTGCCGGGGCGGATGCTGAAACTGACATGATCGAGAATGGCGGTGCGGCCCAGGGTCAGGGACACCTGGTCAAATTCCACCCCCGGCCCGCAAGCCGTGACTGACAGGCGTTCAGCGACAGTCATGCGCCGGCCTCCTGGATTGCCCGGACTACGGTATCGAGGTTGCCGGTCATTTCTTTTTCGTACTTGTCGGCGCTGTAGTCGCCATAGGAAATATGCGACAGCGGGTACAACTTGACCCCGGACTCACGTTGGATGGTGTCGACGTAAGTGGACGGGAAATCCATTTCGGAGAAGATCACCTTCACGTCCAGTTCGCGCAGTTGGTCGATGGTTTTTTTCAACTGGCTGGGGCTGGGCTCGATGCCGTGGGCAGGTTCGACCACAGCGGTCACTTCCAGGCCAAACTCGCGCAACAGGTAGTCGTATGCCGCATGCACCGTGGCGACGCGCAGGTCGGCGTTGGGCGCCTGGGTCAGCTTGGCCAGGGCATCGGCGCGCATCTGGCGCAGGCGCTTGCCGTAGGCGCGGGCATTGGCGGTGTAGGTTTTGGCGTTGGCCGGGTCGAGCTTGCCCAGTTCACGGGCAATGTTGTTGACCTGGGCAATCGAGGCGCTGATCGACAGAAAGGTGTGCGGGTTGACCACCTTGCCCGCACCCCGCGCCGCGTTGCCGGTGGCGGCCAGCAAGGGCACGTTCTGGTTGGCCTCGATCACCGGGATCTGCGGTTTTTCGCTGGCCTCGATCATGCGGTCGGCGAAGTCATCGTGGCCCACGCCGTTGAGCACGATCACATCCAGGGTGCCGATGCGCTTGATATCTTCGGCGCGGGGTTCGTAGGCGTGAGGGTTGAACCCGGCCGGAATCAGCGGCACCACCTCGGCCTTGTCGCCGACGATGTTTTTCACATAGCTGTAGTAGGGGTGCAGGGTGATGCCGATGCGCAGCGGTTTGGCCAGGGGTGCCGGGGTGTCGGCAAAGGCCTGCGGTAACAGGCAACAGGCAAGCAGGGCCGCCAGCAGCAGGGTGCGGCGGCGCAGAACAGATGAAATCGACATGGCGAGCAGTCTTCTCTCAGGTCAGGCAGTGGGTTCAGTGACGATGCTGGCGGGTGACCCCGGCATCGAATTGCGCGATCACTTGCTGCCAGCCACTCTGGTTGAGGGCGGCATCGCTCAGATCAGTGACGGGCCTCACATCGTGCTGACGGTTAAGCCAGATATCGGGCTGCTCGCCGAGGCGCAGCAGAAACGAGCCCGCCACTTCGGGATTAGGGCTGATGCCCAGATAAGCCTGCTCGCCCAGCATCTGCCAGGTGTGGTTGCCCCGGCTGATCGAACTGGCATCGTGAGCAAAGGGCGCAAAGCCTTCTTCAGCCAGTTGCGCGGGCGGCGGCAGGGTGCCGGCCTCTTCGCGCAGCAACTGGACTTCATCCAGGGTGACCCGCAGGTCGGCGTAGATGCCCTGCTCGGCGGCGCTCAGGTCGCGGCGCGCATCCAGCTGGTGGGCGGCCACCGAGGTCACTGCCTGCGACTCATGTCGCCAGGCCACCACTGAGCCTGCCACGGCCACAATCAGCAGGCACAACAGCAGCACATACAGGGTTTCATGCCCGGCACCGGCCGGGCGCATGACTTGAGTGCTCATGGGGCCTCGATATCGGCTTGGTCGATCTCAACGATATGCCCGGGGCCGGCGTCGAACAGCACATAGAATTCGGCCTCCGGGCGTTTGAAGGTCAGGGTCGAGTCGGCGCCCAGCTTGCCGGGCACCAGGATGGTTTCGTCGTAGCCGATCACGTCCAGCGTCACTCCCGGTGCGCCGCTGCCATCGGAAAACCCGCCGGTGCAGCGGATTTGCCCGTCCTCGATGGCCTTGCAGTCGCACATCGGGTTGTGGGCCAGGGCCTGGCTGCTGAAGGCCAGCACTGCGGCAATGGCCGGGATCTTTAACAGGCGCCAGGTCATGGTTTGCCTCCTCGTTGGGCCAGCCAGGCGACCGTCGCCGGTGAGGCCTGGCTCAGGGGAATGGAGGCCTGATGCATGGAGCCGTCCCACCCCTCAAGGGTGATCCACAGCTCGGCATCGGCCTTTGTGCGTTCCGGGATCGGCATCGTCGCGCCCATGCGGTACGGCGTGCCGAAAAAGATCACCCCGGCGGCGCGCAGGCTGCGCGGCTTGCCGATGCGCAGGTAGGCGGCCTTGACCTGATCGATACAGGTGTCGCACAGGGCCGCGTTAAAACTCTTCATGTAGCCGGCCGGGCCGTCGGGGCGCGGGGCTTCGTTGCGCAGCTCGGCCAGTTGCAGGCTCCAGGGGCCGACTTGCACGGTACCGATGTCGCGCTCGCCCAGGCCGCTGTCGCCGCGAAACAGCGAGGCATCGGCAAAGTACTTGGGCATAAAGCCCAGGGGCACCAGCAACAGCAAAATATTGATGTGAAAGCGCCATTTGTGCCACAGCCGGCTCAGGGCGGACGAGGGCGGTACAGCCACTGCCTTGCTCATACATTGGCCTCTTCGGGCTGTGGGCTATGTGCCGTGACGGCGGCTGGCCGCCGGGGTTTTTCGCTGCGCTTGAGGGCGTTGGCGGTGGCCAGGGCGGTGCGTTTGGTCCAGATCAGCAGACCGCTCAAGACCATCATGCTCAGGATCAAACCGAAGAAGAACCAGATCAGCTTGACCCACAGCCCGCCAAAGTCGCCGGTGTGCAGCGGGCGCATGGACTCGGTCACCAACTCCAGCCCGGAGCGGTCGGCAATCATCCGCGAGCCTTCGATGGCGCCGTTGTACGGGTTGATGTCGGCGGTCTGGAACAGCAGCGGGTACCAGCCCGGGCCGCCGACTTCGATATGCCCATAGGCATTGCTCGGCAGGCTGACAAAACTGGCTTCCAGCCCCGGGATGTTTTCGGCGGCGATCTGCACGGCCTGGTCGAGGTTGATCTGCGGCGCGGGCTTGCCGTCGGGCGTGACCGGCACATCCTGGCGAGCCACCACGGGCGGGTTGCCAGCGGTGGAGATGGAAATCTGGTTATCGAACATGAAAGCCTGGATCAGGAACCACAGGCCGGTGATGGAAATCACCGCGATAAACCAGATCGACCAGATACCGCACAGGCGATGAAAATCACCCCAGAAAATCCGTGCCCCGTGCTTGAAACGCAGGTTGGGCTTGAAAAAGCCCTTCCAGAATTTCTTGTAGACCACCAGTCCGGTGATCAACGAGCCCAGCAACGGCAGGCCGAGGAACGACACCAGGTACCAGCCCCAGCTATAGCCGTTGGTAAAGGGCACCAGCCACCAGCCGTGCAGGGCGCGGGTAAAGGCCTTGAAGTCAAAGCTGGGGCTTTCACCCTGGATCGCCCCGGAGTAGGGGTTGATATACAGCGACGGCGAGCGGCCGTCGGGGTACACCACACTGGCCACCAGGGCAAAGTGCGACTCGTCGGGGCGGCTGATGGACTGCACGGCCAGCGTCGGCTCGGCCTGGTGAATGGCGCTCAGCACCTGCTGGTAAGTCAGCAGTGGCGCATCATCGGACGGTTGCGTGGCGCGGGCCTCGGGGGTGGCCAGCCACACGATCTCCTGGCTGACCACGGCCAGCGTGCCGGTCACGCAGACAATCAGCACAAAGAACCAGATGGGCAGGGTCAGCCAGCTGTGAACCAGAAACCAGAGTTTTGAACGGGACTTTTTGGACATGGGAAACGGCAAACTCGCGGCAGGGCGGGTGTGTAATCGCCATTGAGAAGCGATTGCTTATCCATGTAGGACGAATGAGATGTTTAAAACCCGAACCTCGACATGTAAAAAATTGTTTCTTAGTTCCTGTAGCCGCCATCGCAGCCTCGCTGCGTTTGGACTTCTGTGAGGGGCATTCCCGTGAACACAGCAAAAACAAACAACACCAATCCCTTGTGGGAGCGGGCTTGCTCGCGATGCAAGCGGCGCGGTATTTCAGTTGAAACGCGCCGATGCCATCGCGAGCAAGCCCGCTCCCACAATTGAAGTTTCCTTCAGACCCTGTAGCCGCAGCCTCGCTCCGCTCGTCAGCGGCTACGGGTCGTTGGGTGCCTTAGCCCAGCGAGCGCCCCAGTTTCCAGTACCCCATCAGGGTCAGGCCCTTGCGGTCCAGGCCGCATTCATTGACGAAAAACCGCCTGATGGTCATCACCGCCATCGATTCCCCGGCCACCCAGGCGTAGAACTCGTTGTGCCTGGCACTGGCCCGCTCCCACAGGCGCTGGTTGTCCAGGTCCAGCTCCTGCAGTTCGGCACAGGCCCGAGCCTGCATGCGTCTTGGTGGCAAGCTGGCCAGCTCGCGGGCGGCGAGGATCATGCCGTCGCCGTGCTGTTTGCCCAGGCTGGCACGGGGCAGCCAGTGCACTTTGGTGTTCGCGCCGCAGTGCAGCGCCTGGCAGTCCGCCTCTTCAGGCACTTCGATAAAAGCCTGCACCTGGGGGGTGTCAGGGTGCAACGCCAGTGTTTCGAGGATGCCGGCAATGGCCGGCAGGGCGGTTTCGTCGCCGATCAGCAACACTTTGCGCATGCCTTGGGGTGGTTGCCATTCGTAGCCGCCGGGGTCGTCGGTATAAGCGCCATTGGGTGCCGCGATCTGCAGGCGATCACCCGCCCTGGCCTGGCTGGCCCAGCGTGTGGCGGGGCCGGTGACACCGTGCAGGACAAAGTCGATATCCAGCTCGCCCGCTTCCGCGCGCAGGTTGCGAATGGTGTAGGAGCGCATGGGCGGCACCTGTTCTGGGCTCATGTCCCGCAGGGGCGCTCGCCAGTCACCCTGTTTGGGCAGGTTGGCGGCGGCGCCATCGGCACTGGGGAACAGCAGCTTGACCCGTTGGTCGGGGGCCAGGGTGCGCATCAGCGCCACATCGCTGCCGCTGAACACAAAGCGTGTCAGCGATGGGCTCAAGGTGATGCGGTGCTTGAGCCGGATATCGAACAATCGATAGGCCGTGGGTTTGCTCAGACGATTGCGCAGGTTTTGCACCAGGGTGGCAGCGGCGGACATGTCAGCACCTCAATAGCAGGAGTCGTCTTGTATAACGAGCCACCGGGCGCTGGAATTAAGGGCGCAGGTTCAGCCCCCGAAGCCGATCTGCGCAATCAGCCAGACATTGGCGCAACTGATGACCGCGAACAGAAACCACGCCAACAGTCGGGTCGGCAGGCGGTTAACGAAAGGCCCCATCAGTTTTTTATCGCCGGTCATGCGGATCAGCGGGTACAGCGCGAACGGCAGTTGCAGGCTGAGCACCACCTGGCTGAGGATCAGCAACTTGCCCACCGCGTCGTCGCCCATCAGCCACACACCGAGGAACGCCGGTACCAGCGCCAGCCCGCGGGTGATCAGGCGCCGTTGCCAGCAGGGGATTTTCAGCTCCAGGTAGCCTTCCATAATCACTTGCCCGGCGATGGTCCCGGTGAAGGTCGAGCTTTGCCCCGAGGCCAGCAGCGCCACGCCGAACAGGACGCTGGCCATCGCGCCGCCCACCAGCGGGTCGAGCATGCGGTAGGCGTCCTGGATTTCGACCACGTCGGTATGGCCACTCTGGTGAAAGGCGGCAGCTGCGAGAATCAGGATCGCGGCATTGACCAGCAGCGCCAGGGCCAGGGAGCCGATGGTGTCGATGCGCGACAGGCGTACGGCGTCCAGTTTGCTGGCGTAGTCCTTGCCGGTCAGGCGGGTTTGCACGATGGAGCTGTGCAGGTACAGGTTGTGTGGCATCACCGTGGCGCCAATGATCCCGATGGCGATGTACAGTGGCGCGGCACCGCTGATCGCAGACAACGACGGTTTGAAGCCGTCGAACACATCCGGCCAATAAGGCTTGATCAGTACCAGTTCAACGAAAAAACAGCCGACGATGGTCATTACCAGCGCCAGCATGATCGCTTCAAGCCGACGAAACCCCCTGCCTTGCAGGGCCAGCACGAGCAGGGTGTCGAGGGCGGTGAGGGCGATGCCGGTGGTCAGCGAGCAGCCCAGCAAAAGGTGGAAGGCCAGGGCACAACCGAGCACTTCGGCCAGGTCGGTGGCGATGATCGAGATTTCTGCCAGCAGCCATTGCACCCGCGCCGAGCGCTTGCTGTAGCGCTCACGGCACAGCTGCGCCAGATCGCGGCCAGTGGCAATGCCCAGGCGTGAACACAGGCATTGCACGGCCATGCCCGCCAGGCTGGCGAGCAGCACCACAAACAGCAGGTTGTAGCCATAGCGCGAGCCGGCTTCAATGGCGGTGGCCCAGTTACCGGGGTCCATATAGCCGATGCTGATCAGCAGGCCGGGGCCGGCAAAGCGCAGCGCGCGCTTGAAAAACGGCGCGCGGGCGTCGACGGGCACGCTGCCACTGACTTGCGAGGGGCAGAAGGGCGCAGTGGCGGTTGTTGGCAGGCTGAATTTCAAGCGCAGGCTCCGGGGTCAGACGGGGTGCGGCAAGGGCACGGGGGTGAGCACCGGTTTGCCGGCATGGAAGGCCCGCAGGTTGTCGACCACCAGTTGCACGGTGGCCTCGACGGCATCGGGCGACTGGCCGGCTACATGCGGGGTCATGACCACGTTGCCCAGGCTTTTGAGCGGGTCGGGCACCAAAGGCTCGTCTTCAAACACATCAAGCCCGGCCCCGGCGATCTTGCCTGTGGCGAGGGCGGCGATCAGGGCGTCGGTGTCGACCACGCTGCCGCGGGCAATATTGATCAGGTAACCATCAGCGCCCAGGGCGTCCAGCACGGGGGCGTCGACCAGATGGTGGGTGGCACTGCCGCCCGGGGTGGCGACGACCAGGAAATCCACCTGGCTGGCCAGTTCAAGCACGCTGGCGCAGTAGGTGTAAGGCGAGTCAGAGTGCGGCTGGCGGCTGTGGTAGCTGATGCTCATGTCAAAGCCGTGGTCCGCACGTTTGGCGATGGCAGCGCCGATGGCGCCGAGGCCGATAATCCCCATGCGTTTGCCCGACAGTGATGGCTGGCGCACCTTGACCCATTCGTTGCGCCGGATGCTAGCGTCGGCCTGGGGGATGCCGCGCACCACGGACAACAGCAGCGCCATCGCATGATCGGCAACCGACGAAGCATTGGCTCCGGCGCCAAAAGTCACGGTAATACCCAGGTTACTGGCGGCCTGCAGGTCGACCTGCTCAAAACCGGCACCAATCACGCAGATAATGTTGAGCAGGGGCAGGGCGGCCATTTCATCGGCATGCAGGCCCAGCGGGCCGCGGGTCAGCACCGCGTCGATCCGGGCGCCGTGGCGGGCAATGGCCTCGGCGCGGCTGGCGGGGGTGGGCGCAAGGATCAGTTCGTAACCCTGGTGTTCCAGCATGTGCAGGTAATCGTTAACGCTCTCTACCAGCACCAGCACAACGTGGGACATGGTTATCTCCAGCCAGGGAATGTCAAGAATGAGCCGAGATTAACACCGGTCTTGGCTGCTTTTCCCTGTATCAATTCGATACAAGCGCTCTATTACAGCTTTTTTCAACCGTGTGGCGGTCGGGTCGAGTCCTGTGCTGGAGCCGGGCCGGGTCGGCCTGTTACCATTCGCCCTTTGTTTTATCTCCATTTCGAGACCGCCCATGACCACCGTTCGCACGCGCATTGCGCCATCGCCTACCGGCGACCCCCACGTCGGCACCGCTTACATCGCTTTGTTCAACTACTGCTTTGCCAAGCAGCATGGCGGCGAATTTATCCTGCGCATCGAAGACACCGACCAGTTGCGTTCGACCCGCGAGTCCGAGCAGCAGATCTACGACGCCCTGCGCTGGCTGGGTATCACCTGGAGCGAAGGCCCGGACGTAGGCGGCCCGCACGGCCCGTACCGTCAAAGCGAACGCAGCGACATCTACAAAAAGTACACCCAGCAACTGGTGGATATGGGCCACGCCTTCCCGTGCTTCTGCACCGCTGAAGAACTGGACCAGATGCGCGCCGAGCAGATGGCCAAGGGCGAGACCCCGCGCTACGACGGTCGTGCGCTGCTGTTGTCCAAGGAAGAAGTTGACCGGCGCCTGGCCGCTGGCGAGCCTCACGTGATCCGCATGAAAGTGCCGACCGAAGGCGTGTGCGTGGTACCGGACCTGCTGCGCGGCGACGTTGAAATCCCGTGGGACCGCATGGACATGCAAGTCCTGATGAAAACCGACGGCCTGCCAACGTACTTCCTGGCCAACGTGGTCGACGATCACCTGATGGGCATCACCCATGTACTGCGTGGCGAAGAGTGGCTGCCGTCGGCACCCAAGCTGATCCTGCTGTACGAATACTTCGGCTGGGAACAACCGCAGCTGTGTTACATGCCGCTGTTGCGCAACCCGGACAAGAGCAAGCTGTCCAAGCGCAAGAACCCGACCTCGGTGACGTTCTACGAGCGCATGGGCTTTATGCCTGAAGCGATGCTCAACTACCTGGGCCGCATGGGCTGGTCGATGCCGGACGAGCGCGAGAAGTTCTCGCTGCAGGAAATGGTCGACAACTTCGATCTGAGCCGTGTGTCCCTGGGCGGGCCGATTTTCGACGTTGAGAAGCTGTCCTGGCTCAACGGCCAGTGGCTGCGTGACCTGCCGCTGGACGAGTTTGCCAGCCGCGTGCAGCAGTGGGCGCTGAACCCTGAGTACATGATGAAGATCGCGCCGCTGGTACAGGGCCGGGTCGAGACTTTCAGCCAGATCGCACCCCTGGCCGGGTTCTTCTTCTCGGGTGGCTTGCAGCTCGATGCCAAGCTGTTTGAGCACAAGAAGCTGTCCAACGAGCAAGTGCGCCAGTTGATGCAGTTGATCTTGTGGAAGCTCGAGAGCCTGCGTCAGTGGGAAAAGGACGCTATCACCGGCTGCATCCAGGCCGTGGTTGAAAGCCTGGAGCTGAAGCTGCGTGATGCCATGCCGCTGATGTTCGCCTCGATCACGGGGCAGGCCAGCTCGGTGTCGGTACTGGACGCGATGGAGATCCTAGGGCCGGACCTGACCCGTTTCCGTCTGCGTCAGGCGCTGGACCTGCTGGGCGGCGTGTCGAAGAAAGAAAACAAGGAGTGGGAAAAGCTGTTTAGCGCGATGGGTTAACCAGAGTTTAATAATCCGTAGCAGCTGCCGAAGGAACGAGGCTGCGTTCGATTGCGAAGCAATCGTAAATTCTAAATGCACGTTTTTTCAGGCAAATCGAGCATTCTGCATTTACGGCGGCTACGCCGCCGGACGCAGCCTGCGGCAGCTGCTACAAGGTTTTGCTTGGGGTTTGGCCCCGTATTTACGGGGCAGGAAGGGTAAGTGGTTGTTCTCACGGCAAATTTTTTTAAAAAAGTTTAAAAATAAGTTTGACAGCCTACCGATCCAGTCTTAATATGCGCCCCGTCAACACAGCAACACGAAACAAGCAGAACGCAACACAGCAACACCCAACACGGTTAGTTTGGGGCTATAGCTCAGCTGGGAGAGCGCTTGCATGGCATGCAAGAGGTCAACGGTTCGATCCCGTTTAGCTCCACCAAATTTACTGTTCAATGCCTGGCCACACCGGCATTGAATCGACCAGCACTCAGCGCTGGTCAAGTTAGAAGGTTTGTGTCCCCTTCGTCTAGTGGCCTAGGACACCGCCCTTTCACGGCGGTAACAGGGGTTCGAGTCCCCTAGGGGACGCCAGTTTTACAGAAGCAGCACTTCGGTGTTGCTCCGCCGCCAGGCGATAAATCGGGGCTATAGCTCAGCTGGGAGAGCGCTTGCATGGCATGCAAGAGGTCAACGGTTCGATCCCGTTTAGCTCCACCAATTTACAGTTCAATGTCGGGCCACACTGGCATTGAATCGATCAGCACTCAGCGCTGATCACTGTTAGAAGGGTTTGTGTCCCCTTCGTCTAGTGGCCTAGGACACCGCCCTTTCACGGCGGTAACAGGGGTTCGAGTCCCCTAGGGGACGCCACGATTACCCGCTTTGCGGGATTTATAAGGGTCATTCGATTATTGAATGGCCCTTTTGTTTGTCTGCAGTTTTTTAATTCCTGCTCTTCAAGTTTCCCGTCGCCCCCTCTGCGTTACACTGCGCTCCTTATTTATGTACAGGGAGACAAGGCATGAGTTGGGATTTGGCAGCACCGTTCATCATTGACCTGCAGGTGCAGGCTGAAGACATCGACGGGTTTGGCCATGCCAATAACGCAGCCTATGTGGTCTGGCTCGAACGCTGTGCCTGGCGCCATTCGCAGCGCCTGGGGCTGGATCTTGCCGAGTACCGTCGCCTCGACCGCGCCATGGCCGTTTCCCGCCATGAGATCGACTATCTAGCCAGCGCCTACGAAGGCGACGAACTGCAACTGGCCACCTGGATTGTCGATTGCGACCAGCGCCTGCGCATGACCCGCCACTTTCAGCTGGTACGCCCCAGCGACGGGGTCACCCTGTTGCGTGCGCAAACCACCTTTGTCTGCATCGAGCTGTCGACCGGCAAGGCCAGGCGCCTGCCTGCCGAGTTTCTCGAAGGTTACGGCCCGGCTGTCGTGACGGCCTGAGTCTGAGCCCCTGCACATACCGATTGCCTGCAGAACCGCGTAAACTGCCGCACGTTTTTCATGAGAGTCACCCATGCAAATTGCTTTGGCGCCGATGGAGGGGTTGGTCGACAACATCCTGCGTGATGTCCTGACCCGCACCGGCGGTATTGATTGGTGTGTGACCGAATTTATTCGGGTCACCGAGCGGCTGTTGCCTGAAGCCTACTTCCATAAACTCGCCCCCGAGTTGCAGCACGGTGCGCAGACGCGCTCCGGCGTGCCGCTGCGGGTGCAGTTGCTGGGTTCCGACCCGGCGTGCCTGGCCGACAACGCTGCGCTGGCGGTGGAACTGGGGAGCGGGGTGATCGACCTCAACTTTGGCTGCCCGGCCAAGACCGTAAACAAGTCCCGTGGCGGGGCAGTGCTGCTCAAGGAGCCTGAACTGCTGCACGCCATTTTGCTGCAAGTGCGCCGCACCGTGCCTGCGCATATCCCGGTCACCGCCAAGATGCGCCTGGGCTTCGATACGCCGGACAGCGCCAACGAGTGCGCGATTGCTCTGGCCGAGGGCGGCGCCAGCCAGATCGTGGTGCATGCGCGGACCAAGATGGATGGCTACAAGCCACCCGCGCATTGGGAATACATCGCCCAGGTGCAGGAAGCGGTCAAGGTGCCGGTGTTTGCCAACGGTGATATCTGGTCGGTTGAAGACTGGCGCCGATGCCGCGAAATCAGCGGGGCCGAAGACATCATGCTGGGCCGTGGGCTGGTGTCGCGGCCTGATCTGGCCGCGCAAATTGCCGCTGCCCGCGCCGGTGTTGAGGTAGTGCCTATGACCTGGGCCGATTTGCAGCCCATGATCCGCGACTTCTGGGCCCAGGCCGAAGCCCAGCTGACCCCGCGCTCGGCGCCGGGGCGGCTCAAGCAGTGGCTGGCGATGCTGACCCGCAACTACCCTGAAGCGGTGGTGCTGTTCAATGCCATGCGCCGTGAAACCGACTGTGAGAAGGTCCGGCACCTGGTCAACAACCCGCCTGCCGATGCTGCCTGAAGCACCTGAAAAAATTTCAAAAAAAGCCCTTGAAATGATTTTGCCGGTCCCTATCTAAGGGGTACGCGATGCCGAAACCGGGTCGCGTAACAAAATCTCGCTGAAATCAGGAGGATGAAATTATGAGCAACGCTTTTTCAATGGCGCCACTGTTCCGTAATTCTGTCGGCTTTGACCGTTTTAGTGATCTGTTTGAAACCGCACTGCGCAACGATTCAAGCGGCGGCTACCCACCTTACAACGTTGAAAAACGCGGTGAAGACAGCTATCGCATCGTGGTTGCGGCAGCAGGCTTCCAGCAAGATGATCTGGACCTGCAAGTAGAGAAAGGCGTGCTGAGCGTGAGCGGCAGCAAACGCGAAAGCACCAGCGAAGAAGGCGTGACCTTCTTGCATCAAGGTATTGCACAGCGGGCATTCAAATTGTCCTTCCGTCTCGACGACCATATCGAGATCAAAGGCGCAAACCTGAGCAACGGTTTGCTGAGCATCGACCTGCAGCGGGTGGTGCCGGAAGAGGCAAAAGCCAAACGCATCCCGATCAATGGGGATTCGCAGCCTGCCCTGCAAAACTGATCTGAGCATGTGCCAGGCAAGAACCCCGTCCAGGTGACGGGGTTCTTTCTATCCGCAGTTTGTAACGAGCAGTACGCAGGCATTTGTCCCCGATCCTCTCCCCGGGGCAAGTGCCTGCATTTCACCTCACTCGCAATCCTTCACTTGCCCGCCTGACCTGCCGTCAGCTGGTTTTTTTGCAGGTTTTTTTCGGCTTTGTAGCGCAAGGCTACGTCGGGTACGCCGCCACTTTTGCCGGTTTCCACCCAGTTGCGAATCCGCCCGGCATCGGCGAAGTGAGTGTATTTGCCAAAGGCATCCAGAATCACCAGGGACACCGGGCGACCGCCCATTTCAGTGACCAGCACCAGGCAATGGCCAGCCTGGTTGGTAAAGCCGGTCTTGGTGATCTTGATATTCCATTTGTCTTTTCTGACCAGGTGATCGGTGTTGCTGAAACCCAGGCTGTAGTTGGGTTTGCGGAACGCCACGGTCTTTTCCTTGGTGGTGCTCAACTGGCTGAGCATCGGGTAGTGCCGCGCCGCGGCCAGCAGCTTGCTCAGGTCGCGGGCAGTGGACACGTTGTGGATCGACAGCCCGGTGGGCTCTACATAGTGGGTGCTCATCATGCCCAGGCTTTTGGCCTTGGCATTCATCGCCGCGATAAACGCCACATAACCGCCCGGATAATGGTGGGCCAGGCTGGCGGCTGCGCGGTTTTCCGAGGACATCAGGGTGATCAGCATCATTTCGTGACGCGACAGCTCACTGCCAATCTTCACCCGCGAAAACACCCCCTTCATCTCCGGCGTGTCGCTGATATTGACCGAAATGGACTCATCCATTGACTGCTTGGCATCCAGGACCACCATAGCGGTCATCAGTTTGGTGACGGAGGCAATGGGCACGATGGCGTCCGGGTTGCTGGCAAAAATCACTTTGTTGGTTTGCAGGTCCACCAGCAGCGCGCTGCCTGAGGCGATATGCAGTTTTGAGGTATCCCGTGGGGCCGAGGTGCTTTCAGCCGCTGCGGCGATTGAAGAGGCGCTGGTGCCTGCCAGAACTAAACACAGGCTTAATATGGAAAGATGAATTTTCACGCAGAATGACTCAAGAATGGTTGGGAAGTACCTGGCTGCAACGGCTGTTATACACATGACGTTACATTTAGTCAGTATGGATCAACGGCGGCAGAAATGCCTGATTTCGCTGGGGTTTATGAGAGAAAATCCGGCCAGGAGGTCTTCAGCGGTTTTTTCGCCCGCTGACGCCAGCCAGACGAGGGTTCGTGCCTGCACGAGCCTAGCAGGGCAAAGCTGTTGGCTGGCTGAACAGGCTGGTTAGGCATGGCGCTGCAATGGTGTAAAATGCCGGCCCTTGAAATTGACCGGCCGGCCTGATGACTCCTGAAGCGTTAACCACCCTGCACCAGCACTTATTGACTGCGCTGGGCACTGCCCCCGCCGAAACCCGGCGTTTGTTTCATGGGCGCGGTCGCTGCTGGCCAGGGCTTGAGCAGTTGACGGTGGACTGGTTGCAGGGCGTGGTGCAGGTGTCCCTGTTCAAGGAGCCTGAGGCCGCGCAACTGGCTGCCCTCAAGCAATTGCTGATGGCCCTTGCGCAATCCCCGCAGTGGCAAGCCAGCGCGGCCCACACCCTGGTGCTGCAACATCGCTATACCCTGCAAAGCGACACCGAATGGCTGGTGGGCGCGGCGGTTGACGAGTGGACGCTGACCGAAGGCGGCCTGCGCTATCGGGTGGACCTGGGCCGCAAGCAGAACAACGGTTTGTTTCTCGATATGCGCTACGGTCGTGACTGGGTGCGGGCCAATGCCGAGGGCAAGCGGGTGTTGAACCTGTTTGCCTACACCTGCGGTTTTTCCGTGGCAGCCATAGAAGGCGGGGCGCAGCATGTGGTCAACCTCGACATGTCCCGTGCGGCCCTGAGTCGTGGGCGTGACAATCATCGCCTGAACGGGCATGACATGAGCAAGGTGACATTCCTGGGCCATGAACTGTTCAAGTCCTGGGGCAAGGTGAAAAGCACCGGGCCTTATGACCTGGTGATCATCGATCCGCCGTCATTTCAGAAAGGCAGCTTTCTGCTGACCAAGGACTACCAGCGCGTGGTGCGCCGCCTTCCGGAGCTGCTCAGTGAAAACGGTACGGTGCTGGCCTGCATGAACGACCCGGCACTGGGCTCGGATTTTCTGATCGATGGCGTCACCCGGGATGCGCCGAGCCTGCGTTTTGTGCAGCGCCTGGACAACCCGCCGGAGTTCCCGGACGCGGATGTGGAATGCGGCCTCAAGGCGCTGGTGTTCCGGCAGGGTGCTTGAAGGGCAAAAAAAAGCCCGCAGGGGAGGCGCGGGCAAGGGGTTCATTGAATGAGCAATGAGCGCAGTGAATATACCGGCCGTTGCGTGCAAGGAATGTGAAACAAAATTCATGGTTCTGCGGGTGCTCGTGACCGTAGCAGCTGCCGCAGGAACAAGGCTGCGTCCGGGGGCGAAGCCGTCGTAAAGTCAGAACACAGGTTTTTACAGATAAACCGCATGCTCAGGTTTTACGATCGCTTCGCAATCGAACGCAGCCTCGTTCCTTCGGCAGCTGCTACGGGGGGGTTACTTGGTGCGCGACGACTCAAACAGGAACCACACGCGGCGTTCGGCTTCGTCGATCCAGTTTTCCAGCAGGCTGGTAGTCGCCACATCGCCCAGCTCGGAGCACATGTCGTGGGTCTCGCGCATATAGGCGGCCAGCTGGATGTTGTCTTCACGCAGCTCTGCCAGCATGTCTTCCGGCGTCACGAAGTCGGCGTCGTTGTCCAGCAGGCGTTGCAGTTTCTTGATGTGGCCGATGGAGCGGATTGTGGTGCGCCCCAGCTTGCGTACACGCTCGGCAATGGCATCGGTGGTCGCGTAGATCTGGTCAGCCTGCTCGTCGAGCAGCAGGTGGAAATCACGGAAATGCGGGCCGGACATGTGCCAGTGGAAATTCTTGGTTTTCATGTAGATGGCGAAGGTGTCTGCGAGCAGCGCGTTCACTTCGGCTGCAATATCGATACAGGCTTGTTCGCTCAGTGCCGTAGGTGTCCGCAGATCGGCCTTTCTGCTTTCCTTGGCGGATTTCAGGTCTTTCATGGTGGTTCCTCGTGGCAGCGGTTGATCGGAATTAACGTCTCTTGAGTGCGGCTGACTAAAGACCAGGTTTGGCCTCTCGTCAAACACGGCGGGCCGTTTTCAAGCGGTCCGCGTCAAGTTATGAGGGCAGCAGAGCAAGATCGTTCAAGACTTTTTGCCCCGATGTTGCGACCCTTTGCCGCTGCTGATTACCGGATTGTTTTCAATGCCTGATTCACTTGCTCGAACCGCGTTTGTGCGCGGCACCCTTGCCTGCCTTCCGCTGACCCTGGCGTGCGCGCCCTGGGGGTTGCTGGCCGGCTCCACCGCCATTGATGCCCAGTTGAGCCCCGCGCAAAGCCAGGGGCTGTCACTGTTTGTGTTTGCCGGTGCGGCGCAGCTGGTGGCGATTGGCATGATCAAGGGCGGCGCCAGTGCGATTTCGATTCTGGTCACTACCTTGCTGCTGACTTCGCAGCATTTGCTTTATGCCATGCACCTGCGCCCGCTGGTGGCGCCGCTCGAGCCCAAATGGCGTTTCGGGTTGGGCTTTTTGCTCACCGATGAGTTCTTTGCCCTGGTCAGCCCGTTCGACCAGAGCACCTTCAACCGCTGGTACGCGCTGGGGGTGGGGCTGTGCATGTATGTGGGCTGGAATATTTTCACCCTGCTGGGCGTGGTGCTGGGCAAGAGCATTCCGGGCCTGGACCAGCTGGGGCTGGAATTCTCGATTGCCGCCACCTTTATCGCGTTGATTACGCCCGTGGTGCGCAATATCCCGACTGTGGTCTGCGTGGCAGTCTCGTTGTTCACTGTGGTGCTGTTCAGTCACTGGCAGTGGGAGTCGGCCATTGTGCTGGCAGGGCTGGCGGGTATGGTCGCGGGCTATGCCTGCAAGCGTCTGGGAGGGTATTGGGCATGATCTGGGCAATTATCGGCGGGATGACCTTGATCCTGTTTTTTAACCGCTACCTGTTTCTGGAACCGCGCTTGCCCATTCGCCTGAATCGCGGGGTAAAGGAGTTTTTGGGCTTTGCAGTACCGGGAATGCTGACGGCGATTTGCGGGCCGATCATTTTCGTCAAAGACCATCAGCTGGACCTGAGCCTGGCCAACCCGTACCTGCTGGCCGGGTTGTGCGCCATCGGGCTAATGCTGTGGCGCCGCAACGTGTTGCTCAGTGTTGTGTTGAGTGTTGCGCTGTTCTATGTGTTTCGCGGCTGGCTGTAAGCTGGGCGGCGGCGCGCGAGGTGAACGGGCCGCCGACGGCAACGCCGTCGCTGACCACATACCAGCACGCCAGCAAGCCGTCGGCACGCAGCGGGGCGGGAACGGCACTGCCGATTACCGACATGACATGAATCTTGGGCATACCTACCTCCTTCAACAATGGCGCTACCTTACGGGTTGGGCCGCTGCGCTAGAAATCATTGCGCGTGATAGTCGTCATTGATGCCGATGAGGTGTCAGTCAACCACCTGGTCGAGCATGTGCATCACTTCCTGGTCGCTCAGCAGCCCTTCGCGCACCAGGTGCTGGGTCAACAATGACAACAGTTTGGCAGTGCGATGACCTTCGAGCTGCTTGAGCTCGGTCAGGGTGTTGTACACCTTGCTGGAGGTGCAGAGCCCGACGATATGGTGCGGGTTTTGTGTAGGCATAAAGGTCGTCCTTGTTTTTATGTGTGTGTCGGTGATGGCGCCGATGGCGCTCCATAATGCCGCAGTACGCGGCACTATGATGTCTCATCCGCGACATTCACATCATCTGTCCGGACCCGTCGGCACTGTGCCGGGGTTACCAGCGTGGCGGGCCGTAATAGCCCCGCGGCGGACCGTAATACACCGGTTGCGGCCGGCCGTAATAGCCCTGATAGTAAACGGGCTGGGGCGGCTGTACATACACCGGTTGCGGTTGGTAATAAACCGGTGGCGCCTGTACATAAACCGGCTGCGGCTGCACATACACCGGTTGTTGCACATACACCGGGCGCTGCTCGTGGCCTGCTATTACCGAGCCAACCACCGCTGCACCCACCACCGCGCCAAAAATTGCAGGCCCTGGCCCCCAGCCACCATGGGCGGATGCCTGCCCTGCGACAGCCAGGGCGCCGATAAGCAAAGCGATTTTGGGGATGCTACGCATCTTGATAATCCTCGAGTTCCAGCCCCGATGTTTCGGCCTGCACCAGGCCGCAGATAAACCCGGGGGTAACATTAAGACCGTGTTTTTTTAAAAAACTGCGAAGTGCCCGGGTAAATTTTGTGTAAGGTTTGCTGGCGCTGAGACGTTTCAGCTCTGGCAGCTGCACTATGATCGAACAATTTTTCCGATACGGCTTGTGCCGTCCATCTAAAAGCCTTCAGCAAGGAGATGAGCATGCAAATGAATCCGAACAAAGACACCCAGCTGTGCATATCGTTGTCAGGTCGACCGGGGAATTTCGGGCTGCGTTTTCATAATCATCTATACGAACAACTGGGCCTGAACTTTTACTACAAGGCTTGCAGCAGCAAGGACCTGGCAGGTGCCGTTACCGGAATCCGCGCCCTGGGCATTCGCGGCTGCGGGGTGTCGATGCCGTTCAAGGAGGCCTGCATCGAGCTGGTGGACGAACTGGATGCATCGGCCCGGGCCATTGCCTCGATCAATACCATCGTCAATACCGACGGCCATCTTAAGGCCTACAACACCGACTACATCGCCATTGCCCAGTTGTTGGACAGCCATAAAGTACCCAAGGACACCACCTTTGCCCTGCGTGGCAGCGGCGGTATGGCCAAGGCCGTGGCTTCGGCATTGCGTGATGGTGGATATCGCAATGGCCTGATCGTTGCGCGTAACGAGGCAACAGGGGCGGCCCTGGCGGCAAGCTGCGGCTATGAATGGCAACCTGAGCTGGGCGCGCAGCGGCCGCACATGCTGATCAACGTGACACCGGTGGGCATGGCGGGCGGGGCTGAAGCCGATGATCTGGCCTTTGCCGCAGAGGCTATCGACAGCGCGGATATCATCTTCGATGTGGTGGCGATCCCGGTTGAAACACCGTTGATCGTGCGTGGTCGTGCCCAGGGCAAGCAGGTCATCACCGGGCTTGAGGTGATTGCCATCCAGGCGCTGGAGCAGTTTGTGCTGTACACCGGCGTTCGTCCCACTGCCGAGCAGTTTCAGGCTGCCGTGGCATTTGCCCGCAGCTGATTACGCTTGCGGGCGGCGTGAAGGGTGTTATTCCAGCTCAGCCAGACGCGCCTCAAGGGCGGTAATCCGCGCTTCGAGGGCTTCAAAACGCTCCAGCGATACGCTTGAACTGCTGCTGCGCTCCGCAGGTTGCTGGCGCGCAGCCATGATCGTGTCGATCTCGGCCGGGTCACCCAGTGCGTGCATGTAACGGTCTTCGCGCTGGCCGCTCTGGCGCGGCACCAGCAGGGCCAGATCACGGGCAATCAGGCGTTCGAGCTGGTGCTGGACCTGTTCGGTGTCTTCAAAATCGTGCATGCGCGAACTGCGGGTCAGCAGCTCGTTGAGGGTTTGCGGCCCCCGCAGGAACAGCAGGCCCAGCAGCACCACTTGCGCAGGCACCAGTTCCAGCGCCTTGTCGACCTTGTGCTCCCAACGATCAGCACGGCTGCCCATTACCAGGCGGGTA
Source organism: Pseudomonas fragi (assembly GCF_900105835.1). Classification (NCBI taxonomy): domain Bacteria; kingdom Pseudomonadati; phylum Pseudomonadota; class Gammaproteobacteria; order Pseudomonadales; family Pseudomonadaceae; genus Pseudomonas; species Pseudomonas fragi. The sequence goes on from NZ_LT629783.1 coordinate 62,046, forward strand.
AAGCCACGGCCTTCGAGGGCGCGCAGGCTTTGCCCGACCTGGCCCTGGGTCAGGTTGAGCACCGGCTCGCGGCTGGTTTTCTGGTTGCACGCCAGCACCAGGGCATTGAGCGTCAGGGGGTAGGTTTCAGGGTTGGTGGCCTGTTTCTCGATCAAGGAGCCAAGAATGCGGATCTCGGTGCTGTTGAGCAGGGGGCCTGCGTCAGAATCGTTTTTTACGTTTTCTGAAAACTGATCAGCCGGAACGTCCATTTTCATCTCCAATTTGAGTCACCGTTGCCAGCGGCCATTGTGGGGTTTTTTACGCGCTAGAGCGACTGGCATGTGATCGCTGGGGTGTTGCTCATGGTCGCTCAGCGGTTGACCAGCCTGGCGGGCAGGGCGACTACCAGCAGGCAGCTCAGCAGCAGGCAACTGGCGAAGAACCACAACGCCCCGGAACTGCTGCCCGTGACGTCAATGGCGATGCCCATCAGGGAGTTGCTCACCAGCCCGGCAATATTGGCCAGGGAGCAGGCCAGGGCGAAGCCGGTCGCGGCTGCGCGGCCGGTGAGAAAGGTGGCCGGCAAGCTGAAAAACACCGGCACGGCACCGAGGATGGCAGCCGAGGCAATGGCAAAGAGTAGAACGATCGCCAGCAGGTTGTGGCTGAAAAAGGTACTGGCTGCCATTGCCGTCGCGCCGACCACAAAGGGCACGATGATATGCCAGCGACGTTCGCGATGCCGGTCGCTGCTGGCGCCGATCATCAGCATGCCGATCAGGGCAGCAAGGCTGGGCAGGGCAGTGAGTACGCCAATATGGAAGTTGTCGGTTGCCCCGGCGTTACGGATCAAGGTCGGCATCCAGAAGGCCAGGGCGTAGGCGCTGAGCAGGATGGAGAAGTCGATACCGCCCAGCATCCAGACCTTGAGGTTGAAGAATCCGTCGCGAAAGCCGGACTTGCTGTGCTGGCCCTCTGCGTGGTCCTGACCCAGTTGCTGCTGCAGTAACGCTTTTTCGTCGGCGTTCAGCCATGTTGCCGTGTGATGGCTGTCGGGCAGCACCCAGAGGGCCAGAATGCCCAGCAATACGCTGGGGATCGCCTCGAGCACAAACAGCCACTGCCAGCCGCGCAGCCCCGCGACAGTGTCGAAGGCGCCCATGATCCAGCCCGACAGCGGCCCGCCGACCACACTGGAGAGCGGCATGCCGATCATAAACAGGGCGATGATGCGCCCTCGTCTCTGGGTCGGGAACCAGGTGGTCAGGTAATACAGCACCCCGGGCAGAAAACCCGCCTCGGCAACCCCCAGCAGAAAACGCACGGCATAGAACTGGGTAGGGGTAGTGACCAGCAGTGTGCAGGCCGAGAGCAGGCCCCAGGTGATCATTATCCGTGCGATCCAGACCCTGGCCCCGACCTTCTCCATAAGCAGATTGCTCGGTACTTCGAACAGGATATATCCGACAAAAAACAGCCCCGCGCCCAGGCCATAGGCCGTTTCGCTGAACTGCAGGTCGCCGAGCATCTGCAGTTTGGCGAAACCAATATTGATCCGGTCCAGATAGGCCGCCAGATAGCACAAGCAGAGAAAGGGGATAAGCTTGCGGGTGATCTTGCCATACAGCGCCTGGGCCGTTTCCGCCGCAGGCGCTGTAGAGGGATGAGCAGAGAGCATGTGGGTGTCCCGGGGCTGAGCGTGGGGTTGATCTTCATACACCAGAGGGGCGCTGGCGTGTCTATAATCGGCGCACATTCCATTCCTGCCCACAGACTGTCGAGACTTCCATGACTATCTCCCTGTACGCTGCTTCCGTTCCTGTGTTCAAACAAATGCTCAACGCCCTGAGCGGTGTGCTGGCCAAGGCCGAGGCACACGCCACAGCCAAGAACATCGACCCTAGCGTGTTCTTGCAAGCACGTCTGGCGCCGGACATGTTCCCGCTGGTGCGTCAGGTGCAAATCGCAGTTGATTTTACCAAGGGGGTCAGCGGCCGTCTGGCTGAAATCGAATTGCCGAAATACGACGACAGCGAAGTGACCTTTGCTGATCTGCAAGCGTTGATCAGCAAAGTGCTGGCGTTTGTTGACGGGATCAAGCCTGAGCAAATCGACGGTAAGGAAGGCATTGAAATCATCACCCGCCAGGGCACGCCGAAAGAAAAACGCTTTACCGGCCAGGCTTACCTGCTGACTTATGGCCTGCCGCAGTTCTTCTTCCATGTGACCACGGCTTACGCGATCCTGCGGCACAATGGCGTTGAAATCGGCAAGCGCGATTACATGGGCGCTTTCTAAGCAAGCGCACTGTGCCAGCACCCCGGTCATTCAGACAGACCGGGTTGCAAGCATCGCAGGCAAGCCAGCTCCCCCAGGTTTGTTGGTGCCCTTAAAACCGGGTGCTGGCCCGCCCCACTTGCCTCAACCCTGTTGCAGGGACTGATCTTCCTTGGCCATGCAGGCCGCAGCTGTGAACAGCACATCGGTGGAGGAGTTGAGTGCGGTTTCCGCCGAGTCCTGCAAGATGCCGATAATGAAACCCACGGCCACTACCTGCATGGCAATCTCGCTCGGGATGCCGAACAGGCTGCATGCCAGCGGAATCAACAGCAGCGAGCCGCCCGCCACACCCGATGCGCCGCAGGCGCAAATGGCCGCCACCACACTCAACAGGATGGCTGTCGGAATATCCACCTCGATCCCCAGCGTATGCACGGCCGCCAGGCTCAGTACCGTGATGGTAATCGCCGCGCCCGCCATATTGATGGTGGCACCCAGCGGGATGGACACCGAGTAGGTGTCTTCATGCAAGCCCAGTCGCTCGCTTAACGCCATGTTCACCGGGATATTGGCCGCCGAACTGCGGGTGAAAAACGCGGTAATCCCACTTTCACGCAGGCACAAAAACACCAGCGGATAAGGGTTGCGACGCAGCTTCCAGAACACGATCAGCGGGTTGACTACCAGCGCCACAAACAGCATGCAGCCGATCAGCACCGTGAGCAGGTGCAGGTAGCCCAGCAGGGCGCCGAAGCCTGAAGAAGCAAGGGTGGCAGCCACCAGGCCGAAGATGCCCAGCGGGGCAAAGCGGATCACCACACGCACGATCAGGGTGACACCGTTGGACAGGTCATTGAGCACGGTGCGGGTGGTGTCGCCAGCATGGCGGATTGCAATGCCCATGCCGATGGCCCACGCCAGGATGCCGATAAAGTTGGCATTCATCAGCGCACTGACCGGGTTGTCGACCACGCTCAGCAACAGGCTTTGCAGTACTTCGCTGATACCGCCAGGGGCGGTGATGGCAATGTTTTCGGTGGCCAGCACCAGATTCGACGGGAACAGCATGCTGGCGATAACGGCCACCACGGCGGCAGCAAAGGTGCCAAACAGGTACAGCACCAGAATCGGGCGGATATGGGTTTCCTGGCCGTGCTTGTGGTTGGCAATCGAGGCCATGACCAGCACAAAAACCAGAATCGGTGCAACGGCTTTCAGGGCGCTGACAAACACCTTGCCAATAAAGGCCACCGAAAGCGCTGCCGAGGGCGCAAGCCAGGCCAGCAAAATACCGGCGAGCAGACCTATCACAATCTGGGTCACCAGGCTGGTGCGCTTGAGCTTTTGCAGCAGGGTAGGTGGAGCGTCAGTCATAAGGGTTTCTCTAGTTGTTCTGGGTAGTGCATTGAAAAACTGTGGGGCGATCAGCGGCAAACGGGCAGGCTGATCGACGCAAGTCGGCGGGATGCGAACTTTATCATAGACGTGTAGGGGCTTTCCTACGCAGGGGCAATCTGCCACATCCGTACAGGGGAGGTTGCGGGTGACATGGCCGCACCCCGCAGCATTCTGTTACCATTGCCTATCCCCCCTTTTCTTCAAATCAGCGGGCCTTTCGGGCTTTCGCTGGCCTCGTTGTCTCTGGAGTTATTCATGCTGTTGCCCATCCTGCTGCTGTCCGCGGCCGGCTTTACCGTGCTCACCACCGAGTTTGTCATCGTCGGCCTGCTGCCTTCGATTGCCCGCGACCTTGAAGTCAGCGTGCCCCAGGCAGGTTTGCTGGTGACCTTGTTCGCCTTCACGGTTGCGGCCCTTGGGCCTTTTTTGACCGCCTACTTTTCGCGCTTTGAGCGCAAGCGCCTGTTTATCTCGATTCTGCTGATGTTCGCTTTTGCCAATACCGTGGCGGCGCTGGCGCCCAATATCTGGGTGATGGCTTTTGCCCGGCTGCTGCCCGCATTGGGCTTGCCGGTGTTCTGGGCGTTGGCCAGTGAAACGGCAGTGGATATCGTCGGCCCGGATTACGCCGGGCGGGCGATTGCCAAAATCGGTTTCGGTATTGTCTGTGCGACGGTGTTTGGTATCCCGGTAGGCACTTTGATCTCGGATGCCTGGGGCTGGCGCAGTGCCTTCGGCATTTTGGCCGCTGTCGCCCTGGCCAAGGCCTTGCTGTTGTGGCTGTATTTGCCCGTGACCCGGGTGGTGAAAGAGCATGTCACCTTGAGCTCACAGTTTGCCCTGCTGCGCAGCCCGCTGATGATCGGCCATATCGTGCTGTCAGTGCTGGTGTTCAGCGGGATGTTCACGGCCTACACCTATCTGGCTGATATCCTTGAGCGTCTGGCAGGTTTTGACGGCACGCTGGTGGGGTGGTGCCTGATGGGCTTTGGCGCCGTCGGCCTGATCGGTAATTCCCTGGGCGGGCGCATGGTGGATCGTCATCCGCTGATCGCTTCGATGGTGTTTTGTGCCTTTATGATTGGCGGCCTGGTGGCGCTGGTGCCGAGCATTCACTCAACCCTGGGCCTGGCGGCGGCGATGGGCATCTGGGGGGTGACGCAGGCCGCGATGTTTCTGGTCAGCCATGTACGGCTGATGAAAGTTGCCCCCCATGCCCCGGCATTTGCCGCGTCGCTTAACATTGCCGGGGCCAACCTGGGGATCGGTCTGGGCGCCATGATTGGTGGCCGGGTTATCGATAACTATGGCCTGGGCAGCCTGGGGTTTGCTGCCGCCGGGTTCATCCTGATCTCGATTCTGCTGGCCTTGTTGCTGATGACCGCCAAGGTGCGCCCTGCCTGCGCTAGCGCGGGGTAAACAACTCGCGCCGCGCCCCCTCGGTAATCGCAACGATGCCGGGGTGGCGGATCTTGCGCTCCACGGTAATGGCGTAGAACGATTCGGTGACCGCCTCGGTGTGGCCGATCAGTTCAACATCAAACTGGCGTATCACCTCCTGGGCAATCACGCTGGGCGCGATAAATACGCCGATCCCGGACTGGCCGAAAGCCTGCATGAGTGCGCTGTCGTCAAACTCGCCAACAATTCGCGGCTGTATCTGCTGCTCGGCCAGCCAGCGCAGCAGGCGGCTGCGTAGCATGGTTTCGGGACCTGGAATCAGAAGTGGCGCGCCTTGCAGGCAGTGCGGGAAGTTTTCGGCATAGTCTTTGGCAAGTGTCGCAGTGGCAAAAAAGCTGATACCGCATTCGCCCAGTTTCTGGCTAAAACCTTTGATATCGAGGTGCGAAGGCATGGGGCTGTCGGAAATCACCAGATCCAGTCGTTGAATCGCCAGGTCTGCCAGTAGCCGATCGAGCTTGTCCTCGCGGCAGGTAATGCGAATCGGTTTATCCAGCTCCATCGTCGGCGCAATCAGGCGATACACAATCGACTTGGGTACCACATCGGCCACGCCCACCCGAAACAGGATCTGCTGCTCCTTGGGCGCCATGCGCAACATGCTCTCCAGTTCACTGCCGACCTGAAAGATCTGCTCGGCATAAGGCAACACTTGCCGACCGGTCTCGGTCAGCTCCAGTTGCCGCCCGACCCGGCGAAACAATGGCAGGCCATAGGTATCTTCGAGCAGGCTGATTTGCCCGCTGATGGTCTGCGGCGTGAGGTTGAGCTGCTCGCAGGCACGGACAATGCTGCCGGTTTTGGCAACCACCCAAAAGTAATGGAGCTGGCGGTAATTAAGCATCAGCGTAGTAACACTTCGTAAAAACCGAAGTATAGCGCTTAAAAATACGAATTTTCCTGAAGTGTTAGCTTCTCTAGAATCACGCGTTATGCGCAAGCCACTCCGGTGGCCGCCGGTTTAGAGAGGAATACAAGCATGAACATCAAGAAATCAGCTGTTGCAGTGCTGTTGTCGGCAGGTTTGCTGGCGATCGCGGGTTGCGACCAGGCGGAAAAAGCCGCGCAACAAATGCTGAGTAAAACAGCTGAGTCCGCCAAGCAGGCAATTGACGACACCCACAAGGCCGCTGAACAAGCACTGAGCGAAGCTACCGGTGGGCTGATCGAAAAAGAAAAGCCTGAGCAAGAAAAAGAACAATCTTCCCAAGCCATTTAACGTGTCTTAACGCAGAGTCCGAACACACCTATGGAATATCTTTTACAACTGGCTGCCAGCCCCGCAGCCTGGGTCGCTTTGGCCACGTTGATCGTGATGGAAATCGTGCTGGGCATCGATAACCTGATCTTTATCTCGATTCTCACCAACAAGCTGCCGGAGCAATACCGCACCAAGGCCCGCCGTATCGGTATCGGCATGGCGCTGATCCTGCGTCTGGGCTTGCTGGGTACCATTGCCTACATCGTTCAGTTGACCACGCCGGTGTTTGAAGTGCTGGGCAAGGCCTTTTCGTGGAAGGACATGATCCTGATTGCCGGCGGCCTGTTCCTGGTGTGGAAAGCCACCAGTGAAATTCACCACAGCATGACGCCACAGGTGGAAGAAAAAACCGACAGTGTGACGTCGAAAGTCACCTTGGGCTTTGCCGCTGCCATCGGCCAGATCCTGATGCTCGACCTGGTGTTTTCTATCGACAGCATCATTACCGCAGTGGGCATGACCGAGCACTTGCCGATCATGGTGATTGCTGTGGTGGTAGCGGTGATGGTGATGCTGCTGGCTTCGGAGCCTTTGGCCAAGTTCATCAACGACAACCCGACCGTCGTGATGCTGGCCCTGGCCTTCCTGATCATGATTGGCATGACCCTGATCGCCGAAGGTTTCGGTGCCCATGTGCCTAAAGGTTATGTGTATGCCGCGATGGCGTTCTCGGCCACGGTTGAAACCTTGAACATTGTGGCGCGTCAGATCCGCGAAAAACGTCAGGCTGCCTTGGTGAAATAATCGCAGCTTGTAATAAAAAAGCCGCTTGCCCTGATCAGGGTGAGCGGCTTTTTTGTGCGATCAATGTGCGTTGACGGCGCCAACCACAGGTTTTTCCGGCGCTTCTTCAGGTTTTGCCTGCACCTGCGGGTGATGATGGCGGCTAATACGCATCAGACCCCAGAGCATGGCCCCGGCGACGGCCAGCCAGCCGGCGATCAGCAGGAAAATAGTCAGTATCGGGCTCATCAGTGCCTCCTTTGCCCCCTACGGGCTCAAACACACGCTAAGCAGATGACAGTCTAGTCTGTGCGATGTTGCAGTCTATTGACCGAAGGTCGTGTAGGACTAATCGATTCGCTCTATACCAACCATTGGGCTGTGGCTTAAGGCTATACCTCGCATTATTGGCGCCCTATGATTGACGCTCATGGCGGGCTTTGAGGCCTGGCGTTCATTTAAGGCGAGGGAATATGCAGGCAGTTTCTGGGTCAAGATCGGCGCGGCTGTGGTTGATGGGTTTGTTTGCGTTGGTGATGGTGGGCTGCGCCAGTGTCGAATCCCCCGAGTTACGACGCTTGCCAGAACGGGTAGAACTGAACGGCGTGCCGTTTTTCCGCGGCAATGCCAACCAGGGGGCACCGCAAACCTTGGCGGGTATGCTGGGTGAGCAAAAAGTGCGCATCACCCCGGGGCTTTTGGTCAAGCCGCTGGGGTTGCCGGGGGCCGAAGACTCGTTGCAAGGTAATATCGAGCAGCTAGCGGCGGGTTACGGGCTGATGGTGTACCCGCTGGACAAATCCCTTTCTGCGCTGCTGACCCAAGTGGCGGCGGGCTACCCGGTGATGCTGCGATTTAGCGACGGCACAGTGTGGTCCGAGCCGCGCTACGCCATGCTGGTGGGTTACAACCGCGCCAAAGGCACGGTGTTGCTGCGCTCAGGCATGGAGCGTCGGCGGTTGATGGACTTCAGCAAATTCGAGTCGGCGTGGAAGGATGCTGGCGGCTGGGCGGTGCTGATCCTGTCGCCCACCCAGTTGCCGGCCAGTGTGGACAAGGGTCGCTGGCTGAAGGTGGCGAACGACCTGTCCCGTGCGGGGCAGGAACAGGCCGGCGCTACGGCGATCAAGACCCTGCAATCCCAAAAGTAAGCATTGGCATTACCCTGTGGGAGCGGGCTTGCCCGCGATTCAGACGATGCGGTCATTCAGGCCTACCGCGGCGCGGCCATCGCGGGCAAGCCCGGCTCCCACAGAAACTGCGCCGTTGCCACAAAAATCAGAACCCGAACTTGTCCCGCAGGCTGTAGTACCAAGCACCCAAAGCAGTCAGCGGTGTACGCAATAGTTGCCCGCCGGGGAAAGGGTAGTGGGGCAAGTCGGCAAACGCATCAAAACGCTCAGCCTGCCCGCGCAGGGCTTCAGCCAGCACCTTGCCGGCCAGATGGGTATAGGTCACGCCATGCCCGCTGCAACCTTGTGAATAATAGATGTTGTCACCGATACGGCCGACCTGGGGCAGGCGTGACAGTGTCAGCAGGAAATTGCCCGTCCATGCGTAGTCAATTTTCACATCCTTGAGCTGCGGGAAAGCCTTGAGCATTTTCGGCCGGATAATCGCTTCGATATTGGCCGGATCCCGCGCGCCATACACCACGCCACCACCGAAAATCAGGCGCTTGTCACCCGACAGGCGATAGTAGTCGAGTAAATAGTTACAGTCCTCGACGCAATAGTCCTGTGGCAACAGGGTGTTGGCCAGCTCATCACCCAGAGGCTCTGTGGTGATTACCTGGGTACCGCACGGCATGGACTTGGACGCCAGCTCCGGTACCAGATTGCCCAGGTAGGCATTGCCCGCGACGATAATGAACTTGGCCCGCACCTTGCCCTGGGGTGTATGCACCACAGGATTGGCGCCGCGCTCAATGCGTACAGCGGGAGACTGCTCATAAATGGTGCCGCCCAGGGACTCGACAGCCGCGGCCTCACCCAGCGCCAGATTGAGCGGGTGAATGTGCCCGCCGCTCATGTCCAGCAGGCCGCCCTGATACTGGTCACAGGCCACCACCTCACGGATCCGGCGCTGATCCAGCAGCTCCAGCGACGTGTTGCCATAGCGTTCCCAGAGCTTCTTCTGGGCCTCCAGATGGCCCATCTGCTTGGCGGTGATGGCAGCGAATACACCGCCGTCCTTCAAATCACACTGGATCTGATACTTGGCCACACGCTCACGAATGATCTTGCCGCCTTCAAAGGCCATTTGCCCCAGCAACTGAGCTTGCTTGGCGCCGACAGTGCGTTCGATCACATCGATATCGCGGCTATAACTGTTAACGATCTGCCCGCCGTTGCGCCCCGAAGCGCCGAACCCCACTTTCGCGGCTTCCAGAACAGTGACCTTGAAACCCGCCTCCAGCAGGAACAGCGCACTCGACAGCCCGGTATAGCCGGCGCCGATAACGCACACGTCCGTTTCCACCTCGCCCTGCAGGGCGGGGCGCTCGGGTGCGGGATTAGCGGAAGCTGCATAGTAGGACTGGGGGTAGGGAGTGTTCGACATTCTGCAGCCTCTGTTTTATATTTTTTACGAGTGAAGTCGATGCTACCTGAGTTGAAAACGGCCCGCCAGCCACCGGAGGGTGAGTGTTTTCAGGTTAAAAATAAAAAATTCGACTATTCATAGGGTTAGCTGCAAAAAAGGTGTTGACACCCCTCCGCAAATCTATAGAATGCGACCCCACAGCAGGCACGTAGCTCAGTTGGTTAGAGCACCACCTTGACATGGTGGGGGTCGTTGGTTCGAGTCCAATCGCGCCTACCAAACAAAATCCGCTCTGCTGGGCGGTCTAGAAGGGCTCACCGAAAGGTGGGCCCTTTTTTGTTGTCTTGGATTTCATGCAGAACGTTCACAAAATATAGGCTTCGTTCACACCGAGCAATGTGAACGCCTACAAGACCTGTTCTGAGCTGTGATTCTTCTACATTTTGGTCTTGGTGAGCGTGTGATGTGTTGGCGGCTAGACAGGCTTTGTCGGACTGGTTAGCGTCCACGCTATCTTGATCATGGTGCATGGAATCGGAATGGACGTACTGAAACAACTGCAGTCCGAACTGGCTGCGTTTGCTAACGAGAGGGACTGGGATCAGTTCCATACCCCCAAGAATCTAGTGATGGCATTGTCCGGTGAGGTGGGGGAGCTTACAGAGCTCTTTCAGTGGCTCACTGCTGAACAGAGTGAGCGTGCTGTCCTTGGCGATGAGGCAGTAAAGGCCGTTGAAGAAGAGATGGCCGATGTTCTGCTTTACCTGCTCAGACTGGGAGACAGGCTACAGATCGACGTTGCAGCGGCGGCCCAAGCCAAAATCAAGCTCAATGCAGAGAAGTATCCCGTTGATAAGTCCAAGGGCAATGCTGTGAAGTACTCAAGGAGAGAGAAATGACTGTCGCAGTTGTGTACCAGCCTTGCTCTGATCCAGTTGCGAGGCAAAACCTTCAGAACACCATACTCAACCCCATCTTTATTGACGATATCGTGCACCTTCTTGATCCTGCGCTTGGTGCGATACTGCGAGCAGAGAATCCCTCGGGCAAGCTGTATATCTGGGGGCTATCGCCCAGCAATACCGAAGCTGCTTGGCTGAGAATGGTTCCAAACGACGTGGTCATCTTCAACGTCAAAGGAGTGGTTACAGTTGCGTCGAGGTTTACTCATCGCACCCGTAATCGAGCCCTTGCTCTTCATCTGTGGGGGTTTAAAGACGTCAGTGAGGGGATCACTTGGGAGAACGTTTACTTCGTTTCGGATGTACGCCATGTGTCTATTCCATATCCTGACATCCTGCTCTGCACCGAAAGCCAGCCTCGTATGTCTTTCAATCGCTTCTCCGAAGCAGACAGTGCAGCGATTATTGCTCGCTACGAGAAGCTACTATACGAGCTTGCTGATGAGCCTATAAGTATCGAAGAGGCTCGCGTTGAAATTAGTCTCCAGATGGAAACGGATGGTTCTGCTACGAGACCGACTAGAAACGAGCACCGCTTCATCGTGAAACACCTCTTTAAAGGCTTGCCCACTGGTACATGCTGCATCTGCTTAAACGACTATCCCCGCACCATGCTGGTTGCTGCACACATCAAAAAACGTGCTTCCTGCGACAGAAAGGAAAAGCTGGATATCGAAAATATCGCAGCCCCTATGTGCCGTATGGGGTGTGACCCACTTTTTGAGTTCGGATACATTTCTGTAAAGAACGGGGCGGTTGTTAGGCATCCATCCCTCGAAGCGCCTGAGGCTATATCGAGTTACATTGATGGTGTGTTGGGTAATGTCGTACCTGCTTGGAGCCAGAAAACGAAGAAGTACTTTCAATGGCACAGAGATACGCATGGCTTCGAGCCAGCAGAAGTTCTGTAGCTACTTGAAACCTAGCTACATCACAGTAACTGTGGTATTTCCCATCGCCTGCGCCGCGAGAGCCATGCACTTGAGGGCGTTCTTCGATTCAGCTCAGGGAAAAATAATGGGGGCGAGTCATTCCGAAACCGGGGTTATCACCTGAGCTACTTAACGCGAACACGGCCACCCTGTTTTAAAAGCTGGGAAAAGTAGAAATAAGTGATGGAGACCCTACGCACGGCTTGCCTTCTGTGGCTGTCTTTGACGCTGTTGGTGGAGTGTGACCAGTTGGTATTGGGCGAGAGGTGTGGTGCTGTGTCGGTGTGCTTGGTTGGGCTGTATGTTGCTGTCAAAGGTGAATGCTCGTTGCACTCGCCTTGGGTTTGCACTCTGGCGTGCATGTCGGAGGGGGGACTGAAACCCTTGTCGGACGTGGTCTGTGGAGGTATTACACCTCGATCTTCATTCCGGTATACGCCTACCTAGAGGGGGAGTAGTGAATCTTTCAGTGCGTTAGGATTTATTCCAGTGCGGTTTGACTGTGGCAATACCAATCCCCGGTTCGGCGACTACTTGTGCCTGTGTCATTTCCTTAGCCTTCAGGCGTTGCACCGATGATGCTGTCGTGTCAGTTGCTTCTGGGTGTCCCAGCTTCTTGCCTTCAGCCTTGGCACGGGTCAGGCCCGGAAGGGAGCAGCCACAGCGGGAGCGTTGTGTGCCGGAGTGTGGCTGGCGGGGTTGCCTCCTATCTCTAACTCCTTGATTCTGCGATGATTTGTCAGTTAAAACTCGAAGTGTGACAGCGTGTAGGTACACCTGAGCGGTGCACTGTGTGCTGGATTCTATTCTCTGATCACGCCCGCCCCAAGCTTAAGCGTCTTTCGTTCGCGACGTATTTGACTTGCCAAGTTTAATGTGGCAATAAGCTACTATGGGCGTGACGGCGTCGTTAAAGAGTTCTGTTACCAAGATGGTGCGATTGCTTCATCGCTTCATTTACCTCTCCGTTGCTTGCAGTGAGCACGCGGTGATGAATTGGTAATCAGCTTTGTTGACCTAGTTTTCAGTTATGCAAAGGAATGTATGTCTCAGATATCGATCCCTCACGTTGCTTATCATCCGCTCGATCCGCAGCCAGAATTTGTAGCTCCCACGGATCTTGCCGACTCGCTTAGGCTTCCTCCAGAGCGTTACTTAGATGATGAGCATCATGGCCGAGTCTACTGTCCAGACTGCGGTGTCATCTGCAGTAGGCGTCCTCGGAAGACCCCCAAGAGAAAAGATGGAGTTTCTGCCTTTTACTTCCACCTGCCAGGCTTCGATATGGTCGAGTGCCCGCATCGGAAAAAAGGGGGGGGTGGAGGCGGCGAGGACGGTGATGCTAAGCAGAGAAGAGCCATCAACCTTGTTACATTCGCTGGCTGGAAGAGCTTGGAGGACAATGACGAGCCTGAAGATGACGACGATGATTATCTCCAGCCAAATAGGAAAGAGGCTCAGAACGGCTCTGCGGTAAGCGGTAGAGGAGGGTTCGAAAATTACTTCGATGCAGACGGAAATCTTTTAAATCCGGGGCGCTTCAAGACCGTTAAACGACTGGTGCAACTGGCTCAAGTAAACCTGAACATTGCTGTTCAGTTTGGCCAGGAGGATGCCGTTCGGTTGCATGATCTTATCGTTTCTATTGAAAAGGCTCAGCGAAATATAAAGCCCTATCTGGGGAAAAGTTTCCTGTTCTTCGGTAAGCCTACATCTATTGTGAAAGGGGCATACGGCAGAGTATTTTTCAACTTCAAATCCCCGGAACATGAACTTAGTGGTCACTGCGAGTTGGATATTTTTGAATCCCGTAGATGGCAGACCTTCGAAAGAGATCGTTATTACCTGTTCTACGGTCTGGTAGAAGGTGATGAAGAGCATTCTATTGTCAGGGTGCTTGAGGCTGGTCAAATAGATCGAGTTCCTTTGACTGCCCGGCATCTGTTTGACGGGCTTCGGTAAAGCTTTAAGCTGATCTCCTAACTTGAGGTTTGCACTTGGCTGCGTTGCACTCCGTCAGTGCATAACGCTCCGTGGGTTACCACAAGCGGAGCGTTTTGATATTTGTTGGCTAAGTATTCGAAGTTTGATCGTCGTCTTGAGAGAGTGGGAAGTATGTCCTTTGAAGCTAAAGTGTTTAAAATATTGATTGCAAGTCCGGGTGATGTTGACGAAGAGCGAGAAGCCATCCCAGAGGTCATCTCTCGTTGGAATAACAACAATGCAGAGACAAGTCATGTGGTACTGCTTCCTGTGAAATGGGAAACGCACGCAGCGCCGCTACTTGGAGATAGAGCTCAGGGTGTAATCAACAACCAAATAGTAACAACCTGCGACATGGTCATCGGTGTATTCTGGACAAGGCTAGGCTCGCCCACTGGAGTAAGCGAAAGTGGAACGGCTGAGGAAATCGAGTGGTTCATCGAGAATGATAAGCCTGTAATGGTCTACTTCTCATCTCGGAACATTGATCCTAAGAATCTAGATATAGACCAGTACAAGTCTTTGAAAGATTTTGAAAAGAAGATGCAGAAGCTAGGATTGACTGGTTCATACACTAGTATCACTGATTTCAAGGAGCAGTTGCTTAATCAGATTTCGATCAACGTTCGTGCTCTTCTTCTTGGTACACCCGCACCAAATCAGAAGCCTAGAGAAGTGAAGGAAAAAGCTGCAACTTTGAAAAAGATCTTAAAAGAAAACAAAGTCTTCATGGAAGATTATGAGAAAGATGGTCAGGTAAAGTCGTTTGTTGTAAAAGGTGATACTAAGGGTCTAAAGGAGCAGCTAAAAGGGCTCGGCGGCAGATGGAATAACACCCTTGGGGGCTGGGTATTCTCTAAGGCTAAGGAGGTTGAAGTGGCCGCATTCTTGAAAAATGCGTGATTGTTCAGGTTTTTAGCGTTAGGGCAGTGGATATCTCACCGCTGCCCGGATAGAGTCCTGTGCTCTTGCAGCTACTTCGAAGCTAATCAGCCGAACTAATGGCTGAGGCATTAAAGGGTTGTTGATGGCGGTGGAATTGCCGCCTCTGGCTCTACCGTCGGGAATGCTTTGCTTGACCAGTGCCAAACTGCGCTTCCTCATGTGACTGGTGACGCAATCATGGGGTGGCCCAACTGCCGCCAATGGGATGTGCGTAGATCTCCTTGAACGGGTTTTGAAGAATGCGGAGTGTGAATAGCCACCTTCCCAACGACTTTAAAATCTGCTTTCCTGAATGGTCTGTAACGTTAGGCGAGGCTGTACAGGCAGTAGTCGATTAATCACGTACTCAAGAGCGCTAATGATCCTCTTCAAGCGTTTTTCGCCATCCAAGCTCTTACGCTTGCAAATGACATCACATTTGCCAGACCAAGTCCCAACTTCCGTGCCGCAAGGGTCATGCACTTGAAGACCTTTGTTGATGTAACGCAATGCAGAATAATGGCGTTAAAGCCAGTGCTATCAAGCAGCGAAATCCCGCCTCAGCCAGAAAGATCCAAGCGGAACCATAAATAAGTTGGGGCACGCAACATCCCAATCATAGACCGGAAACGACATTAGGCTGGCGCTGTTTCTCGTTTGATTCGATAGACAGTAGCGACACCACAATCAGCCAGTTTGGCAATCTGATCAGCTGACATTGTTGGATGCTTCCGAATCAGCGCCTGTACCTCCGACCATTTGGCAGCATTCCTCCCCTTGCCTGCTGGCTTCCAATCAGGATCAGCAGCCTTCTTGTTTTCCAGACCTTGCTTGATGCGTTCCACACGCTTCTCTTGATCCAGCCGTGCCATGGTTGCCATGAGGTCGATCAGCATGTTGTTGATCACGTCCATGATTTGACCGGTGATTCCCTTCGCCTCAATGAGCATGTGACTAGTTGGCAGGTCAGCTACAACCAGACGCAACCCCTTCGCCCTGATAGTGGCCTTGAGCGTGTCCCAGTCAGCTTGTGAGAGGCGACTCAGACGATCTACAGACTCAACCAATAGCACGTCACCCTCTTTGGCAGTATCGAGCAGTGCAAGCAGCTCAGGACGATTGAGCTTGGTGCCACTGATGTTCTCCGCATACACGCCAACGATGTTCAAACCCTTCTCGACGGCGAACAACTCCAAGGCAACTTTTGCACGGTTGGCGTCTTGGTCTTTGGTCGATGCTCGGAGGTACAAGTGGGCGTTCATGGCTGACTATCCTTTGGAGTCTTGATCTGATAGATTAATGATAAACTATCGATAGCCTATTTTAAAGACATTACTGATAGTTTATTTTCGCCACTGCGGAGCGTCCGCCGCACTACCGGATAGGTCTACTCCTTTGATAGCTGTAATCGACTGAGTTTTTCACTTCGAACTGTAGTGGCGTTTGGGTTGAACGATAGCAACTCCAGTGCGTCGGCAATGGAGTTGCTATCGTTCAAATCATTGATTCGTCACGCGCCTCACTTTCTCTGAGAAGGAAAAACCATAGGGATAGCGAATTTTATTCGCGATTCTGAGCCTGCTTTGTCGTTGGACTGGCCGCCAGCTTTGAAGCTCACAGAGGCAATTGAAATTTTAACTCCGCCGTTTGCTTGAGTTTCAGCATCTGTGGTGACAGAAACATCAAACTCGACCTTTTCGACAATTCGAGTCTTTGACAGATGGGTGTCATCGCCGTCTATGACAGTGCGGCCATAAGCCTGAGAATTATTCGTGTGTGTCTGCATTCGAGAGGGGTTGACGACGGCGTCAGTCCCCTTCAGTTCCTCATTTGCGTCAAGAATTGCCTCTGCAATTTGGCAGAGACTGCTCTTGATGAAGTCTTTCAGTTCCATTGCTCATCTCCTTTATGCCGTTCGGGCTGAGCAGCAGCGTAGCATCACTGAGTCAAGATCAATCCCGCAGTCAACGCTTTTCCAGCAACCTCTCAAACTCTGCGATCAAGTCTTGCAAACCAATACCCAAGACTTTGCACAAGTCACGAAGCTGGACGATATCCAACCGTCGTGATCCTGTTTCAACGTCACTCATGAAGGATTGCGGACGCTCCAGAGCCTTTGAGCACTCGACCTGTGTCAAGCCTGCTTCCTTCCTGTGCTTCTTGAGCAGTGACAAAAGGACATCGTGCTCATGTCGATAGATCGTCATGGACATGGCTGTCTGGCTGTGGTGGATGGCCTTTCAACCTATATCTGGTTTTCAGATATCTGAATTTGGGATATCGCTGCCTCTACCTGCCATTCCAAAGGAATCGCTTGATGAACACCGCTTCTCGACTGCTGTGCCTGCTACCCCTGATCGCATCTGCTGCTGTTGCGGACACCTACCCGCAGCAGACGCTGATCGATGGTTCGATGGTTCGATGGTTCGATGGTTCGATGGTTCGATGGTTTGCTTCAAGGCTGGGGATTGGGGCGACATGGTAGAGGCTTCGCTTGATCAGGATGGGGACGCCGCTACCCGTTTGGTGGAGTCTGGAAAGTGTTGAACGATTTCAAGTCCTACCAAGGTGAGCGTCATCGAACCCAGTACCAATGACAAATCTTCAATGATCCAGCTTCCAAGCGGAAAGACCGCCCACACAGCAAATGGTTGGTTACGTTGATTCCTCCCCATGAAAAGGAGTTGAGCCAATAGTTGCTCTCGCAATGTACAATCGAACAAGGAAGAGTCATGAATGAAAAGTTGTTTGTACTGACCAACCAGAAGATGAACACCAATCACATCTTGCTCGTGATCATGACCGTACTGACCGGAGGTCTATGGTTGATCGTGCGGGGTATCACCATGCGAAGCAATGATTCCCACAACAAGAAACTGGCTAAGCAGATCAATCAGATCATGCACTACAAGACGCAAGGCATGAGTGATACCGACACATACCAACAGATCAAGAATGACCAATTGAACTCTGATGTACTTCAAGGGCGAGTGATCTTTTTGATTCTGGTAGTGGTGTTTCTGTACTTCTACCTGCGGTAACTGCTGCACACGTAAAGCGGAGCTTTGAGCATGATACCCTCCCAGCTCTGCTGAAGTGTGTTTGCACCTAAAGCGTGAGCTTTCAACTGTATCCAGTTACGGCGTGACCGCCGAGAGCCCTTCGGATGTACTCTAGTAATTAAATGAATTTTACACAAATCCAGCTCTTTGTTTGTGATCTTGATCTTGCTCTTGTTTGTTAGTGCAGAAATTAATGCTTCCGCATTCGGTAGTATCCCGTCAGCGGACGCTGACAGTTATGCACGTCACCTTCGGTGTAGCAGATCAAAAGCGAAGAGCTTTGATGTGTGTTGATATCATTTTATTAATTGGAGTGCTGATCCAGAATCGGGACGATACGACTTTTGTCCATGAAGCATGGGTATCTCACTCAGACATTGCCGTCTTGAGTAATAGCTCTTTCTCTTTCCGACGTTAATTAAGATTTGATCAATCATGACCAGATTGAGTGTTCTGGTCACAAATATAGCTTCTGTCAGAAGCCGAGCACCTTCCCGCTGGAAATAGTCTTTTTCTTTCCGACGCTAATTAGCATTCCTTGCGGAACGCTCTCAAAGCCTCGCCATAGGCAAGGTGATCTCCAGCCAGACGCAGAGCTGCAATATGCTCTGGTACGTCCTTTAACGGCTTGTAGTGCACTAGAGCCACGTGAGAATAGGCAAGCTTGGATTCAACCATATAAGCATCTTCATAGCGCTGCAATAGTTCAGGTCGCCGCAGCAGATAACAATGAATTCCATGGGCAGCGTGTCGAGCAGCTTTGATAATTCGCTCAGCCTTTCGCTTCGCCACTCCCGTTGCCATCACAGCCTGTACTGTGAACTGCTTCAGGTGCAAAGCGCCTAGCACTTCATTCATTGAAACATTACAGACATTCTGGGATTGCCCAGCGGAGGTGAGGCAACTGCCAAAGACAATGTCAGCCAGCCATTTGGGTTTGGTGTATGACAGCTCGGCAGCGATGTGTGCAATTGGATTGACTGTGGAGACGGGCTTGCGACCGGCACCTCTTGGGTTCTTCGGTGCAACATCTTCAGTGGTGGGGATCAAATTCAAAACGAATGGGTGCGACATGGTTTTCTCCTGTTCAAGTTCATTTCATAGGCATGAGCCTCGTTTAGTGGTGGTTGCCGCAAGCAAGTGCTAGCGGCAGTACATAGTTACAATTGTTCAGTCATGAATATGGCGCGTATAGCTGCGTAGGCGTTCAATCACGCGAGCATCAATCGCCCCTTCGTATCTGTCTGCCAGTTCATTGCAGTACTTCCGATGAGCTGCCTTATAAGCCTCGAAAGCTTCGATGATGTTGTGGCGTTTCCCCAAGTACACTGATTTTCCGTACTTCGAAAGACGAGTTATAAACCCTTTGCCTCTCGACGCAATAGTTACGCCAATGGGAAGCACCCCACGCTGACTTCGTGTATCTCGAAAGATCTGATTCATCACCCTAGGGACTAGCGAACAGAATTCCGGTGAGTACACGGTATTGAGTGGATCAAGAATATCCTTGTCCAACTCCATGTCCGCTTCAGATGCATAAGGCTGATTCACAAACCAATCTGCAAACTCTTGGAAGTCGTGCCATTTTGGGCAAGCCGTGCAGCCAGCATATGCAGTAGCTCCCGACGTGTAGCACCGATTAAGCATGTCTTTCCATCGTTGAAATGAACGACATGTAGTCTCGTAATAAGGCATACCCAATGCTTTGCGTCTCTCCGCCGAATCGTAGCCAACTCCGCATAGCAGCTTGGCGTCTCGTGGTGGAGCAAAGAGGGGGGCTTCCTCGCCCAATGAGTAGTCGAGGTGGATGCCTGCCAGTTGTGGCAGTTCGTAGATTGTCTTAACACGGTCTTGCATGAAATCTTGGTTCATAGATACCTCCGTAAGTTGAATTTTGGGCGAAAAAAAACCGACATGTTGGTCGGTATCATCGGCAGCGTTTCTCTCTACAGAGGAGTAAATGAACTCAGCTTTCGGATGTCGTCGACCTCGTGGTTGGCTTTGCTTTCATTGCAATGGTCATGGTTATCTCTCATGGTTTGCATTGACCGTCAGATGGTGGTCAGCCAAAACGTGGACATTAAAAAACCTCGTGCGATTTCTGGGCGATTTGTTCGCACTGTAGTCGCGTAGAGGCTTCTAAATTGTCTGTCTGCTCATTGAAGCAGGCAGATATTTTCCCACAACTTAGCCCGCCTGTCAATAAGTTGTTGCGGTAATGGTTTGGTTGTGCATTCGACTTTGTCCAAGTGCCAGTCATCCCAACGGTTTGAAACATTGCGACATTCTGCAAAAACCAACTCCAGTGGAGGGGGGAGCGTACTACTTAACCCTCACGTCCATCTAGCCCAGCAAACGCTGGGCCAAACTGGAATAAAGGCTCGATGTGTAGCGAAAGCAGAGAGCGTTTTTACCGGGTTTTGGAGGGTTTTGGCGTGGTTTTCGGAGGTATTGGTTAAGTTTCTGGAGCCGACAACCTTTAGTTCGTCAAGGTTGGCAGTCCGTTCAGTTGATCAGTCGATGAGGTGCAGTACGTCCCTGACGTTCAGGTGGGAGTATCGTGCGACGGATCGAGTATCCCTGTGGCCCGATACGATCATGATCTGTGCGTTGTTGAATCCTTTCTTCGCCACATTGGTGATTCTGGTGTGCCTGAGTTGGTGAAGTCTGACGCTGCTATCAAGTCCAGCCTTTACGCGTGCCAGACGCACAGCCTGAGATACAGCGTGGGGAGTGACAGTGAAGATCATGCCATGTGGGTGGCGTTCCACGGTGGCCCACAGTTGGGCTAGTTCAAGAATCTCAACGGCTCGATGGGTGAGGGGAACTGATCGTGTACCGTTCTTCCCATCGATCACATCTGCAATACGTTCTTTGAGGTGCAGGCAGTCTTTGGTCAGTTTCAGGATTTCCGACCGCCTCATGGCAGTCTCGTATGCCAATTCAACAATGAGCTTCATGGTTGGAGATAGTTTCGCCAACAGTCGCTCAAGCTCGCTTACTCGGATCACCTTGTCAGAAGACCGGTCAGGTTTCGGGAGTGCGATATCGCTTACAGGGTTGTGAATGTTGATTAGCAAGCCGCGTTTAGCGAATCGGTAGAAGCGGGACATGAATGCAAGCTGCGTCCTGCACGTGGACGGCTTCACCTTCTTCAATCGCATAATCTTGAAGTCATTGATCATCTGCGGCGTGATTTCGTGAATAGGCTGCGTGAAGTACCTCCCCAGATGCTCCACGATCTTCAGTGCGTGGTCGTAGCTGCCTTTTCCCTTGAGCATGGTTTCGCAGTAGGTCATGCCTAACGTATAGATGGTGTGGTGCTTGTGATCCATTGTCACGGCTTCAATCTGGCTGGCCCATGACTCTGCCGCCGCTTTGGTGCTGAAGGTTTTGGATTGGGGAGATTTGCCTTTGACTCGTACCTGAGAGTTCCAGTTGCCTGATGGAAGTAAGCGAATGTTGGCCATTTTTGACGCCTCATGATGTGAATGGGCGTTCTGTTGAAATCAAGAGCAGCAAGGCTTGCAGCTTGCTCAAGCAGACATTGACATGGTGGGGGTCGTTGGTTCGAGTCCAATCGCGCCTACCAAACAAAATCCGCTCTGCTGGGCGGTCTAGAAGGGCTCACCGAAAGGTGGGCCCTTTTTTGTTGTCTGCGATTTGCAAAACTTTTGCAAAACCCCCGTCTTCAGGTACTCGATACCTTGCTGAAGACTGCGCTTGATCTCAAGCGCAATTTAGCGATCCTTTTTCATCCGACAGTCGAACTCAAATGAGTGCTCGCGCGACCGCTCGGACTCTGATTTATGCCTGGATCCCGATCTTGCCTTCAGAGGCTTGTATTGCCCGTTTCTCTGTAAGGGGGATAAAAATGGGCGGTGTACCGGTTGCCTGGAAATAAAGAAAGTAGTGCCCGGTGTCGGCCAATAAAATCCGATACAGCTCTGACTGATGGATACCATTTCTAATCCAGACGCTTTCTTTCAGTATCTCGAAAGTTCGGATTTCGTGTTGTTGCAGGGTGTTTTCGAAGGTTTTGTAGAGTTCTTCTCTGCTGCGTCGGTTGTGTTGAGCCGCCGCTCGCAACATAAAAAAGCTCAGCACAATAACAACCAATATAAAAACGCAGCCCGCGATTGCTCTCATGCTTGTGCTCCCTGCGAGCTGACCTGATGTGAGTGTCAGTGTAGCCATCTGGATAGCCCCGGCAGATGCTTGAGGCTAGCGAGCCCTTGCAAAACAGGGTGAGTCTGGATCAGTGCCGTCAGTTGGGTGGCCTGCCGTTCTTTCTCTGCGGGCGTTGGCGCCTGCTGCAAAGTTCGTTTGCGCATGACCGGACCGTTTGCCCATCAACCGGGGCACAGGTTGGCGCGTGTATAAAGGGCAGTCACCAGACTCATTCAAGGACATAACATGCTTATTGTCTTCAGCGGCCTTCCAGGCACCGGCAAAACCACTCTTGCAAGGGATCTTGCCAGTCGAGCGGGGGCCGTGTACCTGCGGGTCGATACCATCGAGCAGGCGATTCGTAACGCCGGCGTTCTGGCAAAAGGCGTGGGCACGAGCGGTTACAAGGTCGCTAATGAGCTTGCCCTGAGCAATCTTGGTTTCGGTCACACGGTGATCGTTGATTGTGTAAACCCGGTCGCTGAAAGCCGAAAGGCATGGGCCGACATCGCTCAATGCGCTGAGGTGCCCTTGGTCAATATCCAGGTGATCTGTTCTGACAGGCACGAGCATCAGCGCCGTGTGGAAACCAGGGTGAGTGATATACCCGGCTTGATACCGCCCACCTGGCAGTCTGTTCTCGATCATGAGTATGAGGCGTGGGTCAGCGCGCCATTTTGCATAGACACCGCCCGCACCTCTCAGGCGCAGGCCGTGGCGCTGATTGCGGAACGGTTTTTATCTGGGCCGCCCCTGGGCTGAAAGTGGTTGGTGCATCCCGGTGCTTCTGACGCCGGGTTTTTGTCCGCATCGGAGTGGGATCTGCCCGCGGATCACACTCCGATGCGACCTCCCTTGAGGGATCGGGCAGTTAGCGACAGGCTGTCGTTGGCGCTGGTTGTTCGGTATGGGCCTATACCTGTAATTGAAGCTGGATCAGGTTAATTTGCACTGCTTTTTGCAGGTTTATTTATCGTTGATTGGCATCTCGCGACCCAAGCCTGAATGGGGCGCCGGTGCAAGTGACTGGACCAGGCAGGACCTCTGTTCCAGGGCGCATTTGTTGCCAGGGATGTAGCAGGTGACGAGGAATTATTGGGCGTTTTTGCGGTCATATTTATGACCTTTCTTTCAGGACGCTCACATGAAGCGCACAACCCTATTGATCCTGGCCGCCTCTGGCGCTTTCTTGCTCGGCGGCTGCGTGCCGATCTGGGACGACGGTGGCCGGCATGGCCATGATCGCGGTTACGACTCGGGCCGGGGATACGACCGGGGGCACGATGATCGGGGTTATGACCGCGGCTACGATCGTCGCGACAATGATCACCGGTATGACCGCAATCGCGACCGTGACGACAGGGACGACTGATCCTCTGGCTGTCTGTGCGCAGCGTGTCAGGCACGCTGCGCTTGCTTGACCATCCCCCGTCATTTGTTTCATCCCTGCAACATCCTTGCTTCCCGGAAATAAACCGGACATCTGCCAGCAATTGCGCTCAGGCAAGCTGCGCGCAATTGGCCCTGTCGCGCTCGTTCAGGCGCCCCGGGCTGATCAGAACCCTCCTGTAAAACACCGTTCCGGGAATTCCTGCTCCATGCGAACCAGTCGTTCACTGCCGTTGCTGGCTGCCTTGTCCATTTTGCTTACGGCCTGTGCCAGCAAAACCATCCCGCCCGAAGACTATTCGGGTTTTCTGTCCGACTACAGCCAGCTGACGCAAAAGCAGTTGCCGTCCGGGCAGGCCGTGCTGTCCTGGGTAAGTCCTGACCTGGATATCAGCCATTACACCGGTGTCTATATCGAGCCAAGCCAGCTTTACCCGTGGGTGCTACCGACCGGGCGGGGGCCGCAGGCCACGCTGTCAGCTGTGACCGGATATTACGATGCTGCGCTCAAGCGCGAACTGGGCAAGGTCATGAACGTTGTCGCGGCCCCGGGCCCTGGCACGCTGATCGTCAGGCCGGCGATTGTCTCGCTGTCGGCAAGTACCCAGGGCCTGCGGTTTTACGAGTACTTGCCGGTGACCCTGCTCGCCGCAGGGGTAAGCACGGCCGCCGGGATACGCGACCAGGACAGTGAAATCAGTACCGAGATAGCCGTGATCGATGCCACCGATCAACAGGTGGTCGCGCAAGTGGTGCGCAAGGGGACGGGGCTGACCCTGGAAAATGATTCGCAGGTCATGACGCTGGATGACTTCAAGTGGGTGCTCGATGGCTGGGCGCTGGATATGCGCCGCGAATACTTGTCCAGCCGCCATTAAGAGCCGGTCAAGTGTTGCAACAGGGCTCGCCGCCAGGCGGGCTTTTTTTTTGCCTGCGATATATGTGCTTCCCTCACACGACTTCAAGTGCAGCCTGAATCTGATCGGCGTACTTGTTCAGGTTATTCATCTCCGTCTGCAACTGCCCGGAACTGGCTGAGTTTAAAACCTTGGCCTGGATCAAGGTCAACGCAGCAGCGACGGCCAGTTCTCGTTTGCCTTCCGGGCTGGCAGCACCAAAAGGGGTATCGCCCCTGAGGTTTTTGAAGTGCTCAGACATGATGCTCTCCTTATCGTTGCGGGTTCGAAACCTGCCATTACCGGCAACCGGTAATACCTAAAGTTTAGGGCAGTTTCCTGCGTCTGTACGCGTCTATCTCGCCCTGTAAAAGCCCTGCCATTACAAAAGTTTGGGTGGATGTGCTGAGGGCTAGACGAGTAGCGCCAAATAAAAAATTGTCTATTTCGTCAATAAAATGGCTAATAACCCAATTATTTGTCCTTGTAATGACGAGATTAATGCAATTTTGTTCAATTTATTGACGATGTCATTGTGATGGCTTATTTTGGCGCCCTGTTGCTGGCCATGCGTCGTGAATACTCAGTGCGGAAGGAACCTACTAATGAGTCGTACAGACGACATATCGAATTTGTTCAGCAGGTTCGGCGCCACTTCGGACAGCTATCACGAGTTTGACAGTCAGTTCGATTACCCCAATACACCCCCAGCCCAGGTTAAATCCCCGCTGCCTGCTCAAGCCACGGCCCCTGTACCGGTTGGCCTGCCGCTGGTTGCACCCGCTCAGGAGGTGTTGGTGCAACCTGAAGTGCAGGCGCCGCTGATGAGCTCTGCCGACGTTGCAACCCCGCTGCGTAATTTGCTCGCAGAGGTGGCACTGGCCCGTCAGGCCGAGACCCAGTCTTTGCAGGCGCAATTGCGCACACCGCAGTGCAAGGCCCGTGTCGTCGTGCTGGTCTCGGCCAAGGGCGGCGTTGGCAAGACCACGCTGGCCGCCAGCCTGGCCAGCAGCGTGCGCCTGGAGGGCGGCAAGACCCTGGCCATTGACCTTGATCCACAAAATGCCCTGCATCATCACCTCGGGATTGCATCCGGCGTGACCGGCATGGGCAGTACCCACTGGAGCAGCCATCTGCAGCAGGGCTTCAACGACGTGCAAGTGTTGCCCTACGGCGTGTTGAGTGATGAGCAGCACTGTGCCCTGGAGCGCGAAATGAGCCAGGACCGCCACTGGCTGGCCCGGCAACTGGAGCGCATGGCGCTGGGCACGCATGACCTGGTGATTGTCGATACGCCCAGCGGTCGCTCGGCATATCTGCAGCAGGCGCTGGACGTGGCCGATCAGGTACTGGTGGTCACTGCCGCCGATGCGGCCAGTTTTATTGCCCTGGAACATATGGACCGCCTGCTGGGGGCCGACGTTGCGCGCAGTTATGTGGTCAATCGTTTTGAGCCCGACCGTGAGTTTTCCCGCGACATGCTCCAAGTGCTCAAGCGCCGCCTGGGTGCTCAGTTAATGGCAGTGGTTGTACAGGATCATAGCTTTGGCGAGGCCCTGGCGTATGGCCACAACCCGCTTGCAGCGCCAGCCGGGTCTGCAGGCGGGGAAGGGGTTTTGCAGCTTGGCGAGCAACTCAAAACCGTCTTGCAAAGCACCCGTGCGGCGGGGATATCCGCCCCATGAGCCAGTCAGGCAGTGCCCCCCGGGGGGCGCAAAGCCGTTTTCAGCGTTGGGCCCAGGCGCTGTCTGATCGCCTTGATCAGTGGCCAGTGGCGGCACGCCGTGCGCTGCTGGCCGGCACCGCCGTAGTTTGCGGGCTTTTGGGCCTGCTGATCATTACCGCACCGTTCGATTTCTATGCGCAGTGCCTCTTTGCCAGCGGCTGCTTTGTTGCCGCATTGGTGCTGCGCAGAGTTCCCGGGCGCCTGACCATCCTGATCATGATCGGCCTCTCACTCACGGCCTCGCTGCGCTATATGTACTGGCGCCTGACCGAAACCCTGGGGTTCGACGACTGGGTCGACATGGCGTTCGGCTACGGCCTGGTGCTGGCCGAAATCTATGCCCTGGTGGTGCTGGTATTCGGCTACCTGCAAACGGCCTGGCCGCTGCGGCGCCAACCGGTATTGCTCAAGAGCCCGCCAAGCGATTGGCCAGTGGTTGACGTGTTTATCCCGTCATATAACGAAGCCCTCGATATCGTGAAGCTGACCATCTTTGCCGCCCAGGCGATGGACTGGCCCAAAGACAAGTTGCGCGTGCATGTGCTCGATGACGGCCGGCGCGAAGACTTTCGCGAGTTCTGCGAGCAGATCAATGTCAATTACATCACCCGCGACAACAACCGGCATGCCAAGGCCGGCAACCTCAACGAAGCGTTGAAGGTCACCAGCGGTGAATTCGTGGCGTTTTTCGATGCCGACCATGTACCGACCCGATCCTTTCTGCAGGTCAGTATTGGCTGGTTTCTGAAAGACCCGAAGCTGGCGATGCTGCAAACGCCGCACTTTTTCTTTTCTCCGGACCCGTTCGAAAAGAACCTCGACACCTTTCGTTCGGTACCCAACGAAGGCGAACTGTTCTACGGTCTGGTGCAGGACGGTAACGACCTGTGGAACGCCACGTTTTTCTGTGGCTCCTGTGCGGTAATCCGCCGCAAGCCGCTGATGGAAGTCGGCGGGGTGGCAGTCGAAACCGTGACCGAAGATGCCCATACCGCGCTCAAGCTCAACCGCGCCGGCTATAACACCGCCTACCTGGCGATTCCGCAGGCGGCGGGGCTGGCCACTGAAAGCCTGTCGAGCCATATCAGCCAGCGGATCCGCTGGGCACGGGGCATGGCGCAGATTTTCCGTACCGATAACCCGTTGTTTGGCAAGGGCCTGAACCTGGGGCAGCGGCTGTGCTACCTCAATGCGATGCTGCACTTTTTCTACGGTCTGCCGCGCCTGGTGTTTTTGACCGCGCCGCTGGCCTTTCTGTTTTTTGACGCGCAAATCTTCCACGCTGCCGGGTTGATGATCACGGCCTATGCCTTACCGCATATTTTCCATGCCAGCCTGACCAACTCCACCATCCAGGGGCGGTTTCGGCATTCATTCTGGAACGAGGTCTACGAGACGGTACTGGCCTGGTACATCATGGGCCCGGTGCTGGTGGCGCTGGTCAACCCCAAAAGGGGTGGGTTCAATGTCACCAACAAGGGCGGGATCATTGATGAGAAATTCTTCGACTGGAAGCTCGCCCGCCCGTATATCGTGCTGTTGACCCTGAATATGGCGGGCCTGGCCTGGGGGCTGTTGCGCCTGGCTCTGGGCGAAGAGGGCGCCACCACCACGTTGCTGATCAACCTGGTGTGGACGCTGTACAACGTCATCATCACCAGTGCCGCCGTGGCGGTGGCCAGTGAAACCCGGCAAATCCGTGCCGAACCCCGGGTTGCTGCGCAATTGCCGGCGCGTTTGACCCGCGCTGATGGCAGCGTGATCGAGGGCATGACCCAGGACTTCTCGCAAAAAGGCGTGGGCCTGCGCTTGCCCGAGGGGGTCAATGTGCCCCAGGGCGAGCGGGTACAGATCTCGCTGTTTCGCAACCAGCACCTGAGCGTGTTCCCGGCGGTGATTGTATTTAGCCGCGGCGAATTGCTCGGCGCCCAGTTCGATGCCTTGAGCCTGCGCCAACAAAGCGATCTGGTGCGCCTGACATTCTCTCGCGCCGATACCTGGGCCTCGACCTGGGGTCGCGGGCAGGTCGACACCCCGATGGTGGCCTTGCGCGAAGTCAGCCGCATCGGCCTGCGCGGTATTCATGAACTCTTCAAAGCCTCGGCCATGGAAGTGCGCAGCCTGCTGCGCCGTCGCCGCGTCACCCCATCCACGCTAGAAAATGTCCTGGACAAGTGATGATCCCAATTCCTTCAGCCTTCGCCAATGTGCGCCAGCCGCGCCGCGCCTTGGCCCGCCTGGCGTGCGCCTTGCTGGCTGCGTGCGCTGGCGTTGCCAGTGCCAACAGTACTGCGCCAGCCCCGGCAGCCGGCGCCACAAGCTACACCGTGACCCTCAAGCAGTTGGGCCGCAATTACCCGATGAGCCTGCGCGGGGTGGAGTCCACCGACAGTGTCAGCTTCGATGTGCGTGCCGACTCGATCGTCACCGGTGCCCGCCTCAACCTGCAGTACACCTATTCCCCGGCGCTGCTGGCAGAGCTGTCGCAAATCAACGTGCTGGTCAACGATGAAGTGGCCGCCAGCCTGGCGTTGCCCAAGGACAAGGCCGGGCAACTGCAGCATCAGATGGTGCAGATCCCGGCGCATCTGATTACCGAGTTCAACCGCCTGAGCCTGCAGTTTATCGGGCACTACACCATGAGCTGCGAGGACCCTCAGCACTCCAGCCTGTGGGCCAAGATCAGCAACGCCAGCGAATTGGGCATTGATGTGTCTCCCCTGGTCTTGCCTGACGATCTGGCGATCATGCCGCTGCCGTTCTTTGACCGTCGCGATGCGCGTGCCCTGGACTTGCCGTTTGTATTCGCGGCGGCGCCCGACAATGCCACGCTGGAGGCCGCAGGTGCACTGTCGTCCTGGTTTGGTGCCCAGGCCAGTTATCGCGGTGCGCGATTCACCTCGGCATTCAACCAGATCCCGGCCAGCGGCAATGCCGTGGTATTGCTCAGTGGCCCTGACGCCTTGCAGGTCGGCAGCCTGAGCCTGCCACCCGCCAAAGGGCCGACCCTGACCGTCATGGCCAACCCCAATGACGCCAATGGCAAGCTGCTGGTGCTCAGTGGGCGCGATGGCAGCGAACTCAAACGCGCTGCGACGGCCCTGGTGCTGGGCAACCAGGCCTTGTCGGGCAACAGTGTGGTCATTGAGCGGATGGAGGTGGTGCAGCCACGCAAACCCTATGACGCCCCGAACTGGCTGCCCAGTGATCGCAAGGTGAAACTGGGCGAGTTGCTGCCAGCCAAGGAGCTGAGCGTTTCGGGTTACAACCCGGGCGATATTGTCGTGCCGCTGAACTTTGCCCCGGACCTGTTTACCTGGCGCGATGCAGGGGCGCCGCTGCACCTGAAGTACCGCTACACGCCGCAGGAGCGATCCAATAACTCGTCGCTGATCATCAGCTTCAATGATGCCCTGATGCAGTCGCAGAACCTGTTGTCCCAGGACAAACTCGACAGCGGCGTGCTCAGTGCCCTGCAGTCCGACGACAGCCTTGGCCGTGAAACCACGCTACTGCTGCCGTTGAATTCGGCAGCCCTGCAGTCGCGCCTGCAACTGCGCTACATGTTTGACTACCTCAAGCAGGGCGAATGCAACGACATCATCATCGACAACATGCGGGGGGGCATCGACCCCGAGTCGACCCTTGATGTCAGTGGCTACGACCACTTTATCGCCATGCCCAACCTGGGTGTGTTCAAGGATGCCGGTTTCCCGTTCACCCGCCTGGCGGACTTGTCGCAGACGGCCGTGGTGTTGCCCGATAACGCCGGTACTGCGGACCTGGCGGCCTACCTGACGGTACTCGGCCGCTTTGGTCACGCCACCGGTTACCCGGCGACCGGGGTGCAGGTGCTCCAGGCCGCGCAGGTGGCCAGTGCGGCCAACAAGGATTTGCTGGTGCTGGCGTCCGGCGGCAATCAGCCGCTGCTGGCGCAATGGGCCGATCAGTTGCCGGCCAGCAATGCCGAAGGGCAACTGAGCTTGCACCTGTCTGATCTGCCGATGCGCGTGCGTGACTGGTTAAGCCCGGACCCTGAAGCCAACCTGCGCAGAGCGCGCATGGCGATGGCGTTCTCCGGGGGGGCGAGCAGTACCTACCTGACGGGTTTCGAGTCGCCGCTCAAAAGCGGGCGCAGTGTGGTGGTGCTTGCCAGCAGTCAGCCCCAAGGTTTGGCCGACGTGACCAATGCCCTGATCGGCGGCGAAGACTATACCCAGTCAATCCAGGGCAGCCTGGTGGTAGTGCGCGGCAAGAATATCGAACCGCTGGTGGCTGATGAGCAGTATTACGTCGGCAGCCTGGGGCCGATCAAGTACCTGCAATGGCTGATCTCGCGCCATGTGGTATTGGCGCTGGTGCTCACCGGCCTGGGCCTGATCCTGCTCAGCGGGCTGGCGTATCTGCTGCTGCGGGCGCGGGCCAACCAGCGCTTGCAGGGCGAACCCGAGCGAGAAATCGATGACTCGAAACCTGACGCCTGATGCGCCGGGTTTTATGGACAAGCACTTCCCCGCACAGGGGAAGTAACAACCGATGTGGGAATATAAATGTCAGCTCGCCGCCACGCCCTCGCGTTCGGGATCTTCGCAAGCCTGATACACAGCGCCAGCTTTGCCGCCCTTGACGACGCGGGCAAGGCGTTGCTGCAACAGGGTCAATACTGGCAAGCACAGGATGACCAGGCGCGGGCCACCGAGGTCTGGAAAAAGCTGTTGCTGATCGACCCCAAACAGGCCGATGCACTCTATGGCCTTGGCATGCTTGAGCTCAAGGGCAAGCGCCTTGACGGTGCCAGCAATTACCTGGGGCAGTTGCGCCGTGCCCACCCGGGCGAACGCCCGACCTTGCTGCTGGAGCAAGCCATTGCCGTGCAGGCGGGCAACAACGCCGAGCAACTGGACACGGCGCGCTTGCTGGTGACCAACGGCGAACTTGCCAAGGCGGTGCCGATCTACCGCAAGATCTTCGCCGGCAAGGCGCCCCAGGGTGATCTGGCGCTGGAGTACTACAACGCCCTGGGCTATACGCCCGGCGGCTGGAGCGAGGCGCGTCAGGGCCTGGAGCGTTTGCAGCAACAGACGCCGGACAACGCCCGGGTACGCCTGGCGCTGGCCAAGTTGCTGGTACGCAACGAAACCACCCGTTCCGAAGGCCTGCGTCGCCTGGCGCAATTGTCGACGGTGCCGGAGCTGGGCGGCCAGGCCACTGAAAGCTGGCGCGAAGGGCTGGTCTGGGTCGGCTCGCCACGACCTGCGGACAAGCCGTTGTTCGAGGCTTATCTCAAGGCCAACCCGGATGACACGGCCATTCGCACGCAAATGAACAGCCGCGGCACTGCGGGTGTGGCGGCGCAGCAGAACCCCCAGGTCGCGCGGGGCTTCAAGGCCTTGCAGGACGAGCAACTGGAGGTTGCCGAGCAGGCGTTTGTGGCGCGGCTCAAGGAACAGGCCAGCGACAGCGATGCCCTCGGCGGCCTTGGCGTGGTGCGCCAGCGCCAGGGGCGTTTCGACGACGCCAATGAACTACTGCGCCGGGCCATCGGCCGCGGCGGCAACCCGCGCTGGCAAGCGGCGCTGGACGGTAACCGTTACTGGAGCCTCCTTGACCAGGCCGAAAAAGCCCGCGCTGGCAATGATCTGTCCAAAGCTCGCAGCTTGTTGCAGCAAGCCATTGCCAGCAAGCCGCGTCAGGCCGATGGCTACATTGCCCTCGCCGGTGTGCAGGCTGAGCAAAACCAGCTGGACAGTGCCGAGGCCAGCTACCGTCAGGCCTTGACCCTGGACGCTGACAACCCGGACGCAATGCTGGGGTTGATCACCGTGATGGCGCAAAACGGCCAGGCCAACCGGGCCTTGAAGATGGTCGAGGGGTTGACCCCGGCCCAGCAGCAGCGTCTTGGCGATTTGCGCCCGTTGCACGCGGCAGTGGCGGCGGGGCAGGCGAAAAACGCCGAGCGCAGCGGCGACCTCAAAGGCGCGATTGCTGCGCAGAAAGAAGCGGTACGCAACGACCCCCAGGGCGTGTGGACCCGTTACGACCTGGCGCTGTATTACCTGCAGGGCAAAACCCCGCAGTTGGCCCGTCAGACGATGGATGAACTGCTCCAGGCCAGCCCGCAGCGCCCGGAGGCCCTGTTTGCCAGTGCCTTGCTGGCGAGCCAGATGGGCGAGTGGTCGAACGCGCAAGGCACCCTTGAGCGCATACCGGTCAGTCAGCGCACCACGGCCATGCAACAACTGGCCAGCGAGGTGCAACTGCAAGCGCTGGTCAGCCAGGCCACGGCTCTGGCCAGGCAGGGCAACGGCGCCCAGGCCCTGACCCTGCTGCGTCGTGCCGAGTTGCTGGCCAACGGCAAGCCGCAATCGCTGGGCATGCTGGCGCTGGCCTATGTCGATATTGGTGACTCCGGGCATGCCTTGTCGATGCTGCGCAACGCCATTGCGCAAAGCAGCAACCCGTCGCCGGCCTTGCGTCTGGCCTATGCCGGGGTGCTGCTCAAAACCGGCGACGATGAACA
Source organism: Pseudomonas fragi (assembly GCF_900105835.1). NCBI lineage: Bacteria > Pseudomonadati > Pseudomonadota > Gammaproteobacteria > Pseudomonadales > Pseudomonadaceae > Pseudomonas > Pseudomonas fragi. Next base: position 94,259 of record NZ_LT629783.1, read on the forward strand.
GGTCAACCAGTTGCTGCATGAGTTGCAGCGCCAGCCGCTGACCCCGGCCGATCAGCGCAGCTACGACGAAGTGCTGTATCTGTACAGCGTGCGTCAGGCCGACCTGCTGCGGGAGAAGGGCGACCTGGTGGCCGCCTATGACACCCTCGCCCCGGCCCTGGCCCAGCGCCCCGATGACCCGGTAGCGGTGGGGGCCCTGGCGCGCATGTACCTGGCCAACGGCAACAGCGCCAAGGCCATCGAACTGTACAAACCACTGCTGGCCAAAGCCCCTGACGATGCCCAGCTGCAGATCGGCATGGCCCAGGCACTGAGCAAGTCCGGCGACAGGCGCGGTGCTGAGACGGCCACCGAAACAGCCCTGGCGCTGGCCCCGAACGATGCCCAGGTGCTGGCCAGTGCAGCGGCAATTTTTCGTGCCCAGGGCAAGAACGCCAAGGCCGGCGAGCTTTACGCCCGTGCCCTGGCCTTGCAGGCGCCGGTCAAGGTACAGGCCAATCCGTTTGCCGGTGCGGTTGCCGCCAACCCCTTTGTCGGCACGTCTGGCCAGCGCAGTCGCTCGCACTTGTCCGAGGCTGATTTTTCGCAAATCCCGGAACCGGCCCAGGTGCAGATCGCGGCATTGGCTGACGACAGCAAGCCCGCGCCGCTCGACGATGAGGTCCAGCCACGGCGTCGTGGCCTGGATGACGAGCGCCGTGTCACAGTGGCCCGCCCGCTGGATCCGCAAGAAGAGGCGCGCAAGTCGATGCAGAGCGCGCTCGACCAGATCAAGCAGGAGCGCAGCCCGCGTATCACTCAGGGCGTGACCATTCGCACCAATGACAGCGAATCGGGCCTGAGCAAAATCACCGATGTTGAAACCCCGCTGGAAATCAGCCTGCCGGTGGGGGATAACCGTATCGCCCTGCGCGTGACCCCGGTTTCGCTCAATGCCGGCGCGGTGAAAGACTCGGCCAAGACCCGCTTTGGCGGGCCCAACGACGTGCAGATGGCCGCCGTACAGGACTTGCTTGCCACCCAACCAGATGCTGACTCGTTGAATACGGCCCTGGGCGACCTCAATGGCTCGGCCGGGCGTCAGAAAGACAGCGGCGTGGGTCTGGCGCTGGGCTGGGAAATGCCGGCGCTGGGGCTCAAGGCCGATCTGGGTGTAAGCCCCATGGGCTTTCTCTACAGCACGCCAGTGGGCGGCGTGAGCATTGACCGGCCGTTTCGCGAGGGCAGCAATTTCCGTTATGGGGCGAGCCTGTCGCGGCGGGCGGTCAACGACAGCCTGGTGTCCTTTGCCGGCGCCGAAGACGCGCGCAGCGGCCTCAAGTGGGGCGGCGTCACCGCCAATGGCGGGCGCCTGCAACTGGGCTACGACAATGGCGACTACGGCGTGTATGGCTACGCTGGCCTGTACAAGCTGCTGGGTCACAACGTCGAAGACAACACCCGGATTGAAGGCGGCAGCGGGATCTACTGGTATCTGCTAAACGACGATACCCGCCAGCTGACCACCGGCCTTGGCGTCACAGCCATCCGCTATGACAACAACCAGGGGAACTTCACCTATGGCAACGGCGGCTACTTTAGCCCGCAGAATTTCTTTTCCATCGGCGTGCCGTTCAGTTGGTCGCAGCGCACCGATCGCCTGAGCTACACCCTCAGGGGGTCGGTGGGCCTGCAGCATATCGAGCAGGACTCGACCCCGTACTTCCCCAACGACAGCGCCATGCAGGCCCAGCTGGAGCAGGTCTCGCAAGTGTTTGCCGCGTCCGGCAGCAGCCTGGCCACCCAGTATGCGGGCCAGAACAAAACCGGTATTGGCTACAACCTCGGTGCGGCGGCGGAGTACCGTCTGGGCAACAACTACTTCCTGGGCGGCAGCTTCGGGATGGACAACGCCCAGGACTACAAGCAATGGACCGGCGGTTTATACCTGCGGTACATGTTTGAAGACTTCACCGGGCGCATGCCGATGCCGGTCAGCCCTTATCTTTCCCCTTATTCTTCGAATTAAGCAGCAGGAGTTTTCACCGTGGCAGCATCGATTCTCGCCGGCATGACTATTTTAATGATTGGCGACAGCCATCTGGCGACGCCTGACTACTTGATCGCCACTCTGCACAACGATCTGGTTGCTCAGGGTGCAAACGTTCACACGCTGGGCGTTTGCGGCGCCAACGCCGGTGACTGGCTCAAGGCGACGCCGGGCACCTGTGGTGGTGCCGAACGCCGTGGCAGCGAAAAGGCCGTGGTGCTCGGCGGCAAGGCCGCGACCGTGCCGATCAGCCAGTTGCTGGCCACCGACAAGCCGGACCTGGTACTGATCGTGATGGGCGACACCATGGCCAGCTACACCAAGCCGGCCTTTCCCAAGGCCTGGCTGTGGCAGCAAACCACCGGGCTGACCAAGGCAATCGCCGCCAATGGCACCCGTTGCGTGTGGGTCGGGCCGAACTGGGGCACGGAAGGCGGCAAGTACGGCAAGAACTTTGCCCGTGTCGAGATGACGTCGAAGTTCCTCGCCGCCAACGTTGCACCGTGCAGCTATATCGACTCGCTGGCTTTCTCCAAACCCGGGCAGTGGGCCACGATTGACGGCCAGCACATGACCGCCACGGGCTACAGGACCTGGAGCAACGAGATCAACAAGGCGTTGCTGCAAGCCCCGGCCCTCAAGGATGCCAAAAAATGAATAAAGTGATCGCGGCGCTCGCAGGTATTCATGGGTTGGCGTTCAGTGCCCTGGCGAGCGCGCAGGTGGCGCTGTACCCCACAGGCCCCGACCAGGATGCGGCCTTTATCCGCTTCGTCAATGCCACCAGTGCACCTCTGGACGTGCTGGGCCAGCCAGGGCAGCCGCCGTTGCGCCTTGAATCCGCCGCGCCGGCTTCGCTGTTGTTCCCGGTGGATTCGAACCAGGCGATCAAGGGTTCGCTGGCCAGCGGTGCGCACAAGCTGGCCCTCGACCTGAAGGTCGAGCCAGGTGAGTTCGCGACCATTGTGGTGGTGCCGCAAGGTGATGGCATCGAGCAGGTCGCGGTGCGCGAAACCCCGGATGACTTCAACGGCCTCAAGGCTTCACTGGCGTTCGTCAATGTCGACAAATCCTGCAGCGACGCCAGCCTGCGGCCTGCCGGGCGCAGCGCTGACCTGTTCAAGGCGGTGCCGGTGGCCAGCCTGCAACGACGTTCGATCAACCCGGTGAACCTGTCAGTGCAACTGGTGTGCGCCAATACCAACGTGGGGGCGCCGCTGGATCTGGGCATGCTCAAGGCGGGCGAGCGCTACAGCGTGATGCTGGTGCCTTCTGCCAGCGGGCCGCGTCTGTTGAGCACCACGGATACTCTGTCCCACTGATCGGATTGCACCGCTGCCATGGTCTTCGCCTCACTCGAGTTCCTGACGCTGTTCCTGCCGGCCTTCATGCTGGTTTACGCCCTGGGCAAGCCGCAGTGGCGCAACGTCATTCTGTTGCTCGGCAGCTGGTTGTTCTATGGCTGGCTGAACCCGATGTTCCTTGCGTTGCATGTGGCGTTGACCCTCGTGGCCTGGGTGGGCGGGCTGCTGATCGATCGCAGCCGCGAGGACGCCAGGGGCAGGGTACGGCTGTTGATCGCGCTGATCGTGTTCAACACGGCGGTGCTGTGCTGGTACAAGTACGCCAATATCCTGGCCGCGACCTGGATTGACTGGATCACCTATCCGGGTGCGATGCCGCTGGAATGGCAGCGTGTGGCGCTGCCCGCCGGGCTGTCGTTTATCGTGCTGCAGGCGATTTCCTATCTGGTGGATGTACACCGCCACACCGTGCCGGTGGAGCGCAGCTTTATCAATTACGCCACCTATATCTCAATGTTCGGCCACTCGATTGCGGGGCCGATCATTCGCTATGACTGGGTGCGTCGCGAGCTCACCAAACGTTATTTCGACTGGCAGAACTTCTCGCTGGGTGCGCGCCGTTTCATGATCGGCATGTGCATGAAAGTGTTGGTGGCAGACACCCTGTCGCCGTTGGTGGATGTGGCCTTTCATCTCGACAATCCTTCGTTTGTCGACGCCTGGATCGGATGCCTGGCCTATTCGCTGCAACTGTTTTTCGACTTCGCCGGTTACAGCGCCATGGCCATTGGCCTTGGTCTGATGCTGGGGTTTCATTTCCCGGAAAACTTCAACCAGCCGTACCTGGCCAGCAGCATTCAGGATTTTTGGCGGCGCTGGCATATGTCGTTGTCCAGCTGGCTGCGCGACTACCTCTATATCGCCCTGGGCGGTAACCGCAACGGTGCCTGGAAGACCTATCGCAACCTGTTCCTGACCATGGCCATCGCGGGGCTGTGGCATGGTGGCGACAGCTGGAACTACCTGCTGTGGGGCGCAGCCCACGGTGTTGCACTGTGTGTGGACCGGTTGTGGTCGCGCTCCAGCCTGCCGCGCATCCCGTCATGGTTGTCGCACACGTTGACGCTGCTGTTTGTGTTTATGGCCTGGACCCTGTTTCGCGCGCCGGATTTTGCCGCTGCCCTGAACATGTACGCTGGCCAGCTGGGCTTGCACGACTTTGCCCTGGGCGACGGGCTGGCTGTAACCCTGCGCTCGGCGCACGGCCTGGCGGCATTGCTGGGTGTGGTGTGCATCATCGCACCGTTGTTCAAAAGCCGTTATGAACAACGCTTTGCTGCCCGCGTCTGGTTTGCGCCGATGGCGGCTCTGTGGCCGGTGGCGGGTTTTCTGCTTTCGTTCGCGTTGATCGCGAGCCGCGAAGCCGTGCCCTTTCTGTACTTCCAGTTCTGATGGTCGCGCCCATGTCCTCATCATCGCCCCAACCGGTTGTACCCTCTGAATTTACCGCCCGTGTCAGCAAGTTTGGCGGCCTGGTATTTGCCGGTTTTCTGGTCGTCAGTTTTGTCTCGTCGCTCTGGCTGTTGTTCAGTACCCAGGTGCCAATGCTGGCGCCTGACCTGACCTCCGAGCAAGTGCTGCATGGCGAGGTCACGCACCGGCTTGCCAGGCAATTGTCCGAGGCTGGCGTGCCGCAAAAGGCGGCGGATCTGGAACGTGGCGCGAGCTGGCTGATGTTTCACGACACCGGCGCGCGGGTGCGCCCGGGATGTGCGGGCTGGCTGTTCTTGACCGATGAAATGCGCGTCAACCGTCATGCCCGGGTTAATGCTCAAGCCAAGGCAGCAGCGGTGCGTGATATCCAGCAACAGCTGGCAGGGCGCGGTATCCGCTTGCTGGTGGCCGTGGTGCCGGACAAGAGCCGGATTGCCGGGGCGCAACTGTGCGATTTGCGCCGCCCGGCGCAGTTGCAACATCGCGCCGCAGCCTGGGTTGAGGAATTGAACAAGGCCGGGGTGAGCGCTGTGGATCTCGCGCCAGCTCTGCAGTCGGTGGGCAGCGATGCCTATCTGCGTACTGATACCCACTGGAGTGAAGCGGGCGCCTCGGCGGCGGCCAGGGCCATCGCCGTGCAGGTACAGGCAATGGGGATCAGCGCCACGCCGCACAAGGATTATGAAACTGCGCGGCAAGAACTGTCACGTCGTCCGGGAGATCTTGTGCGACTGGCCGGTCTTGAGTGGTTGCCAGTGGGGTTGCAACCCGCAGCGGAATCGGTGGCGGCCAGCCGGTTCAGTGAGAAAGCCGATTTATCCCAAGGCGATGCAGACAACCTGGATGATCTGTTGGGCGATGACAACCTGCCCAACGTTGCCCTGATCGGTACCTCGTTCTCGCGCAACTCCAACTTTGTCGGGTTTGTGCAACAAGCCCTTGGCGCACCGATAGGTGACTTTGCCAAGGACGGTGGCGAGTTCTCCGGTGGTGCCAATGGCTACTTCAGCAACCCGGCATTCAAGCAGACACCGCCCAAGCTGGTGATCTGGGAGATCCCCGAGCGTGATTTGCAAACGCCTTACAGCGAAGCGATCAGGCTCATGTAGGCCGTAGCAGCTGCCGCAGGAACGAGGCTGCGTCCGGTTGCGCAGCGACCGTAAACCCTGCGAGTCGGGTTTATCTGGCACACCGCAGTGCCTGATTCTGCGACGACTGCGTCGCCGGACGCAGCCTCGTTCCTGCGGCAGCTGCTACGAACGGTGGGTGATAGTGCTAGTCTGGCAACCAGACACCTGCCCATCACGGTCCCGATCCCATGCCTGCAAGCTCGCAATCACACTGCGCAACTCCGAGGTTCTGGCGGGATGCGCAGTTGCCCTTTATCGAGGCGCGCTCCATCGCCGATGGCCGCAAGGTCTGTTATGCCCGGCACTCCCATGAGATTTTTTCCATCGGCGCCATCACCTCCGGTTGCTGCAACTACCTGCATGAAAAAACCAGCCACAGGATCAGCACTGGCACGGTGGTGTTGATGAACCCCGGTGATGTTCACGCCTGTAATCCGGTCGAGGACCAGCCGTGGTCCTATGTGATGCTGTATGTCGATGCGCAGTGGCTAGCGGGCATTCAACAGGGGTTTGATGAGGATGCCGGCGGGCTGTTCCAGCCCGTTGCGGCCACTTACACGCAATCGCCCGCACTGTTCAACGGGCTCACCGGGCTGTATGCGCAACTGATCGATCCTGAGCTTGAGGTGCTGGCCAGGCACGAAGCAGCGATCAAGTTTTTTTCGGCGATGCAGCAGGAACTGGGCGGTTCGGTTGCGCTGCCCAAGCCCGCCAATGCGCGGGTGGAGCGCGCCGCTGAATATATCGACGAGCATTTCCTGCGCACTCTTCGCCTGCAGGATATCTGTGAGGCCGCCAGCCTGTCAGAGGCTTACCTGATTCGTGCCTTCGAGCAGCGTTACCATATGACGCCCCACGCCTATCTGATCAACCGGCGTATCCAGCTTGCCCAGGCCCAACTGCGCGAAGGAGCATTGATCGCCGATATTGCCCAGCAAACCGGTTTTGCCGATCAGGCGCATTTCCAGCGGGTGTTCAAAAAGCACCTCGCGGCCACGCCCGGGCAGTACAAGGGCTAAAACCACAGCAAGGACACCGCGCAGCCCGCCAGCATGGCCGCCATGCCGCGATTGAACAGGCGGATGCGCCGGGTGCTGTGCAGGTAGCGGCTCAGAAAGGCACCGGTGTAGGCCCAGCAGGCCACTGACAGGTAACAGACCACAAAATAGATCAGCGCAAATGCCCAGATCAGCGTGGCTTCGCCCCCGGAAACAAACGCCCCCATTCCTGCAACTGCCGCCAGCCAGGCCTTGGGGTTGAGCCATTGCATGGCAGCTCCGGTAAAAAACGACGGGTGCCGCGCGGCCCCGCTGAACTCGATTCGACCGTCGTCCATCGCCAGTTTCCAGGCCAGATACAGCAAAAAGGCCATGCCGGCCCAGCGGATCAGGTCGGTGAGGATCGGCCACTGCTTGAGCACTTCATGCAGACCGAAGCCGGTAAACAGCAGCAACACCACAAACCCGACGGTAGCTCCCAGCACATGGCGCAGGCTGAGGCCCAGGCCGAACTGCATGCCCGAACTCAGGGCCACCACATTCACCGGCCCCGGTGAAATGGAGGCTGCCAGGGCGAATGCCGCCATCGAAATCAACACGCTCATCGTGATTGTCCTCCGCTTCAAGGTTGAGCCTTGAGGTTATGGGACGCGTAGCCCGGCGTATTGAACAAAACTCCCCTGTGCAGGGTGACTTGCGCTGGTGAAATTTAATCTGTATTTTTTCATGAAATTAAACGATATGAATTTCACGGCGGCCGGGAATGAACAAGCAAGAAGAGATGGCCGCGTTGGCGATCCTTATCCATGACCTGCGCAAGCACAAGAAGTACACCCTCAAGGAACTGGCCGACAAGATCGGCCGTTCCGTGGGTTTTTTGTCCCAGGTCGAACGCGGGTTGTCCCAGCCCACGGTGGCCGACCTGACCGCCATCAGCGAGACCCTGGGCGTGCCCACCACCTATTTCTACAGCCTGCCCAAGCCCAAGCAGTTGCCCTGGGTGACCCGCCCGGACGAGCGCCGCACGCTGTACCTGGGCAACGGCATCACCGACATTCTGGTCTCGCCGCAAATCCGCGCGTCGTTCTCCATGCTCGAAAGCCTGCTGGAAGCCGGGGCCAGCAGCGGTGATCGACACATGACAGACAGTTCGGAGCAGGGCGGTTATGTGATCGAAGGGCAGTTGACCCTGTGGCTGGGAGACGACGATGAACCCGCCACCCTCAATGCCGGAGACAGTTTCCAGTTCGACAGTCACACCCGCTGTCGCTACGCCAACCTGACGCAGCAGCGCACGCGCGTGCTGTGGGTCTACACCTGATAACAATAAAGGAACCTTGAAGATGGATGCTGCCTGCTCTGATCTGCTGGCCGAAGTACGCGCGTTTCGCCAGCGCCACCCCGAGGTACGTTATGTCGACCTGATCTCCCTGGACATCCCCGGGCATTTCTATGGCAAGCGCTACCCCATCGACATGCTCGAAAAAGTCGCGGCTGGCAGTGTTCTAAAACTGCCGCAAAACTGCGTGCTGCTGGGGGTGCAGGGCGGCCTGTTCAAGATTGGCGACTACTGTTTCAACGACGGCGACCCGGATGCCGTGCGCCGCCTGGTGCCGGGTACGCTCAAACCGGTAACCTGGGAAGGCAAGCCTCTGGGCCAGATGCTGATCACCTCTGACGGTACTGAGCAGCCGATCGTCTTCGAACCCCGCGAAGTGCTCGCCCAGGTGCTGGCGCGGCTGGCGCGCAAAGGCATTCACCCGGTGGTGGCGTTCGAGCTGGAGTTTTATCTGTTCGACAAGCAACTGCGTGATGGCTTGCCGCAGTTCCCCCGGGATCACCTGAGCGACGATGCCGACGACCAGCCCAATATGCATATCGAACGCCTGTCGCGCTTTGCCCCGGTGCTCGATGAAATGGTCGACGCGGCGCAGGCCCAGGGCATCGATGCCACCGTGATTACCGCCGAACTGGGCCCGGGGCAGTTCGAAATCAATTTTGGCCATCTCGATGACGGTTTGCGCGCCGCGGATTGGGCGGCCTTGTTCTGTCGCAGCACCCGCGGGGTGGCGCTCAAGCATGGCTATCGCGCCAGCTTTATGGCCAAGCCCTACTTGCAGCACCCGGGCAGTGGCATGCATGTGCATGTCAGCTTGTACGACGGGGCAGGCAACAACCTGCTGGCGGTCAACCAGCAACAACCCCTGCGCCATGCCATCGCCGGTTGCCTGGAATTGTTGCCAGCGTGCATGCCGATCTTTGCGCCCAACCACAACGGGTTTCGCCGCCTGGGCGGCACCACCAATATCGCCACCCAGGCCAGTTGGGGTTATGAAGACCGCGATGCGTGCCTGCGCATTCCGGAGTCCGACAGCAAAAACCTGCGCGTCGAGTATCGCCTTGCCGGGGCCGATGCCAACCCGTATCTGCTGCTGGCGGCGATTCTGGTGGGGCTTGAACACGGGCTGGAAGCGGGCAGGGAGCCGATCCTGCCGCTGAACGAAGACCGCAACAGCGGTATCGCCTTCCCCCTGGACATGCTCGAAGCCGTTCGGGCCATGCAGCACCAGCCGCAGCTGCGTGAAGGCTTGGGCGCCGAGTTTGTCGATGTGTACTGCGAGAACAAACGCCAGGATCATCTGGCCTTTATGCAGGACATCAGTGCCCGGGAATATCGCTGGTTTATGTAAAAACCCATGCAAGGTTTTTTGATCGCAACAATGACGATGCCTTACAGCAAGTTTTCAGGTGGGAGCTGCTATACCTACTGATCAAATCAGATGTCAGTCAGTCAGGGCGATGAAAAATACAATATTCAATAGAGCTGCAACGGCTTTGCCGCTGTTGCTGTTCGTGCAGATGGCACATGCTGATCAGCCTGCAGATTCACAATGGCTACTGCTGGCCAGCCCCTTTGTCTGGGCGCCGTCCATGAGCGGGCAGGCGGCGCTGGGCGGGGTCAATACCAAGGTCGATGTGCCGTTTGCCGATGTCTGGGAAAACCTGAGCACGGTGTTTATGGGCAATCTGGAATTGACCAACCGCACCCTGGGTTTTTATGTCGACGGCGTCCACGCCAAAACCGATCAGTCCGAACGGGTCTACGGGCGCAAGGTGGGCCTGGCGATCACCCAGAGCACCGTGGCTGCAGGCGCGTATTACCGGGTCTATGAATATGCGTTGGGGGGCGAGACGGTTTTTGGCGAACCGCGCACCTGGCGTGTCGAACCTACGATTGGTGTGCGCTGGACCAAACTGTCAACCAAACTGGATATCGACTCCCTGGGGTTCAGCACCAAGAAAAAAACCGAGTGGACCGACCCGTTCGTGGGGTTGCGCATGCAGGCTGACCTGACCGCGCGCTGGACCCTGTCCGGCGAGGCCGACACCGGCGGGCTGGATACAGCTTCGAAAAAAACCTGGAACGCCCAGGCCTACCTGGGTTACCGCATGTACCTGGCCGATCACCCCACGATCATCCGCGTCGGTTATCGGGTGCTGGCACAGGATTATCGAACCACCGACTTTACCGGCAACAAGTTCAAGTACGACGTGACCCAGCGCGGCCCGGTACTGGGCCTGTCCATGCGCTTCTGACAAGCACCGAGGAGACAAGGGAATGCAACTGTTTAAACACACCCGTACCCTGACGCTGGCACTGGCCGGCTTTATGCTCGCATTGCCCGTTGCCAATGCCTGCACCCGCCTGGTGTATTTGGGGGACAACGACAGGGTGATCACCGCGCGGTCGATGGACTGGAAAACCGACGTGGCCACCAACCTGTGGATCTTCCCCCAGGGCATGCAGCGCACCGGCGAAGTGGGGCCGGGGTCGCTCAAGTGGACATCAAAGTACGGCAGCGTGATTGCCAGCGGCTACGACATTTCCACCACCGACGGGGTCAACGAAGCCGGGTTGTCGGCCAACCTGCTGTGGCTGGTCGAGTCCGAATACCCGCCGGTCCATCAGGGCAAGCCGGGGCTGAGCATCGCCGCCTGGGCCCAGTATGTGCTGGACAATTTCAGCAGCGTTTCTGAAGCGGTGGCCGTGCTCAGGACCGAGCCCTTTACCGTGGTCACCGCCAATGTGCCGGGTGAGAGCCGGCTGGCAACCTTGCACCTGTCGATGTCCGATGCCTCGGGGGACAGCGCCATCATTGAGTTTATCGGTGGCAAGCAGGTCATTCACCACGATCGCAGCTATCAGGTGATGACCAACTCCCCGGCATTCGATGCGCAACTGGCCATGAATGCCTATTGGCAAGCCATCGGCGGGACGGTGATGCTGCCTGGCACCAATCGCTCGGCGGACCGGTTTGCCCGTGCCTCGTTTTACGTCAACGCAGTGCCAAAAAACCAGGACGCACGCCTGTCGCTGGCCAGTGTATTCAGTGTGATCCGCAACGTCTCGGTGCCGTACGGCATTACCACCCCCGGTGAGCCGAACATTTCCTCGACGCGCTGGCGCTCGGTGATCGACCACAAGCAGAAGCTGTACTTTTTCGAGTCGGCGATTACGCCAAATACCTTTTGGGTGGACCTGAACAAGATCGACTTTTCCACCGCCACAGGCGCGGTCAAAAAGCTGGACCTGGGCCCGGACCAAAGCACCATTTACTCCGGGGAGGTTTCAAGCCGCTTCAAGGCCACTGCGGCCTTCAAGTTTGAAGGGGCGTAAGGAATTACCCCTGTTCTGCTTTGTGCTCTGGCACCAGGCGGACTTCTACACGCTGTCCTAATGCCCGTGCAGCGCTGGCCAGTGTGGCCAGTGTCATGCCCGGGTCATTCTGGTCGAGCGCCCGATCCACCGCCGTGCGGCTGGTATGCATGCGGTCGGCCAGTGTTTTTTTGCTGACGTGCTGTTCTTTCATGGCCTGGGCTATCTGCCAGGCAATAACGCGTTTGAGTGCGGCGGCCGAAACCTCTTCTGCAAGGCCTTGTTCCGAGAGAAAGTCGTCAAAGTCAGAGCCGATATGGTTATTCATGCGCGGTACCTCGTAGTTTTGCATGGCGCTGTCTGGCGGTTTGCAGGTCCACCGTCGGGGTTTTCTGGCTTTTTTTGATAAATCCGTGAAGCAGGATCATCTGTGAGCCAACGACCGTAAAGATGACGCGAGCAATGATGCCCTCCAGATCAGAGCGAACCTCCCACAGTTTTGGCTCCAGTTTGCGTACAACCGGCATGCCAATCGGCCAGCCAAGTTGCACGGTCTTGATATCGATGCCAATCAGTCGTCTTTGCTCGCGCCCAAGGCCGGTTAACCATTCGCGAACGGGTTCGTTATCGGCTTCGGTGCGAAAAAATGCAACCGTGAGGATGGGAGGGATTCGAGTCATGAACTTGAGTGTACCTAAAATGGTACATCTCTCAAGTTTTGCCAGCCCCAGCTGACCAGCGGCCAGAGATTGTTCTCCCGTGCTTTTAAAACGTCTGCCCCATGGAGAACTGGAACACCTGGGTTTCGGCGTCATCAGGTTTGCGGATCGGCAGCGCGAGGTTGACGCTCAGCGGGCCCAGCGGGCTGTACCAGGTCACGCCCACCCCCACGGAACTGGCCATCTGGCTGAGGTCCACGCCGTCGCAGCCGGTGGTGGTGCTCAGGTAGCACTTGTCCGAGTACACGCTGCCCACATCCCAGAACAATGAGGTGCGCAGGGATTTGTTGTCCTTGATAAAGGGCATCGGGAACAGGTATTCGACCCCGCCGGTGATCATGATGTTGCCACCCAGGGCTTCGGTGTCGCGGTCTGAGTAATACGCCTGGCCGGCGCTGGAGTAGGTACCGGTGGCGGGGGTATTACGCGGGCCCAGGGTGCCGCTTTCAAAGCCGCGCACTGTACCTTCGCCGCCTGCAGTGTAGTTTTCATAGAACGGCAGGCCATCGGTGGAGCCATAGCCGTTGCCGTACCCAAGCTTGGTATGAAAGCGCAACGAGGTCGATGCGCTTACCGGCAGGAAGGTCTGGCCGGTGTAGTCGATCTTGTAGAAGCTCAAGTCGCTGCCGGGTACGGTGACCATCAGGTTGAGGTTTTGCGAGTAGCCGCGGGTCGCCAGGATGCCCTTGTTCAGGGTCGACTCCGACCAGCCCAGGTTGGCCTTGAAGTTGGTGAATTCCTTGCCTTCACGGTCGATAAAGTCGTAGATCTCGTCGGCGCTGTAGGTGCCGGGTTCAATGCTGTCATGCTGGGCGGTCAGGCCAAAGCTGATCCGTGAGGTTTCATTGATCGGGTAGCCCAGGGTGGCGCCGGCGCCATAACTGTTGATCGAGTAGTACGACACGCCATCGTCGTAGTAGTCGTTGTAGTCAGTCTTGTTGTAGAAGGCGTTGTAGCCCAGGCTGACGCCGTCCTTGGTGAAGTACGGGTCGGTGAAGCCGATGTTGTACTTGCTCTGGTATTCGGAGCGAGTCAGGCCCAGGCTGGCGGAGTTGCCCGTGCCGAGGAAGTTGTTCTGGGTGATCGAGCCGCCCAGGATCAACCCCGCGCTCTGGGCAAAGCCGACACTGGCAGTGATCGAGCCGGAAGACTGTTCTTCAACGCTGTAGTTGACGTCAACCTGGTCGTCGACACCCGCTACCGCCGGTGTCTCGACGTTGACTTCCTTGAAGTAGCCCAGCCGCTCAAGCCGCGTCTTGGACTGATCGATCAGGTAGGTGGACGCCCAGCCGCCCTCCATCTGGCGCATTTCGCGGCGCAGTACCTGATCTTCGGTCTTGGTGTTGCCGCGAAAGTTGATGCGGTTGGCGTAGGCGCGCTTGCCCGGGTCGACCACAAATTCGATGTCTACCGTGTTGCCGTCCTTGCTCGGGGTTGGCACCGCATTGACGTTGGCAAAGGTATAGCCCTCGTTGCCCAGGCGGCGGGTAATCAGATCCGAAGTCGAGGTCATAAGCTTGCGGGAAAACACCTGGCCCTTTTGCACCAGCAGCAAGGCCGTGATCTGATCCTCGGGCACTTTCAGGTCGCCGCGCAGCTTGATGTCGCGCACGGTGTACTTGGTGCCTTCGTTGATATTGACCGTGATAAAGACCTGCTTCTTGTCGGGGCTGATCGACACCTGGGTCGAGACGATCTCCATATTGATATAGCCGCGGTCCATGTAATACGAGCGCAAGCGCTCCAGGTCACCGGACAGTTTCTCGCGGGCATATTTGTCATCGTTCTTGAAGAACGACAGCCAGTTGCTGGTCTTGAGGGTGAACTGATCGTCCAGCTCGGCCTGGTCGAAAACGCTATTGCCCACCACATTGATATGCTTGATCGCGGCCACTTCGCCTTCGTCGATCCTGATCTTCAGGCCGACGCGGTTGCGCGGTTGGGCAACCACCTCGGCGTCCACCGCGGCCGAGTAACGCCCTTGCGCCACATACTGGCGCAGCAGCTCATTGCGTACCCCTTCGAGTGTAGCGCGCTGGAACACTTCGCCTTCGGCCAGCCCGGACTGTTTGAGGCCTTTCATCAAGTCATCGGTAGAGATGGCCTTGTTGCCTTCAATGTCGATACTGGCAATGGACGGACGCTCGACCACAGTGATCACCAGCACGTCGCCATCGCGCCCCAGCTGGATATCCTGGAAAAAACCGGTCTTGAACAGTGCACGCGTGGACTCCACCAGTTGCTGGTCATCGACCTGTTCGCCAACGTTCAAGGGCAGGGCGCCGAACACGCTGCCGGCGGACACCCGCTGCAGGCCGTTGATGCGGATATCGGCTATCTTGAAGCCTTGGGCATGGGCCAGTGAGGCATTGAGCAGCAGTGCAACCGAGCAGAGCAGGCGCGCAAAATTCATTTAGATCAGTTATCCAGGACACATCGACAAACAGCACAAGCAGGCTGGTGGAGGTCCAGCATAAAAGCTCGGGGCGTATGGTGCGGTTAACCGAGTGTCAAGTTAGGTAAAGGTTGGCCGCGGGCAATGACGCTGCGGGCCGCAATGACGATAATGCGTAGATCCCCCCTTCAAGAGTTCGCCATGATCCGTGTATTGCTCGTCGACGATGACCAGGAACTGACCGGTTTGCTCAGTGAGTATCTGGAGCGCGAAGGCTTTGAGGCGACGGCGGTGCATACCGGCGAGGAGGGCGAAGTGCAGGCGCTGTCGGGGCAGTTCAGCATCGTGGTGCTGGACGTGATGCTGCCCCGGCTTTCCGGGATTGAAGTACTGCGGCGCATTCGTGCCCGCAGCCAGGTGCCGGTGGTGTTGCTCACCGCCCGCGGTGACAACATCGATCGCATCACCGGCCTTGAACTCGGTGCCGACGACTATGTGCCCAAACCCAGCTCGCCGGGCGAACTGGTGGCGCGCCTGCGTGCAATCATGCGCCGGGTGCAACCGGGCGGGCAGGCCACCACCGAAGTGATCAAGACCGGCCCGCTGGTGTTGTGGCCCGGCAAGCGCCAGGCAATGTGGCAGGGCCGTGAGCTGGGGGTGACCAGTACCGAATTCAGCCTGCTCGAAGAACTGGCCCGTAGTGCCGGGCAAGTGGTGAGCAAGCAGGACCTGTCGCTCAATGCCCTGGGCTGTCCGTTGACTCGTTATGACCGGCGTATCGACGTGCATATCAGCAGTATCCGGCAAAAACTGGGCCCCCGCCCTGACGCCAAGGCCTGGATACAGAGCGTGCGCGGGCTCGGCTATCTGTTGATCGCGGAATGATGAAGCCCAGCCGGTTGTTCTGGAAACTGTTCCTGGCCTTCTGGCTGGCTACCAGCCTGACGTTTTTTGTTGGTATCGGCATTATCACCTTGAGCCGCCAGGGCCCTGGCAATCCGCATCTGGACACCATCCTTGAAAGCGAGGAGCAGTTGCTGCGCCAGTTCGGTGTCGAGGCCGGCAAACAGTTGCTGCAGGTGTGGCACCACCCCGATGACGAGGCCATTGCGGTGTATGACAGCGACGGGCAATTGCTGGCCGGGTTGCCGATTGTGCGCCCGGCGTTCGAGCGTACGGTGATCAGCAAGGAAGGCCTTACCCTGTCGCTCAGGTCGACGCGGGTGCCCGGCAATGGTGGCGGCGGGGAAGGCGGGCCGGGGTTGATGCCGTTGCTGATCGGCACCGTGATGAGCGCGCTGTTCAGCAGTTTTATGGCTTTTTATCTGGCCTGGCCCCTGGCCTATTTGCGCCGGGCGATGAGTGATGTGGCCCATGGGCGATTCGAAACCCGGGTAAAACCGTTTATGGGCGCGCGGCGCGATGAAATTGTCGATCTGGCTGAAGACTGCGATCGAATGGCCAATCAACTCAAGCTGCTGGTTGATGCCCAGCAACACTTGCTGCATGACATCTCCCATGAATTGCGTTCGCCCCTGACGCGCATGCAGGCCGCCATTGGCTTGTTGCATCAAAACCCGGCCCGTGCCGATATGGTTGAACGCATCGAGCGCGAATCGCAGCGCATGGACACCCTGATCGAAGCCCTGCTGACCCTGGCCCGGGTGCAGGGGCGGCCCGAGAGCATCGCGCGCGAGCCGGTGGACATCATCGAACTGCTGCACTTGATCGTCGAAGACGCGCAGTTCGAGGCGGGGATCAAGGGCTGTCGGGTCATCTTGCAGGGGTGTCCGTCCTTTGTCAGCCAGGTCAGTGGCGAGTTGCTGTATCGCTGCTTTGAGAATGTGATCCGCAATGCGGTACGCCATACCCGGCCGGACACGGCGGTGTGGGTCGTGGCCGAAGCCAGCCCGGCGGGGCACTGCCTGACGGTGAGGATCAGCGATGAGGGGCCGGGTGTCGAGGAGTCGCGGTTGCAGAGGATTTTCGACCCGTTCGAGCGCGGCACCGGCGAAGCGGGTAGCGGTTTTGGCCTGGGTCTGGCGATTGCCTCAAGGGCGGTGGAAATGCACGGCGGCAGCATCAAGGCGAGCAACCTGCCGGGTGGTGGCCTGAGCGTGGCAATCACCTTGCCACTATCGCTGTAGCTGTACAGTACTTCCCGTAGCAGCTGCCGAGGAACGCAGGCTGCGTCCGGCGGCGAAGACGTCGTGAAATTATTCGGCACAGCCTATCAGATGTACCGTGATCCCCGGGTTTGCGACTGCTTCGCAGCCGGACGCAGCCTGCGTTCCTCGGCAGCTGCTACGGGATCGCCAGAGATCTTTACACGAAATTACACTGCCTTGACGGCCCTGTACGCCACGCCCGCGTAGACTTTGACGCTCTATATCGAGTGGAAGTGACCATGTTTCTGGTGCATAAAAAAGGCTTCGTTGCCGGCAAGAAAATGGTCGATGGCCTGGTGCCTTACGACTTTTTCTGTGAAGACAATCCGGCTATCAACCTGTTTGTATTTACCGGTGCCGGAGCACTCGGTCAAACGGTTGAAGAACAGACGCTGTGGGGGTTTACCCGCCTTGAACGCTTTGAGGCGCTGACCAGTACCCTGGTGGCGAACAAAAAGAACCAGGGCTGGTTTCAAAGCGTCAATGTGCTCACCGGGCCCGCTCAGAACGGCACCCAGACAGTGAAGTTCCAGCAGGTGTCGAAAATCATCAAGCATGTCAGCGTCAACAATCGTGTCGCCAGCAAGGCCGGTTACGAGATCCTGACCGATGAAGGCGACACCTACTTCACCCTCAAGCAGGTGCCGGGTTACAGCGCCCAGACCGTGATTTACGCCGCTGATCAGTGATCCAGCGGGTTACGGCTGTGGCTGCCGTTGACCAGACGTTCGATCCCCAGCGGGTTGGCGTTTTTCAGCGCATCCGGCAGCAGGCTGTCAGGGTAGTTCTGGTAGCACACCGGGCGCAGAAAGCGATCGATGGCCAACGTTCCCACCGAGGTGCCACGCGCATCGGACGTCGCCGGGTATGGCCCGCCATGCACCATCGCGTCACACACCTCGACCCCGGTGGGGTAGCCATTGAGCAGCAGGCGCCCGGCCTTGTGTTCCAGCACTGGCACCACCTCGGCGAAGGCCTCAAGGTCGGCGGATTCAGCAATCAGTGTGGCTGTCAGCTGGCCATGCAGGCTGTGCAGCGCTTGCAGCAACTGTGCCTTGTCCGCGACCTCGACCACCAGGGTGGTCGGCCCGAATACTTCCTCCTGCAACACCTCGGCACCGCCGATCAACAGGCTGGCACTGGCCTGGAACAGCTGCGGGCTGGCCTGGTTGCCCTGTTGCGGCGCACCGGCAAGGTGGCGAATGCCATCGACCTGGGCCAGACGCTGGATGCCTTTGCTGTAACTGGCCAGGCCCCCGGCGTTGAGCAGTGTTTGCGCCGGTTGAGCGCTGAAGAACTGGCCTAGCGCGGTGATAAAACCACTGAATTCAGGGGAGCGGATACCCAGCACCAGACCCGGGCTGGTGCAGAACTGACCCGCGCCGAGCATCACGGAACCGCCCAGCTCCTTTGCGATCTGCTCGCCACGGGCCAGCAAAGCCTGTGGCAATACCAGCACCGGGTTGATGCTCGACATCTCGGCGAATACCGGAATTGGCTGGGGCCTGGCGGCGGCCATATCGCACAGGGCGCGGCCACCGGACAACGAACCGGTAAAGCCGACGGCCTGAATGGCCGGATGCTTGACCAGCGCTGCGCCCACACCCGCGCCGTAGATCATGTTGAATACACCGGCGGGCATTGCGGTGCGTTCGGCAGCGCGCACTATGGCCAGGGCCACCTGCTCAGCAGTTGCCATATGCCCGCTGTGTGCCTTGAATACCACCGGGCAACCTGCGGCCAGTGCCGAAGCGGTGTCACCGCCAGCGGTGGAGAACGCCAGCGGGAAGTTGCTGGCACCAAACACGGCGACCGGGCCTACGCCGATGCGGCACTGGCGCAAGTCTGCGCGAGGCAGGGGCTGACGGTCCGGCAGCGCCTGATCAATGCGCGCGCCATAAAAGTCGCCCCGGCGCAGTACGTTGGCGAACAGGCGCATTTGCCCGCTGGTGCGTCCGCGCTCGCCCTGGATACGGGCGGCAGGCAGGGCGGTTTCACGACAGACGATGGCGACAAAGTCGTCACCCAGGGCGTCGATTTCATCGGCGATGGCTTCCAGAAATTCGGCCCGGCGTGTGGCCGGCAAGCTGCGAAAGGCCGGGAAGGCGCTATTGGCGGCACCGACCGCCGCATTGACTTCGGCCTCGGTGGCCTGGACAAAGGTGTAAGGCAGTGTTTCGCCGGTGCTGGCGTCCACGCTGTGCAGATGAACGCTGCCAGCGCCGCTGCGCTGGCCGCCGATGAAATTCTGGCCGGTGATGGTGGGCATATGGATTTCCTTAGGGTGGACGTAGCAGCTGCCGAAGGAACGAGGCTGCGTCCGAGATGGTGCGCCACTGCGACGAAGCACTCGTAAATGCGGGTTGCAGGATTTAACTGGACTATCGCACAACCTGACTTTACGACGGCTTCGCCGCCGGACGCAGCCTCGTTCCTTCGGCAGCTGCTACAGGGGATGCTGCGCTGCAGCTATTCCGGCAACGAGCCTTCAAGGCCCCTTGTTGCGACCACTGTAGTTTTTGTCGCGGGCACTGCCCAATGACGAATGCTGATTGGCTGATAACCACCGGTCATCTCTCAGGCGCGTCAGCAGACTTGCCCGCCGCTTTCCTGCACATCGTGCTCGCTGTGCAGGGCCGTCACCACGGCAATGCGCAGCCCTTCGACCTGGGTCGAGAGGGCCATGGACGGCCCACCGGCGGCCACCGCCTGTTGCGGCAATGCTGGCACATGGATAAAACCGCTGCGCACCCCCGACCCGGCCAATGCATGTTGCAGGCAATAGAACACCTGATTGCAGACGAAAGTACCTGCCGTGTGCGACACCGACGCCGGAATGCCCGCCGCCCTCAGTGCACGCACCATTGCCTTGATCGCCAGGGTGCTGAAATACGCCGCAGGCCCTTGCTCCACCACCGCTATATCGATCGGCTGATAGCCCAGGTTGTCAGGGATGCGGGCGTCGTTGATATTGATCGCTACCCGCTCGAGGCTGATGTCTGTGCGGCCGGGGCCAAGCCCGACGGCGATCACCAGCGCCGGGGTGAACTCCTCCAGCAACTGATACAGGCGCTCGGGCGCTGCAGCAAACGCGCAGGGCAACTGCCGGGCGACGATGCGAGCATCGCCCTGCACGGTGCCGTCCAAAAGGCGCACGGCCTCCCAGGACGGGTTGACGGTGTCTTGGTCGAACGGTTCAAAACCGGTCAGCAGTACAGTGCGCATCAGGGCCTCACATCAGCGTATAAAGAAGCACAATATTGACCACCAGCATCATCAGCGCGGTGGGCATTTGCGCCTTGATCACCGCGTATTTGTCCGGCAGTTCCAGCAGGGCCACGGGCACGATATTGAAGTTGGCCGCCATCGGCGTCATCAGCGTGCCGCAGTAGCCGGAGAACATGCCGATCGCCGCCATCACCGCCGGGTTGGCATCGTACATGCCCACCAGCACCGGTACGCCGACACCGCCGGTCATCACCGGGAAGGCGGCAAAGCCGTTGCCCATGATCACGGTAAACAGCGCCATGCCCAGCACATAGACCATCACCGCGACCAGACGATAGTCCATGTTGATATAGGCGGTGGTGACGTGGGCAACTGCGGTACCGACCCCGGCGTCGTTGAACAGCAGGCCCAGCATGGCCAGCATTTGCGGCAGCACCATGGTCCAGCCCAGTGCTTCGGTCAAGCGGCGTGATTCACGCAAGCCTTGCAGCGGGGTGTCGCGGGTAAGAATGCAGGCCAGCACCAGGGCCACCATGCAGCCGATGCCCAGGGACACGAACGTGGTGTTTTTCGGGTCAAGCAGCGGTACGCCACCGATCTGGGTGTTTTTCAGCAGGATCGAACCAATCACTGTCACCAGAGGAATCGACAGTGCCGGGATAAACAGCTTGTGCCCCAGACGCCCGGCACTGGCCCGCGCAGCCTTGACATGCAACTCGGCGTGGGTGCCACGGCCAACGCCGCCAATGCCTGCAATGCCGGCCATGACCAGCACGCCGATACCTACCACGAACGGCGAAAGCCGATCGCCAATCAGGAACACCAGGGCGAACAACGCCCAGAACAGGCCACTGGTCCAGCGTTTGGGGTGGGTGCGGTCGGTCAGGATCATGCCCGCGGTGATCAGCAGCAGAACCCCGGCCAGCCAGTAGAAATATTCGATAGAGATAATCATCGTGCCAGCTCCTGAGCAGCGTCAGCGTCTTCGCGGGCTACTTCGGCCATGCTGCGCTCCAGCATCAGGTCAAAGCGATACAGGCGCAGGGCATGCACGATAAAGGCGCAAATCGCCGTCGGAATCCCCCAGAAAGCAATATGCAGCGGCTCGACATCCAGCCCGGAGCCGAGCAGGAAGGTGTGCATCAGCGCGATCGCACCAAAGGCCACAAACACGTCTTCGCCAAAAAACAAACCGATGTTGTCGGTGGCGGCGCACATGGCCAGCACTTTCTGGCGCACGGGGGCAGGCAGTTTGCCGTACTTGTTCTCGGCGGCGCCCTCGGCCATCGGAGCCAGCAGCGGACGGACCATTTGCGGGTGCCCGCCCAGGCTGGTCAAGCCAACGGCGGCGGTAGTCTCGCGCACAAACAGGTACATGATCAGCAAGCGCCCGACCGTGGCGCGCTGGAAACTGGCAATCCAGTTTTGCGCATGCAGGCGCAGGCCATGACGTTCCAGCAGGCCGATAACGGCCAGGGGCAACAACAGGATCAACTGCAGGGCACGGGTTTGCAGAAACCCTTCGCCCATTTCGCTGATGATTTTTTCCAGCGGGAAGTTGGCGGCAAGGCCGGTGACGATGGCGGCCGCGCTGACCACCAGCAACGGATTAAAGCGCAGCACAAAGCCAATGATGATGACGAACACGCCAATCAAGGGCCAGAGGTTTACGGCGGTTTGCATGAGGGGGCAATCCCTTTAGCTGGTTGCTGCAGCACCAGGGCAGGCTGGCGTGAGCAAGTCGAAAGCGGTCAGGCACACTTTCGAAAAATCGGTACGCTGCCGGACTCAGCGTGTTTTTTTATTGTTGAAACCCTATGGGCCTCATTGACCGATAGGGTTGGTGGTTTTGGGGTGTGCGTCCAGTCAATAAAAGTTGTCACCACTGAACAAAAAAGTTTTATCAATCACCTACTTAAGCCGACTGGCCTGCGACTGCGGCAAGGGTTTACAGTGATGCCCTGGTTTTGCTTGGGTGAGGCGTGCTCCATGAATATGCGATTTCTACTTACGTTTGTCTGGGTGGCGCGCCTGGGCAGTTTTCGTCTGACCGCCGAAAAGCTTTCAAGCACCCAGGCAGCCATCTCCAGTCGCATTTCGGTGCTTGAAACCGAGCTGGGCGTGCAGTTGTTCCAGCGCGACTCGCGCGGGGTCAACCTCACCCGCGAAGGCCATCAGGTACTGGGGTATGCCGAAGAAATGCTGGCCACCCAGCAACGCCTGCTGCAATCGCTGGGGCAGGCGGACAGCTTTGCCGGGCGCCTGCGCATCGGGGTGATGGACACCGTGATTCATAGCTGGCTGGGGGACCTGATCAGCGCCCTGAGCCGCGACTACTCTCAGGTTGAAGTCGAGCTGACCGCCGATACGGCGCTGAACCTTAATGAGCAATTGCTTAAAGGGCAGCTGGACCTGATTTTCCAGACTGACTTGCTGCGCGCCGACGGCGTGCGCAATGTGCAACTGGCCAGCTACCCGCTGAGCTGGATTGTCGCCAAGGGGGCTGCCCTGGACCGCAGTTACGTCGACCTGGCGGACCTCTGTGAGGAGCGCCTGCTGACCTTTTCGCGCTTGTCACGGCCGCATCAGGACATGCTCAACTTTCTGCACCAGCAAGGCATTGCCGCGCCGCGAATCAGCTGCATCAACTCGGTGGCGGCGATTATCAAACTGGTAGCCGACGGATTTGGTATCGGCGCCTTGCCGCCGGTGCTGGTCAGCCGCGAATTGCAGAGCGGGGCCATGATTGCCTTGCCGATCGAGACGGCGCCGGGCTTTGCGGTATACGCCAGTTGGCGCACAGGGGCGGGGTTGGAGCTTAATGAAGCGGTGGTCAGCCTGAGCCAGGCCGTGGTGGGCGAATACCAGCGCAGCGTTGTGCCTGAGCATTTTGTGCTGCCGGGCATCTGATCCGTATTTTTTCACTTTAACTGCGCCTGTTATGTATGCAGGCAGCGGCGCAAAATTCTCCTCAACCTTTCGAGACAGACAAGGACGCGAGTACACAGCAGCACCTGTGTGTGCCCGGTTGATGGTCTGCGCCTGTTTTATTACGAACGACTGACGGGAAAACATCATGAACAAGATGGCTTGGTTTTTGGGCGGTTTTTTGGTGCTGACCATTGGCATCGGTATTTTGGCGACCATTCCGCCGGGTTGATATTTCATCCTGTCCTCACACTGCGTTTAGCAGCTGACGAGCGGAGCGAGGCTGCGATCGACGACGCAGTCGTCGTAAACCCTGAGTGTCAGGGTTAACTGACACACCGCAGTGTCCGGTTTTGCGACGACTGCGTCGGGGTGCCGTATCACGCCGAACGCAGCCTCGCTCCGCTCGTCAGCTGCTACGGTCGGGATCAGCGCTGCCCTACAACGCCTGCTCTATATCCGCCAGCAAATCGGCAACATCCTCCAGGCCCACCGCCAGGCGTACCAACCCTTCACTGATCCCGTGCCGTGCCCGCTCCTCCAGGGTATAGGTGGAGTGAGTCATGCTCGCCGGATGCTGCGCCAGTGATTCGGCACCCCCCAGGCTCACAGCCCGGCTGAACAGCTGCAGGGCATTCATAAAGCGCTGGCCCGCGGTCATGCCGCCCTTGAGTTCAAAGGCAATCATCCCGCCCGGCAATTTCATTTGCCGGCACGCCAGTTCGTACTGTGCGAAGTTGGGCAGGCCAGGGTAGGCCACCCATTCCACGGCAGGGTGATCCTGCAACATCTGCGCAATGGTCTGGGCGCTGCTGCAATGGCGATCCATGCGCAAGGCCAGGGTTTTGATGCCGCGCATCAGCAGGTGTGCGTCATGGGGTGACAGTACTGCACCGGTCAAGTCCTTGAGGCCCTGCAGGCGGATCCGGTCGGCCAGCGCCTTGCGCGTGACCACGATGCCCGCGGTGATATCACTGTGCCCGCTCAGGTACTTGGTGGCTGAATGCACCACCACGTCGGCGCCCAGCTCCAGCGGGCGTTGCAGGTACGGGGTGCAATAGGTGTTGTCGATAACCACCAGGACGTCGCTGCGGCGCTGGGCAATGCTGCAGACCGCAGCGATATCCACCAGTTGCATGTTCGGGTTGGCCGGCGTTTCGAAGTAGATCATCCGCGTTGCGGGGCTGATCGCCGCTTCCAGCTCAGCCGGGTTGGCCATGTCCACATGCTTGACCACTACCCCGAACTCACCGATGCCGTGGTGCAGCAGGGCAAAGGTGCAGCCATACAGGGTACGGTTGACGATGATTTCATCGCCAGGGCGCAGCAGGGTCCAGAAGGTGGCGGCAATCGCACCCATGCCGGAGCTGAAGGCAACACCCGCTTCGCCGTTTTCCAGCGCCGCCATGCGTGTTTCCAGCAGGGCCAGGGTCGGGTTGGAGATACGCGTATAAAAATGCCCGTGCTCTTCACCGGAAAAACAGCCCGCACCATATTCAGCCGTGGCAAAGGCAAAAGTTGAGGTCATATAAACAGGGGGGATAACCGCACCGTGGTTTTCCAGCGGGTTGTAACCGTAATGGATAGCGCGGGTAGAAAAGCCGAAGTTGTTGTTTTTATCGTTCATGTTGAACTCTCCGATATTTCCTACAATGCTATGCTTTAAATGAACGCGGTAAATGCCCAATTTGCTGGTAAATACGGCACTTATTAGAACAAAAAACAGCCACGATCGAACCTGGAGGCAATTTATGCCAAACGCCCTGGACAGAAGCGACAAGGCCTTGCTCGTGGCATTGCAGGGCAATGCCCGGCTCACGGTGGCACAACTGGCCGAGAGCGTTGCATTGACCACCTCGCCCTGTTGGCGGCGGGTAAAAATGCTTGAGGACAGTGGTGTGATCACCGGTTACCAGGCGATTCTTTCGCCCAAGGCGTTGGGCTATGGGGTGACGGCATTTGTCAGCATCATGATGGCCTCCCATTCCCAGGAGGTGGCCAGAAGTTTTGAGCAGCGTTTGCTGGATATTCCAGAAATCGTGGCCTGCCACAACATTTCGGGGCGTTATGATTTTTTACTGGAAGTGGTGGCCAGGGATCTGGAGTCCTTCGGCGAGTTTGCCCGCGAAGTGTTGCAAACCTTGCCTGCGGTGAAGGAAATCTATTCGAGCTTTTCATACAAGTCGGTCAAGCCGCAGCGCATGATTCCGGTGGCAGGCTAAAGGTGCCGGGTTGTGGATGGAACACTTTGGCATTACAAATGCCTCGCGTAAGATCCCTGGGTCAACAGGCAAAATCGTTCGGTGAGGCGGGTGGAGTAAAGTGCCTCAAACGAATAGTTGAATGATGGTTGACCTTTATTCGTGGGGATGGAAGGTGTTTGACAGGTTGTGGGCCTCGCTTAGTCTTAATTTATAACAAGATGAAATTGTTAAGGGCGCAAATCATGAGTTTGCGTCTTGGGTGTCCATTGCCTTTTATTCGGCATATGCAGAGGCCTGTTCTACAAGCAGGTATGGGCTGTTTGAGTATAAAAATATCAGGGTGTTGTTTATCCGGTTCTCTATAAGTCAACGGCAGGGACGTTTCTATCAGTGCAGTTTAAGGGTGAGTTGTAAGTGTTTTCCGTAACTCAAGTCGTCTCGGTCTAATACTGTTGTTTATGGCCGCAGGGGCGGGTTTTGGGTGATTCACTTTCAAGTTCATTCAGCAAGAGTAAGTCATCATGTTAACCCGCGAAATCATGCTGCAACTGTTTCCCAAAAGTGCTGGCACCGTGGACCTGTACCTGCCCTTTGTGCAGGCCGCGACGCGCCGGCGACAGATCAACACCCCCCGGCGCCTTGCCGCATTTCTCGCCCAGGTGGGGCATGAAAGCGCAGGCTTCAGCACACTGGTGGAAAACCTCAACTACAGCGCCGATGGCCTGGCGGCCACCTGGGGCGCACGTTTTGCGCAAAAGAATGCGGACGGCAGCTACGTCATGAGCAGCCAGGGCAATCGCTCGCGACGGGTGCCCAATGCCGATGCGCTGGTGCTCCAGCGCAGGCCCGAGGCTATCGCCAATCGGGTCTACAGTGATCGCCTGGGCAATGGTTCGCAGGACTCGGGGGATGGCTGGCGGTATCGGGGGCGTGGCTTGATCCAGATCACCGGCAAGACCAATTACCGGCTGTGCAGCCTCGGGCTGTTTGGCGACATGCGCCTGTTGACCAACCCGCAATTGCTCCAGGAATGGCAATGGGCGGTGGAATCGGCGGGTTGGTACTGGGACTCGCGCAACGTTAATGCGCTGGCCGACGGGGATGACTTTGACCGGGTTACCCGGGCCATCAATGGCGGCCTCAACGGTCAGGCCCAGCGCCTGGCGCTGTATCACCAGGCGCTGGGTTTATTGCGCGCCTGAACACGTTTAACAGGCCATAATGCCGGCGCATGTTGCCCCGTCATTCTGGAGTCATAAAACAGTGATGTTTGAACTAAAACCGATAAACCCTGAAACCTATCGCCAGCAAACTCGCCGCAGCACACTGTATATCGCGCTGACCTTTATCGTGCTGGCGCTGCTGGTGTCCGGGCTGGCGGTGATGGTGCTGGGCGTGGCAGGTGGCGACAATTTTCGCCTGAACCTGGCCGGGGTCATTGTCGCCCTGATCGCGACGGCGTTGCTGGTGCGTTATCTGTTCTGGACACAACCCTGGATGGCCGCGGCGGTCTATGGCTGGCAACTCAAGCGCAGCCTGATGAAGGTGACCAATGTCATGCACCATGTAACGGCAGGGGTGATGGCGGGGAATGTGGCGGCGCTGAAACTGCTGCGCTTTTATCACCTGGGCGTAACCCAGATGTATCAACTGGATGCCAACTCCAGTGCATTAAGCCAGATGGTGCGCGAGATTGACTTGCACAAGGCGCGCCTTGAAGCACTGGGCATCGATCCCGGGCAGACCCGGCTTGACCCGCAGTGGATTGTTGAAGTGAAAAAGTATGCGCCACTGAAGTAACGCCTCAAGGGGCTGGCCAGGCGAGGTGCGCCCTGCGGCGACGCGTTTCGCTTGGCAAGCCCTGCAAGGGTGAAGGTCAGCTGACGACGCGATAGCACGGCTCATAGGCCGCGCCGCCTGGCAGTTTCATGCGGTGTTGCTCGACAAAGGCTTGCAGCAATTTGTCCAGCGGCTTCATCACGGCAGCGTCACCGTGGATCTCGTAAGGCCCGTATTGCTCGATCAGGTGGATGCCTTTCTCTTTGACGTTACCCGAGACAATCCCGGAAAAGGCCTGGCGCAGGTTGATGGCCAATTCATGCGCCGGCATGTCGCTGCGCAGTTTCAGGCTGGCCATATTGGCGTGGGTCGGGTCGAACGGGCGCTGGAAGCCTTCGTCGATTTTCAGTAGCCAGTTGAAGTGGAAAGCGTCGTTGCGCTCGCGACGGAACTGTTTTACTGCCTTGAGCCCGGCAATCATATGGCGAGCCACTTCGGCCGGGTTGTCGATGATGATCTGATACTGCTGTTGTGCTTCTTCACCCAGGGTCGCGCCGACGAACTCATGCAGTTGCTGCAGGTAAGGTTCGGCTTCCTTGGGGCCGGTGAGCACAACCGGGAAGGGTACATCCCTGTTCTCCGGATGCATCAGAATACCCAGCAGGTACAGGAACTCTTCCGCGGTGCCGGCACCGCCGGGGAAGATGATCACCCCGTGACCGACGCGGACAAAGGCTTCAAGCCGTTTTTCGATATCCGGCAGAATGACCAGCTCGTTGACGATGGGGTTCGGCGCTTCGGCCGCAATGATGCCCGGCTCGGTCAGACCCAGATAACGGCCCCCGGTCAGACGTTGTTTGGCGTGGGAAATAGTCGCGCCCTTCATCGGCCCTTTCATCACGCCGGGACCGCAACCGGTACAGATATCCAGGCTGCGCAGGCCCAGTTCGTGGCCGACCTTTTTGGTGTACTTGTATTCTTCGGTATTGATTGAGTGGCCGCCCCAGCACACCACGATTTTCGGTTCGACACCCGGGCGCAGCGTGCGGGCGTTGCGCAGCAGGTGGAAGACGTAGTCGGTGATGCCCGCAGAGCTGCTCAGGTCAATGCGCGGGCTGTCCAGGCCGCTCTGGGTATAGACGATATCGCGCAGGGCGCTGAAGAGCATCTCACGGGTACTGGCGATCATTTCGCCATCGACAAATGCATCGGCGGGGGCGTTGAGCAGCTCAAGGCGCACACCGCGGTCTTGCTGGTGGATCCGCACCTCGAAATCCTGGTAGGCCTCAAGGATGGTCTTGGCGTTATCGACGTGGGCGCCGGTGTTCAGGATGGCCAGTACGCACTGGCGGAAAAGCGTGTAGCTGGTGCCTGAGCCAACCTCACTCAGCTGTTGTACTTCACGTTGGGAAAGTGTTTCCAGACTGCCTTTCGGACTGACCGAGGCGTTGATGACTTGTCTTTGGACCATTGCGAGCTTCCTTGAGCGGGGTCGAAAAATTGCTTGGCGCAGCTTTTGAATTCAGGTCAGCAGCGAGCGAGGCGTCCCAACTCTTACGTCTTTTGGTTGTTCTACTTTAAGCATAGTAGCCCTGGCTGTGTAATTAAAAGCGCCTTCAGTTAACTCCGGTTACAGTAGCAGCAGTGAGCGCGGCAGCGATAAGGTAACCTCGCCCGTCACTGAAAAAGAAAAGGGACAGGCCCATGATCATCACGACCACACACAGCATTGACGGCAGAAAAGCCACTGAATACCTGGGGATTGTCAGTGCCGAATCGGTCCACGGCATTAATGTGGTGCGGGATTTTTTTACCGGAGTGCGCGACTTTTTTGGTGGGCGCTCCCAGACGCTGGAACGAGCACTGAAAGAAGCACGCGCAGAGGTCACGGACGAAATTCGTGACAGGGCAAAAGCCCTGGGGGCAGATGCGATCATGGGGCTGGACTTTGAAATCAGCATGCCATCAGGTCGTGGCGGCATGCTGGTGGTATTTGCCACGGGCACAGCGGTGCGCTTGAACTGAGGCCCGGGGTTTCGACCGCGCGGGGCGGTCGAATGGGCCTGCAGGGGTTAAACCGTTTTCGCCAAAGGCACGCCGGCCGTGGTTTTGGACAGCGCGTCCTGCAGCTTCTGCTCTTGTTCCGGGGACAGGGAGGTGCGCAGGACCTTGCCCTTGAAGTCCGAGTCTTCCAGTTCCTTCAACACTTTTTCCGGCTGGAACTTGCGCAGCAGTACGAACAGGGCCGAGGAGTCATTGGGAATGGTTTCGCTCAATGACTTGATGAAATCGTCATCGATCCCGTAATCGCTCAACGAACCTGACAGGGCGCCAGTGCCAGCACCCAGCGCGCCACCGATGGCAAAGCCTGCAAGGGGATTGAGAAACAGCAGCCCGACCAGCGCGCCCCACAGGCCGCCGGTGACCAGGCCTGAAGTGGCGCCGATCGCGGTCAGGTTGACGCTTTGCTTGATATGAATCTTGCCTTCGGCATTACGCACCACAATCACCGCATCTTCCAGCTCTACCAGGTGCTCTTTGCTTAGCGAAACCATCTTGGTGAGAGCACGGTCTGCTTTTTCGGTGTCTGAAAATCCCACTACGATTAAATCGGACATGTCTTTCATTCCTTGACGGTACAGGTCCAGCCCGACGAAGGGCTGAAGGGTGGAGGAGTTTCTCAAGGCGTCACAATGCAAACACCCTGGCGCGCAGTGGTTCAGCTGTCTGGAGCCTTCTGCGAGGAATGAGCGTGGTCGCTAACCGTGAAACGGTCAAGTCGGCAAGACATATCTCTTGAAAAGGAGAAGGGTGTGGCAAGGGGAGCAGTGCCGTGGCAGGTGCCGGGTGCAGATGCGTTGAGGAGGGCTGGCTGAGCAGCCCTGACCTCAAGCCTGGGGCTGATGCCTCACAGGCTTATGGCTGTTCGTTCTTTTCAGGTGCATTCAAGCCGGCCTGGATACGTTGGTAAATTTCTTCACGGTGAACGGCTACATCCTTCGGTGCATTGATGCCGATTCTGACCTGTTGTCCGCTGACACCTAAAATAGTGATCGTAATATCGTCACCGATGTTTATGCTTTCACCAACTTTGCGGGTGAGTATCAGCATTTTTTTCTCCTTGATGGCTTTGTAAGGCACGTCTCTGAGACGGTGCGGCTTCGGTCATGACTACAGAATACTGCTAAGTACGTATTTTTGCGCCGCTCATTACAGACGACATGGCCAGAGGTTTAATTCCCTTTACGGGGAAAATTCTCGCGCATAAGCCTTAAATTGGGGCGCTTTGGATTTGTTCAAGGAGAGCAAGGCCGCTGCCCCAGTGATAAAATCTACCCATTCAAACAGACAGGGGAAACGCAGTGCGTATAGTCATCGTGATGACAGCAATTTTGGCCTTGACGGCTTGCGGTCAGGAGTCTAACGATAAAATCCAGCGGGCTAAAGCAGCTTCTGAAGCAACAATGGCCCAAGCCCCTGTTGCGCACTGGGCTTTGGAGATTACCGAGGGCCAGAGAGCGACCATTCCTGACACCACCGGTAGGCTTCTTGACAACGGTTTTACTCCTTACATTTACGAGAGCGGCGGTGTGCAGCACTTCCTGATCGGGCCGTTTACCACCCAGGCCCAGGCGCTTGAGGCCCAGGAAAAGATGAAGCTCAAGCCCAAACTGGACGGCATTGAAACCAACGTGATCGAATTGCCCGCCGCGAAATAAACAGATGCAGCGTCGGGTAATCGCCTAAGCGTAGCTGCCACAGGGGTTATTCGGCGCTTTGTGCAGGATTTTTTTGCCCACTCGGCGTCCAACAGAGCAGCACGACGGTAAGGGCAATCGCCATGAGCAATCACAAGATCGAAATTCGACGCAGCAATGTCGAAAAAATCCTTCTGGGGGCCGAACAGGTTTTTGCCGAAAAAGGCTTTGCAGGTACGGCAATGGCGGATATTGCAGCGCATGTGCAGTTGCCGCGCTCCAACCTGCATTATTACTTCAGCACCAAGACTGATCTGTACAGCGCGGTATTGCTGGCGTTGCTCGAGGTGTGGAAGCAGGATGCACTGTGTTTCGAGACTTATGATGATCCGCGCCTGGTATTGAGCAGTTATATCCGCGCCAAGATGAACCACTCGCGTACCCGGCCGCACGGTTCTAAAGTCTGGGCCAATGAAATGATCCACGGCGCGCCGACCCTGGGCCTGGCGCTGGATGCCAGCCTGTACGACTGGGCCAAGATGAAGGAAGCGAAAATTCGCCAATGGGTGCAGGACAAGCGAATTCTGCCTGTGGAGCCGTCCAGTTTGCTGTACATGATCTGGGCATCAACCCAGCATTACGCTGACTTTGACCATCAAGTGATGATCATCAACGATCACCAGCCGTTGTCCGATATCCAGTTTGAGCGTGCGGTGCAGACCGTCACCAGCGTGATCCTGCGCGGGATCGGGCTGGAGCCGTAAGCAACATTGCTTATCGATCGTGTGGGAGCGGGCTTGCTCGCGATGCAGGCGATGCGGTGTGTCCGGTACACCGGGGTGATGCCATCGCGAGCAAGCCCGCTCCCACAATACCTGTGAGAGCTTGCTTGCCTGCGACAGGGGCACTGCGGTCAATCACGCCAGCCACATTTCAAACCACGCAATACGGGTTACGCGGATCATGGTTCCAGTCCAGAAATGGCAGGCCATTGTTATGCGGCACCATCTCGATACAGTCCTGCACCGGGCAGGTGATCTGGCACAGGTTGCAGCCCACGCATTCATCGTCGATTACTTCGTAACGGTGTGTGCCGTCAGCCTGCTTCAAACTGGCAATCGCCTGGTGCGAGGTGTCTTCACAGGCAATATGACAGCGTCCGCAACCAATACAGGTGTCCTGGTCGATCTTGGCGATAACCTGATAATTGATATCCAGATATTTCCAGTCAGTGGTATTGCCTACAGCACGGCCGGAGAAATCATCCAGGCTGGTATAGCCCTGACTGTCCATCCAGCGTGATAAACCATCCTTCATCTCGTCCACAATCCGAAATCCGTGGAGCATCGCGGCGGTACACACCTGAACAGCGCCACAACCCAGGGCGATAAATTCTGCTGCATCGCGCCAACTGCCAATGCCGCCGATACCGCAGATGGGCAGGCCTTTGGTCAGCGGGTCGCGGGCGATTTCGGCGACCATGTTCAGTGCAATCGGCTTGACTGCCGAGCCGCAATAACCGCCATGCGTGCTTTGGCTGCCCACCATCGGCAATGCCACCATGCGCTCCAGGTCGACGCTGGTGATCGAGTTGATGGTGTTGATCAACGACACCGCATCGGCCCCGCCACGGTGGGCGGCCCGGGCGCTAAGGCGAACATCGGTGATATTGGGTGTCAGCTTGACGATCACCGGCAGTGAACAGTAGGTCTTGCACCAGCGTGTGACCATTTCCACGTACTCGGGCACCTGGCCCACGGCCGCGCCCATGCCGCGTTCGGGCATGCCGTGGGGGCAGCCGAAGTTCAGCTCGATGCCGTCGGCACCCGTGGCTTCCACCAGTGGCAGGATATATTTCCACGACTCCTCTTCGCAGGGCACCATCAGGGACACGATCAGGGCCCGGTCCGGCCAGTCTTTCTTGACCTGGGTTATTTCGCGCAGGTTGATTTCAAGGGAGCGGTCGGTAATCAGTTCTATATTGTTGATGCCCATTACTTCGCGGTTGGGACCGAAGTGTGCCGAGTAGCGGGACGACACGTTGACCGCTGCAGGGTCTTCACCCAGGGTTTTCCAGACCACGCCACCCCAGCCCGCCTCATAGGCGCGCACCACGTTGTAGGCTTTATCGGTAGGTGGCGCGGAAGCCAGCCAGAAAGGGTTGGGCGCCTTGATGCCGGCGAAAACAATCGAAAGATCGGCCATTTACGCAGCCTCCTGATCAAGCATGAGTTGGGCATGCATGGCTTCTGCGGCCAGCTTGCCGTGTTGTACGGCCTGTACGGTCAGGTCTTGCCCCAGGGAGGTGCAGTCGCCCCCGGCATAGATTCCGGGCACGCTGGTGCGCAGTTGTTCGTCCACTTCGATGCGATCGCCCACGCGGATGAGCGCTTGCGCCAGTGGATCGCTGAGGGTGGCATCGTCAAAGGTCTGGCCGATGGCCTTGAACACCGCGTCTGCGGCCAGCTCGAAGGTTTCGCCGGTGGTCACCAGGTGCCCGTTCTCCAGACGTGTGCGGGCAAAGCGCATGCCGCGCACCTTGCCGGTGTTGTCCAGCAACACGTCTTGTGGCTGCGCCCAGGTCATCAGCCGCACCTGATTGGCCTTGGCAATGTCCTGCTCGTGCGCGGTGGCGCCCATGTCCTCAAGCCCGCGGCGATACACGAGGTTCACTTCCCGGGCGCCCAGCCGGGCCATTTGCACCGCCATGTCGATGGCCGTGTTGCCCGCGCCCAGCACAATGCAGCGCTCGGCCAGGGGTAATTGGGTCAAGTCGTCGCTCTGGCGCAGTTCGCGGATGTAGTCAGTGGCGGCCAGCAGCCCTGGCGCGTCTTCGTGGGGCAGGCCCAGCTGGCGACTGGCTGCCAGCCCCAGGCCGAGGAATACCGAATCGAATTGCGCATGCAGCTCGCTCAGGCTCAGGTTGTCGCCCAGGCGCTGGCCGTGGCGCACTTCAATGCCGCCGACCTGCAGCACGAAATCCACCTCTCGCTGGGCAAAATCGTCCACCAGCTTATATTTGGCAATCCCGTACTCATTGAGCCCGCCGGATTTTTCCCGGGCTTCGAAAATCACCACCTCATGGCCGTGTAGCGCCAGGCGATGAGCGCACGCCAGGCCAGCCGGCCCGGCACCGACCACGGCGATGCGTTTGCCGGTGGGCGCGGCGCGCTTGAAGGGGTGCTCGCTGAACTGTGCGTGGTCCACGGCATAGCGCTGTAACAAACCGATCAGCACCGGCGCGCACTCTTGCGTGTTGTTGCGCACGCAGGCTTGCTGGCACAGTACTTCGGTCGGGCATACCCGGGCACAACTGCCGCCGAGGATATTGGCCGAGAGAATTTTCTGCGCTGCACCCTGGACGTTTTCCTGCTGAATATTGCGAATAAACGACGGGATATCGATGTCGCTGGGGCAGGCGTTGACGCATGGCGCGTCGTAGCAGTACAGGCAGCGTGAGCTTTCCAGTACGGCCTGGCGAGCGCTGAGGGGAGGGGCCAGATCGGTAAAATGGCTGGCCAGCACCTGCGCATTTTCGTGCGGATGCGGTAAATGATTCAGGGACTTGATCACGGTGATTGCCTCACGGTTGTGGGGATCTTCCTGCCTCTGTCGGGCAGTGCCTTGTGGCTCAGCGCTTAACAGCCACCGGCTGCTGGTGCTCGGCGCGTTTTTTCAACAAGTCGAACACGGCGGGGTAGGCCGCACGTTCGATATAGCGCCCGGCGCCGCGCTCGGCCCGCAGGTCGCCATCGACCCACACCAGGCGACCCTGGCTGATGGTATGGCTGGGCACGCCACGCACGGTTTTACCTTCAAAAATATTGAAATCGACGTTCTGGTGGTGAGTCTTGGCGGAAATGGTGCGCGTGCCCAAAGGGTCCCACAGCACCAGATCGGCATCGGCTCCTACCCGGATCGTGCCTTTGCGCGGGTAGATATTGAAAATCTTCGCGGTGTTGGTGGAGGTCAGCGCGACGAACTCCTGCATCGACAAACGCCCGGTATTCACCCCTTCATCCCACAACAGCGCCATGCGGTCTTCGATCCCCGCGGTGCCGTTGGGGATCTTGCTGAAATCATCGCGCCCGGCGGCCTTTTGCTCGGCACAAAAGCAGCAATGGTCGGTGGCGGTGGTGTGCAGGTTGCCGGACTGCAGGCCGTGCCACAGGGCTTCCTGATGCCCGCGGGGGCGGAAGGGCGGGCTCATCACATAACCGGCCGCCGTTTGCCAGTCGGGGTGCTGGTACACGCTGTCATCCAGCAGCAAATGCCCGGCCAGTACTTCGCCATATACCGGTTGGCCCTGACTGCGGGCGTAGGTAATTTCGTCGAGTGCTTCACGGGTCGACACATGCACCAGATACAACGGCGTGCCAATGGTCTGGGCAATGCGGATCGCCCGGCTGGCAGCTTCGCCTTCCACCTGGGAAGGGCGCGACAGCGGGTGCGCTTCCGGCCCGGTCATGCCCTGGGCCATGAGTTTGCGTTGCAGGTGGTACACCAGTTCGCCGTTTTCGGCATGCACAGTGGGGACCGCGCCCAGTTCCAGGCAACGCTCGAAGCTGGCCACCAGGGTGTCGTCGGCGGCCATGATCGCGTTCTTGTAGGCCATGAAGTGCTTGAAGCTGTTGATGCCGTGATGGCTGACCAGCTCGGCCATCTCTTCGC
Source organism: Pseudomonas fragi (assembly GCF_900105835.1). NCBI lineage: Bacteria > Pseudomonadati > Pseudomonadota > Gammaproteobacteria > Pseudomonadales > Pseudomonadaceae > Pseudomonas > Pseudomonas fragi. The sequence goes on from NZ_LT629783.1 coordinate 129,661, forward strand.
GTACCTGCTCGCTCCACCAGGTGATGGCGACATGAAAGCCGTAGTCGGCTGCCGACTTTTCGGCCCAGCCGCGCCACTGATGAAAAGCCTCCAGCAGGGACTGCTGCGGGTTGGGAATGACAAAGTCGATAATCGATGTAGTACCGCCGGCCAGACCGGCTGCGGTGCCACTGAAAAAGTCTTCGCTGGCGACGGTGCCCATAAATGGCAATTGCATGTGAGTGTGGGGGTCAATACCACCCGGTATCAAATACTGGCCGCTGCCATCGAGCACTTCGCAGTCTGCAGGAACATCAAGATCAGTACCAATTGCGCGGACTAGACCGTCAGCACAATAAACATCCGCACAATAACTTTCATCATGGGTCACAAGCGTAGCGCCACGGATTAACAGCGACATACGGAGTTCCTCGCAGGCTGACCGGCTTGAGCCGGCTCTAAGTGTTGTTATTAAAATTAGTGGGGAGTTTGCATTCCTGCCACTGGTGACAGGAATAAAATCTAGAGGGTTGTTTGAAAATGATCAAACTTTATTTTTTAAGATGTACGTTTGAGTTAACTGATTGATCTATATATGTTTTTAAAACAAATCACCAAAATGATGCACGCAATCACCATTTTGACGCACTTGACAGGAATCAAATATAAGCGAAGTTTCTTATGCGAAATCAGGCGCTTGAGTGCGCAGGGCGAAGGGGATGAATCGATAAATTAAATAAGCACGCACCGAGTTGTTTCATTTGGCGATATCAAAAAAACAACACCAGGGGCAAACAGGAATGAGAGTCATTTGAATGCGAGGTTAAAACAGTTTTAAACCAGAGAGTTGCAAGTGATAAAAGCCAGTGTGCGGGGAAGGTGCAACTAACACGGCACAGTTCTTGATTGTCGCTGTCATGACCGCGCGGGCCGATGCAGACAAGTGAGTATCCAGGCAAGGGAAACGCTCTGTATCCATGTGCAGGGCCTGACAGCACAAATAAGAGAGTGATCGAACATGCAACCGAGCAGATCAAAAGTCACCGAACGTAACGGCTTGTACGAATTGGACGCCGGGCCTGAAGTCCTCGACAGCCCCCGCTATAACCCAGACATCGCCCCCACCCAGGTGCACGAACGCACCTGGAACAAATGGCATATCACCGCCCTGTGGGTCGGTATGTCCATTTGCGTGCCCACCTACACCCTGGGCGGGGTGCTCACGGCTTACTTCGGGCTGTCAGTCGGCGAGGCACTGCTGGCAATTTTGCTGGCCAATATCGTGGTATTGATCCCACTCACCCTCAACGCTTTTGCGGGCACCAAATACGGCATTCCCTTTCCGGTGTTGCTGCGCTCTTCCTTCGGCATTATCGGCTCCAACGTACCGTGCCTGATCCGCGCCCTGGTGGCGTGTGGTTGGTTCGGGATCCAGACGCTGTTCGGTGGCCTGGCCATTCACCTGTTTCTGGGCTCGGTGTTCGAGGGCTGGAAAAGCCTGGGGGGTACCGGTGAAGTGATCGGCTTCATGATTTTCTGGGCGCTCAACCTGTGGGTGGTGTTGCGCGGCGCCGAGTCGATCAAGTGGCTGGAAACCCTGTCGGCACCGCTGCTGGTGCTGGTCGGTCTGGGCCTGCTGGTGTGGGCGTTGCCCAACGTGTCGATGACCGAACTGCTGGCCCAGCCACCCAAACGCCCGGAAGGCGCCAGTGTGTATGGTTACTTCTTTGCCGGCCTGACCGCGATGGTGGGGTTCTGGGCCACCTTGTCCCTGAACATCCCGGACTTCAGCCGCTACGCCAAAAGCCAGAAAGACCAGATCCTGGGGCAGATTTTTGGCCTGCCGCTGACCATGTTCCTGTTTGCCGCCCTGGGTGTGGTGATGACCGCCGCGTCGGAAAAACTGGTCGGCGTTACCGTGTCCGACCCGGTCAGCCTGATCGGTCATATCCAGAGCCCGGGTTGGGTGGCACTGGCGATGGCATTGATCATCATTGCCACGCTGTCGACCAACACCGCGGCCAATATCGTATCGCCCACCAATGACTTCCAGAACATCGCCCCCAAGCTGATCAACCGCACCACGGCGGTGATATTGACCGGCCTGGTGGGGCTGGCGCTGATGGCCCATGAACTGCTGAAAAAACTCGGCCTGCTGGTCTCGGACGTGAGCCTGGAGACGGTGTATTCCAACTGGCTGCTGGGTTATTCCAGCCTGCTGGGCCCGATTGCCGGGATCATGGTGGTCGACTATTTCATCATTCGTCAGCAAAAACTCGACCTCGCCGGGCTGTACCGCGACGGCGTGTATCCGGCCTGGCACTGGAACGGTTTTATCGCTTTTGGCGTACCTGTGGTGCTGACCCTGCTGTCACTGGGCAGCAACGCTTTTAGCTGGTTCTACGATTTCGGCTGGTTTACCGGGTCGTTGCTCGGGGCCGGGATTTACTACGCGCTGCACCGTCTGGGCAGCCAGCAGGTCGAGACCGTCGAAGGCTCGGTTTGAAGCCGACTCCTATAAAAAATGCCTGAGGAAAACACCATGAACGCTGCACAAGAGCTGCAACAGCAACGCCCGCAATCGATCAACGGCGAGCGCCTGTGGGCCTCGCTGATGGAACTGGCCCAGCTTGGCGCCACGGTCAAAGGCGGCGTGTGCCGCCTGGCCCTGACCGACCTCGACCGTCAGGCCCGGGATATTTTCGTGCGCTGGTGCGAAGAGGCGGGCTGCACCGTCAGCGTGGATGCCGTGGGCAATATCTTTGCCCGCCGCGCCGGGCGCAACCCCGAGTTGCCACCGGTGATGACCGGTAGTCATATCGACACCCAGCCCACGGGCGGCAAGTTTGATGGCTGCTTCGGCGTGCTCGCCGGGGTTGAAGTGCTGCGTACCCTCAACGACCTCAACATCGAGACCGAGGCGCCGCTGGAAGTGGTGGTGTGGACCAACGAAGAGGGCTCGCGATTTGCGCCGTGCATGATGGGCTCCGGGGTGTTTGCAGAAAAATTCACCCTCGAAGAAACCCTGGCCAAAACCGATGCCCAGGGCGTAACCGTGGGTGAAGCCCTGGATGCGATCGGCTATGCCGGCAGCCGCAAGGTCAGCGGGCATCCGGTGGGGGCGTACTTTGAAGCCCATATCGAGCAAGGGCCGATCCTCGAAGACGAGCGCAAGACCATCGGTGTGGTGCTGGGTGCCCTGGGGCAGAAATGGTTCGACCTCAACTTGCGCGGCGTCGAAGCCCATGCCGGGCCGACGCCCATGCATCTGCGCAAGGACGCCCTGGTGGGCGCGGCGGCCGTGGTGGCTGCCGTCAACCAGGCTGCCCTCGGCCACCAGCCCCATGCCTGCGGCACCGTGGGTTGCCTGCAAGCCTACCCGGGTTCGCGCAACGTGATCCCTGGAGAAGTGCGCATGACCCTGGATTTCCGGCATTTGCTGCCCGAGCGCCTGGACTCGATGATCGAACAGGTGCGCGGGGTCATCGAGGCCACCTGCAAAGAGCATGGCCTGAGTTTTGAACTGACGCCCACGGCGGATTTTCCGCCTTTGTACTTCAACCCTGATTGCGTCAGCGCGGTACGCGATGCGGCCAATGAACTGGGCTTGTCGAACATGGATATCGTTAGCGGGGCAGGGCATGACGCCATCTTCCTGGCCGAGTTGGGCCCGGCGGGCATGATATTTGTGCCGTGCGAAGGTGGCATCAGCCACAACGAAATCGAAAACGCCGATCCCAAGGATCTCGCGGCGGGGTGTGCCGTGCTGCTCAAGGCGATGTTGGCGGCTTCGAAAACGGTGTGTAGCCGCTGAGGAGCACAGCGAGGCTGCGACGGGTTGCGCCGCGACCCTGTGCTTTGACCTGAAGCGAAGGGCCTGCGGCCCTTTTCGCAGCCTGCGGCAGCGGCTACAGGATTCGCATCTGAAGCACGCTCCCACCTGTAGATATTCTGTTGCCGGTCAATCCTCCCTGCTCGCTCCCACAGTTGCAGTTTCCTTTGGATCTTGTAGTCGCTGACGCAGCCTCGCTCCGCTCGTCAGTTGCTACAAGGAATCCGTGTCCGGCAGCAGATCCCGTGTTAGCCACTTTATTGGTTCGAACTCCCATGAAGTGGATATGTATTTCTGTTTATTTCATTATGTGAGATATGTCTGAATGGTCTGTATTGAAACTTGGTGAGTTAACAATGGCTTAGAGCTGTCTTAAGGTATGTCTGTAGGCTTGTGTAGGAAATATCCATATATAATTGTTTGAAAAATAGATTTGTACGGGTTTATTGTTTGCTTCGTGGCTTTTTAAGTGTTTGTTCTGCTTTGTCTTGTAAGTGTCGAGTTTTGTGATGTGGAGGTTGTTGTGAGTCTGGATGATATTGGGAATACGTCGTTAGTCGAATTGAAGAGGCTTGCTCGTAATGGGGGGCGTATGTTTTCGAAATGCGAGTTTATGAATCCCTCCGGCAGTCATAAGGATCGAACTTATTTGAATATTATTACCTCGCTAGAGCGCGAAGGTGTTATTCATAAAGGCATGACGCTGGTTGATTGTTCGACCGGTAATGGTGGAGCGGCGCTTGCGTGGATTGGCAAGGAAAAAGGTTACTCCATAAAAATATTCATGCCTGAAGGTATGACGCAAGAGCGCAAAGACCAAATAAGGTCTTATGGAGCACATGTGATTGAAACGCCGAAAGAGAGCTTTTTGGCAGGAGCTGTCGATGCTGCCAAGGAGTATATTAAAGATAATGATTCTCATAAGGTCTATTTTTTAGATCAGTCGAGTACGCTGCTTAACAAATTGGCGTGGCATGCATGTGGGAATGAAATTGTAGAAGCGCTTCGTGATTACGGTGTGGTGCCTGACTATTTTGTGTGTGCCCTCGGTACAGGAGGAACGTTCTCGGGTATTTCTGAAGTGCTGAAGCAGCAATATAAAAATATTCGAACCGTCGGTATTGAAGTGGAAAGTTCAGCTCCGCTGTATGCCGCAAGACAGGGGGGGAGTTCAAGCATTGCCCTCACAATCTCATGGGGTTGGGAGCGGGTGTGTTGTCGGTTAATACCCGGCCTGATTTGATCGACGAAGTTGTAGTTGTAAAGGGCGATGCAGCTTGGGATAGGATGAGGTTGTTTGTATCTGAGGATGAGTATGCTATAGGGCCAACGTGCGGCGCAAACTTGTTAGTCTGTGAGCAAATTGCGAGCATGGAAAGTGGTTTAAATATCCTTACGCTTTTTTTTGACAGTGCATGGAAGTACGAAAGCCGTTGGGATGGCATTTATCCGGAATATACGGAGGTCAAGTGATGCTGCTTAAAGAAGTGTACGAGAGCGCTAAAATAGTAAATATGGGTGCGACACGGATCACAGTAAATGAATTTACGGATCAGTTGCCAGCTTTGAGACCTGAGGTGCTCCTTGAAGCCGCCCGTGGTGTTATCGAAGTTATGGACTGGCATGTTGATAAAATTGTGACAGAAGAGGATAAGGGGGCGCCGCTGGCAACAGCAGTTTCCATATTGACGGGTATTCCGATGGCTATTGCTAGGTGGTACAGCTACAGCCTTGATGAAGTGAATGAGGTCTGTGTGGATTTTGAGTCGGAATATTATCAAGGGCAGCTTTATCTAAATGGTGTTGTCGCGGGTGATAGAGTGATTATTGTGGATGATACGCTTAGCACGGGAGGCGCGATTATTTCATTGGTGGAGGCTGTTCGGAAAAGTGGCGCTGACGTGGTTGATGTAGTGTGCGCAATTGAGAAAGTGCAAAATAAAGGCAAAAAGCATGTTTTTGAAAAAACGGGCATTGCAGTTAAAACGCTGGTCAGGATTGCTCTGTCCGAAGATAAAGTCTCAGTGTTGGACTGAGCGGGAGAGGTTTTGTGGTGTGTTGAGGTCTTGCAGTGTTGTGGGGTGAGAACTAAAAAGGGTTGCCTATGAGTCCTGAGAACTTGGGTGTTGTTTTAGGGTTGTTGTTCTGTTTTATCAGCGCCGCCTTTGATGTTTATGTGGCGTTTATGACGCAGACGCTCAATACTGCGGTGGTCATTTTCTATTGCTTTGTATCGTCTACCGCCCTGTTTTTCATGTATGGCCTCTGGGTGGGCAAGCACGCGTTGACAAGCAAATTTCAGCAAGACTGGTCGCTGGTGGCGTGGATCAATGTTTCGGTTTTATTGAATTGGGGCGGGCTGTTTTATGCCTTGCGCTTTCTCGAGCCGGCCGTAGTGGGAGTTGCTTCGGTGGCCTGCGGCCCGGCCTTGACGTTACTGGTGTCGAGCTTTGTAAAAGGCGCCGGCAAGGCCAACGCCATGGAAACCCTGATTGCAGGCCTGGTATTGCTATCAGTTGCCATGATGCTTTTTCAATCTTTTGTGGGGGTCAGTGGTATTTCGTCAACATCTGTCGAGCAAAGACTTATCGGTATTGTCAGTGTGGTGCTGTGCGCGTTGGGTACAGTGCTTTATACGATTATTTCCAAAAAGATGTTTGCTTGCCACTGGAAAACTTACGAGATCCTGGCTGTCAGGAACATACTGATGGTCGTGATATGCAGTTTGTTCATCCGCTTCGGTGACGCTTCATTCAGTCTCGCCACCCAGTGGGTCTTGCCGCTGTCAGTGCTGGTTGTGGTCGGGCATCTACTGCCTGTTTACCTGATTCAAAAAACGATCTTTCATCTCAGTCCTATAGCGGTGTCATTTATATTGCTGACCCTGCCGGTTTTCACTTTGGTACTTCAATACCTCGATTCGCGGGTGGCGTTTTCAATACCAAGTATTCTGGCGGTCGGTCTTATTGTTGTTCTGCTGGCCTGGCTGGCCATATCCAATAGGCGAGGTGCAAAATGATCAGGGTCGTCGTGGTGGACGGTTTTTCATCGGGCAAATTCTTGGCGAAAAAGTTACATGAAGACGGTTGCGTTCTATTTCATATTGCCTCCAGTCCTGATATCGATGGCTATTACTACGTCGGGTTTGATTCGGCTATTTATGAACGGTCCATCGTTCACACGCAGACAACGTGCACGTTGTTGGAACTTACGCATTTCGATCCCGATATTATTATTGCGGGTGCCGAAAGCGGGGTGCTGTTAGCCGATGTGTTGAATGAACAGTTGGGGCTGGATTACGCCAATGTTTTTTCCCGGAGCCTGGCGCTCAGAAACAAATACCAGATGATCCAGTGCATTACCGAAGCCGGCTTACCCGCCCCGGCCCAGTGCGCAGTTGATACATGGCGCGACGGCAAAATGTGGGTGGCTGCCCATGGCAAATATCCGGTCGTCGTAAAACCTCTGGAAAGCGCAGGGGCGGACGGCGTTTATATTTGCCGCGATCTGGCAGCGTGCAAGGGTGCATTCAAAGCGCTGATGGGTACGCGCAACAAATTGAATCTCGACAACAGCCAGGTGCTGTTTCAGGAGTATTTGGCGGGTACTGAGTATGTCGTCAACATGGTGTCCTTGCATGGGCATCCGTTGGTCACAGAGGTGGTGAAATACACCAAGCGTGTGCTGGAAACCGGCAGCATCGTATATGACATTGATCAACTGCTTGCTTGCACCGACGCGCCCTATGCTGAGTTGGTGGCTTACACCCGCGAGGTGGTGACGTGCCTGGGTATCCGCAACGGCCCCAGCCATGCCGAGGTCATGTACACCGAGGACGGGCCAAAACTGGTGGAAATTGCAGCGCGTACCGACGGGATTCTCAGGCCCGGTGTCTCGGCGCTGACCACCGGCCTGGGGCAGATCGATGCATGTGCACTGTCCATTACCCGGCCCCTTGAATTTGAGCAACTATTGGCGAGCAATCAGGACTACGCCCTGTTCAAGCACACTTACAACGTGTGCCTGATCAATTGCACTGAAGGTGTTTTCTGCGACGAGGCATTTGTGCAGCAACTGCGCACGCTGGCGTCATTTTTCGAGGTGGTGTTCTACGTTAAAAATGGGCAGCGTATTGCGCCGACCCGGGATGTGTTCAGCCAGCCCGGAACGGTGTATCTGATTCATGACGATCTTGCGCAAATTGAAGCGGATTACGCGCGTATCCGTGAAATGGAAGCAGCCGGAATCTACCTGCAAGAGAGCCAATAAAACACACGGTCCAACCCATGTGGGAGCCGGGCTTGCCCGCGTGGGCAACCCCGCGATTTGCCTGTCAGGCCGCAGTGTCGCTTTGACCCAAGGCGTAGGGTCTGCGGCCCTTTTCGCAGCCTGCGGCAGCGGCTACAGGTTTTGTACTGACTGATCCCAACCACCCCCTAGGGCCGTCAATAACCCTACGCTGGCCTGCAACTGCCGGGTGCGCAGGGCTTGTACCTGGCGCTGCGCCTGCAGGGCGGCGGTCTGGGCGGTGACGACGTCCAGGTAACTCACCGCGCCCGCTTCGTAGCTGTGGGTGGCAATGGCCCGGGTGTGTTCGGCCGCGTTGGCCGCGGCCTGTTCGTCGAGGCTTTGCTGTTGCAGGTCGCGCAGCTGGCCCAGGTTATCTTCAACTTCGCGCACCGCGTGCAACACCTGGCTGCGGTAGTGGGCCGAGGCTTCTGCAAATTCAGCCCTGGCCTGGCGCTCCTGAGCATCCAGCCTGCCACCGTCAAAAATCGGCAGGTTGACCAACGGCCCCAACGCCCAGAACCGATTACCGGCAGACAGCAAGTTGCCGCTGCCCTGGGTTTGCCCGCCCAGCAGGCCGGTCAGGCTGAAGTCCGGGTACCAGGCCGCTTTCGCCACGCCGATCCCGGCGTTGGCGGCAAATACCCGGCGTTCGGCTGCGGCAATGTCGGGGCGTCGCTGCAGCAGGGTGCTGGGCAAGGTGCGCGGCGGGTCGGGCAGGCCCAGGGTCTGCTTGCCTGGCGCCAGCTGGAAGCTGCTGGCGGGCTCGCCCACCAGTTCGCCAATGGCGTGTTCGGCCAGGTTACGCTGGCCGCGCACATCGTCCAGTTGCGCCTCGGCTTCAGCCAGTTGGCTCTGGGCGCGGGTCAGGTCAAGTTCGGAGGCGATTTGCCCTTCATAGCGCGAGCGGGTCAATGCCAGGGCCTGGCCGTAATCATCCAGCGAGCGGGACAGGATCTGCTGCTGGGCATCCAGCCCGTCAACTTGCACATACAGGCTGGCCAATTGGTGTTGCAGGCTAAGGCGCGCCACGGCCAGATCGTCCGCCGAGGCCTGGGCCTGGGCATCACCTGCCGCCACTTGATTGCGGATTTTGCCCCACAGGTCGAGGTCGAAATTCAGCGCAACCCCCGCCGTATTGCTGTTGTAGACGGAAGGTTGAGTACTGCCGCGCAACGGTCGGTTGTCTGATTGGCGCTGGCGCAGCGGCTGACCACTGGCGCTAACTTGTGGAAAGAGCCCGGCGTGCAACTGGCTGGCATAGGCCTGCGCCGCATCAAAGTGTGCCAGCGCCGCGGCCAGATCCGGGTTGGCCTTGAGCAACTGCTGTTGCAGGCTGTTCAGGCGTTCGTCCTGATACACCCGCCACCACTGCGGTGACAGCTGGTCGGCCGGTTGCGCGCTGTGCCACGGTCCGTCGCTGCTTTGCTCGCGGTAGTGCTCGGGCAGTTGCAGGTCGGGGGTCTTGTAGGTCGGTGCCAGCGAACAGCCCTGCAACGCCAGGGCCAGTAACAGGGCGCTGCGTTTAAGCCTTGGCTGCATGGGGGGCTCCTGCGTCGGCCAGTTTCACCGAATCACCTTCACGCAAGGCGTCAGGCGGGTTGTCGATGACCGTGTCGGCCGCCTTGAGGCCCTGGTCGATCACCAGTCGCTCACCCAGGTCAAGGCCGATATGGATGGTTTGCAAGTGCACATGCCGGGCGCTGTCGAGCACCGCCACCTGGGTGCCCTGGGCGCGGAAGATCAACGCGCTGGCCGGGATGCTGACGCCGTGGGTATCGGCCGGGATCGACAGCACCGCCTCGGCATAGTCGCCGGGCATCAGCGCGTCGCCGGGGTTTTGCGCGACAAACTGGGCCATCAGGGTGCCGGAACGCTGATCAATCGCGGTTGAGTTGCCGATCAGTGTTGCGTTGAACGTCTGCCCCGGATGTTCCGGTACGTTGAGCTGCACCTGCATGCCGGGGCGGATCACGCTGGCGTAGTTCTGCGGCACCGGCACATACAGGCGCAGCTGGTGGGTGTCGGCGATATCGAACAGCTCGGTATCGCTGTCGGTGTCGGCCTTGATCAACTGGCCAATATCGGTGTGGCGCGCGGTGATGGTGCCGGCGAACGGCGCGCGAATGGTCTTGTAGGCTTCCAGCGTCGACAGGCGTGCGTAATCAGCTTCGGCAGCCTGGGCATTGGCCCTGGCGGCGGCTTCATTGGACAGTTTTTCGTCGGCCTCCTGGCGCGATACCGAGTGGCTGGCCAGCAGGTTTTGCCAGCGCGTGGCCGTGGTGGCCGCCAGCCGGGCGTTGGCCTGCTCCTGGCGCATGTGCGCGCGGGTCTGGGCCAGTTGCTGATCCAGATCGGGACTGTCGATCACTGCCAGAATTTGCCCGGCCTTGACCTTGCTGCCGATATCGGTCTGCCAGCTTTGCAGGTAGCCGTTGACCCGGGCATGGATCGGCGCCTTGCTCCAGGCTTCCAGGTGCGCGGGCAGGCGCAGGGTGTCGCCGTGGGCGTTCTGCAGGGGCTGGAACACGCTGACAATCGGCAGTGCGGCCGCTTCGGTCCATTGGCTCACCGCCTGTTCGTGGCGACTGCGCGCGGCCAGGCCGTTGGCGACCAGCAACGCCGCCAGGGTCAGGCCACCGATGCCCAGGTACATCAAGCGCTTGCGCGAAGGTTTTTGATTAGACGACATGGGAAGTTTCTCCAGCAGCAGCGCGATTTTTTTCACGGCCGTGCACCAGGCTGAACACCACGGGCACGAACAGCAGGGTGGCAACGGTGGCCAACATCAGACCGCCAATAACGGCGCGTCCGAGGGGGGCGTTCTGTTCTTCTGACAAGGCCAGCGGGAGCATGCCGATCATCATCGCCAGTGCGGTCATGCACACCGGTCTGAAGCGTGTGTAGCCCGCTTCCAGCGCCGCCTTGAGGGCATCGCCATGCTCGGCCAGCCGTTCGCGGCAGAAGCTCACCACCAGAATCGAGTTGGCCGTGGCCACCCCCATGCACAGGATGGCGCCGGTCAGGGCGGGCACCGACAGCGAGGTGCCGCTGAGGAACAGCATCCACACAATCCCGGCCAGGGCTGCGGGCAGGGCGGTGATGATCACGAACGGGTCGACCCAGGACTGGAAGTTGACCACGATCAGCAGGTAGATCAGCACCACCGCGCCGAGCAGGCCAAAACTCAGGCCGCTGAAGGCTTCATGCAGGGCGTCGATCTGGCCATGCAGGCTGATGATTGCGCCTTTGGGCCGCAGGTCGGCCGCGCCGTCAATCACCTTTTGCACATCCGCCGCCACCGAGCCCAGATCGCGGCCCTGAATATTGGCGTACAGGTCCAGCGTCGGCTGAATGTTGTAGTGGCTGACCACGGCCGGGCTTTCTACGCGGCTGATGGTGGCCAGCCCGCCGAGGATTTGTGACTGGCCGTTGCTGCCTGTTACCGGCAACGCTTCCAGCGCCGGCAGGCTGTCCAGGCGGTATTGCGGTGTGGCCGCGACCACGCCATAGGACACACCGTTTTGCGGGTTGAGCCAGAACGTCGGCGCCACTTGGGAACTGCCTGCCAGCGATGCGACCATGCTGTTGGTTACGTCACGCTCGGTAATCCCCAGGCCATTGGCGCGCAGGCGATCGACCTTGACCTGCAGCGACGGGTAACCCACTGACTGCTGAATGCGCAGATCGGCAATGCCCGGCACATGTTGCAGGCGCCGTTGCAGTTCCAGCGCATAGGCGCGGTTGGCCTCGTCGTCATGCCCGGAGATCTTCACGTCCAGCGGTGCCGGGGCGCCGAAGTTGAGGATCTGGGTGCTGATATCCGCCGGTAAAAATGCGAACTGGCTGCCGGGAAAGCTCTCTGGCAGCGCTTCACGCAGGCGCTTTACATAGTCAGCGGTAGGGCTGTGGCCTTCCTTGAGGGTGACCTGAATATCGCCGTCCTGTGGGCCGATTGTGCCGCTGCTGCTGTAGGCCATATCGATGCCGCTAAGAGGAATGCCGATATTGTCGATCACGGTGTCCAACTGGTCGGCGGGGATGATTTCACGAATGCGCGATTCGATGCGGTCGAAGTCCGCAGCGCTTTCTTCGATGCGCGTCCCCAGCGGCAAGCGCACATGTAGGGCCAGGGCCCCGGCATCGGTGGCCGGGAAAAAGTCCTGGCCCAGGCTTGGCAGCAAGGCAAAGGAGGCCAGTACGCAGGCCATAAAACCCAGCAAAAAGCGCTTGCGGTTGGCCAGGGCCAACTCCAGCAGGGCGTAATAGGCATCGCGCACCGCCGAGAAACGCCGCTCGAAACCGGCTTGAAAGCTCAATAGCGCACGCACAGGTGCCGAATGCTGCTTGCTGTGCTGGTCGCCCTCGTGATGGTTGATGTAGCCGTCTTCCGGGTGATGCCCAGCACCTTGCTCCGGCACATGTGGCTTGAGCAGAAACAGCGCCAGGGTCGGCACCAGGGTGCGCGACAGAATAAACGAGCTGCCCATGGCGAAAATCACTGACAGCGCCATCGGGCGGAACAGGTAGCCGGCAATGCCTTGCAACATGAACATCGGCACAAACACGATGCAGATACACAGCAGCGACACGAAGGCCGGGCCGACGATCTGCTTGGCACCGTCGAGGATCGCGTCGCGCACCGACTTGCCCTGCTCAAGGTGCCAATTGATGTTTTCGATGGTGACGGTGGCATCGTCCACCAGAATCCCCACCGCCAGCGCCAGCCCGCCGAGGGTCATGACATTGAGGGTTTGCCCGCTCAGGGCCAGCAGTGCGATCGCAGACAGCACGGCCAGGGGGATCGACACGGCAATAATCAGGGTTGAACGCCAGCTACCGAGGAACAGCAGGATCATGGCGCTGGTCAGCAGGGCGGCAATGATGCCTTCCTGGGCCACACTGCCCACCGATTGCTTGACGAACACCGAGGCGTCGCCCAGCAACGAAGTTTTCAGGGAGGGCGGCAGGGTTTCGTTGATGCGCGGCAGCATCCCGCGAATGCCGTCGACAATGGACAGCGTCGAGATATTGCCGTTTTTCAGCGCCGGCATCAGCACCGCCCGGTGGCCGTCGACCCGCACGATATTGGTTTGCGGCGGCGAGCCATCACGCACATGGGCCACCTGGCCGATGGTGATCAGCGCGCCATCGACGGTCTTGATCGGCAGGTCATTGAGTTCGTCGATGGCCTTGGGGCTGTTGTTGAGCAGCACCGTGTACTCATAGGTACCGAGCTTGGCGGTGCCCACCGGGATGATCTGGTTCTGCGCCGCCAGGGCATTGCCCACGTCCTGTGCCGACAGGCCTTTGGCCGCCAGCGCCTGGGGGTCGAGGTCGAGGGTGATCTGGCGTTGCTTGCCGCCCATGGGGGTGGGCATGGCCAAGCCGGGCAGGGCACTCAGGGGCAGGCGGATATTGTTCTGCACCAGGTCGCGGATTTTCGCTTCCGACAAGGTAGGGCTGGAGAACGCCAGTTGCAGGATCGGTACGGTCGAGGCGCTGTAATTGAGGATCAGCGGTGGGGTAATACCCGGCGGCATTTGCTTGAGTACGGTTTGTGACACGGCCGTCACTTGCGCATTGGCGGTACGAATATCGACCCCGGGCTGGAAGAAAATTTTCACGATGCCCATGCCGGGCAGTGACTGCGACTCGATATGTTCGATGTCGTTGACCGTGGTACTGAGCGAGCGCTCGTAGGTGTAGATCACCCGGCCCGCCATATCCGCCGGGGCCAGCCCGGTGTATTGCCACACCACGGCCACCACCGGAATGCCGATATCGGGGAACACATCCGTGGGGGTGCGAACAGCCGCCAGCGGCCCGATGATGCAGATGAAAATCGCCAGCACGATAAACGTGTAGGGCTTGTGCAGTGCGGTCTTTACCAGCCCGAGCATGCCTGGACCTCCGGGGAGTGGAATTGCAAACCTCGGCAGTCTCACCGCTCAAACCTAACGATCCGCTTTCAGCAACGTGAAGGTTCCTTTAGTAACGGGCTGAATTTCCCTTCACTTTCATTCATTTGGCGCAAGGCGCGGGGCGCTGCAAGCTTGAGGCCTACTCCATTGTTTCGAGGCACGCCTGCGATGAACCTTAAACCGCTGTTGCTGATTCCCTCCCTGGGCCTGGTGCTCTTGCTGTCGGCCTGTGCCGGGCCGGTGCCCAAGCAAGACCCGGGCGAGGCGTGGATCGGTCTTAAAGAAGAGGGCAACAGTGACCTGATGGCCGAACGCGTGGATGGCAAAAACATCAACGATGGCCGCTACTTCGAAGTCACTCCCGGTGCCCACCGCCTTGACGTGACCTTGTTTGAAGGGGCCACGGGCGATGAAAACCAGGTGGATTGCCAGGGTAAGGTCAACTACACCGGATTCAAGGCCGGCGAGCGCTACCAACTGATCGAGTCGAGCCTGGGGCCTGAGATCAGCGCAAGGCTGGTGGATGGCCACGGCAAGGAAGTGGCGCACACGGCGGACTTCACCTGTATGCCGGGGTGAGATTGCCCCTGTAGCCGCTGCCGAAGGAACGAGGCTGCGTTCGGCGACGCAGTCGTCGTAAAGCCTGAACCTCGGTCTTTCAGTCAAATCACGGGTGAAGGTTTTACGAGCGCTTCGTCGCGGTGGCGCACCATCTCGAACGTAGCCTCGTTCCTTCGGCAACTGCTACAGGAATGTGGGCATCAACTGAACGACTTGACGATCTTGCCCAATGTTTCCATGGCCTTTTCGCAAGAAGCATCCCACGGGCTGCCATAGTTCAGGCGGATGCAGTTGCGAAAGCGCTGGGTGGCCGAGAAGATCGGCCCCGGTGCAATGCTGATCCCTTGCGCCAACGCCATCTGGAACAGTTTGAGCGAGTCCATCTGCTCGGGCAGCTCCAGCCACAGAAAGTAACCGCCCGACGGCTGGCTGACCCGTGTCTGCGCCGGAAAATACCGGGCAATGGCCGCCAGCATCGCGCTTTGCTGTTCTTCCAGGGCATAGCGCAACTTGCGCAGGTGCCGGTCGTAGCCGCCGTGTTGCAGGTAATCGGCAATGGCGGCCTGGGCCGGCATGGAGGCGCACAGCGAGGTCATCAGTTTCAGCCGTTCGATTTTCTGCGCGTAACGGCCCGCCGCCACCCAGCCAATGCGATAGCCCGGTGCCAGGCTTTTGGCAAACGAGCCGCAATGCATCACCAGCCCTTCGGTATCAAAGGCCTTGGCCGGCTTGGGCGGGTGCTGGCCGTAATACAGTTCGGCGTATACATCGTCCTCTATCAGCGGCACCTGATGCGTGCGCAGCAGCTCGACCAGCGCTTGTTTCTTGGCCTCGGGCATGGTCGCGCCAATCGGGTTCTGG
Source organism: Pseudomonas fragi (assembly GCF_900105835.1). NCBI lineage: Bacteria > Pseudomonadati > Pseudomonadota > Gammaproteobacteria > Pseudomonadales > Pseudomonadaceae > Pseudomonas > Pseudomonas fragi. Next base: position 145,105 of record NZ_LT629783.1, read on the forward strand.
AAGCTGGTCATGCACCACACGGCCTTGATCGGGTGGCGCTCCAGGGTTTGTGCCAGCACCCCGAGGTCGATGCCATCACGGGGGTGCACCGGGATTTCCACGGCCTTGAGCTTGAGCCGCTCCAGTACTTGCAGGCAGGCGTAGAACGCCGGGGCTTCGATGGCCACCAGGTCGCCGGGCTCGGTGACGGCCTGCAGGCACAGGTTGAGGGCCTCCAGCGCGCCATTGGTGATCAGCAGCTCTTCCATCGGCAGCATCAGCCCGCCGACCATGTAGCGCAGGGCTATTTGCCGGCGCAGTTGCGGGTTGCCGGGGGACATGTCGGTGACCACCATGCGCGGGTCCATCTCGCGGCTGGCGGTGGCCATCGAACGGGCCAGGCGCTGCAGAGGAAACAGCATCGGGCTGGGGAAGGCCGAGCCGAAGGGCACGGTGTGCGGGTCCTTGATGGAGTCCAGCACCGAAAACACCAGGGCGCTGACATCCACCTGGGTGGATTCGGTGACATGGCTGCTGAACACCGGTTCACAGAAGGCGCCGGGGGTGTGGGTGTTGACGAAATAGCCCGAGCGCGGCTTGGCCCGGATCAGCCCGCGGCGCTCCAGCAGGTAATAGGCCTGGAACACCGTCGAGGGGCTGACCCCATAGGTCTGGCTGGCATAGCGCACCGAAGGCACGCGCTGCCCGGGGCCGAGCACCCCGGAGCGGATCAGTTCGGCAATATCGTCGGCGAATTTTTCATAGCGTTTCATGGGGTAAGGCTCGGTCCGGCGTTGGGTTGCACGCAGTACAAATGTGTGGGAGCGGGCTTGCTCGCGATAGCCTCACCGCTATTGGTCTGACACACCGCAGCGATCCTGTCGCGAGCAAGCCCGCTCCCACACACAACATATTTGCAGATTAACGGTTCAGCGGTGCAACGAAACGGCTTTTGGCCACGCTGCGGATGTTCGGTTCATCGGTGTCGGTGACCACAAATTCGAGGGTCTGCGAGCTGCTTTTCGGGCGCTCGGCCAGCAATGCGACAGACACCGGCACATCGACAATCTCGCCGGGGGCCAGGGTCAGCTCGGTCTTGCCCTGCAACTGGAAGTCCTCGGCGTCCTGCAACGACACCCGATAGTGCTGCGGTTCCTGGGTCTTGTTGATGATTTTCAGGCTGTAGATGTTCTCGATCTGGCCCTGACTGTTCTCGCGGAACAGGCCACGGTCCTTGATCACGTCCAGGGACACCATGGTACGCATGTTCAGGGCCATCACCAGCGCGCCGATCATCACCACCAGCACCACGGCGTAGCCGATCAGGCGCGGGCGCAGCAGGTGGGTCTTGCCGCCTTGCAGTTCGTGCTCGGAGGTGTAGCGCACCAGGCCCGGGGCGTAACCCATTTTTTCCATCACCGAGTCGCAGGCATCGATGCAGGCTGCGCAGCCAATGCATTCCATTTGCAGGCCATCGCGGATATCGATGCCGGTGGGGCAGACCTGCACGCACATATGGCAATCGATGCAATCCCCCAGCCCGGCCTGCTTGGGCTCCACCCCGCGCTTGCGCGGGCCACGGTTTTCACCGCGGGCCACGTCATAGGAAATGGCCAGGGTGTCCTTGTCGAACATCACGCTCTGGAACCGTGCATACGGGCACATGTGCATGCACACCGCCTCGCGCAGCCAGCCGGCGCTGAGATAGGTGGCACCGGTGAAAAACAGCATCCAGAACAGGCTGATACCGGCGATTTCCAGGGTCAGCAATTCAATGGCCAACGGCCGTACCGGCGTGAAGTAGCCGACGAAGGTCAGCGCGGTAATCACGCTGATGGCCAGCCACAGCGAGTGCTTGGCCGTACGGCGCAAGATCTTGTTCAGGCGCCAGGGTGCGGCTTGCAGTTTTATGCGCTGGTTTCTGTCACCTTCGGTGATCTTTTCGCACCACATAAACAGCCAAGTCCAGGTGCTTTGCGGGCAGGTGTAGCCACACCACACCCGGCCGGCAAATACCGTGATCGCAAACAGGCCGAAGGCGGCAATGATTAGCAGTGCCGAGAGCAGGATAAAGTCCTGCGGCCAGAAGGTTGCGCCGAAGATATGGAATTTGCTTTCAGATAAATCCCAAAGGACCGCCTGGCGGCCGTCCCAATTCAGCCAGACCGTGCCAAAGAACAGCAAAAACAACAGGCCTGCGCCCAGGATCCGCAGGGTGCGGAACAGGCCGGTGAAACTGCGGGTGTGAATCAGGTTGTCGCTGGACTTGTTTTTGATTTTTGCGGCCCTTGGTCGGGGAGCCTCAAATGATTCAAGTATCTGGACGGGAATTTGTTCGCTCATGGTCTTTCGCTCATCAGCCTCCATCAGGCATGAGCACTATGCCCAGCGAACTGTTTGCAGAACAGGCTCAGGTATTTGATTTAAAACCGGATCAGATGCGCTCTGGCGACGGCCTGCGACAATCTGCTGCATCCGGGGCTGTGCCCCGGTTTTACAGGCTTTGCGCGCCTTTAACGCAGTTCTGTGGAACAGAGGGTGATCGGGGTCAAGCAAATCAGCGAATCACCCTCTGTCGTGGCCAGCCAGCTTCACACCTTTCGCGGCACTTGCTCACAAGGCGGGTCACCGATGGGCTGCGGGTCAGGCTCTTGCTCTGGCGGCGCCGGGGGAACGGGTGGCAAGGCTGGCTTGTCGATATTGGGGTCGGGGGTTTCAGGGGCAATGGGGATGCTCATCACGATGACCTCATGGTGGCGGGATGTGAGGGCTGTCGGGTGGTTGACCCGCCGTGGGCAGGTTTGATTCCGCTGATGTGACCGACGGCGCAAAACGCTGTGGGTGCCGCAATCTTTGCATGTGTTTTGCATAAACCAAGGGCAATTAGCCCTCACGGGGAGCCCCACAACAGCTAGTCTTGGTGGGTACTGTGGATTGTAGGACATAGGCCAAGTCGATGACTGAAAAGTATGCACATGCATACACAACCTTTACCGGACGGAGAGCAGCATGAGTTCGAGCATGGATACTGGTAAAGGTAAAGACTCGCTGTTACCCGCCCCTACGGATATCGACGCACTGACCAAGGCCGAGCACCCCGATCCGTTTGCGGTGCTGGGGGCACATGCCGATGGCGGCGGCGGGCAGTTTATCCGGGCTTATTTGCCCGGCGCGACAAATGTCAATGTACTGGCCAGGGATACCGGTGAGGTGCTGGGCCGTCTTGATGATGCAAACGTGCCCGGCCTGTTTGTCGGGCATTTCACACAGGCGCGGCCGTACTTGCTGCAGGTTGATTGGGGCAATGCGGTGCAGACCAGCGAAGATCCCTACAGCTTTGGCCCGCTGCTGGGTGAGATGGATCTGTATCTGTTTGCCGAAGGCAATCACCGCGATTTAAGTAGCTGCTTCGGGGCGCAATTGATGCATGTCGATGGCGTACCGGGGGTGCGCTTTGCCGTGTGGGCGCCGAATGCGCGGCGCGTCTCGGTGGTGGGTGATTTCAACGGCTGGGACGGCCGTCGCCACCCCATGCGCCTGCGCCATGCCAACGGCGTATGGGAGCTATTTGTGCCGCGCCTGCAAGCGGGCGAGGCCTACAAGTATGAAATCCTCGGCGCCAACGGCATCTTGCCGCTCAAGGCCGACCCCGTGGCCCTGGCCACGCAGTTGCCGCCGGATACCGCGTCCAGGGTTGCCGCGCCCCTGGCCATTGACTGGCAGGACGGCGAGTGGATGCAAGCCCGTGAGCAGCGCCAGCGCCATGATGCGCCGCTGTCGATCTATGAGTTGCATGCAGGCTCATGGCAATGTGAGGTCGATGATGTCGGTGATATCGCCCGCCAGTACACCTGGCCGGAGCTGGCCGAGCGCCTGATCCCTTATGTGCAGCAACTGGGCTTCACCCATATCGAGCTGATGCCGATCATGGAGCACCCGTTCGGTGGTTCCTGGGGTTATCAGCCCCTGTCGCAATTTGCGCCGACGGCCCGTTATGGCTCGCCAGATGATTTTGCCGCGTTCGTCAATGCCTGTCACATGGCCGGTATCGGCGTGATTCTGGACTGGGTGCCGGCGCATTTCCCCAACGATACCCACGGGCTGGCGCAGTTTGATGGCACGGCGCTGTACGAATACGCCAACCCGCTTGAAGGCTTTCATCAGGACTGGAATACCCTGATTTACAACCTGGGCCGCACTGAGGTGCATGGCTTTATGCTGGCTTCGGCGCTGCACTGGCTCAAGCATTTCCATATCGACGGGCTGCGCGTGGATGCGGTGGCCTCGATGCTGTACCGCGATTATTCGCGCAAGGCCGGGGAATGGGTGCCCAACCGTCATGGCGGGCGGGAAAACCTCGAAGCCATCGAGTTTTTGCGCCATCTCAACGATGTGGTTGCCTGCGAAGTGCCGGGCGCACTGGTGATTGCCGAAGAGTCCACGGCCTGGCCCGGCGTCAGCCAGAGCACCGATCAGGGCGGGCTGGGGTTTTCCTACAAATGGAACATGGGCTGGATGCACGATTCGCTGCACTACATCCAGCAAGACCCGGTGTACCGCGCCCACCATCACAACGAGCTGAGCTTTGGCTTGGTCTATGCCTGGACCGAGCGCTTTATCCTGCCGATTTCCCATGATGAAGTGGTGCATGGCAAGCACTCGCTGATCGACAAGATGCCCGGAGATCGCTGGCAGAAATTCGCCAACCTGCGTGCCTATTTGAGCTTTATGTGGGCGCATCCGGGCAAGAAATTGCTGTTTATGGGCTGCGAATTCGGCCAGTGGCGCGAATGGAACCATGATCAGCAGCTGGACTGGTATTTGCTGCAATACCCCGAGCACCGGGGCGTGCAGAAACTGGTGGGTGACTTGAACCGGTTGTACCGCGAGCAGCCTGCGCTGTATGAGCAGGATGATGTACCGCAGGGCTTCCAATGGTTGATTGGCGATGATGCGGCCAACAGCGTTTATGCCTGGCTGCGCTGGAGCAAGGATGGCCAGCCCTTGCTGGTGGTCACCAACTTTACCCCGGTACCGCGTGAGGGGTATCGCATTGGCGTGCCGTTTGCTGGCACCTGGCAGGAGGTGATCAACAGTGACTCGGCCATCTATGCCGGTTCTGACTATGGCAACGGCGGTGGGGTGGTGACCCAGCAGGTTACCAGCCACGGCCAGGATGTATCGCTGGCCTTGAACCTGCCGCCGCTGGGGGTGTTGATATTGCGGCCAGTGACAGGGTAAAGCCAAAGCCCCTCTCCCTAAGCCTCTCCCGAAGGGAGAGGGGACTGGCCGCACGCGGACTCAAGAACACCACCCATCAGCTCCCTCTCCCTCGGGAGAGGGTGAGGGCATGGCGGGCTTCCCCTGTATTACAAATGCACCTCAACCGCCAACGGCAAATGATCCGATAAATGGCTCCACGGTTTGTCGCCGAGGATCTTGGGGTCATGGCTGCTGGCATTGCGCAGGTAGATGCGGTCCAGGCGCAACACCGGCCAGCGGGCCGGGTAGGTTTTCGCCACCTTGCCATGATGGCGCTCAAACACTTCATGCAGGTCGTCGCGCTGGCGCAGGGCGGCATTGCCTTGCTGCTTCCAGTCGTTGAAATCACCGGCAATGATCACCGGCTCATGGGGCGGCAAGGATTTGAGCAACTGGTTAAGCAACACAATCTGTAGCTGACGATGGCTTTCCAGCAGGCTCAAGTGCACGCAAATGGCATGTACATTGTCATGCCCGGGCACGTCCAGCACGCAGTGCAGCAGGCCGCGCCGTTCAGGCCCGGTGATCGACACATCGAGATTGCGCGAGGCCTTGATCGGGAACTTGGACAGCAAGGCATTGCCGTGATGACCATCGGGGTAAACGGCATTCTGCCCGTAGGCAAAGTCGCTCCACATGCTGTCCGCGAGGAATTCATATTGTGAGGTGGCAGGCCAGTCTTCGTAGCGCGAGGCGTGTTTACCGTGCTCGCCAAGCACCTCCTGCAAAAACACCAGATCGGCACCGGTACTGCGCACCGCTTCGCGCAGCTCGGGCAGGATGAAGCGGCGGTTAAAGGCGGTAAAGCCCTTGTGCGTATTGACCGTCAGTACCTTGATTTGATGCACGGCAGGCGCTGTTGCCGGGGTGGCAGATAAAAGTGGGTTGCCGACAGCATATTCAGTGGGCATGGTCACTCCTCTGTCAGGGGCAGTTTCAAAGCGGCAAGCTCAAACAACAGCTTGCCGCTTTTTATGGGGGTGCACTTGATGTTTATCAATACTTCTACGACACCTCGGTGTGTTGCAGCTCGAACAACACCAGCGAGCGCCCGGTAACCTCGTAGGGCTTGTTGAAGGGCAGGTGCTGCGGGCCCTTGATGCTCGGGTCGGTGGTGTCGAGCCTGCATGACCAACTGATGCCGTGGGGCACTTTGGGCAGGGTGAAACTGACCGGGTCGTGGTTGGCATTGACCACGATCAGCAACGTGGCGTCAGCACCGGCGCGCTGCACTCCGGACACTTGCGCGCGGCCATCGAGCAGCATGCCCATGCAGCGGGCCTGGGCGTCTTCCCACTGCTCGGTGGTCATCTCGTTGCCGTCGGGGGCCAGCCAGGTCACGTCCTTGAACTCGGGCGTGTCGACAGAGTGACCGACCAGGAACAGGCCACGCCGCAGGATCGGGTACTGCAGGCGCAACTTGATCAGACGTTTGACAAAGGCCTGCAGGGATTTGCCGGCCTTGTCCAGTTCCCAGTTGATCCAGCCGATTTCGCTGTCCTGGCAATAGGCGTTGTTATTGCCGTGCTGGGTGCGGGCGAACTCGTCGCCCGCCACCAGCATCGGTGTGCCCTGGGCCAGGAACAGGGTGGCCATGAAATTGCGCATCTGGCGCTGGCGCAAGGCGTTGATTTCGGGATCGTCAGTAGGGCCTTCGACGCCGTGGTTCCAGGAAATATTGTTGTTGCTGCCGTCCTGGTTGTTTTCCTCGTTGGCTTCGTTGTGCTTGTCGTTGTAGGACACCAGGTCGTGCAGGGTGAAGCCGTCATGGGCGGTAATGAAGTTGACCGAGCTATAGGGCCTGCGGCCTCGCTGGTTGAACAGGTCGGCCGAGCCGGTCATGCGCCCGGCAAATTCAGCCAGCTTGCCTTCGTCGCCCTTCCAGAAGGCGCGCACGGTGTCGCGAAAGCGGTCGTTCCACTCTGCCCAGCCGGGCGGGAAACCGCCGACTTGATAGCCGCCGGGGCCACAGTCCCAGGGTTCGGCGATCATTTTTACCTGGCGCAGCAGGGGGTCCTGGCGGCAGGCCACCAGAAAGCTGTGACGCTCGTTGAAGCCGTCGTGGTAACGCCCGAGGATGGTCGCCAGGTCGAAGCGGAAACCGTCGACGTGCATTTCGCGCGCCCAGTAGCGCAGCGAGTCGGTGACCATCTGCAAGACGCACGGGTGGCTCAGGTCGAGGGTGTTGCCGGTGCCGGAGTCGTTGATGTAATAGCGTTTGTCATCGGGCATCAGGCGGTAGTACGAGGCGTTGTCGATGCCGCGCATGGACAGGGTGGGACCTTGCTCGTTGCCTTCGGCGGTGTGGTTGTAAACCACATCCAGAATCACCTCCAGCCCGGCCTTGTGCAGGTGCGCCACCGTTTCCTTGAACTCGGCAATCTTGCCGCTGGCCAGGTAGCGCGGGTCCGGGGCGAAAAAGGCGATGCTGTTGTAGCCCCAATAGTTGGTCATGCCTTTTTGCAGCAGGTGCTGGTCGTTGACGAAGGCATGCACCGGCAGCAGTTCGACACTGGTCACGCCAAGGTCGGTGATGTGCTCGACCACCTCGTCCACCATCAAACCGGCAAAGGTGCCGCGCAGCGCATCCGGCACGGCCGGGTGGCGCATGCTGATACCGCGCACATGGGCTTCATAGAAGATGGTGCGCTCCCACGGCACGCTCAGTCGGCGGTCATGGCCCCAGGTGTGCGCCGGGTCGACGACCTTGCACTTGGGCACGAAGGGCGCGCTGTCCCGTTCATCGAAACTCAGGTCGGCATCGGGGTGGCCGATGGTGTAGCCAAACAAGGCTTCGGACCATTTCAGCTCACCCACCAGTTGCTTGGCATAGGGGTCGATCAGCAATTTGTGGTGGTTGAAGCGGTGGCCGTTTTCCGGCTCGTAGGGGCCGTAGACGCGGTAACCGTAGACCTGCCCCGGGTGGGCATCGGGCAAATAACCATGAAAGGTTTCGTCGGTGTACTCGGGCAGTTCGATCCGTTCCAGTTCGACTTCACCCGCCGCGTCGAACAGGCACAGTTCGACTTTGCTGGCGTTGGCCGAGAACAGGGCGAAATTGACGCCCAGGCCATCCCAGGTGGCACCGAGGGGGAAGGGCAGCCCTTCGCGGATGCGCAAGGGGTCGCCAGTGGGCGGTGCTGACGTGTGTTTACTCATGACCTGCTCCTGCACAACCGGAATTTAAGACGTAGATGGCCCGTGGGAGCTGGCTTGCCTGCGATCAAGACACCTCGGCACATCAGGTTGGCCGGGTTGATCCAATCGCGGGCAAGCCCGCTCCCACAGGGGGTGGCGGCTACTCAAGACGAGGCAGGCTTGCGCGGTGCCCGGGGTTTTTTCTCGCCAGCAGGTTTTGCTGCGGCCTTGGCCTTGGTGGCCTTTGCCGGCGCCTTGGAGGGGGCCAGGGCTTGCGCCTGGGCCAGTTTGTGAGCCATTTCCCAGTGGCGGGCCTCCTGGCCCTGCGGACGGCCCTCGGATTCCCAGATCTGATAGGCAAATTCACGAATGTGTTTGTCGTCATTACTCATGGTAAAGCTCCTTGCTCTTGGGTGAGTTAGCGGTCTCGTTCGTGGGCTTGCAGGCGGGCGCAAGCCAGTAACTCGAAGCGTTGCGTGGCATCGATGGCGTCCAGCAACAGGCTGCAATCGCCCGGCAGCCTTCGGCACCAGTTGGGGTGGCCACTGACGGTGCCAGGCACATTGGCTTGTTCCTCAAGCCCCAGGGCATCCTCGATCGGCAGCAGCACCAGGGGCGCACGGGTGTGCCCCAGAAAACGGATGCTGGCGTCCAGTGTCGGGGCGTTGCCCTGGACTTCTTCCTGAAAATTCTGCGGGTCCAGGCGCAGGGCCCGATCCAGCCCTTCACATTCTCGCTGGCGCTCCTCGCGCCAGCGTTGCGCGGCAATCGGGTCGATCAGGTTGAGGCGTTCGTTCCAGTCGATATCACGCGCGCGCAGCCAGCCGGTGAGTGTTGGCAGGTCGTGGGTGCTGGTGGTGGCCAGGGCATCATCCGGCCAGTCCAGAATGGGTTTGAAGCGGGCACCGTAGTCCTGCTCGAACAGCAGTACGCGAATGCCCAGGATCGCCCGTTCGCTGAGCTTTTCCCGCAGGCCTTCCGGCACCGTACCGAGGTCTTCACCGAGGACGATGGCCTGATGGCGCACGGACTCCAGGCAGACCAGACGCAGCAAGTCATCGATGGGGTAATACAGGTACGCGCCTTGGTCGGGCGATGCCCCCAGGGGGATCACCCACAAGCGCTGCAAGCCCAGCACATGGTCGATGCGCAGGCCACCGGCGTGGGCAAAGTTGGCGCGCAGCATTTCAATAAACGCGCGAAAACCGCTGCGTTTGAGGCCTTCAGGCGAGAACGCAGAAATGCCCCAGCCCTGGCCTGCGCGGTTGAGGGCATCGGGTGGCGCACCAACGGTCAGTTGCGCGAGTAATTCGTCCTGACGGCACCAGGCCTGGCTGCCAGCGCCATCGGCACCCACCGCCAGATCGGCAATCAGGCCGATGGCCATGCCACTGGCGCGGGCCGTGGCCTGGGCGCGCTCCAGGCAACTGGTGATCAACCATTGGCAAAAAGCGTAATAGGCGATGGTCTGGCGATGCTCCTCGGCAAACTGCAGTAGCGCCGGGCTGTCCGGGTTGCGCCATTGTTCGGGCCAGTCGCGCCAGTCGAGGCTGTGTTGCTCTGCCACGCAGAGTTCCTGCAGGGCTTCAAAGCGGCAGTGATTTTCCAGGGCTTCGCCACCCCGTTGGCGAAAATGCTGGAAGTCAGCGTCAAGCGGATGCGCTTGGCGGATGAAGTCCTGGTAGAGCTGGCGCAGCAGGGTCTGCCTGGCCCGGGTGGCCGCGGGCCAATCGATCAGCGGCAGCTGTTCCAGGCGCTGCAACTCGTCTTGCAAGCCTGTGGCCTCGATGGCCCTGTGCAGCGCCTCCTCGCCGAGGATACTGGCCGGTGCGGCATACAGGCTGTTGAGGAACAGGCGGCTGGACGGAGAGTACGGGCTGTAGTGCTTGGGCGCGCTGCTGAACATGGCGTGTACAGGGCTGATGGCCAAAGCATCGGCCCCCCGTTCTGCCACCCCTTGCAGCAGGGTTTCCAGGGCCCGGGTGTCGCCAAAGCCGCCATCGCCATGACGGCGCAGCGAATACAGTTGCACGCTCAGCCCCCAGGCCCGCGGTGCCGATTGATGCAGGGCGTCGGCAATGCTGAAGCACCTGGCCGGGGCCACGGCCAGGGTGAATTGCTGATCGTCCAGATGCACCCGGTGATAACCGATGGGGATCATGCCCGGCAGCATGGCGTCGGCATCCAGCTGGATTGGCAGTGATTCACCGTTCTCCAGGTGAACGACGCACTGGCGATGGGGGTGGAAATAGCGTGACAGGTCCAGCGCCTTGCCGACATCAGCCGTCAGCAGGGGCGGCAGACGTTTGTTCTGTTGTTCCAGCTGCAGGTTGAGCAGGCTGGTTTCGATGGCCTCGGCACTGTCGGCAGGCAAACCCAGCCCCGCCAGAATGGCTTCCAGTACCTGGGGCGTGACGCGTTGCGGCTGGCCGTTGGCATCAATCCAGTCAACGGCCAGCCCGGCTCGGCCGGCGAGTACTTCTAGTTGCGCTTCACTCATTGGCGGTTCCCTTGCTGGCGATAAATGATCGAACGTCAGACAGATCCGCAGGTTGCATGGCTCATGGCTTTACGGCGCGGAGCAATGACTTGGCAACCAGTTGTTCATACAGCTCGGCATAGGGTTCTACGGCCTGGCACCAGTTGAATGGAGCGGCCATTGCGCGGCAGCGCATGGCATTGAGCAGTTTGGGGTAGCTGAACACCTTGAAGGCACGCTTGAGTGCTTCTTCATAGCTGGCCACGGTGGACTCGTCGAACAGAAACCCGGTCACGCCATTCTCGATGGTGTCGGCCAGGCCGCCGGTGTTGCGGGCCACCGGCAGCGAGCCGAAGCGTTGTGCATACATCTGGCTCAACCCGCAGGGTTCGTAGCGCGAGGGCATCAGCAAAAAGTCGCTGCCTGCGAACATGCGTCGCGCATCGGTTTCATTGAAACCGATGCGTACACCGATCTGACCCGGGAAACGCAGTGCCAGTTCACGCATGGCCTGTTCTTCTTCGGGCTCGCCGCGGCCGATGATGCAAATCTGCCCGCCCGACGCGACGATAAAGGCCGCCACGGCTTCGGTCAGGTCCAGGCCTTTCTGGTACACAAGGCGCGAAACCACGGCAAACAGCGGCCCCTTGGACGGCTTGAGGCCGAACAGGTTGCGCACATGGGCCGTGTTGATGGCGCGGGCGTCCCAGTCGCCGATGGCGAACGGGGCCACCAGGTGCGGGTCGGTGGTGGCTTCCCAGCTTTCATCGATGCCATTGGGGATGCCGCTGAGCAGGCCTTGCTGGGTTTTGCTGGCCAAAAAGCCGTCCAGCCCGCAGCCAAAGGCCGGGGTGGTGATTTCGGTGGCGTAGGTGGCGCTGACCGTAGTGATATGGCTGGAGTAAGCCATCCCGGCCTTGAGAAACGACAATTTGCCGTAGAATTCCATGCCGTCCTGTTGCAGGGCGTGGTGAGGGATGCCCAGCTCCGGGCAGCAGGCACGGCTGAATACGCCCTGGTAGGCCAGGTTATGGATGGTAAACAGCGTTGGCGTGCGTTGGCCGCGCCAGTGCATATAGGCGGGGGTCAGACCGGCAGGCCAGTCGTGGGCGTGGACCAGATCGGGCTGCCAGTGGATTTGCGCCAGGTTGGCAGCCATATCGGCAGCGGCCAGGCCCAGGCGTGCGAAGCGAATATGGTTGTCGGGCCAGTCGCGGCCATTGTTGGCGCCGTAGGGGGTGCCTTCGCGCTCATAAAGTTCGGGGCAAATCAGCACATAGATGACCAGGCCGTCTTTCAAGTCCATGCGCCCGATCTTGCAAGCGGGCAGGGCAGCATGGCCGCCCAGTTCGCCGATGATATGGATCGGGTTGTCGCTGTTGAGCACTTGCGGGTAACCGGGGATCAGCACGCGCACATCATGCAAGTGACGCATGGCCCGCGGCAGTGCGGCCGACACATCGCCCAGGCCACCGGTTTTCACCAGGTCGGCCAGTTCCGAGGTGACAAACAGCACCTTCTTTTTGTTGGGATTGGCGTTGATCACCGCCAGCGCGGGCCTCCCTGCAGGGGCCAGCTCGGGCAGTGAAATAAGCTCATTCACAACTTGCGGGGTCAGACGTTGTTCTTGATGTGGCGCAGCAGCACTGATCATGAATCTCTCCCGTTGTATTTATTGATCTGCCAACGGCCACTGGCGGGTACGCCTCCAATTGCTGATCGGCCCTGTCATCCGTGACAAACATGCTCAAAAGATGATTAGGGCATTGCAAGGAATGCACCAACTGCGGCAACCGGGTCTTGAGTGGACCTACCACGGGCAAATAAGATTTGATTATTCAAATACGACAATTACACGCCGTAGACGCGACAGCGTTGAGTGTAGGAGAGATGGGTCAAGGTGCTAGGTAAAGGCAATGAATTTTTGTAAGACAATGAGAATTGCCTTGTAGGAAAAATATCTAACACGAACAGTGCTTCAGTTTCGTAGCAGCTGACGAGCGGAGCGAGGCTGCGTCCGGCTGCGTAGTGGCCGTAAACCCTGGGAGCCGGGTTTAACTGATACACCGAGGCGTCTGATTTTGCGGCGGCTATGTCGTGGTGCTGCATCGCACCGAACGCAGCCTCGCTCCGCTCGTCAGCTGCTACGGGGATGTGGATGTGGATGTGGATGTGGATGTGGATTTTCGGTTATGCCAAAAAACAGGGCGAGCGCACCGGTTTGGTGCGCTCGCCCTTGACCTCTCAATGGCCAGGGTATTCGGCAATCACCTGGTCCTTGCCGTCGTTGCCCAGGCCGATCACCTGATAGGCGTCCTTGCGATCACCCATTTCCATGCCCGGCGAACCCATTGGCATGCCGGGTACGGCGATGCCCTTGAGGTCGTTGCGCTGGGTCAGGGCAACCACTTGCTCTGCAGGTACATGACCTTCAACGAATTTGCCGTTGATCACGCCGGTATGGCAGGAAGCCAGCCGTGGCTGCACGCCAAGGCGTTGCTTGACGCTGCTCATATCATCCTCTACATGGTCATTGACCTTGAAACCATTGGTTTCAAGGTGGGAAATCCAGGCTTTGCAGCAGCCACAATTGGCATCGCGGTGTACGTCAATGGTCAGCTGCTCAGCTGCTTGTGCCAGCGAGGTCAATAACAGTGCCGACAGAGCGGCAAGGCGCAATGGTGTTTTCATCGTGTACCTCTTTACGAAAAAGCCTCAGCCTGAGCGCCAGGGGCTGTCAGGCAGATGATCACAAGATGACAAAGCTGTCAGGTTGGGGCGCCGGGAGCCCGTTCAAGGGGTCAGGCGCAAGCTGGCGCGAATGCCATTGACCTGGGCTTCGTTGGCCTTGTAGCCCTCTGCGGGGCCGGCGTAGGACAGGGCGTAGGCATTGTTGCCCTGGGTGGCGGCCACTAACGTCTGGGTGATGACGTGGTTACCGTTCTGGGTGATCTTGCAGGTGGTCTGCAGGGCCTTGAGGCCACCCAGGGTACTGTCATGGATCTTGTTGCAGGCGCTCTGGTAGCCACCCTTGGCGAAGTTTTGCTGCAGGGTCTTGCGCATTTGCAGCAACACCGCGTCCATATTGACCTTGTGCTCGGGGGCCAGGGTCGACTGGGTCAGTTCCATGACCATTTGCGGGTCGCCGCTGGCGTCGTTCTTCACCGCTCGCTGGCGCACGCTGCTGTCGTCAGGCGCGGGCGGTACGGCCTGAACTTCCCAGCCACCGGGCCAGGTGATCATCAGACCGTCGGCGCTGGCCACGGGCACGGCAGCCAGCAGGCACAAGCCGATAAAAACAGGGAAACGTCGGGCAAAATGCATGGGTCTCGGGCCTTTTGAGCGATAAATGGATTGCAATAGTGTATCAATAGGTGTCGAAGTATTGCTTTGCAGCGTGACATCAATTTCAACCATTGCTCAGCTAAACCTTTGCTTCTTATGTCTAATCCCGGACAATCGCGCCCCTCTTATGGCCGGGGCGATGTCAGCAAGGTGTTTCTTGTCCGCCCCGGCTGCGTGGTAACGACCGGCTAGCGGAGATTCGACCGGATGAATGACCAGGCTAACAGCGTCGACGAACGCTTCGACGAGACACCAGCGACCCTCACTCGCTGGAACCGTCATGACACCACCTGGATGCTGGGCCTGTTCGGCACAGCGATTGGCGCAGGTACCTTGTTTTTGCCAATCAACGCAGGGCTCGGCGGCTTCTGGCCGCTACTGATCCTGGCGCTGCTGGCGTTCCCGATGACCTTTTATGCCCACCGTGGCCTGACCCGCTTCGTACTCTCCGGCCGCGAAGGTTCAGATATCACTGACGTGGTTGAAGAACATTTCGGCCTGCGCGCCGGTGCAGTGATTACCCTGCTGTACTTCCTGGCCATCTTCCCGATCCTGCTGATCTACAGCGTAGCGCTGACCAACACGGTCGGCAGCTTTATGCTCAACCAGATGCATATCACCCCGCCACCACGGGCGATCCTGTCGCTGGTGCTGATCCTGGGCCTGCTGATTGTGGTGCGTTGCGGCGAGCAGGTGATCGTCAAGGCCATGAGCATGCTGGTCTACCCGTTTATCGTGGCATTGCTGTTTTTGGCGGTGTTTTTGATTCCGCACTGGAACGGCGGCATCCTCAGTACCGCGACCACGCTGCCTGCACCTTCAGTGTTGCTGCATACCCTGTGGCTGGCGATTCCGGTGATGGTGTTTTCCTTTAACCACTCGCCGATCATCTCGGCCTTCGCCGTTGATCAAAAGCGCCGCTACGGTGCCAACGCCGATGAGCGCAGCTCGCAGATCCTGTCCCGCGCCCACCTGCTGATGGTGGTGATGGTGCTGTTCTTCGTGTTCAGTTGCGTGCTGACCCTGTCGCCAGAGCAACTGGCCGAGGCCAAGGCGCAGAACCTGTCGATCCTGTCCTACCTGGCCAACCACTTCAGCAACCCGACCATCGCCTTTGCCGCGCCATTGATTGCATTCGTGGCCATTGCCAAGTCCTTCCTGGGCCACTACATCGGCGCCAGCGAAGGCCTTAAAGGCCTGGTACTGAAAACCGGCAAACGCCCGGGTACGAAAAGCCTCGACCGCATGACGGCCGCCTTCATGCTGGTGGTGTGCTGGGCCGTGGCCACGCTTAACCCGAGCATCCTGGTCATGATCGAAACCCTGGGCGGGCCGGTGATTGCCGCCATCCTGTTCCTGATGCCGATGTATGCGATCCGTCGGGTACCGGCCATGCGCCAGTACTCGGGGCAGATCTCCAACGTGTTCGTGACGGTGATCGGCCTGATCGCGATCTCCTCGCTGGTGTATTCGCTGATCCCTTGATGCATGCCCCTGTCGCCGCCGTCCTGGCGGCGACAGGGCAATGATTGACCCGCGCAAGCCGTCCAGGGCTTGAGTCTGGCCAGTACTGCGAATATGATTGCGACCCATTCCTATTCGCAGTGTGCTGACCGCACGTCCCGAGGGTTCCCGTGTCGCCATCCCCGCCGAACCCACCGCTGCTGCACGCAGACGTGCATGGCCTTTACAGCGATCATCATGGCTGGCTGGTCAACTGGCTGCGCCGGCGCCTGCGCGATACCGACAATGCCGCCGACCTGGCCCAGGACACCTTTCTTTATGTGCTGGGCAAGCCTGAGCAGGTGACGCACTTGCGCGAGCCGCGGGCCTGGCTGAGCAGCATTGCCAAGGGCCTGTTGATAGACCGCTTTCGTCGGCACAAGGTCGAACAGGCCTACCTGCAAGCGTTGGCGCACCTGCCCGAGCAGCAGATGCCTGCCCCGGAAGAACGCTTGATCCTGCTTGAAACCCTGACCCGAATTGATGCGTTGCTCGATGGCCTGAAGCCCAATGTGCGCACTGCCTTTTTGCTCTCGCGCCTTGAAGGCCTTGGCTATCAGGCCATCGCCGAGCGCCTGGGCGTTAGCGTCAGCTCGGTGGAAAAGTACATGGCCACAGCCATCCGCCATTGTTTTTTGGCGCGTCAGGCCCTGTGAGCGCGGGTTCGTCACCGCCTGAATTTGCCCCCCATGTGCTGGACCAGGCGATTGACTGGCTGGTCAAAACCCGGTCCGGTGCAGCACCGCCGCAGGTGTTTGCGGCGTGTGAGCAATGGCGCGCCGCCGACGCCAGCCATGAAGCTGCCTGGCAAGCCCTGCAAATGACCGAGAGCACCTTGCGCCAGGCTTCGGCGCTGCCCGGGCGCGTGGCCCTGGACACCTTGGCCGGCAGTGGCCGCCTGCGTTCACGGCGCCAGGCCCTCAAGGTACTGGGGTTGGGCATGCTGGGGTCGGGAGCGGGGGGCCTGCTGCTGCAACAGCAGCCCTGGCGTAGCTTTGGCGCAGACTATGCGACAGGCGTGGGGGAACGACGCTCCTTCAACCTGCTCGATGGCACGCGATTGCAGCTCAATACCGACAGTGCTGCTGACGTGCTGTTCACGGAGCAACAGCGCCTGATCGTATTGCGCGATGGCGAGATTTTTGTCCGCACGGGTTTGGACCCTGCCGCTGCCAGCGGGCGCCGGCCGTTTTGGGTACACACCCGCGAGGCGCGGTTGCAGGCTATTGGCACCGCATTCGATGTCCGTCAGGAGTCGGGGCGTACTCGATTGATGGTCGAGGAGGGCGTAGTAGCGATTCACTTGCCCGATGCCCGGCCAGTGCTGGTACAGGCGGGCAGCGAGTACCTGATCGAGCCGGGCTCGGCGCAGTTGCAGCCGGCGTCTGTGTTTAATGCTAATGGCTGGGTCAGCGGTGTGCTGGTGGCCAGGCAGATGCGCCTGCAGGATCTCGTGCAAGAGCTGGCGCGCTATCGCCACGGCTGGTTGCAGTGCGATCCGGCGGTCGCTCAATTACGGGTTTCCGGGGTGTTTCAACTCGACCGCATTGACCACGCGCTGGACGGGTTGAGCCAGTCACTGGCGGTACGTGTTGAGCGCCGGACACGGTTCTGGACGCGGATTGTGCAAGCTTAAACCGTAGCAGCTGCCGAAGGAACGAGGCTGCGTTCGGCGGCGAAGCCGTCGTAAAACCTCATAGTCGGGTTTAACTGATACACCGCAGAATCTGATTTTGCGACGACTACGTCGGGGTGCCGCATCACGCCGAACGCAGCCTCGTTCCTATGGCAGCTGCTACGAGGTTTTGCGCAGTTACAAATACGAATAATTATCACATTTCTTTGCGGGTTTTCGGCTGGCCTTCGACAGATAGGCATAAGACTTATCCATTGCAGGAGCCCCGCGCCAATGTCCCGTGTTTTTCCCATCCCTTCATTGCCTCCCCGCAGCCGCCTGGCCATTGCCTTGCATATCGTTTTGCTGGGCTCCGTCGTGCAGCCATTGGCGCAGGTCAGCGCTGCGCCCTTGAGCGTCCAGCGCAGCTTCGATGTACCCGCCAGCAATCTGCAGGATGCACTGAACCGCTTCGCCCAGCAGGCCAATATCTCCCTGCCTTATGATCCGGCGCTGGTGCAAGACAAGCAGGCGTCAGCTCTCAAGGGCAGTTTTGAGGTGGCTCAGGGCTTGCAGCAACTGCTCAGGGGCAGCGGCTTGACCGCCACCGAAGGCGCCGGCGGAGTCTGGACCCTGTACTCGCTGACCTCCGGCAATGCGCAGGGGCAGTTGCAACTGCAAGCTACCAGCGTCACGGGTATGGCGTTGGGCAGCACCACTGAGGGTAGTCACTCCTACACCACGGGTGAAACCAGTACAGCAACCAAATTGCCGCTTTCGCTGCGCGAAACGCCGCAATCGGTCACGGTCATTACCCGTCAGCAAATGACTGACCAGGGCTTGGGCAGTATCGCTCAGGTATTGTCGCAAACGCCCGGTATCACCGTGGTGCATGACGACAGCGAGCGCTACAACTTTTACTCACGGGGTTTCACCCTCGATAACTTCCAGTACGACGGCGTACCGACCTCGGACTTCACCACCAATACCAACGGCCTGGGCATGCGCGACATGGCCATTTACGATCGCGTAGAGGTGGTGCGCGGTGCCACCGGTTTGATGAGCGGTGTGGGTAGCCCGTCGGGGGCGGTGAATCTGGTGCGAAAACGCCCGACCAAGGAATTTCAGGGATATATATCGGGCAGCGGCGGCTCATGGGACCGCTATCGCAGTGAGCTGGACGTGTCCGGGCCGCTGACGGAAAACGCTGCACTGCGCGGGCGTGTGGTGGCCGCCCACGAAGATGGCCGCTCCTTTATCGATCGCTATTCCTCGACCAAGGACGTGTTCTACGGTATCGGCGAAGCGGATTTGACCGACGACACCACTCTTTACGCCGGTATCGACTACCAGCGGATCAATTCCAACGGCTCAAGTTTTGGCCAGTTGCCGCTGTATTACAGCGACGGCAGCCGCACCCACTTCAAGCGCTCGATGAATCCCGCAGCCAAGTGGGCCTATGCCGACAGTGAAAGCACCAAGTACTTCGCCGGTGTTGAACAGCGGTTTGCCAACGACTGGCTGCTCAAGGTCGAGGCCAGCCACTGGAAGGGCAACACCGAGCAGTTGCAGGGCAACCTTGTGGGCTGGGGGCCTTTCCCGGACAAGGCCACCGGCGAAGCGCAGTTTATGAGCGGGACCAAAACCTTCAAGATCAATACCGACACGCTGGACGCCTATGCAACCGGGCCGTTTGAGTTGTTGGGACGTACCCATGATCTGGTGGTGGGGATGAACGTCAGTGACCGGCGCACGGACTATCTGGCGATGAATGCCGATGACCTGACCGTCAATTACCAGAACTGGAACAACGACGCGCCGCGCCCTACAGATTTGAGCCAGGGCTTGAAGCAAAAGTACACGACCAAAGAGTCGGCAGCCTACGCAGCATTGCGCCTTAAACCTGTAGACGATCTGTCGATCATCCTTGGAACCAGGGTGGTGGACTACGATCGCAAGGGCACAATGACCTATAACGCGGCGCAAACTGTGCCAACCACGGATAACAGCAAAAAAACCGGGAAGATGATTCCTTATGCCGGGATCGTCTACGACTTGAGCGAAAACCACTCGGTCTATGCCAGCTATACGGATATCTTCACCCCGCAAAGCTACTTCGACCGCGACGACAAGGTTCTGCCGCCGATGACCGGCCAAAGTTATGAGGCCGGTCTGAAGTCCGAGTATTTCGGCGGTGCGCTGAACACCAGTTTCGCCCTGTTCATGATCAAGCAGGACAACTACGCCGAATACGATGGTGTACGCGATGACGGCCAGGATGCCTACAAGGCAATCAGCGGAACCAAAACCAAGGGTTTGGAGGCCGAAATATCCGGTGAAATCATGACCGGCTGGCAATTGCTGGCGGGCTACACCTACGCCCAGCCACGGGACAAGGACGGCAAGCGGATCAACAGCAACCACCCGGAGCAATTGTTCAAACTGGCCACCAGCTATCAATTGACCGGCGACCTCAAAGACCTCAACGTGGGCGGCAACCTGACCTGGCAGGGCTCGACCTACAGCGAGCTGGATTCCTCGATCAAGACCGAGGCCAAGGAGGGCAGCTTTGCCGTGGTCGGCCTGATGGCCCGCTATGACATCAGTAAAAACCTCAGTGCGTCGGTCAATCTGAACAACGTCTTCGATCGTGAGTACCTCAGCGGTTACGGCCTCTACTCGACTTATTACTACGGTGACCCGCGCAACCTGATGCTGGGTATGAAGTACCGTTTCTGACGAGGTTTTCATCTCGCGTTTGCCCTGCGTCGGCTATGGTTAAAAACCACGAAAACGGAGGCTGGCAATGAGCGATCCCACCATCCATCAGGCAGCAGCAGACGGTTACAAGCAAGGCGCCGACACCTATGTGCGCGGGCGCCCGGATTACCCGGCGGGTGTAACTGCATGGCTGTGCGAAACCCTTGGCCTGGGCCCCGGGCAAACCGTGCTTGAAGTCGGCGCCGGTACCGGCAAGTTCACCACGCGCCTGTTGCAGACGGGCGCGCGGGTGATTGTGGTAGAGCCGGTGCAGGCCATGCTCGACAAGCTCTCGGGCAGCTACCCCGAAGTCGAAACCCATCAAGGCACCGCCCAGGCCATACCCCTGGCCGATGCCAGTGTCGATGTGGTGGTGTGCGCGCAAGCTTTTCACTGGTTTGCCACCTCTGCCGCGCTGACCGAGATGTATCGCGTGCTCAAGCCAGGTGGGCAACTGGGGCTGATCTGGAACCTGCGCGATGCCAGTGTGCCGTGGGTGGCGCAACTGGATGCGCTGGTCAATCAGTGGGAAGGCGATGCGCCGCGCTTTTATACCGGCGCATGGCGTCAGGCATTTCCTCATCCGGGCTTTGGCCCTTTGCGCGAGCAGCAGTTGAGCCATTCCCACGACGGACCGGTAGAGGACGTGATCTTCAATCGGGTGCGTTCGACCAGTTTTATCTCGGCGCTGGCACCGGCCGAGCGTGATCGGCTGGAACAGCAACTGACGGCTTTTGTCGCCTCGCACAGTGTGTTGAATCACGGTGCCACCGTCAGCGTGCCGTATGTCACATCGGCATTTGTCACCCGCAAGGAGCCTTGACCTGCATCAATGCGCCTGACTTGCACAGGCATAGCCTGAGCTCCATCCATGTTCCAGGAGGTTGCCACAGATGAGCATCATCGTGACCGGGGCTGCCGGGTTTATCGGCAGCAATCTGGTGAAGGCGCTTAACCGGCGCGGCGAGCGCGACATCATCGCCGTCGACGACCTGACTGACGGCGACAAGTGCCGTAACCTGGCGGACTGCGATATCGCCGATTACTTCGACAAGCGCGAATTCGTACAGCGTTTTGCTACCCATCAACTGGGCGATGTACGCGCCGTGTTCCATCAGGGGGCGTGTTCCAGCACGGTCGAAAGCGATGGGCGGCTGATGATGGACAACAACTACCGTTACAGCTGCGATGTGCTTCAAGCCTGTGTGCAGCAGACCGTACCCTTGCTGTATGCCTCTTCGGCGGCGGTGTACGGGGCTGGGCGGGACTTTCGCGAAGCCCGCGAATGCGAGCGGCCGTTGAACGTGTATGCGTATTCAAAATTTCTCTTCGACCAGCGGGTCCGTCAGTTGCTGCCCAGGGCGCGCAGCCAGATCGTCGGCTTGCGCTACTTCAATGTGTATGGCCCGCGCGAGCAGCATAAAGGGCGTATGGCGTCGATGGTCTGGCACTGTTTCAACCAGTACCGGGAGCGTGGCCATGTCGAGCTGTTTGGTGAGTACGGGGGTTACCCGGCGGGCGGGCATGAGCGCGATTTTGTTTCGGTGGAGGATGTGGTCAAGGTCAATCTGCACTGGCTGGACCACCCGCAGACCAGCGGCATTTTCAACCTGGGCACGGGGCAGGCGCGGTCATTCAATGATCTGGCGCTGGCGACCATCAACAGCGTGCGCTGTGCCGAGGATCGCCCCCCCCTGACCCTGGAAACGGCCTTGCTGGACGGTGTGTTGCGGTATTGCGAGTTCCCCGAGGGGCTCAAGCACAAGTACCAGGTGTACACCTGCGCTGATCTCGGCCAGTTGCGTGAGGCGGGTTATCGCGAGCCGATGCTGGGGCTGGAGGAGGGCGTGCAGCGCTATTGCGCACAGTTGCTTGGCCGCTGTGACCGCTGATACGGTCGACCTGTTTGGGGGCGGGATCTGTGAGCACATGTTTACTTTGTGGGAGCGGGCTTGCTCGCGATGGCATCGACGCGGTTCAACTGAAACACCGCGCCGCCTGCATCGCGAGCAAGCCCGCTCCCACAGGATGAAGTTATTTAGCTGACAATAGTGCTTCCAGTTTTTCCTGGTCACGGGCGAACTGGCGAATGCCTTCGGCCAGTTTTTCGGTGGCCATTGCATCTTCGTTGGAGGCCCAGCGGAATTGCGCTTCGTTGAGGCTCAGGCGTGGCTCGCCTTTGTGGCCAGGGGCCAGTTTGCGCTCCAGCTTGCCGTCGTCCAGTGCCAGTTTTTCCAGCAGGTCGGGGCTGATGGTCAGGCGGTCGCAACCGGCCAGTTGCTCGATCTGGTTAAGGTTGCGGAAGCTCGCACCCATCACCACGGTGTTGTAGCCATTGGCTTTGTAGTAGTTGTAGATGCGGGTAACGGACTGCACGCCCGGATCATCGGAGCCTACATAATCAATACCGGTGGACTTCTTGTACCAGTCGTAGATCCGGCCCACGAACGGCGAGATCAGGAACACTCCGGCATCGGCACAGGCAGCTGCCTGGGCAAACGAGAACAGCAGGGTCAGGTTGGTTTGAATGCCGTCCTTTTCCAGCTTCTCGGCCGCGCGAATGCCTTCCCAGGTCGATGCCAGCTTGATCAGCACGCGGTCGCGGCCTACGCCGGCCTTGTCGTAAAGCTCGATCAACTGGTGGGCTTTTTGCAGCAGGGCCGGTTCGTCGAACGACAGGCGGGCGTCGACTTCAGTGGAAATGCGCCCCGGAATCACGTTCAAGATACCGCTACCCACGGAGACCGCGAAGTGGTCGCAGGCCTGGCCTACATCGCCTTTGGCGTGGCTAATGGCGTTTTGCAGCAGTTCTGCGTAGCCGGGCATCGCTGCAGCCTTGAGCAGCAGCGACGGGTTGGTGGTTGCATCCACGGGTTTGAGGCGGGTAATCGCGTCGAGGTCGCCGGTGTCTGCGACCACGGTGGTGAACTGCTTGAGTTGTTCCAGCTTGGAAGTCATGAGCGTCTCTGTCGGAAAGGTATTAATGGCAGTACAGATTGAGTGCGTTATCGATCAATAGTTCGTTGAACCCAGAGTGGCAGAATGCCGCTGAATGCGTTCCCAGTGCAACTAATGGTGCGGATTTAATCTGTCGCAGTGCCATTCTCCCGATTTTACAGTTCCAGCTTGCCCCAACCCGGCTTGGGCGGCTCTGGCTCGGCAGTCTGCACGGCATTGACGGTTTTGCCGGTGGCCAGTTCGACCCGGCGCGCCACTTCCGGGTCGTCGGCAAAGGGCATCAGGCTGGCTTCGTCGATATCCTTTGCGGTTTTGTGCTTCAGGCACCAGCCCACCGCGAAGTACAGGCTGATCACGGCGGCGCTGTTGAGGGCGAGGTCGAGCATGGGCAAGGCTCCTTGCGCAAAGGCAACGCAGGCCCTTGGCCTGCGTTGCAGGGGGCTCAGGCGATCCGGGCAGTCAGTTCGGCCTGTTTGAGGTTGCCTACGCGCACCGTGCGCCAGACGTTGTAGGCCATAAGCAGCATGCCGCAGAGGAAAAACACACCGCCCACCAGGCGCACGACGAAGCCAGGGTGGCTGGCCTGCAGTGACTCCACAAACGAGTAGGTCAGCGTGCCGTCATCGTTGATTGCGCGCCACATCAGGCCCTGGGTGATGCCGTTGACCCACATCGAGGCGATATAAAGCACGGTGCCAATGGTGGCCAGCCAGAAGTGCAGGTTGATCAGCGGGGTGCTGTACATCTGCTCGCGGCCGAAGATTTTCGGGATCATGTGGTACAGCGCGCCGAAGGTGATCATCGCCACCCAGCCCAGGGCCCCGGCGTGAACGTGGCCGATGGTCCAGTCGGTGTAGTGGGAGAGGGCGTTAACGGTCTTGATCGCCATCATCGGGCCTTCAAAGGTCGACATGCCGTAGAACGCCAGCGACAGCACCAGAAACCGCAGGATCGGGTCGGTGCGCAATTTATGCCAGGCGCCCGAAAGGGTCATCATGCCGTTGATCATGCCGCCCCAGCTGGGGGCCAGCAGGATGATCGACATCGCCATGCCCAAGGACTGGGCCCAGTCCGGCAGCGCGGTGTAGTGCAAGTGGTGGGGGCCGGCCCAGATATACAGGGTGATCAGTGCCCAAAAATGTACGATGGACAGGCGATAAGAGTAAATCGGCTTGCCGACTTGTTTGGGCACGAAGTAGTACATCATCCCCAGAAAGCCCGTAGTCAGGAAGAAGCCGACGGCGTTATGCCCGTACCACCACTGCACCATGGCATCGGTGGCGCCGGCATACACCGGGTATGACTTGAACCAGTCCACGGGGATCGCCAGGTGGTTGACCACATGGAGCATGGCGATCACCAGGATAAAGGCGCCGAAAAACCAGTTGCCGACATAGATATGCTTTGTCTTGCGTTGCACCACGGTGGTGAAAAACACGATGGCGTAGGCCACCCACACCACGGTCAGCCAGACAGCGCCGGTAAACTCGATTTCGGCGTATTCCTTGGTGGTGGTGTAGCCCAGGGGCAGGGTGACCAGCATGATCACGATCACCGACTGCCAGCCCCAGAAAGTAAAGGCCGCGAGTTTGTCCGAGTACAGCCGTACCCCGCAGGTACGTTGTACGGCGTAATAGCTGGCGGCAAATTGCGCGCTGCCGGCAAAGCCGAAAATCACCAGGCTGGTGTGCAACGGTCGCAGGCGGCCGAAGGTGGTCCAGGGCAGGTCGAGGTTCATCTGTGGCCAGGCCAGTTGTGAGGCGATCCACACGCCCATGGCCATGCCGACTACGCCCCACACTACGGTCATGATGGCGAATTGGCGGACGACCTTATAGTTATAGGCCTGCCCGTTCAGTGCTGTGCTCATGCTCAAGTCTTCCACGGTTCAAAGTCCTGCCAGGCCTCGTGGTCTGGCGCAGGGTGAACTTTAGGAAGTGGGGCAAAAACAAAACAGATGCAGAAAACAAGAATTAATACGGCGCACAAATTTGCGCAGGTTCAGGCGTATTTTGATCAATCTGATCTGGTTTTCGAGTGTTTTATAATCACCATCTATAACTGAGCTGTAAGGCTCATGCCGATATGTATTGAGTATTCGATCACAATCATCGTCGGATAAAACCGGGTTCTGCGGTGATTATTCTATGCTTGGCTATACCTATAGGGGCGCGTTCCTACGGCTGCGCCCCCTACAGGAGCTACAGAATGAAGCTTGGCTTAATGATCGGTACGTTGTGCATCGCATCAATCGGGATGGTCGGTTGTGCGAGCAAGGTCCAGCAGCCGGATGAATATTCCGGTTTTTTAAAGGATTACAGCCGCCTCAAAGAGGCCAAGTCGCCTTCTGGCGCTGAGGTGATGCGCTGGGTCGATCCCAAACTGAAGCCAAAACAGTACACCAGCGTCTATATCGAACCGACCCAGCTGTACCCGGCGCCCAAGCCAACCGAAAAAATCCCGCAAAGCACCCTCAATGGCATCACCCAATACTACGACCAGGCGCTCAAGCGTGAGCTGAGCAAATCATTGCCATTGGCCAGTGCCCCGGGGCCGGGCGTGATTGTGGTGCGTGCGGCCATCACCGCAGTGAGCAGCGAGACCGAAAGCCTGGCGCCGTATGAATACATTCCGGTAGCACTGGTAGCGGCGGCAGTGAGCACCGCGTCGGGGATTCGCGACCAGGAAACCCAACTGGCCACCGAGGCGGTGTTTATCGACGGGAAAAGCCAGGATGTAGTGGCCCAGGTAGTGCGCAAGGGCACCGGCAAGCCATTGGCCAATGCCAGCCAGGCAATGAAGGCCGATGACGTGAAAAACGTGATTGATACCTGGGCCTCGGACTTGCACCAGTCTTATTTGAAGCTCAACAAGTAAGGGTACCCGGTGTAGCCGCCAGACCCCGGATATTGCGTAGCAGCTGACGAGCGGAGCGAGGCTGCGTTCGGCGGCGTAGCCGTCGTAGAACCTGAATCCAAGGTTCTACGACCATACCGTGCACTCTGGCATTACCAAGGCTGCACTACGCGGACGCAGCCTTCGGCAGCTGCTACGGAGGTGTTTGGCTAACCACCGGCGTCAGCAAGGGCATTTTCCATTCTCCGCTGGCAACCTCGGGCTTGGGCATGTAAATGCGCAATACACCATAAAACGGCCCGTCAGGTGCTGGCAGCCAGTTGTTTTGCCGCTCGCTGGCGGGCGCCTTGTGCTGCACATACAGCGTCAAGCTGCCATCGGTATTGCGCTTAAGGTCCGGCAACATGCGTGAGTTGATCAGGTAGCGGTTGATCGGGTTGTCGACCAGCAATTTGTTTTTGCCGTCATACATCGTCAGCGACCAGAACGCATTGGCGGGCGGCAGCGCATCCTTGTTGAAATGCAGGGTGTAGCTGTGTTTTGAGGCGTCGACGGGGTGCTGCTGGTTGTCGACGAAGTAGCCGATGTAATTGGCCTCCGCGGCCGAGTTGCCGAATATCCCCATGTTGGCGCCCGCGTAGCGATACAGGTAGTTGTTGTGCAGGTGTTCGCGGGAACCGAACAGGTCGCCGCTGCTGATTTCATGGGTGTCGACTTTGTCTTTTTTGAACTGCGCGAATTCGGCCTTGCCTGCCGCAATTCCGTCCTCCAGTGCCTTGCGCTGTTCAGCTGTCAGCTCGGTCAGGTTGTAGGGCTGGCCCGGTTCAATGCCGATTTTCTTGAAGCGCTCGCGCAACGCCGTTTCGCTGGGTTGAGGCTGGGCAAATGCGAGCATGAAGTTGAGGTACTTGAACAGTTCGGGGCTGTCACTCATGTCGGCAACGGGCGCAGGCCAGTCCACGGCTGGGGCTGCTGCGGGCTCGGATTTGCCGAGAAACTGGCTCAGGGGCTGGACCTTGTAACCGCGTTGTATCTGCTTGACCTTGGCCAGGTCTTTATCATCGAACAGTTGCGTTCGATACAAGCCGTAGGCAATGGCGCTCTCACTGGGGATCACGGCATCGATACCGGCGGGTTTTTCCCCGCTCCAGCCGGGCCCGCTGATCATGAAATTGCCGCCTTTATTACCTGTTGTACGGGTGCCCAGGTAGGCGAAGTTTTGCGTGTACAGATCGATCAGTTGGGTGGAGTAGTAGCGGCCGTCCTCAATGGCAGGCAGGGTCAGCACCAGCGGTTCTGTGCGCAGGTCCATCCACAGGAACGAGTAGGGCGTGTCCGAGTTGGGGGTTACGAACGCCGTATCCCGGGGGGTGAACACCATCGCGGTGTTGCCGATTTGGTTGAACGGCGCCTTGAAATTATTGCCCTGTGTATCCACGGCCTGGGTGTAGAGGGTTTTGTACATCTCCACCACCGGGAAGCCATACAGGTAGGCTTCCCTGGCGATGGTCGTGGCCTCGGCGGGGGTGGCGCTGAAGTTGATGGCCGCGGCGTTGCCTGCCGCGATGGACAGGCAGACAGCGAGCAGGCTGCAGGGGGGCTTGATGTGCATGGCGGTTCCCTATTTCCCGAAGGTGACGTTGATCCCGGCGAACAGGGTGAACTGGGGCAGGTCGTCGCCCTTGCGTTCCACGGTCCATTGCGGCTCAACGAAGGCATTGAGGATGTTGCTGCCGGCTTTCCAGGCCTTGCCCACACCCAGGCCAATGGGGATGTAGTGGGTGTTGTTTTTCAGGTCGTAAGTCCAGGTGCCGGTAGAGCGCAGGTACCAGCCCTTGGGCAGGTTGTGGATGATAAATGGCTGGAAGGTGGCGCTTTCGACATGCTGGCGGTCGCTGTCCCCGGCAAACGAGCTCTGATACTGCACCAGTGCGCCCAGCAGGCCCCGGGGTGAAGCGTCGATGGCAATGGCCGCGAGGCCGGCTTGCCACTTGCCGGTGCCCAGTTCGTCATGCTCGGCGGTGGGCGCGGTGATTTGCGGGCCGATGCCCAATTGCACGCCTTCGGTCTTGAGCAGGAATATATCGAACAGGTTGAGGTCGCCCATGCCGGTGCTGTAGCCGCCGTGCGGGTCGGGGCGGGTGCTGACCGGCAGCGTGACGCGCAGCAGTTGCGGCACGCCGATAAAGTCATTGGGCGCCACGGGCAGGGCGCCGCGCAACAGGGCGTCGTTGGTGTGGATATTGCTGTCGTAGACCTGCGGTGTGTAGTAGTCCTGCAGGTTGATGCCGGGGGCCAGGTTGAGCGGGTTGTTGCTTTTGTTGGCGGTCTCGGCATTGTCCGCCCATGCATCGGCAATGGGGCACAGGGCGAGGCTGAACAACAGACCTGAGGCAAGGCGAGTGATGGGCATGGCGATCCTGTTCCTTGGGCGCTAGCCGTGAACGCTAGCAGCAGGTCAAGATTTGGCTCATTGCATGTAGGGTTTTTTGGTTGTTTTGCGCACGGGTATACAGAAATACCTGCCTGGGGGCGAAATAGTTAACCTGGGCGCTGGAAGGGTGGATGTAGGAATAGTCTTTTTGTAATGAGAAGCATGAGATTTTATGTTCAGCCCATAGGTGAGCCCGGCTGATTCATGTTTAACTTCGGCCTCTTCAACAACCTGTCAAAAAGGATATCGTTCATGGCTCAAGTGACGCTTAAAGGCAACCCTGTTCAAGTCAATGGCGAACTGCCTGCAGTGGGTTCCATCGCCGCCGCATTTTCGCTGGTTGCCGGTAATCTGTCCGATGTAACGCTGGCCGACTTTGCCGGCAAGCGCAAAGTGCTGAATATCTTCCCAAGCGTAGACACCCCGACCTGCGCCGCTTCGGTACGCAAGTTCAACGCTGAAGCCAATGCGTTGCCAAACACTGTTGTACTGAACATCTCGGCTGACCTGCCGTTCGCCCAAGCCCGTTTCTGCGGCGCTGAAGGCCTGGAAAACGTACAAAACCTGTCGACCCTGCGCGGCCGCGAGTTCCTGGAGAACTACGGCGTGGCAATCGCCGATGGCCCGCTGGCTGGCCTGACTGCGCGTGCGGTGGTGGTACTGGACGAAAACAACAACGTGCTGCACAGCGAGCTGGTTCAAGAAATCGCTGAAGAGCCGAACTACGAAGCAGCCCTGGCTGTTTTGAAGTAAGTCCCAGCGCAAGCCCGAAACGGCCTGGCACTTGAAGTGCCGGGCCGTTTTTTTTTCGTACTACCTGCCCGACCCCGTTGCTCGCGATGATATCGCTGCGGTTTACCTGAAAATCCGCCCATCTTCATCTCAGTGACACGTCTATAACGTAAATAGCGGGTAAAGAACCTTTTCATAACGGTCTGCACTGCTTATCGTTCCACTTCCTGAAAATTCTCGCTCGCGCTAATGGTTGATCACTCCATGCAATCCTCTGTTTCCCACAAATCCCGTTTCTGGCTGTTTGGCCTGCTGGTCTTGCTGATTGTCGTTGGCCTGTGCTGGTGGCTATGGCCGTCTGCCGCTAACAAGGCTGCGACCGATCAGCCCGCCGGGCACGCCGGTCGCTCGGGCATGATGCGCCCGGGCTTTGGCGGCTCGACGCAGCCTGTACCGGTGCGGGTGTCGGAAGTGAAACAGGGTGATTTCCCGATTTACTACAAGGCGCTGGGCACAGTCACTGCGCTCAACACCATCAATGTGCGCAGCCGTGTAGCAGGGGAGCTGGTCAAGGTCTATTTCAAGGAAGGGCAGATGGTCAAGGCTGGCGACCTGCTGGCTGAAATCGACCCACGCAGCTATCAGAATGCCCTGCTGCAGGCCGAAGGCACGCTGCTGCAGAATCAGGCCCAGCTGAAAAACGCCCAGGTCGATGTGCAGCGCTATCGCGGCCTGTACGCCGAGGACAGTATCGCCAAGCAGACCCTGGACACCGCCGAAGCGCTGGTCAGTCAGTATCAGGGCACGGTCAAGACCAATCAGGCGGCGGTCAATGACGCCAAGCTGAATCTGGAATTCACCAAGATCCGTGCCCCGATCAGTGGCCGTGTCGGCTTGCGCCAGCTGGACGTTGGCAACCTGGTGGCGGCCAACGATGCCACGGCGCTGGTGGTGATCACCCAGACCGAGCCCATCGTAGTCAGCTTCACCCTGCCCGAAACCAACCTGGCGCTGGTGCTTGAGCGTTATCGCAGTGGCGCGAAAATGCCGGTGCAGGCCTGGAATCGTGGCGACACCCAGGAACTGGCAGTCGGCGTGTTGAGCAGCATCGACAATCAGATTGATATCACCACCGGCACCCTGAAATTCAAGGCGTTGTTCGAGAACCGCGATCAGGCGCTGTTTCCCAACCAGTTCGTCAATGTACGCCTGCTGGCCGACACCCTGAAAAACGTGGTGCTGGCCCCGACTGCGGCTATTCAGTACGGCACCAACGGCTCGTTCGTGTATGCGATGGACGGCGACAACAAGGTCAAGATTCGCAGCATCAAAGTGGGTGCCACCGATGGCGATGTGACCGTGATCGAAGACGGCCTCAAGCCGGGTGATCGCGTGGTGCTTGAAGGTACTGACCGTCTGCGTGATGGCGGCGCGGTGGAAGTGGTCAACGACACTGCCGAAGTACCTGCCACCCCGGTGCAGCATCTGCAGGGCGGCCCTGAAGCCGATGCCGCACCTGTCGCCGACAAAACCAAGTCCAAGGCCCGCGAATGAACCTGTCGCGCCTGTTTATCCTGCGCCCGGTTGCAACCACGCTGTGCATGCTGGCCATCGTGCTGTCCGGGATCATCGCCTATCGCTTGCTGCCGGTATCGGCCTTGCCCCAGGTCGACTACCCGACTATTCGCGTGATGACCCTGTATCCGGGGGCCAGCCCGGATGTGATGACCAGCGCGGTGACGGCGCCGCTTGAGCGTCAGTTCGGGCAAATGCCGGGGCTGACGCAAATGGCCTCCACCAGTTCCGGCGGCGCGTCGGTGCTGACCCTGCGTTTCAACCTCGACATCAATATGGATGTTGCCGAGCAACAGGTGCAGGCCGCGATCAACGCCGCCAGCAACCTGCTGCCCAAGGATTTGCCGGCACCGCCGGTGTACAACAAGGTCAACCCGGCGGATACCCCGGTGCTGACCCTGGCCATCAGCTCCAAGACCATGCTGTTGCCCAAGCTCAATGATCTGGTCGATACGCGCATGGCGCAGAAAATCGCCCAGATCAGCGGCGTGGGCATGGTCAGTATTGCCGGCGGTCAACGCCAGGCGGTGCGGATCAAGGTCAACCCCGAGGCGCTGGCCGCCAACGGCCTGAACCTGGCCGACGTGCGCACCCTGATCGGTGCGTCCAACGTCAACCAGCCCAAGGGCAACTTCGACGGCCCGACCCGGGTGTCGATGCTGGACGCCAACGACCAGTTGAAAACCCCGCAGGAATACGCCGAGCTGATCCTTGCCTACAACAACGGTGCGCCGTTGCGGCTCAAGGACGTGGCCGAGATTGTCGACGGCGCCGAGAACGAACGCCTGGCGGCATGGGCCAACGAAAACCAGGCCGTGTTGCTCAATATCCAGCGCCAGCCCGGCGCCAACGTGATTGAAGTGGTGGACCGGATCAAGGCGCTGCTGCCGAGCATCACCGATAACCTGCCTGCCGGTATCGATGTCACGGTGCTCACCGACCGAACGCAAACCATCCGTGCCTCGGTGCGTGATGTGCAACACGAATTGCTGATCGCCATCGCCCTGGTGGTGATGGTGACGTTCCTGTTTCTGCGCCGCGCCAGCGCCACCATTATCCCGTCGATTGCCGTGCCGCTGTCGCTGGTCGGCACCTTTGGCGTGATGTACCTGGCCGGGTTCTCGATCAACAACCTGACGCTGATGGCCCTGACCATCGCCACCGGTTTTGTGGTCGATGACGCCATCGTCATGCTGGAAAACATCTCGCGCTATATCGAGGAAGGCGACAGCCCGATGCAGGCGGCGCTCAAGGGCGCCAAGCAGATCGGCTTTACCCTGATCTCGCTGACCCTGTCGCTGATTGCGGTGTTGATCCCGCTGCTGTTTATGGCCGATGTGGTCGGGCGCCTGTTCCGTGAGTTCGCCATCACCCTGGCGGTGGCGATCCTGATCTCGCTGGTGGTCTCGCTGACCCTGACCCCGATGATGTGCGCGCGCCTGCTCAAGGCCGAACCCAAGCCCGAAGAGCAGGGGCGCTTTTACCGTGCCAGCGGCGCGTTTATCGACTGGATGATCGCCGAATACGGGCGCATGTTGCAGTGGGTGCTCAAGCACCAGCCGCTGACGTTGCTGGTGGCCATCGGCACACTGGCGCTGACCGTGTTCCTGTACATGGTGGTGCCCAAGGGCTTTTTCCCGGTGCAGGACACCGGGGTGATCCAGGGCATTTCCGAGGCGCCGCAGTCAATTTCGTTCAGCGCCATGAGCCAGCGTCAGCAGGAGCTGGGCAAGATCATCCTGCAAGACCCGGATGTCGAGAGCCTGTCGTCTTACATCGGTGTGGACGGGGATAACCCGACGCTCAACAGCGGCCGTATGCTGATCAACCTCAAGCCCCACAGCGAACGCAGTGACAGCGCCACCGAAGTGATTGCACGGCTGCAGCCGCAACTGGACAAGCTGTCGGGTATTCGCCTGTTTATGCAGCCGGTGCAGGACCTGACCATCGAAGACCGCGTCAGCCGTACCCAGTACCAGTTCAGCCTGTCGTCCCCGGATGCCGACATGCTCAGCACCTGGACGCAAAAGCTGGTCACCGCGCTGTCCAATCAGCCCGAGCTGGTGGATGTGGCCAGTGACCTGCAGGACAAGGGCCTGCAGGTGTACCTGGTGATCGACCGCGATGCGGCTTCGCGCCTGGGCGTGTCGGTGGCCAATATCACCGATGCCTTGTATGACGCTTTCGGCCAGCGGCAGATTTCGACCATTTACACCCAGGCCAGCCAGTACCGGGTGGTCTTGCAGGCCAAGGACGGCGAAAAAATCGGCCCGCAGGCGCTGGACCAGATCCACGTCAAAACCACTGACGGCGGCCAGGTGCGCTTGTCGAGTCTGGCCAGGGTCGAGGAGCGTCAGGCGCAACTGGCGATTTCCCATATCGGCCAGTTCCCTTCGGTGATGGTGTCGTTCAACCTCGCGCCCGGCGTGGCGTTGGGCCAGGCCGTGGAACTGATCGACCAGGTGCAGAAGGACATCGGCATGCCGGTGGGGGTCAAGACCGAGTTCCAGGGCGCCGCACAAGCATTCCAGGCGTCGCTGTCGAGCACCTTGCTGCTGATTCTGGCGGCGGTGGTGACCATGTATATCGTGCTGGGTGTGCTCTACGAGAGCTATATCCACCCGATCACCATTCTCTCGACCCTGCCGTCGGCGGCGGTCGGTGCCTTGCTGGCGTTGATCCTCAGCGGCAATGACCTGGGCATGATTGCGATCATCGGCATCATCTTGCTGATCGGCATCGTCAAGAAAAACGCGATCATGATGATCGACTTCGCCCTCGACGCCGAGCGCAACCAGGGCATGGCGCCCGAGCAGGCGATCTATCAGGCGGCGCTGCTGCGCTTCAGACCGATCCTGATGACCACCCTGGCTGCGCTGTTCGGTGCGGTGCCGCTGATGCTGGCCACCGGCTCCGGTGCTGAATTGCGCCAGCCGCTGGGCCTGGTGATGGTCGGCGGTTTGCTGGTGAGTCAGGTATTGACCCTGTTTACCACGCCGGTGATCTATCTGTACTTCGATCGTTTGGGCCGTCGCTGGCGCGGCAGTGCGGCCCAGGCTGAGCAGGCGTCGGTATGAACCTGTCCGGCCCGTTTATCAAGCGCCCGGTAGCCACCATGCTGCTGAGCCTGGCAATCATGTTGCTGGGCGGGGTGAGCTTTGGCTTGCTGCCGGTGTCGCCGTTGCCGCAAATGGACTTCCCGGTGATCGTGGTGTCGGCCAGCTTGCCCGGGGCTAGCCCCGAGGTCATGGCCTCCACCGTAGCCACGCCGCTGGAGCGGGCCTTCGGTGCGATTGCCGGGGTCAATACCATGAGCAGTAATTCGAGCCAGGGTTCGACCCGGGTGATTTTGCAGTTTGATCAGGATCGCGACATCAACGGCGCGGCGCGGGAGGTGCAGGCGGCAATCAACGCCTCGCGCAACCTGCTGCCCAGCGGCATGAAAAGCATGCCCACCTACAAGAAGATTAACCCGTCGCAAGCGCCGATCATGGTGCTGTCGCTGACCTCCGAGGTGTTGTCCAAGGGCCAGCTCTATGATCTGGCCTCGACCATCCTCTCGCAAAGCCTGTCCCAGGTGCCGGGTGTGGGTGAAGTGCAGATTGGCGGCAGTTCGCTGCCCGCCGTGCGCATCGAACTGGAACCGCAACTGCTCAACCAGTACGGCGTGTCGCTGGATGACGTGCGCAGCACCATTGCCAATGCCAACGTGCGCCGGCCCAAGGGCGCGGTGTCCGATGGCGAGCGCAACTGGCAGATCCAGGCCAACGACCAGTTGGAACAAGCCAAGGACTACGAGCCGCTGATCATCCGTTACCAGGACGGTGCGGCGCTGCGCCTGAGCCATGTAGCCAAGGTCAAGGACAGCGTGGAAGACCGTTACAACAGCGGGTTTTTCAATAACGATGCGGCGGTGTTGCTGGTGGTCAACCGCCAGGCCGGGGCCAATATCATCGAGACTGTGAACGCGATCAAGGCCCAGTTGCCGGCGCTGCAGGCAGTGCTGCCGGCCAGCGTGCAGTTGAACCTGGCCATGGACCGCTCGCCGGTGATCAAGGCCACGTTGCATGAAGCGGAAATGACCCTGCTGATCGCCGTGGCGCTGGTGATCCTGGTGGTGTTCCTGTTTCTCGGCAATTTCCGCGCGTCGCTGATTCCGACGCTGGCGGTGCCGGTGTCGTTGGTGGGCACCTTTGCCATCATGTACCTGTATGGTTTTTCGCTGAACAACCTGTCGCTGATGGCGCTGATTCTGGCCACCGGGCTGGTGGTGGACGACGCCATCGTGGTGCTGGAGAACATCTCGCGGCATATCGATGCCGGTATTGCACCGATGAAAGCAGCGATGCTGGGGGCCAAGGAAGTCGGTTTTACCCTGCTGTCGATGAACGTGTCGCTGGTGGCGGTGTTCCTCTCGATCCTGTTTATGGGCGGGATTGTCGAGAGCCTGTTCCGCGAGTTCTCTATCACCCTGGCCGCCTCGATCATCGTGTCGCTGGTGGTGTCCCTGACCCTGACGCCGATGCTCTGTGCGCGCTGGCTCAAGCCCCATGTGCCGGGCACCGAGAACGCCATGCAACGCTGGAGCATCCGCCTTAACCAGCGCATGGTCAGTGGCTACGCCCGCAGCCTGGACTGGGTGCTGCGGCACAAGCGCCTGACCCTGCTCAGCCTGCTGGTGACCATCGGGGTCAACGTGGCGCTGTATGTGGTGGTACCGAAAACCTTTATGCCGCAGCAGGACACCGGGCAACTGATCGGTTTTGTGCGCGGTGACGATGGGCTGTCGTTCAGCGTGATGCAGCCGAAGATGGAGATCTTCCGCAAGGCAGTGCTGGCCGACCCTGCGGTAGAGAGCGTCGCCGGTTTTATTGGCGGCAATGGCGGCACCAACAATGCCTTTATGATCGTGCGCTTGAAGCCGATCTCGGAGCGCAAGGTGTCGGCGCAAAAAGTCATCGAACGCCTGCGCGAAAACATGCCCAAGGTGCCCGGCGGCCGCCTGATGCTGATGGCCGACCAGGACCTGCAGTTTGGTGGCGGGCGTGACCAGACCAGCTCGCAGTACTCCTACATCCTGCAAAGTGGCGATCTTGGCGAGTTGCGCACCTGGTACCCGAAAGTGGTCGCTGCGTTCAAGGCATTGCCGGAGTTGACGGCCATTGATGCGCGTGAAGGCCGCGGTGCCCAGCAGGTGACGCTGGTGGTCGACCGCGACCAGGCCAAGCGCCTGGGGGTGGACATGGACATGGTGACCGCCGTGCTCAACAACGCCTACAGCCAGCGGCAGATTTCCACCATCTACGACAGCCTGAACCAGTATCAGGTGGTGATGGAGGTCAACCCCAAATACGCCCAGGACCCGGAAACCCTGAATCAGGTGCAGGTGATTACTGTCGATGGCCAGCGGATTCCGTTGTCGGCCATTGCCCACTATGAAAACAGCCTGCAGAACGACCGTGTTTCCCACGAAGGCCAGTTCGCTTCGGAGAGCATTGCCTTTGATCTGGCCCCCGGTGTGACCCTGGAGCAGGGTACGGCAGCCATTGAACGGGCGGTGGCCAAGCTCGGCCTGCCGGAAGAGGTCATCGTGAAAATGGCAGGTACGGGTGATGCCTTTGCCGCCACGCAAAAAAGCCAGCCGTTCATGATTCTCGGGGCGCTGGTGGCGGTGTATCTGGTGCTGGGGATTCTCTATGAGAGCTATATCCACCCGCTGACCATTCTGTCGACCTTGCCGTCGGCCGGGGTGGGCGCGCTGCTGAGCATTTACCTGACCGGGGGCGAGTTCAGCCTGATCTCGTTGCTGGGGCTGTTCCTGTTGATCGGCGTGGTGAAGAAGAACGCCATTTTGATGATCGACCTGGCGCTGCAACTGGAGCGGCATTCAGGCCTCGACCCGCAAGCCTCGATCCGCAGTGCCTGCCTGCAGCGCTTGCGGCCGATCCTGATGACCACCCTGGCGGCCATTCTCGGTGCCTTGCCATTGATGCTCAGCAGCGCCGAAGGTGCGGAGATGCGCCAGCCCCTGGGCCTGACCATCATCGGCGGGTTGATCTTCAGCCAGATCCTGACCCTTTACACCACTCCGGTGGTTTACCTCTATCTCGACCGCCTGCGCCATCGCTTCAACAAGTGGCGTGGCGTGCGCACTGATGCTGCTCTGGAAACTCCGCTATGACCTCTCGTTTGTTTCTCCTTGCCCCGGCGATTTCCATTGCGTTGCTCAGCGGCTGTGCAATTGGCCCGGACTACCAGCGCCCGCAAACGGCGGCGCCCCTTGAGTTCAAGCAGGCGGCCGGCTGGACCCAGGCCAACCCGAGCGATTCATTGGCCCGTGGCGCATGGTGGGAACTGTATGGCGACCAGCAGCTCAACGCCCTGGTCGAAAAACTCAACAGTGCCAACCAGAGCGTGGCCCAGTCCGAAGCCCAGTTCCGTCAGGCCCAGGCTCTGGTGCGCAGTGCGCGCGGAGCGTTCTTGCCCAGCGCCGACCTGAGCGTGGGCAAGACCCGCTCCAGCCAGGGTACCGGCAGTTCCAACTCCAGCCTGACCAGCTCCAGCAGCGGCATTCGCGACACCTTGAATGCCCAGGTCGGGGTCAGTTGGGAGGCCGATGTGTGGGGCAAATTGCGTCGTGGCCTGGAAGCCAACGAGGCGAGCGCCGAAGCCAGCCTGGCCGATCTCGCGGCCATGCGTCTGAGCCAGCAGTCGGAGCTGGTGCAGAACTACCTGCAATTGCGGGTTATCGATGAGCAGAAGCGCTTGCTCGAAGCCACGGTCGAGGCCTATCAGCGCTCGCTGAAAATGAGCGAAAACCAGTACCGGGCGGGGATTTCCGGCAAGGATGCGGTGGCCCAGGCGCAAACCCAGCTGCGCAACACCCAGGCCAGCCTGATCGACCTGATCTGGCAGCGGGCGCAGTTTGAAAACGCGATCGCGGTGCTCACCGGGCAGGCGCCAGCGGGGTTCAACCTGGCGGAAATAAAAGACGTGCCGAAACTGCCGCAGATCCCGGTCAGCCTGCCGTCGCAACTGCTGGAGCGGCGTCCTGACATCGCCTCGGCGGAGCGTTCGGTGATTGCCGCCAACGCCAATATCGGCGTGGCCAAGGCGGCCTACTACCCCGATTTCAGTTTGAGCCTGTCGGGCGGCTACAGCAGCAGCCAGTACCAGGACTGGATCAGCGTACCCAACCGCTTCTGGTCGGTGGGGCCGAAAATCTCCCTGCCGTTGTTCGACGGTGGCCAGCGTTCGGCAGAAGTGGATCGCAACGAAGCCGTGTATGACCAGACGGTGGCCAAGTATCGCCAGACCGTACTCGACGGTTTGCGCGAAGTGGAAAACTACATGGTGCAGTTGAAAGTGCTGGGGGATGAAACGGTAGTGCAGGAACAGGCACTGGACTCGGCCCGCGAGTCGTTGCGCCTGACCACCAACCAGTACAAGGCCGGGCTGATAGCCTACCTTGACGTGGTATCGGTGCAGACCACCGCATTGAGCACCGAGCGCAGCGTACTGAACCTGCTGCAAAGCCGGTTGATCGCCAGCGTGCAGTTGATCGCGGCGCTGGGCGGTGGCTGGGATGGCAATACCGACCTGAGCGACAAGTAACATCTCCTGTGGGAGCGGGCTCGCCCGCGATGAAGTCCCCGTGGCTTGCCTGGGAGGCCGCGTTGTTTGCATCGCAGGCAAGCCTGCTCCCACAGGTTAGCGGTGTCTTTCTATGAGTAAAAACTGAACCGGTCCTTGCCGCTGTTCTTGGCCCTGTACAGGGCCTTGTCGGCCTTGGCCAGCGCCTGGTTGAGCGTGTCGGCGTCTTCGACCCGAGCCAGGCCGATGCTCACTGTCACCGGGTGCTCATCGGGGTCTTCGCGCACCTGGCGACACAAGCTGGTCATCAGCCCCTCAACGTCTTCGCGGCGTACGCCTGACAGGTACACGGCAAACTCCTCGCCGCCCAGGCGCGCAAACTCATGCCCGACCATCACCGCCTTGATGCTGGCGGCTGTGCGCTTGAGCACCTCATCACCCATATCATGGCCGTAGCGGTCGTTGACCTTCTTGAAGTTGTCGATGTCGATCATTGCCAGGTAATGATCGTGTTCACGCGGCATGGCCCCCAGGAGCAGGCCTGCATGCAGCATAAAGGAGCGCCGATTGGGGATCTCGGTCAGGGCGTCGATATAGGCCTGCACCGACAGCCGCTTGGACATGATGTAGTTGTGCAGCTTGATGCGGCGCAACTTAAAAAAGCTGTAGATCGTCAGGCTGCACAAAAAAGTGAAATAGCACAGGATCAGCAGGCCGCGCAGGTCCATGATCGAGGCTTGAGTCATCAGGAACGGGTTGAGCAGCAGGCAGGTGATCGCGGCAACGCCCAGGAAGGCCCAGCGGCTCAGGGGCAGGACCGAGGCACTGTAAAGGATGCTGGAACTGGCCAGTGCCAGCCAGATGGGCTGCGTTTCGGCCGGCAGGCCAAAGGTGACCAGGCGCAAGCCCAGGGTAATGACCGCGACGAACATCAGGTTGAGTACGTCGAAATGCCGGTAACTGGGAATAAAGCCAAGAATGATGGTGAGCACCGCCATTACGCTGATAAACAGCAAAGACAGACCGGTAAAGCCCTGGCCGCCCTTGAAGCTGACAATCAGGTTGAACAGCAACCAGATGGCAATGCTGGTGATATAGGTCAGGCGGCAAAATTTGCGCAGTTTTTCGAAGTCATGTTGGGCAAATTCAGCTTGCAAGGCAGGTGGCGCAGATTGTTTGGAGATCTCGGATTCAATGGTTTTGAGCATCGCGCGCCTTGGACACTGTCGGATGACGGACTCCGGGCAAAACGAGTTTAAACATCTCCCGCCCGGGTTACACCTGTAACCCTAGCAGGAGTTGGCTGCATATCGAAACGCGCCCGGCGTGCGGTTCAGCCGTTGTGGCTGAACACTTCGCCGATGCTGCGACGGCGCGCCTGTTGCTCACTGGCCCGGATCAGTTCTTCAAGGTCTTCGGGGGTCACGTCTATAAACGCATCCATTTGTTGCAGTGCGTGGTGCAAGTCCTCGGCGGTAATGCCCGGGTCGGTCGGGGCCTGCCCGGTTACCACTACAGGGCTGGGCTCGGCGGGCTTTTTTGGGTAACGCACGCGGGTCAGGTTGTTGTAGGCCAGCGCCGCGAGCAGCATGCACACGGCGCTGAGCATCACCGGCGCCAGCACACCCCAGCCCAGGCTGGCGCTGTCGGGGTCAGCCAGGACCACCAGCAATGCCAGGGCTCCGGCAGGCGGGTGCAGGCAGCGCAGCGGGCACATGCACAGCAGGGCAGCACCGACGGCCAGGCAGGCGCTGTCCAGGCCGCGGCCAAAAAAGTACACCACGCCCAGTGATACCACCGTGGCGCACAGGTAGCCGCCGACAATCGACCAGGGTTGCGCCAGTGCCCCGGAGGACACCGCAAACAGCAAAATGGCCGAGGCACCCAGCGGGCCGATCAGGTGCATGGCCACGGGCAGGCCGAAAAATTGGCTGCATACCCAGACACTGAACAACGTGCCAAGTGATACGCCAATGGCAGCGCGGCTCCATTCGGAGGGACGGGTGTTCGTAGCCGCAGGCAACAGGCGGCTGATCCAGCGGGTTGGCATGGTCAGGGGGATCCGGTTTTGTGGAACGGGCGGGTAAAAAAAGGGCTTGGCGGGTTTACCGGCAAGCCCTGGAAAATGTTCCTTCATTTGGGGGAGGAACCGGTGCAGTCTGCACGCTGAACAAGCAATCAACAAATGCATAATAATGCTTATTAACTGCATTATTTTTGATGATTGACGCTATGGGGGGGTGGCCAGTCGCTGGCGAGCTTGCCCAGTACGCGCTCATAGACGTCATTGTTCAACAGCCGCTGCTCCATGATGCTGCGCACCTCGGGGCTATTGGCCAGCGGGCCTTTCAACACGATCAATGCATCCCGCAGTTTTATCAGTTTGCACAGTTCCAGCAGGCAGGTATCCGCTGCGTGAGCCTGGGCATTGGCGTTTGACTCCGGGCAGGGGGTGGCTTTGGCAATCACTGAGTGACTCATCACGTTGTGCTCCCTATATAAGGGTATGGAAGCCTGTGGCTGATAGCCGCGGTCACGATACAAACAGTGACATCTCGGCCATTTACTCGGCTGGCGATCTAGGCTTGGGGCAGTGATTGTAAGGTGACCCAACAGCGCGGTATTGTCAGGAATTACGCTGCTGTGCAGTAGATTTACGCAGATACTCGCAGGATTGTTCGATAGGCAGAGTGAGTAATTTGAACGCGTCGGTTAACGCTCATATTTGGATATCAAAATCCTGTTGTCGGTTACGCCCTGCGCAAATCGGCATCCGCCTTCACTGTTGAAACGGTCGGGCGAGCAGCGCGTGGTCGGGTGATCGGGTTTTCGCGCGTGAGGTGTGCATTTTCAGCCGGAACATGGAATTTCTTGCTATAAACGCACTCCATTAGCCCCTGTCGAACACGTTTTTCGTCACTTTCCAGGTTTTGCTGGACAAATAGGTGCGTTTTCAGTTGCTGAGTCGATAACTCGGCCTTAGACTGCCGCCCCTCGTAAATTGAGTGCCGGGTGGCGCTTGAAATAGATGGCACCTAACTGGTTGGGATGAAGATCGGTCAGAACGCTCCCTAATTCGCCTTAATGCACGTATTTTTTATAGAGAAATCAATGACAAAGGATAAGTTGCTGGCCATGCCGGCGGATGACTACATGAATGCCGAGCAACATGCTTTTTTCAGCGAGCTGTTGCAGAACATGAAGGTCGAAACCCACGAGCGTATCGAGCAGAACCGCATCGCGATCGAGAGCCTGGACACTCCGGCCGATCCGGCCGACGCCGCTTCGGTTGAAGAAGAGCGCACCTGGCTGGTAAACGCCATCGACCGCGACCAGCGCATGCTGCCCCAACTGGAGCAGGCGCTGGAACGTATCAAGGACGACAGCTTCGGCTGGTGTGACGACAGTGGCGACGCAATCGGCCTCAAGCGCCTGCTGATCAGCCCGACCACCAAGTACTGCATCGAAGCTCAAGAGCGTCACGAACAGATCGACAAGCATCAGCGTCAAGCCTAAGCGCCTGACCTTGCCGCAGCCGCGCCATGCGGCTGCGGCAGCTTTGCTCCCCCCCGTTGTAATTCCCCGCTAAAATTAAAAGTAGACGTTGAGCCAAGTGTTCCGGTTGTGTGCCTTTATATTTGGCACGGCGTATTTACGCCAATTTGCATCAATCGAGGGCCTGGGTCATGAGTCGCTCAAGCAATACGGGACACGTATTGCGTGTCGGTATTTTTTTCGATGGCACCGCCAATAATCAGTACAACAGCCAGCTGGGGCTGGAGCGTCAGGCGCAGGGCCTGAAGGTCGATCCGGGCAGCAGTTATGCCGGTGCCCCGACCAATATCGCTCGCCTGCACCAGCACTATCCCGTGCAAACAACCTTCAGCGATGGCCAGGCGGTGACCTCGCTCTATATCAGCGGTATCGGCACCACCACCGGCGCGGCCGACAGCCCGTTTCCGGGCCTTAGCTATGGTCGTGGCCGTACCGGGGTGCTGGGCAAGGCCGACGAGGCCAGCGCGCTGCTGAGCCAGAGCTTGGGGCGGTTTGTCCATTTGCTGGCGCCCAACACCCTGAACCGCTTGCAACTTGACCTGTTTGGCTTCAGTCGCGGTGCGGCGGCGGCCCGGCATTTTGCCAATCAGGTGCGCACCATGGCCTTGCGCCAACAGTTTGCCCTGGCTCCTGATTTCAAGTGTTCCATTGAATTTATTGGCCTGTTCGACACTGTCGCGGCAATGGGCGGGCTGGAGGACCTGGGGAATGTGGCCGATGAGATCAACCCGGGGCTCAACCTGTATCTGGCGCCTGACTGCGCGCAACAGGTGGTGCAGCTGTGCGCGCGGGACGAATACCGGCGCAACTTTGCCCTGACCCGCATCGCCCCTCAATGGCCGCTGGATATTGCACTGCCAGGTGCCCATGCCGATCTGGGCGGCGGTTACCCGATCGAGATGCTGGAGCAGGTGCAGTTGAGCCGTTGGCAAAGCAATCTGGTCAGCCCTTCCACCCCCGTGCGCCTGACCCAGGCCTGGAAGCTGGCCCAGGCGCAGTTGCAGTTGTGGCAGGACAAGGACCTGATCGACCCGCAGGCAATCGATGATGGTGTGCAGGTGCGCATCGAGGAGCACAAGGCGGGCACCCGCCAGGATCCAATGAAGCGGGTCCAGGCGGCGGTCTTTATGCAGCGCCACCTGCGTGGTCATCTGTCCAGGGTGTACTTGCGTCTTATGCATGCCCTGGCCCGGCAACACGGGGTCCCGTTTACCGCGCTCAGCGATGCCCAGGATGCATTGCCTGCCGAGCTAAGGCCCATCGCCGCCAGGTTACAGGAGCAGTTGGCCAGCCCGGCCAATGGAATAAAGCTGACCCCGACCCAAGAGCGCTTGCTGCGCCAGCGCTATGTGCATCAGTCAGCTAATTTCAATGCCAATGTGGGGGAGGGCCTGGGGGTGCTGGACAAGGCGTTTTTCAATATACCGCAAGAAGGCGGGCGCTTTGTCTACGAGCAACAGCCCCCCGCTTGAGCACGAATAACGGCAGCATTGTTACCGCTGATGCAATGCAGCTATGCAGGGCATAGCTTTTTCCAGCGACCCTAACTCTTTAAGATGGCCGACATCGTTAGGTGACTAACTAAATAGGTGGAGTAACCATCATGTCCAATCGGGTTGATGTTGCCGTGATGATCGGCACGGGCGTGCCTCAGGGGTTGCGGGCCACGGGGCAGAAGGTCTGCTGGGTTGTGCTGGTCAACGGTGAGCAGCGCGGAACGGCGTTCTCCAGCCGCAGTGAAGCTGAAGAGTGTCGCGCTGCCTGGCTGGCGCAGCTGAGCGCCAACGCGTGCGCAATGCAGGTTCGGGCCCAGCGTGCTTGAAAGGGGGTTTCAGGATGGGTTCAGGGCGCCTGCGTCCACGGCGAGTTTCAATTCCTGAGCCGAACCCTTGGCGGCCATTTCAGCCTGCTCGGCTGTCTTGAACCAGCGGTCTTTCTCGACCTGATGGTAAGTCACGGTTTTCAACGGTGGCTTGGCGCGCATCACAATCACGGCCTGAAACTCACCATCGACTTCTTTGGACTCGCCGCGGATAAAAAATTCGCCAATATCAAATTCCGTCACGTGTCGCTTTCCCTTCGAGGTAATGAAGCCGGACAACCCGGCGGCATGGGCCAGGCCGATTTTTCGGGCAGTATGGCAGTTGTTGACAGCCAGCGGCGCAGTTAACGACGAAAGCCTTGTGGAAGCTGGCGCCAATCAAGAAAAAATCAGCGATTCCCTGACCGCAATGCGGATGTGTATACCCAACTTTGGGCATGAGCCGGTAGAATGGTGCTCCGGTTGTATATTTTAGTCTTGATGCCACATGCCACTTCTGACTCGAGCAGTCAGGAGATTTTGTTGTACCCGGTTTTTTAAAATAAGTGGGCCAAGGCCTTTATTCTGCTGCCTGTTATTTGTTCTGGCAGCACCACTTCACGTTTTCGAGGGTTTTTCGTTGGCAGTCAGCAATCTGGAAATGCATGCGTTGTTTGTTCTGGGTGATTTGCGGGCACGTTTGGTAAAACTGTTCCAATCCCGTTTTGTGTACGTCACCGAGCAGAACGCCGAAGGGATTTACATCGCTGAAATCGACACTGAAGAAGCGCTGGTGGTAGATGACAAGCCTGGCCTTGGGCTCAAGGTGGGTGACCACTTT
This sequence comes from Pseudomonas fragi, assembly GCF_900105835.1. Lineage (NCBI taxonomy): Bacteria > Pseudomonadati > Pseudomonadota > Gammaproteobacteria > Pseudomonadales > Pseudomonadaceae > Pseudomonas > Pseudomonas fragi. The sequence continues at coordinate 189,531 of NZ_LT629783.1, forward strand.
CGCGCTGCCGTCCTGCCCAGCCGTGAAGGTGGCAAGCTCGATATAAAATTCCGCGATATCAAGATGACGATCTACGGCATTGGTGATTACGCCTATGTCAGCTCCCCTCTGGGCGAAGGTATCGTCTTCAAGGAAGGCCAGACCGTGATGCTGATTTTCGCCGCTCACGACCAGCTCAAGGAAGGCCTGAGCAAAACCCTCAAGGCGGTGACCGCCAAAGCGGCCAAATGGCCCAAGGGCGAGCTGACGTTCAAGGCCAGTAAAGAGTGAAACGGCCCGTAGCCGCCTGTAGCCGCTGAGGTGTGCAGCGAGGCTGCGATCGGCTGCGAAGCGGCCGTAAACCCGGAGCACTCGATGTGTCTGGAGTACCGATGTACCAGATTCCACGGCCGCTGCGCGCCCGATCGCAGCCTCGCTGCGCTCCTCAGCGGCTAAAATTTTCGGCGTTTGTATAACGCCCACCTGCTCTCCATCCCTCAAACAGCCTAACCCTTACGGACGATGTTCCAGGCCAGGCCCCGTTTGATGATCGCGATCACTTTCAACCAGTGTGCGAGGGACCGCGAGCATGGGCGCTTTTGTCTTGTCATCGGCTGTGCAGCGCTGCGCCGAGCAATTAATGGCCCGGCGCAAAGTGTTGCTCGGCTTTTTTATGCTGGTGACCCTGGCCCTTGGTTACAGCGCCACCCATGTTCGGCTGGACCCCGGCTTCAACAAGCAGATCCCGGTGCGTCATGCCTACATGCTCAACTTTCTGGATTTCAGCCGCATTTTTACCGGTGCCAACCGCTTGCTGGTCAGCGTGCACTGGAAAGGCGAGGGGGACATTTATAACCCCGAATTCCTCGAAACCCTGCAACACGTCACCGACGATGTGTTCTATATCTCCGGGGTCAGTCGCCCCAGCGTAACATCGCTGTTTACGCCCAACGTGCGCTATATCGAAATCACCGAAGACGGTTATGTCGGTGATCTGGTGGTGCCGCCGCAATACGCCGCCACGCCCGCCGACTTGCAGCAGGTGCGCAGCAATGCCGCGCGCTCGGGGCAGATCGGCCGTTTGCTGGCCAATGACCTGAAGTCAGCGCTGGTGCGCGCCGACCTGCAGGACATCGATCCCAAAACCGGGCAGCCGGTCAGCTATGTGCAAATCGCCCAGCGCCTGGAGGATATCCGCGCCAAATACAGCAGCGCCGACATTGAAATCAATATCGTCGGGTTTGCCAAGCTGGTCGGTGACGTGGTCGAAGGGCTCAATACGGTGATGGGTTTTTTTGCCATCGCGTTCCTGATCACCGGCGTGTTGCTGTGGCTGTACTCGCGCTCGTTGCGCCTGACCCTGGTGGCGCTGTTTGTCGCCTTGCTGCCAGTCGTGTGGTTACTCGGCCTGCTGCCATTGCTGGGCCTGGGTATCGACCCGATGTCGATCCTGGTGCCGTTCCTGATCTTTTCCATCGGTGTGTCCCATGCCGTGCAGATGACCAATGCCTGGAAGCAGGAAGTACTGGCCGGAAGTGATTCCGTGAGTGCGGCCAAGGCGGCGTTCAGCAAGATTTTTATCCCCGGCGCGCTGGCGCTGCTGATGAACGCCCTGGGCTTCGGGGTGATCATGCTGATCGATATCCCCATCGTGCATGAGTTGGGTGTTACGGCCTGCATCGGCGTGATGCTGATGATCATCACCAACAAAATCATGCTGCCGCTGATCATCGCCCACCTGACGCTGGAGCCGCGCTTGCTAACGGCTCAGGCGCGCATTGCCCGTTCACGCCACCCGCTGTGGTGGCGGCTGTCGGCGCTGGCCACGCCCGGCCCGGCACTTTGGGTATTTGCGATTAGTTTGTTGTTGCTGGTGGCCGGCGCGTACAAGGCCCGTGAGCTGGCGACCGGTGATATCGGTTCCGGCGCGCCGGAGTTGCGTGCCGACTCGCGCTACAACCAGGACAACCAGAAAATCATCAGCAATTACGCGATTGGTCTTGATGTGCTGTCGGTGTTCCTGACCATTCGCGATCGCAGCGAGGCCTGCCTGGACCCGGCCGTGATGCGGGCGGTGGAAACCTTCGATTTCAAGATGCGCGAAGTGCCCGGTGTGCAATCGGTGCAAAGCGTGGCGGGGATGAGCAAGCAAGTGATTGCCGGCAACAACGAAGGCAACCCGCGCTGGGCGGCCATCCCCGGTTCCGCCCAGGGTTTGCAGCAGGGCGCCTACGCCTATTCGCCGGACTCGGGACTGGTAACGGACGGCTGCCAGCAAATGCAGATTCTGGTGTTCCTGACCGACCACGAAGGCGCCACCGTGGCCCATGTGCTGGCTGAGGCCAAACGTATCATCGCCAGCATCCATGTGCCCGGTGTGGAGTTCAAGCTGGCGGGGGGCAATATCGGCGTTATGGCGGCCTCCAACGAAGCGGTCAAGCAGGCCGAACTGGTGATGCTGGCGGCGCTGTTCTTCTCGGTGGCGCTGTTCTGCCTGCTGACCTTTCGTTCGGTGCGCGCGGTGCTGTGCATTCTGGTGCCCCTGGCAATTGTCGCGGTGCTGTGCAATGCGTTGATGGCCTTGCTGGGCATTGGCCTCAAGGTTGCGACGTTGCCGGTGATGGCGCTGGGTGTGGGGGTCGGGGTGGACTACGGCATCTACCTGTACGAACGCATCGAGCATGAAATGGCAGCGGGGCATGACCTGCGCGAAGCGTTCTACCGGGCCATGTGCCAGCGCGGCACGGCGGCGGTTTTCACCGCGCTGACCATGTCATTGGGGGTGTGCACCTGGGTGTTTGCGCCGCTCAAGTTTCAGGCCGATATGGGCGTGCTGCTGGCCTTCATGTTTATGGTCAACGTGCTGGGGGCGATCTTCCTGCTGCCGGCACTGGCCGCATGGTTCAACCTGGGCAAGCCGTTGGTGCAGCCCGGGATGCTCACGATTGCGCAACCAGCCAGAGCTTGAGTGGGCGCCGGGTTTCAGGTGGGAGCGGGCTTGCTCGCGATTCAGGCGCCGCGATGTATCAGCCAGACCACGTCGATCCAATCGCGGGCAAGCCCGCTCCCACACGTAAATGTGCAAGACCAATAAAAAGGAGAACTCCATGGGACGCATCACCCACATGGGCGGCTGGCTGTCAGTCGCCCTGGTATTGCAGGGTTACAGTGCGCTGGCGCTGGCCCAGGCCCCGGTCGATCAAATCGCCCGGCTGGGCAAGGATCTGACCTGCGTCGGCGCTGAAAAAGCGGGCAACGCCGCAGGCACTATCCCGGCATTTGGCGGGCAATGGCTGGGCGCGGCCCCGGGGATGAAATTCGAGGGCACGGGCAAACACCCGGTAGACCCCTATCCCAATGAAAAACCGCTGTTTGTGATTACCGCGCAAAACCTCGGTCAGTACGACGCGCACTTGTCCGAGGGGCAAAAGGCCCTGTTCAAGCTCTACCCGCAAACCTTCCGCATGCCGGTTTACCCTGCGCATCGTGACTTTCGTTTTTCTGACACCGTATGCAAGGCCACCCTGGAAAACGCCTCGGTCGCCAAGCTGGTCGACGATGGTGAAGGGGTGGTGGCCCGCACTGGCGGCGTGGCATTCCCCATTCCGCAAAACGGGATCGAGCTGCTGAAAAATGCCTCGCTGTTCACCGTGCGCGCCTGGACCGAGGAATACACCTCGGACAATGCCTATGTGCTCAAGGACGGCAATATCAACTGGGGCCGCGTGCACTCGCGCAACATGGCACCGGGGCTGGAACCGGGCAAGATCGGCGACACGGTGGGCAACTCGTCTTTCTACCTTAACGAAACCCTGCTGCCACAGCGCGACAAGGGTGAAATTAATACCGGTACCGAGTACTGGAACGACAAGACCGAACCGCGCCAGAGCTGGCGCTACGACCCGGGTACGCGGCGTGTGCGGCAGTCGCCGGGCTACGGTTTCGACATGGCTTTCCCGGGTTCCGGCGGTTCGATCACCGTCGACGAAGTGCGCATCTTCAACGGCTCTGCCCAGCGCTACAACTGGAACATCGTCGGCAAAAAAGAGCTGTATATCCCGTACAACACCGCGCGCCTGCATGCCAATGACCTCAAGTACGCGAGCATGCTCACCCCCGGCCATATCAACCCGGACAACATGCGTTACGAACTGCACCGCGTGTGGGTGCTTGAAGGTGTGCTCAAGCCGGGCAACCGCCATTTATATGGCAAGCGCACGCTGTATATCGACGAAGACAGCTGGTTCCCGATCATGGGTGACAACTACGACAACCGTGGCGAGCTGTGGCGCACCTCGATGGTCAATTACTTCTACGCCCCGGAAACGCAAACCTGGCAGGCCGGTGTTGGTCTTTACCACGACTTGAATGCCGGCAGTTACCTGGCCTTCAACCTGATCAACGAACAACGCAACGGTTATGTGCTGAACAAAGGCGGTTTTGCTGCAGGCGACTTCGGCCCTGAAGCGGCACGCCGGGCCGGCAAGTAACGCCCTGACTCCACTCCGCTGTCTGCCACGGGCCTCGCCTGTGCGCAGGTGGCCGGGCGGAGCAAAACAACAATAACAAGGAGCAAGGCATGTTCAAGCACTACTCGCGTTTTGTCGGCACCGGTTTGCTCTCGGGGCTAAGCGGTCTGGCCTTGGCTGCGCCGACCATCGAGCTGGGTGAAAACACCACCCTGGACTCGTCGCTGACCGTCAACTACACGGCCTCGATGCGTACCGAAAAACCGGATCATGAGTACCTCAACAACATCAACTACGACGATGCCACGCGCAACTTCAAGCGCGGTTCACTGATCAACAATCGGGTCAGCGTATTCGGCGAATTGATGCTCAAGCACGACAACCTCGGTGCGGTGATGCGCGCCAGCCATTTCTATGACGAGGTCTACCATCAGCGCAACGACAACGACTCGCCGGACACGGTGAACAAGACCGGGCGCTACAACGACTTCAGCCGGGACACACGCAAACTCAGCGGCAGCAAGGCGCGGCTGCTGGATGCTTATGTGTATGGCGACTTTACCGTCAATGATGACCAGTACCTGTCGCTCAAGGCCGGGCGGCATCTGGTGGCATGGGGCGAGAGCCTGTTCTGGCCCAACATCAGCCAGGGCCAGGCACCGGTGGACTCGACCAAGTTCAACGTGCCAGGTACCGAAGCCAAGGATGCCTACCTGCCGGTGGGGCAGGTATCGGGTTCGTGGTCGGTCAATGAGGATCTGGCCCTGCTGGGCTTCTACCAATACAAATGGGAAGAAACCCAGCTCAACCCGGTGGGTGACTATTTTGGCAGCGACACCTTTGGCCCGGGGGCGGAGTTTTTCCGCTTGGCGCCGGGCATCGTCGACAATCTGCCCAACGGCGCAGCGGTCGGCTACGGTGGCTCGGTCAAGCCGGGCGACAGCGGCGAGTGGGGGTTGGGCACGCGTTACCGGTTGACGCAAAACACCGAGATCGGCCTGTTCCATTACCGTTATCACGACCGTGTGCCGGCGCTGTTTTTCGACTTTACCGGGCAGACCCACTATTCCTCGCTGAGCAAGGCGGGGGGCAGCGGCAATGGCCCGAGCTACCAGCTGGGCTACTTTGACAACATCAAGCTCACGGGCGTGAGCTTCACCACCAAGGCCGGGGACTCGGTGCAATTTGCCGGGGACCTGAGCTACCGCGACGGTGCGGCGGTGTACCTGAGCAACGGTGCCCCGGCGCGCGGGCAGGTGTGGCAGGGCAACTTGAATGCCGTGTACATGATCGGCCCGACGTTTATGGCGCAGCAGACCACGTTGATGACCGAAGTGGTGCACCAGCGCATCCAGGGTGTGGATGATCTGACCATTACCGGTGGCGGGGCGGGTACGGACGGGACTTTCAACAAGTATGTGTACGACGGGCAAACACGGGGCTCAAGCCTGCTGGGGATCGGCGCGTATTTTGATCACCCCAATGTGTTCAATGGCTGGGACCTGACCACCAAGGCGACCTGGACGCAGAATATCGATGGCAGCGCCTATTCGGGGCTGGGCCGTGCTGAAAAGCGCCTGACATTGGGCGGTGATTTCAAGTACCTGGGCAACTTCCAGATGGGGCTGACCTATGTGGCGTACCTGAGTTCGGCCGATATTGCCCAGGGGCGGACAATGGCGGATCGGGATTACCTGTCGTTTAACGGCAAGTACACGTTCTGACCCTGGCCCTCACCCCAACCCTCTCCCGAAGGGAGAGGGAGCTGGTCAGTGGAGATTTTGAAGCCGCGCGCGGTCAGTTCCCTCTCCCTCCGGGAGAGGGTTAGGGTGCTTTTGATTCTCAGCCCGTCTACCGCGCCTCCCGCGGCATTCCCAAGGCCCGTTCGGCAATGATATTGCGCTGGATTTCGCTGCTGCCGCCGTAAATGGTGTCCGCCCGGGTATACAGAAACAACGCCTGCAGCCGGGTCAGTTCATAAGGCCCCCCCGCCAGCAGTTCCGCATCAGGGCCCAACACGTCCATTGCCAACTTGCCCAGCTCGACATGCCAGTTCGACCACGCCAGCTTGTAGATCGTCGCCTCGGGTCGCAGGCTGCCGTCCTGCACGCCTGACAACATGCGCAACGAGTTGTAGCGCAAGACCCGTAGGCCGCTCCAGGCCTGGGCGATGCGCTGGCGCAGCAGCGGGTTCTGTGCCGCACCATTGGCCTTGGCGATATGGATCACTTCGTCCAGCTCATTCTGGAACTGCATCTGCTGGCCCAGGGTCGACACCCCGCGTTCAAAACCCAGCAGGGCCATGGCGATTTTCCAGCCATCGCCCGGCTGGCCAATCAGGTTGTCGGCTGCAGTGGTGGCCTGATCGAAAAATACCTCGTTGAATTCACACGAGCCGGTCAGTTGCCGGATCGGCTGCACCTGTATGCCACTTTGCTGCATGGGTACCAGTAAAAACGACAACCCGCGATGGCCCACGCTGCCTGGCTCGGTGCGGGCCAGTACAAAACACCAGTCCGCTTCGTGAGCCAGGGAGGTCCAGACCTTTTGCCCGCTGATCAACCACTGCCCGCTGTCGCTGTCGAAGCTGGCGCGGGTCTTGATATTGCCCAGGTCCGAGCCGGCCCCTGGTTCTGAGTAGCCCTGGCACCAGAAAGCCTGGCCGGCCAGTATCGGCGGCAAAAACCGTTGCTGCTGCTCTGGCGTGCCAAACACCGCAACCGTTGGCCCCACCAACCCTTCGCCAATATGGCCCATGCGACCGGGGCCGCCAGCGCGGGCGTACTCTTCAAAAAAGATCACCTGGCGGTTGATGCTCAAACCGCGACCGCCGTGCTCCGCAGCCCAGCCTGCGCCAATCCATTGGCCGGTGCCCAACACCTGCTCCCAGGCCTTGCGCAAGGCCGGGGCGAAGTCTTCATCCCCCGGTCCGCCGCGAAAACGCAGTGGCGCGAAATCGCCTGTCAGGTGTTGCTGCATCCACTGGGCCACCTGCTGGCGGAATTGTTCATCAGCCGCACTGAATCCAATGTTCATGACAGTTCTCCGAAGATCTGCTTGGCCAGTTGCTCACGGTGAAAGGCGGGGGAACCCAGTAGCTGTTCGCTGGCACGGGCCCGTTTGAAATACAGGTGCGGGTCATATTCCCAGGTAAACCCCACGCCGCCATGCAACTGGATCGACTCTGCGGCGCAGTGAAAAAAACCTTCACTGGCGTGGATCTTCGCCGTGGCTGCCGCTTCGCCCAGTTGTTGTTGCGCTGCCGGGTCGCCGTCGATGTCCAGGCATTGAGCGGCGATGCAGGCGGCGTAGTAACTGGCCGATCTCGCGCATTCCAGCGCCAGCATCAGATCGGCGCAGCGGTGCTTGATGGCCTGGAAACTGGCGATGCGCCGGCCAAACTGCTCACGGCCGTTGATATAGCTCAGGGTCATGTCCATTGACTGTTGCGCGCCACCCGTCTGTTCGGCGGCCAGGCCGATACAGCCAATGCGCAGCACGTCCCGCAACATTGGCCAACCCTGGCCGGGTTCGCTGAGCAGGTGTTCATCGTGCAACTGCACATCGTTGAGGCTGACAGTGGCTATGCGCCGGGTCTGGTCGAGAGTGGGTTGAGAGTGACGCTCCACCCCGGGGGTGTCGGCGGCTATGGCAAACAGCCTGATCCCAGCCTCACCGACACTGCCCGGGGTGCGGGCAGCGATAATCAGCACATCGCAGTCGGCCCCATCGATCACATGCAGGTACTGACCGTTGAGCCGGTAGCCGCCAGCGCAGCTTTGTGCGTACACCTGCACGGCGGTGTCATCCCAGCGTGGAGCGCTGGCGTAAGCCAGGCTGGCTGTCACTTCACCCGCCGCAATCAATGGCAGCCAATGTGCCTTGAGGGGTTCGTTGCGGCTCAGCAACAACGCGGGCAGGGCGAGGCAGCAGGTGGCGTAGAACGCCGAAGGCAGCAAGCGCCGGCCCAATTGTTCCTGCAGCAGGCACACTTCGACAAAGCTCAGCCCCAGGCCACCATAGGCCTCGGGGATGGCCAGAGCAGGCCAGTACAGCTCACCTGCAATGCGCGCCCAGGTAGCCGGGTTGTAACCCTGTTCGCTGGCCATGGCCGCACGCACTTCGGCGGAACTGGCCACCTGGGCCAGAAAGCGTTCGGCAGACGCTTGAATCATTCGCTGCTCGTCAGACAGGGCAAGCTCCATAGGGCGGCGCTCCTCGCAGGATTACGGATCATGCCGCCAGCATGAAAGCGTGCTGCATGGGTGCAATCCCTGACTCGGACTAGTCCCTTTGAGGGCTTGTGCTGTCGCCTTGCCGGTCGATCAAGGCGCCAGGGTCTCGAACAGGATCAGGACATTGCCGTAATACTTGCCCGCCTCGTACCCTTGAGCCGGTTTGACGGCATCAATGCGCAATGGCACCCGCAGACCGTAGCGCGCTTGCTGATCATTGGCGATGACGCTATCGGTCAGGGTCAACAGCTGGTTGTTGAGCTTGACCTGTAGCGGGATCTCGAACTTGGTACTGGACAGCTTTGGCTCGTAGCCCAACCGTGCGGTTATAGCGCCACCGCTGCTGAGTACGTCGAAGAATGCCTTGATCGGTACAAGGTCCAAATGCTGTGGATTCCAGCCCATTTGATGTTCACGCTCAAGAAAACCCGGGTCAGCAGGCAGGGCATAGAACTCCTGGGTCGGGATAGATACCGTGACCTCAAAATCATGCACTTCGCGCACGGCATGCGCTGTGTAATGAGTCGCCAGTAACCCAGCCGCCAGTGCATAGCTCAGGGTGAGCTTGGCGAGCAGTTTCATCGGCCTTGTACCTCGATGTTTTTCTTAACATGGCCCTCTATCAGATTGAAGCGATAGTGGCGGTCTGCCTCTTTGGTAAATGTCATGAAGCGGCCGGGCAGGACATGATGCAAGGTGACGGGTTTGCAGTCCTGTGCATCCTTGAGCGAGCAGTCCTTGAACGCTTCGAGCACCACCACCGTGTTGCCGTTGTTGCGCAGGGTATACTGCAGCGGGGTGTCTTCTATTCGGGTATCAAACCTGGCGTTTGAAGGTCTGACGATAAAAATCGTGCCGTAGCCAGCCATCACATTGACGCCGGCCGACAGGCTTTTTTTGTACTCACTGACTTCACCCTCGCTGATGGCGAACTGATCTTCCTTTTCAGGCACTACGGGCACAAAACGAACCCGGTAATAGCGCTCTTTGTCGCGGGTGCCCTTGAACAACAGTCGTGTGCCCTGATTGCCCTTGGCTGGCACGATCAGGCGGGCCGGGCTGGCGATCAAGCCATCGCGTGTGGGGGAGTTGCCCTTGCTATTGAGCGGCACTTCTTCGTGTGTGCCGTCCGGCTTGTAGACGATTTCCAGAATTGAAATACGCACAAACGCCGTGCTGCTGCCACCGTTGTACACCCGCTTTAAATACGAGCTGTGCCCGGCGTCCATATAGTCGAAAACGCTTCCGATGTTGATGTTGGGGCTCGCCATTGCGCCCAGTGAGTAAAGGCACAGGCCCAATAACGTAATGACAAGTTTCATGGTTGTTTCCCGCTTTGTGTTTGCTGCCTGGCAGCATTGAATTTCTGAACCCGATGAACTGTTGCAACCCCAGCGCTACTAACCCGTTGTCGCCTACAAGCCTGCTACGTTGTCACCCGTGACCGACCTGGTCAGCGTCTCGGGGATGCAGCGCACGTCGCCAATTTCCAGAACGTTGGCCTGCATTGCTGTTGTGCTCATGTCGATTGCCAGTTGGCAGAGCAATGCTTCGCCCTTGCGCACTTCGAGCGTGGGCGCTCCAGCGTTCATTTCCATCGAGAAGAACCCGTCCACTTCACTGACCCCACGGCTGGCATGGTTGATGATGTGATGGCCCTTGAGCGGTTTGCCCTGCGGGTCCAGCAGGCGCCCAAGCACGGTGACGGTTTTGGCCACATTAATCTTGCGATAGCCCACGCCGCCCTTATTAAGATGATAGCGCGTGCGCGGTGGCTGGATGGCAGCAGCAGGGACGTCGGTGCCCTGGAAGTCGAAGCTGACCGAACTGTTCTTGTAGGCGGTAATGGGGATAAAATTGCGGCCCGGGCGCAGTACCGTACTGCTGCCGCTCAGGTCATCGGCGCGCAGGTCGATATCGGCGACATCGGACTCCACATCAACGATCAGACCGGCCCCCTGGCCCCCGGGCTGGCTGGTCATGGCCAGTTTTGAGCCGCTCAAGGCCACGGTGCTGTCCAGGTTCAGGCCGCCACTGAAGTTGCCGTTGTAGGAGGAACGTTGCAGGAACAGGTCGCCGCCAAAGGCATCGAGCTGGAAGCTGGTGCGCCCGTTGAGCCCTATGCCATACGCATCGATGTTAGCCGTAGCTGCCACGCTTTGCAGGGTATGGTCCTTGAGGTCCTTGCTGTAGCTGAGTGAAGCGTTGTTGTTGCGTTCACCGTCGCGGCTGGTACGCGAGCCCAGGCTGGCTGACCAGCGCTCGCCCGGCCCGCCGAGGGCAAGGCTGAAACTGAGGTCGAAGCCACGGTTTCGCGTGTTGGCGCTGCTGAGGCTAGCCGGGCGGTCAAATACCGACAAACGCCAGTTGCCATCGCTGCCAAACAGATGGGTCATTTGCGTCCAACCTAGATCCAGGCCGTATCCTTGTGTGTAACCATCGCTATGGGACAGACGCGCGCTGAAGGTGTTTCTGACCCCGAAGCGATGGTTCAAGGACGCCGAAGAGCGGCTGACCTGCCCCAAATAAGCCGTCTTTGGGCGCAGATAGGTGCCATCCGGCAGCGTTTCATAGGTGTCGCGGGTATCGAGCCAACTGCGGTTGTGCGTGAAGATGATGCTGCCCGTGCCATAGTTATATTGGCTGTTGAGGTCGACACCCGTGCCGTGGTTTTTGGTCTGGTAGAGGTTGGCGTAAAAGCCGACAGCGCCGCTCAGCGTCCAGTCAATGGAGGTACCCCATTGCACGTTACCCTTGACCTGGCGCCCTGAGACACCCAGTACCACGCGCGGATGCAGCAGGTAATTAACGGCGCCGCCGGCGGTCATCTCGCCGCTGGCCTTATCGTCCCAGTTGCTCAGCAACGTACTCTCACGGCCGGCAAACAGGTTATAGCGCCAGGGGTTGTCGAGGTTGCGCCAGTTGCTCGGCTTGTACACCAATTCCGTGGTGGTACTGCTGACCTGGTCATCCTCGACCAGGCGCACTTGCACTTCGTAGATCCCGCCTGGCAGGGGGCGGGTGTCCAGACTTTGCAAGCCAGCAGCGACCGGTTGGGTGTTGATCAACACGCCGTTACGATAGATTTGCGCCGTCGCCTGCCGGTTGGGCGTGACATAAATGGGGTAGATGCTGGGTTTGGGCAGAGTAATGCTCAAGCTGTCTGAGCTGCCGTACATCACGCCAAACGCCGTATCAGGGTTGTCCCCGAGTGTGCGGATCTGGCGGGTCAGGCCTTCTGACCCGGGGATAAAGTAACCCAGGCGCAGGAAGCTGCCTGGCAGTTCGCGCTGGGTGTAGGCCGAATACACTGCGTGCCTGATCTGGTTCTCTTGCGGGCCGCCGATGCGATTCAGTTGCAGGTTGAGTGTCTGGGTCCATTTTCCCAGGCTGCTGCTGGCCTCCAGACCATAACGGCCGCCCAGGTATTCCTGCTGGCCACCGGTGAGGTTCAACTGGTTACGCAGGATCAATCCGGTGCTGCCATCGATGGGCAGGTCGTAGTATTGGCTTTGCTGGAATTGTTGTTCGGCTTTTTCGGTCAGCAACGAGACCATTGAGTTCTCAAGGTTGTAGTGAATGGCAAGCAACTGTTCGGGGCATTTGCTCGTGCAGGCCCCCAGCGGGGTACCCTGTTTGAGATGATCCGCCCATATGTCCCGTTCATTGGGGGATATCTGGCTTTCGTTGTAGTCCGTGAACTCGAGCAGCGTGATACGGTCATCCCGTGACAGCACAATAAGGGCTTCTCCGACCAGTTGACTGTCACGCTCCACTTGTACGGCCAGCGGCACATCGAAAAGATGCTCTTCAAAGTCTGCCGGCAGCCCCTTGGCCTGCTCCAGCAAACGTTTAGGCGTGATGCTGTTGCCTGCAGCCACTGCAAGAGTCGCAAAACACATCAATGAAGCAAGTGTTGCCGCGATGCATGTCATCGGGAACATGTTCACCATACTCTGCTATCAAACCAATAGTTTATTTGTGGTGCCCGTTCAGCGAGTGCACTGAACGGGCACCAAGTGCTACCGAATCAAAGGGCCATAGCCGAATTGTTATGGTGCCGTGCTTTCAAAAATCACAGTGAATGACGCGTCATAATTACCTGAAGCGCCGCTTGGAATAGGACCAGGGCTAATTGTCAGGTCGGCTGATCCCCCGCTATTGGCAAGGGTTTGCTCCACTACTTCCTGAGTAGTGCCAGTCAGGACTACGTTATTGAATTTGGTGGTTAGCGGAATATTTTGAGCGCTGTTGCCGTTGTAGAGATTTGAGGCGCCGCCCTCAATAAAAGCCTTGATCGCGCCCGTCGTGCTTTTGTATGTGTAACGCTGGCTCAGGCCTCCCAGGCTGGAGTTGGTCGGGTTGTAAGCCAGCACTTCTGCTTGTCCGAAGTTTGGATTGGTTGGCAGTGCTTGAAACTCGGTGCTTGGAACGATTGCGCTGATGTTGATTGAGGTTGAAGAGGTGTTGGCAACTGCCATGCTTGCCGTCGATGTACCAATGATCAGGGTGCCAAGAATTACAGCGATTTTGCTTTTGAACATAATTTAAGTACCAGTAGGTCAATAAGACTCTCAGTGAGGGTGAGGCTTTCAGCTTTATACGGGACGAGAGCGAAATCTCTAAACTCCGTTTGTAGCGCCAAATCAGATTAAAGGAAAATAATGGACAGGTAAGTAGTCATAGCCCCAAGCTTTTGTAGTCTTTTTCAGACATGACTAGAGCGATATATCTGATATTTGGATTTGGGCTGTTTTCCGGTTGTGAAATTATTAGATATAAAATTTTCGGCAGGCGTGCCTGGCTGTATTTTGTTGTGCGTGCGTATGGGGGGATGGTTGTGATGCGGGGTGGGTAAGTAAGTTATATCATTAATAGAAGTTTAGTTGTGTCGTAGTTACGGGGTGTGTTGTATTTTTTATTAGTGTGTAACTGTATTTTTGTCAGGGTTGTGTTAATGGCTTGAGTTGAAAATTAAGTTGTGTTTTAACGTGGGCTCTGTTGAATGAAATGGAGTGCGAACATGAGTGGCCAATATAAGTATCCACGTGAGAACGATTTTGGCGAGGGAATGGAAAAGCGCTCAGTGCGCGAGCGCGGCAGCCGGAACCCGAGGGTTTTTGCCGCCGGTGACTTGAAGTTGTTGTTGCTGTCGATGGTACGCGATCAACCGCGCCACGGTTATGACTTGATCCAGCAAGTTGAGGCTCTTTTCGATGGCGCCTACAGCCCCAGCCCGGGGGTAATTTATCCAACAATGGCGTTTCTGGAGGCCGGCCATCTGGTTGTGGCCTGCATGGAAGGGGAGAAAAAGTGCTACAGCATTACTGAGGCTGGATGCACTTATTTGACCCAGCAACACGTTGCCCTCAATGGGGTGCGCATGCGCATCGATGTCAGCAGGCGCTCGCTGCGCAGCCAGGGCCGGCCCGAAGAAATCCACGAGGCCGTGCATAACCTGCGTCATGCCCTGCAATTGCATCAGGGGCTCTGGAGCCCGGCCGAGATCCAGCGAGTGCATGACTTGCTCAATAACACCGCCAAAGCCATCGTTGACGGCCCGTCCGGGTTTGAGTAAGGCAGCACATGACGCCTCGCGGCCGCTGATGAACCGGTGCCACCCGGTGCGTCAGCGGCTGCACTCGCGTTAGTCTCAACGGACGATGATCGCGCCGCAGCGCATTCCCATACTGCTCCCATGCCTTTGCCAACCCGGGAGCACCTGTGAACAGCGCAACTCATACCGCATTTCACACCAGCATCGACGCAGGCGTCGCTGAGCTGGTGATCGACCGGCCACCGGTCAATGCCCTCGACAGCCAGGAATGGCTGGACCTGGCGCATACCCTCGAAGCCCTGGGCCAGAACCCGCAAGTGCGCGTCATCGTGATCCGCTCCGAGGGTCGTGGTTTTTGTGCCGGGGTCGATATCAAGGAGCTGGACGCCCACCCCGAGCGCATCGTGACCGTCAACGCCGGTAACTACGCCACCTTCAAGGCGGTGCATCGCAACCCGGTGCCGGTGATTGTTGCAGTACATGGTTTTGTACTGGGTGGCGGAATCGGCATTACCGGCGCAGCGGATATCGTCGTGGCCTCCGACTGCGCAACGTTTGCCCTGCCGGAAGTGGACCGTGGCGCGATGGGCGGCGGAGCGCACTTGCAGCGTTTGTTCCCGGTGCAAAAAGTCCGTTACCTGTTCCTGACCGGCGACAAAATCAGCGCCGTAGACGCCCAGCAGTACGGCTTTATCGAGCGCGTGGTGCCCCGCGAGCAACTGCGCGAAACCGCCCTGGAAATCGCCCGCAAGATCGCCAGTAAAAGCCCGGAGATGATCCGTATCGCCAAGGAGGCGCTCAACGGTATCGAAGACGGCAACCTGGAAGACAAATATCGCTGGGAGCAGGGTTTTACGCTGCAGGCCTACAACTGCGCGGACTCCGCTGAAACCCGCCGCGCGTTCGTTGAAAAACGCGACGCCACGTTCTGAGGAGTTGAAGATGGATCTGACTTACTCCCCCAAGCAGAAAGCTTTCCGTCAGGAGGTGCGCCAATGGCTGGCGGACAACCTGCCGGCCACGCCGCTGGCCAGCTACGACACCCGTGAAGGATTCGAACAGCACCGCCAGTGGGAAGCCAAGCTGTTCGAAAGCCGGCTGTCGATGGTCATGTGGCCTACCGAGCTGGGCGGGCGCGGCTGCGATCTGATCGAGTGGCTGATTTTCGAAGAAGAATATTACGGTGCCGGCGCGCCGATGCGGGTCAATCAGAACGGCCAGCTGTTGCTGGGCCCGACCTTGATGGAGTTCGGTACCGAGGCGCAGAAAAAACGTTTCTTGCCACGCATGGCGGCCAGTGCCGACATGTGGGCCCAGGGCTGGTCGGAACCCAACGCCGGTTCCGATATGGCAGCGATCACCAGCAAGGCCAGCCGTGACGGTGACAGCTATGTGCTTAACGGTCAGAAAACCTGGTCGACACGGGCGATTTTTGCCGACTGGCTGTTCGGCCTGTTCCGCAGCGACCCTGGTTCAAGCCGTCACCACGGCCTGTCCTTTGTGATGGTGCCGCTCAACGCGCCGGGGGTCACGGTACGTCCGATCAAGGCCTTGAACGGCAAGGATGCGTTTGCCGAAGTGTTCTTCGACGACGTGCGTATACCGCTGGAAAACCGTATCGGTGACGAAGGGCAGGGCTGGCATGTAGCAATGGCCACTGCCGGTTTCGAACGCGGTTTGCTGCTGCGATCGCCGGCGCGCTTTCAGTACACGGCGCGCAAGCTGGTGGAGCTGTATCAGGCCAACCGCGCCAGCGCCGACCGCGACCCGAGCCTGGGCGATGCGGTGTGCAAGGCCTGGATGGATGCGCAGGCGTACGCCCTGTCTTCCTACCACACCGTGGGGCGTTTGAGTCAGGGTGCGCAGATTGGCGCCGAGTCGAGCACCAACAAGATTTTCTGGTCGGAGCTGGATTTGCGCATGCACGAAACCGCCATGCGCATTCTCGGCGCCAGTGGCGAACTGACCGGTAAATCGGCGGATGGTCACGACTGGCTGGAGGGCTTTCTGTTTGCCCAGGCCGGGCCCATCTACGCCGGCACCAACGAGATCCAGCGCAATATCATTGCCGAGCGCATGCTCGGTCTGCCGAAGTGAGGCCGGGCATGGACTTTACCTTTACCGAAGACCAGATCACCTTCCGCGAGGCCATCAGCCGTTTTCTGATGACCGAAGCCGCCCCCGAGATGCTCCGTGAAATCTGGGAAACCGATGTCGGCCGCTCCCCGGATCTGCGCAACAAGATTGCCGAGCAGGGCCTCACCGCGCTGTCGATCCCCGAGGCCTTTGGCGGCCTGGGCATGGATGATGTGGCCTGGGCTCTGATGACCCAGGAGTTGGGTTACTACGCCATTCCTGACTCGCTGGCTGACACCGCCTATGTGGCCAGCGCCCTGATTGCCGGGCTGGATGACAGCGTTGCCCGGCGCGGCGAATGGCTGGAGCGCATTGCCGACGGCAGTTTGCGGGTGGCCATCGGGCACCCGGTCAATCCGTTGGTGGCTGATGCCGCCCACGCTGACTTGCTGCTGCTGGCCCATGGCGATGAAGTCCACGCCGTGCCGCGCAGCCAGGTGGATGTGCAAAACCACGCCAGCATCGATGCCTCGCGGCGCCTGGCGCAGATAAGTTGGCAACCCGCTGCGGCCACCCTGGTGGCGCAGGGCGAGCGGGGCCGTGAACTGTGGGTGCAAACCCTGAATCGTGGCGCGCTGTCGGTGGCCGGGCAGTTGCTCGGGCTGGCCCAGCGCATGCTCGATCTGTCGGTGGATTACGCCGCGCAACGCAAACAATTTGGCAAGCCCATCGGCAGCTTTCAAGCGGTCAAGCACCACCTGGCCGATGTCGCCACGGCGCTGGAGTTCGCCAAGCCGGTGCTGTATCGCGCCGCTTATGCCCTGGCGCACAACGAGCCGAATGCCGCGGTGTGGGTATCCCAGGCACGCCTGGCCAGTTGTGAAGCCAGTTGGCTGGCGGCCCGCCACGGCATCCAGGTGCACGGCGCGATGGGTTACACCTGGGAAGTCGACCTGCAAATGTTTATGAAACGCGCCTGGGCGCTGGACAACGCCTGGGGCGACCGCGCGCTGCACAAGACCCGTGTGGCCGAGTATGTATTAAGTGGCGCGGCGCCTTTGGGCTGCGGTTACACGTTTGAGGATTGACCGATGCCTGAAGCCTATATTGTTGATGCATTGCGCAGCCCCACCGGCAAACGCAAGGGCGGCCTGGCCCATGTGCATGCCATCGACCTCGGCGCCCATGTGCTCAAGGCACTGGTGGAGCGCAACGCAATTCCGGCCGACGAATATGACGACGTGATTTTTGGGTGTGTCGACACCATCGGCTCCCAGGCCGGTGATATCGCCCGTACCAGCTGGCTGGCCGCCGGTTTGCCGCTGAACGTGCCCGGCACAACCATCGACCGCCAGTGCGGTTCATCACAACAGGCGCTGCACTTCGCCGCACAGGCGGTGATGAGTGGCACTCAGGATGTGATTGCTGTGGGCGGCGTGCAGACCATGACCCAGATTCCGATTTCCTCGGCGATGCTGGCCGGTCAGCCGCTGGGTTTTGCCGATCCGTTCTCCGGCAGCAAGGGCTGGAAAGCGCGTTTTGGCGAGCAGCCGGTCAACCAGTTCTATGCCGCCCAACGTATTGCCGACCACTGGAATATCAGCCGCCAGGACATGGAAGCCTATGCCCTGGAGAGCCATCGTCGGGCGCTGGCCGCCATGGCCGCCGGTCGTTTCGTCAACGAAATCGTGCCCTGTGAAGGGCTGCGGGACGACGAAACACCGCGCCATACCAGCCTGGCGAAAATGGCCGAGCTGGAGCCGGTGTTTGCCGAGTTTGCGTCGATCACCGCTGCGGTATCCAGCCAGACCTGCGATGCCTCGGCCGCCTTGCTGGTGGTCTCCGAGGCTGCGCTCAAGCGCTACAACCTCACGCCACGGGCGCGGATCCATCACCTCTCGGTGCTCGGCGACGACCCGATCTGGCACCTCACCGCACCGATCGCCGCCACCCGTGCCGCGCTGAAAAAAGCCGGCATGGGCATGCAGGACATTGACCTGGTCGAGATCAACGAAGCCTTTGCCTCGGTGGTCATGGCCTGGGCCAAGGAGCTGGATTTCGACCCGGCCCGCACCAACGCCAACGGCGGCGCGATTGCCCTCGGCCATCCGCTGGGGGCCAGCGGCGCGCGGTTGATGACCAGCCTGCTCAACCAGCTTGAGCACAGCGGTGGCCGCTATGGTTTGCAGACCATGTGCGAAGGCGGCGGACAAGCCAACGTGACGATTATTGAGCGCCTCTAGGAGTAACGACATGGCAATTTGTGCAGGACGTACCGTCATCATTACCGGCGCGGGCGGCGGTTTGGGCCGCGCCTACGCGCTGGCGTTCGCCGGGCAGGGCGCCAATGTGGTGGTCAACGACATTCGTCGCGAAGCCGCAGAAGAGGTGGTGGCCGAAATACGCGAGGCGGGCGGGCAGGCCATCGCCAATGCCGATGACATCACCACCCTCGCCACGGCGCAGCACATCGTCGACGCTGCGCTGGCGGCGTTTGGCGAAGTACATGTGCTGGTCAACAACGCCGGGATCTTGCGCGACCGCATGTTTATCAGCCTGGGTGAAGAGGACTGGGATGCGGTGATGCGTGTGCACTTGAAGGGGCATTTTTGCCTGGCCAATATCCTCGGTAAACGCTGGCGCGACCTGGCCAAGGCGGGTAAACCGGTGGCGGCGCGCATCATCAATACCAGCTCCGGCGCGGGCCTGCAGGGTTCGGTGGGGCAGTCCAATTACAGCGCGGCCAAAGGCGGGATTGCCGCACTGACCCTGGTCCAGGCAGCCGAGCTGGCGCGCTACGGCGTGACCGCCAATGCCCTGGCCCCGGCGGCGCGTACTTCGATGACTGAGAGTGCGATGCCGGACATGGTGAAAAAACCTGAAGACGGCGGCTTTGATGCCTGGGCTCCGGAAAACGTCGCACCGCTGGTGGTGTGGCTGGGCAGTGAATTGTCGGGGGAGGTGAGTGGGCAGATCATCGAAAGCCAGGGTGGGCGATTGTCCCTGGGCGATGGCTGGCGCACCGGGGTGACCCGCGACAAGGGCGCGCAATGGCAGCCTGAAGAGGTGGGCGTTGCCCTGGGCCAGATCCTGGCTGAAGCACCTGCGCCGCAGCGGGTGTGGGGTAGCTGATAGCGCTGGCCCTCACCCCAACCCTCTCCCGGAGGGAGAGGGGGCTGATTTGTGGTGTTCTCGAAACCGCGTGCGGTCAGTCCCCTCTCCCTTGGGAGAGGGTTAGGGTGAGGGGCTTTTGATTTTTGATTAAAAAAGAGCATTCAACCATGAGACAAGCACCCCCTTATGTTCCCGGCCACCAGTTGCTGGCGGGCAAGTCGATTTTGATCACCGCCGCAGCCGGCGCCGGTATCGGTTACGCCGCCGCCAAGCGCTGCGCCGAAGAGGGCTGCCGCGCCCTGATGATTTCCGATATCCACCCACGCCGCCTCGAAGAAGCCGTCGAGCGGCTCAAGGCTGAAACCGGCTTGCAGGCGGTCTACGGCCAGCTGTGCAACGTCACCGTCGAAGCCGATGTGCAAGCCCTGATCGCAGCTGCTGAAGATGCGCTGGGCGGTGTCGATGTGCTGATCAACAACGCCGGGCTTGGCGGGCAGGTGCGCCTGACCGAGATGACGGATGAGCAGTGGTCGTCGGTGCTGGATATCACCCTCACCGGCACCATGCGCATGACCCGCGCCATGCTCCCGCATATGGAGCGCCGAGGTGCCGGGGCCATCGTCAACAACGCCTCGGTATTGGGCTGGCGTGCGCAAAAGGAGCAGGCCCATTACGCCGCCGCCAAGGCGGGGGTCATGGCCCTGACCCGTTGCAGCGCCCTGGAAGCTGCCGAAAGCGGTGTACGGATCAACGCCGTCGCGCCGTCGATTGCCCTGCATGACTTCCTGAAAAAAGCCGCCAGCAGCGAGTTGCTCGACCAGCTCACCAGCCGCGAAGCCTTTGGTCGCGCCGCCGAAGTCTGGGAAGTGGCCAATGTCATGGTGTTTCTGGCCAGTGACTACGCCTCGTATATGGTCGGCGAAGTGCTGCCTGTCAGCTCGCAACAAGCGTGAGGCACAGAGTATGAGCACGACTTTCAGCAGTGCCGCGCAGTTGCTGGCGGCCGAGGGCATGGATCTGGGGCGCACCGACTGGTTGTTGCTGACCCAGGAGCGGATCAACCTGTTTGCCGAGGCCACCGGCGATCATCAGTGGATCCATGTCGACCCTGAGCGCGCCGCCAGCGGGCCGTTCGGTGCCTGCATCGCCCACGGCTACCTGACTCTGGCGTTGGCCAATCTGTTTATGCCGCAACTGATGCAGTTCGAAAACCTGGCCATGGGCGTCAACTGTGGCACTGACCGGCTGCGCTTCCCGGCAGCGGTCAAGGTCGGTTCGCGAATTCGCGGCCATGGCCAGGTGATGCGGGTCGAAACACTGGGCCAGGCCGTGCAGGCAGTGGTGCGCATGAGCGTCGAAATCGAAGGCAGCGAACGCCCCGGCTGTGTGGTGGACACCATCAGTCGCTACACCTTCAACCCTCTTGAACAGTGAGCCTTGAATATGAATTTGAATGACGTTGTGATCGTATCCACCGCCCGCACGGCCCTGACAAAGTCCTTCCGTGGCTCGTTCAACGATACCGAAGCGCCGGTGCTGGGCGGCCATGTGGTGCGTGCCGTCGTCGAGCGCGCGGGTATCGAGCCGGGCTCGGTGGAAGACGTGATCATGGGCGCCGCTGCCCAGCAGGGCACCCAGAGCTACAATATCGGGCGCCTGTGTGCCTATACCGGCGGCTTGCCCGATACCGTGCCGGGCATGGCGCTCGATCGCATGTGCGCTTCGGGCCTGATGAGTATCGGCGTGGCAGCCAACGGCATCATGACCGGCGAAATGAAGATAGCCGTAGCCGGTGGCGTGGAGTCGCTATCGCTGACCCAGAACAAGTACAAAAACACTTACCGCGCCCAGTCTGAGGCCGTGCTTGAGTGCATGCCGACGGCGTATATCCCGATGCTCGAAACCGCCGAAATCGTCTCCCGGCGCTACAACATCAGCCGCGAAGTGCAGGATCAGTATGCTCTGCAGAGCCAGCAGCGCACGGCCGCGGCCCAGGCTGAAGGCCTGTTTGCCGATGAGATCGTGCCACTGGCAGCGCGCAAGCTGTGCTTTGACAAGGAAGGCAAGCCCAGCGGTCATCAGGAGGTAATCGCGGACCGTGACGAGTGCAACCGTCCCTCCACCACCCTTGAAGATCTGTCGAGCCTCAAGCCGGTGTGGAAAGACGGCAAGTGGATTGAACAGGGTGAGTTCATTACGGCAGGCAACGCCTCGCAGTTTTCCGATGGCGCCGCTGCGGTCTTGCTGATGAGCCGTGGCGAAGCCAGACAACGTGGAATCGAAGCCCTGGGTGTGTATCGCGGGATTGCCGTGAGTGGCTGCGCGCCGGAAGAAATGGGCATTGGCCCGGTGTATGCGATTCCCAAGTTGCTCAAGCGCTTTGGCCTGACGGTGTCGGATATTGACCTGTGGGAAATCAACGAAGCGTTCGCCTGCCAGGTGGTGCATTGCCGTGACTTTCTGCAGATTCCCAATGACCGACTGAACGTTAATGGCGGGGCGATTGCCATCGGTCACCCGTTCGGCATGTCGGGTGCGCGAATGGTGGGCCACAGCCTGCTTGAAGGTCGCCGCCGTGGCGCGCGGTTTGTGGTGGTTGCCATGTGCATCGGCGGCGGCATGGGGGCAGCAGGGTTGTTTGAGTTGAACTGAAGGCAGGGGGAGCAGTTTCTTTGTGGGAGCGGGCTTGCCCGCGATTGAGGCGCCGCGGTCAGTCAGACATACCGCGGTGCGGCCATCGCGGGCAAGCCCGGCTCCCACAGGCATTGCGCCGACCTTGTGGGAGCGGGCTTGCCCGCGATTCAGGCGATGGGGTCAGTCAGGCATACCGCAGCGCTGTCATCGCGGGCAAGCCCGGCTCCCACAGAAATTGCGCCGATCTTGTGGGAGCAGGCTTGCTCGCGATTGAGGCGATACGGTCAATCAGGCATACCGCAGCGCTGTCATCGCGGGCAAGCCCGGCTCCCACAGGGAGGGCATGGGGCTTAAGGATTTAGTCGCGCGGATAGGTGCGTAAAAGCAGGGAAGCAGTACAATTGCGCTTCTTTACCGGGCATGGACGCTGTTCGGCATCTGTTCACGAGAAGGCCCATGGTTTCTGCTAGTTACTCCCCCGCGCTGGTTCTGATTTCCCTGTGTGTCGCCATCCTGGCGTCGTACACCGCCCTTGACCTTAGCGGTCGCATCGCCACGGCGCGGGGGCGTACCGTGTATCTGTGGATCGGCGGCGGAGCGCTGGCAATGGGCTTTGGCGTGTGGTCGATGCACTTTATCGGCATGCTCGCCCTGCAGTTGCCCCTTGAACTGGGCTACGACCTGGGGCTGACCCTGTGGTCGTTGCTGGTAGCCATTTTGTCTTCGGGTTTTGCCTTGTGGCTGGTCAGTCAGCCACGGTTGCCGGCCCTGCAGTTGCTGTTCGGTGCCCTGATCATGGGCGCAGGGATCAGTGCCATGCATTACAGCGGCATGGCCGCGTTGCGCATGCAGCCGGGTATCGACTACGACCCGACGCTGTTCGGCCTGTCGCTGGTGATTGCCGTGGGGGCTTCGGCGGCCGCATTGGCGATCGCCTTTCGCTTGCGCAGGCAAACCCCCTATGTACGGCTGATGCGCGGTGGCGCTGCGGTGATCATGGGCCTGGCGATTGTCGGCATGCACTACACCGGCATGGCCGCTGCCAATTTTCCCATCGGCAGTTTTTGCGGTGCCGCCATCGACGGCTTGAGCGGAAACGGCCTGGACAATCTGGTGCTGGTGTCCAGCCTGGCGGTACTGGTGATCGCCTTGCTGACCTCGATTTTCGATGCCCGCCTCGATGCGCGTACTGCCGCCCTGGCAGATTCCCTGACCCTGGCCAACGAAGAACTGACCCAGTTGGCGCTGCACGACACCCTCACCGGGCTGCCCAATCGCATCCTGCTGGCCGACCGCATCGGCCAGGCGATGAACAAGGTGGCGGAGCAGGGCGGCTGTTTTTCGCTGATGTTTATCGACCTCGATGGCTTCAAACCGGTCAACGATGCTTTTGGTCATCACCTGGGCGACCGCCTGCTGCGCGAGGTCGCCTTGCGCTTGCGCGAGCAGCTGCGCAGCCAGGACACCCTGGCGCGCATTGGCGGTGACGAATTCGTGCTGCTGGTGCGCCTGCTTGAGCCTGACGATGCCCCGCAAGTGGCGGCGCGTCAGGTCAGCCTGCTGTCCCGGGCGTTTCGCGTCGATGAGCATGAGTTGCTGATTTCCGCCAGTGTCGGCATCGCGCTGTACCCCGGCAATGGCTTGACCGCCGAGGAGCTGCTGATGAACGCCGACGCGGCGATGTACCACGCCAAGGGCACCGGCAAGAACGGCTACAGCTTTTTCGACGCCTCGATGAACACCAATGCGCGCAAGCAATTGCAACTGCTGCAGGACTTGCGCCAGGCCCTGGAGCTGCAGCAGTTTCGTCTGCATTACCAGCCCAAGTTCGACGCCAGCAACAGCCAGCCGGTGGGGGCTGAAGCGCTGTTGCGCTGGGAGCACCCGCAGCAGGGGTTGCTGCTGCCGGAACACTTTATCGACCTGGCGGAAAAAACCGGCCTGATCATCCCCATCGGCGACTGGGTGCTCAATGAAGCGTGCCGGCAGATGCGCGCCTGGTTCGACCAGGGCTATAGCCACTGGCGCATTGCGGTCAATCTGTCGGCATTGCAGTTCTGTTATTCCGGCCTGGTCGACAGCGTGGTCGCCGCGCTGGAGCGCCATCAGTTGCCCGCCAACAGCTTGACCCTGGAAATCACCGAAACCACCGCCATGAGCGATGCCGACGCGAGCATGGTGGTGTTGCAGCGCTTGTCGCAAATGGGCGTGGACCTGTCCATCGATGACTTTGGTACCGGCTACTCCAGCCTGATGTACCTCAAGCGCCTGCCCGCCAATGAACTGAAGATCGACCGCGGCTTTGTGCGCGACCTGGAGCACGACAGCGACGATGCGGCGATTGTCTCGGCCATTGTCGCGCTGGGCCAGGCCCTGGGTTTGCGCATCGTTGCCGAAGGGGTGGAGACCGATACCCAGCAAAGCTTTTTGACTACCCTTGGCTGTGACGCCCTGCAGGGTTTTCTACTGGGCGAGCCCTTGCCGGCGGAACAGTTTATGGCGGATATCCACAGTGCCAGGCCCGTCGAGCCAGACAACAAGACGGCGACCTGACAAAACCGCGCCTTCGCGGTTATTCTGGCAGCCAGATTTGGATCGGTGTAAGGGGAACACGTATTTATGGATAAAGTCATCGTGATCACCGGCGGCAGCCGCGGTATAGGCGCTGCCACTGCCTTGCTGGCTGCCAGGCAGGGTTATCGGATTTGCATTAACTACCTGACCGATGATGCCGCCGCCCATGAGGTGCTGGCACAGGTTCGCGCCCTCGGTGCCAAGGCCATTGCCGTGCGTGCCGATGTCAGTGACGAAGAAGAAATCATTCGCCTGTTTCTTGACGTCGATGAACAACTGGGGCCGGTGACGGCGCTGGTCAACAATGCTGGCACCGTGGGGCTGAAGTCGCGGGTCGACGAGTTGACCGACCTGCGCATCATGCACACCCTAAAGACCAACGTGCTGGGGCCGATCCTGTGCGCCAAACATGCGGTGCTGCGCATGTCGCCGCGCTACGGCGGGCAGGGCGGAAATATCGTCAATGTGTCATCGGTGGCTGCACGCCTGGGCTCGCCCGGCGAATATGTCGACTATGCCGCTTCCAAGGGCGCGCTGGACACCTTCACCCTGGGCTTGTCCAAGGAACTGGCGGGGGAAGGGATCCGCGTCAATGCCGTGCGCCCGGGCTATATCTTCACCGACTTCCACGCCCTGAGTGGCGACCCGGGGCGAGTCAGCAAACTTGAACCGCTGATCCCGATGGGCCGTGGCGGGCGCCCCGAAGAAGTGGCAGAAGCCATTGTGTGGCTGCTCTCGGACAAGGCCTCCTACACAACGGGCACCTTCCTGGACCTGGGCGGCGGTCGCTGAAGGCCCTGCTCCCACAAGGTCGACGCAATTCCTGTGGGAGCCGGGCTTGCCCGCGATGGTAGCGCCACGGTGTGCCTGACTGACCGCATCGCCTTAATCGCGAGCAAGCCCGCTCCCACACGGCTTGCATTTAGGCTTGATCCGACGATAATGCGACTTATTGCTATTTAAGTATGGTTATCTATCGTGTCTAGCCCTGTGGATCCCAAAAGCCTGCTGGCGAACCTGTATCACGACAATCATGCGTGGCTGCGCGGCTGGTTGTCGCGACAGGTGCGTTGCCCGCAGGATGCGGCTGATCTGGCCCAGGACACCTTCTTGCGCGCCTGGGACGCCCGGCAACTGGAGCGTATCCGGGAACCTCGCGCCTACCTGAGCACCGTGGCCCGGCGCCTGCTGTGTTCGCTGTGGCGGCGGCGCAAGCTGGAGCAGTCCTACCTCGAGCAATTGGCCGAGCTGCCCCCAGCCTTCGCCCCCTCCGCCGAAGACATTGCCCTGGTGCGCGAGGCGATCGAAGCCATCGACCGCGTGCTGGAAGGCTTGCCGTCGCGGGTCAAGCGCGCCTTTTTGCTCAATCGCCTCGAAGGCATGCCCCAGCAGGCCATCGCCGAGTTGCTGGGCGTGTCGCTGGCCACGGTGGAGCGCGATTTGCGCCGCGCCTTTGTTCATTGCCTGTCGCAGACGGCGGAGTGCCCATGAGTACAGCCAAGGTAGATCCGGTCACCCGTGCCGCCATTGACTGGATGCTGCGTCTGGAGTCCGGCCAGGCCTGCCCGTCGGAGCGCCAGGTGTTCAAGGCCTGGCTGGCCGAGAACCCCGCGCACCTGGCAGCCTGACAGCGGGTCGCGGGGGTGCTGAAAACCCCGGTGGCTGACCTGCATGCGGTGGAGCGGCGCAGCCCCGGGCAGTTGCAAGCCGCGCGCCGGGCCCTGCTGGCCAGCACTGTAACGCCCGGTAAAAAGACCCTGCAAGGTGGCCTGCTGCTGTTGCTGCTGGGCCTGGCTGGAGCAGGCCTGGTGGACCGCGTCACGCCCCTGGCAGGCCTGACGGCCGATTACCAGACGGCCACCGGCGAGCGCAAGACGGTCGAACTGGCCGATGGTAGCCTGCTGACGCTCAATGCCCGCAGCGCGGTGGATATCCAGTTCAGCAACGGCCAGCGCCGCGTGCGCCTGCGTGAAGGCGAGCTGCAGGTGGAGGTGGCCGCCGATGCCAAGCGGCCGTTTGTGGTCACCACCGCCCAGGGCCAGGTGCAGGCGCTGGGTACTCGCTTTATGGTGCGCCAGGGCAGCGATGAAAGCCTGGCCAGCGTGCAGCAACACAGCGTGCTACTGGACACCCTGGGCGGTCAGCAGCGGCGCATCGAAACCGGTCAGGCGGTGTCGTTCACCGCCACCCAGATCGACCCGCAAACCCCGACCTCGCGCAGCCAGACCGACTGGCTGCAGGGCCGCGTCGAACTGCATGATGAACCGTTGTCGGCCCTGGTCGAGGCATTGCGGCCCTACCAGACCGGCATGCTGCGCATCAGCCCTGAAGCGGCGCGGGTGCGGGTGTTCGGCGTATTCGCGCTGGACAATACCGCGCAAACCCTCAATACGCTGGCGCAAACCCTGCCGATCAAGGTCACGCGGTACGGACCGTGGCTGACCCTGATCGAGGTGCGCCGGTAAAAACATCCGAATGCGAATTAATTGCAAATAGGGTGAGGGGAACGCCTTTCTCGTTGGTCAAGGTTACAACTGCCTACCTTGCAACGAGAAAGGACGCCCCATGCCGTACGCTCAACCGAAAACCTGCCTGCTGGCGCTGGCCATCACCCTGAGCATTGCCTGCCATCCGCAAGGCGCGCGTGCTGAGGTCATGCCCGGCGAACAAAGCGCCACGCGCTTTTTTGACCTGCCTGCCGCGCCCCTGGGCGTGACCCTGAGCCGCATCGCCCGGGACAGCAACCTGACCCTGTCGGTGGCGCCGGCCTTGTTGCAGGGCAAGACCTCTGCGCCGGTCAATGGCATGTACACCCCGCAACAGGCCGCTGAACGTGCGCTGGCGGGCAGTGGCCTGGGCTTGAGCGTGACCGACAGCGGCGCCCTGAGTGTGTACCCGCATGCCGAGGCCGGGGCGTTGAATCTGGGCGCGACCAACGTATCGGCGCGTGTTGGCGAGGATGGCCGTGGCCACGTCGACGGCTTTGTCGCCACCCGCTCGGCCACCGCCACCAAGACCGACACGCCGATCCTGGAAATCCCGCAGACCATCAACGTGGTCACCGCCGACCAGGTTCAAGAGCAAGGCGCCCGCGACCTGACCCAGGCGCTGCGCTACACCCCGGGGCTGAGCACCAACGGCTACACCGACCGTAACACCATTGCCGATGAAATCACCAGCCGCGGCTTTGCCCCGACGTTGCTCTACCTTGACGGTGCCTATCTGCCTTCGGCGGGCAGCCTGGGCGGCACCCCGCAAATAGACCCCTATACCCTGGAACGCATCGAAGTGCTTAAGGGCCCGTCTTCGGTGCTTTACGGGCAAAACCAGCCGGGGGGCATGATCAATATGGTGTCCAAGCGCCCGAGCACCGAGGCCAAACATCAGGTCAAGGTCGGTACCGGCAGTTTTGACCGCTACAACCTGGCCTTCGACACCACCGGCCCGCTGGACGACGCCAAAACCTTGAGCTACCGGCTGATCGGCGTCGGCAACACCGGCAGCGAACAAATCGACTACACCGAAGATTCGCGCATGCTGCTGGCGCCCAGTTTTACCTGGGCGCCCGATGACAGCACCGAGCTGACGGTGTACGCGCAATTGCAACGGGATGATGCCCTGGCCGACTATCAGTCATTGCCGGCCGTGGGCAGCCTGTACCGCAACTCCCAGGGCAACAAGATCGATCGTGACTTCTTTTCGGGCGACTCGAAATGGAACGACTACAAGCGCGACCAGTATGTGCTCGGCTACCAGTTTTCCCATGCCTTCAACGAGGTCATGACCTACAGGCAGAGCTTGAGCTACATCGACGTCAATGACCGCTACAAGGGTTTCTACCTCAACCGTTTTGTCACTGCCCCGGACGGTGCCACCGACACCCATGCCAGCCGCACCAAGCTGGACTGGCGCCAGCAGAACAGCTCGTACAGCTTCGACAACCACCTGCAGGGCGACTTCGTCACCGGCCCCTTGCAGCACACCTTGCTGGTGGGCCTGGACTACCGTGATTTCACTCGCAAGTATCAGGGTTACAACTTGTCCGGCAGCGAAATTATCGACCTCTACAACCCCACCAACTACCGCACCCTGGGCGTGCCGACCCTGACCACCCAATGGGACAACAAGGTCAAGCAGACCGGCCTGTATGTGCAGGACCAGATCAAGCTGGACAACGTGATCCTCACCATTGGCGGGCGCCAGGACTGGGCCAGGGTGGAGAACAACGACCTGCTGGCCAACTCCCGGGAGAGTCAGGACGACAACAAGTTCACCGCGCGTGTGGGCCTGACCTATGTCACCTCGTTCGGCCTGGCGCCGTATATCAGCTACACCGAATCCTTCCTGCCGTCGGTGGGCACTGCGGCGCCGGCCCGGGGTGGCAAGGCGTTCGCGCCGATGACGGGCAAGCAATATGAAGTGGGGGTCAAATACCAGCCCAACGACTCCAGCCTGCTCACTGCCTCGGTGTTCGAGATCACCCAGCAGAACGTCCTGACCGGTGACCTTGAGTATCTGGAGTATCAGGTTCAGGCAGGTGAGGTCAGGTCGCGAGGCATTGAAGTTGAAGGTAAAAGCAGCTTCAACAACATTGACCTGATTGCGTCGGTGTCATATCTGGACGTGTTCTACACCAAGTCCAACTACGGCAATGAAGGCAACCGCAGCGAGGCGCAATCGCCGTGGGCGGCCAGCGTGTGGGCGGACTACCACTTTACCGGCCAGGCGCTGGCAGGCGTGACCCTGGGCGGTGGTGCGCGGTATACCGGGAAAAACTTCGGGGATTCGGACAACACCTTCAAGACGCCGTCGTTTGTGGTGTATGACGCCACGCTCAACTACGACCTGGCGGCGCTGGATGCGAGCTTCAAGGGTGTGAGCACCCGTCTGAACGTGCAGAACCTGTTTGATCGCGAGTATGTGTCCTCGTGCAACTACAGCTTCGGCTGCTACTACGGCCAGCAGCGCACGGCATCGCTGGAGGTTCAATACGACTGGTGATGTGCCTGATGCACCGCATCGCCTGAATCGCGAGCAAGCCCGCTCCCACAAGATCGGCGCAATGCCTGTGGGAGCCGGGCTTGCCCGCGATGGCCGCGCCGCGGTGTGCCTGACTGACCGCATCGCCTGAATCGCGAGCAAGCCCGCTCCCACAAGGTCGGCGCAATGCCTGTGGGAGCCGGGCTTGCCCGCGATGGCCGCGCCGCGGTGTGCCTGACTGATCGTATCGCCTGAATCGCGAGCAAGCCCGCTCCCACAAGGTCGGCGCAATGCCTGTGGGGGCCGGGCTTGCCCGCGATGGCTGCGCCGCGGTATGCCTGACTGACCGCATCGCCTGAATCGCGAGCAAGCCCGCTCCCACAAGATCGGCGCAATGCCTGTGGGAGCCGGGCTTGCCCGCGATGGCTTCGCCGCGGTGTGCCAGCTTTCAGCGCCGCAGCTTGAGCGCGCTGGCCAGGCTGATGGCCAGCGGCAAGCGGGGTAGCAAGGTGGCCTGGTAGGCATGGTAAAGGTCCGGCTTGCCGGGCCAGATGGTCTGCGATGGCAGGTTGTCGGCCCCCAGTTCGTGATGCCAGCTGCCATTCACACGATCGATCATGTGCAGGTCGATATAGTCCCAGAACTGCTGATACCACACCTCATACCCAGGCTCGTCGGTGCGTTGCAACAACGCGGCCGCCGCAGCCGCCGCTTCGGCTACAACCCAGTGCAGCCGCTCGCGCACCAACGGTTGATGATTCCAGTCCAGGGTGTAGACGATTCCGCCATTGCCAGCCCAGCCATGCTGGCAGGCGCTGGCGAACAGTTGACGCGCGTCTGCCAGCAACCACTCGGGCGCCGGCAGCCCGCGTTGTTTGCGCGCTGCCTCCAGGTGCAGCAACAGGCGCGCCCACTCAAAGGCATGGCCCGGGGTTTTGCCGAAAGGGCGAAAGCCGTCTGACGGGTTGTCGCGGTTGTAGTCGGGCAGCGGCTGCCAGTTGTGATCGAAATGCTCCACCGGCAGGTAGCCGGACTGCGCCGCCTGCTGGTGGATCAGCCGCTCGGTAATGCGCAGGGCGCGATCGAGCCACAGGTCTTCGTCGAGGACATCAGCCAGGGCCAGAAACGCCTCAACACCATGCATATTGCTGTTGGCTCCGCGATACGCCTCGCAGTCACTCCAGTCGCGGGCAAAGCTTTCCAGCAGGGCGCCTTGCGGCTCGGACCAGAACCGGCCTTCAACAATGGCCACCGCATCACCCAGCAACTCGGCCGAGCCACCGCGCCCGGCCACCGCTGCCGAGCTGGCGGCCAGCGCGACAAAGGCATGCAGGTATGCAGCCTTGCGGCTGTTGCCGTCCTGCGCGCCAGGGCTGGCAAACCAGCCGCCATGCTCGCTGTCGCGCAGCGGGCCGGCCAGTGCCGCCAGGCCGTGGTCGATCAGCGGCGCGCATCCAGGCAGGCCTTGAATATGGGCGAGGGCAAAACTGTGGACCATGCGCGCCGTGGTGAGGGTGTCGGCGGGTGCATCGTCCGCTCGGCGGCCATACCGGTCGAGTTGGGCGAAGCCTGATGGCACGCGGGCGGCCTTGGCGAAATCCACCAGCGCCTGGCCCTGGTCGCGCAGCCACTGTTGATGGGAGGCCGAAGTCAGCCAGCTGTCGTGGGTCCGGGTAAGGTCGGTCATGTGCCACCTGTATTGTTTTTATGCGTTGCTCAGCGCTCGCAGCCTAAGGGATTGGCCCTCGGGCTGAAAGCATTCATCGGTGGCCGATCGTCTTAAATTTCCGGCTCCCACTGCTGCGACCAGTCGCTGTCCTGCTTGACGATCTCGCGCAGCAACGCGATGCCTTCCTGCAAGGCGGCGCAGTCACGCTCGCGGGAGTACACCAGGTAGGTGGGGTAGCTGAATTCCGGGGCCTTGGGCACCCGTTCCAGGGCGCCGCTATCCAGGTAACTCTTGACCACGCGGGTGCGGAAGTAGCCGCTGCCGCCGTTGTCCAGAATGTAATGCAGGGCCACCGGCCCCAGGTTGAAACTGATGGCGGCTCGCGCTTTGTCGGGCAGGGCGGCGTCATGCTGACGACGAAAGCCTTCGCCCCATTCAACATACACATAAGGCTCGGGCTGCTCGGGGCGGCGGATCTGGATCAGTTTTTCTTCCAGCAACTGCTCCACCTGCACCCCGGGCCAGTAGGCGGGCTGATAGACCAGGGCGGCGTCCAGCAGGCCCATTTCAATCTGGCGCAGCAGTTGCCCGGCATCGCTGATCTGGATGCGCAGGGCATGGGTGGTCAGGTGCTGGCGCAGGGCTTTGGCCCAGTTGAGGATCAGCGGGTTGCACAGGCTGACCTCACCGCCGATATGCAGCAACTGATCCAGCCCTTCGGGCCGTGGCAGGTCGCGGCGGGCGGCCTCCCAGGTTTGCAGCAGCTGGTTGGCGTACACCACGAAGGCCTCGCCTTCGGGGGTGAGCTTGGCCCCCGCGCGGTTGCGGATAAACAGGGTCACGCCCAGCAGGCTTTCCAGCTTGTGAACCCGGGCAGTGACAGCCGTCTGGGTGACATGGAGTTTTTCCGCCGCGCCCACCAGGCTGCCGTAGCGGACGATTTCAAGGAAGGTACGGGCCAGGTCGAGGTCCATAAGCGCGCCAGTGTGCAAGGGGCCTTCAGTGTAAGGGCAATGGCTGAAAAACACATGAAACGCGCCCTTTATTGGCACGCATCAATGTTTGTTTTCAGAAGCAGGCTAAGGTCACCGGTCCTGGCACAAGGTGCCAGTGATTGACCGAGCGACACCCACAAAAAGGAATGACAGACATGGATGACTTGAAGCGACAGTACGATATCCAACCCTTGAAGCAGGCCGACATGTCCATTCTGGTCAATGGCCAGGCCGTCAATGCCGCGCAGGGCGAGACCGTACTCAGCGTGTTGAACTCAGTGGGCATGCGGCAATTGGCCCCCAATGATCACGGGCGCATGACGGGCGCTTATTGCGGCATGGGCGTGTGCTACTGCTGCCTGGTGAATATCGATGGCAGGCACAAGCGTCGCGCCTGCCAGACCGTGGTCAAGCCCGGCATGCAAGTCGAGACGGGTATCAACCGTGTCGCCAGCCAGGAGCTGGTGCTATGAACGCGCGTACGGTGATTGTCGGGGGTGGCCCGGCGGGCCTGTCGGCGGCGATAGAGCTGGCGCAGCATGGCGTACAAAGCACCTTGCTTGAAGAAGCGTCGCGCCTGGGCGGTGTGGTTTACCGCGGGCCTTTGCGTGACGGTGTTGAACTCGACTACCTGGGCGAGCGCTACAAGGCGGCGCTGCAAAAATTGCACGGCGAGTTTTCGGCCATTGCCCACCTGGTGGATGTACGCCTCAACCATCGCGTGGTCGGCGGGCAGGGACAGCAAAGCCTGCAAGTGCTGGACGAGCATGAACAATTGCAGCAAGTCGGTTTCGATCAACTGTTGCTGTGCGCCGGTTGCCATGAACGCAGCGTGCCGTTTCCGGGCTGGACCACGCCAGGGGTGATCATGCTGGGTGGCCTGCAATTGCAGATCAAAAGTGGCGTCGTCAAGCCCAAGGGGCCGACGCTGATCGCGGGCACCGGGCCCTTGCTGATGCTGGTGGCGTGCCAGTTGCACGCGGCGGGTGTGGAAGTGGCTGGGGTGTATGAGGCGTGCGAGTTTGGCCGCATTGCCAAGGAAAGCCTGGCGCTGCTCAACCAGCCGCAGTTGTTCCTCGACGGCCTGAGCATGCTGGTTTACCTCAAGCGTCATGGCGTGGCCGTGCATTACGGCTGGGGCGTGGTGGAGGCGTTTGGGGAAGGGGAGCTGAGCGAAGTGGTCGTCGCCCCCTATTCCAGCACCTGGCAGGCCGACCTAAGCCAGGCGCAGGCGGTGAAGGCCAATACCCTGGCGGTGGGCTATGGCTTTATTCCGCGCACTCAGCTCAGCCAGCAGATGGGCCTGGAGCACGCCTACAACGTCGACGGTTACCTGGCGGCCAAAGCCGACAGCTGGCAGCAGAGCAGCCAGGCATCCATTCACCTGGCCGGCGATGTCACGGGCATGCGCGGGGGCGAGGCGGCGATGCTCACGGGGCGGATCGCCGCGTTGTCGATCCTGCTGCAGCGTGGGGTCCTGAGTGAGAAACAGGCGCTTGAACAACGCCGCGAGTACCTGTCCAGGCTCAATACCCTGATGCGCTTTCGCAGCGGGATTGATCGGTATACCCGCCGCGGTACACGCCAGATTGACCTGCCGCAGGCCGACACCGTGGTCTGCCGCTGCGAGCATGTGACCCGCGCCGATATCGACCTGGCCCTCAGCCAGGGCGTGCAGGACATGGCCGGCCTGAAAATGCGCACCCGGGTGAGCATGGGCGACTGCCAGGGGCGCATGTGTGTCGGCTATTGCAGTGACCGCCTGCGTGAAGCCACCGGGCGCCAGGATGTGGGCTGGTTGCGCCCGCGTTTTCCGCTGGAACCCGTGCCATTTTCGGCGTTTACCAATGCGTGCAAGGATGCCTGACATGATCAAGACTTATGACGTTGTCATCGCCGGTGGCGGAGTAATTGGCGCCTCCTGTGCCTATCACCTGTCCCGGCGCAAGGACCTGAAAATCGCCCTGATCGACTGCAAGCGCCCCGGCAATGCCAGCCGCGCGTCGGCAGGCGGGCTGTGGGCCATTGGCGAGTCCGTGGGGCTAGGCTGCGGGGTGATCTTTTTCCGCATGATGTCGGCCGAACGCAAGCGTGAGGCCCAGGGCTCGGCGGTGATAGTCGACGCCACCACCCCGCATATCCTGCCGGAGTGTTTTTTTGATTTCGCCCTGCAGTCCAATGCGCTGTACCCCGGCCTGCACAAGGAGCTGCTGGAAAACCACGGGATGGATTTCAAGTTCGAGCGCACCGGGCTCAAGTATGTGATTTATGACGATGAAGATCGCCTGTATGCCGAGCATATTGTCGCCAATATCCCCCATCTGGCCGATGAGGTGCGCTGGCTCGACCAGGCGGCGCTGCGCGAAGCAGAGCCAAGCGTGAGCCATGATGCGCAAGGTGCGCTGGAGTTCCTGTGCGATCACCAGGTGAGCCCGTTCCGCCTGACCGATGCGTACGCCGAAGGGGCTCGGCAAAATGGTGTCGATCTGTACTTCAACACCAACGTGACCGAGGTCATGCGCCAGGGCAGCAAGGTGACCGGTGTGCGCACTGACAACCAGGACGCGTTCCACAGCACAACCCTGATCAACGCGGCGGGTGCCTGGGCGGCAGAACTCAGTGTGATGGCCACCGACCTGAGCATCCCTGTGGCGCCGGTCAAGGGCCAGATTGTGCTGACCGAGCGGATGCCCAAGTTGCTCAACGGCTGCCTGACCACCAGCGATTGCTACCTGGCGCAAAAAGATAACGGTGAAATCCTGATTGGCAGCACCACCGAAGACAAGGGCTTCGACGTGACCACCACCTTCCCTGAAATCACCGGGCTGGTACAGGGGGCGATGCGCTGCATTCCCCAGCTCAAGGACGCCAACCTCAAGCGCACCTGGGCCGGGCTGCGGCCCGGTTCTCCCGATGAGTTGCCGATCCTGGGGCCGATGCAGGGGGTAGAGGGGTATCTGAATGCGTGCGGGCATTTTCGCACCGGCATCCTGACGTCGGCGATCACCGGTGTCATGCTCGATGCACTGGTGCGCCACGAGCCGCTGCCGCTGGATGTCACGCCGTTTCTGGCAGACCGCTTTGACTTGCAGCCGGTGGGGGTGAAAAAAGCCGTGGGTGCTTGATACAGGTTGCTCGCGATGGCACTGGCCTTTCGCGAGCAAGCCCGCTCCCACAGTGTCGATGCATGCCCTGTGGGAGATCTGTTGATTAAAAGGTGTACCTGGATGTCAGCATCAGGCTGCGCGGTTCGCCGTAGTAGGTGGTGCTGAAGTTGCCCAGGCCCGACAGGTACTTTTTATCGAACACGTTGTTGGCGTTGAGGTTGAACGTCAGGTGTTCGTTGTACTCGTAGCGGGTCATCAGGTTGACCAGCGCGTAGCTCTGCTGCTCGATGATGTCGTAGTCACCCTTGGCATCGTTGTAGATCTTGCCGTAGAACGGGCTCTGCCAGTTCACGCCACCGCCCACGGTGACCTTGTTCAGCACCCCCGGCAGGCGGTAGGTGGTGAACACCCGCGCCACGTCCTCGGGCTTGGTGGTTTCCAGCGGGTAGCCGTAGACACGTTCGCCATCGTCGGCGCGGGTCCGGGCGTAGGTGTAGCCGGCCATCAGGTTCCAGTCCGGCATCAGCTCACCGGCCAGCTCCAGCTCGATGCCGTTGGTGGTGGCACCATCCAGGGACTCAAAGATGCCCAGGTTGGTCTCTGCGTTGGTGCCAATCTGGATGGGTACGTTTTTCTGTTCGGTGCGAAACACCGCCGCACTGGCATTCAGACGCCCGCCGAAGTATTCAGCCTTTACCCCGAGTTCGTAGCTGTTGCCTTCAGTGGGCGCCAGCGTGGTGCCCGAGCTGCTGCGCTCGACAAGCGGCTTGTAGATCGAGGTGTAGCTGCCATAGACCGAGTAGGTATCGTTGATGTCATACACCACCCCGGCGTAGGGCGTGACCTTGCCGTGTTGCTTGGACGTGGTCTTGTTGTCCTGGAACGAGCTGGACTGCAGGTAGTAGGTGTAGGTGCTGTTGTACTGGAAGTCGCTCAGGCGACTGCCGAGGATGATCGACCAGTCGTCTGCTGGCTTGAAGCGTGCGGCGATATAGGCGCTGTTCTGGTTCTGGTTGGTTTCGTACTTGCCGTTTTTCGGGAAGTCCGGCTGCGGATATTTGCCGTTCCAGTCAAAGATGCTCCCCGGCACCAGGCCAAACTGGGTGCCGTCAAAGGTGGCGCCGGTCTGGCGCGACGATTGTGACGTGGCGCCCACCACCAGTTCGTGTTCACGGCCGAACAGGCTGAAGGGGCCGCTGGCATTGATGTCGAAGGTGTTCTGTACACGATGGCCTTCCCATTTGCCCCAATAGAAGAACATGCCGTCCCCCGTGACCGGATCAGGCTGGCCGCCGCTGGCCGAGGCGAGCAGGGTGTCGTGGTCGTTGGTTTGCTGGGTGAGGGTGCCTTTGACCTTCCAGTCATTGGCAAAGCGGTGTTCCAGGGAGGCGAAGGTGGACTGGATCTGCACGTCACGCCGGCTCCAGTCGGTGGCCGGGTTGAACGAACGGCTGAAGTCGGTCTTGGTGTAGTTCGAAAAGTAGTAGGGGTTGCCGGTCCAGGACGCGCCGCGCGGCTTGATGTTCTGGTAGTCCATGCCGAAAGTGAACAGGGTGTCGGGGGTGAGGTCGGCCTGGATGATGCCGTAGAACACATCGTTTTTCTTCGAGGCGTGATCGCGGTACGAGTCAGCATCCTGATACACCGCCACCAGGCGCCCGCGCACGCTACCGTCTTCATTCAACGGCCCGGAAATATCGCCTTCGGTGCGGTAGTTGTCCCACGAGCCCGCGCTGGCCGTGATCGAGGCCTTGAACTCGCGGGTCGGCTTTTTGCGGATCAGGTTGACCGTGGCCGAGGGCTCGCCGGAGCCCGAGAGCAGGCCGGTGGCACCCTTGACGATATCGACGCGGTCATAGAGGGCCATGTCGACCTTGGTCGCGCCTTCATCGAACACTCCGTCATACAGGGTATTGACCCCGTCGTACTGGAAGTTGGTAATGGCATAGCCGCGAGCGGAATACTCCATGCGTTCGCTGTCGTAGGCCTGGGTGGACACCCCGGGAGCATTGCGCAGCACATCGCCAATGCTCTGGGCGGCCTGATCGTCCATCAGTTGGCGGGTTACTACGGTGACGGTCTGCGGGGTTTCGCGAAGCGACAGCGGCAGTTTGGTCGAGCTGTTGCTGGCGCCGGTGGTATAGGCATGGGTGTCTTCGGTGGTCAGCAAGTCGCCCTGGCCCTGACCGGTAATGTTGGTCGCGCCCAGCTCCAGGCCTTTGCCCTGGGGCGCGTTCAAAATCACCGTATCGCCATTGAGCTGCCAGGCAATGCCGCTGCCTTGCAACAGGGACTCCAGTGCCTTGACCGGTTCCAGCGAACCGCTGACCGAACGCGACTTGATGCCCTGTACCTGATCCGGGCTGTAGAGGATTTGCAGGTTGGCCTGCTTGCCCAGTTCATTCAGCGCACTGGCCAGCGCTTGCGCCGGGATGTTCAAGGCCACTGGCGCGGCCTGGGCAATGGAAGTGGCCAGCAGCATCGAGGCCACCAGGGCGATCGAAAGAGGGGTTCGGCTCAAGTTGGGTTGTTGCATCGCGTGCCTAGGCTCCGAAGTAGGAAAAGTCTTTTTGTTAATGGGAATAGTTATTAGACGCAGCGCGATTGAGAAACCAGAAACAGGTTTCTTAAATAGTTGGTTTTCAGCTTCAGGCCGCAGTGGCGAGCCCTTGTGGGAGCGGGCTGCATTGTTCTATTTGTGGAACGAACAGTGCCAAAAAGCCTATCTAGTCTTGTGGGTGAAGCGAATCTATAGTGGTGCTCATGATTTACAGGAGGTGCAACATGAAAAAGATTCTGGGTGTTTACCAAGCGCCCCGCCCTCATTGGGTCGGCGATGGCTTTCCGGTTCGCACGATGTTTTCCTACGACAGCATGGGCAAACACATCAGCCCATTTTTGCTGCTGGATTACGCTGGGCCAGCCGAGTTCACGCCTACTACAGAGCGTCGTGGGGTAGGCCAGCATCCGCACCGTGGTTTTGAAACGGTGACCATTGTCTACAAGGGCGAAGTCGAGCACCGCGACTCCACTGGCAACGGCGGGGTGATCGGGCCGGGTGATGTGCAGTGGATGACGGCCGCATCGGGGATCCTGCATGAGGAGTTCCATTCCGAGGCGTTTGCCCGCAGTGGCGGCCCGCTGGAGATGGTGCAGCTATGGGTCAACTTGCCTGCAAAGGACAAAATGGCTGCGCCGGGTTATCAGGGCATTGTCGACAGGGATATCCCTGACCTGGCGCTCAAGGACGATGCCGGCCGGTTGCGCCTGATTGCCGGTGAATTCGACGGCCAGCGCGGCCCGGCGCGCACCTTTACCGACATCGACGTGTGGGATATCCGTCTGCACGCAGGCAAGTCGGCCGCCTTCGATCTGCATCAAGGGCGCAACACGGCGCTGGTGGTGTTGCACGGTGCGGTGACGGTCAATGACCAGGACGTTGTACGTGAAGGCCAGCTGGCGCTGTTCGAGCGTGACGGTTCGCAGATCCGCCTGCAGGCCACCGACGATGCGGTGCTGCTGATTTTGAGCGGCGAACCGATCGATGAGCCGATTGTCGGGCACGGCCCATTTGTGATGAACACCGATGCCGAGATCCATCAGGCGTTCGTGGACTTCCAGTCGGGCAAGTTCGGCCGCATGCCGGCGTAACGACGCTGTCTGTGGGAGCCGGGCTTGCCCGCGATGGCCTCGCCGCGGTTTGCCTGCCAGACCGCGGTGCCTCAATCGCGAGCAAGCCCGCTCCCACCAGCGAGTGCATTATCAAACCCGCTCGAAGATCACCGCTATGCCCTGGCCGCCACCAATGCACATGGTCGCCAGGGCGTAGCGGCCTTTGATCCGGTGCAGCTCATGGATGGCCTTGGTCGCGATGATTGCCCCCGTGGCGCCCACCGGGTGGCCCAGGGCGATGCCCGAGCCGTTGGGGTTGACCTTGGCCGGGTCCATGCCCAGTTCCTGCATCACGGCGCAAGCCTGGGCGGCGAAGGCGATATTGGCTTCGATCACGTCCATATCCTCGATCTTCAACCCCGCCCGTTTCAACGCCAGCCGCGTCGCCGGTATCGGCCCCAAGCCCATCAACTCTGGCTCTACCCCCGCATGGGCGTAGGCCACCAACCGCGCCATCGGCGCAAGATTGCCCGCCTGTACCGCCGCACCAGTGGCCAGCACCAGCGCCGCCGCACCATCATTGAGCCCCGATGCATTGCCCGCGGTCACGCTGCCGTCTTTCTTGAAGGCCGGTTTCATCTGCGCCAGCTGCTCCAGGGTGGTGGCGCGCGGGTGCTCATCGTGCTGGAACAACACACTGCCTTTGCGGCTACGTACCTCGACGACGGCGATCTGGTTGTCGAAGTAACCTTGGGCGATGGCCTGGGCGGCACGCTGCTGGTCTTCAAGCGCCAGCGCATCCTGGGTCTGGCGGCTGATATTGTTGCGCTGCGCAATGTTCTCGGCGGTGATGCCCATATGAATGCCGTGGAACGGGTCGTGCAGGATGCCCAACATGTAATCGAGCATCTGCGTATCACCCATGCGCGCGCCCCAACGGGCAGCGGGCATCAGGTACGGGCCGCGGCTCATGGCTTCGGCCCCGGCGCCAATGGCGAATTCGGCGTCGCCGAGCATCAGGGTATGGGCCGCTGAAATGATCGCCTGCAAACCCGAGCCGCACAGGCGGTTGACGTTGTAGGCCGGTGTCTCCTTGGGAATCCCGGCATTCATCGCCGCAACCCGCGCCAGATAGGCATCCTGGGGCTCGGTGGGAATAACGTTGCCCATCACCACATGGCCGATACGCTCGGGGTCGACCTGGCTGCTTTGCAGCGCGGCTTTTACCGCAGTGCTGGCCAGATTGCACAGGGGCACGTCCTTGAGCGAGCCACCAAAGGTGCCAATGGCCGTGCGCCGGGCGCTGAGGATGAAAATTTCAGAAGCGTGCATGGCGAGTCCTTATTGTTTTATCGGGCCAAATGCGCGGGATTATTTCACCCGAATAGGGGGTTGAGCGTCGTCCGTTTGTGCGGGCAGGGTATCTACCTGGCTGTCGAGCAGGGTCATAAAGGCATGGGCGGCATTGGACAGGGTGCGCTCGGTATGCAGGATATACCCCAGCTGGCGGGTCAGCTGGATACCCGGCAGGGCAATCGAGGCCACTTGCTCATCGAGCATGGTGCGCGGCAACACGCTCCAGGCCAGGCCGATGGACACCATCATCTTGATGGTCTCCAGGTAGTTGGTGCTCATCGCGATGTTGGGTGTCAGGCCCTGGGCTTCGAACAGACGATGGACGATATGGTGGGTAAAGGTATTACCGCCGGGGAACACCGCCGGGTGGCGGGCAATATCGGCCATGCTCACGGCTTTTTGCCGGGTCAGGCTGTGCTCCGGGGCCACCACGAAGTCCAGCGGGTCATCCCATACAGGTACGGCGCGAATCAGTGAGTGAGGCTCAGGGGCGAGGGTGATCACCGCCAGTTCTGCACGACCGTGGAGAATTTCGTCGTAGGCCACTTCTGAATCGAGGAACTGAATATCCAGCGCGACCTTGGGGTAAGTGCGGGTGAATTCACGCAGCAACGGTGGTAGGCGGTGCAGGCCGATGTGATGGCTGGTGGCCAGGGTCAGGCGCCCGCTGACTTCGCCATTGAGGTTGTTGAGCGCACGGCGGGTGTCATCCAGCACGTTGAGGATCTGGTAAGCGCGGGGCAGCAAGGCCCGGCCCGCCTCGGTCAGGCTGACTTCGCGGCCCAGGCGGTCGAACAGCCTGAGCTTGAGTTGCTGCTCGATGCTGGCGATGCGTTTGCTGATGGCCGGCTGGGTCAGGAACAGCCGTTCGGCGGCACCGGAAAAGCTGCCGGTTTCGGCAATGGCGATAAACGCGTTGAGATTCGCGAGATCCATCTATTCGAATTCCTGTTGGTTATCCAAAGCATAAAAATTATGAATTTGAGTTATTCACTGTAACCTCATAGGATCGACCTCACAAGCCAAGTGGTTATTGGCACAGAAAAGAAGCTGATGAGGAAACCGTCTGATGGCCGGCAAAACGCTCTACGACAAGCTCTGGGATTCGCATTTGGTCAAGCAGCGCGACGATGGCTCGGCGCTGATCTACATCGACCGTCACATCATCCACGAAGTGACGTCGCCGCAAGCCTTTGAAGGCCTGCGACTGGCCGGGCGCAAGCCTTGGCGCATCGATGCCAACATCGCGACCCCGGACCACAACGTACCGACCACGCCGGAGCGCAAGGGCGGGATCGAAGCGATTGCCGACCAGGTTTCCCGTCTGC
Organism: Pseudomonas fragi; assembly: GCF_900105835.1. NCBI lineage: Bacteria > Pseudomonadati > Pseudomonadota > Gammaproteobacteria > Pseudomonadales > Pseudomonadaceae > Pseudomonas > Pseudomonas fragi. The sequence continues at coordinate 231,216 of NZ_LT629783.1, forward strand.
AGGTGCAAACCCTCGACGACAACTGTGACGAATACGGCATCACCGAATTCAAGATGAATGACGTGCGCCAGGGCATCGTCCATGTGATCGGCCCGGAGCAGGGCGCCACCTTGCCGGGCATGACCGTGGTCTGCGGCGACTCGCACACTTCGACCCACGGCGCCTTCGGTGCACTGGCCCACGGCATCGGCACTTCCGAGGTCGAGCATGTGCTTGCCACCCAGTGCCTCGTCGCGAAAAAAATGAAGAACATGCTGGTCTCGGTCGAGGGTCAATTGCCGTTCGGCGTGACCGCCAAGGACATCGTGCTGGCCGTGATCGGCAAGATCGGCACTGCGGGCGGCAATGGCCACGCCATCGAATTCGCCGGCAGCGCGATTCGCGACCTGTCGGTTGAAGGCCGCATGACCATCTGCAACATGTCCATCGAAGCCGGTGCCCGTGTAGGCCTGGTGGCTGCGGACCAGAAGACGGTCGATTATGTGAAGGGCCGTCCGTTCTCGCCGAAAGGCGTTGAATGGGACCTGGCGGTAGAAGCCTGGAAAGACCTGGTGTCCGATGCCGATGCCAAATTTGACACCGTGGTTGAACTCGACGCCGCGCAGATCAAGCCGCAAGTCAGCTGGGGCACCTCGCCCGAGATGGTCCTGGCCGTTGACCAGAACGTGCCGGACCCGGCTCAGGAAGCCGATCTGGTCAAGCGTGGCTCGATTGAACGTGCGTTGAAGTACATGGGGTTGACCGCCAATCAGGCGATCACCGATATCCAGCTCGATCGCGTGTTTATCGGTTCGTGCACCAACTCACGGATCGAAGACTTGCGCGCTGCGGCCGTGATTGCCAAGGGTCGCAAGGTGGCGTCCACCATCAAGCAGGCGATCGTGGTACCGGGTTCGGGGCTGGTCAAGGCACAGGCTGAAGCAGAAGGCCTGGACAAGATTTTCCTGGAGGCGGGCTTTGAATGGCGTGAGCCGGGTTGCTCGATGTGCCTGGCGATGAACCCTGACCGCCTGGAGTCTGGCGAGCATTGTGCATCCACCTCCAACCGTAACTTCGAAGGCCGTCAGGGCGCCGGTGGCCGTACCCACCTGGTGAGCCCGGCAATGGCCGCCGCCGCCGCTGTAAACGGTCGTTTTATCGACGTCCGCGAATTGATCGAAGGGAGCGCAGCATGAAGGCTTTTACTCAGCACACCGGTCTGGTTGCTCCGTTGGATCGTGCCAACGTCGACACCGACCAGATCATCCCCAAGCAGTTCTTGAAGTCGATCAAGCGCACCGGCTTTGGCCCGAACCTGTTTGATGAATGGCGCTACCTGGATGTAGGGCAGCCGTATCAGGACAATTCCAAACGCCCGTTGAACAAGGATTTCGTGCTCAACGCCGAGCGCTACCAGGGCGCCAGCGTGTTGCTGGCCCGGGAAAACTTCGGTTGCGGCTCCAGCCGCGAGCACGCGCCGTGGGCGCTGGAAGAGTACGGCTTTCGCAGCATCATCGCGCCGAGCTACGCCGACATCTTCTTCAACAACAGCTTCAAGAACGGCCTGTTGCCGATCATCTTGAGCGACGCCGAAGTGGATGAGTTGTTTGCCCAGGTTGAAGCCGAGCCGGGTTACCAGCTCAAGATCGACCTTGAGGCGCAAACCGTGACCCGCCCGGATGGCAAGGTGTTGAGCTTCGAGATTGATGCGTTCCGCAAGCATTGCCTGCTCAACGGCCTGGACGATATCGGCCTGACCTTGCAGGACGGTGATGCGATTGCCGCGTTCGAGAGCAAGCACCGCGCAAGCCAGCCGTGGTTGTTTCGCGACGCTTGATCGAAGAACTGTGGGAGCGGGCTTGCTCGCGATGGCATCACCTCGATTAGCCAGATGCACCGAGTTGTCTGTATCGCGAGCAAGCCCGCTCCCACAGTTGTAATGCGTTGCCCTGTGGAAGCTGCATCTATCTTGAGCATTAAAAGGACGTTTTCATGACCAGCACCGCCCGGCACAACCAGGTTGTACAAAAGCAATTCGGTGAGCAGGCCTCGGCTTATCTGAGCAGCGCCGTGCATGCGCAAGGTGCTGAATTCGCCTTGCTGCAGGCCGAACTGGCGGGCAAGTCGCAGGCGCGGGTGCTGGACCTGGGTTGCGGTGCCGGCCATGTGAGCTTTCATGTAGCAGGGCTGGTCAAGGATGTGGTGGCCTACGACTTGTCGCAGCAAATGCTCGATGTAGTCAGTGCTGCCGCAACCGCTCGCGAACTGGGCAATATCAGCACCGTTTGCGGCGCGGCAGAACGCTTGCCGTTTGCCGACGGCGAATTCGACTATGTGCTCAGCCGTTATTCGGCGCACCACTGGAGTGATCTGGGCGTGGCCCTGCGCGAAGTGCGCCGGGTGCTCAAACCGGGTGGTGTGGCGGCCTTTATCGATGTGATCTCACCCGGCAGCCCGTTGTTCGACACCTATCTGCAAAGTGTCGAGGTGCTGCGTGACACCAGCCATGTGCGCGATTATTCAACCGCCGAGTGGCTGCGTCAGGTCAGTGAAGCCGGTTTGCATACCCGTAGCACACAGCGTCAGCGTTTGCGTTTAGAGTTCAGCTCCTGGATCGAGCGCATGCGTACGCCACAGGTAATGAGCGCGGCCATCCGCCAGTTGCAGCAGTCGATGGGCGCCGAAGTACGCGATTATTTTGAAATTGAAGCCGATGGCACGTTCAGCACCGATGTGCTGGTGCTGTGGGCCGAGAAGTAACCTGAATATTTCCGGGTGCGCCTGCGGGGGCATCAACAGACAAGAAAGAGGAACCCATGAGCAAGCAGATTCTGATTCTCCCAGGCGACGGTATCGGTCCGGAAATCATGGCCGAAGCGGTCAAGGTGCTGGAGCTGGCCAGTGACAAGTTCAACCTGGGCTTCGAGCTGACCCACGACCTGATCGGCGGCGCAGCCATCGACCAGCATGGCGTGCCGCTGGCCGACGAAACCCTGGAGCGCGCCCGTGCGGCCGACGCTGTGTTGCTGGGCGCCGTGGGTGGCCCGAAATGGGACAAGATCGAGCGCGACATTCGCCCCGAGCGCGGCCTGCTGAAAATCCGTGCGCAACTGGGCCTGTTCGGCAACTTGCGCCCGGCGATCCTGTATCCGCAATTGGCTGATGCATCGAGCCTCAAGCCGGAAATCGTTGCGGGCCTGGATATCCTCATCGTCCGTGAATTGACCGGCGGCATTTACTTCGGCGCCCCGCGCGGCACCCGTGAGCTGGAAAACGGCGAGCGTCAGGCCTATGACACCCTGCCGTACAGCGAAAGCGAAATCCGTCGCATTGCCCGCGTCGGTTTCGACATGGCCCGTGTACGTGGCAAAAAGCTGTGTTCGGTGGACAAGGCCAACGTATTGGCTTCCAGCCAGCTGTGGCGCGAAGTGGTCGAACAAGTGGCCAAGGATTACCCGGACGTCGAACTGAGCCACATGTACGTCGACAACGCCGCGATGCAACTGGTGCGCGCACCCAAGCAATTTGACGTGATCGTGACCGAGAACATGTTCGGCGATATCCTGTCCGACCAGGCGTCGATGCTCACCGGGTCTATCGGCATGCTGCCTTCGGCGTCCCTGGACACCAACAACAAGGGCATGTACGAGCCTTGCCACGGTTCGGCGCCGGATATCGCGGGGCAGGGCATTGCCAACCCGCTGGCGACCATTTTGTCGGTGTCGATGATGCTGCGTTACAGCTTCAATCAGACCGCCGCTGCCGATGCCATCGAACAGGCCGTCAGCCTGGTTCTGGACCAGGGTTTGCGTACCGGTGACATCTGGTCGGCGGGTTGCACCAAGGTCGGTACACAGGAAATGGGCAATGCAGTAGTCGCGGCGCTGCAGAATCTGTAATCTCTCGGGCCCGTTACTTCCTGTTGGTGGAAGTAACGACCCCACTTTTTGTTAAAGGTGTAGTTGCGATGAAACGTGTAGGTCTGGTCGGTTGGCGCGGTATGGTTGGTTCCGTGCTCATGCAGCGGATGCTGGAAGAGCAGGATTTCGATCTGATCGAGCCGGTGTTTTTCACGACTTCCAATGTCGGTGGACAAGGTCCGTCCGTGGGCAAGGATATTGCTCCGCTCAAGGATGCTTACAACATTGAAGAGCTGAAAACCCTCGATGTAATCCTGACCTGCCAGGGCGGCGACTACACCAGCGAGGTATTTCCCAAGCTGCGTGAGGCGGGCTGGCAAGGTTACTGGATCGATGCGGCGTCGACCCTGCGCATGCAGGATGATGCGGTCATTATTCTGGATCCGGTCAACCGCAAGGTTATCGACCAGCAGCTGGATGCCGGCACCAAGAACTATATTGGCGGCAACTGCACCGTCAGCCTGATGCTGATGGGCCTGGGTGGCCTGTTTGAAGCGGGTCTGGTGGAGTGGATGAGCGCCATGACCTACCAGGCGGCCTCGGGCGCCGGTGCGCAGAACATGCGTGAGCTGATCAAGCAGATGGGTACAACCCATGCTGCGGTCGCCGATCAACTGGCCGACCCGGCCAGCGCGATTCTGGATATCGACCGTCGTGTGGCCGAAGCCATGCGCAGCGATGCCTATCCGACTGAAAACTTCGGCGTGCCATTGGCCGGCAGCTTGATCCCGTGGATCGACAAGGAGCTGCCAAACGGTCAAAGCCGCGAAGAGTGGAAGGCGCAGGCCGAAACCAACAAGATCCTGGGTCGCTTCAAGAACCCGGTCCCGGTGGACGGTATCTGCGTGCGTATCGGTGCGATGCGTTGCCACAGTCAGGCCTTGACCATCAAGCTGAACAAGGACGTGCCGATTGCGGATATCGAAGCCCTGATCAGCCAGCATAACCCTTGGGTCAAGCTGGTACCGAACCAGCGTGAAGCGAGCATCCAGGAACTGAGCCCGACCAAGGTGACAGGTACCCTGAATGTGCCGGTAGGGCGCCTGCGCAAGTTGAACATGGGTTCGCAGTTCCTCGGTGCATTCACCGTGGGCGACCAGTTGCTGTGGGGCGCGGCCGAGCCGCTGCGCCGCATGCTGCGGATCTTGCTGGAGCGCTGATTCGCTCCCGGCAGGCTAAAGCCCGCATCCCGCAAGGGACGCGGGCTTTTTATTGGGCGGGCTTGCCCGCGATGGTATCGAAGCGGTCTACCTGGACGGACTGCGCCGCCTGCATCGCAGGCAAGCCAGCTCCCACAGGTAGTGCTGTGCCACATTAAACGGCGGCATGCAGGATCATTGTGGGAGCGGGCTTGCCCGCGATGGTATCGAAGTGGTCTACCTGGACGGACTGCGCCGCCTGCATCGCAGGCAAGCCAGCTCCCACAGGCAGTGCTGAGCCACATCAAGCTGCGGCATGCAGGATCATTGTGGGAGCGGGCTTGCCCGCGATGGCAACGACGCGGTCTGCCTGAACGGACTGCATCGCCTGCATCGCAGGCAAGCCTGCTCCCACAGTTATTGCGGCGCCACATCAAGCTGCGGCATACAGGATCATTGTGGGAGCGGGCTTGCCCGCGATGGCAGCGACGCGGTCTGCCTGAACAGACTGCGCCGACCTGGCAGGATCAAATCGGCCGGGCGCGTTGCCTGTCGCGGTTGTGCCGGGTAAAGTGCCGCTCCCCACGTTTCGCCTGAGGTAGACCCATGACCCCGTCCTTTGATATCGCCGTTGTTGGCGCCACCGGCACTGTCGGTGAAACCATCGTACAAATGCTCGAAGAACGGGAGTTCCCGGTCGGCAAGCTGCATTTGCTGGCCAGCAGTGAGTCTGACGGGCAGTCGGTGCCGTTTCGCGGCAAGAACGTGCGGGTGCGCGATGTCGATGCATTCGATTTCAGCAGCGTACAACTGGCCTTCTTCGCCGCAGGCCCTGCGGTTACCCTGAGCTTTGCCGCCAAGGCCAGTGCAGCCGGTTGCATGGTGATCGACCTGTCTGGCGCATTGCCTTCAGCACAAGCGCCGCATGTAGTGCCTGAAGCCAACGCCCAGGTGCTCGACAGTTTGAAAAAACCGCTGCAGGTCAGCAGCCCGAGCCCTTCTGCGACCGCTCTGGCCGTGGTGTTGACGCCCTTGCGTGGATTGATGGACATCCAGCGGGTGAACGTCACCGCCTGTATGGCGGTCTCGACTCAAGGCCGTGAAGCGGTCTCGGAACTGGCGCGCCAAACCACTGCACTGTTGAATCTGCACCCGCTGGAAACCAGCTTCTTTGATCGTCAGATGGCGTTCAATGTGCTGGCCCAGGTTGGCAAGCCGGACGCTCAGGGGCATGTACCCCTGGAAAAACGTTTGGTTCATGAGCTGCGCGAAGTGCTGGGTATGCCTACGCTGAAGGTGTCGGCCAGCAGTGTGCAAGTGCCGGTGTTTTTTGGCGACAGCTTCAGCGTGTCGTTGCAACTGGCCGGGCCGGTGGATCTGGAGGCGGTCAATGCTGCGCTGGAAGCGGGCGCCGGGATCGAGCTGGTCGACGCGGATGATTACCCGACCGCCGTGGGCGATGCCGTAGGCCAGGACGTCGTGTATGTCGGCCGGGTGCGCCACGGTGTGGACGACACCACGGAACTTAATCTGTGGTTGACGTCAGATAATGTGCGCAAGGGTGGCGCACTCAATGCCGTGCAGTTGGCTGAGTTGTTGATAAAAGACCAGCTGTAAAAGATACTTGGCTGCTATACAGGTCTCGTAGGACGAGGTCTGTACCAATAAGGAAGAGGCTATGGTTCAGGTTCGCAAATTGGTGTTGGCAATCGCTGCCGCTTCGGCGCTGTCATCCGGCATGGCACAGGCGCTTGAGCTCGGGGAGCTGACGCTCAAGTCGACTCAGAACCAGCCGCTGCTGGCAGAAATCGAGCTGCTTGATGTCAAGGACCTGACTGCCGCGCAAGTGGTGCCAAGCCTGGCCCCCGAGCAGGAATTCAGCAAGGCCGGGGTGCCGCGCCCAGCCTATCTGGAGGATCTGCGTTTCACGCCGGTGATCAATGCCGACGGCAAGAGCGTGTTGCGTGTCACGTCCAGCCTGCCGCTGTCCGAACCTTTCGTAAAATTCCTGGTGCAGGTGATGTGGCCCAACGGCCGCTTGATGCGCGACTACAGCGTGTTGTTCGATCCGGCCAAGTTCTCGCCGCAAACGGCTGCCGCAGCATCGGCCTCGGCTCCTGGTGCCACAGAACCTGCGCAATACACCACTACCGCCCGTGACACCCTGTGGGAAATTGCCGCCAAGGCGCGCAATGGTGGCTCGGTGCAGCAGACCATGCTGGCCATTCAGGCACTAAACCCTGATGCCTTTATCAACGGCAATATCAACCGCCTTAAAATCGGTCAGGTGCTGCGCTTGCCCAGCGCCGAGCAAAGTGTGCAATTGCCTCAGGCCAAGGCGATCAACGAGGTCGCGGCGCAAAACGCCGACTGGCGCAATGGCCGGCGAACCGTACCGTTGGCGCAGCAGTTGGATGCCACCGGGCGCAAGCCCGTGCCGATCCCGGCTGCCAAAACCGTGCATGCGGATGCCCTGAGTCTGGTTTCAGGCCAGGCAGGCAAGGGCGCTGCCGGTGATGCGAAGCGTTTGAGCGACAAGCTGGCGATGACTCAGGAAGGGCTGGACTCCAGCCGCCGTGAAAATGCCGAGCTGCAAAGCCGGATGCAGGATTTGCAAAGCCAGTTGGACAAGTTGCAACGCTTGATTCAATTGAAGAACGATCAGTTGGCCAGGCTGGAGGCCGACAAAGGCACGCCTGTTGACCCGACCATTGCGATGCCGGCACAGCTTGCGGCACCGGCAGAAGACGCCCCTGAAGCCGATATTGCCCCCGCCAGCGAAGGTGCGCCTGCTACGGCAGTGGCGCCAAGCCCGGTTGAAAACGCGGCAGCGCCCGGTAGCGAGCGCAAGCTCCAGGACTTGCTGGGCAGCCCGCTGCTGCTGGGCCTGATCGGCGGCGGGGCGATCTTGCTGTTGTTGCTGCTATTGCTGCTTGTGCGCCGTCGCAATGCCTTGCAAGAAGCACAGAAGCACGCGCGGATGGCCCGCGAACTTGAGCATGAAACCGAATTTTCGGCTGATCTGGACATGCCGCAGAGCAGTTTCGAAGGGCTTGAAACACCCTCGCGCAGCGTCAAGCTTGACTCGGCACCAGCACCAGCACCAGCACCAGCACCAGCACCGGCACCTGTGGTTGAGACCGTGGCGCCTGTGGTTGCTGCCGTCTCCCTGGCCAAGCCTGCTGCAGATGTGCTGGACGAGGCTGAGCGATTGATCGGCCAGCGCCAACTGAGCCAGGCCGAAGCACTGCTCAAGGCGGCAATCGAGCAGGAGCCGCAGCGCAGCGATCTTCGTTTGAAGCTGATGCAGGTTTACGGCGAGCAAGGCGCGCGCGAAGACTTTGTTGCCCAGGAGCGGCAACTGGTTGCCAATGGCAAGAATCACGCCCAGGTCGAGCAGCTTAAGCAGCGTTACCCGGGCATGGTAGCGGCTGCGGCAGCGGGCATCGCCACGGCAGCAGTTGCCACCCAGCTACAGGCGCAGTTTGTCCAGGACATGATGCGTGACGATCGCCAGGTCGAGGCTGAGCCTGAACTGATTCCGCCAGTCGAAGCGTTTGATCACGATTTTGACCTGAGCCTTGATGAGCTCGAAGCTGCTTCGCCCACCGTGCTGGCGACCGAGCCGAGCCCCGACAAACCAGCGGCCGACAGCTTTGAAGCGGTGCTCGAGCAACAGGCCCAGGCGGCGCAAGAGCAAGCGTCGAACCCTGATCTGGAGCTGCCATCGGACTTCGATTTGTCCCTGGCACCCGAGAGTGAACCGCCCGCAGCACAGCCAGACAGCTTTTCCCTGGAGCTGGACAAGGTCAATGCCGAGTTGCATCGTCTGTCGCAAAGCCTTGAGCAGTCATCGCTGGAGCAGCCCTTTGCCGATGATGAGCCGGAGTTCGACTTCCTGTCGGGCGCCGATGAGACCGCCACCAAACTCGATCTGGCCCAGGCCTATATCGATATGGGTGACGACGAGGGTGCGCGGGATATTCTTACCGAAGTCATGGAAGAGGGTAATCCACAGCAACAGGCTGAAGCCCTGGAAATGATGGCGCGCCTGACCTGAGTGCAATGCATGTAGAGACTCTGTTGCCGGTCAATGGCTCTTTGTAGCAGCTGACTCGCGCAGCGAGGCTGCGTCCGGCTTTGCGCTTCGCACTCGGACGTAGCCTCGTTCTACTCGTCAACTGCTACAGGTGCAGCGTGATCCAGGTGTGAATTCTGTAGCAGCTGCCGAGGAACGAAGGCAGCGTCCGGTGACGAAGTCGCCGTAAAACCAGAATGCACGGACCGGCAAGAAGATCGTTCACTCAGGTTTTACGAGCGCTTCGCGCTCGGAGCAGCCTCGTTCCTTCGGCAGCTGCTACGCGGTATTGCGCGCCTCAGCGTGAAATGTTTCATGGCGTCTTGCCGGGTGCGCCTTATAATGGCCGCCTTTGCGTTATTGAGCAGGCTGCAAGTCCTTGGCAAATATAGATAACCCGGCCGCTGAAATGGCCGCGGAAGGTTTTTACCGAATCGCCCTTGGCGTGGAATACAAAGGTTCGCGCTACAGCGGCTGGCAGCGCCAGGCCAATGGGGTGCTGACCGTCCAGGAAACCCTGGAAAACGCCTTGTCCAAAGTGGCCGCTTCGCCGGTTTCATTGATGTGCGCCGGACGTACCGATGCCGGTGTGCACGCCTGCGGGCAGGTGGTGCATTTTGACACCCAGGCCGAGCGCTCACTGAAAGCCTGGGTCATGGGCGCCAATATCAATTTGCCCCATGACATCAGCGTAACCTGGGCTCAGGTCATGCCTGCGCATTTTCACGCGCGCTTCAAGGCCATCGCCAGGCGCTACCGCTATGTGATCTACAACGACCAGATCCGGCCTGCGCACCTGAATCAGGAAATCACCTGGAACCACCGCCCGCTGGACGTCGAGCGTATGGCCGAGGCGGCCCGCTACCTGTTGGGTGTGCACGACTTCAGCGCCTTTCGCGCCGGCCAGTGCCAGGCCAAATCGCCGATCAAGGAAATGCACCATCTGCGCGTAACCCGTCACGGCAACATGATCGTGCTGGATATTCGTGCCAGTGCCTTTCTGCACCATATGGTGCGCAATATCGCCGGCGTGCTGATGACCATCGGTACGGGCGAGCGCCCGGTGGAGTGGATCAAAGAAGTGCTGGAGAGTCGCGAGCGCCGCTCCGGTGGTGTCACGGCCCACCCTTACGGGCTGTATCTGGTGCAAGTTGAATACCGCGATGAGTTCCAATTGCCGCAACGTTACATTGGTCCACATTTCTTGACCGGTTTTAGCGGCCTGGACGGCTGACGTCCGGATAAGCATTTGTTACCATCCGGGGCTTTCGCGTCCGGGGTGTTATCGAGATGTCCGTTGTTCGCAGCAAGATCTGCGGTATTACCCGCATAGAAGATGCACTGGCTGCGGTCGAGGCCGGTGCTGATGCCATAGGCTTCGTGTTCTACGCCAAAAGCCCGCGGGCAGTCACGGCATTGCAGGCCCGGGCCATCATTGCTGCATTGCCGCCGTTCGTGACCACGGTGGGGTTGTTCGTCAACGCCAGTGCCTGTGAATTGAACGAAACCCTGGATGCCGTGCCGCTGGACCTGTTGCAGTTCCATGGTGATGAAACCCCGGAGCAGTGCGAAGGCTATCACCGTCCTTATATCAAGGCCCTGCGGGTCAAGGCTGGTGATGACATCGCCGGCGCCTGCAAGGCGTATGCAGGGGCCAGCGGTATTTTGCTCGATGCCTATGTTGAAGGTGTGCCGGGCGGAACTGGTCAGGCATTTGACTGGTCTTTGATACCACAGGATCTGAGCAAGCCGATTATCCTGGCCGGTGGCCTGACGGTCGACAACGTCGCCGATGCCATCGCCCGGGTAAGGCCCTATGCCGTGGATGTCAGTGGCGGGGTGGAAAAGAGCAAGGGCATCAAGGATCACGACAGGATTCGTGCCTTTATGCAGGCCGTGCGCTCAACAAACTGATGCCGATGTGACGGCTGGCACTCTGCCGCCGTCCATCAATACCGTTCTGCGAAGCAGGCGGGCCCGGTGAGAAGACGGGCAGAAATTAAAGTGGCGGCCGCTCTGGTGCGTGCTGTCGGGAAGGCTGAGGGTTGCAGGGTTTTTGCTGGTTTGCCGAGTGCGGACCGCGGCCCCGGCAATCATCGCCACACACCTGAATAATTTAGCTCAAGGGCATACACGGGGCCTGAACTCTACTGTTCTGGCCACCGGTACTGGAGAAAGAAAGCATGAGCAACTGGTTGGTAGACAAGCTGATTCCTTCGATCATGCGTTCCGAGGTCAAAAAGAGCTCGGTACCTGAAGGCCTGTGGCACAAATGCCCGTCTTGCGACGCTGTACTTTATCGTCCTGAGCTGGAAAAGACCCTGGACGTTTGCCCTAAATGCAATCACCACATGCGCATTGGCGCCCGCGCGCGCATTGACATTTTCCTGGATGCCGACGGCCGTGCCGAGCTGGGTGCAGACCTGGAGCCGGTTGACCGCCTCAAGTTCCGCGACAGCAAGAAGTACAAGGATCGCCTGGTTGGCGCGCAGAAGCAGACCGGTGAAAAAGACGCCCTGATCTCCATGAGCGGCACCTTGCTGGGCATGCCGGTGGTGGTATCGGCGTTCGAGTTCTCCTTTATGGGTGGTTCGATGGGCGCCATCGTTGGCGAGCGCTTTGTGCGTGCCGCCAACTACGCACTGGAAAACCGCTGCCCGATGATCTGCTTTGCCGCCTCCGGTGGTGCGCGGATGCAGGAAGCCCTGATCTCCCTGATGCAAATGGCCAAGACCTCGGCGGTGCTGGCGCGTCTGCGTGAAGAAGGCATCCCGTTTATCTCGGTTCTGACCGATCCGGTGTATGGCGGTGTTTCGGCCAGCCTGGCGATGCTCGGTGACGTGATCGTGGCTGAACCCAAGGCGCTGATCGGTTTTGCCGGCCCGCGCGTGATCGAGCAGACCGTTCGTGAAAAACTGCCCGAAGGCTTCCAGCGCAGCGAGTTCCTGCTGGAGCACGGCGCGATCGACCTGATCGTAGCGCGTCAGGAACTGCGTCCACGCCTGGGCAACCTGCTGGCACAGATGATGGGCTTGCCAACCCCTGTGTTCGTAGCTGCGCCTGTTGAAACCATCGTTGTTCCGCCGGCACCTGCAAACCTATGACCCAGCGCACCCTTGGCGAGTGGCTCGCCTATCTTGAACAGCTGCATCCAGCCGCCATTGACATGGGGCTGGATCGCGCACGCGAGGTAACGAACCGCATGGGGCTGCAAAAGCCTGCGCCTCGGGTGGTGACGGTAACGGGTACCAATGGCAAGGGCTCGACCTGTGCGTTTGTGGCCGCATTGCTGCAGGCGCAAGGGCTCAAGGTGGGGGTTTACAGTTCGCCCCACCTGCTGCGCTATAACGAGCGCGTACAAATTGACGGGGCTGAAGTCAGCGATGAACTGCTCTGTGAGGCTTTTGCGGCCCTGGACGCAGGGCGTGGCGATACGTCCCTGACTTATTTTGAAATGGGTACGCTGGCCGCCTTCTGGCTGTTTGAGCGTGCCCAGCTGGATGCCGTAGTGCTGGAAGTCGGGCTGGGCGGGCGACTGGATGCGGTCAATCTGGTGGATGCCGATCTGGCACTGGTGACCAGTATCGGTGTCGATCATGTTGAATACCTGGGTAATACCCGCGAATCCGTGGCCTTTGAAAAGGCCGGGATCTTCCGTGCGGGCAAGCCGGCCCTGTGTGGTGATCTCAATCCGCCACATACCTTGCTCGACAGGGCAGCCGAACTGGATTGCCCGCTGTTTTTGCGCGGTCGTGACTTTGACTTGAGCAGTACCGATCAGGTCTGGCATTGGCGGGGTCTGGATGCCCAGGGGCAATTGCTCGAGCTGCGCGATATTCCGCTGCTGGATCTGCCGATGGAAAACGCGGCGCTGGCCGTGCAGGCCTACGCGCTGAGCGGTCTGCCCTGGCAGCCCGAGCGGATTTTGGCAGCACTGGCCGCTACTCGAATCACCGGGCGGCTGGATCGTCGCCAGTTCAACTGGAAGGGTAAAACCCTGAACGTGCTGCTGGATGTGGGCCACAACCCCCATGCTGCCGAGTACCTGGCGCGCCGCCTGGCGCAGCGGCCGGTTGCCGGCAAGCGCCTGGCGGTGTTTGGTTTGCTGGCGGACAAGGACCTGGATGGCGTAGTGTCACAGCTGACCGGGTCGGTCGTGCATTGGGCCGTTGCGCCGCTGGACACCCCGCGCACGCGCCCGGGGACTGAGGTCGAGGCCGCCCTGCAAGGTTTGGGCGCTTCGGTTTTGGCTTATGCCAGTGTGGCGCAGGCGCTTGAGGCGCAGTGCGAGCGCGCCACGGCCGAAGACGAAATCCTGTTGTTCGGATCATTTTATTGTGTTGCGCAGGCGCTCGAGTGGTTGGAGCAGCGTGCCACGCAGGAGGCTGCACATGGCTTTGCTGGATAAGGCGTACAAACAACGGATGGTCGGTGCCCTGGTGCTGGTGGCGCTGGCGGTTATTTTTCTGCCGATGTTGTTCTCCCGGCAGGACGAGCAGCGTCAGATCCAGGTCGATGCGCCGAGCGCTCCTGAAATGCCAGTAATGCCGCAGGTCAAGGTCGAGCCGGTTGCCGTGCCTGAACCACAGGTTATCCCTGAGGAGCCGGCTCCGGTTCAGCAGCCGGTAGTCGAACAGCTGGCGCCAGCAGCGGTTGTGGCCAAGCCTGCAGTGGCTGCGCCCAAGCCGCCAGCCGTCACGCCGGCACAGACGGTTGCCCAGGCTCCTGCCAAACTCGATACCACGCAAAAACGGGTTGACCCCAACGGCTTGCCGATCAGTTGGTCGGTCCAGTTGGTGAGCCTGTCCAATCGTGCCAGTGCCGACAACTTGCAAAAAACCCTTCGCAATCAAGGCTATAACGCTTATGTGCGATCTTCGGGCGGGATGAACCGAGTTTTTGTCGGCCCGTTGCTGGAGCGTGCAGAGGCGGACCGCCTGCGTGATTTGCTCGGCAAGCAGCAAAACCTCAAGGGTTTTGTGGTGCGCTTTCAGCCTGAACGTGGCTGACAGGGTAAAAAGGTGCAATCTGATTGCACCGGCACGGATAAATCGCCTTACCTGAGCGGCGGCGCTCTGCTAAAATGCGCCGCCTCATCTATCCGTAGGCTGAACTGTGCCATTTACCTGGGTTGACTGGGCGATCGTTGCAATCATCGCCATCTCCGCTTTGATCAGCTTGAAGCGCGGCTTCGTAAAAGAAGCATTGTCGCTGTGCACCTGGATCATTGCCGGGGTCGTTGCCTGGATGTTCGGCGGTTCGCTGTCGCAATACCTCTCCGGATACATCGAAACACCTTCCGCCCGCGTCATCGCCGGGTGCACCATCCTGTTTGTCGCCACCTTGCTGGTAGGCGCAATGATCAATTTTCTTATCGGCGAACTGATTCGCGTCACCGGCCTGTCCGGGACCGATCGTTTTCTCGGCATGGCCTTCGGCGCTGCGCGTGGCGCGTTGCTGGTGGTCACTGCCGTCGGGCTGTTGAGCCTGGGGCCGGTACAGCAAGACTCATGGTGGCAAGAGTCGCGGCTCGTGCCACAATTTCTATTGGTTGCCGACTGGTCCAAAAACCTCATTCTGGGGTGGAGCAGTCAGTGGCTGGCCAGCGGAATCAGCGTACCCGCTGATATTCCGTTCAAGGAGCACCTCTTGCCGGCTACCCAGCCCAAGTGAGCGGTGTTCAGTTCAGATCCATTAAGTAGGGGTTGCGTCGCATGTGTGGCATCGTCGGTATCGTCGGTAAGTCGAACGTCAATCAGGCGCTGTATGACGCGCTAACCGTCCTCCAGCACCGCGGCCAGGATGCTGCCGGTATTGTGACCAGCCATAATGGCCGGTTATTTCTGCGCAAGGACAACGGGCTGGTTCGTGACGTGTTTCATCAGCGTCACATGCAGCGTCTGGTCGGCAACGTGGGCATTGGCCATGTGCGCTATCCAACCGCTGGCAGCTCGACTTCAGCTGAAGCCCAGCCGTTTTACGTCAACTCGCCCTATGGCATCACCCTGGCGCATAACGGTAACCTGACCAACGTTGAACAGCTGGCCAAGGAGATTTACGAATCTGACTTGCGTCACGTCAACACCAACTCCGATTCGGAAGTGTTGCTTAACGTCTTCGCCCACGAGCTGGCGCAGCGCGGCAAGTTGCAGCCCACTGAAGAAGACGTGTTCGCGGCTGTGGCTGATGTCCACAACCGTTGCCTCGGCGGCTACGCCGTGGTGGCAATGATCACCGGTTACGGCATTGTCGGTTTCCGCGATCCGAACGGCATTCGTCCGATCGTCTTCGGTCAGCGTCATACCGACGAAGGCGTCGAGTACATGATTGCCTCCGAAAGCGTGTCCCTTGATGTACTGGGCTTTACCCTGATCCGCGACCTGGCACCGGGCGAAGCGGTGTACATCACTGAAGACGGCAAGCTGCACACCCGTCAGTGCGCGGCCAACCCGAAACTGACCCCGTGCATCTTCGAGCATGTGTACCTGGCGCGTCCGGATTCGATCATCGACGGTGTGTCGGTGTACAAGGCCCGTCTGCGCATGGGTGAGAAACTGGCCGAGAAGATCCTGCGTGAGCGTCCTGAGCACGACATCGATGTGGTTATCCCGATTCCGGACACCAGCCGTTGTGCTGCGCTGGAGCTGGCCAACCACCTGGGCGTCAAGTTCCGCGAAGGCTTTGTGAAAAACCGCTACATCGGCCGTACCTTCATCATGCCGGGCCAGGCTGCGCGTAAAAAATCCGTGCGTCAGAAGCTCAATGCCATCGAGCTTGAGTTCCGTGGCAAGAACGTGATGCTGGTGGACGACTCGATCGTGCGCGGTACTACCTGCAAGCAGATCATTCAGATGGCTCGTGAAGCCGGTGCCAAGAACGTCTACTTCTGCTCGGCCGCTCCGGCCGTGCGCTACCCGAACGTGTATGGCATTGACATGCCAAGCGCCCATGAGCTGATCGCGCACAACCGCAGCACCCAGGAAGTGGCCGAGCTGATCGGGGCCGACTGGCTGATCTATCAGGACCTGCCTGACCTGATCGATGCGGTGGGGGGCGGCAAGATCAAGATCGATGCGTTCGATTGCGCGGTGTTTGACGGCAAGTACGTCACCGGCGATATTGATGACAACTACCTGGAGCGTATCGAGCGTGCGCGCAACGATGCATCCAAGGTGGTTGCCCAGGGTGTGGGTGCCACCATCGGCATATACAACAACTAGGATTTCACCAAACCGGCCCTGATGGGCCGGTTTGCGTTTCTCTAATACAGCAAGGAGTGGCAGCATGAGTCAGGATTGGGATGCAGGTCGGCTGGACAGCGACCTCGACGGCGTAGCGTTCGACACCCTGGCGGTGCGCGCAGGCCAGCACCGTACGCCAGAAGGCGAGCACGGCGATGCGATGTTCCTGACCTCCAGCTATGTGTTCCGCACGGCCGCCGACGCGGCAGCGCGGTTTTCGGGCGAGGTGGCGGGCAACGTTTATTCGCGTTACACCAACCCTACGGTCCGTGCCTTCGAAGAGCGCATTGCCGCCCTTGAAGGTGCCGAGCAGGCCGTAGCCACGGCGACGGGCATGGCAGCCATCCTGTCGGTGGTCATGAGCCTGTGCAGCGCCGGTGACCATATCCTGGTGTCGCGCAGCGTATTCGGTTCGACCATCAGCCTGTTTGAAAAGTATTTCAAGCGTTTTGGCGTGCAGGTCGATTATGTACCTCTGGCCGAGCTGGCTGGCTGGGATGCGGCAATCAAGCCCAACACCAAACTGCTGTTTGTTGAGTCGCCGTCCAACCCCCTGGCCGAGCTGGTTGATATCGCCGCACTGGCAGAAATCGCCCATGCCAAGGGGGCCTTGCTGGTAGTCGACAACTGCTTCTGCACGCCAGCCTTGCAGCAGCCGCTGAAGCTGGGCGCAGACATCGTGGTGCATTCGGCAACCAAGTTTATCGATGGTCAGGGCCGTTGCATGGGCGGCGTGGTTGCCGGTCGTGGCGAGCTGATGAAAGAAATCGTCGGTTTCCTGCGCACTGCGGGGCCGACCCTGAGCCCGTTCAATGCGTGGATCTTCCTCAAGGGGTTGGAGACCCTCAACCTGCGTATGCGCGCTCACTGCGCCAGTGCCCAGGCCCTGGCCGAGTGGCTGGAGCAGCAGGATGGCGTGGAGAAGGTTCACTACGCCGGCCTCAAGAGCCATCCACAGTACGAATTGGCCCAGCGCCAGCAGCGCGGCTTTGGCGCCGTGGTCAGTTTTGAGGTCAAGGGTGGCAAGGAGGGCGCCTGGCGCTTTATCGATGCCACCCGCCTGATCTCGATCACCGCCAACTTGGGCGACAGCAAAACCACAATTACCCATCCTGCGACCACTTCCCATGGTCGCCTGGCACCGCAGGAGCGTGAAGCGGCCGGTATTCGTGACAGCCTGATCCGCATTGCCGTGGGTCTGGAAGATGTTGCCGACCTGCAGGCCGACCTTGCACGAGGCCTGGCTGCGCTGTGACCGACTGGATGCTCGAAGCACCGGTTGGCGGTAATGGTCGTGTAGCGCTGGTGACCGGCGCTGCGCGCGGCATTGGCCTGGGGATTGCGGCCTGGCTGGTCAGTGAAGGCTGGCAAGTGGTGTTGACCGATATTGACCGTGCCCGGGGCGCCAGGGTGGCCAAGGCGCTGGGTGAAAGTGCCTGGTTTGTGACGATGGATGTATCGGTTGAGGTCGATGTCATCCAGTGTGTCGCCCAGGTGCTGGGGCAGTTCGGCCGCCTCGACGGGCTGGTGTGCAACGCCGCGATTGCGGATCCGCACAATACGCCCCTCGAAAGCCTCGACCTGCAACACTGGAACCGCGTCCTGGCGGTCAATCTCACCGGGCCGATGTTGCTGGCCAAGCATTGCGCGCCGTATCTGCGTGCGCACTGTGGTGCGATCGTTAACCTGGCTTCTACCCGCGCCCGTCAGTCGGAGCCTGATACCGAGGCTTATGTGGCGAGCAAGGGCGGTTTGCTGGCATTGACCCACGCACTGGCCATCAGCCTTGGCCCGCAGATCAGGGTCAATGCCGTCAGCCCGGGCTGGATCGATGCCCGGGATCCCTCTGTGAGGCGTTCAGCTCCGCTGACAGAGGCTGATCATGCCCAGCACCCGGCGGGCCGGGCAGGGGCCGTGGAAGACGTGGCAGCGATGGTGGCGTGGTTGTTGTCGCGCAATGCTGGTTTTGTCACGGGGCAGGAGTTTGTGGTGGACGGCGGCATGAGCAAGAAGATGATCTACGGCGAGTAAGGCCAGACCACTATTTTTGCATATTTCGAAAAAAACCCAATCTCGTCCTTGACTTAGCTTCGATAGGTGCGTAAATTTCGCGGCCTCAACGAAGCAAAGGGTGATTAGCTCAGCTGGGAGAGCATCTGCCTTACAAGCAGAGGGTCGGCGGTTCGATCCCGTCATCACCCACCACTTCTTGAGATTCTCGCAAGAGAAAGGTCGTTCCGAAAGGAGCTGCCACCGACGCGCAGCGGTAGTTCAGTCGGTTAGAATACCGGCCTGTCACGCCGGGGGTCGCGGGTTCGAGTCCCGTCCGCTGCGCCATATTTGTACAAATCAGGTTCGCCTGGTTTGCGATTGAAAAGCACCGAAGCTGTTCAGTCACAGGTTTAAAAGTTTCAAACGGGCGCAAGTCCGAGCGATACGCAGCGGTAGTTCAGTCGGTTAGAATACCGGCCTGTCACGCCGGGGGTCGCGGGTTCGAGTCCCGTCCGCTGCGCCATATTTGCTCCAGAGCCCTTGAACTCTCTGGAACTACAAAGAAAGCGACCTTAGGGTCGCTTTTTTTGTGCCCGGGATTTGGCTCGGGATGCTGCAAAAACTCTGTAGGAGCTGGCTTGCCTGCGATACACGCGGCGCGGTGCTTCTGATGGATCGCGCTGATGCCATCGCGAGCAAGCCCGCTCCCACAGGCTCTGCGCAGTTTAACGGGGGATGAGCCAATCAAACCCACGCAAAAAACACCACTTGATGCACAATACGTCCCGTACCGTTCTCTTCAGGATCTTCAATGCTTATGTCATTTCCCGTGCGTGCCGTTGTAGTCGCCCTCGTGCTGGCTGGTCTCGCAGGTTGTTCGTCGAAGAAAACAGCCATCTATGAACATGAAAACTTCGATGACTCCGGTACGTTCTCGCGCAATTACCCGGTGACCGACAAGTCAGCCTGCGAAGCAGCACGCCGCGCCTTGCTCAGCCAGGGCTATATCATCACCAGCAACGACCCAAAGATGATCAGCGGCCACAAGAGCTTCCAGCAAACCGGCGAAAGCCATCTGGAAATCAGCTTCAACATTGTGTGTGCTGACGATGGCGGTTCTGAGCATCACGCCACCATGTTCGCTAACGCGCTGCAGGACCGATACGCACTGAAGAAAGTCAACAACTCTGCCAGCCTGGGTGTCGGTGTACTGGGTTCGGTGTCGATGCCGATTGGTTCGACCGATGACTCGATGGTCAAGGTCGCCAGCGAGACGGTGTCTTCGGCGCAGTTCTATGACCGTTTCTTTGGCCTGGTGGAAGTGTTCCTGCCTAAGCCCAAGGAAGAAAAGAAAGCGCAGCACGCCCCGCAACAACCCAAGCCTGAACTGGGGGTGCCGGAACCCGCGCCGGTGAAGGCTGAAGTCGTTGTGCCTGCAGCTGTGCCGGTTATCGTGCCCGAGCCAGTGGTGGCGCCAGTCAGCGAGCCGGTGGTGCCACCGGCAACCGTTGAGCCTGTGCTGCCTGTTGAGGTGCCTGTAACGGTGCCAGCAGTTGTGGCACCGGTCACGCCTGTGGTCGAGCCTGCAGCCGAGCCTGCCATCACCCCCGTACCTGCCGCCGTAGAGCCCTCCACCGTTCAATAACTGTGCAGTAAATCTCAAAAGCTCTGCTACGTTTATCAATGGGTATTGACAGTGCGCGCGAAGGTGTCATTTTTCCTTCATGCGGGCACTTTATGCTCAGGCATGACTTAACACAGACTGAAAAGGGATGCTGCAATGGACGACTATCAGGAAGAGCTGCTTGAGTACCAGGCCTTTGAACTGGACCCGCTGGACCCTGCCGATGACGCGACAGAGCTTTGAGCCCTGCATCGCTTCAGGCAGATTGGCGCTGACGCCGCCGGTACTCCCCCGGCGTCTGCGCATTCCAGCGCTTGAAGGCCCGCTGAAACGCCTCGGCTGAGGCAAACCCCAACAAGTAAGCGATTTCGCCGAAGGCCAGCTCCGTATCGCGGATATAGGTCATGGCGAGGTCGCGTCGTGTGTCATTGAGAATGGCGCGAAACTGCGTGCCTTCTTCTGTCAGCTTGCGGCGCAGGGTCCAGGTTGGCAGCTTCAGGCGTGCCGCCACTTCTTCCAGGTCGGGTTCGCGACCGCCATTGAGCAAAGGCCCCAGCAATTGCGTGATGCGCTCGCGCAGGCTGCGGGTACGGGTCAGTTGCTCCAGTTCCCGTTCGCACAATTGCAGCAGGTACGCCCAGGTGCTGGGGCAGTGCTGGGGGTTACGCAGGTCGAGGGTGGCGTGATTGAGGCGCAGCTGATTGGTGTCGGCGCGAAAGTGGATTGCGGCACTGCCCAGCTCGCTGTAGTGCTGCGCGTAATCCGGCTCGCTGAATTCAATATCGATCTGTTCGCAGCTCAAGGGTTGCGCCGCGACCGTTGACAGGTGCTGCAACCAGCCAGCGATGATCGAGTCCACCACAAAGCGGTTGTAGGCGTTGTACGGGCTGATGGAGTAAAACCGCAGCCAGGCGCCCCGGGCGTCTTCGTGCAGGCTCGATTGCCCGCGGTAGTTGGAGCCGTACAAGGGCTCGAAGCGGATCAGAGTGCGTGCCGCTTCGCGCACGGTGGGGGCCTCGGCTGCGGTAACCCCGGCCAGCCCCACCTGGCTCAGGCGGCTAAGCTGGCCCATGCGCAGGCCCAGGGCCGGGTTGCCGGTCAGGGCAATCGCGGCGTGGCCCAGGCGCATATAGCGGGGGATCGACAGGCGTGCCAGCGGCTGGGCCAGACGGGCCGGGTCCAGGCCAAACTGTTCGAGCAGGGGGGCCGGGTCGTGGGCGCAACTGCGTACGGCGTCAGCCAGGGCCTGGACAAAGCCGACCGAAAGATCGCCCAGACGCATCGGCAGCGGCTTCATGGCATTACAACCAGAGATTGAGCAACCGGGCGCCGCTCACCGGCTGGTCCGGGCTGGTCTGGCCGTTGCGGCTGATAAAGCCCTGGCCGGTGCTGTGCTTGTCCCAGAACTTGCCGCGCAGGAACACGGTCATGCCCGCTTCGGCGGTGCTGCTGGGCAGGCTGCTGATCAGGGTCAGGCGATGCCAGGCATCGCCTTCGGTCACTTCGCCGGGCTTGAGGCTGATTTCGCTGGGTGTCGATACGCTTTTATAGCCGCCCCAGGGCTTGTCCCAAGTGGTCTTGCCGACGATAAACGCTGGCACGGCTATCAATTGCACACCTTTTTCGTTGAGGGTGCGGTAGTTCTCGGGGTACCAGCTGTCGCTGCCGATCAGGATGCCCAGGCGCCCGGCCGGGGTATCCACCACATTCAACTCATGGTCGGGGCCTGGCTGGATATAGCTTTGCTCTTCATAGGTGGGCAGTAACTGAAGCTGGGGTTTGCCGAGCGCTGCGCCGGTGCGGTCAAACACCACGCTGCTGTTGTACAGCGGGCCGCTGCCGGGTAGCAGTTTGCCGTTTTCGATACGCGGCTCGGGCAGGGCAATGCTACCGGCCACCAGGGTCACGCCAAACTCTTTGGCCAGGCCACCGAACAGCGTCTGGTAATCAGCGGCCATGCTGGAGGCCTTCATGCGCAGGTGGGCATCGTTGGTCCGGCTTTCGCCGTCGGCCCGTAACCAGGCACCGGCGAAGGCCAAGGGGTTGCTGATGGCCAGCCAGTGCATGGCTTCATTGAGGTTGGCCGCCTGGTACAGCTGGCTTTTTTCGCCACGGAACATCAGCCACGAGCCGATATGTTCCGGCAGTACCACCACGGTTTTGTCGTTGATCAGGCCGGCGTCGCGGGCGCTGTTGAGGTACGCCGCGAGCTTGAGGTGAACCAGTGCCAGGCTTTGATAATCCCGTGGTGACAGATCGGGTTCGATGCCCAGCAGGTTGCCACGGTCGTTATTGACGCCGTCGTTGATGGCCAGCTCGATACGCAGGTCAGACAGGTAGTGGCCAACGTCCCTTTGCGTGGTCCACCAGGCATAGCTGCCGGCAGCGGCGAGAAGGGCAATCAGTAAGGTGCAGCCAATGAGTTTGCGCATAGAGATAGAGCGGACAGCTTTCAGCGGAATTCGGCCTCTAGGGTAGGTGGCGCGCGCCGGCTTGCCAAGGGGTGCTGCGCATTAGGGTTAATAATTTGTAACTTTGGGTCATTGAGTGGGGCCGGTTGAGTCTTTACTGTGCCTCACATCAACGACGGGAGCCGCAGAGCATCCCGCGTTCCGTGATTTCGCCCGTTGTGGAGCTTTTCGATGACCGCCACCCGCTACCCGCATTTGCTCGCCCCCCTGGACCTGGGTTTTACCACCTTGCGCAACCGCAGCCTGATGGGCTCGATGCACACCGGCCTGGAAGAAAAGCCCGGTGGCTTTGAGCGCATGGCCGCCTACTTTGCCGAGCGGGCCCGCGGCGGTGTCGGCCTGATCGTCACTGGCGGCATTGCGCCCAACGATGAGGGCGGGGTGTACAGCGGTGCAGCCAAGCTGAGCACCGTCGAAGAAGCCGAAAAACATGTGGTCGTGACCCGCGCGGTACACGATGCCGGCGGCAAGATCTGCCTGCAGATCCTTCACGCCGGGCGCTATGCCTACAGCCCGCGCCAGGTCGCGCCGAGTGCGATCCAGGCGCCGATCAACCCGTTCAAGCCAAAGGAGCTGAACGAGGAGGGCATCGAAAAGCAGATCAGCGACTTCGTTACCTGCGCCAGGCTGGCCCAGAGCGCGGGCTATGACGGTGTCGAGATCATGGGCTCGGAAGGCTACCTGATTAATCAGTTCCTGGCGGCGCACACCAACCAGCGTACCGACCGTTGGGGTGGCAGTTACGAAAACCGCATGCGCCTGCCGGTGGAAATCGTGCGTCGCGTGCGCGAAGCCGTTGGCCCGAATTTCATCATCATTTACCGCCTGTCGATGCTCGATCTGGTGGAAGGCGGCAGCGTCTGGGAAGAAATCGTGCAACTGGCCAAGGCTGTCGAATCGGTCGGTGCGACCCTGATCAACACCGGTATCGGCTGGCACGAAGCGCGTATCCCGACCATCGCTACCAAGGTGCCCCGTGCCGCGTTCAGCAAGGTCACGGCCAAGCTGCGCGGCTCGGTTAACGTGCCGCTGATTACCACCAACCGCATCAACACCCCGGAAATCGCCGAGCAGATCCTGGCCGAAGGCGATGCCGATATGGTGTCGATGGCGCGTCCGTTCCTGGCCGACCCCGAGTTCGTCAACAAGGCGGCTGCCGGGCGCAGCGACGAGATCAATACCTGCATCGGTTGCAACCAGGCATGCCTTGACCACACCTTTGGCGGCAAACTGACCAGTTGCCTGGTCAATCCGCGTGCCTGCCATGAAACCGAACTCAATTATTTGCCGACCATTGCCGTGAAAAAAATCGCCGTGGTGGGTGCCGGCCCGGCCGGGTTGGCTGCTGCCACCGTGGCCGCCGAGCGCGGGCATGAGGTGATGCTGTTTGACTCGGCCAGCGAAATCGGTGGTCAGTTCAACGTGGCCAAGCGCGTGCCGGGCAAGGAAGAGTTTTTCGAAACCCTGCGTTACTTCAAGCGCAAGCTGCAAACCACCGGCGTCGAGCTGTGCCTGAATACCCGGGTGGATGTGCAGCAATTGGTCGATGGCGGTTTTGACGAGATCATTCTGGCCACTGGCATCGCGCCGCGGACTCCGGCGATTCCGGGCATCGATCACCCCAAGGTGCTCAGCTACCTGGATGTGATTCTGCAGCGTAAGCCGGTGGGCGCCAAAGTGGCGGTGATTGGTGCGGGCGGGATTGGTTTTGATGTGTCGGAGTTTCTCGTGCACCAGGGCGTTGCCACCAGCCAGGATCGTGAAGCGTTCTGGAAGGAATGGGGCATCGACAGTGCGCTTGAAGCTCGTGGCGGTGTGGCGGGGATCAAGCCCGAGGTGCATGCCCCGGCTCGCCAGGTGTACCTGCTGCAACGTAAGAAAACCAAGGTAGGCGACGGCCTGGGCAAAACCACCGGCTGGATTCATCGCGCGGGTCTGAAAAACAAGCAGGTGCAGATGCTCAACAGTGTCGAGTACCTGGGCATCGACGATGCAGGGCTTCATATCCGCATTGGCGAAGGCGAGCCGCAGGTGTTGGCAGTGGACAACATTGTCATCTGCGCCGGGCAGGACCCGTTGCGTGAGTTGCAGGACGGTCTGGTGGCAGCGGGGCAGAACGTGCACTTGATTGGCGGCGCGGATGTGGCGGCGGAGCTGGATGCCAAGCGGGCCATTGATCAGGGGTCGAGATTGGCGGCGCAGCTGTAAAGCGCCCTCACCCTAACCCTCTCCCTGAGGGAGAGGGGACTAAAAGCAAAAGCAGCTATTCGCAACGTCACAAATCATTCCCTTCACCCTCTGGGTGAGGGACTTTGTTCTTAATGCACGATCTGCGCTAAAAACGCCTTGGCCCGTGGGCTTTTCGGGGCGTTGAAAAACTCTTCGGGTGGCGAGTCCTCGATCACCATGCCGCCATCCAGGAACAACACCCGCTCCGCCACCTGCCGGGCAAAGCCCATTTCATGGGTCACGCACAACATGGTCATGCCACTGCCGGCCAGGTTGACCATCACGTCCAGCACTTCGCTGACCATTTCCGGATCCAGTGCCGAAGTCGGCTCATCGAACAGCATGATTTTCGGTTCCATGCACAACGCCCGGGCAATGGCCACACGCTGCTGCTGGCCGCCGGACAACTGGCTCGGGTATTTATCAGCCTGGCTGGCAATGCCGACCTTGGTCAAAAAATGCTGGGCCAGTTCAATGGCTTTTTTGCGCGACAAACCGCGCACCGACATCGGCGCCAGGATGCAGTTGTCCAGCACACTCATATGCGGGAACAGGTTGAAATGCTGAAACACCATGCCGATTTCACTGCGCACCTTGCTCGCCTCGCGGGTAGGCAGCGACAGGTCGGTGTCGTTGATCAGGATGCGCCCCTGCTCGGCGATTTCAAGGCGGTTGATGCAGCGGATCAGCGTCGACTTGCCGGAGCCGGACGGGCCGCACAGCACGATGCGTTCGCCTTCGCGCACTTTCAGGTCGATGCCCTTGAGTACATGAAAAGCGCTGTAGTACTTGTTCAGCCCGGCGATATCCACGACTACCTTGCGGGTGTCAGTGACTGGCGACACGGGGTGTACGTAAGCAGGTTGTGCAAGCATGGTGTGTCTCCAGTAATCAGTGAAAACGCTCGGCGCTGTAGGGCGCAGGGTCGGTGAAGGGTTTTTCCCCGGTCATCATTTCGGCCAGCAGGCGCCCGCTCACCGGGCCCAGGGTCAGGCCATGGTGGGCGTGGCCAAAGTTGAACCACAGGCCTTTGTGGCGGCTGCCAGGGCCAATCACCGGGCACATGTCCGGCAGGCACGGGCGCCGGCCCAGCCAGGGTTCGGCATCCACGCGCTCACCCAGCGGGTACAGGCGTTGGGCGCGTTCTTCGCAGCGGCGCAGCTGGATTTCATTGATCGGGTCATCGCTGTCGGCAAATTCGATCCCGGTGGTCAGGCGAATGCCTCCGACCATCGGTGCCAGTACATAACCGCCCACCGAATCGAGAATCGGGTGCTGCATGGTCTGGCCGTCTTTGGCGGCGTAGTGCATGTGGTAACCGCGCTTGATCGCCAGGGGAATGCGATAACCCAGGGGTTCGAAAATCGCCCGCGCTTGCGGGCCGAGGGCAACCACTACTTCATTACCGACGATCAGGCCCTTCTGGCTTTCGACCTGCCATTGCCCGGCGGTAGCTCGCAGGCTGGTGGCATCGCCTGTGACAAAGGTGCCGCCACGCTTTACAAACAGTTCGGCATAACCACGGGTCAGGCCGCCGGGATCGCTGACGGTCTTGGGGTCAAGCCAGTGGATGCCGCCGATCACATCGGTATGCAGGCCCGGCTCCAGGGCGTGCACCTGCTGCTCGCCCAGCACCCGGTAGTTGAGTTTGTACTCGCCCAGGGCTGCGGCATCGCGCTGGGCCTTGTCGAAGTCGGCCGGGGTGCGATAGACCTCGATCCAGCCGCTGTCATCTATCAGCGCCGTGACGCCGGCCGGTTCGGCCAGCAGGTCGTGTTCGCTGACGCATTTTTCAATCAGCGGCAGCATGGCGCGGGTGGCCTTGGCCAGCTCCTTGGGCGCGGATTGCTGCCAGTACTTCAACAGCCACGGCCCGGCCTTGGGCAGGTGCTTGAGGCTGTAGCGCACGTCCGATTGCTGGTTGAGGCCATAGCGCAGCAGGCGCGAGATCTCCCGCGGGAACGAGTAGGGGATGACGCTGGCGCGCTCGATCAGCCCGGCATTGCCGTGGCTGGTGCCGCTGCCCGGCATTGCGCGGTCAAGCAGCACCACGCTGCGCCCGCGGGCCTGGAGTTGCAACGCTGTACTGACGCCGACAATGCCGGCGCCCAGAACGATAGTGTCGCAGTGCATAAACAAATCCTTAAAACAGGGGCCGTGTTCGCAGCCCGGACAATGGGCTTACTGCAAGTGACGGCCGAGGCGGCCTTCGATCAGCTTCAGGCTGCGGCGCACCACTTCCACGATCAGCAGGTAGAGCACGGCGGCCCACAGGTAGACCTGGAAGTCGAAACTGCGCGAGAACGCCATCTTGGTCACGCCCATCAGGTCGTATATGGTCACCAGCGAGGCAATCGCACTGGCCTTGATCATCAGGATCAGCTCGTTGCCCAGCGGGCCGATGGCCACCAGCAGCGATTGCGGCAGGATGATTTTGCGAAAGGCGGTCCAGCGCGACAGGTTCAGGGCCTTGCAGGCTTCACGCTGGCCCTGGGCCACGGAGAGGATGCTGCCGCGCAGGATCTCGGCCTGATACGCCGCCGTGTTGAGGGTAAAGGCCAGCAGGGTGCAGAACCACGCATCGCGGAAAAACCACCACAGCCCAACGTCCTGCCAGAAGCCCTTGAATGAGCCCAGGCCGTAGTAGAGCAAAAACAGTTGTGCCAGCAGCGGCGAGCCGCGAAAGAAATACACATAGGCGCCGGTGAAGCTGCGCAAGAAACGGTTGCTGGACAAACGCCCCAGGGCGATCAGCAAGCCCAGCAAGGCGCCGAGGGTGAAGGAAATCGCCACCAGCTTGCCCGTGACCAGCAGCCCGTCGATAAAGCGCGGGCCGTAGCGTTCCAGCAAATCGGGGTTGAGAAACATGTTTTGCAGGTCCGCCAGGCTCATGGCTGCACGCTCCGTTGGTGGCGGCTGAAGTAGCGCTCAAGGAAGGCGAACAGGCGCCCCGAGATCGCCGAGAAAAACAGATAACCCAGGCAAGCGACGGTGTAGAACAGCATCGGCTCTTTGGTCACGCTCACCGCCAGGTTGGTCTGGCGCATCAGGTCCACCAGGGAAATGGTCGACACCAGCGAGGTGTCCTTGAGCAGCGACAACCAGTTGTTAGACAGGCCGGGCAGGGCGATGCGTGCCAGTTGCGGCAGTACCACCTTGCGAAAGGTGGTGAATTTGCTCAGGCCCAGGGCCGAGGCCGCTTCGAACTGGCCCTTGGGGATGGTCTTGAATGCGCCCAGCCAGATCTCGCTGGAGAAGGCGGCAAATACCAGGCTAAAAGCCACCATCGCGGCGACGAAGGTATTGATCGTCACCTGGGCGTCGTAGCCCATCATGGCGAGGATTTTTTGCGCAGCGATCTGGCAGCCGTAATAAATGATCAGCAGGGTCAGCAGTTCCGGCAGACCACGAAATACTGTAGAAAAAGTGGTCGCCCACGCCCGCAGCCAGCGGTTTTTCGAGCGTGCCGCCACCGCTACGGCCAGGCCCAGGGGCAAGCCGATGGGCAGGCAGCTCAAGGCCAGGGCAATGGTCACCAGCGCACCGGCGAGCAGCGCCGAGCCCCAGCCGCCACTGGCAAAAGAAAGGAGTGAGAGTTGATCGAGCATGCTCGAGTCCCCGGGCAAAATTGGGCCGAAATTCAGCCGCCGCGCACTTCAGGTGCGCAGGGCCGGGTCAATGGCAGGGAGGCCCTCAAACGAGGGCAGGCGACTCAGTAAATGTCGAAGTCGAAGTACTTGCTGCTGATCTTCTTGTAAGTGCCGTCAGCCACGATTTCGTCCAGCGCCTTGTTGAAGCGCTCGCGCAGCACGGTGTCGCTCTGGCGTACGGCAATGGCCGCGTCGGCATTGGTGCCGTTGACGTCACCGATGATCTTGCAGCAGTCGTCGCTGGCCTTGTTGATCCACTCCAGCAGCGGGAATTTGTCGGCAATTACCGCATCGACGCGGCCGTTTTTCAGCTCGGCATTGGCTTCGTCCAAGGTCGGGTACAGGTTGAGCTTGGCCCCGGCTTTTTCGTAATGGTCTTCGGCGTAGATGCCCTGGGTTGCAGCACCCTGGGCACCGATGGTGCGGCCCTTGAAGTCGATCTGGGCATCGGTGATGTCAGAGTCTTTAGGTACGGCAATGGACAGAGGCGTGCGGTAGTAGTGATTGGTGAACGCGATTTTCTTCTTGCGTTCATCGGTCACGATCATCGAAGCCACGATAGCGTCGTACTTTTTCGCCATCAGCCCCGGGATGATGCCGTCCCAGTCCTGGGCAACGATCTTGCACTGCGCATTCATGCGTTCGCACAGGGCATTGGTGATATCGACGTCAAAGCCGGACACCGTGCCGTCAGAATTGGTGGTGTTGAAAGGAGGGTAGGCGCCTTCGGTGGCGATAGTCAGCGTATCGGCGTGAGCGTTGGCTGCAACGGCGGCCACCAGGGCGCATGCACTTGCAAAGCGAATGACGTATTTCATCTAGCACCTCGTTTTATTGTTTTGATCCGGGTGAGGATGTGTAGCCCACGAACTCATTGTGTAAGGCCGCGGTTGCCTCAAGACGCTTTTCAACGTCAGGCCCCAGTTGTTTGCACACTTCGTTGATCAGCAGATGCACCAGCGACAGCATGGCCGCGGTGGATTCCCAGAACAGGTTGAATTCGGTGGGCACGCGGAACACTTCACTGGCGCTCTGGTCGGCCCAGTCACAGAAGGTGTCGGTGATCAACGTGACCTCGATCCCGGCCTCGCGCGCCTTGCGGCACAGCAGCTGGGCGTGGCGTGAATAGCGGCGGGCTTCAAACACCACCAGGGCACAGTCGGCGGGCGGGCACAGCAGTACGTCGGCGTAATGCCCGGCGGCACCGTCCACCAGTTGCACGCCGTCGCGCAGGTATTGCAGCAAATGCACCATCGAGGCGGCGATCCCGCGCTCGGTCTGGAACCCTGCGACAAACACCTTGCGCCGTGTGGCCAGGCGCTGGCTGACGGCCTGCCACTGCGGCGTGAGGCTGTATTCGTAGACCTTGACCAGCGCCCCGACTTCCAGCTCGAAGCTGCGCGGCAAGGCCTGCGGGCTCTGGCTCGATTGCTGGCGGAATTCTTGCAGGCGATCACCGACCAGCCACGGGCCGTCGCCCAGGTCGTCCTTGAGATCGTTTTTCAAATCCTTGAAATGGCTGTAGCCCAGGGAGCGGCAAAAGCGCCCGACACTGGATTCGCTGACTCCCAGTTTGCTGGCGATGTCGGCGGCGGTCTGAAAGGGCAGTTCGTAAAGATTGGCCAGCATGTAGCTGGCAATCGCTCGACCCGAAGGTGCGGCGGTTGACAGACTGCTTTCAAGGCGTTGTTTAATCGGCTGGCTCACGACTGCTTCCTGTTTTTATTTCAGCGCGTTGCAGAAAGTGAATGTTTTCTGTCATTAAGTCAACAATTGACAGAGAACTGTCATCGAAGGATAGTTTGCCTCAGACAAAAATAATCAGATTGGAGCGCCAGAATGTCTTCCACGCAGTCGCTTTCCCTCGCCGAATTGACCGCTTTGCTGCAGCGGATTTTCGAGCGTCATGGCACATCCCGGCAGGTTGCCGGGGTATTGGCCGATAACTGCGCACGGGCACAGCGGGATGGCTCCTACAGTCATGGCGTGTTTCGCATTCCGGGCTATCTGTCGTCGCTGGCCAGCAACTGGGTCAATGGCCAGGCGGTGCCGGTGGTTGAAGACGTCGCCGCGGGGTTTATTCGCGTGGATGCGGCGGGGGGCTTTGCCCAGCCTGCGTTGGCAGCCGCCCGCGAGTTGCTGGTGGAAAAAGCCCGCAGTGCCGGGATTGCGGTGCTGGCGATTCGTAACTCCCATCACTTCGCGGCACTCTGGCCGGATGTCGAGCCGTTTGCCGAAGAAGGCCTGGTGGCCTTGAGCGTGGTCAACAGCATGACCTGCGTGGTGCCCCACGGCGCGCAAAAACCCCTGTTTGGCACTAACCCGATTGCCTTTGCCGCACCGTGCGCTGATGGCAACCCCATCGTATTCGACCTGGCCACCAGTGCGATTGCTCATGGCGACGTACAAATTGCCGCACGCAAGGGGCACTCGTTGCCTGCCGGCATGGGCGTGGACAAGCAGGGCGAGCCGACCGAAGACCCGAAAGCCATTCTCGACGGTGGCGCCTTGCTGCCTTTTGGCGGGCACAAGGGTTCGGCACTGTCGATGATGGTCGAGTTGCTGGCGGCGGCGTTGACGGGAGGTAACTTCTCGTTCGAATTTGACTGGTCGCAACACCCAGGGGCGCAGACGCCCTGGACCGGGCAATTGCTGATCGTGATAGACCCGAGCAAATCCGGCGGCAACAGCTTTGCCCAGCGCAGCGCCGAACTGGTGCGGCAGATGCATGCGGTGGGGCTGGAGCGCATGCCAGGTGATCGACGCTTTATCGAACGTGCCAAATCGTTGGACGAAGGAATTCCGCTGGGGGCTGAAGAACTGGCCAAATTGCGCGAACTGGCAGGTTAACTGAACACCGCAAAACCTGTGGGAGCGGGCTTGCTCGCGATTGCATCGCCGCGGTTCGCCAGATAACCCGCGTAGCCTGCATCGCGAGCAAGCCCGCTCCCACAATCCATCTGCGCGCATCAGGTTTTGGTGGTGGCTTACAACGCCAAAAACTGCCGTATCAGGTTGGGCGTACACCCCGTCCAGCGCTTCAGGGCCCGGCGAAAGTTCGCCGGGTCGTTGAAGTTCAGGTATTCGGCCACGGCTTCGTTGCTCAGGCCCTTGATCTGATACAGGTACAGCGCCATATGCTTGCGCGCCTGATCCTGCTGGGCCTGAAAATGGGTGCCGTGCTTGTTCAGCTTGCGCTTGAGGGTGGCCTGGCTCACCGAAAAATGTTGCGCAGCCTGCTCAAGGCCTGGCGCCTGTTGGGCGTTGTTGCGCAAGTACACATACAAGCGGTCAAGCAGGCTGGCGCGAAACCCCAGGCTGTGCAACTGATCCTGCGCCTGTTGATGGGCCACTTGCCGGGCAATGGCCGAAGCGTTGGGCCAGGGTCGGGTCAGGTATTCGCGGGGCAGGCGCATCATGTCCAGCTGGCAACCGAACTGGGTGTTCTCGCCCAGATGCACCCAGTACTGCTCGATATAGCGCGGCTGCGGGTGGCTAAAGCTGCATTCCCACGGCAGGCGCTCGCCGCTGAGCCACTGACTCATGGCCTTCAGCGCCGTCATGCTGGCCTCCAGCACAAAACGCAATTGCTCCCCGGCTCCGCAACTGTCGAGCCAGTACACATAGCAGTACTTGTCGTCCAGGAGTAGGCGCGGGGTGAGCAAGGGGCTGAGCAGGGCGCGGTGATGGATCAGGGTTTCCAGGGCTTGATGCAGGTTCTGCGCCTGTTGCAGGGCATGGCTGGCCGGACCGTAATGCCCCGGCCACAGGCGCTGGCCAAACAGAAAACTGCTGTCATCGGCTTCAAGCAAACGTTGCGCGTTGGCGATCAGGGCGAAGCACTGTTGCGGGCTGAGGCGGGTGTGCCCGGCAACGATATCCTCGTAAAACAGCCCGGTGCCGCGCAGCAGGCGATGGCTGTCGATATCCCGTGACAAGGCAAGGTCGATCAGGGTCGCAGGTTGATAGTGGCCGGCAATAAATCGGCTGTCGGCTTCGTACCAGCGGCTGTCCAGGGTCATGCGCGTTTGCTCCGTGGCGGCTTTGCCCGCACCAGCGTCAGGTTGAGGCGCTTGAGCAGCTCATCGGGCGCTTCGTCGAAAGCCATCACCACCGCGGTACTGGTCGACAGATACACCCGTTCGCCATGTTGACGGGTTTTGTGGGCCAGACTCTGTACGGCCTGTTGCAGCTCCAGGGCCAGCAGCCGGGCCTGGCTCTCGCCGGTATTGGGCAGCAACACCACAAAACGGTCACCGGCCAGCCGGCACAGCAGGTCGTGGCGGCGCAGGTTGAGCAGCAGCAACTGGCTCAGGGCTTGCAGCACGGCGTCGCCTTCGGCGTGGCCGTAGCTTTGATTGATGGCTGTGAAGTCGTCGATATCCAGTGCCAGCAACGACAGCGGCTGTTGCTGCTCGACGCTTTGCGCCAGACAGTCGCTGACCTGGCGCTTGAGGTATTCGGCGCCGCCCAGGGGGGTCAGTTTGTCGAACAGGCGGTGTTCGCGAAACACCCGCTCGCGCTTCTCCATCTGCTGGTTAATGGCCTGTTGCTCGCGATGCCAGTGGAACAGGCCAATGGTCAGCAGGATCATGCCGATGGGCATGGGGGCCGACTCCATCCAGTGATCCCAGCCGATGTGCTTGGGCAGGCGGATAAATTCGTCGAGCACATCCACCCACCAGGAAAAAAACATAAAGCACAGGCCGTACGCCAGGTAGTTGGTGACCCTGCCGGTGGGTCGGCTTTTAATCACCAGCCCCAGCCAGAACAGCATAAACAGGGCGGTGCCGCCTTCGCCGAAAATATCCAGCCAGTGCCACTCGCTGAAGGTTTTGGGGGTGCCGAATGCCAGGTTCAGCAGCACCGCGGCATTGGCAGCCAGCAGCAGTAAACCAAGCTTGTAGCGGTGGTGTTTAAGCACGTTTAACCAAGTCATCACAGTTCTACCCAAACCTATTGCTGGTCAGCAGAGCAGAGCGGTGTGACAACTGTATGACGGGGCTTGCGGGTCGAATCAGCTCAGGTGTGTGGTGAAAAAAAAGTGAAACGCAAGCCCGTGGTTCCCCCCGATTTCGTAGCAGCTGCCGAAGGAACGAGGCTGCGTTCGGCGGCGAAGCCGTCGTAAAGTCAGGTTGTGCGGTGTTTCAGGTAAATCCGACAACCCGCATTTACGAGCGCTTCGCACTCGGACGCAGCCTCGTTCCTTCGGCAGCTGCTACGGGGGCCGATCTCTTGGCAATCAGGTCAAATCAGCTCATTTACCCCTTTTCCACCGCTAAAAAGCCTCTGTTTCGGGGTTTTAGCCAAACGCTGTCACAGCTCTGTCATCCACCGACCCTAGCTTTCGCTCCCAAGTTGTCGGGCCATTTGCCCGGCCTGACGGGCGATTTTGGGGGAGGACAAGCATGTACAAGTGTCGCAGCAAGGCGCAGTGGGTCGGCTTTACGGTCAGTGCATTGGCCCTGGCAATCGCCAGCGAGCGTTTGAGCGCCGCCGAAACATCGGCCATCGGTGCCACCGAGCACGTTGAAGTGGTCGGTCAGGCCGTCAGCCTGGACAAGGCACTCAGGCAACAACGCAACTCGGACACCATCGAAAGCGTGGTGCATGCCGATGGCGTGGCGCAGTTGCCCGACGCCAACGTCGCCGAGGCCGTGCAGCGCCTGCCCGGCATCAGCATCGAGCGCGACCAGGGCGAAGGCCGCTTTGTCAGCGTGCGCGGCCTGGGCCCGGACCTCAACAGCGTGACCATCAACGGCACGCTGGTGCCGTCCCCGGAAAGCGCCCGCCGCGCCGTGGCCCTGGATGTCTTGCCCTCGGAACTGGTGCAATCGCTGTCGGTGATCAAGACCCTGACCCCGGATATGGACGCCAACTCCCTGGGCGGTACGGTGGACGTGCAAAGCCTTTCGGCCTTCGACCATGACGGCCTGTTCTTCACAGGCAGCACGGAGGCCGGCTACAACAAGAACAGCCACAAGACCAGCCCCAAGGTATCGGGGGCCATCAGCGACCGTTTCAGCCTGGGCGACGGCGTCGACAACTTCGGTGTGGCCGCAGCGCTGAGCTGGAACAAGCGTGACTTTCGCTCCGACAACGTCGAAACCGGCGGCGACTGGGATTTCACCGATGGCGCGCGCCTCAACAGTTTTGAACAGCGTGTTTATGAAATCAGCCGCGAGCGTGCCGGTGGCGGCCTGAACTTCGACTACAAGCCCGACGACGACACCAGCCTGTACCTGCGCACGCTGTACAGCCGCTTTGAAGACAACGAAACCCGCAACTCCACCGCCTTTGAGTTCTCCGACCCC
Source organism: Pseudomonas fragi (assembly GCF_900105835.1). Classification (NCBI taxonomy): domain Bacteria; kingdom Pseudomonadati; phylum Pseudomonadota; class Gammaproteobacteria; order Pseudomonadales; family Pseudomonadaceae; genus Pseudomonas; species Pseudomonas fragi. The sequence continues at coordinate 265,853 of NZ_LT629783.1, forward strand.
CAGGCCGAAGACGAAGTGGGCAAAACCAAAACCAAGCGCAAGCTCAAGCAGCGCGAGGAAACCCAGGAAATCCAGTCCTATGTATTCGGCGGCGAACGCACCATGGGCCTGTGGACCCTGAGCGGCCAGGCCGGTTACAGCGAGTCCAGCGAAGACAATCCGGGGGGCATTGCCGGGGCAACGTTCAAGGGCAGCTCCAGCATTGGCGACGGCGGCTTCTACGACACCGAAAAACCGCGGCCGATCATCGGCGCAGGCTTTTATGACCCCAACAACTTCAGCCTCGACAAGGTGGACTGGCAAGAACAGCACACCAAGGACATCGAGAAAAACATCCGCCTGGACCTGGCCCGCGATTACGACGTGCAGGGCTACGCCTCCCAGGTCAAGTTCGGCGGCAAGGTCAGCCGGCGCAACAAGGACAACGACCTCAATGCCTGGACCTACAAGGACTTCTCCGACCTGGGCTTCAGCGACGAGCAACTGAGCCTTAATGCTTTCAACAAGGGCAACCTGCACTACAACCTCGGCCAGTACGGCCCGGGCATTAGCGGCGGCGGAATCAAGGACCTGATCGGTGGCCTGAACCGCGACGACTTCTACAACGAGCAGGACTCGCGGGCCAATGACTTCAAGATGCGCGAAGACATCAACGCCGCGTATCTGATGAATACCGTGGATATCGATGACTGGCGCTTTATCGCCGGCCTGCGCTACGAGGGCACCGAGTTCGAGGCCAAGGGCACGGGCGTGCGCGATGGCGTATTTGAAGACCAGGACACCCAGCGCGATTACCACCACTGGCTGCCAGGGCTGCATGCCCGTTACCAGTTGGCGAAAAACACCCAGGTACGTGCGGCCTGGACCAATACCGTAGTGCGCCCGACCTTTGGCCAGTTGGCCCCGGGTTTTGTGATCGAAGACGACAAGGCCGAGTTCGGCAACCCTAACCTCAAGCCGCTGGAATCGAGCAACTTCGACCTTGGCATCGAGCACTTTATGGGGCAGGCGGGCACGGTGTCAGCGTTCCTGTTCTACAAGGACATCAAGAACTTCGTCTATAACAACGACCTGGCGGGTAGCGGCGAGTGGGTCGACTTCACCGAAGCCCACAGCTACGCCAACGGCGACAGCGCCAAGCTCTATGGCCTGGAACTGGCCTACTCGCAGAAGTTCGACTGGCTGCCATCACCCTGGAACGGTTTGATCCTGGGCGCCAACAGCACCTTCAGCCGCTCCAATGCCAGCATCAGGGGCGTTGACGCTGCCACCGGAGCCAGCCTCAAGCGCGATATCGACTTGCCCAACCAGTCCAAGACCGTTGGCAACCTGATGCTTGGCTGGGAAGACGACAAGTTGAGCCTGCGCCTGTCAGCCAACTACAAGTCGGACTACCTCTACGAACTGGCCGGGGTCAACGACAAGGCCCATGACACCTATGTCGATGCGCAGACCTTTGTTGATTTCAGCGCCCGCTACTCGCTGACCAAGAACCTGCAGCTCAAGTTCGACGCCCAGAACCTCACGGATCAGCCGTACTTCATGTACAGCGGCAACAGTCGCTTCAACAACCAGTACGAAGAATACGGCCCGACCTACTCGCTGGGCCTGACCTACACCCATTTTTAAGCGCTGGATGCCCCCTGTGGGAGCGGGCTTGCTCGCGATACAGGCAACTCGGTCTTTCATCCATTTACGGACTGGCATTACCCATGACTCATTTGTTCACACGCAAACCCCGCTTCCTGCCCTTGCTGGCCTGCCTGACCGCAGGCAGCGTCCAGGCTGCCCCCGATATCGCCGCCCCGGCCTTGCAGCAATGGTCCACCGGCAAGGCCCAGGCCCTGGGCTTCCTGCCCAGTGGCACGGGTGACGAACGCCTGGCAGTGAGCAAGCGCGAGGGCCTGATGCTGCTCGACAAACAGGGCAAAACCCTGAGCCGGGTACAGGGCGCCTTTGCCGGGCTGGACAGCCGCGCCCTGGGCGATCAGGTGCTGGTGGCCAGTAACGACAAGGACAAGCAGCAAGTTGCGCTGTTCAACCTCGACCCCAAGAGCCATCAATGGCAAGCGCCGTCCTATCTGCCTGCCCGTGACTATGCGGTGAACGGCGTGTGCCTGTACCAGGATGACGCGAGCAATATCTACCTGTTTACCGTGGGTGAAGAGGGCAAGGGTGAGCAGTGGCTGGTGGCGGCCGACAACCGCCGTCTGCCGACGCCGCTGCTGGTGCGCAGCCTGCCACTGCCACCGCAGGCCAAGTTCTGCAAGGTCGATGACGCCGCGCAGAACCTGTTCGTCAACGAAGAGAATGTCGGTTGGTGGGCCTACCCGGCCCATGCCGAGGCCGACGTCGAGCGCGTGCCGGTGGCGATGGTCGAGCCATTTGGCAACCTGAAAAAATCCGCCGGGGATATGGCCCTGGTGCCGGGCGGCTTGCTTGGCCTCGATCCCGAGGCGGCACAACTGAACCTGTATCAGCAGCAGGGCAAGGCCTGGGCGCCGGTGGCTAGCCTGCTGCTGGCCGGGGTCACCGAGCCCGAGCATCTGGCCCTGCGCCAGACGCCGCAAGGCCTGCAACTGCTGGTGCAGGACGGTGCCAGCAACAAGTTGTACGAAGGCGCATTGGCCTGGAAAGCCACACCGGCCAGCCTGCCCCCTGTGCTGGTCAGCGTAAAACCTGCGGTGCAAACCGAAGTGGTGATGAGCCAGGGCGATGCGGCCGATGACCCGGCCATCTGGGTTCACCCGCAAACCCCGGCCCTGAGCCGGGTGCTGGGCACCAACAAGCAGCAGGGCCTTGAGGTGTACGACCTGCAGGGTAAACGCGTGCAGCATCTGCCGGTTGGGCGGCTGAACAACGTCGATGTGCGCCCGGGCTTCGAGCTGGGCGGGCGTACTGTGGATCTGGCGGTGGCGACCAATCGCGATCACAACAGCCTCAGTGTGTTCAGCATAGACCGCGCCACCGGCACAGTGCAGGCCGCGGGCGAGATTGCCACGCCGGTTACCGATATCTACGGCCTGTGCCTGTTCAAGGCACCGTCGGGCGAGATCTACAGCTTTGCCAACGACAAAGACGGCACCTTTGTGCAACACCGCTTGTACGCCAAGGGTGACAAGGTTGAGGGCGAACTGGTGCGCCAGTTCAAGGTCGCGACCCAGCCTGAAGGCTGCGTGGCAGACGATCGCAATCAGCGCCTGTTTATCGGTGAAGAGGATGTGGCGGTGTGGGCAGTGGACGCCCGACCGGATCAACCGGCCACGCTGACCAGCGTGATCAAGGTGGGCGGCCCGGTGCATGACGATATCGAAGGCATGGGCCTGTACCAGACCGAAAAAGACAACTACCTGGTGATCTCCAGCCAGGGCAACGACAGCTATGTGGTGGTCGATGCCGAGCCGCCCTATGCCCTGCGTGGTGCGTTCCGGGTAGGGGTCAATGCCGCTGCGGGCATCGATGGCGCGTCGGAAACCGATGGCCTGGAAGTGACCTCGGCCAACCTCGGCGGCCCGTGGAGCAAAGGCATGCTGGTGGTGCAGGACGGTCGCAAGCGCATGCCCGAGCAGGCGCAGAACTTCAAGTACATTCCCTGGAGCGAAGTGGCCAAGGCGTTGCGCCTGCCATAACCCGGTCATTTAAGCCGTTTATAAATACCCCCTTACTGGAGCAACAACATGCACGCAACCATGGAACATATGACGATCTGGGGCCTGATCAGCGACGCGAGTCTGCTGGTCAAGGGCGTGATGCTGACCCTGCTGCTGGCTTCGCTGCTGAGCTGGTTCCTGATTGTGCGCCGCAGCGCCATCCTGCGCCGCAGCGAGCGCGACATGGACAGCTTTGCCCGGCGCTTGCGTGGCCAGGGTGAGCTCAATGCCCTGTACCGCGAAAGCCGCGATACCAGCCATGAAGATGCCGGTGCCGAGCAAGTCTTCGCCGCCGCCTACAGTGAATACGCCCAGCTCAAGCAGCAGCCGGGGGTGGATGCCGATGGTGTGATGCAAGGGGTGGAGCGGGCGCTGTATGTGGCTATCAGCGAGCAGGAAGTTCGCCTGGAGAAAGGCCTGCAGTTTTTGGCGACCGTGGGTTCGGTAAGCCCCTATATCGGCCTGTTCGGTACCGTATGGGGGATCATGAACTCCTTTATCGGTCTGTCCCAGGTACAACAGGCAACCCTGTCCACCGTGGCGCCTGGCATCGCCGAAGCCCTGATCGCCACGGCCATCGGCCTGTTTGCGGCGATCCCGGCGGTCATCGCTTATAACCGCTTCTCGGCCCGTGGCCAGACCCTGCTGACCCGTTACTACAGCCTCGGCAACGAAGTGCAGATGCGCTTGTACCGCAGCCTGCATGCCGGTTCGCGGAACATGTCCGCCGTCGCTTGAAAGGGAGTTTGAATATGCTTGCTCGACCACAGCGCAAACACGGGCCCAAGGCCGAAATGAACGTAGTGCCTTACATCGACGTGATGTTGGTGCTGCTGGTGATCTTTATGGTGACCGCGCCGATGTTGACCCAAGGGGTGAAAATCGAGCTGCCCAAGGTTGCGAGCGAAGCTCTGGTCAATGACAGCCAGCAAAAAATCCTCACCTTGTCGGTCAAGGCTGAAGGCGGCTACTACTGGAACCTGGGCAGTGAACTGGACACCAAAAACCAGACCGACAGCGCCGTAAGCCTTGAAGAGTTGCAGGCCAAGGTTGGGCAGGTGGTGGCCCAGGACAGCAACACTCAGGTGTATATCCGCGCCGACAACGAGGCAGGTTATGGCAGCGTGGTCAAGGCGATGGCGGCCCTGCAGCAAGGTGGCGTGAGCAACCTGGGGCTGGTGACCGAGGCGCCGCAATGAGTGCCGCGTTGATGCATGGCTCGATGGTGCCGGCGCAGCCGTTGCCGTGGACGCGGGTATGGCGTGACAGCCAGGCGCTGGTGGTCAGCGTGGCCCTGCACAGCGCCGTGGTGGCGTTCCTGGTGCTTGGCTGGAGCATGGAGCAATCACTGCCGGAACCTGCGCCCTCGACCCTGAAAACCCGGCTGGTGATGCTGCCGGCCGAGCCGGTCGCCGCGCCGCCTGCTCCGGAGCCGTTGCCGGTGGTGGCGCCGGCGCCGGTGGTCGAGGCAAAACCTGAGGTGGTAAAACCCAAAGTGGACCCGCAGATACAGGCGCGCAAACTGGAACAGGCGGCGCTGGCGCGCAAACGCGTCGAGGAGCAGAAGCTGGCGCAAGTGGCGCAACAAAAAGCTGCGCAGCAGCGCGCCGAGCAGGTTGAGGCCCAGCGTCAACAGGCCGTGGCTGAACAGGCCCGGGTTGCAGCGGCGGACAACGCCCGTCGGGCGCAACAGGCCGCAGCGGCAGCGGATGTGCGCCAGTACCTGCCAATCAGCAAGCAGGCCCCGGACTACCCGCAACGGGCACTGGACAAGGGCATTGAAGGCGATTGCACAGTCGAGTATTCGGTGACGCCGCAGGGCAAGGTCGACAACCCCAAAGTGGTGGGCAACTGCCATCCGGCGTTTATCCGGCCGTCACTGGTGGCGGCGGCAACATTCCGCTACCAGCCGCGCATGGTCGACGGCCAGCCAGTGACAGTGCCGGGGGTGCGCAATACCTTTCACTACAAGATCCAGTGACCCTGTGAGCTCTGGCCTATTGTGGGAGCGGGCTTGCCCGCGATGCAGGCGCTGCGGTGGTTCAGTTACACCGGGTTGATGCAATCGCGAGCAAGCCCGCTCCCACAAGGTTTGCAGCGCACCTGACGAGTATCAACATCCCTCAGGCAGCCTTGACCTATGCTCCACGGGTTTTCAAGTTCAAGGAGATGGCCATGAGTGCCCCTGCAACCAGCCCCACGCCTGCTGCGGCAAAAGTAAAACTCCCCATAGGTCTGGTGATTGCTGTGCTGGTGATGATCGGCATTCTGCTGCTGCCATTGCCCGCCGACCTGCCCGTGGCCGGGCACCGCATGCTGGCGATCCTGGCGTTTGCCGTGGTGGTGTGGATCACCGAAGCGGTGTCATACGAAGCCAGTGCCATCATGATCACCTCGCTGATGGCGTTCCTGATCGGCATGGCGCCCACCCTGGATGATCCGTCCAGGCTCTACGGCACTTCCGCCGGCATCACCATGGCCCTGACCGGGTTTTCCAATGCTGCCCTGGCGCTGGTGGCGGGCGCTCTGTTCATCGCCGCGGCCATGACCCACACCGGCCTTGACCGGCGCATTGCTCTGGTCACTTTGTCGCGTATCGGTACCAGCACCCGGCGCATCCTGCTGGGGGCAATTGCGGTGACCATCCTGCTCAGTCTGGTGGTGCCCAGCGCCACAGCGCGCAGTGCCTGCGTGGTGCCGATCATGATGGGGGTGATCCTGGCCTTTGGCGTGGACAAGCGCTCAAACATCGCCGCCGGGATCATGATTGTGGTCGCCCAGGGCACCAGTATCTGGAACGTCGGCATTCAGACGGCGGCCGCGCAAAACCTGCTGACCGTAGGCTTTATGGACAAGATGCTCGGTGCCCGGGTGAATTGGCTCGACTGGCTGATCGCCGGTGCGCCGTGGGCGATCATCATGTCGGTGGTGCTGCTGTTCGTGGTGCTCAAAATGCTCCCGCCGGAAAGCGACAGCATCCCCGGCGGCAAAGAGGCGGTAGAAAAATCACTGGCCGAACTGGGGCCCATGACCGGCCCGCAGAAGCGCCTGATGGGTGTATCGATCGCCTTGCTGCTGGCCTGGGCCACCGAGGGCAAGCTGCACAGCTTTGACACCACCTCGACCACTTACGCCGGGCTGGTGTTTTTACTGCTGCCGCGATTTGGCGTGATGACCTGGAAAGATGTGCAGTCGCGTATTCCGTGGGGCACGGTGATTGTGTTCGGGGTTGGTATCAGCCTGGGCACGGCCTTGCTGACTACCCAGGCCGGGCAGTGGCTGGGCGGGCAGGTGGTGGCCAATACCGGGCTGGATCAGGTCGGGCCGCTGGGGATCTTTGCGATTCTGGGGGCGTTTTTGATTTTGATTCATCTGGGCTTTGCCAGTGCCACGGCGTTGACCTCGGCGCTGTTGCCGATCCTGATCGCGGTGCTGCAAACCTTGCCGGGTGAATTCAACCGCCTGGGCATGACCATGTTGCTGGGCTTTGTGGTCAGCTACGGTTTTATCCTGCCGATCAACGCCCCGCAGAACATGGTGTGCCTGGGCACGCAGACCTTTACAGCCAAACAGTTCGCCAAGGTCGGGTTGATTGTGACGGCGGTGGGGTACTTGCTGATGCTGCTGTTTGGCGCCACGTACTGGAGTTGGTTGGGCTGGATGTAGCTCGGTGGGATCGCGCTTGTTGTGGGAGCGGGCTTGCCCGCGATGGGCGCACTGCGGTCTGGCAGACACACCGCGTCGTTCCTATCGCGAGCAAGCCCGCTCCCACAGGTTCAGTTAGCGTTTTCGCTACGCCCGCCGCTGCTGACTTCTGCCGGTACATCCTCACCCGCCATGCGCTTGCGGAACAGCGATGTGCGGGCCAGCAGCAAGGTGGTCACCGGCACGGTGATCGACAGCAGGATCGGCATCAGCCAGGCGTGCAGCACCGGCGTCGACTTGAGCGCCGAGAAGTACAGGATCGACGCCAGCGCCACGCCCCACGCACCAATGGTCGAGGCCAGTGCAGGCGGGTGCATGCGCTGGAAAAAATCCTTGAGGCGCAACAACCCGATCGCCCCGCACAGGGCAAACAGGCTGCTAAGCACCAGCAGCACGGCCACCGGTATTTCAATCCAGAGACTCATTCGATCACCTCGCCACGCAGCAGGAATTTGGCCAGCGCAAACGAACCGACAAAGCCGAACAGGGCAATCAGCAGCGCGCCTTCAAAATAGGTGTCACTGGCATAGCGGATACCCAGCACCAGCATCATCAGCATGGCCAGGATATACAGGTAGTCCAGCGCCAGTACCCGGTCCTGGGCCGACGGGCCCTTGAACAGGCGGATCACGGTCAGGACCATCGCCAGGCTGAAGATGAACAGGCTGAGCAGGATGGCATTGCTGAGCAGGGCACTCATTCAAAGATCTCCATCAGTGGGCGCTCATAAGCGGTTTTAAAGTGTTCGATAAACGCTGCCTCGTCGTCCAGGTCGAACACGTGCAGCAACAACACACTGCGGTCCAGGGCCAGCTCCGACCAGATGGTGCCGGGCACTACGGTGGTAATCATCGACAAGGCAGCAAGGCCGTTGGCATCACGCAAGTCCAGGGGGATCTTGATAAACCGCGAGCGTGGCGGATTTTTGCCCGCGCGCAGTACACCCCAGGCCACGGCGATGTTGGAGGCCACCACATCACGGCCCACCAGAAAGAACAGCTTGAGAATCACCCCGGGGCGGCGAATACGTACCGGCAGCGGGCGCAGTGGCGCGAACATGACCGGGGCCAGGATGGCCAGTGCCGCGCCCAGTAACAGGTTGCCGGCACTCAGTGACAGGTTGAGCAGCAGCCACAGCGCCCACAGTGCCAGCGACAGCCAGGGAGCAGGGAAGAGGCGTTTCATGGCTGCACCTCCTGCAGCGCCGCCCTGGCTTGCGGGCTCGGCACCGGGCGCGTAGCGATCACGGCCATCACATAACGCTCGGGGTTGTTCAGGGTGTCGGCGGCGGCCTGGGTATAACGCAATACCGGCTCGGCCTTGAAGGTCAGCACCACGCACAGCCCGAGCAGCAGCACGATGGGCAGGCACTCGATGCGCCGCAGGATCGGCGACGGACGCTCAAGGGGGGTCCAGAAGCGCTGAATGCCCATGCGCGAAAAAGCAATCAACGAGGCCAGGCCCGAGAGAATCAACAACGCCAGCAGGCTCCAGGCTGCCGTTGAAATCGGCGCATCCGTTGCATTGCCCAGGCCCAGCGGGTTGAGCAGGGCGTTGAGCAACCCGAGCTTGCCGATAAACCCGGACAGCGGCGGCATGCCGATAATCAACAGCGCGCAGGCGATAAAGCTCAGGCCCAGAAAGGCCATGGTCCAGGGAATGATCAGGCCGACGACGACTTTCTGGTCGTCGTCCAGGTTGCTGCCCCGCGGTGGGGGTATCGACTCGCTCAGGCTAGGCTGCGGCTCAACATCGTCTTCAAGCACCAGGTCGGCGGAAGAGCGCGAGCGTTCGATTAGCTCGGCCAGCAGGAACAGCGCACTCAATGCCAGGGTGGAACTGACCAGATAGAACAGCGCCGCGGAGGTCAGGTTGGGCTGGGCGAAACCGACAGCCGACAACAGGATGCCGGCAGACACCAGAATGCTCAGGCTGGCCATGCGCTCCAGCCGCTGGGCGGCGAGGATGGCGATGGCGGCGCAGACAATGGTGGCCATGCCACCGTAGATCAGCCAGTCACCGGCAAAGTACGCCGAAGCCCCGGCTTGCCCGGAAAACAGCAGGGTCCACAGGCGCAGCACGGTGTAGATACCGACCTTGGTCATGATTGCAAACAGCGCAGCCACTGGCGCGCTGGCCGATGAGTAGGCCGGTACCAGCCAGAAGTTCAGCGGCCACATGCCGGCCTTGGCCAGGAAGGCCACTGCCAGAATGGCCGCGCCAGCATGCAGCAAGCCGCGATCGGCCTCGGGCACCAACGGGATTTTCAGTGCCAGGTCAGCCATGTTCAGGGTGCCGGTCACGCCATAAATCAGCGCTGCACCGATCAGGAACAGCGACGAGGCCAGCAGGTTGATCGAGATGTAATGCAGCCCCGCCGACACCCGCGCCTTGCCCGAGCCGTGGAGCATCAAGCCATAGGAAGCGGCCAGCAGCACTTCGAAAAACACGAACAGGTTGAACAGGTCGGCGGTCAGAAAGGCCCCGTACAGGCCCATCAGCTGGATCTGGAACAAGGCATGGAAGCTGGCCCCGGCACGGTCCCAGCGGGCCATGGCGAAGAGCAGGGCGCAACTGGCGATAATGCCGGTCAGTACCAGCATCAAGGCGCTCAAGTGGTCGACCACCAGGGCAATCCCGAACGGCACTTGCCAGTTGCTCGGCAGGTATACGCCAATCGAAGCCGGGATCGCTTGCTCACGCGTCCACAGCAACAGCATCACCGAGATACCCAGGCCGAGCAGGGTCGAGATCAGGTTGATCCGCGCTTTCAGCGGACGGTGTTTCTCCCCCAGCAACAACATGCAGGCTGCGGTCAGCAGCGGCAGCAGAATGGGCGCGACAATCAGGTGCGGCATCAAATTCATTCTTTCGGCTCCCGGCCATCAACGTGGTCGGTACCGGTCAGGCCCCGAGAGGCCAGCAAGACCACCAGAAACAGTGCGGTCATGGCGAAACTGATGACGATTGCAGTGAGAACCAGCGCCTGGGGCAGCGGGTCGGTGTAGTTGAGCAAGTCCTGGGGCACACCGTCCTTGATCACCGGCTCCTTGCCGATAAACAGGCTGCCCATGCTGAAGATGAACAGGTTGACCCCGTAAGACAGCAGGCACAGGCCCATGACCACCTGAAAGGTTCGCGGACGCAGAACCAGCCAGGTGCCCGATGCGGCCAAAACTCCTATAGCGATGGCAATGACTTCTTCCATCAGGCGGCTCCTTCTTTGTTGGCAGGCGCGGGTTGCAGGGCGGGCAGAGGGGCAAGCTGATTGCTCGGGCGATGGGCGCGTACCGACTGGTGCGCCAGCGCCGTCAGGATCAGCAGGGTTGCCCCGACCACCACGGCATACACGCCAATATCGAAGAACAGGGCGCTGGCCACATGGATATCGCCCAGCAGCGGCAGGCTGAAGTGCACTGTATGGGTGGTCAGGAATGGATAACCCAGCGGGATCGAACCCAGCCCGGTCAGGGTTGCGCACAGCAGCCCGGTACCCATCCAGCGCAGCGGTCGCAGGCTCATCTGCGCTTCGACCCACTGCGTGCCGGCCACCATGTACTGCAGGATAAACGCCACACTCATCACCAGACCCGCGACGAAACCGCCGCCGGGCTGGTTGTGCCCGCGCATGAACAGGTACATGGACACCACGAAGGCGATCGGCAGCAACAGGCGCACCAGCACCGCCGGCACCATCATAAAGCCCAGTGCGGTGTCGCTGGCGCTGCGCGGGTTGACCAGATCGGTCATCACGTCCTTGGCCAGCAGGCGCTGCTGGGCAGGCAACTGCATGCTCTCTTTCGAAGGGCGGAAGCGGCGCAGCAGGGCAAATACAGTCAGGGCCACGGCGGCCAGTACGGTGATTTCCCCCAGGGTGTCGAAGCCACGGAAGTCCACCAGCATCACATTCACCACATTGCTGCCACCGCCTTCAGGCAAGGCCCGGCTGAGGTAGAACGAGGAGATGTCGTTGGGGGTCTGGCGGGTCAGCATCGCGTAGGACAGCAACGCCATGCCGCCACCCACTGCCGTGGACAGCAGCAAGTCGCGCAAACGACGGACCTGGGCCTTGCGCAAGGTGCCCGGCAGTGGCGAGACTTCCTCGATACGCCGTGGCAGCCAGCGCAGGCCCAGCAAGATCAGCACCGTGGTCACCACCTCCACCACCAGCTGGGTCAGGGCCAGATCAGGCGCCGAGAACCATACAAAGGTCACGCAGGTCATCAGGCCGCAGACGCTGACCATGGTCAGGGCTGCCAGACGGTGATACTTGGCTTGCCAGGCGGCGCCCAGGGCGCAGGCAATCGCGATCAGCCACAGGGTGATAAACACGATCGAGCCGGGGATTTTCGGCCGATCGCCCCAGCCCAGCCCGCTGTACAGCATCGGGATCAGCCCGGCGATCACGGCGACCAGAATCAACAAAAACAGCTGGGTTTGCAGGCGCTGAGTGCTGATGCGGCGTTCCAGGCGCCGCGCGCCGCGCATGATCACCACCAGGCTGCGTTCGAAGAAGCGTTTGCCATTGAAGTACTGGATCAACGGCGGCAGCGGGAAACGGTCGAGCTTGAGCTGCTTGCGCAACAGCACATACAGCAGGATACCGCCGGACATGGCGATCAAACTCATGATCATCGGCGCATTCAGGCCGTGCCAGATGGCCAGGCTGTACTCGGGCAGCTCGCCGCCTACCACTGGCTGCGCCGCTGCGGCAAGCAGCGGGCCGACGGTTTGCGCCGGGAAAATCCCCACCGTCAGGCACGTCAGTACCAGCAGTTCAACCGGTGCACGCATCCAGCGTGGTGGCTCGTGAGGGGTATGGGGCAAGTTGGTCGCGGGCGGGCCGAAGAACACATCCACCGTAAAGCGCAGGGCATAAGCCACGCTGAAGGTACCGGCGATGGTCGCAATCACCGGCAGGGCGATTTCGACCCAGGCGGTTGAATTGATAAATACGGTTTCGGCAAAGAACATCTCTTTGGACAGGAACCCGTTGAGCAGCGGCACCCCGGCCATCGAGGCACTGGCGACCATTGCCAGCGTCGCGGTGTATGGCATGAGCTTGAACAGGCCGCTGAGCTTGCGGATATCTCGCGTGCCGGTCTCGTGGTCGATGATCCCGGCCGCCATAAACAGCGAAGCCTTTAAGGTGGCGTGGTTAAGAATGTGGAACACTGCAGCCACAGCGGCCAGCGGGCTGTTGAGGCCCAGCAGCAGGGTAATCAGGCCCAGATGGCTGATGGTCGAGTAGGCCAGCAAGCCTTTAAGGTCATTTTGAAACATTGCGCAATACGCGCCCAGCACCAGGGTGCAGGCACCGGCGCCGCTGACAATCCAGAACCACTCCTCGCTGCCTGACAGCGAAGGCCACAGGCGGGCGAGCAGAAACACCCCGGCCTTGACCATCGTTGCCGAGTGTAGATAAGCCGAGACGGGGGTTGGCGCCGCCATGGCGTGGGGTAACCAGAAATGAAACGGGAACTGCGCGCTTTTGCTCAGGGCGCCGATCAGGATCAGCGGCAGCAGGATCGGATACAGGCTGTGGGCGCGGATCTTGTCGCCGGCAGCCAGCACTGCATCCAGATCATAGCTGCCGACAACATGGCCGAGCAGCATGACCCCCGCCAGCAGGCACAGCCCCCCGGCACCCGTGACCATCAGCGCCATATAAGCGCCGCGGCGGGCATCCGAGCGGTGGTGCCAATAACCAATCAGCAAGAATGAGAAGAGGCTGGTCAGCTCCCAGAAAAATACGATCTGGATCAAATTACCTGACAACACCAGGCCCAGCATGGCCCCCATAAACGCCAGGAAAAACGCAAAAAAGCGCGGCACCGGGTCCTCGGGTGACATGTAATAACGGGCGTACAGCGACACCAGCGTGCCGATGCCCAGCACCAGCATCGAGAACAACCAGGCGAACCCGTCCAGACGCAGGACAAAATTCAGGCCGAGACTGGGCAGCCACATGAACTCTTCACGAATAACGCCACCGTGGGCGATCTGTGGGTAGAGCAGGGCTACTTGTACAGTGCCGATCAATGCAATCAGACCGGCCAACAGTGATTCACTGTTACGTGCGTTATGCGGCAAAACAGCCGCCAGACAGCTGCCGACAAAGGGCAGAAGCAGTAGAACTATCAGGGACATAGGCTTCTAATCTGCAGGAGTTTGTAAGCGATCATACGGGGCGAGCTGCAGATCACCAACAGCAAACCTGTGGCTGAATCCTACAAAGACTGTCAGTAACCTGTCAGGTTTCCTACAGTTCTATCCCTGTATAAACGCTTCTGAGTGAAAATTCTTACCGCATCTCAGGCTTGCCGCTTTAATCGCAGGCTTGATCGCCTGGCTTGTCTTCAAGCGCCTCGGGCTTTTTACCCTTTGTTTTTAACTCACTGACGATCACCGCTGCAACAATCAATACCGCGCCAAGCAAGGCAATGGCTGGCAAGCGCTCACCCGCCAGGCGCCCGGCAATGCCTGCCCACACAGGCTCACCGGCATAAATAAGAGTGGCGCGGGTGGGTGAAACGCTTTTCTGTGCCCAATTCATCGCCACCTGAATCACCGCACTGGCGGCACCAAGGCCTACAGCACTGGCTAACAATAGCCACGAAAAGTCAGGAATGGCCTCTTGTGTAGGAATAATCATGAAAAAGGCCAGAATTGACGCCGTACTGAGTTGCACCACCGTGACGCGGCGTACGTCGACTTTGCCTGCATAGGCACTGATCAGAATGATCTCGGCAGCTATGGCAATGGCGCTGATCAGCGTGGCGATCTCCCCCGGGCTGAAATCCAGAGATGCACCGCCGGGGCCGGACAGCAGCATAAGGCCAGTAAAGGCCAGCATGATCCCCAGGCTCGGCATCAACCCGGGCCTGCGCCCCAGCACCAGCCATTGCAGCAGCGGAACGAAAGGGACGTAGAGCGCGGTAATAAAGGCAGACTGGCTGCTTGGGATAGTTTGCAGGCCAATGGTCTGCAAGCCATAGCCGAGCATGATCGAAACACCGATAAACATGCCGGCCTTGAGTTCGAACAGGGTGATACCGGCCAGGCTGCGAATTGAAAACGCGGCGACGATTATGGCGGCCGCAGCAAAGCGCAGCCCTACAAAAAACATCGGCCCACTTGCCGTCAAGGCATGCTGCACCAATAGAAAGGTGATGCCCCAGACCATGGTGATCAGGATCAGCACACACTCCGCTTTACTGAAACGGGAAGTCAATGACAGCAATCCGGGAATTTTCAATGGCGTTGCAACCTTGCGTGTTACGGGAATGGAGACGCACAATGCGCCAAAGCTGGGCAGTATACTGCGCAGCCCCACAAGGTGAGCAATATAGTGCCCAAAGAAAATTCACAACGCGCATCGGTTTTGCAGCATGTAAGCCAAAACGTGCGCCGCCTCAGGCTGCTCGCGCATCTGAGCCAGAGCGCGCTGGCAGAACTGTCCGGTGTGAGCCGCCGGATGCTGGTGGCTATAGAAGCGGGCGAAAAGAACGTCAGCCTGAGCACCCTGGACCGTGTGGCAGAGGCGTTGAACGTTGCCTTTAGCGACCTGATCCAGGCCCCGGGCTCGCCGGACCCGAGCCGCATCAACGAAGTGGCCTGGACAGGCACCCATGCGGGGAGCAAAGCAGTACTGCTGTCCAAGGCCACGGCCAGCCGCGAAGTTGAACTGTGGGAATGGACCTTGGAGCCGGGCGAGGAATACCACTCACAAGCGGATGCTGAAGGCTGGAGTGAACAGCTGTATGTGTTTGAGGGTTGCCTGACCCTGGAGATGGACGAACAGGTGCTGCACATAGCCGCGGGCGAGTTCCACATGTACGCCAGCAACCGCCCCCATGCCTACCGTAATGATGGTGACGGGATACTGCGCTTTGTGCGCAACGTCGTGATCTGAAAACGGGTGGTATGAAAATAACTAAAAATTATTAGAATTCAGGGGGTTGCCAGCTTCCAGCTTCTAGTACATAATGCGCGCCATCAGCCCGGGGCAACAACCTGAAGTGCTGAAGAATCAAATGCTTGTAGCGATTAGATCGCAGTAACAAACTCTTGTTTTTGATGTTTCCAACGAAATTTCAAGCACAATTGGCCGAATAGCAAAATGGTTATGCAGCGGATTGCAAATCCGCCCACGCCGGTTCGATTCCGGCTTCGGCCTCCACCTTCGAAAGCCCCGCAGACTCACGTCTGCGGGGTTTTTTTATGACTGCGGAAAAGGGGGGATGTATTCCGCAAAATGAAGCTGCGGGCTGCGGGCTGCGGGCTGCGGGCTGCGGGCTGTCGGCTGGTGTACAAGGTCATTGATGAGCGAATCATTGTGTCGGTGAATACCGTCGGCAAACAAGAACACAGCGCCGTTTACAATCAGGCCAAAAAGCGTTGAATTGCTCCGGGAAAGAGCGGCCAGCCCGTCATTTTTCTGCGGATTAAAGAAAAGCTGTAAGCAGCATGGCAGCGGCTGGCTGGGGTCCATATCGAGAACCGGCCTTGGCTTGCATGCGCTGAACGCTACGACCGGCCACATACGTTTCACTACATGGACCCGCTGTATTGGCAGGTGGCGGGGGTATGGTGTCGTATCGGGTTCGAGAATGAGGAGCGAATGGCGGAGTTTATGCGCGGGTGTCAGGGGAGGGTAATGGTTAGCATCAATGACCAGACGGAGATTCGTCGGGTTTTTGGTGGGTTTCATTTTGAGCGCCAGGATTCAGGTGTCGAATGATCCAGCGCGCCTATACAGTAAACGCCCCAAAACAGTCGACTTGGGCAGCGTGGCTCAACTTAAAAATCCTATCGCTCCCAGAGCCTCAATCAAACGCAACAAGGCTGGTTTTTCGGCGGGTTTCTCGCCGATGCAACACACGTCCGGGTCGCCGAGAGAGCACCAAACCGACACAGGGTCGCCTACCTTCAGCCCGTATGAGGCTTTACGCAGAGTTGCGCTTGACCAAGCGTCAACGGTTTCGTTGAGAGACTTGTGAAAGCGCTTTCCATTGACGCTATAACTGAAGCACATGAACTGCGCTCCAATCCACGGCCCCTCACTCCCGACAAAGGTTACGTAGCCTTGTACCACTTGCCCCACAGGTACATCGCCAGCGCTCATCAATTATCTCCTGAGAATGTGCCCGACATACCCGGACGATGCGATCACCCATGTTCCGCTGCCAACATTGCCCTGAACTGAGAAATGCTCTCTGAAGATAGCCCGGCACCTTCAAACACTGCGCAGGTGAAGCTAACGGGAGCGGTGCCTGGAGCAGTAATGATGTGATCTGCCATCACCGCTGTTGAGCTGCTTCGGTAAAGCATGCTGCCTTTATAACTGTCGGCATTCTGTAAGAAGTCAGCGCTGTTCGAGGTATGAGGAACCGTGTCTAGAAGCCCGGCCCTCGCAAGTGCCAGTGTTCCTCCACAGATACCGGCAACAGTTGCTCCACTTGAACGACTGGCATGAAGAAAGTCGCGAATATCCGGGGCTTCAGCACTTTCCCAGACCACTCCTCCAATGACGACGACAACGTCCGGTTTCCAGTCCAGACATTGTTGCAAGCTGTTATCGACCGTTACAGTCAATCCACCCTGCGAACGAAACTGCCCCGTAGCAGGAGCGAAAAACCTGACGTCGATCCCGTAAAACGGGGACGCCGTACCAGCAATGAAAGCATATTCCCAGTCCGCAAAACCGGGTGTCAGTATCAAGCCCACGCGTGCCATCAGTCAGAATCCTCCATGAAAGCCGACAACATATGACGACAACAAACAGACATCAAGGGCTGCTTAGGGGCGGTTAGCGACGACCTGACTCCGACCGTCGCTCCACATGGAGGGGCAGTTCAGTGAGGATCTGCCACTGTTCGCCGTCAAACGAATGAATGTGGCAGCTGTACGCAGGTTGACGGACCGGGCATGCAGGTCCCCGGCAGATTCAAAGGTCCCCCACGCACAAACGCCATAACACGGATATACGGACGCAAAGTAGAGGTGTCTGCTTTATCCTGGATGCCCTTTAAGGGACAGCGTGCCGTGTCGAATCCCGAGGGCTTGAAGTGAATTTGACTCCTGAGCGCCTGGTCACGATAGCGATGACCAATCGGGTACCTGCATTGGCCTGGACCCTGGCACGGGTGAGGTATATGCGCCTTACGGATTGGATGATGTTGCACTGGGGTATCTGCGGCCCAACAGCAAAAATCTTCAGCCTGACTTGTTCCATCAAAAGGCTACAAGCTATCAATCACGCTGGCCGTGGTTGCGGATCGTTTAGTCCAGTGCATATGGCTAGAGCATGAATACTGCGGATCAATGTAGACGTCTCGCTGCGCCAGGCCGTACGTAGCCATCCGCTACGACAGCATGATGATGGGAGTACTTTCGAGCAACACGGGTCGTACCAGGATCTTGTAGCAGTCAGCATCGAATGCTTGCCCGGTCAGCTTGGGTGCCAGTCGGGCTTCTGCTTCGCAGGCATAGGTTCCGATATAACGCCAGCTGTCCACGACGTGGTACTCCTCGATCTCGCCGTGGCGCTCGTGCAATGCGATTGCGCCTGGATACGGCCAGTGATGCACGGCCCAGCGTTCTAGAGCACTCAACAAGCGCTGTGTATGCGCCTCATGGCTTTCTGCGCCTTTGCAGGCCCCGGCACACTTGCCGATTTGAGCCCTGAAGCAGCTACGTCCGGTTGATTTATCAAGACCCAGCAGCGTGTGGCAGAGCCGGTGCTCGTCCGCCATCAGCATCAGGGCCTCGGTGGCCATGCGCCGGTTACGGAACAACCCGTACAACTGCGGCCCTTCGCAGATCGCGGTGGTGTCGATGATCTCCAGCACCCCGTCGCGAATTCGTAGTGAGCACAGACGTTGCTGGCGCCGAAGCCGCTTGTTCTTCAACGGCTGCAGTTCTTTGATCAATCGGGACTCCAGCAGGAGGGCGCCGATTTCTCCAGCGGTTTGCCGGTACTCGATCCGTTGCGCCTGGCGCAGCATCCGGGCTTCTTCCGGTGAGCGCAGGTGAGAAAGCAGTCGGCTGCGGATATCGATGCTTTTACCGATGTAGAGCGGGATCGAGTCGCCCTCAGCGTAGAAGAAATACACCCCGGGTGCTCGCGGAGCGGCCTCGACCTGAGCGCGCAGGTGCGCCGGGTATTCATACACTAGGTCGGGGCGGGCTGTGGGGGCGGGCATGCGGGTGCCTTCGTGGTTGATCTGGGGATATAGAGAATGAGCACTTCCAATTTCAACCCGGACACTTTATCAAATGGGCAGCGCTGACATAGGTCCGTACTATTCGAGGTACTGGTTGCTATCCATTGCTCGATACCCGTGGCTGACCCGTATGGCAGTTAAACCGGGTTATAACTTCCTAGACATGGCTCGAGGCGGATAATTCCAATGGCAACAATCAACTTCGATATCTAGAAGGGTTAGACGGTTGAACTGAGTCAATCCTTTTAGGCCGCCCGGTGCCTAAAAAGCGTTTGCGCATTCAAAAATTCGGATGGCTCTAAATCAGGTATTCCAGCCTGCCTGTAAAACCTGAGTGCGGCTTCGCAGCTATGGTAACCATATGAAAGGCAATGGCTTTTTTGCCATAAATTACGAGATTGCCCACGCCGGTCCGATTTCGCCTCCGAAAGCTGCGCAGATTATGGTCTACGGAGTATTTTAATGCCTGCGAAAAAGTGGCGATAAGCCCCGCATATTTGGGAGGTGTTACGCGTATTGGCTTTAGTCAGTGAGACAACTTCGCCGCCCCGTCGATACACCCTGCGCGTACTTTCCTCCTTGGAGTGCCCCTACAGTTGACGGGGATGTTCCAGCACAATCTACGGGGTGCTTCAGGCCGACTATCCCTGAATTGAAATTGTCGAATAGTTGCTGCCAGCTCACTCCTCAGGGGGGGAGCAAAACAACGACGGCGATTCACCTCTGTTCCCATCGAAGCGTCAGTGACCAGGTTGATGGATGTCACAGAGGCGCAACTGTCTGAGGGGGAGGGTGAGCACGTTCTGCTGTTTGGCAGTCCAAGCATAGGCTGAAGATGTCTAGGGTGTCAGGGGCCGTCCAGCCCCGAACTGCATCTCAATGGCTGACATCTTTGATGCCGCCATGAATCAAAAGTGGCCGCGCCAACATGAAACTTGATTCATTCCAGTAATGGCCAGTCTGGCCATTACATCTGTACGAAATTTCCACCGGTATACTGCCGACTTTTCCTGTTTTCTGAGGTTTGGTCGTCATGGTAAGTCGCCGGCACTTGTTAAAACTCAGCGCCCTCGGCACCGCATCCTTCGCGGCGCCGCTGGCGTATTCTGCGAGCAACATCACCATGACCCATAACACCGGCAATCCGATTGGCTCTACCTCGCCAACAGATTTATCCGATAACGCCCGGAACCTGGACTACTTGTCCTTGGGGCCCAATCCGTCCTATCCCGATCGAAAAGGCGTGGCACGAAAATCGTGGTCGGGCATGGAGAGCGAGTTCAGGGCTGGTCAGGTTGAGCGTGACGCGCAGTTCTCTGCATTCATGGATGCCAGCGGATATGAACCACCTGTTCCCTATGCACCAGGAATCAAGCTAGTCCGCTTAACTCAAACGGTTACTTATCAAGGTAGCCAATACCGAGTCCGAACCCAGTTCCTGCCGTTGACAACAACTGTCTGGGCGGCTGACGAGCAGAAGCTGAAGTTGATTGGCGATGACTCGCTTCGTCAGGATATGGCTAACTCGACAGACCCAACCAAGGGGGCCGCAATTCTTGGTCGCGGTGGCGTAGTGGTTGCCAGCATTGTGGGCTTGTCTACATGCCCCAAAAGGGCTGATATCGCAGTTATCGTCAAGGACTACCATCCCAGCATTCACACTGACGGTGGGGGGCGTTTTCACTATGACCCCATCATGCCGAAAAGCGCTCATGACGGAGGCACTGTTTTCAGCCCGACAGTTCCCTGGAACGGGACTAAAGCGACCCTGCCTGGCTACCTGGTGCGAGCCGGGGAAACGGATCCATCAGGCATTGGTTGCTGGGTCCGCCGCGTAGAAGATCAGTACCTGATCACCATGTTTGGTGCTGTGCCTGATTGGAGTGTCGAGGCGAATACGGGTTTTGATAATCGCCCGTCAATTGAAGCTTCGATGCGCAGTGTTTATCACACCGTCATCCCGAAAGGGCATTTCGGAGTTGCGGCTGGTGGATCAATTTTTGCGCAAGGCTTGATCGGAAAACGCATCAGTGGCGGCGGTGAGCTGCACAAGATGGGCGCCAAAGGGATCTTCTCATTTAAAGATTGCATAGACATCAAGCTGTCAGGGATCATTCTTGATGGTCAGATCGTTCGAGACGAAGCTGAAAACGGCAACATCTGGGATGGTTCTCGTCTATCAGAGAGCTTTGCTTTTGCTGTGTCCTTCGTCAACTGCACCGACTGCGAAGTCCGGGCGGTTGAAGTGTATGACTTCGCATGGGATGGCTTGCGTGCAACAGGCACTGTTGCTCCAGGTGGGGCAACGGCTGTTCAATCCAGCAGCATCTACTTTATTGAAAACAAACTGCGAAACATTCGCGGCTCGCAGCTGTGGTTCAAAGCAATCAGCGGCGGGAAAATCAATGGTAACCGCCAGCGCAACGACGTCACTTTCGCGCAAAAAGGCAACGCGATCTTCATTGTCGAGTGGTGCGCAGACATTGAGGTCGCGCATAACCGGCAGTATTCCAGCGGGGACAACGGTGTAGGCATCGGCGAGCCAGACAACAACAACGTCGCGGCCCGCAACAAGCGGATCAACACTCACAACAACTCTATTTTCATGACCCGTTATCACGCGATCCTCATCGCGCAGGCTGAAGATTCGCTGACACATAACAACCTGATCCACAGGGCAGGTGCCAAATCTGAAATGGCGGGCAAATCGGGCGCCGTGGTGTGTGGGGCTATTACCTTGCTTGGGGGCGGTTCTGCTCCTGCCAACTTGCGGAATAAAGTCTACAGCAACGTCATTGTTGATCCGTATGAGCACGGCATTTATGCCCGTGATCGCATGGAAACCCTTTTCGCTAACGCTTCGTCGGGGCTGGAACTCTACGACAACACCATCTCCGGCTTTGGCAAGCTGGCAACGGCAACTCGCCTGAGCAGCAGTGGTATCACCACGCAATTGCAGATCGCTCCAATTCTTCGCGGCAACATTACCCAGGATGGAGTTGGTGATGGCCTGCGGGTATTTGGCGACGCAGATATTTCGGAGCACAGGGCGTTTCGCATCATCGGTAAAGGCATTCATATTCCTACCGATACTTTGCTGGGGAACACACGTTTGTCCTCGCCGCTGACTAACTGTGAGACCGCTGATACCACCGAAACAGGTATCAGTATCTGGACGAAAGATCGTGTCCAGCTTATCGGCTGCAAAGCCCTGCGCGCAGGGCGTGGCGGTTCTGAGCCGTCTGCAGAGGACACAGTGAATGCATTGCAGCATGCAGGCATCGCATTACGAAGTGTCAAAACGGCAAGTCTGGTCGGTTGCGGTGCGCGAGAGTGCGGCGCTGCGGGGTTGGTGACCCAGTTCTGTCCAGTCGTCAAAGATACCGATGGCGAGTGGTCAAAGAACGGGCATATGTACAAGGCCACTTACTTGAAGGCTGGCGTGTACGCCGAGGGCGATGAGAAGTCCGCTGTGAAGTTGACGCTGATTAACCCTGTTATGGAAGGGGGCGCCACTCAATATCAGCCTGTACGTGTGCTTTATGGCCACACCGACAGCGTAGCTCTTGACCCTGAGTTCTCGAATCACACAAGTGTTAGCATTGGTTTGGCCATCAAGAAGCTGATTAATATTTAAGGGGGAGGGGATATGCTGGTCAAAAGTTTGTTTGAATTTGAGAAGGGCCAGCCTATACCCAAATGGCGTTATTTTGTTCGGGTCGAGATAGCCGGAAGGGACGTGCCTTGCAGCTTTGACACGAGCGGACGCTGTGCGCTTATGCGCGTCACCCTGGGTCAGGCTGGCAGAGGCTTGTAATTAGTGCATGCTTGGGGGATCCATCAAGGTAGCTCAAGTACAAGGCCGCAACACCAGCCCCGATCTGAATGCTGAGCGTTTCGAGCACAAGCACACCTTTGGGCGCATTGGCCCCGTACCCGGGAGCACCGGAATCGCCAGCAAGGCCCAGGTGGCGAACCAGGCCAGCAGGCCGGCAAGCAAGGTTCTGAACAGCATTTTATAAGGGCTTCTGATTGCGCGATTGCGCAGCACGCTGTGCTCTTGGCCGGCAGGCCGTACAGCGGCTATGACCAACGCTTTATTGAATCCGGGGGCGTAAAACCAGACCCGGCTTTTGGCACTGCGGTCAGCGCCCATCAGGTGGTGATAAAGGTCATGGGTTATGGCCAGGCGCTTGGCCGTGCGCCCATTGATTCGGGCAGTGATCTCGTTACTGTGAAGGTCTATTTGTTTCAGATCGGTTATTACGCAGTCCGTATAAAAGTACGTCGGCACACAAAACATGCTGTTTGAGTGAGATTGGATTATCGGAATGATAGCGTATTGCCATATGTGTTTGCAGTCGAGACGATAAGGTTGTTTTGTTGAGTGGTTAGAGTGGGTTAATTAGAGGGTATATTGACGTCAATTTAATGGCTGGCAACTTTGGCGAAACTTGAATCTATAAAAGGAAATTTGAGGTCAGTGCGAGAGGGGTTGTTTTTGCTGCGCGGGATGGGGTGAGCTACGGCGGTATTGAGGCGAGGGGATATTTTGCTCTGAAACGGAAAAGTCCACGGGAAACAGCAACGCTGCTCAGTGTGGGAGCGGGCTTGCTCGCGAGGGTCTTTAGAACGCCGCACTGATTCAGTTAATAGGCGTCATCGTTAACTACCATCGCGAGCAAGCCCGCTCCCACAGTTTTGTTGCGTGGCACGCTGGAGTTTCGTGCTGTCAGTAAATATCTTTCGAGATCAAGGTAAGCGGAGTCTTGATCATGATTTTTATATCGAGCCACAGCGACCAGTTGTTGATGTAGTCGAGATCGATTTCAACACGCTTTTGCATCTTCTCGATGGTGTCGGTTTCACCGCGGCAACCGCTGATTTGTGCCAGGCCGGTAATGCCGGGCTTGATGCGGTGACGGGCCATATAAGCGTGGATCTTGCCGGTGTAATAGTCGTTATGGGCCACCGCGTGTGGACGTGGTCCCACCAGTGCCATATCACCATGTAGCACATTAAACAGTTGTGGCAGTTCGTCCAGCGAAGTGCGGCGGATAAAGCGACCAACAGCGGTAACACGCGAGTCGTTACGGCTGGCTTGTTTGACTTGTTTGTCATCATGAACTTGCATGGAGCGGAACTTCCACACCTTGATGACCTTGCCGTTCCAGCCATGGCGATGCTGTTTGAACAGGATCGGGCCTGGGGACGACAACTTTACGGCCATGGCAATCACTGCAAGTACCGGGCTGAGGCAAACAATGGCGACCAGTGACAGCGAACGCTCCATCAATGCCTTGCTCAAGGCTGCAGTCGGATAGCTTGTAAGCGGGCTTTCATTCAAATGGATGGCTGGACGGCCGCCAATTTCACTGACCGAATGGTTAAGCAGCATCATGCTGTCCAGATCGGGAACCCAGACGACATCGACATTCAAGTCCAGCAGGTCGATATAAAGCGCTTCAATACGTTGAGCTTCTTGCAGGGACAAGGAAATATAAAGTCGACGGATATTATGCTCGGTAATCAGTGAGCGTAACTGGGCTAGTTCACCCACAATAAGTGGGGAATTGGTGGCATCTTCAAATGGAGAGGCGCTGACCACGCCGACCAGCGGGAAATGATTTTGTTGAATAAAGCTGTCGGCCAGTTTCAACGCTACACCATCAGAGCCGATAATCAGGCTGTTGTAATGGTGGTTATTGCGCTGATGATAAAATCTGGACAGTCGATGCAGTATCAGATATGGCGGCACTTGAATCAGAAAACCCAGCGCGGCCCAGCTGATCAGGGTTTCGCGAGAGAACAGTTCGCCGGATTTGGTCACGAAGCCAATGGTACACAAGCATGCCAGGGTCAGCATCCAGCCCAGAAACAGGCGGACGCAACCGTTAAAAGCATTGTGCCTTTTATAGTAAACATGTGTGGCGGAATAGGCGGGCACTGATACCAGCAGGGTCAGAACAGCGAGGATTCGGTAATGGAAGTCGACGCTGCCGAATTTGGTATAGACCAGTGCCATTAACAAGGCGACGACAAAGGCCATGGCCACAGACCACTGGCCCCAAAAAGTCAGCCCTCTGGCCACGGTTTTTCGATCTAGACGTGTATGAATCAAGGGAGCAGCCTTGTGATAAGTACTTGACTATAGGGGAGCAACTGACAGAAATAAATCACAGCACTCTTCCATGTGCAGGCGTTGAGTGGCGCCATAGCTGAAACAGTTAGTGGCCACACGAAACGTTAATAATAAAGGTAATCAGTAGCAAGGGTTCGACGTTTTATAACAATCTGTGGGTTGGTTGTTATTTTCAATGGATCAGAAAATTATGACTTAGAGTGATGTCGATATAATAGCTAAATGCCTGTATCTGTCGGTTGCGTGATTGCTTTATGCCACTTTTTCGGCAGCCTTCACATCTTGCACCAGGCAATAGCCACGATTACGTACCGAGCGAAAAAGACGCTCACCAAACATGCCTCTGAACTTGCTCTGAAGTCGACTCAGGCACATTTCCAGGCCGCTATAACTGTAGACGTCTTTATTGATGCCGATAATAAGTTCTTGTTTGCTGCAAATGCGTTCGTCTGTTTGGGACAGCGTCTTGATCAGCAACGATTCAATGGCGGTTAACTGAATGCAGGCGGTGTTATTGCACAGGTATTGTGCTGCAGAGCAAAACAACCAAGTATCAGGGCTATCGGAATAGTGTGCCTTGGATTTAGGGGGTTGGGGAGATGTCGGGATAGTTTTCAAGGTAGGGATAACAGTCAGGCCCAGGGAGTAGGGGTAGGTTTTAAGCAAGTAAGGTGTTCTTGCCGTTATCAGGCTGGCTACTTCAGGGGTGTACTGATGTGCAGATACCACGCCGTGTTGCTCATTGATCCGGCAGCCCCAGGGCGCCAAGTGTGGTGTACGCCATTGGCGGGTGCGTTCGCAGGTCGGCAGGCTTGCGGAGCGTGGCACAAGGGTTGCGCAGAGCAAACCGGAAGAGTCGGCAGGCGGGTTATTGTTTGTTGAGGGTATATAAGTAGAAAAACTGAGTGTTACCTTCATGTTTCAACGTCTCCATTCGTCGGTATAAGGCTGATGCCAATTGGCAATTACAGCGGTCTGCAGTTCAGCACATGAAGTAATTATAGATGATCGGTTATGCTGTGATTGTGCCCCGACGCAAACGATAACCGAATGCGCGAACACTAAAGATTAACTCCAGATTATAGGCTTTTTTGATCTTTGTTCTTAAGCGGCTAATGGTTTTTTCCAGTGCGCGCGGATCATAAAATACAATGTTGGGGTCTAGTGTTTTTGCAATACTGTCTTGGCTCAATACATGCTGCGGCGCTTTAGCAAGGGCGTCGATAATAGTCATTTCAGTGTATGAGATTTCAATCTTGCTGGTGGCACTGCACAATAAAAGCCGTGTCCGGTCAAGGGTCAGTCGGGTATTGGTTGCCCAGTGCGACTCTTCGAAAGTGCGAGACAGGAGTGCCTGCTTTTCCAGGGGATCAACCGGTAGCTTTATGCAGTGATCAGCGCCTGCAAGATAATGATTGATGCTGGTAAATGACTTGTTATGGGTCACCAGTATAAAGATGCAGGCGGCCTGGTTGAACAGGCGAATATGTTTGAGCAACTCCAGGCTATCGTTGATGGCGTCGGGCGCATTGACCTCAATAAAGACCGCTTCTGTGTTGCGGAAATCGCAAGCCAGGTTAGCCAAAGTATTGCAGGCGTCAAGATGCCTCACCTCAGAAGTGATGAGTTGTTCTATATCGTTGACCAACGCTTGGCTGTGTACAAAATTAAGCGCTTTGGGGGCCTGTATATCGGTATTGCATCCTGCGACAAGCATATCACCTAACCCAAGTACTTAGAGGCTTTGGGATTTTGCCATATAAGCCGGTTTTGAATCCGACATTTTATAACATTTGATACATTTGGTGTTATTTCCGCTGGCATTTTTACAGATTGTGAATATCGAAGGTCGATTTCTCGAAACAAACAGTGTTAAAGGCCTCGAAAAAGGTACGGGATTGACCTGCGCTACCACGCTTTATCTGTTTTGCCAATCTTTCTTCGTATGGCGCGAACACTGCCATGCTACTGGCGACGCCGGCAGTGTTGGCAAGAGCGTCATAAAACGATGCGGTGCGCAACGGCATAAGGGCCTGGGCATATTCAATCAGTACCCCTGCCAGCACGCAGCCAATGGCGGGCCAAAGTAGCCTGATGTGCAAAAAGGCAAGGCGGCAACTGAACGACAGGGCAAAAAAGCCAATAAAATGATGGTGCTTGTCTTACTGGGCAAAAAACTGCGGAATTGGCCGAGTGCGCAAACCGGTAAACAACAGCCCTGCGCACACTGCCAAAAAAAGCAGTGCGCGCAGCCAGAAGGGCAGAGCAACCAGGCGTTGAATCAGTTGGCTCACTCGGTGATCTTCTCGAAGTTCTCGTAAAACGCGTCACGATTACGCCCATCGGTCATGGTATGCAGCGAGTACTGGCGATGCAGCATGGCGCCACCGTCTCGAGTCAGCGGTGCCCAGGCGATATTGGCGCGGCTCATGGTCGACACACTCATCATCTCGTCGAACGGAATCGAGATATAGATACCTTTATCGAAACTACCTTCGCCGTATTCTTCTGAAGAGGCGGTGGTGCGTGTTACCCAGCCACCGAACTTCACTCCATTGGTGAATTCTCGGGAGATATCGATGGTGGTACCCCAGTCGCGGGCCAGATAGCGGCCGACGCTTACTGCGGCGTCCAGATCGAACGGAAGCTTGGTGTAAGTGGTGACATGACCGGTTACTGTCCGGTAATCACGTAGGCCAAAGCCCTGGTCAAATTCCCGTTGGCGCACATAGTTCAGATCGGCACCGATTGACCAGCGTTCACCCATTGGTCGATAGAGCATTTCGCCACCCACACCGGCGTACATGGGTTCCAGATAACCGCCATAGACCATACCGTACAAGTCCTGATCCAAGCGCTTTGCCTTGTTAAGTTGTAAGGCTGGCATGGTGACATCGGAGGTTGTGACATATTGGCGTACATCAGTGCGTACACGTGGCAGGTTGCTTGGTGCGTCGTATTTGAATTTGTCGTAGTTGTTCAGTAAGTTGACGCTGACGCCGCCACTTGCCCATGTATTAGGCGTAAAGCGATATTGCCCTTCGGCATAGGCGCTAATCTGGTAAAGCAGGAAGCCGTCAGGGCCACCCAGATTCTGCTGGTAACCCAGACCAAACCCGTAGGTAAATGGGTCAGGTTTGTGTTGGTACAGGGTTTTATCATAATGGGCCGTGGCTCGATTGACCTCGGTGGTACGATGCAGATCGATCAGATCTTGTTCGTTATTTACCACATTGCGGAAGGTCGAGCGCGGCACGCTGGTTTCCTCCACAGGCATGTCATAGCGCTTATTGACCAAGGTGAACCACTGGATCTCATCGTTGGCGGTATTGTCCAGAATTCGGCTGGCTCGACCTACGCCCTTGGCGGAATAGAAGTACTTGGACTGCTCGCCATATACCATCAACTCGGAATCGCGCTGGGCAATACGCTCCACTTTATAGCCGGCGTTGCTTTCCAACTTTTTCGACACGTCAGCCCAGTCAACCTGGTCCAGCCCTACCCTTGGTGTATTGGTTGGGAGCGGTTGTGCTGGCGGGTCGAAGCTTTTAGCTGGGGCCTTGCGGCTGACAAAGTTGGTATGCAGGGTAATGCCGAACAAGGCGGTATTGCCGCGCTCCCAGCCTGCAGTCAGGTCGATATTTTCATTAAGTTTGTAGACAGCACCGATGTTAATTGGTGAGTCCTGAGCGTGGCTGCTGTTTAGAGGCTCGTGTTTGTAGTCGTTTCCGTCAAACTCTAATTTCAAGCTCAAAGGCGCCCAAGGAGTTTGGTAGGCTACTCCGCCGAAAAGGCCAGGGGAACCACGGAAATACGAATTGGCGTTGACATTGCCCGCATTGCTGGCATCAATTGAAGGCCGGGTATCGAAACGGTCATCAAGATAACCTAGCGGGTTATCAAGATCTCCGCGATTACCTATATACCCCCAAGCTATACCTAAGCTGAAATCAAGGTTTTTATAGCGTTTATTTGCAACAAAATACTCGCTGGAAAAGAGGCCGGTACCACCAACATCTCGGAAACCTAATGCAACTTCTGGCAGCCAATGGCTTTCTTGCCAGAGTCGGGCTTTAATATCGACTGCTTTGTCTTTATAGCTCTGTTTGCCACTTAAATAATCAAATCCGTACAAGCGGTCGGTAATAGCAGTGTAGCGAAATGTCCCCTCAAGCCAGTCGAGAGGCTGTAAAGAAAGGCTATACCGAGAATATGGCTCTGTACGGTTAGCATTAAGACTTAGCTCGCCCACAGGAGCCATACGAGCCGTAGGCGTTTGAAGCAATCCAACGCCACCAAAGTCATTCTGTGTGTAGCGTGGCTCCGCATGGGCCAAGCTATAAGGTAACAAGGCGACAACAACAAAACGTAACTTCAAGGTGCAACCTCAGCCAGCGGTTGGGTGGCGAGGAACTGCGCCAACTGCTCGTTCAAATCGGGTGTAGGCAAATCGGCGTTATCGTTGCGCACGGGCACCAGAATCCTGCTGCCAGCGACCGCATAGACGCCGTCCTCGCGGTTCCAGGCAGCAATCGCAACACGCTTGTAGGTGCCATCAGGGTGAATCAACCACAAGAAATCCACTTCTGCTTCTTTCAGTCGCGGGCAGCTGTCGAGGTAGTCACGTACTTCCAGCAGGGGCTGATAGGGCAGAGTGCAGTCATGTTCAACTGCGCCTACCACGGACACACTATTAGTGCGCGTCGGGTAAGTTACCTTGTCGCCATCACTGAGCAGATAGTTGTGGGCAAAGCCGACTTCCAGCGCGACCGGGTCAAGGCTTACCACTTTGCGGCCAGTAACCGGTAATTGGCTGATGTCCTGGTGCAGGCGCGCCGCCACAGCCGCGAGGCCGCCGTTGTTATTAAGCAAGGCGCCGCGTTGCAGCATTTTCAGGTCGAACAGCACACCAGCCTTGAGCCGTATCTGCTTTTCAACTTCTGGTTGATGCAGCCATGCGGCTGCCAGCCAATAGCTTTCCGGGTTGGGCTGGGCCTGGCTGATCACATCCAGCAAGCGCATGCCTGGCTTGAATGCCACGCTTACCGGCTTGAGCACATCACCGCTGACGGACACGGCGGCCTGACTGATTGCGGCATGACTAAGCAATACGCACAGCGCCAGTTTTTTCAAAGAGATCACTGGGCAGCCTCCCAGTCAGGTCGCAGATGCACAATGCGCAGCTCAAGCCCCGGCGTGACGTACTGCTCGCTTTGCAGGATCACGCCATCTGCGGGCCTGACCCAAAAATGGTTGGTGCCGCTAAAGCCAAGGGCCGGAATTTCAAATTTTTCATCGATACGCTGCAGTACATAAGGCTTGTCGAGAATGGTCACGGTTTCCAGGCCTTTACGCACAAAGCGGCTGTTAACCGCCAGGCCGACCTGCTCACCCTGATACATATCGATCCAGCGCGTGCTGCGTTCGCCGTCCGCCACCAGATGCAGGCCGCGCTTGAACGGTGACTGCCCGTCGAAACGGGTACCGTCCAGGGCGGGTTGCAGCCCGGTGGTACGAACCACCAGGCCGTTACGCATCAGCAACACTTGCTTGCCCGAGGCGACCCAGTACTGCAAGTCCCCTTGCTGACGAAGTTTGGCCATCACACCTTCGCTCGAAGGTGTGGTCACCAGGATTTGCGCATAAGGTACCGCCGCGACGTCGGCCGCGGTCAATTCCAGCGGCACGGGGCCTTGAACGGCGGCCTTGAAGGTATCGAGCGAGCCCTGCATCAGCGGGCTACAGCCACACAGCAACAGGCACGCCACCAGGCATGAGCGGTTACGAAGAGTTTTCAAAACGGCTCAAACCTTATCGGCTGCTGGCTTCACTGAGGTTGTTGCCTGCGGCAGCACCGGTACCCAAAATAGTTGCTGATGGCAGCAACTGGCTGATCAGGCGATTCCAGCGGGTAACCTGAGCAGGGCCAACGTACACGATGTCTTGTGGTTTCAATTCAAAATGGCTGGCAACCGCGAAGGACACTGGCGACTCTCCATCCAGCTGGAAGACTTTAACCGGTTGCGTCTCCAGGTTTTCAGCGCCACGAATCACATACAGTGCGTTACCGTTGGAGGTGGTTTGGTTCAAACCACCCACGGAGCCGACTACATCGGCAAGGCTCATATTTTTGGTTTTGAAGCGTATTGCCTGGGGGGAAAGCACTTCACCCATGACATAAATCTTTTTGCGGTCATTGTAAGGCAGGTACAGCTGATCACCGTCTTTCAAGAACACATTGTGCAATTGCGAGCCGCTGTTGTTCAGGGCATCTATGTCCAACACATATTCGTGACCATCGCGGGTAAGTATCAACCCGGACAGATCTGCAACAGAGGGCTGAATGCCAGCAGCGCCGAGGGCCTCGATCACACTTAGTGGCGAGGTTGTGATAGGCATTGGCCCGGCCTTGGATACGGCACCGGCAAGAATTGCCTTTTGGCTGGCAAAACGCAGCACGTTCAGATCCACCTGAGGGCTGTCTACATACTGCCTCAGGCGGTCGGAAATTGCTGTACGAAGCTCCTCAATGGTTTTCCCCGCTGCATCGAGTTGGCCAATGTAGGGGTAAAAGATTGTACCGTCCGGGCGCACCAAGCGACCGTTGGAATCAATCTGTTGTTGCGGGCCCGAAGGTGCCGTCAACTCGGGATGATCCCAAACGGTGATATACAGCACATCGTTGGCGCCGATTCGGTAGGCTGCAGGCTTGAATGCCAGCAATTCTGCTGGCACCGAGCTTGAGACGTATGTCGCCGCGTTTTGCGCAATCAGCTTGGGAGTGATAGGGATTAACTCGACCCGACTGCTTTCTGGCGAGCCTTCAGTCCCGATTTCACTGGTATCCAGGTACTGACCGGGCGCAAACATACAACCTTGCAGGGCGAACCCTGCAAGTACCGCGAGCGACAAACTACGAATCATCATTGAGGACACTTGTAAAGGAAACACATCAAAATCAAATGCCTGGAGTTTTCCAGGTGGTTTAGTCCTTTCGACCTGGCGGGTACTTACTTGGTACCGGTAGTGCCAGTAGTGCCAGTAGTGCCCGTGGTGCCAGTAGTACCACCATTGCTGCCGCCACCGCCGCCGCCACCCGAAGCAGCGGCTGCAATGCCAGCAGCAGCTGCAACACCAAGGCCTACTGCGGTAGTTGTGCTAACGCCACCCAGTACGCCAGTGGTGGTAGCCAAGGAGGTGCCTGAGGTAGTACCTGCAGCGCCTGCTTCGGCAGCAGGGGCTGAGTCAGTCGCAGGAGCAGGAGCTGCCACAGGCTCAGCTGCAAATGCAGAAGCGCTCAAAGCGAGGGTGAAGGCGGAAACGATAAATTTATTCATGGGAAATCCTTTTGGTAAAGAGTCTGTATTGGTGCAAGACACAACAAGCATGATACACAAGTATGTCGACTAATATCAGTTTCAGAGTGCCTGTGCTGAACCAGTATGAGGCTGACCTTTTATAACGCTTGGTCCGGCTTGATCACTGTACAGGCGGCAGGCTACTCCTGCATCTGCGTGATTGACTGAGTAGTGACTGCGCACGATTCCGTAGTTTGCACTACAAACATTATGCTGAATATCATGATTTGGCAAGTTTTCTGCGAATGTGATTGGTAGAGATAGATCTGGTGAACAGAGCCCCGTATCAAAGATGAAGTAACTGCGCTTTCAACATGATTTTCGAAAGCCGTGAGTAAAAGCACTCTGCGCATAACAATATAGAGTCTGGCGCTCAGTGTTCCAGGCAGGGCGTGTGAACAATCACCTTTAATATGAACGGGGTGGAGTTACTTTGGAAAATACTCGGATTGCATTGGGTGTTCAAAAGAAAGGGGGGGCATAGAGATAGACTACAATACCACAATTTCAGCCTCTAAAGAGATATTGAATTTGTTTTTCACGTCTTGTTGTATTTTGTCCATTACATGTAATACATCTTCACCGGTCGCATCTCCTGCGTTCATTAGAACCACAGGTCGTTTGCTTTCAATACGGACGTTGTTGAATGTTTTTCCTGACCAGTTGGTGTTTTTCATTAGCCAGCATGCAGATATTTTTACAGAGTTACTGTCGTGCTCAAACCACTCGACGTCAGGGTATATGTCTTTAAGTGTCCGAAAGGAAGCGGAAGGTAATATGGGGCATTTAAAAAAACATCCACAATTCCCTATCTTGTCAGGGCTATGCAATGTGCGAGTTCTGATGTAAATGACAAGCTTGCGCTTTATTCTGGCAGGTATAATGCAAAGTTTTAAAATGTCCCGAACGCAATTGAAGCTGAATTTTATTTTTGGTTTTGGGAGTAGTTTTAAATTGATACTTTTGAATGATAGCTGTATTAGGCGCGCTGAGTCCTTTAAGAACTCCAGTTTGTTGTAGTGTGCGGAATTGGCTAGCTCTTTTACTAAAAGATTAGACTTGCAGAGTCTGAAGGTAACATGGGTAATGAAAAGTTCAGGCCTGGATTTGAAAATGCTGGACCTGTAGCCTAGAGCGCACTGCTCATTAGTCAGATCTAAAAATGTACCTGTGTCTAAATTGAAACAGTGAACAGTATGTATAAAGGTTGAAGCTTCAACGCCATATGCACCGATGTTTTGCACCGGAGCTGCGCCAACAGAGCCAGGTATGAGAGAAAGATTCTCAAGGCCAAGGTACCCTTGCATGACTGTAAAGCCTACAAAATCATCCCACACTACACCTGAGCCGGCCTTTATTAAAATATAGTCTTTGGTGTCTAGAGTTATCTCTATCGTCTTTAAATCAGACTTAATGACTATGCCATCAATGAAGCTTCTCGGTATGATATTATAGCCGCCGCCAATGATGGATGTATGACTGTTTAGAGTACCATCGTTTGATTTTTCAATCAGGCTTTCGAGAGAGGTTATGTGATGAAGTTCTGTGCACTGAGACTTTACTTTGAATGAGTTTTTAATTTCATTTGAAGTGTTCATGATGTATTGGAGGCCTAAGGGCAGGTGGTTGAGTCGCTTAACTTGCAAGACAAGGCCACGAATGGAGGTCTTCAGTTTGTTTTTTGACCTAATTTTGCCTGTATCAGCATCTTTAAGAAAACAGAATTTGACTTTACATAGCGTTTCCACATTCTACGCGGTTCTTGATAAATTCTGAAAGCCCACTCAAGTCCGGATTTTTGCATCCACTGTGGCGCACGCTTGACCTTGCCCGAAATCACATCAAATGTTCCTCCTACACCCATAATGAACTGGACGTTAAGTTTAGAAGACCACTCGTGAATGAACGTCTCTTTTTCTGGGGACTTAATGCCTATAAAAAGCATGTTTGCGCCAGAAGCATTAATGTTGGCAACTACTTCCTCTTCTTTTCCCCAGAAATATCCGTCATGGTACCCGGCAATGTTGAGATTGGGTACGTTGTACTTTAAATTTTGAATCATTTTCGTTAGAACTGAATCTGTGGCGCCAAGGAAATAAACGGAGTAGTTTTTTTGCTCGGCAGTTGCAAGAAGGTCCGAAAACAGGTCGACCCCTGTAACCCGCTCTGGAACAGCCAGGTTTAAAAACTTCGCTCCCCAGATAGCACCCATTCCATCTATATTGATAAGGTCTGAGCTATTGACAGCCTCTCTAAGTGCGGCGTCATGCTGACAGCTTACAATGGTGGCTACGTTTAGGTCACTTCGAATGAATTGTTTTTCTCCGCTATCGATAGCTGAGCAAATTCTAGAGATGGTTTCTTTTTTTGAGAAGAGTTCGTAGCGAAGGCCGAAAATATTATGCTTGTTCATTAGGAGTACTTTCTAAGAAGGTTTTGTAGTTAGATAACATATCGTCAGTAGTAAGAAAATCATGTCGCTTTAATGGAGATCCTGCAGTGATCCAAAGATCTTGCTTGTCACGACAGTTTGCCATTTTATGTGCTAAGTCGGTCGCATCGTTTTGGATAAAGAACTCAACCCCTAAGTCGTCAGTTTTTTTCCTAAAAACTGGAAGGTTAGAAGCAAGTACCATATGGCCTCGTTCTAGTGCTTCGTAGTAAACCAGGCCGAATCCTTCAAATTGAGAGGGGACAACTAACAGGTCTACATGTTTAAGCAGTGTAAAAGGGGCGTCAGAGTAGCCGTGAAAGGTTATTTTATTTGATAAATCAGAAAGAGCTGCATTTTCAAGCTGCTGCGGGTCAAGCTCGCCTGAACCAACAATATGAAGCTCCGTGTTAACGTGTTGGTTATCTGTTATAAAAGCTCTGAATGCTTCTAGCAGCAGGTAAATTCCTTTTTCTTTAGCAAGCCGACCAATGAAACCAATTTTAAAAGTGCCGTTATCATTACGCTCAAAGTTTTCTGCTTCATTCACTGAAACCCCGTTGGGTATGACAGTGATGTTGAGCTTAGGATTGACGGTATGGAGGTAG
This sequence comes from Pseudomonas fragi, assembly GCF_900105835.1. Classification (NCBI taxonomy): domain Bacteria; kingdom Pseudomonadati; phylum Pseudomonadota; class Gammaproteobacteria; order Pseudomonadales; family Pseudomonadaceae; genus Pseudomonas; species Pseudomonas fragi. The sequence goes on from NZ_LT629783.1 coordinate 300,975, forward strand.
TCTTTGACCTCTGAAGATACAGCAATGATTTTAAGGTGAGTCAGGTGCTTGAATATAAAGTTTTTGCTTGGGAAGATGTTGTGGCAAATAAATATTGAATTTGAATTCCGCATGAATATGAAAGGAATTAGAAAGATGCGGTGATGAATGATAAAGGTGTTCCTATGCTTTCTGATCAGGTCGGAAAAAAAAGCGAGGGCAGCATATAAGTAGTTTGAGCGACGTTGTCTTGATTTGTCTTTGATATAATCAAATGAGATGATTTTGGAGTGTTCTTCATTGTCATCGTAGATGAGCTTGAGTATTTTTTGTGCTCCGCCTAAATTTTCTGCGGAATGGTTAATTAAGTGTACGAGCATTCTGCTGTCCTCTAAAAATCTCGCATCTAATGACCATTAGTGGGATGAGGTACATAATAAAACCATATATTGGGTAGAATAAAGAAGATAGGTATATGCAAGCTACAAATATTGGCAGCGGGAGATATTTCGATTTTTTTCCGATGACAAGCAAGTCATATGCGAAAATTGCGAAAGCAATCGCTCCCATTTCGAATAGATATACATATATTTCAGCGTTATCGCGCCGGGTAAGGGGCTGTTCGTATGTAAAGTTACTTCTGCTGAACTCCAGGCTGTTGGAGAAGTAACCCCAGTTGGACAGCCCGTGACCTATAAGTTTGGTCAGTGGGTTGTCGGCAAACCACATGTTTATAATATTGGCGGCGGTGTAGGTTCGCGCAATTGCTGATCTGTCGCTGAAATCGGTTTCTGATATAGAGAAATAAAAGTAGACAAAAGCGGCCAGCCCTACTGTAACTATAGGTATGAGCCTGCGGAATGACTTTATGTAAGGCTCTGTATGGATGCTCAGTGCGCAAATGATCAGAAGAATGAATATGGTTCTGTTTTCACTCAGGTAAAGGCATGCTATGGCAAGAGCTATTAATGCGTAATCCGTCCATTTTTTATATTGTTGCTTGTAGTAATACAAAAAAAGCCAAGAAAATAGCGCGAGACCATACCAGTTAGGCTCCAAGAAAAAACCACGCATGCGTGTGCCTAAGTTTCCTTTGTCTACATAGTAGCTAGAATCTATTCCTCTAAGTTCAAGTTGGACGCCGAGTGCGTTGATGAAAATATATTGAATAAGTCCAGTTGCAATCAGCAGCGTGACAGCTAATTTGGAGACCTTGCGCCAGTTTACGTACTTGTATGAATAGCTAACAAGAGTATACATGGCCGCGTAAATCAGCAGGTAGGAAAGGATCGCAAAATAGACATCTATGTTTTTGGCCAGCGCTATATGGAGTATGGCATAAAGCAGTAAAATCATTGTTGGCTTGTCAGGCAGGTTCTTGGATATAGAAGATTGCCCTGAATTTGCTTTGGTCAAAAAGATCATCAGTAATGCAAACAGTCCTAAAAGGATACCTGACTGTATGAAAATTGGGCCGGCTGGGATTTTGAGCACGCTATCAAAGCACATCAAGAAAACTATGACGTACATTAGCTGTCCCAGTTTTAACTTGCGAGTGGTGCTTTGTGTAAAACTGACTCCGCTATTCATTGGCTTGCCTGGGTGTTGTTGCTGTTTTGTTGCGCGCATGATAAATATTTTCAGTGAGCCTGTTTGTGCAGGACATCAATTAATCTCATGGCTACGTTAGTTTTTAAGGGCGTTATCCAAAAAATCTTGAGATTGTTTGATGAATTCAGCAAGTTTTGTTTTATTTGGTTTTTGCCAGATGTCTCGATTGCTTAATTCATCAATGTGGTCGTATACAACATGGTTTAAATCAGTTTTATCTAGAAGGCTCAGTGCGCGAGCATTTTTTTCGTTTTCTATGTGTTTTACAAATACTAGAGGCTTGCTGAAATTCAGTGAAAATGCGGTCCCATGAAACGAGTTCGTGCATACCATAGCGGCTGACTGAACCAGCCCTATCCAGTCACTTGGTGAAATACCCAATAAGCATTGATCCGCTGCGCTAATCGGCTTGTCACCTATGTGGTATACCGGCAGCCCAGTCATCACTTTTAGTGCGGCAACAAATTCATTAAGCTTGCTGCGTGTTTCGTCGGTGCTCACTTCATATGAAACTATATACTTTCCGTTGGGTACATGTTTGCGACTCATGATTTTACTGTAGTCACTAATTAAGAATGTTGGATCAATAACCAGTTCAGGATCGTTGTGTAGCTTATGTTCAATCATGTCTGTTTTAAGGTGTTGTTCTCGAACACCCATGCTGTTAAATGACTGAGTGTATTCCTTCGGTTGAGGATCTTGCGATAAGATATTTCCTCCAGCACTCGCGGCATATGCGATTTTACGAGCCTTATTAGATACAAAGTTTAGGAAAAAAGCTGGGTCGTATTTTTTTCCTGTAATAGATTTATTCCATATTTGGTCACTGCCACATACGACAGCGTGGTATTCACCTAATTTAAGCCAGTCTTGAGGGGTTGTAATGCTGTGCTTGTTTAAGGCTAGATATTTAGTTGAGAACTTCTTGAATAGATAAAGGCGTTTGTACTTCAGTATTGTCTTTCCAATACCTTTGGCAGGGCGCAGAACTTGGTACGTCAGGTACCAAGGCTTATAGTTGATAAGCTCGCTAGAGTAGCCTTTGTTTAGGATGTATGCTTGTAGTGCGTAAGCTTGGAGTACGGCCCCATGATTCAATACGCCATGAAATGTCAGTGTGTATACAGTTTTAGAATTCATTTTTTAATATTCCTGAATAGCACAGCATCGCATTGCAGGTGCCATATGTAATTGTATTTTCTAATGAGAATGTTAGATAGTACGTTGCTCAGTAGCATCGCAACAAGTGTTGATACTGCTGCGCCAGCGATGCCGAGCAGTGGGATCAAAGTAATGTTTAAAGTGATCCCCAAGGTTAATGCCATCAATGCTTTGTAAAAAACTATATTTGAGTTGTTGTCTGCAATTATGATTTGTGTGCTTGCGGCACCTAAAGCTATGATCAGCGGGGTTGCAAACGATATTTTCAATATCGTGCCGGCTTTTGAATAAGCTTCACCGTACAAAGTGCTTATTATGAAGTCGCTACAAGCTAACAAGGTAAGGGATAAAGCTATGCCCATGAGTGCGATATTTTGTATGTATTTGACGCGTATTGCGTGAAAGTTTGGGTTGTCCTTAGTGAGCTTGTATATAGCAGGAGAATTAGTCTGGCTAAAGAGCATTGGTGCGATTGAAAATACTGTTAATATATTCGCCGCAGCACTGTAGATACCAAGCTCATAGTTTCCTAGGATGTATTTTATCATTATTTGATCTATCTTTTGTAGTAGGATAACCACAAACCCGGAGAGCACAAGCGGTGTAGATTCTATGAGGATCGCCTTGATGCTTAAAAGATCTGGTTTGGTGATTTTAAACTGATAAGCTGTTTTGTATAAAATAAGCCCTAGTGCGGAGACCATTGCAGCGTCAAATATTCTTATATATATATATGAGCTGATAGTTATCTTTGTGCCAAAAAACCAGATAAAAAATACTGTCGTGATGGCCAGGGAGGTTGCTTCGATAGCGCAATTGGCTATGTTGTTCATCTTCGCTATCAACGCATATTTAAAAACTTTCAAGCTTGAGGCGATGAAGATTATAGAGTACAGGGCGAGGTAAGTTTCCCAGTCAGAGGTTACGCTGGTAAATTCCGCAAGCCCAGTTGTTGCAAGAAAGCCGAGTGTGCTGAAAAAAAGACAGATGATAATGGAGTTGGCAATGATCGAGTTTTCACTTTCTCCGCGAGAGATCTTTTTAATCATTACATCCTGGACTCGAAACTCCGTCAAGACACCCATTATCGTTGCGATGGATATAATAAATGAAAGTGTTCCGAAGTCTTCGGCGCCCAAGGACCGTGCGCTAATTACATTGAGGACAAAGATTTTGCCTAATTCAATACCTTTAGATGCTAGTGAGCTAATTTGATTGATGAGGCGTTTGCCGATTAACATGTGTTGGCTAGCTCTTTAGGTTTTGGCTTGGCAAAGAGGTAGTTGCCGGGATGTTGAAAGCTCAATTAAATAAAGCTATTGATTCTATATGCTTCTATTCTTTGGCTTGGCAGTGCGCCCACGCGTTAGCTGTGGGCGCATGGTTTTAGTACTGAAGTAGTGCCTCAGTAATTCGTTTGCATGCATTCCCATCGCCATACGGATTGTGCGCATAACTCATAGCTTGGTAGGCGCTTGTGTCCACCAGTAAACGATTTAGCTCGCGCACAATATCGGTTGTGCTCGTTCCAACCAACTTAACTGTGCCTGCTGAAACTGCCTCTGGTCGTTCTGTAGTGTCGCGCATCACGAGCACGGGCTTGCCAAGTGATGGCGCTTCCTCCTGAATCCCTCCAGAGTCTGTCAAAATGATATGTGCGCGAGTCATCATGTGCACAAAGGGAAGGTAGTCTAGCGGCGCAATCAGGTGGACATTGTCAATGCCTTTCAGCAAGCGATTAACAGGTTCGCGTACGTTAGGATTCAGATGTACCGGGTAAACAATATCTACATCAGGGTGTTGTTGAGCAACCTCCATTAGTGCCTGACAAATACGCTCGAAACCGTCACCAAAGCTTTCACGACGATGGCCAGTAACAAGAATCAACTTGCGTGTAGGGTCGAGAAATGCTGCAGGTGCAGAGGCTTGAGCCAAAAGTTGCGGGTCTTGATCCAGGCGTTTCACCACGTCCAGTAGGGCATCAATTACGGTATTGCCCGTAACAATTATGCTGTCTGGGTTAACGCCTTCGCGCAGCAGATTGTTTTGCGAGGTTTCAGTAGGGGCAAAGTGTAGATTGGCCAAGGCGCCTGTAAGCTTGCGGTTACCTTCTTCGGGCCAGGGTGAGTAAAGGTTGCCCGTACGCAAACCAGCTTCGACATGGGCTACAGGAATCTGCTGGTAGTACGCAGCAAGGCTTGCTGCGAATGTGGTTGCAGTGTCGCCGTGTACCAGCACGATATCCGGCTTAAATTCGTTCAGTACGGTCTTCAGCCCCTGCAAAATGGCAGTGGTCACATCAGTCAAGTCTTGGCCTGGCTTCATGATTTGCAAATCAAATTCTGGACTGATGGCAAACAAGTCCAGTACCTGGTCAAGCATTTCACGGTGTTGGCCGGTGACGCAGACTTTTGCTTCAAAACGTTCGTCAGCCGCCAGTGCCAGTACCAATGGGGCCATTTTAATGGCTTCTGGGCGAGTACCAAAAATACACAGGGTCTTCATTGAACGTTCCTTTATATGTCCGTAAATAAATGACGAAATATCTTCGATCTAAAATAGGCTTTAATAACTAAAGCTCACGAGTTAGTGAGTGGTATCAAAGTGCTACAATTAATCGATTTTAGTGGTCTATATAGATCCCCAGGTGTCCATTATTCATGCTGTTCGATGATTTAGCACGCTACCGCCCCAGGATTGCGCGCCGGTCCCTGAAAGCGGATGAATGGGTTTTCATGTGGGGTTGTATGTGAATGTTGTTGGGCAAGAGCACCCTTAAACTATCCCGGGCGCTCTATAAATATTAAAGGCAGTACTGTTTTAAACGCTATCCGACTTATATTCGTAGTTGTAATAACCATATGCACCATAACCGTATTTGGCGGATGCACGTTTTTCTACGCCATTGAAAATGGCGCCTTTAAGTTCGATGCCGTTCTGCGCAAAGCGACGCATGGTCAGCTCTACTTCACGGGCAGGGTTCAGCTCAAAGCGGGTCACAATCAGGTTGGTGCCTGACTGACGACCTACAATGGCCGCATCTGCCACGGCCAGGAATGGCGGGGTATCGAGAATGACCTGGTCGTAGCGGGCGCTGATTTCCTCAAGGAAGTCGCTGAAGTTTTTATGCATCAACAACTCAGATGGATTAGGCGGGATTTGTCCACGGCCAATGACATCGAGGTTTTCAACTTCTGTTTTATGAATGGCTGTATCGAGGTCACAACGCTTGGCCAGCAAGTCAGACAAGCCGTTCTCTACTGGAATGCCAAACATTTTATGGATATAGCCTTTGCGCATATCCACGTCGACCAACAGTACTTTCTGGCCAGATTGTGCAATCACTGCCGCAAGGTTGGCGGAAACGAATGATTTACCAACTTTGGGACTAGGGCCGGAAATCATCAGGCGGTTGTTGGTGGCTTCCAGCATCGCAAAGTGCAGGCTGGTCCGCAGGCTGCGCAACCCTTCAATTGCCAGATCTGTTGGATGGCTACTTGCCAGTAGTGGTGTTACACGAGTTCCACGACCCCCTGGGCTCTTTTCATCTTCGACTTTTTGCAGGGAGCTGAACGGAATGGACGCATAGACTGGCAAGCCCAGCTTCTCAATATCGTCTGGATTTTCCACGCCGCGGTTAAGAGCTTTGCGAAACAGTACATAAGCGATCGAGAGGAATGCGCCGAGCAGGGTGGCGATCAAAACGATCAACGCCTTCTTCGGTTTCACTGGATAGCGCAGATCTACATCGGCGGTATCGATCAGCAACACGTTACCCACTGCACCGGCGCGCATTACGTCCAGCTCTTGGGATTTGTTCAGCAGTTGGGTGTAGATTTCGGTACTGACTTTAAGGTCGCGGGTCAAACTCAGCAATTCTTGCTGGGTCGTTGGCAGGTTCTCAACTTGCTTGGCCAGACGCTGTTGCTTACTGGTCAGTTCTGCCAGTTGGCCCATCAGTGCGCGGTAAGCGGGATGCTGTGGGGTGAACTTGCGGTCCATTTCGGCTTGTTGCAGTTTCAGGGTCGAAATGCTGGTGTCCAGCGCCACGATCTGGTCGAGAATGGCTTTGGCTTCAAGGCTGATATCAATCGACTTGCTGCGGATCTGGAAAGCATTCAGCGCGTTTTCAGCTTTTTCCAGATCTTTGCGTACTTGCGGCAATTGATCTTTCAGGAAGCCCAAGCTTTGCGCAGCTTCGGCGGAAGTACGCTCAATATTTTGCTGAACGTACAGGCGGGCGATTTCATTCAGGGTGCGAATTGCAGTTTCAGGCTCGGGACTTTCCAGTGCCAATGCCACCATGCCTGACTCTTTGCCACGCTCTGAAACATCAAGATCTTTTTGGTAGTTGAGGATAGTGGTCAGGCGAGGGTAACGGACTACTTCAAAGGTAGTGCCAGGGTTGGCTTGCAGAGACTCGACCTGCACTTTTACGCCATTCTGCTCGTAGGCTTGGCCGACCTGGCCCTTGACCAAGACATTGCTGTCTTCATCAAGCAGGGTAAAACTGCCTCCCTCACCAGCAACCAGTGTCAGGTCTGTACCCAGCAGTTCTTGAGGCAGTTGCAAGTCGGCCAGCTTCAGGTGCTCACCACCCCAGGCGAAGCTGTTCATGCCCAGTAGCGGGCTGGCTACAGGATTTTCTGCGTCTGGCTTGAAGCGACGGGCTACAAACTCACCGATCAACGGGAAGTAGTTGGGCTCTACTTCAATATCCAGCTTGAGGTTATCAACGGCAGCGCCAATATTTCTACGCGACTTGATCAGCTCGATTTCTGTTGCAGAAGGCGACTCTTTGCCCAGCATGCTGCCGATATCGGAGAAGCCCAGCATGTCATTCTTCTTGGCTTCCACCTGAATCAACGCATTCGCCTGGTACACCGGCGTGGCCAGCAGGGCATAGGCAACGCCTGCCGCCATAAACACGCCCGTGACGCCGGCAATCAGCCATTTATGGTCGATCAGCGTGCCCAACAACCCCATCAGGTCGATTTCGTCGTTATCGTCATCTTGTTCATGGGGCTTTGTCACGGGTGCTTGCTGCATAAGTCGGTTTCTTATCTTCACGGTAATTCGAGGGATGACTCAGCGTTTGATCCGCTGGGCCCATGCATTTACAGCGGTATCAATCAGTGCGTACGCATGCACAAAAGCAGGCTTGCCCTGGCGGTACGGGTCGTTGATTTCGCGGTTGTCTTGCCATTTGCCCAGCAGGAATACTTTCCCCCGTGCCTCTGGAGCGAGGCTTAGGACACCATTAATATGATGTTGTTCCATGACCAAAATAAGATCGGCTTCATTTATCTTGGCAGCGGTCAGCTGGGTGGAGATGTGTTCGGGCACGGCGTGGCCATGTTCTTCTAGAACAGCAGCAGCAGTGGCTTCGATGGGCTTGCTTTTTACGGCGCTCAGGCCTGCGGAGCTCACGACGATGTCGGTGGGCGCAAGGGCGACCCGCAAGAGGTGTTCGGCGGTAGGGCTGCGGCAAATATTGCCAATGCAGACAATCAAGATTCGTTTAAACAAGGCAGCTTCCTTTGTGCCATACATGCTCAGCCGGCGAGAGCACTTAACGAATCGTCACGACCAATACTCCCTGTCCAGGGAGTGGCAGTGCCTATCAATAAAGGCTGCCGGCATCAGTATGATGTGGCGATGGCCTGGGCGGGAGCACAGTTGCTCCGGCTTTATTACAGATAAAGGGTCGGTACGAAGTTGAACGGGCAAAATATTAACTGCGAACCGATTGCAATATCAACCTTTAAATCAGCAGATGATTTTATTTGAGCTATATAGGCGTATTTCAATATTTATTGGCCGACAATAAATAACATTTCGGCCGTTACCGACCAAAAATAACTCCGCCCAATGGCAGGTGTCTTGAGCAGGGCCCTGTGCTAGCGGGCGCTGCCCCGGACTTTGGGGGCGGCCCTTGCCGGGGCCGTGTACGGGCAGGAGGTGATGTGCAGGCCGGTATTTTTGGCCTGGAAGCCGCTGCTCTGGCAGCAGGTTGGCTGCGCACCGGGCGCTTGGGTGTCGGTGTGTCGCAATGATGGCACTATGATATGGCTGTGTAAATGGTCTTTTTATTGGTGGTGTTACTGGCCAGTTAGTTGTTTGGAAGTGCGTGGGTTAGTTATGGTTATAAGTGGTGCATATATAGATTTAATGTGAGTTTGTGCATCAAGTTCGTGCCGATATATAGGGGATGTGTGAGTTGCACCATGATGGTGACTGGAATGTTGTTTGTGGTCACGGTTGGGGGGCGCTGTGGGGGGGCAGGTAAATCCCGGGTTCAGGTTTGACGGTCGCTGCGCAACCGGACGCAGCCTCGCTTCGTTCGTCAGCGGCTACAGGGGGGTTGGGGCTGCTCTTTGAGTGTGTCGCCGGACTCGGCGGGGTTTCAGGCAAATCGTGGGTTCAGGTTTGACGGTCGCTGCGCAACCGGACGCAGCCTCGCGTTGCTCGTCAGCGGCTACAGGGGTTTGGGGCTGCTCTTTGAGTGTGTCGCCGGACTCGGCGGGGTTTCAGACAAATCGTGGGTTCAGGTTTGACGGTCGCTTCGCAACCGGACGCAGCCTCGCTTCGCTCGTCAGCGGCTACAGGGGTTTGGGGCTGCTCTTTGAGTGTGTCGCCGGACTCGGCGGGGTTTCAGGCAAATCGTGGGTTCAGGTTTGACGGTCGCTGCGCAACCGGACGCAGCCTCGCTTCGCTCGTCAGCGACTACGCGGTTTTATGTTTGTCCGGTCGGCGGCCGTTGCGCGAAAGCACAACACTTGCCGGCGAAAAACCGGATAATGGCCGCCATTATTTGTCTGGCAATTCTGGTAATCCCGCATGGAAATCAAGGTCAACTTTCTCGACAACCTCCGACTTGAAGCCAAGTTCGATGACTTCACCGTGGTTGCCGATCAGCCCATCCGCTACAAGGGCGATGGTTCGGCTCCTGGTCCGTTCGATTACTTTCTGGCGTCGTCGGCGCTGTGCGCGGCCTACTTTGTGAAGTTGTACTGCTCGACGCGCAATATTCCTACCGAGAATATTCGCCTGTCGCAGAACAATATTGTCGACCCCGAAAACCGCTACAACCAGATTTTCAAGATTCAGGTCGAGTTGCCTGCGGATATTTCCGAGAAGGACCGCCAGGGCATTCTGCGCTCCATCGATCGCTGTACGGTGAAGAAGGTGGTGCAGGCCGGCCCCGAGTTTGTCATTGAAGAGGTGGAGAACCTCGACGCCGATGCCCAGGCCCTGTTGATGCCGGCATCCGGTTCAGAAGGCGGTACCTTTATCGCCGGCAAAGACCTGCCACTGGAGCAGACCATCGCCAATATGTCGGCCATTCTGGCTGGCCTGGGGATGAAGATCGAAATCGCTTCGTGGCGCAATATCGTGCCCAATGTGTGGTCGCTGCATATCCGCGATGCGCAGTCGCCGATGTGCTTCACCAACGGCAAGGGCGCGACCAAGGAGGGCGCCCTGGCGTCGGCGTTGGGCGAGTTTATCGAGCGCCTGAACTGCAACTTCTTCTACAACGATCAGTTCTGGGGCGAAGAGATTGCCAATGCCGAGTTTGTCCATTACCCGGACGAGCGCTGGTTCCAGCCGGGGCCCAACGACGAGCTGCCGGGCGAGATTCTCGACCCGTACTGCCTCAAGGCGTTTAACCGCGAAGGTGAGTTGCGCGGCTCCCATCTGATCGATACCAATTCGGGTAATGAAGCGCGCGGTATCTGTTCGCTGCCTTTCGTGCGCCAGTCGGATGGCGAGGTGGTGTATTTCCCCTCCAATCTGATCGAGAACCTGTTCCTGAGCAACGGCATGAGCGCGGGCAATACCCTGGCCGAAGCCCAGGTGCAGTGCCTGTCGGAGATTTTCGAGCGGGCGGTCAAGCGTGAAATCATCGAGGGTGAATTCGCCCTGCCGGATGTGCCGCAGGCCGTGCTGGCCAGGTACCCGTCGATTCTGGCCGGGATCCAGGCGCTGGAAGAGCAGGGCTTCCCGGTGCTGGTCAAGGATGCCTCCTTGGGCGGCGAGTTCCCGGTGATGTGCGTGACCTTGATGAACCCGCGCACCGGTGGTGTGTTTGCGTCGTTCGGTGCCCACCCGAGCCTGGAAGTGGCGCTGGAGCGCAGCCTCACCGAGTTGCTGCAGGGGCGCAGTTTTGAAGGGCTTAACGATCTGCCGCAGCCGACCTTTGAAGGGCAGGCGGTGACCGAGCCGAACAATTTCGTCGAGCACTTTATCGATTCCAGCGGTGTGGTGTCCTGGCGCTTTTTCAGCTCAAAATCCGATTACGAGTTTGTCGACTGGGATTTCACCAGTCAGGGCGAAAACGCCAATGCCGAGGAAGCCGCGACCTTGTTCGGCATTCTCGAAGGCATGGGCAAGCAGGTGTATATGGCGGTGTACGAGCATATCGGCGCCAAGGCGTGCCGTATCCTGGTGCCGGATTATTCGGAAATCTACCCGGCTGATGACCTGATCTGGGACAACACCAACAAGGCTCTGTTTTTCCGTGCCGATATCCTCAACCTGCATCGTCTTGACGAAGAAGAGTTGCAGGGGCTGGTCGAGCGGCTGGTGGAAAGCGAGCTGGATGATTACACCGATATCACCACGTTGATCGGCATCGAGTTTGATGACAATACCGCCTGGGGCCAGTTGACCATCCTGGAGTTGAAGCTGCTGATCTGGCTCGCCCTTGAGCAGTATGAAGAGGCGAAAGAGGCGGTGGAGATGTTCCTGCAGTACAACGACAACACGGTGGAGCGCGGTTTGTTCTACCAGGCCGTGAATGCGGTGCTGGAGATGAAGCTGGATGAAGACCTGGAGCTGGAAGACTACGAAGCCAACTTCCGCCGCATGTTTGGCAACGAGCGCATGGATGCGGCTATCGGGTCGGTGGACAGCAGCGTGCGCTTCTATGGTCTGACGCCGACCAGCATCAAGCTCGAAGGGCTGGACAAGCATCTGCGCCTGATCGACAGCTATAAAAAGCTGCATGCGGCGCGGGCCCGGGCGGCGGGGCTGGTGGGTTAAATCACTGCGTTGCTTGCGCGCCCACGCTGTCCTTTATCCGCAGGCTGCCCCGCGCCGTGATATACAGCCCCAGGCCAAAGGTCAGGTGGGTGGTCAGGCTTTTTTGCCGCACCACCCAGGGCTTGGGGGTGCGTGCGCCGGCCATTCCCATGCCCCACGCCGGTTGCATCAGCAGCCAGGGTGCGGCGACGCTGATCAGGCCTGTTAACAGGGCCGGCAGCAAGGTTGGCCGGGCCAGCCATGCACTGCCGGCACTGGCCACCAGCAGGGTCGCAAAGACCATGCCGGTAAGGTAATGGAACCCCCAGCCGATCAGTTGTTCATATCGGGTGGGGCTGGCAGCGGCAATCGAGCGGTGGCTGAAGCGGCCCTGGCACATATGGCCCAGCCAGCGGCCGACCAGTCTGTAATCCAGCGACGCGATGCCTGCCAGACGCTGTTTGCCAACGGCCACGGCGTCCATAAACAGGGTTGCGCCTGTGCCGATAGCGGCGCCGTTGACCATGACTTCCACGATATTCATCTCAATTGCCCCTTGCCTGGTGTGTGTCTGGTTGCTTGAATCAGTGAGTGTGCAAGTTCAAGTCGACTTGAGGTCAAGCATGAAAGAGCTGGTCATCGGTGAAGTGGTACGACGCTCGGGGGTCGCGGCGTCGACCTTGCGTTATTACGAGGACAAGGGGTTGATTCGCTCCGTGGGCCGCCGTGGCCTGAGCCGGGTCTTTCGCGCCGATGTGCTGGATAAACTGGCGCTGATAGCGTTGGCCCAGTCGCTGATGTTTTCCCTGGATGATATTGCCCCGATGGTGCAGGGCGATGGCCTTACCGATCTGGACCGCACCCGGTTACTGCACAAGGCTGCCGAGCTGGACGGCCTGATCGGCAGGCTCTGTGCGGCCCGGGATGAACTGCGCCGGGCGGCGGCATGCCCTGCACCGCGGCATGCGGACTGCCCCAGCTTTCAAAACCTGCTCGATACGGCCGCTGGCAGAGGGCCCGCCGGCCGCCGTTTTATCCGCCCTGCGGATTGAGCGACTGGCGTGGTGAAGGGTTCAGATCGGTGCTTTACTGAATCTTTAAACGGGCACGAAACGCTGCGCAGGGATGCCGGCAGATCAGGCACTTAGCTGTCTTAACAGCCTCTTATTTGAGCGCTATCCATGTCCAATACACCTGCCACACTGTTGATCGTTGACGATGATGTTCATGTGCGCCAGCTGTTGGAGTCCCTGCTGCAAGATCAGGGCTACCGCACGCTGACGGCCGATTCGGGGGAGCAGGCGCTGGCTACGGTGGCGCAACAACCACCGGACCTGATCCTGCTTGACGCCATGATGCCGGGCACGGACGGCTACCAGGTGGCACGCAGGCTCAAGGCCAATACCTCGACGGCCAATATCCCGATCATCATGCTGTCGGGGCAGGGCGAGCATAGCGCCCGTCTTTTGGGGCTGGAGGCCGGGGCCGAGGATTTCCTCCTCAAGCCCGTGGCCAGTGACGAGCTGTGGTTGCGGGTACGCAATCTGTTGCGGCTCAAGGCCTTCGGTGACTACCAGGCCGTACACACCATGATGCTGGAGCAGCAACTGCAAAAACGCACCATCGACCTGGAGGGCTTTCGCACGGCGATGGGGGCCGATGAGCGGCTGCTGAAAATGGCCAATTACGACCCGCTGACCGGTTTGCCCAATCGCGACCTGTTTTACACCACGCTGCAGATGGGCCTGACCCAGGCGGCGCTGCGGGGTTGGCAATTGGCCGTGGTGACGGTGGGGCTCAATGATTTTAAAAATATCAACCTGACCTGGGGCCATTTGATGGGCGATCAGGTGCTGGCCGAGTTCAGCCAGCGCCTGTCCAACTGCCTGAATGTCAGTGACACCCTGGGGCGCATGGACGGTGATGAGCTGGCCCTGATCCTGATGATCCGCAAGGGTCAGGCCGGGCCGCGGCAGATGGTTGACCGGATCCGCGAAGTGCTGCGCGAGCCGTTCAAGCTGCATGGCCATGATACGCCGATGACGGCCAGTTACGGGATTGCCCTGTACCCGGACGATGGCGCCGAGGCGCACCGCCTTATCAAGCATGCCAATACGGCGATGGGCCTGGCCAAGCAGGCGGGCAAGGATACGTACCGTTTTTACACGGCGCAGATGAACGTCGAGGTGCTGGCCCGCCAGGAGCTGGAAACCGCGCTGCGTGATGCTGTGCGCAAGCAGGCCTTCGAGGTGTATTACCAGCCCAAGATCAACCTGGCGGACGGGCGCATCAGCGGGGTTGAGGCGCTGTTGCGCTGGCACCGACCGGGGCATGCCACGGTGTCTCCGGCGGTATTTGTGCCGCTGCTGGAAAGCCTGGGGCTGATTTCGAAGGTGGGCCAGTGGGTGATTGACCGGGTTTGCAGCCAGATCGCCCAGTGGCAGAGTTCGGGCCTTGGTGGGGTGGAGGTCGCGGTGAACGTGTCGGCCCTGCAGATTTGCGAGGGGGATCTGGTCGATGATATCGAGCGCTCGCTCAAGGCCCATCAACTCGACCCGCAATTGCTTGAAGTGGAGCTGACCGAAGGGTCGTTGATGGAGAACACGCCGCATACCGTGGCCAGCCTGCTGACGCTGCGTGATATCGGGGTGAAGATTTCCATTGATGACTTTGGCACGGGGTATTCGAGCCTTGCGTATTTGAGCCGCTTTCCGATCGACAAGTTGAAAATCGATATCGCGTTTATTCGCGAGGTGACCTTCAGCCCGCAGGATGCGGCCATTGCCCGGACGATTATCGAGTTGGCGCACAGCCTTGATTTGCAGGTGATCGCCGAAGGCGTGGAGACCCGTGAGCAACTGGAGTTTTTGACCCGTAACGGCTGCGACCAGGTGCAAGGTTATCTGTTTTGCCGGCCCCTGCCAGCGGTGGAGCTGGAGGCCTTGTTGCGCGAGCCGCGCAGTTTTATCTGAGATCTAGCCGCTCAAGTGCGGTGCGCGGCTGCGCTCGTCAGCCGCTACGGGGTACATGGGGTTGCGTCTCACATCAGCGCCAATATCTGCCTGCCCAGCGCTTCGGCGCTGGCTTGCGAATCGATGTTGGCAAACCCCAGCAGCAGCCCCGAAGGCTTTTCCCCCAGGTGGCTCCACTCGCTCAGGGCCTCTGCAAACAAGCCTGCCTTGTGCATGCGCCGGGCCAGTTCGACGTCTGATTGCTGCCCGCCAAGGCGCAGGATCAAGTGCATGCCCCCCGGGCTGCTGTCGATGCGCACATGCTCACCCAACACATTTTGCAGGCCGGTGCGGGTAAACGCCCGGCGCTCGCCATAGAGTTTGCGCATGCGCAGGATATGCCGGGCAAAATGGCCTTGGGTCATAAAGCTCGCGACGATGGCCTGGGTCAGTTGCGGGCAACTGCTGCGAACGTTCCGGCTGGCGTGTTCAAAGCGTTCGATCCGGGCCTGAGGCACCACGACATAAGCCAGGCGCAGCCCCGGAAACAGGACTTTGCTGAAGGTGCCGCTGTAGATCACTCGACCTTCACGGTCCAGGCTTTTCAGGGCCGGCAGCGGGCGGCTGATATAGCGGTATTCACCGTCGTAGTCGTCTTCAATGATCCACGCCTGTTGCCGGTTGGCCCAGGCCAGCAGCTCCAGCCTGCGCGGCAGGGACAGCGACACGCACAGCGGGCTTTGATGGGCCGGGGTGACCACGGCGGCCTGGGCGCGGGTGTGTGCTGCGGGCAAGCGCATGCCCTCGTGGTCGACGGCCAGGGCCACGGTTTGTATCTGCAGGTGCTGTAGCAACTGGCGGGTCGGCGGGTAGCCGGGGTCTTCGATCAGTACCCGGTCGCCGGGCTTGAGCAGGGCATGGGTGATCAGCGCCAGGCTGTCCTGGTAGCCCGCGGTGATAAACACTTGCTCGGGCACGCAGCTGATGCCCCGGGAAACCTGCAGATAGCTGGCAAGGGCCGTGCGCAATGCCTGCAGGCCATAGGCTGAAGGGTTGGCCATGTCCTGGGCGCAGGTGCTGCGCACGCAGCGTGCACCGATTTGGGCCCAGAGCTTTTTCGGGAAGGCGTCCAGTGCCGGTACGCCGAGCTGAAAAGGCAGGGGCTGGGCGGTGTGCCTGATCGCCGGGCTGGCCTGGGGGCTGCGGCTGGCGGGCAGGGGATTAGTGCCGATATCGGGCGCAACGATGGTACCGGCCTGGCCACGGGCTTGCAGGTAACCTTCGCAGGTCAGCAGCGAATACGCGGTGTCGATGGTGCCCCGGGCCAGGCCCAGTTCCCTGGCCAGTGCCCGCGCTGCAGGCACACGTTCGCCGGGGCGCAGCAAGCCATTGGCGATGGCCTCGCGAAAACGCCAGTAGAGCTGTCGGTAGATGGGTTCGCTGGCGTTGCGGTCGAGGTCGGGGAAGGGCGGCGGCGGGGTTTGCATGGGGGTCCTTGCTGAACATGGCCTGGTAATAAAGGCCAATCATGGCTCTTTTTGGCAAGGCCATAAAGCCGCACTATGGCGCCACTTAAACAGCCAATGCAAGGGCACGTCATGACGCAGCGTATCGATTATTCCAAGGCAGCACCCGAGGGCTACAAGGCGTTTGGCGGGGTGTATGCGTATCTGCAGGGCAGCGGGCTGGCCAAGGGGCTGATTGATCTGGTGTACCTGCGGGTGTCACAAATCAACGGCTGCGCGTACTGCATCGACATGCACTCGCGGGATTTGCTCAAGGCCGGCCTGGCCGTGGAAAAGCTGGTGCTGGTGCCGGTGTGGCACGAAGCAGGTGGCTTGTTCAGCCCCCGCGAGCAGGTGGCCCTGGCCTGGGCGGAACGCGTGACCCGAGTGGCCGAGCGCGGTATCGCAGAGGCGGATTACCAGGCCGCTGCCAGCGAGTTCAGCGACAAGGAGTTGACGGACCTGACCTATGCCATCGGCCTGATGAACGCCTACAACCGTTTTGGCGTGGCTTTTGGTTTGCGGCCAGCGGCTGCGGTGTAAGCAAAGGGGGGGGAGACGGCTACAGATTTATTACGATTTGTAATATTGTTTTTCGGGATGTAATAATACACATTGGTAGGTGTCACTATGGCATATGCCCTGAACCTGGCAGTGGGTTCGGGGGCCTGACTCGCCTTCGAGGCGCTCTGAGGATGTCTTGCGATGAACCGGCATTGTGGTACACCCCGGCGCTTTACCCCGAGGCGAATCCTGTGTTCGCTGTGTCTTTATTCATCGGCGCTGGTCGCCGCCGAAGGTCTGCAGCCCGGTCAGGAAAGCCTGCGCCTGCAGCAGCAACAGCAACGGGAGTTGCAACGCCTGCAACTGGAGCAACGCCGCCGGCAGTTGCAGCGCGGTGGCGCGCAGGCCCCGGCGTCAGCCCCGGCGCTACCCGGGCAAGCCGCCCAGGACGAGTACTGCTGGCCCCTGCAAGGGCTGCGTCTGGCCGGGGTGACGCTGTTGCCAGCCTCGGTCCTGGAGGCCGGTATCAAGGTCCATATGGCGCCCTGCATGGGTGTCCACCAAATCAACCGCCTGCTGGCCGAAATCACCCGTGCGTATGTGGCCGCCGGGTTTATCGCCGTGCGCCCTTACTTGCGGCATATGCCAGCGGCCGGGCGCACGCTTGATATCACGGTTGACGAGGGCTATGTCGAGGCCATCGAGCTGGCCGACCAGCGCCTGCCGTTGAGCTTGCGCGGGGCGTTTCCCGGCATGCTGGGTGCGCCCCTGAACCTGCGCGACCTGGAGCAAGGGCTGGACCAGCTCAACCGTCTGCGCTCGGTGGACATGACCACCGATATCGTGCCCGGCAGCCGCCAGGGCGCTTCGCGGATCATCCTTCGCGCGGCCGCCAGCGCCGCTCACTGGAGCCTGGACCTGGGCCTGGACAACACCGGCAATGCCGGCACCGGGCCTGAGCGGCGCACGCTGGGCCTGACTCTGGACAGCCCGTTGCAGCTCAATGACGCGCTCAGCCTGAGCGCAAGCAACACCCTCAACCACGGCCCACGCTTGAGCAGCAGCACGGGCCTGTTCTACTCCGTGCCTTATGGCTACTGGACCCTCAGCGCATTCGCCAGCCATATCGAATACCGCGCCCCGCTCAAGCTCACCACGACCACCCTGTATGGCAGCGGCCGCACCGACCAGTTTGGCCTGCGCACCGACCGGGTGTTGTGGCGCAACCAGGACCATCAACTGAGCGCTCACTTGCAACTGGCCCACAAGGATGTCGACGCTTATCTGCAAAAAGCCCGCCTGGGCATCCAGAGCCCGACCCTGACCCTGGCCGAGGCCGGCTTCAACCTGTTCTGGCATGACGCGGCGGTCTGGAGCCTGGACCTTAATTACACCAGGGGCCTGACGTGGCTGGGGGCCGACCGCGATAGCGATCGGGTATTGCCCAACCTGCCCAGGGCGCAGTCGCAGACCTACCGGGCCAGCCTGGTGCAGTGGCGCAGCAGCCAGCTCGGCGGGCAGCCCTTGCAGTGGCAAAGCCAGTTGTCGCTGCAGTACAGCCCGGACCCATTACCCGCCATCGAACAACTGCTGGGCACCGATGATTCCGCCGTGCGCGGTTATCGCCGCAACAGTGCCTCGGGTGCCATTGGCGCGCTCTGGCGCAACACTCTTTATATGCCCGTGCGCAGCAACCGGGCCGTCACCCTCACGGCGCGGCTGGGGCTGGACCACGGCTGGGTCAAGCCTGAGCACGGTGTACCGGGGCTGTACCTGAGCGGCGCCAGTGTCGGCCTCAACCTGAGTTGGCACAGGCTGCAACTGGACCTCGATTACCAGCACGCGCTGAATCTTGCCAAGGGTTTTAGCCATGAACCTCCGGTCTGGCTGGCACGCCTGAGCGTGCAGATATAACGCCTGCAGGGGCCACGGCAAGCTCCTGCAGCGTTACTTGGGGCGACGTTTGTCGCCTCGTTACTCACGCAAAGGAAGACTTTTATGTCGACTCGAAAAAAACGCTTTCATCTGTCTGCCCAGGGGCAATTGCGCTGGGCCATTGCCGGCTTGTGCGTACTACCGCACTGGGCGCTGGCCAATGGCATTACCGTGGCCGACGGCCCGGGTGGCACGGCGCAGCTGCTCAACCAGGGCGGGGTGCCGATCGTCAATATCGTGGCGCCCAATGCCGGGGGGCTGTCACACAATCAGTTCCTCGATTACAACGTCGATCGCCAGGGTGCGGTGCTCAACAATGCCCTGCAGGCTGGTCAGTCCCAGCTGGCCGGGCAACTGGCGGGCAACCCGCAGTTTCACGGCCAGGCTGCCAGCGTGATCCTTAATGAAGTGGTCGGCGCCAAGGCCTCGGCCCTCAACGGCCGCCAGGAGGCGTTCGGGCGCCAGGCCGATTATGTATTGGCCAACCCCAACGGGATTTCGGTCAATGGGGGTGGGTTTATCAATGCTGGCAACGCCAGCCTGGTGGTGGGCCGCCCTGACGTGGCCAATGGCACCTTGCAAGCCCTGGACAGCGGTGCGGCGCGTGGGCAGCTGCAGGTGCAGGGGGGTGGCCTGAGCAACCCGGACGGGGCCATCAGGCTGATTGCCCCACAGATCGACAGCCAGGGGTCTGTCACTGCGCGTGACCGCTTGGATCTGGTGGTGGGGCGCAATCGCGTGGACGCGGCCAGCGGCCAGGTGAGCAAGGTTTATCCGCCGGCAGATGCCGGCCCTGCGCGTATCGACGCCAGCCTGTTCGGCGCGATGAAAGCTGGGCGCATCAATATCGTCAGCACTGCCGAGGGCGCGGGAGTGCATATCGGCCCGGGGCAAGTGTCGGGCACCGAGGGGGTCAGTGTCAGTTCGGCCGGTGATCTGGTGGTCAGCGGCCAGGCCCACGCCAACAGCCTGGACGCCAGCCGCGCCGTGGTGCAGAGCCATCAGGGCGATGTCGAACTGCACGGTGCTCGTGACTTGAGCCTGGCCGGGGCCGATATCAGCGGCGGCAACGTGCGCCTTGATGCCGGTCGCAACCTGACCCTGAGCAGCCTGGAAAGCACGGCCCTGCAGGAGAAACACGAACAGTGGCAGAACAAGGCCCTGTTTGTGACCTACGAGACCTTTGACCGCACCACCCGTGATCGCGATTCGCGCCAGCATGGCACCCGGGTCGAGGCCCGGCACGATGCGCGGCTGTCTTCGGCGGGCGACACCCTGGTCAAGGCCAGCAGTGTCGAGGCGGGCGATCAGTTGCGCATCGACAGCGGCGCCAGCCTGCGCTTGACGGCTGCCACCGAGACCCATGAAACCCGCGATCAGGGCAGCCATCGCAAACACCTGTGGAAGGAGAACTGGGACAACAGCCGCCACGATGAGCGCAGTGTTACCAGCAGCCTCAAGGCGGGCAAGGGCCTGGAACTGACCAGCCGTGACACGCTGCAGCTGGCAGGCGCCGAACTGACAAGCCCCGGGGATATCCGTCTCAAGGCGCGGGATGTGGCGATCGGCAGTGCCAGCCGCAGCCAGAGCAGCAGCGGCAACCATTACTCCGGCGACCTGGTGGGCGGCAGCTTTTTCGGCCGCCAGGGTGATGCTGACCAGGGCCAGACCCTGCATACGGGTAGCCGGGTGAATGCCGACGGCAAGCTGGTTGTCCAGGCCGACTCGGTGCATGTCAGCGCCAGCCAGGTGCGTGGCGGCACCCAGGCCAGCGTGATCAGCGACAGCGGCGCGCTGGTGATCGACGGCGTGCAGGACACCTTGCGCAGCAACACGCATGACAAGGACAGCAAGTTCTTCTCGCTGATCAACGACGAGCGTCATCAGGTGCGCAGTGACAGCAACCTGGTCGCCAGCGACCTGCATTCGGACAGCAACCTTGAACTGCAAAGCGCCGGGGACATCACCGTCAGCGGCTCGCGGGTGTCGGCCAACGGGCAGAACACGCTGGCAGCCAAGGGCGATATCCACCTGGTGGCTGGCGAAAGCAGCGTGCAGGACGACACCCGCACCCACTCGCGCGGCTTTACGGCCGGGGCCGGCGAGACCACACCCGGCAGCCATGAGTATCGGCTGGCTGTGGGCTTGAAGGATCAACAGCAACAGCGCATCAGCGACAATCGCCAGCAGCAGGGCGCGAGCGTCAGTGGCGCGAATCTGGCCGTGAGCGCAGGGGGCGACCTCAGCGTCAAGGGCTCCGACCTCGCGGCCACTGCCGGCGATGTGCGCCTCAGCGGTCAGCATATCGACCTGCTGGCAGTCCACGACACGGCTGACAGCCGCACTGATACCCTGGTCAATGCCGGTGGTGTGGTCTGGACTGCCAGCCTGGACAAGGTCAGCAGTGGCCTTGAGTACCAGCGCCAGCACCAGCAGGACAGTCGCAACCAGAGCACCGCCAGGCCCACCGGCGTCACGGCCACGCACAATGTGCTGTTGCAGGCGGCGGATGCACTGGTCAACCAGGGCACCCAAATCGAAGCGGGCAAGCAGTTGCGGGTGGAGGCTGGCCGGGTCGATAACCAGGCTGCCCACACGACTGACAGCACCAGCCACAGCGAGCAAGGCTGGCAGGCCGGGCTTGGAGTCAGTGCCGAGATCAAGGGCCTGAGCCGGCCGCTGGAAAAAGTCGTCAAGGGCCTGGGCCAGGGCAAGCTGCCCGAGGGCGAATGGCTCAAGGGGATCGAGCTGGCCGGTGTGGGGCTCGACGGGCTGGTGGGCTATAACTCCAAGCAGCAAACCCGGCAGGACAGCACGGCGGTTGTCAGCCAGCTCAATGCTGGCGCGGTACAGCTCAATGTTCGCGGTGCACTGCAGGATGAAGGCACGCGCTACCGTGCTGGCGACGGCGCATTGAACATCAAGGCCGCCAGCCACAACGCCATTGCTGCCAGCGACAGCCACCAGCGCAGCGAGCAGGGGGTTGAGGCCCGGCTCGGCCTGCGTGTTTACACCACCACCGGTGAGGACGTGAACCTGCGCGCCAATGGCGCCGGCAAGTACCAGCGAGCCGAGGAGACCCGCAGCAGCGCTCAGGTGGGACGCTACGCTGGCAGCCAGGGCGTGAGTATCCAGACGCGCAACGATGCCCGCTACGCCGGTGGCGAGTTTGACGGCGGTGCCGGCGATGTCAGTCTCAAGGCGGGCGGCACGCTGGCGCTCAACCAGGCCACGGATAGCCACAGCGGCAGGTCAAGCACCCTGGGGGCCACGGCATCGCTGAAGCTGGAAACCGCCAAGGACGGTGGTTTCACCCCGGGCGGCGAGCTGAAACCGCAGATCCAGTACCAGAACGAGCAGGGCAGCGAGGCCCGGATTGCCTCCGTGCAGGGCCAGGGGCGCCTGCAACTGGCAGGTGCCACCGTTGACGGTGAGGTGCTCAAGGGCGATGAACCTCAGCGGTTACAGGCGGGCATTGATCAACCGATAAACTAAAAGAGGCAGCAGGCTGCACCCATAAGCGTGCATTCACGTGTCGCGCTTATGGGTTGCACCGCGGATTTAACCTATCATTACGCCTTTCCAACAGGTGATTGATTAATGAGCGATTCAAACCAGACCTTGCGCACAGCCCTTGAAACCAGCGATATGCTGGTGATTGACGGGCTGCATGCCTGGGATTTTTCTCTGGACGATGTGCAATTGCTCATCAAGTGCATGGACGGGCGTGCTGAAAAACGCTGGCACTTCACCGCGCCGCAGATTGACGCGGCGGTATTTGACCAGGGCCTGCAAAGCTGGACCCTGACCGGCGACTCGGGTGAGCATCGCCTGGTTTGCCTCAGCGCTCTGAGCGCAAACAACGATGACGATGACACCGAGGTGACGGATTAAGTTTAAAAACCTGCCGATGCTGATGGCGTTGAGCGTGGGCGCCATGTCGGCCCAGGCCGAATCGCGCAATGAAGTGGAGCTGCTGGTGGGTTCCTACACCCAGGGCAAGAGCCAGGGCATCTACCGCCTGCAGTTTGACAGCGACAAGGGCCGCATTGCCCCCGAGCCGCTGCAAGTGTTCAAGGCCGCCAACCCTTCGTGGCTGACCCTGTCCAGGGACCAGACCCGCCTGTTTGTGGTCAATGAAAACGGCAAGGGCCAAGCCGACGTGGTGGGGCGTGCCAGCAGCGTGGCGATTGACCCGAAAACCAACGCGCTGACCCTGATCAACCAGGTCAAGACCCTGGGTGAAGAGCCGACCCATTCCAGCCTCAGTGCCGACGAGCGTTACCTGTTTGTTGCCAACTACGGCGTACACGCCGACCCGGGCGGCAGCCTGGCGGTATTGCCGATCAATGCCGAAGGCCAGTTGCAGCCGGTGACGCAGATGAGCAGCCACCCGGCCAGCAAGGTCAACCCCGAGCGGCAGATGTCGGCCCATGTGCATTCGGTGGTGTCCTCGCCGGACGGCAAGTTTGTCTACGCCAGTGACCTGGGGGCGGACAAGGTATTTGTCTACCGCTACGACCCGGCTGCCAACCCGGAGCATCCGCTGGTGGCGGCCGAGCCTGCCTTCATTGAACTGCCGCCAGGCAGCGGGCCGCGTCACCTGCTGTTTTCCAAGGACGGCAAGCATGCGTACCTGACCACGGAAATGAGTGCCCAGGTGTTTGTGTTCGACTATGACAATGGTCGCCTCAAGCAGCGCCAGGCGCTGGAGCTGGCCAAGGGCATGCCGGCGCAAAACCGCGCGGCGGGTGCGGTGCATGCCTCGGCGGACGGCAAGTTCCTGTATGTCAGCAACCGTGGCAAGGCCAATGAAATCCTGGTGTTTGCGATCAACCCGGACAATGGTGAGCTGAGTGAAATCCAGCGTCGCTCGGTGGATGGCGATCACCCGCGTGAATTTGCCCTGAGCCCCAACGGCAAGTTCCTGCTGATTGCCAACCAGATGAGCAATGCCATCGTGGTGCTGGAGCGCGACCCGGCAACCGGCAAGCTGGGCAAGACTGTGCAGACCCTGGCGATGGATGCACCGTCTGATGTGAAATTCATCAACCGCCCGTAATCATGGGCATGCAGCCTTGTATCAATCGCACTGATAGACGCTAGTGCTGCAATGAATTTCTGCACGATGACCCTTGGCGTTAAGTTGGTTTCACGGCCTGAAAAGGCAAGCAAGCCAACTGAATCGTCGAGGGTTAGTGCCATGAACTTCAATCTTTTCTCCGTTATTGCGGCTTCCGCCATCTCCGCCACCGTGGCCCTGCCTGCCAGTGCAAGCATTGTGGTGAGCGACAAGAAATCCGCGTCCTACACGCAAAAATACCTGCAACAAAGCGCCAATTTTTATGCGGCGCTGGATCATAAAACCCGCTCTTGAGAGCACGCTATCCGTAGCAGCTGCCGAAGGAACGAGGCTGCGTTCGGCGGCGAAGCCGTCGTAAAATCAGGCGCTTCAGTGTGTCAGACAAATTGAGTGCTCAGGTTTCGCGACGGCTTCGCCGCCGAACGCAGCCTCGTTCCTTCGGCAGCTGCTACTTGATCGTTGTGCACCGTTCACAGCCCCACCGTTTCCAGCAGCCCGGCCGGGCCGACCACGGCGTAGTTGTAGCCAGGGCCCGACCAGTACTGGGCCTGCAACTCACCATCCTGGCGGCTACCCCGTGGCAGCAGGCTGTTGTGCGGACCGGGCGGGCGGATATAGAAGCTGATCTGCCGACCTTGCCGGTCCTGGTACAGCACCATCGCCGCACCGCCCTGGTCGGTGCTCAGCAAGCGACTGCTGACGGGCTGGAAGCCTGCGCCGGTCAAGTCCGGCAAGCGTTCGGCACGGCTGAAATAACGGTCAAGCCAACCTTGCATCTCACTGCCTTGGGCAACGTGATAGTCCGCGGGCAAAAATCCTTTTTCGGCAAACATGCGATGGGCCGCCAGTGCGTCGCTCATGGGCAAGCTGCTGCCTGCCTGGGTCATTTGCCTGGCCTGCCAGCCGCCTATGCCACCGATGCCCACGGCCAACAGCAATACCGCTGCACTGGCCCAATGGCGCCGTGCCTGGCGGCGCTGGCGCTGGCGTATGGCCGCAGGGTCGAGGGCCGGGTTGGCAGCTTGCAGCAAGCCTTGATGCAGTGCGCTGCGCAGGTTTTGCGCGTCGCGCTGCCAGGCCTCGACCTGCGCGGCGATTAGCGGGTTGGCCTGCAGATATCGCTCGATTTCAAGGCGTTCGGCGGCGCTGAGTGCGTGATCGACGTAAGCGTGAAGGTCGTGCTCACTGGGTGGGGTGGTGATCATTTGAGTCTCCGCAGGGCCGGGCGGGTGATTTCGCCCTCGCTGAGTTGGCGCAAGGCAGTACGCGCCCTGGACAGGCGCGACATGACGGTGCCGATGGGCACATCAAGGATTTCAGCGACTTGCTTGTAGCTCAAGCCTTCAACCGACACCCAGAGCAGCAGGGCGCGTTGTTCGCTGTTCAACTGTTCAAAGGCTTCGAGGGTCGATTGCGCAAGCACCGTGCGCTCGGTGGAGGGCTGGGTGTCATCGCGGCCGGTAAAAAACTCCAGCATGCGCGCATAGCGCCGGGAACGGCGGTGTTGGTCGACAAACTGGCGGTACAGGATGGTGAACAGCCAGGCCCGCAAGTCGCCCTCTGGGCGTTTCTCGGCAACGCTGCCCAGGGCGCGCTCCAGGCAGGTTTGCACCAGGTCATCGGCATTGCTGGCATGACGGGTCAGCGACAGCGCAAACCGGCGCAGGCGCGGGATCAGTTCGCGCAGTTGCTCATCAAATGAGGTCATGGTCGGGCCAATTGGCTGGGTGGGTGCAATGCAGACGCTTATGAATAAACCTTATTCCCGCAGGTGTGCAAAAAAACAATCTTCCGCGAGGCGGGAATAGACCCCAGGGGCGTGCGTCTTATAGGCCATTCACCTCACGGTCTTGTGGCCCCGGAGTTTTTTATGGTCGATCAATTGCCGCCTGTGCGGCCCGTTCAACCCCCGTTGAGCCCTGCCAGCGTGCTGCTGCGTCTGACGGCGATTGGCGGGGTGGTGGCGGTTATCCTGGGCGGTTTTTACTACGTCAATGGCACGCTGGACCCCCAGCGGTTGAGGCCCGCCAAGTTGGTCAATGCACTGGAGCACAACAACGGCGTTTACCCCGGTTACCGGCGCAATCATGCCAAGGGCGTGTGCGTGGTGGGGTATTTCCAGGGCAGTGGTGCGGCGCAGGGCTTGTCCGTGGCCCAAGTGTTCGGCACCCAGCGCACCCCGGTGGTCGGACGGTTTGCCTTGCCCAGTGGCAACCCTTATGCGCCTGACAGCAGCGTGCCGATCCGCAGTTTTGCCCTGCGTTTTACCCAAGCCAACGGTCAGCAGTGGCGCACCGGGATGAACAGCATGCCGGTGTTCCCGGTGGGCACGCCCGAGGCGTTCTACCAGATGCTGCAAGCCGGTGCGCCAGAAGCGGCCACGGGCAAGCCTGCACCCGGGGCGATGCCTGCGTTTTTTGCGGCGCACCCTGAAACGGCGGCATTTTTGCAGTGGGTCAAGACGGCAAAACCGTCGGCCAGTTATGCCACTGAAAACTATAACGGGATCAATGCGTTTTATCTGGTCAACGCCGCCGGGCAACGTCAGGCGGTGCGCTGGGGAGTGGTGCCATTGGGGCAGGATGCGCCAGGGGCAGCGGCGCCCGGCGATGCCGATTATCTGCAGCGGGACCTGGAAAAGCGTCTGGCGCAAGGGCCGTTGAAATGGCAGCTCAACCTGACATTGGCCGCGGCGGGTGACCCAATCAATGATGCCAGCCAGGCCTGGCCTGCGGGGCGCGAGGTGGTGAACGCGGGGACTTTGGTGCTGGAAAAGGCCCAGGCGCAAAACGACGGCGAATGCCGCGATATCAATTACGACCCGCTGATTTTGCCCAGTGGCATCGAGGGCTCGGCTGATCCGTTGCTGGCGGCACGTTCGGCGGCCTATGCCAGTTCCTATGTACGGCGTACCCGTGAAGTTGACCAGCTACCCAAGGAGCCACAACCATGAGCGCACCCACTTCGCATTTCGCCCCGCTGGCGCGCCTGCTGCACTGGCTGATGGCGCTGATGATTATTGCCATGCTGCTTATTGGCGCGGGCATGGCGGCTTCGGTGTCGCAGCGCCATGAGTGGCTGCTGGGTTTGCACAAGCCGTTGGGGATCGCCATTTTGTTGCTGGTGGTGGTGCGTTTGTTTGTGCGTTTTGCGACTCGTCAGCCGCCGTTGCCGGCGGATTTGCCTGCGGTGCAGGTGCTGGCGGCGAAGCTGTCGCATGTGTTGCTGTATGCCTTGATGTTTATTTTGCCGCTGGTGGGGTGGGCGATGATATCGGCGGCGGGGGATCCGGTGATGTTGGGCAGTTCATGGCAGTTGCCGGGGGTTTTGCCTGCCAATGCGACGACGTTTGCCTTTTTGCGCAGAGCGCATACCTATCTGGCGTATTTGCTGTTTTTTACCGTGCTGGCGCATTTGGCGGCCGCGCTGTTTCATGGCTGGGTCAGGCGCGACGGGGTGCTGCAGAGCATGGTGCGCGGCAAGGACTGAGCTAAAGGCTCATTGTGGGAGCGGGCTTGCTCGCGATGGCATCACCACGGTTGGCCGGACAGACCGTAGCGCTTGCATCGCGAGCAAGCCCGCTCCCACAGGGGGAGTGAGTGGGTTCAGGTTTTTTTCATCACCGAGCCAAACAACTCCGACGCCAAAAACCGCTCCAGCCAGGCATTCAAATGCGGCAACGGCGCTTGCGCAAACCACTCGCGATCAACATGGGCAAACTGCCGCACAAACGGCGCCAGGGCCACATCCACCAGGCTCAGCGCAGGCCCCGCAAGGTAAGGCGTATGCGCCAGCAAATCTTCCAGCCGCTGCAAATACCCGACACCCTGTGCCCGGTAGTGCTCCATCGGCTGCTCGGGGTAGCGGATGGCATATTTGTAGCGGTCCAGCAGCACCTTGAAGACGCTGTCATTCGCCTCGATCAGCCCTGCGTGATCTGCTTGCAACCAGTTGTCCGGGTCATGTTGGCGCAATGCCCAGTGCATGATCTCCAGGCTTTGCTCGATCACCCGACCATCAGCACACACCAGCACCGGCACCGTGCCCTTGGGCGAGGCAGCGAGCATTTCGGCCGGTTTGGCCTTGAGGCTGACCTCGACGATAGACAGCGGCACGCCGCTGTAACGCAAGGCCATGCGCGCTCGCATGGCATAGGGGCAGCGGCGGAAGGAATACAGTACGTGTTCGTTCATTTCACCTCCACGGTGCTCAAACCGTTGCCCTGGCGCTGCACCTGGATTTGCACCGGAATACGCTCGTGCATTTCCTGCACATGGGAAATCACCCCGACCTTGCGCCCTTGGGCCTGCAAGCCGTCCAGGGCATCCATCGCCAGTTGCAGCGACTCGGGGTCAAGGCTGCCAAAGCCCTCGTCGATAAACAGCGATTCGATTTTCAGGGTGCTGGAGGCCATCGACGCCAGCCCCAGGGCCAGGGCCAGCGATACCAGGAAAGTTTCGCCCCCCGACAGTGAATGCACCGAGCGCAGTTCGTCGCCCATTTCGGTGTCCATCACCAGCAGGCCCAGCATGCTGCCGCCGCGCTTGAGGCGGTAGCGACGGACCAGCTGGCGCAGTTGCGCATTGGCGTGATGCACCAGCAGGTCGAGGTTGTAGGCCTGGGCGATTTTGCGGAATTTGTCGCCTGTGCCCGAACCGATCAGTTCACTGAGGCGCGCCCAGCGCTGCCATTGGTCATAGGTCTGGCTGATGCGTTGGCTCAGGGCCTGATTGGCCTGCTGGCGACGCTGGTCTTCGCTTTGCCGGGCGCGCAGTTCGGCACACAGTTGCTCGCTGGCGGCCAGTTGGGCGTGCACTGCCACAAGGGCGCTGTCGAGGGCTTCGGCGTCCAGGTTGCCGTTGGCCAGTGCTTGATGCCGGGCCAGGCGCTCTTCGCGCTCTTGCAGCAGTACACGGCCCTGTTCGACCGCTTTTTCACTGTGTTGCAGCTGCAGGCGCAGTTTGCGAACCTGTTCGTCATCCTGGGCCAGCAGCTGTTGCAAGCGCTGGTCATCAAGCTCGCCGTGTTGCGCGCGCCAATGTTGGAGCAGGGCGCTGAGGTTGCCGTGTTCCTGTTGCAGGGCCTGCAGGCGGGCTTGCCCGGCCTTGAGTTCGGCAGCCAGTTGCAGCTGCTGGTTGGCGCAGGCTTGCAGGGCTTGCTCGGCCCGGGCCTGGGCTGTACGCGTGTGTTCGAGCGCATGCTCCAGGGCCTGCTGCCAGTGTTCGGCGCTGGGGAAGTCGCCCAGTAACTGCTTGAGGGTGTGCTGGCTGGCCTGGTGCTGTGCGCTCAGTTCGCCAAGCGAGCTTTGCAGGGTCTCCAGTTCCTTGCGGCGGCTGGCTTGCTGGTACTGCTCACGCTCGATGCTGCTGGTTCGCTCCAGCTGTTCGGCCTGTTCGTCGCGCTGCTGGTCGAGTTGGGCCACGCGCTCAGCCACTTGCTGGTCGAGGGCCATAAAGCAGGCCGAGGCGTTATCGCGCAGGGCCGTGAGGGTGGCCGCGGGCAAGAGGCTGGCAAACGCGGTGAGTTCGTCCTCAAGGCGCTGGCTGTCGGCATTCAGATGGGCTTGCTGCTCGCTCAGCTGTTGGCTCGCAAGTGTGCTGGCTTCGGTGCAGCGCTGCACTTGCTGTTGCAGGTGGGCCGCTTCCTTTTGCAGGGCCAGCAGCGCGTTCTGGCGTTGCTCGTCCTGGGTAATGCTGTGTTGCAGCTGGCTCAGGCGCAGGGCCAGCCACGGCTCGCGCTTGTCCGGCGCCTGGGCCAGCCATTGTGGGTACAGCGGGTGGGCTTCAAGGCTCGGGGCCAGGGCCTGTTGCTCTTGATGGATACGCTCCTGCTGCTGCAAAAACTCTTTTTGCTGGGCAATCAGGCCGCCGACTTTTTCCCGCAACTGGGCCAGGGTTTCCTTGAGCCCGTCGACCACTGCGCGGGCATTGGTCTCTTCCTGTTCATCGTGACGGCTGAGGCTGTGCAGCAAGGCTTCGGGCTGATGATAGGGGTGCTCGGCACTGCCGCACACCGGGCAGGGCTGGTCGTCCTGCAACTGCCCGCGCAGTTCTTCGACGCTGGCACTGCGGGCCAGGCGCTGGCGCTCCAGCAGTTGGCGGGTGACCTGCAAGGTTTGCTCGGCCTTCTCAAGTTCGGCCTTGGCCTGAATGCCTTGCTGGCTCAGGCGCTCGCGTTCCTGCTGCACGCTGTGTTGCTTGGCTTGCAGCTCCTGCAGGCGCGTATCGAGGGCCTGCTGGCTGCTGCACAAACGCTGTAAGTCTTCAAAGGCGCGCTGTTGCTGGCGGTTGTCGTTGAGCAGGCTGCCCAGGGTCTGGATCTGTTCGTTGACCGCATGGGGTTCGGCGCCGGCTTCCTGAAACAGGATTTCCAGGCTGTTGCGCAGTTCGGTGAGTTGTTGCGCAGCCTGTTGGGCACGCTGCTCAAGGCCGGGCAGTTCCTTGCGCCCGGTGCTGAGGTTATTGCTTAGCCGCACCAGTTGCTGAAGCCTTGGCCGGTAGGCATCCCAGGCGCTGGCCAGGGGGGCCAGTTCGCTGCTGCGTTCAAGCTGCGCGGCAATGTGCGCAAGGCGTTGGCTGCCTTGTTGCTGGCGCTCGAGCAGGGCGTTGAGGGCCTGCTGCCCCTGGTTGCAGGCCTGCTCGGCCTGCTGCTGCAGGGCTTGCTGGGTGTTGAGGGTTTGGGTCAGGCGCGCGAGGTTGGCCTGCTCCAGCAGGGCTTGCTGCACCCGCGGTGCCGCTTCCCGTTGCTCGGCCTGCGCCTGGGTGGCCGCCAGTTTGGCCTGGTGCAGTTCGGCTTCCAGCTGGGCCTGGTGCTGGCCCAGTTCGGTTTGTAGCTGCAAATACCCGTTGATCTGCTCTGCCAGCGGGCTCAGTTGCGCATTGAGTTCGGCGAGGCGGGCGAACTGATGGCGCTGCGGCGCCAGTTGCTCCAGCAGATGCAGGGTCTGGCGCTGTTCGGCCTGGCTGTCGTACAGGGCTTGGGCCTGCTGCAACTGGTCGGCTGCATGCTGTCGTTGTTCTTGCAGCTCGTTCAGGGTCTTGAGCCAGCTGTGTTGTTGTTCCAGCTGCTTGAGCTGGCCTTGCTGGTCTTTTAATTGCTGCTGCGCCAGGGTGAAGCGCTGATCCAGTTCGGCGCGGGCCTCGGGCTCCAGAGGGGTGACGCCGACGGCCTGGTCCTGCAGCAGCTTGTGCGCGTCCTTGGCTTCCTTGGCCTTGTCGAATGCGCGCTTGCCCAGGCGGGTGTAGAGGGCGGTGTCAGTGAGTTTCTCCAGCAGTTCGCTGCGTTCGTTGTCATCGGCTTTGAGAAAGGCGCTGAACTCGCTCTGGGCCAGCATCACGGCACGGGTGAACTGTTCGAAGTTCAAGCCCAGGCGTGCTTCGAGCTGGACCTTGTAATCCCCTTTCTGGCTGGCCAGCAGTTGGTCGCTGTCCAGGTCACGCAGGCTCTGGCGGCTGGCCTGCAGTTTGCCGGTGGCCTTTTCGCGGGCGCGGTTGGCTTCCCAGCGGGCGCGGTAGCGGCGCCCGTCGATGCCGACAAAGTCGACTTCGGCATAGCCCTCACCGGTGCCACGGCGCAGCAGGGTGCGCGGGTCGCCGGTGGCAATCTCGCCGTCAGCATCCGGAACCTTGGCATCGCGGCCGGTGTTGTTCAGCCGTGGCACGGCGCCAAACAGGGCCAGGCACAGGGCGTCGAGCAGGGTGCTTTTGCCGGCGCCGGTGGGGCCGGTGATGGCGAACAGCCCGGCGCTGGCCAGGGGCTCGGCGGTAAAGTCCAGCTCGAAGGGGCCGGCCAGGGAGGCGAGGTTTTTCAGGCGGATGGCGAGGATTTTCATGGCTGTTCACCTTCCTGCTGGACTTCCTGCAGCAGCACGGCAAAGTCCTTGAGGGTCTGTTCGTCGGCTTCGCTGCCGTAGTTTTCCTGCCAGGCGCGGCTGAACAGCTCCTGGGGGCTGAGCTGGTCGAGTTCGATCAGGCGCGTGCCGTCGTCATCGTCGCGGCCGGCGCTGCCGGCGTACTCGGCGCCAATGCGGACCAGGCGCACGGATTTACCCTGCAAGGCGGTTTCGATCTGCTGGCGCAGGTCAGGCTGCGGCTCATCGAGCTTGACCCGCACCTCCAGCCAGGGCTGGCGCTGCAGGTCGGCAAGCAGGTCGATATCCGCCAGTTCAGCCAGTTGCGCAAGCACGTCGGCCAGGGGCAGCGGGCCGATGCGCTGCAGGTTGACTGCGCGGGGGATCAGGCGCGATTCAACGCTGACCAGGGTTTCGCCCTTGAGGGTGACATCGAGGATCTGGTGCTGGTAGCCGATTTCCGAGAAGGACAACGGGATCGGCGAGCCGCAATAGCGGATGCGTTCTTCGCCATTGACCCGCTGCGGCTTGTGCAAATGGCCCAGGGCGACGTAGCTGATATCGGGGCCAAACAGGCTGGCGGGCAGGGCCTCGGCATTGCCGATAATCAGGCTGCGTTCGGAATCTTCGCTGACAGAGCCACCGGCCATATGGGCGTGGCTGATGGCAATCAGCGCCTGGCCCTTCTTGCGCTTGGCATTGGCGGCCTCGATCAGCCACTCATGGACCTGGCCGATACCGCGCAGGTAGTCATCCCCCAGGTGCGCGCCGGTGACTTCGGCCGGGCGCAAAAACGGCAGCGCCAGGCACCAGGCGGCAATCTTGCCCTTGGCGTCGGGCAGGGGGATGAGCAGGCGTTCGGCATCGAGCTGGCCGTCGTCAAGCCACAATACCCGGCCCAGGGCATGGGTGCGCAAACGGCGCATCAAGGGCCCGGGCAGTTCGATCCGTGAGCCGGAGTCGTGGTTGCCGGCGATCATCACGATGGTCAGCTTGGGCTGTTGTTCGTGAGCACTGACGATAAAGTCGTAGAGCCGCTCCTGGGCCTTCACCGGCGGGTTGACGGTGTCGAAGATGTCCCCGGCAATCAGTAGCACATCGGGTTGCTCGCTGGCCAGTTGGGCCAGCAGCCAAGTGAGAAAACAGGCGTGCTCGAAGTCGCGGTCCTGGCCGTGGAGGTTTTGCCCCAGGTGCCAGTCGGAAGTGTGAAACAGGCGCATAACAGGATCCGTTTGAAAATGGGCTGGCAACCCGCTCGCTCGGGCGGGCACGGGTTGCCTGGGCAATTATTTGGGGTAGAGCGGCGGCAGGCTGCTGGGTTCGCTGGCGGCGTCTTGCTCACGCTCGGTGGCAGGAATGCTGCGAATGGCTTTCCACAGCTCCTCGCCTTGCCAGTACTGGCCGGTTTCGCTGTAGAGCGCGCCATTGAGGCCGTCGAGGGCATCGGACAGCGGCACAAAGCGCGCCGCCATGTCGGCCAGGGTTTCCGGCTGTTGCCGCGCCCAGGCATCCAGGGCCTGGCGGGTGGCCTGGGGGTCGTTGGCCAGGCTGGCGCGCTTGAGGTCGTCGAGCAAGCTGCGCGGGCTTGGCCCGGTTTGCGCGGCACGCGAGATCGCCGGTTGCCAGCGCGCACGCCACCACAGGGCCAGGCTCGCCAGGGTGGTACAGGCGAGCAGCAGGGTGCTGAGCTGCCAGAGCCACAGCGATGACGCTTCGTTGAATGCCGTCGGCGTACCGCTGGCGGGGGTGTCCACGGTCTGGTTGGGGTTGGCCGCTGCCAGCAGGGTACGGGCCGGCAGGTAGGTGTGCTCCAGATGGTCTTCGTGGGTGTTCCACCACACCACTTCGACGGCGGGCAGTTCGATTTGCCCGACCCGGGTCGGCACCAGGGCTTCACGCTCCTCGCGACTGCCGATCAGGCCATTTTCGGTTACCTGGTTGCTCAATTGCGGCAAGTCGGGGTAGCGCCGCAGGCCGTTGACGTCGGTGGCGGGCAGGGGCGGTAACTGGGCGCTGGACAGGCCTTCGGCCTTGAGGGTCAGGGTGCGGGTCAGGGACTCCCCGACCATGGTGTGGTCAGGCTCGGGGTTCCAGGTTTCGCTCAGGCTCAGGCTGCGCGCCGGCAACCAGGGGGCATTGGCCGGCCAGGTGTCGGGTTTGGGCAAGACGCTCAACGGTATTTCGGCGGATGTCACATGCACCATCTTGCCCGGTTTCGGCCCAAGGGGGGCCGGGGCGCTGGCTTGCTGGCTGTCAACCTGGGTGGCGCTGAAGGTTTGCGCCGGGATGATCAGCTCGCCGCTGCGCTGCGGGTAAATACCGTAGCGGCGTTCGATTACACCGTGGCGTACGCCGTTGATCAGTTTTTCATAGGTGCGCGACTCGCCCAGTTGCTCGACGATGGCGTCGTCCAGGTGCAGGGTGGTCAGGCTGCTGTCGTCGTACAGCGCCACGGAGTGGTAGATGCGCAGGGTCAGCAAGGCCTGGGCCTGCACATAAACACTGGGCTGGTCGAGGCTGGCTTCGATAAATACCGGGGCCAGTGCGTTGTCGCTGGCCACGCTCTGGGTCACGGTGAGGGTGATCGGCTGGCTGTGGTAGTCGCCGACTTGCAGCGACGGGATGATCACCGTGCCGGTCTGTTTGGGTTGCAGGGTGATCATCCAGCGCGTGGTGCCCTTGTTGTCGTCGCTGAGGCTGTTGAGCTGGTTGACCTGGCGGGTGCCGCGCACTTCAAACAGGCCGTCCAGCGGCGCCAGGTCGGGTTTGCCGAACTGGGTGACGTCGTCGGATTCCAGGGTCAGTTCAACGGTTTCCCCGGAGTTGAGCTGGTCGCGGTCAACGCTGGCGACCAGGCCCAGGGCGTGCGCCGGCAAGGTCCAGCAACACAGCAAAAGAAGCAAAACACAGAGGCGGTTCATTTGGGCGTGTCCTGATGGAGCTGCTGTTCGTACCAGAATTTGCGCCGCAACAATTCGCCGGGGTTGTCGGGGATCTGTCTGAGCCATTGTTCAAGGGCCTGGCGTTGTTCTTCTGCGGTCTGGTTGGCGGTGGGTACAGGTGCCCGCGTGGTCTGCTCGTCGCCAGGTTCGCCATCGGCGTGCGGGGCGGGTTCGGGGTCGAGCTGCTCGTCGGGCACAGGCTCGGTGGCGGGGTTGCTGGCCGAGCTGTGCTCTTCATTATTGTGCGTGGTGCTGCTGGCGGAGCTCTGGGCGCTGGAGCTGAGCGGGGTTTCAGACTCGGCAGGCGCAGGTGGCTCGGCGGGCTGCTCGCTTTGGGCTGCGGCGCGTTGCTGCTCCAGCAGTTTTTCAACCAGGGCTTTGTTTTGCGCGGCGGCCTCAAGCTCCGGTTGCAGCTCCAGTGCTTGCTCCCAGGCGTCGATGGCCGCCTCCAGTTCGCCATTCATGGCTAGGGCATTGCCGCGATTATAGTGGGCGCTGGCGCTGTTGACCTCGGCAAAACGCTGGGCTGCGCCGGCATAGTCGCCCGCGCGGTACAGGGCCACACCTTGCCAGAGCGGGTCACTGAAGTGCTCCACGGCCAGCAGCGGCTTGTTTTGCTGCAGCAGGCGCAGGCCCTGTTGGTCGGGGCGCAGCCACAGGTCGGTAAAGCTCATGGCCTGGGCTGGCTGCGGTTGCAGGATAAACACCAGGGGCAGGCAGAACAGCCAGCCACGGCGGCCCGCGCAGGCCACCAGCAGCAGAAGCGGCAGCAACAGCCAGTAACCCTGGTCGGCCCAGCTGTCCAGTTGCAGGGTCTGGCCGTTATCGCGCAGGTGGCGCGGGTCGTCGAGCAGGCCCAGGCCACGCAGGTCGTTGTCATCCAGGCGCGCCTGGCGATAGCGGCCGCCCACATCCAGGGCAAAGGCGCGCAGGCTCGGGCTGTCGAGGCGCGGCAGGAGAATGGCACCCTGATCGTCCTTGAGGAACTGCCCGCTTTCATCGACCACCGGCGCGCCCTCGCGGCTGCCAATGCCCAGGATCAGCAATTGCGGGGCGTGGCCCTGCAAGGCCTGGCGGATGCCGCTGCGTTCCTGTTCGCTGAGCGATGAGGTGATCAGCAGCAGGCGGCCCTGGCCCAGTGCGCCCTGGTCCAGCAGCGTCAGGGCCTTGTCGATGGCCAGGTCGGCGCGATGCCCCGGCTGCGGCATGATCGACGGCTTGAGGGCTTCGAGCAGGTTGCGGCTGGTGCCCATGTCATCAGACAGCGGCACCAGAGTGTGGGCACTGCCGGCGTAGACGATCACCGCGGTTTGCGCGTCGCTGCGATTTTGCAGCAAGTCGTAGAGCTTGCGCCGTGCCTGCTCCAGGCGGTTGGGCGAGCTGTCGGTGGCGAGCATTTCGGGTGTCAGTTCGAGCATCACCACCAGCGGGTCTTCGGGCTTTTGCGTGGCTTGCTCAACACGTTGCCAGCTGGGGCCGAGCAATGCCAGCAGGGCCAGCAGCCAGCCAAGCCCGAGGGCGATCCATGGCAATTTGCTGCTGCGGCCAGTGCCGCCGCTGAGCAACACCCGATGAAAGGCCACGGGCAGGATTTTTTGCCAGCGGCCAGCACGTTTTTCCCGGTGCCAGCGTTGCCACAGCAGCCAGCCGAGCAGGGGCAGGGCCAGCAGCCATTCGGGGCGCAACCAGTGCGGCCAGAGCATGCTCATCGGCGCCTGCGCAGACGCAGGCGCTTGAGGCGCGCCCGCCAGTCAGGGTGTTGTTGCAGAAAATGCTCCTTGCTCAGCCAGCGTTGCACGCGGTTGTTGGGCCACAGCTCGCGGATCACCAGCAGCACGCTGAGCAACAGCGCCGCAGCCAGCGGCCAGCTGTAGAGTGCCTGTGCCGGGCGCGCCTGGGTTGGTTGCTGGGCCACGGGTTCCAGTTGGTCGAGGGTGTCCTTGATGGCCGCCAGTTCGCCGCCGTTGCGGGCGCGGAAGTAGCGGCCACCGGTGACCTGGGCGATCTCTTCGAGTGCCGGCTCGTCAAGGTCGACCCCGGGGTTGATGGTGAACATGCCCTTGCTGCTGCTTTCTTCAGGGTCGGCGCCGATACCGATCGGGTAGATCTTGACCCCCTCTTCAGCGGCCAGGCGGGCGGCGGTCAGCGGGTCGATCTGCCCGCCGTTGTTGGCGCCATCGGTAATCAGGATCAGCACCCGGCTCTGCGCCGGACGCTGGCGCAGGCGCTTGAGGGCCAGGCCAATAGCGTCGCCAATGGCTGTGTTCTTGCCGGCGATGCCGATACGCGCTTCGTCGAGCCAGGTGTGTACGGTGTGGCGGTCGAAGGTCAAGGGGGCCTGCAGATAGGCCTGGCTGCCGAACAGGATCAGGCCGACGCGGTCGCCTTCGCGGTTTTCCAGAAACTCGCCGAGCAGGTTCTTCACTAGGTCCAGGCGGGTGACATCTTCGCCCTGCCATTGCATGTCGGGGTAGTCCATCGACCCCGACACATCCACCGCCACCAGCAAGTCACGCCCACTGGCGGCAATCGGCAGCGGCTCGCCCAGCCATTGCGGGCGGGCGGCGGCGCTCAACAACAGCAGCCAGAGCAGCACAAAGGGGATTTGCTGACGCCAGGAAGGCAGGGTGGTGCGGGCCTTGCGCCGGGCCAGTTGTTCGAGGTCACTGAGAAAACTGACCTGCAGCGCCGCCTCGCCGCTGTCGGCAGGCGGCAGCACCAGGCGCATCAGCCAGGGCAGGGGCAGCAGGGCGAAGAGCCACGGCCAGGCAAATTCAAACATGTTTTCGAATCCAGGTTTCAACCGCCTGATTGAGCCCGGCGATGGCCTTGTCGTCGAGTTTGCATTCAGGTTTGTAAGCGCCTTCGACCAGCACCATCCAGCGGGTCAGGCCGGCAGCCGGGCAGCGGTTATCCAGGAATGCCAGCCACTTGCGGCCATTGAGAGTGTGGCTCTGGCTGTAGGGATAGTGGTTGCGGCACAGGCGCTTGAGCAGGCCGTTGAGTTGCTGCAGCCAGGCGCCGGCGGGCGCGCCGTCGTAGGGCTTGGGAAAACGCGCCAGTTCTTCCAGGGCGGCCAGGCGCACCGGGTCCAGCGGTTGTTCGGCACGAGCCGGCTGGCGCTTGGCGGGCAGGTAGCGGCGCAGCCACCACAGGCCCCAGCCCAGCGCAGGCAGCACGATCAGCAGCAGCCACCAGCCCGGCGCTGGCGGCCACAGGCCGACCGCGGGCGGGGTGATCAGCGGTTGCAGTTGTTCGAGTTCTTTCATGAGGCTTTGCCGGGGCGTTTGGCGTTGAGGTATTCGCGCAGCTGTTCGACCATTTCGCTTTGCGTGCTCAGCGGCATGAGCAACACCCGTAATTTTTGCGCCAACAGTTCCCAGCGTGCAATACGGGCCTCGGCCTGGGCCCGGTAGGCCTGGCGCAGATCATAGTTGAGGGTGTCCAGCTCCAGCTGTGCACCGCGCTCGGCAAAGCGCAGCAGCCCGGCGGCGGGCAGGGCATGGTCGAGGGGGTCGGACAACGGCAGCAGCATCAGATCGCAATGGCGCGACAGCAGGCTCAGTTGCTGTTCGGCGGCGTCCGTGAGGGCGCGCTCATCGCAGATCACGATCACCAGGCTGCCGGGGCGCAACACTTCGCGGGCGCGGATCAGGGCCATGCCCAGGGCATCGCGGTCCGATTGCACCTCGGTATGCAGGGACTGGTTGACCCGCACCAGGCGGTTGAGCAGTTGCAGCAGGCTTTGTTTGCTGCGCCGAGGCTTGATTTCATAGTGTTCATGGTCGCCAAACACCAACCCGCCGACACGGTCGTTATGGCCCAGCGCGGCCCAGCCGATCAGGCTGGCGGCCTGGGCGGCGAGCACCGACTTGAACATCAGCCCCGAACCGAAAAACAGCCGGCGGCTTTGTTCGGCGAGGATAAAGATCGGCCGCTCGCGCTCCTCATGGAACATCTTGGTATGAGGTTCCTGGGTGCGGGCGGTGACGCGCCAGTCGATGGTGCGTACATCGTCGCCGGCCTGATAGACCCGTACCTGGTCGAAGTCGACCCCGCGCCCGCGCAGCTTGGAGTGATGCAAGCCCACCAGCGGGCTGCGCTGGCTTGGCGAAGAAAACAGCTGCACCTCGCGCACCCGGTGACGCATCTCGATGAGTTGCGCCAGGGTGATGCGGATACCGGGCTCGGCGGGCAGGGGGGTGTTCATCGGTCAGGCAACGGCAACGACGTCGAGGATGCGCTGCACCACGCGGTCCTGGTCGATACCGGCGGCCTCGGCTTCGAACGACAGGATGATGCGGTGGCGCAGCACGTCAAACAACACGGCCTGGATGTCTTCGGGGCTGACAAAGTCGCGCCCGGCCAGCCAGGCATGGGCCCGTGCGCAGCGGTCCAGGGCAATCGAGCCACGCGGGCTGGCGCCGTAGGCGATCCATTCGGCCATTTCCGGGTCGAACTTGCCCGGAGTACGGGTGGCCATCACCAGTTGCACCAGGTACTCCTCCACCGCATCGGCCATGTACAGGCCGAGGATCTCCTTGCGTGCGGCGAAGATGGCCTGCTGGCTGACCCGGCGCTCGGGTTTGGTTTCGCCATTGAGCGCCTCGCCACGGGCCTGCTGCAGGATGCGGCGCTCGACGGCGGCGTCCGGGAAGCCGATTTTTACATGCATCAGAAAACGGTCGAGCTGGGCCTCGGGCAGCGGGTAGGTGCCTTCCTGCTCGATGGGGTTTTGCGTGGCCATCACCAAAAACAGCGGCGACAGCTCGTAGGTGCTGCGCCCGACGCTCACCTGGCGTTCGGCCATGGCTTCGAGCAGCGCCGATTGCACCTTGGCCGGGGCACGGTTGATTTCATCCGCCAGCACCAGGTTATGAAAGATCGGCCCTTGTTGAAACACGAAACTGCCGGTTTCGGGGCGATAGATCTCGGTGCCGGTGATGTCGGCGGGCAGCAGGTCGGGGGTGAACTGGATTCGATGGAACTGCGCTTCAATGCCTTCCGCCAGTTCCTTGATGGCCTTGGTCTTGGCCAGCCCGGGGGCGCCTTCGACCAGCATGTGACCGTCGGCAAGCAACGCGATCAGCAGGCGGTCGATCAACTTTTCCTGACCGAGGATCTGGGTTGAAAGAAAGGTTCGCAGCGCTAGCAGCGCTTCACGATGTTCCATCGAATACTGTTCCTGAAAAGGACACCGGCGGCGCAAGAATTACGTCGGGGCTGGGGGCGTTACTTTAATCCATTGGAGGCCTTGCGGACTAATAGCGGTGGGGCTTTTTACGGAAAAAACTGAAATGAGCCGTGTTGTTGAGAATGGTGCTCATCTGCATGGGGTATGGCGGATAAAAAGGAGGGGATGTTGCGTAGCAGCTGCCGTAGGAACGAGGCTGCGTCCGGCGGCGAAGCCGTCGTAAATCCTGAGAACCAGGTTTAACTGACACACCGCTGTGCCTGGTCTTACGACGGCTTCGCCGCCGGACGCAGCCTCGTTCCTTCGGCAGCTGCTACGGTTTAGAGCGGTTGCAATTACAGGCCGTAGAACGTCCGGGCGTTCTGCCATAAAGCTTTGTGCGCACCTTCCTCCCCCAATGCCTCAACCAGCAGGTTGATATCACTGTCCTCAAATGCACGTGGTGCGCGGGTCGAGGGCAGGTCGGTGCCAAATATCAGCACATCGGGGTTGATGCCGTGGATCTGTTGCAGCACAGGCGCTACGGCGAAATCAACCCGGCCAAAGCCGCAGGCCTTGATCCGTACACCGTGCTCCGCCAGGCGCAGCAGGCTGGGCAGGCCGTCCTGGCTCAGGCCCAGATGATCGATGCTCAGCGCAGGCAGGCGCCGCAACCGCTGCTCAAGCCCCGCCAGCTCTCGCGAGTCGATATACAGCTCTGCATGCCAGCCCACTTGCTCATGCACGCGCATGGCCAATGATTCGAGCTGGTCAAGCTGCCCGGAACCGCCGCGTTTGAGATTGAAACGCAGGGCCCGCACGCCGTGGCCATGCAGGCTTGCCAGTTCGGCATCGGTGACACTGGCGGGCAACTGGGTCACGCCCACAAACTCCGGCCCCAGGCGTTTGAGTGCCGCGATCAGGTAGCTTTGGTCATAGCCCTGGAAAGAGCCCGATACCACCGCGCCGCCAACGACCCCCAAGGGTGTGACCCGGGTCAGGTAATCATCGGCACTGAAAAACTCGGGCACATAGCCGTTGTTGGCAATCAGCGGGTAAGCGCTGTCGATGATATGGCAGTGGGCATCGAAGATCGGGGGCATGGGCACATACCTCTGGGTGGGTGCAGGAGCGGGCTTGTTACAGTTCGCTGACGTAGGTACCGGTGCCCTTGAGGATATTCTGCAGGGTCAGTTC
Source organism: Pseudomonas fragi (assembly GCF_900105835.1). Lineage (NCBI taxonomy): Bacteria > Pseudomonadati > Pseudomonadota > Gammaproteobacteria > Pseudomonadales > Pseudomonadaceae > Pseudomonas > Pseudomonas fragi. The sequence continues at coordinate 341,889 of NZ_LT629783.1, forward strand.
AACTTCAGCCAGGTCTGCGGCGGCGGTGCTGTGCAGGATTTCCAGGTGGTCATCGCCCTTGAGCACATCCGTATCGCCCGCGCCGATTTCAATCAGCAGGCGGGTAGGGCTCAGGGTCACCTTGATGCCGTCCAGGGTCGAAGGCTCGTCTTCCAGGGTGATTTCCAGCTCGTCCTCGTCCGGGTAGCGGGTCATCAGGAACATCTCGCCCGTATTGGTGTGGCAACACAGCATCGCCATATTGTCTTCTTCGTCGTCGCACGGGTTGGCGAGCAGGTGGTCGGTGGTCATTTGCATGGTTAATTCCTGGCGCTCTGGGCGCGAATGGGTCGATCAGGGGGCAATTTTGCCAGCCTGAGCCGATTTGTGCAGGTTTGAATGGAACATCAGGGCAAATGCTCAGTCATTTCCGATACTGACTACGGAAACTACGGTGCTTTTATGAAGTTTTTTCGCTTGCCAATGCTAGGGTTGTTCTATGACAACCCGGGCGGTTGCGTCCCGATGACCGAATATGTCGCCGCACCGTAAGCAGGTCGTACAGCGCAGTCGTTAAGCTGCGCGGTGATTGTTATCCGTAAAGGCACAGCCTGTTTATCCGGCAGTCGTTTTTGCAGATCACCATCCCGGACGTGAATGTGACCCGTGGGTCACGGCCAGCTTCACCTCCCTGTCATGCTGTGCGTTGAAGGTGAGCTGCCAGGACAGGCCTCGCACAGTGTCGACAGCTCCAACATGCGACGCTTCTCTCAATAACAAGCCCAAGCGGAGTACCACAGATGGCGTTCTTCACCGCAGCCAGCAAAGCCGACTTCCAGCACCAACTGCAAGCGGCACTGGCGCAGCACATCAGTGAACAGGCACTGCCACAAGTGGCGCTGTTCGCCGAGCAATTCTTCGGCATCATTTCTCTGGACGAACTCACCCAACGGCGCATGTCCGACCTCGCCGGCTGCACGCTGTCGGCCTGGCGCCTGCTGGAGCGCTTCGACCCGGCCCAGCCGCAAGTACGGGTGTTCAACCCCGACTACGAGCGCCACGGCTGGCAGTCCACCCACACAGCAGTGGAAGTGCTGCACCACGACCTGCCGTTTCTGGTGGACTCGGTGCGTACCGAGCTGAACCGTCGCGGCTACAGCATCCACACCCTGCAAACCACGGTGTTGAGCGTTCGTCGCGGCAGCAAGGGCGAGCTGCTGGAAATCCTGCCCAAGGGCACCACGGGCGAAGGCGTCTCGCAAGAGTCGCTGATGTACCTGGAAATCGATCGCTGCGCCCATGCCGCCGAATTGAACGTGCTGAGCAAGGAACTGGAACAGGTTCTGGGTGAAGTGCGCATTGCAGTGGCTGACTTTGAGCCGATGAAGGCCAAGGTGCAGGAGCTGCTGGTCAGTGTCGACAACTGCCAGTACGCCGTGGATGCGGATGAGAAAGCCGAAGTCAAAAGCTTCCTGGAATGGTTGGTGGGCAACCACTTCACCTTCCTGGGCTATGAAGAATTTGTGGTACGCGACGATGCCGATGGCGGGCATATCGAATATGACGCCGACTCGTTCCTCGGCCTTACCAAGCTGCTGCGCGCCGGCCTGACCGCCGAAGACCTGCGCATCGAGGATTACGCCGTCAGCTACCTGCGCGAGCCGACCCTGCTGTCGTTCGCCAAGGCCGCACACCCGAGCCGCGTGCATCGCCCGGCTTACCCGGACTATGTGTCGATCCGCCAGATCGACGCCAGCGGCAAGGTCATCAAGGAATGCCGCTTCATGGGCCTGTACACCTCTTCGGTGTATGGCGAAAGCGTGCGGGTGATCCCGTACATCCGCCGCAAGGTCGCTGAGATCGAGCGTCGTTCGGGCTTCCAGGCCAAGGCGCACCTGGGCAAGGAACTGGCCCAGGTGGTGGAAGTGCTGCCCCGAGACGACCTGTTCCAGACCCCGGTGGACGAGCTGTTCAGCACCGTGATGTCGATCGTGCAGATCCAGGAGCGCAACAAGATTCGCGTGTTCCTGCGCAAAGACCCGTATGGCCGTTTCTGCTACTGCCTGGCCTATGTGCCGCGTGATATCTATTCCACCGAAGTGCGACAGAAAATCCAGCAGGTGCTGATGGAGCGCCTGCAGGCTTCGGATTGCGAATTCTGGACTTTCTTCTCGGAATCGGTGCTGGCCCGTGTGCAGCTGATTCTGCGGGTTGATCCAAAAAACCGCATCGATATCGATCCGCTGCTGCTGGAAAAAGAAGTCATCCAGGCCTGCCGCAGCTGGCAGGACGACTATGCCAGCCTGGTGGTCGAGAGCTTCGGTGAGGCCAATGGCACCAAGGTGCTGGCCGACTTCCCGAAAGGCTTCCCGGCAGGTTACCGCGAGCGTTTTGCTGCGCACTCGGCCGTGGTCGACATGCAGCACCTGATGAACCTGAGCGACAAGAACCCGCTGGTGATGAGCTTCTACCAGCCGCTGGGGCAAAGCGCTGGTCAGGAACTGCATTGCAAGCTGTACCACGCCGACACGCCGCTGGCGCTGTCCGACGTGCTGCCGATCCTGGAAAACCTCGGCCTGCGCGTGCTGGGTGAGTTCCCGTACCGCCTGCGTCATGCCAACGGCCGTGAATTCTGGATCCATGATTTCGCCTTTACCGCCGGTGAAGGCTTGAACCTTGATATCCAGCAACTCAACGACACGCTGCAGGATGCGTTTGTGCATATTGTGCGCGGCGATGCCGAGAATGATGCGTTCAACCGCCTGGTATTGACCGCCGGCCTGCCGTGGCGCGACGTGGCCTTGCTGCGTGCCTACGCCCGTTATCTGAAGCAGATCCGCCTGGGCTTTGACCTGGGTTATATCGCCAGTACCCTGAACAACCACACCGATATCGCCCGCGAATTGACCCGCTTGTTCAAGACCCGCTTCTACCTGGCGCGCAAGCTGACGGCCGAAGACCTCGAAGACAAGCAAGTGCGTCTGGAGCAGGCGATCCTGACGGCCCTGGACGATGTTCAGGTGCTCAACGAAGACCGTATCCTGCGTCGCTACCTGGACCTGATCAAGGCCACTCTGCGCACCAACTTCTACCAGCCGGATGCCAGCGGTCACAACCGTTCGTACTTCAGCTTCAAGTTCAACCCGCACTTGATCCCCGAGCTGCCAAAGCCGGTGCCGAAGTTTGAAATCTTCGTCTACTCGCCACGGGTTGAAGGCGTGCACTTGCGCTTCGGCAACGTGGCCCGCGGTGGCTTGCGCTGGTCCGACCGTGAAGAAGATTTCCGTACCGAAGTGCTGGGCCTGGTAAAAGCCCAGCAAGTGAAAAACTCGGTCATTGTGCCGGTGGGCGCCAAGGGCGGTTTCGTGCCGCGTCGCCTGCCATTGGGCGGCGGCCGTGACGAGATCCAGGCCGAGGCGATTGCCTGCTACCGGATCTTTATTTCCGGCCTGCTGGACATTACCGACAACCTGAAAGACGGCGCACTGGTGCCGCCGTTGAACGTGGTCCGTCACGATGACGATGACCCGTACCTGGTGGTGGCCGCCGACAAGGGCACCGCGACCTTCTCCGATATCGCCAACGGTATTGCCATCGATTACGGCTTCTGGCTGGGCGATGCGTTCGCTTCGGGCGGCTCGGCCGGTTATGACCATAAAAAGATGGGCATTACTGCCAAGGGCGCCTGGGTGGGCGTGCAGCGCCACTTCAAGGAGCGCGGGATCAACGTCCAGCAGGACAGCATCAGTGTGGTCGGCGTGGGCGATATGGCCGGCGACGTGTTCGGCAACGGTTTGCTGATGTCCGACAAGCTGCAACTGGTTGCGGCCTTTAACCACCTGCATATCTTTATCGACCCGAACCCGGAGCCGGCTAACAGCTTCGCCGAGCGTCAGCGCCTGTTCGACTTGCCGCGTTCGGCCTGGTCGGATTACGACACCAGCATCATGTCGGCGGGCGGCGGGATCTTCTCGCGCAGCGCGAAAAGCATCGCCATCTCCCCGGAGATGAAAGAGCGCTTCGCCATCAGCGCTGACAAGCTGACCCCGACCGAATTGCTCAATGCCTTGCTCAAGGCGCCGGTGGACCTGCTGTGGAACGGTGGTATCGGTACTTATGTCAAAGCCAGCAGCGAAAGCCATGCTGACGTTGGCGACAAGGCCAACGATGCGTTGCGCGTCAATGGCAACGAATTGCGCTGCAAGGTGGTGGGCGAGGGCGGCAACCTGGGCATGACCCAGTTGGGCCGTGTCGAGTTCAACCTCAACGGCGGCGGTTCCAACACCGACTTTATCGACAACGCTGGCGGCGTCGACTGCTCTGACCACGAAGTGAATATCAAGATCCTGCTCAATGAAGTGGTGCAGGCCGGCGATATGACCGAGAAGCAGCGCAACCAACTGCTGGGCAGCATGACCGACGAGGTTGGCGGTCTGGTGCTGGGCAACAACTACAAGCAGACCCAGGCGATTTCGCTGGCGGCACGCAAGGCTTACGAGCGGATTGCCGAATACAAGCGCCTGATGAACGATCTGGAAGCCCGTGGCAAGCTGGACCGTGCCATCGAGTTCCTGCCGTCTGAAGAGCAGCTTAACGAGCGCGTAGCGGGGGGCCACGGCCTGACCCGTGCCGAGTTGTCGGTGCTGATCTCGTACAGCAAGATCGACCTCAAGGAAGCACTGCTCAACTCCCAGGTACCGGATGACGACTACCTGACCCGCGACATGGAAACCGCGTTCCCGCCGATGCTGGTCAGCAAGTTTGCCGAAGCCATGCGTCGCCATCGTCTGAAGCGTGAAATCGTCAGCACCCAGATCGCCAACGATCTGGTTAACCACATGGGCATCACTTTTGTCGAACGCCTGAAAGAGTCGACCGGCATGAGTGCTGCCAACGTGGCCGGTGCCTATGTGATCGTGCGTGACATTTTCCATCTCCCGCACTGGTTCCGCCAAATCGAAGCGCTGGACTACCAGGTACCGGCTGAAATCCAGCTGGCGCTGATGGATGAACTGATGCGCCTGGGCCGTCGCGCTACGCGCTGGTTCCTGCGCAGCCGTCGCAACGAGCTGGATGCTGCACGCGATGTGGCGCACTTCGGCCCGCATCTGGCGGCGTTGGGCCTTAAGCTCGACGAACTGCTGGAAGGCCCGACCCGCGAAGGCTGGCAGACCCGTTATCAGGCTTACGTCGAAGCGGGCGTGCCGGAATTGCTGGCGCGCATGGTGGCGGGTACGACGCACCTGTACACCCTGTTGCCGATTATCGAAGCTTCGGATGTGACCGGGCAGAACGCTGCAGATGTGGCCAAGACTTACTTTGCCGTGGGCAGCGCGCTGGACCTGACCTGGTACTTGCAGCAGATCAGCAACCTGCCGGTGGAGAACAACTGGCAGGCGCTGGCGCGTGAAGCGTTCCGTGACGATATCGACTGGCAGCAGCGGGCAATTACCATTTCGGTGCTGCAGATGACCGATGCCGGTGAAAGTATCGAGGCGCGTCTTGCCTTGTGGCTTGAGCAAAACAGTTCGATGGTTGAGCGCTGGCGCGCGATGCTGGTGGATTTGCGGGCTGCCACGGGCAATGACTACGCCATGTACGCGGTAGCCAACCGCGAGCTGCTGGACCTGGCGTTGAGCGGTCAATCAGGGCTCTGACAGCCTGAGTTGTAAAACAAAGCCCCGGCTCATGTGACATGAGCCGGGGCTTTTTTGTTTGCTTGCGGTCGCGGGCTGATCAGATACCGATATTGCCCAGGGTTTGCACGATGCTGCGCAGGGTAACGGCCAGAGTGGGGTGGTCGACCTCAAAGCGCTCAACCGCGAGGTTGACGTTGTCGGCCAGGCTGGAATCGTTGGTGGCTTTTTCGATATCGATCTGAGCCTGGATTTGTGTCGCGAGCTGGTTCAAATGCTCACGCTCTTCCTGGGTGAGCGGCGGATTCTGTTCCAGTTGCTCGCGCAAGGTGTTGAGTTGTTCTTGCAGGTCGCGGGCAGGCATAGCATTCATCCTTTATTGATAGGCTCTGGTGTAGACCTTCGAAGTGAACAAAAGGTCTGCAAGCGGGCTTCTAGATTAATCCACTCGCGCCCGAAGTGCATGATCTCTATCAAAATCCCCTGTGGGTTATTTTTTGTCGTGCCGGCAGGTGGTTTTAAAAGAATCTGCAAGGGCGGGAACGTCTATCTTTAATACAAGTCTGTTTAGGCTATTGCTTGGGGGCTGCCTAAAAGACATTTCCCGTTATACTAATGGCCTGACTCAGGGCATAGCGCCCAAGTGTTGAGTAACTTCAGGGAGTTTTGCTATGCGCTGGACTGTTCGTCTCGCTCCATTGTTTATCTGTGCCGGTGTGACCATGATGCCTTTGGCAGCCAATGCCGCCACCGAGGATGACCCTTGGGAAGGTTTTAACCGGGTCGTGTTCAAATTCAACGACACCCTCGATACCTATGCCCTGAAGCCGATTGCCCAGGGCTATCAGTTCATCACTCCGCAGTTTCTGGAGGATGGCATCCACAACATGTACCGCAACGTCGGTGACGTGCGCAACCTGGCCAACAACGTGTTGCAGGTCAAGCCACACGCTGCGGGCGTGGATACCGCCCGTTTGCTGATGAACACCATTGTCGGTGTTGGCGGCTTCTTTGATGTGGGCACCAAGATGGGCCTGCAGCGCAACGACGAAGACTTTGGCCAGACCCTAGGCTACTGGGGCCTGAACAGCGGCCCGTACCTGGTGCTGCCGCTGCTGGGCCCAAGTACCGTGCGTGACGCCTTGGGCATCTACCCGGACTCCTATGCCGAACCCTACCGCTACATGCATGACGTCTCGGCGCGCAACACTGTTGCCGGGATGAAAATCATCGATGCCCGCGCCAACCTGCTGTCTGCTGAAAAGCTGATCACCGGTGACAAGTACATTTTCATTCGCAATGCGTATCTGCAAAGCCGTGAATTCAAAGTCAAAGACGGGCAAGTTGTCGACGACTTCTGATTCGTTCGATGCCTCCTGAAAAAACGGCCCCTGGTGGCCGTTTTTTGCATTGTTGCAGTTGAGAAACACTCCGTTTAAGAAAGGCCGCAACCTAAGTTTTGGTTGCCGTAAACGTGGTTCTTATAACCCGCGGTAATTTAACGTGACGAACACCTCAGGCCGCCATCGGCCTGAGCTTGAAACCCCCCGCGGATGGGAGTACCGTCTGCGCCTTACACGGGCACCTTTGTAGGATCGAGCAATACAGTCGATTTGAATCAGGGATGTTCACAAGCCATTTCAGTTGTTGAGTTCGACGTTTGCGAACCTCAACGACAACCTAATTCTGGCGCCGTTTGCCCACATGCAAAAAACCAGTGCCACGCTGCTGATCATTGATGACGACGAAGTTGTACGCGCAAGTCTGGCGGCCTACCTCGAAGACAGCGGCTTCAGCGTCCTTCAGGCCAGCAATGGCGTGCAAGGCCTCCAGATGTTCGAGCAAGAGCAGCCAGATCTGATCATCTGTGACCTGCGCATGCCGCAAATGAGTGGTCTGGAGCTGATTCGCCAGGTTGCCCAGCGCTCGGCACAGACGCCGGTGATCGTCATCTCGGGCGCAGGGGTCATGAGCGATGTGGTCGAGGCCTTGCGCCTGGGCGCTGCCGACTACCTGATCAAGCCTCTGGAAGACCTTGCAGTGCTGGAGCACTCGGTTCACCGTGCGCTGGATCGTGCGCGCCTGCAGCTTGAGAACCAGCGCTATCGGGACAAGCTGGAGTCGGCCAACCGCGAACTGGAAGCCAGCCTGCATTTGCTGCAGGAAGACCAGAATGCCGGGCGGCAGGTGCAGATGAACATGCTGCCGGTCAGCCCCTGGACCACGGATGAGTTCAGCTTTGCGCACAAGATCATCCCGTCCCTGTACCTGTCTGGCGATTTTGTCGACTACTTCCGGGTTGACGAGCATCGTGTGGCCTTTTATCTGGCAGACGTTTCCGGGCACGGTGCCTCTTCGGCCTTTGTCACGGTACTGCTCAAGTTCATGACCACGCGCCTGCTGTTCGAGTCCAAGCGCAATGGCACCTTGCCTGAGTTCAAGCCTTCCGAAGTGCTTGGGCACATCAACCGCGGCCTGATCAACTGCAAGCTGGGCAAGCATGTGACGATGGTGGGCGGCGTGATCAATGAAGAAACCGGCGAACTGACCTACAGCATTGGCGGGCACTTGCCCTTGCCGGTGCTCTACACTCCAGACAGTGTCAGTTATCTGGAAGGGCGGGGGTTGCCCGTTGGCTTGTTCAACGAAGCCACCTACGAAGACCAGGTCCTGAAATTGCCGCAAACCTTCAGCCTGACGCTGATGTCGGACGGAATTCTGGATCTTTTGACCGAGCAGACACTCAAAGAGAAAGAAGCTGCTTTACCGCAATTGGTAAAAACAGCAGGCGGCAGCCTGGATGGCCTGCGCCGGGTGTTTGGATTAGCTACGCTAGGTGAGATGCCGGATGATATCGCCTTGTTGGTGTTGAGCAGGAACCTTAAATGAGTACCGGTAGAATTCAGTTCGCCGAACAGGATGGCACCTTCGTCCTGAAGTTTGTGGGTGAAGTGCGTCTGACCTTGTGTTCGGCACTGGATGCGACAATCGAGAGGATCTTCACGGCGCTGAACTTCAACGCCATCGTGATCGACCTCACCGAAACCCGCAGTATCGACAGCACCACCCTGGGCTTGCTGGCGAAACTGTCGATCCTGTCGCGGCAAAAAATCGGCCTGCTGCCGACGGTGGTCACCACCCACGAAGACATCACCCGCTTGCTGGAGTCGATGGGCTTCGACCAGGTGTTCAACATTATCGGCAAGCCGATTCCGTGCCCGGAGTGCCTGACCGACCTGCCTTCACAGGACCAGACCGAAGAGGTGGTGCGGGTGAAGGTACTGGAAGCGCACAAGATTCTGATGGGGCTCAACGACTCCAACCGTGAAGCCTTCCATGACCTGGTGAATGCCCTCGAGCGCCACTGATATCAGGTTGCAGCAGTCCTCGGCTGCGGGGCTTCGCACAGTTCGCGTAACTGGCCCAGCAGCAAATGGCCCGCATGGCTGAGGCCGGGCTGGGCATAGAGTGCCAGATACACCCCCTGAATGTCCGGCAGACCGCTACTGGCCTGCAGCACCTTGTGCTGCGGGCCGATTACCCGGGTTGGCAGCAAACTGATGCCCAAGCCCGCCGCCACGGCGGCGCAGACACTGGCCAAGCTGGCACTTGAGTAATTGATGCGCCAGTGCCAGCCCGCCATCTCCAGATGATGCAGCATTTCATTGCGGTACAGCCCACCCACAGGAAAGGCCACCAGGGCCAGCGGGTCGCGACCAAAGGCCGGGGCTGAGCGGCTGTCGACCCAGCACATGGGTTCGGGCCAGCACGCCAGGCAATCGACGCCTTGCCCCATCTGCTTGACCAGCAACAGGTCGAACTCGCCTTGGCGATACACGCGCATCAGCTCCGGGCCCAGGCCGCAGGTGACTTCCAGGCGTACTCCGGGGTGCTCCAGGCCAAACCGGGAAAGGATCGGCATCAGGCGTTCGGCGGCAAAGTCTTCAGGCACGCCCAGGCGCAACACACCCTCGCTTTGCAGATCGACCAGCACCTCGCGGGCTTCTTCCTGGAGTGCCAGGATGCGCCGGGCATACGCCAGCAAGCGCTCACCCTCAGGGGTGGCCATTACCCGGCGCTGTTCACGGTCGAGCAGCTTGCAGCCAACGCTGTCTTCCAGGCGCCGTATCTGCTGGCTGACCGTGGACTGGGTCAGGTGCAGGCGTTGTGCCGCGCGGGTGAAATTGGCGCAGTCGACGACGGCCACAAAACTGCGCAACAGGATGGGATCGAACATCGGCACCGCCATTCAGATTGCCACTGCAAGGCATGGTTATGTTTAATTTCAGAATACCTGTGGGCCTGACCATACTGGCTTTTCATGCAATTGGTAAGAGGGCCTGACATGGGTTCGCGCTTATTTAAATATGCTCCGTTGACGGCTGGGCTGCTGCTCGTCGCGGGGGTGATGGCCAGCGACAAAACGCTGCTGACTGCCGTGAAAGACGGCGAGCTGGGCAGGGTGCAGCAACTGCTGGCGCAAGGTCCTGACCTCAATGCCCGGGCGCTGGATGGCAGCAGCGCGCTGCTGCTGGCAACCCGCTCCAACCAGATCGATATCGCCAGGGCGTTGATCGAGGCGGGCGCCGACGTTAACCAGAAAAACCTGATCCAGGACAGCCCCTACCTGCTGGCAGGCGCCAGCGGGCACACTGAAATCCTCAAGATGACCCTGGCCCACGGTGCCGACCTGAAGAGTACCAACCGCTACGGCGGTACCGCCTTGATCCCTGCATGCGAGCGTGGCCATGTTGATACGGTGGCCGTGCTGATCGCTGCAGGCGTTGATCTGAACCATGTCAATCGCCTGGGCTGGACCTGCTTGATGGAAGCCATCGTGCTCTCCGACGGGGGCGCGCCCCATCAGCAGATTGTCAGCCAGTTGATTGCTGCCGGTGCTGACTTGAACCTGCCTGACAGCAATGGCTTGAGCCCGTTGCAGCAAGCGCAACAGCGCGGTCAGAGCGCGATTGCACAATTGCTGCGCGATGCTGGTGCCCACTGAATAGCGTTCTGGAGTTGCCATGAACAACGATGAGATTTACCTGCAACGTGCCGTGGAATTGGCCGCCAATAATGTCACCGCGGGGGGCCGGCCTTTTGCAGCGGTGCTGGTGCGGCACGATCAAGTGATTGTCGAGGCGGTCAACAGCATCCATATCAGCCAGGACCCGACCGCACACGCAGAAATGCTGGCGATCCGTGGTGCCAGCCAGCAACTGGGGGCGAGACTGGATGGCTGTGTGATCTACGCCAGTGGCCAGCCTTGCCCCATGTGCCTGGGCGCCATGTACCTGTGCGGTGTGTCGAGGGTGGTGTATGCCGCGACCAACCAGCAGGCTGAGCCCTTCGGGCTGTCTACCGCCGCGATCTACCAGCAGATGGCATTGCCCCTGAGTGACCAGCAGTTGCCTGTGCGGCATCTGCCGCAACCGGCCATGACGGCGATCTACCAGAACTGGAAGGCGTTGCATGTCCCTGGATAAAGGCTCGCTACGGGTTGTTGCCCATTGGACCTTGCTGATTGTGCTTGGGCTTAACCTGCGCCCGCTGCTCAGTTCGATCAGCCCGTTGTTGCTGCAAATCCGTGCCGACACCGGCATGAGCTTTCAAGCCAGCGCCTGGTTGACCAGCCTGCCGGTGATTTGCATGGGCCTGGTGGCCTTGCTCGGGCTGCGCTTGCAAGCCCGTTTGGGCGAGCGTAATGGCGTGGCCCTGGGCTTGTGCATGATTGTGGTGGCCTGCCTTTGGCGTTTGTTTGCTCACCAGGGCGAAACCCTGATGGCCACGGCGTTGTTGGGCGGTGCCGGTATTGCGCTGATCCAGGCATTGGTACCGGCGCTGATCAAGCGCCAGTTCCAGCATCGCGTCGCCCTGGCGCTGGGCGTTTATAGCGCATCGCTGATGGCTGGCGGCGGTCTGGCTGCACTGGTCAGCCCGCAGGTTGCCGAGCATTTCAGCCACTGGCAGGCCGGGCTGGGGATGTGGCTGCTGCCGGCGCTTGTGGCGCTGCTGATGTGGTGGTTGCTGCCCTTTGCAGGCACGGCGCAGCCGGTGCAGGGGGGGTCGACCCGCGCGTGGTCCAGTCGCCGGGCGTGGTTACTGGCGCTGTACTTCGGGCTGGTGAACTGTGGCTATATGAGCATGGTCGCGTGGTTGCCAGCGTACTATTTGCAAATGGGCTGGAGTGCGACCCAAAGTGGCTCGCTACTGGCGTTCATGACTATTTTCCAGGTTATCGCCGCGCTGGTGATGCCGGCGCTGGCCCATCGCAGCAGCGATCGGCGTCCGCTATTGGCGATTAGCCTGGGGGCACAGGCCGTGGGTTATATCGGGCTGGTGCTGTGGCCGCTGGGTTCACCCCATGTGTGGGTGGCCTTGATCGGTTTTGGCCTGGGCGCCTGTTTTGCCCTGAGCCTGATTCTGGTCCTGGACCATTGCCGCAAACCCGCTGAAGCAGGGCAGCTTGCAGGTTTTGTGCAAGGGGCCGGATTTTTGCTCAATGCCGTATCCCCGTGGATGACCGGCTGGCTGCGGGAACTGACGGGCAGTTTTGTCAGTGCCTGGTGGGTGTTGGTGGTAGCGGTTGTGTCGATGCTGGTGCTGACGCGGATCTTTAGCCCGGCGAGTAATAGCCGGGGGGTGTGAGTTGTGGCTGCATGGAGAGCAAACGCCCCCAATCCTCTCCCGTGAGAGGGGCGGGGCGAGGGGCTTTTAGCGTGGATCACCCAGCCAGGGAATATCCTGGCGCTGATAACGGTGCGCGCGAAAGATCGCGTTGTTTTCACCCGGCAGATAGGCTCTGGCTGCTGCATCGGGGTACGCGGCGAAGTAGGGGTTGATATATTCCCAGACCACGTCTCCCGTCGCGGTGATTTCAAACAGACGGCCAAAATTGGCTTCAGTCGCCAGCGTATTGCCGTTGTGCAGGCGTTGCGCGCCGCCCATGAACGGGGTGAAAAAGGCATAGCCCGGGGTATCGGCGTACTGCCACACGATCTGCTGGCTCAGTGGTTCTATTTCCACAATTCGCGAGTGCGGCATGCTACTGTGCGGGCGAGAGATGCCGTTGTCGAAGACCAGCACATTGCCATTTTCCAGCTCGCTCGGGCAGTGCTGTTGCGCAACCAGGTCATGGCCCAGGCGCCACAATACTGCACCGTTGTCGCGGGAAACGGCAATCACCGACGAAACGCTGCGCAAGCTGAGGATGACCTTGCCATCGCGGCCGGGCGAAACGGCGTTGGTCATGGGCCAGTGATAGCGTTCGAACGCATCATGCAGCGGGTAGTCTTCAGGGCGCAGATGTTCCCAACTGCGCCACTCCCACACCACATGCCCCTGGCGGTCGACTTCCTTGACCACATCCCCATAAATAACCCCGCCCGGCGCCTCGCTGCCAGGAATACCGCCCACTACGCGACTGGCCAGCTCCGGGCTCAATGGCGCGACAGTGGTGTAGAGCAGGTGGCCGTTGTCCAGCCATTGCGCATCGTGATGGTGCAACAGGTCAGTGTGCTCCCAGACCACTTCGCCGTCAGGGGTGACCTCGCTGAAGGCCCCGCCATGCCAGACCGACCAGCCCGGGAACAGATCAGGGGATTCAGGGTGGTTGCCGTTGTAGCCCAGGTTGCCGTTGCGCAGTATCACCGCGTCGCGGCCGGGGCGTTGGGGCAGCTTCCAGCGGTGGACAATTTCGCCGTCCAGGTCGATCAGCAATACATTGCCATCGGCCGTTTGCGGGGCGAACAGCGTGTAGCCACCGGCGCTGCGGGAATGATCGACGCCGATCAGGCCGGTCTTCTGGCGTTTGAGGGTGGTGCTGTGCAGTTTTGACATGGTGTGACTCCCGCAAGGTTCCACTGGCATTGTGAGCAGTAGGGGAGCATTGTCGGGCGCCCCTGTGTGTGGAATCGAGTATGTCGAGGCAAACCGTGGCGCTCCATGCCAAACACCCCTCTTTTGCTGCCATGCCGCGCACGGTGGTGGTGCTGGCGTTCGATGAGCTGTTGCTGCTCAACGCGGCGGGACCGCTGGAGGTGTTCGCCGCCATACCCCGACTGTTGGGTGGCGCTTTTGCCAGTCATCCGCCTTATCGGCTGGTGCTTGTATCACCGGCAGGAGGCCAGATCACGTCGGTTTCCGGGATCAGCGTCAATACACTGTCCCTGGAGCAGCTCGACCGCCAGGCGCCAGTGATCGACACCCTGATAGTGGCTGGCGGGCCGGGTGTGTCAGCACTTGAAGCCAGCGCGCATGTCTGCAGCTGGTTACGCAGCCGCGCCGCGCATATACGCAGGCTGTGCTCCATAGGTACAGGCACCTTCGCCCTGGCCGCAGCCGGCCTGCTCGATGGGCGCAAGGTGGTGACCCACTGGAAATTTGCCGAACAACTGCAAGCCCGCTACCCGGCGCTGCAGTGCCAGAGTGAAGGGTTGTACCTGCACGACGCCAACCTCTGGACATGTGCGGGGGCCGCTGCCGGTATTGACCTGGCGCTGGGGCTGGTGGAGCAGGATCTCGGCGCCCATGCCGCCCTGGAGCTGGCGCGCTATTTCACCGTTTTCCTCTGGCGTTCGGCCAAACAGCCCCAGCTCAGTGCGTCGCTCAATGCCCAGTCCCGGGCCCTGCGGACCGACCCGGACGTGCGTCTGGTGCGCCTGCATGGGTGGATTGCGGCCAACCTGCAAAGCGATCTGCGGGTGGAGAAACTGGCGGAGCAATTTGGCATGAGCCCGCGCCATTTTGCCCGTGCCTATGTGGCCACTACCGGCCATACCCCCGCCCAGGCAGTAGAGTTGTTGCGCCTTGATGCCGCCTGTCAGTTGCTGAAAACCACGAGCGAGCCGATCAAGCGGATTGCCGAAACTGCAGGGTTTGGTCGGGAGGAGCGCATGCGGCGCGTGTTTCACAAGCAGTTGGGCATCAGCCCGCACGCCTACCGAAACCAGAACCCATGCGCTGTGCTGCAAGACTGATCTCAGGGCTGCACGGATACTGGGCCTGACGCCTGGCCAACGCCCTTGTGATGGGCCAGCACCCTATTGATCAAGGCCCGGGTCACCTTGGGCAGTGCCTGCAGGTCACGCACCAGAATGCTGCGTTCGCGCACCCGCCAGGGCTCGTCCAGTTCGATCACCGACAGGCCCATGGTCTGTTGATGGCGATGGGCCGAAGACTCCGGCAGGATGGCAATGCCCACCCCGGCTTCGACCATGCGGCACATGGCCTCGAAGCTGTAGACCTTGATGCGCATGTTCAGGGTCTTGCCGTGCAGGGCGACCTGTTCATGCAAAAAGCGCAGCAGGGTCGTGCCTTCGTGCAGGCCGATATGGGGATAGGCCAGGGTGTCAGCCAGTTTGATCGACTTGCAGCGGGCCAGGGGGTGATCGAGGGGAGTGACCAGGATCAACTGGTCGGTACTGAAGTGGATGACCTGCAGGCTGTCGGCTTCGACCGGGCCGGCAATGATGCCCATATCCGTTGAGCCATCCATGACCCCGCGGACGATATCGCGGCTCAGGCGCTCTTGCAGGTCCACTGTGACACCGGGGCGTTCGGCCAGGAAACCGGCCAGGATTTCCGGCAAGAATTCGCTGGCCGCCGTGGTGTTGGCGAAGATCTTGATATGCCCGGACGCCTCGGTGTCGTACTCGGTGAACTCGCTTTTCATGTAGTCCACCTGGCGCATGATCACCCGTGCATGCTGCAGAAACAGCTCACCGGCAGGGGTCAGTTCAACGCCGCGGCTGTCGCGGTAGAGCAGGCGGCTGGCGAGGTTTTCTTCCAGGCTCTTGATCCGCGCACTGGCCGCTGCCGGTGAGATAAACGCTTTGCGCGCACCCTGGGTGAGGCTGGGGGATTCGGCGATATGAATAAACAGGCGCAGGTCGACAAGATCAAAATGCATATTGGATTTCCACTGGTTGGGGCGTTAACCAAAACCGAACGCCCCCTTACCGAATCGCAGATTCACAGATCGCCCGGCTTTTGGCAATCATGGCCAAAATAACAAGCCACGGGGCAATCACCGATGAGCGATAACGCACTTAGCGACTGGATCGGCCGCACTGAAGAAATCCATGACCATCTGAGCCAGAATCTGGTCACCCGTATCGCCGCCACTTTTGGCGAGAAGGTGCCGCAGGCCGGGGAGCCTTTGCCGGCGTTGTGGCAGTGGTGTTTTTTTCAGCCCGCAATTGCGCAGGATGGCCTGGGCGCTGACGGGCATCCGGCCCGGGGCGTTTTTTTGCCACCCGCCGATAACCGCAACCGCATGTGGGCAGGCGGGCGTGTCGAGTTTTACTCGCCACTCAGGGTGGACGCCCGGGCGACACGTATTTCCACGATTCTCGATGTGCGGGAAAAGCTCGGTAAAACCGGCTCGTTGCTGTTCGTCACCGTCCAGCATGACTATCTGCAGGACGGCCAGCTGGCTATTCGCGAAGAGCAGGACATCGTCTACCGCGAACCCACGCCGCCCAAGCTGGCAGGTGGCGAGCCCATGCCCACGGGCATCTGGCAGGAGTCGATCACCCCCAGCCCGACCTTGCTGTTCCGCTATTCGGCCGTGACCTTCAATGGCCACCGCATCCACTACGACTGGCCCTATGCGACCGACACCGAAGGCTATCCGGGCCTGGTGGTACACGGGCCGCTGATGGCCACCCTGAGCCTGCGCGCTTTCTGCCGCGCCAATCCCCAGGCCCAGGTGCGGCGCTTTGCCTATCGCGGCGTGCGGCCACTGATTGCGCCCCATCCTTTTGTGGTGCGCGGGCGTGTCGTGGCGGCGGGCAAGGCCGAGCTGTGGGTGGGCAATTCAGAGGGCATCGCCCAGCAGGGCGAAGTGAGCTTCGACTAATAACTCCAATAAGGATCTGTAATGAATCCGTATCTGAACGAAGACTACAACGCCATTCGCGAGGGTGTGCGCGCCCTGTGTGCGGAGTTTCCGGCCGAGTACTGGCGCCGGATTGACGAAGCCAAGGGCTTCCCTGAGGCCTTTGTGACCGCCATGACCGAGGCCGGCTGGTTGTCGGCGATGATCCCGGAGCAATACGGCGGTTCGGGCCTGGGCCTGGCCGAGGCCTCGGTGATTCTGGAGGAAGTGAACCACTGTGGCGGCAACTCCGGCACCGTGCATGGGCAGATGTACAACATGTTCACTTTGCTGCGTCATGGCAGCGAAGCACAAAAAAGCTACTACCTGCCCCGGCTGGCCAGCGGTGAGCTGCGTTTGCAGTCGATGGGGGTGACCGAGCCGACTACGGGCACTGACACCACCAAAATCAAGACCACCGCTGTGCGCCAGGGTGACAAGTATGTGATCAACGGCCAGAAAGTGTGGATCTCGCGGGTGCAGCATTCCGACCTGATGATCCTGCTGGCCCGCACCACGCCGTTGGCCGATGTGCAGAAAAAAGTCGACGGCATGTCGATCTTCCTGGTGGATTTTCGCGAAGCCATCGGTAATGGCCTGACCGTGCAGCCGATTGCCAATATGGTCAATCATGAGACCAACGAGCTGTTTTTCGACAACCTCGAAATCCCTGCCAGCAGCCTGATCGGCGAAGAGGGCAAAGGCTTTCGCTATATCCTCGACGGGCTCAATGCCGAACGTACGCTGATCGCCGCCGAATGCATCGGCGATGGCCGCTGGTTCAATGAAAAGTCCGCGCAGTACGCCCGTGATCGCGTGGTGTTTGGTCGCCCGATCGGGCAGAACCAGGGCGTACAGTTTCCTATTGCGCAAGCTCATATCGAGCTGGAGGCCGCCGACCTGATGCGCTGGCGCGCCTGTGAAGAGTATGACAGCGGCGGCAAGGCCGGAGCCGCAGCCAATATGGCCAAGTACCTGGCGGCCAAGGCCAGCTGGGAGGCCGCCAACGCCTGCCTGCAAACCCACGGCGGCTTCGGCTTTGCCAATGAATACGACGTCGAGCGCAAGTTCCGCGAGACCCGTCTGTATCAGGTGGCGCCCATTTCCACCAACCTGATCCTGTCTTATGTGGCCGAGCATCTGCTTGAGTTGCCGCGTTCCTTCTAAACCGGTTCTGCCTGTCGACATTGATGGAGAAGGCTACATGAGTCAGCACACACAAGCGCTCTCCGGGTTCCTGGCCAGCCTGCATGACCAGCAGTTGCCCGAAGCGGTGATCAGCCGTACCGAAGATCTGTTTCTCGACTGGTTGGGCTCGGCCCTGGCCAGTCAGGGCGCACAGCCGATCCCGCTGTTCGAGCGCTACGCCGCGAAGATGGGCCCGGCCAGCGGCCCTGCCGGGATTCTGGTCAATGGTCAAACCACCTCGGCGTATTTTGCCGCGCTGGTCAATGGTGCCAGCTCCCATCTGGTGGAGCAGGACGACCTGCACAACAGCTCGGTGCTGCACCCGGCGACGGTGGTGTTTCCAGCGGTGCTGGCGGCAGCACAGGACCTGGGCAAAACCGGCCGCGAGCTGATCCTCGCCGCTGTCGCCGGTTATGAGGCGGGCATTCGCATTGGCGAATTTCTTGGCCGCTCGCATTACCGCATTTTTCACACCACGGCCACGGTCGGCACCCTGGCGGCCGCGGTGGCCGTTGGCAAACTGATGGATTTCAACCAGCAGCAGTTCACCCATTTACTGGGCAGCGCCGGTACCCAGGCGGCGGGCTTGTGGGAGTTTCTGCGTGACGCGGCAGACTCCAAGCAGCTGCATACCGCCAAGGCCGCGGCCGATGGTTTGCTGGCGGCGTACATGACAGCCGAAGGGCTGACCGGGGCGAAGAATATCCTCGAAGGCGAGCAAGGCATGGCGGCTGGCATGTCCAGTGATGCCAACCCGGCTTGCCTGTCCGATCGCCTGGGCAGCCGCTGGGCGTTGACGGAAACTTCATTCAAGTTTCACGCCTCGTGCCGCCACACCCACCCGGCGGCCGATGCGCTGCTGGCATTGATGCAGCGCGAGGGCCTGGGTGCAGCAGACATTGCCAGCGTCACCACCCGGGTGCATCAGGGCGCCATCGATGTATTGGGTCGTGTAGAGGTGCCGCAGAGTGTGCACCAGGCCAAGTTCTCCATGGGCACCGTGTTGGGCCTGATCGCCGTTTATGGCAAGGCCGGGTTGCCCGAATTTCATCAGCATGCCCTGACCGATCCGCGCATCAGCGACTTTCGCGACAAGGTGCGCATGCAACTGGACGAGGAAGTCGACAGTGCCTATCCACAGCGCTGGCTGGGCCGGGTAACGGTGACCACGGTGCAGGGCACTACCTTGCACGGGAGCATCGACGAACCCAAGGGCGACCCGGGCAATACCCTCAGCCGCGCCGAACTGGAAGACAAGTTTCGCCGCCTGCTGGCTTTCTCGGGGGCGCGCAGCAACGAGCAAGCGAGCGGGCTGGTCGAGCGGGTCTGGAACCTGCGCCATCTCGACAACTTGAGTGTGCTGACGCGCACCGGGAGCCCATCATGAGCGCCACTGCACACAAACCGCGGCCACTGGACGGCATTACCGTGGTCAGTCTGGAACACGCCATTGCCGCGCCGTTTTGCACTCGCCAGCTGGCTGACCTGGGGGCGCGGGTGATCAAGATCGAACGCCCGGGTACCGGCGATTTCGCCCGCGCCTATGACGAGCGGGTCAATGGCCTGGCTTCGCACTTTGTGTGGACCAACCGCTCCAAGGAAAGCCTGACCCTTGACGTCAAGCAGCAGGAGGCCGCGGCTGTGCTCGACAAGCTGCTGGCCAGCGCCGACGTACTGGTGCAGAACCTGGCGCCGGGGGCGACAGAGCGCATGGGGCTGTCTTTTGAAACCCTGCACAAGCGCTTTCCACGCTTGATCGTCTGCGATATCTCCGGCTACGGCGAGGGCGGGCCTTATGAGCAGAAAAAAGCCTATGACCTGCTGATCCAGAGCGAAGGCGGTTTTCTGTCCGTGACCGGCGGGCCCGGGGAAAACGACATGGCCAAGGCCGGCTGCTCGATTGCCGATATCGCCGCCGGCATGTACGCCTATACCGGCGTGCTCTCAGCCTTGCTGCTGCGGGACAAGACCGGCGAGGGCAGCCGTATCGATGTGTCGATGCTGGAAAGCCTGGTGGAGTGGATGAACTACCCGCTGTATTACGCCTACGACGGTGCGGCGCCGCCTCCGCGAGCCGGCGCCGCCCACGCCACCATCTACCCCTATGGACCGTTCCCTGTCGGCGACGGCGGCACGGTGATGCTCGGCCTGCAGAACGAGCGCGAATGGCAGCAATTTTGCCACAAGGTGTTGCTGCAACCAGACCTGGCGAGTAACCCGAGCTTTAATGCCAATGCGCGGCGCTCCGAGAACCGCAGCGAGTTGCGGGCCATTATCGTGCAAGCCTTTGCCCGGATGAGCGCCGATGAGGTGATTGCCCGGCTCGACGGGGCAGCGATAGCCAATGCCCATGTCAACGATATGGCCGGTGTGTGGGCTCATCCGCAACTGGCTGCCCGCGCACGCTGGCGTGAGGTGGACAGCCCGGCGGGCAAGTTGCCAGCGCTTTTGCCACCGGGGCGCAACACGGCTTTCGAGCCACGTATGGATGCAGTGCCCGACCTGGGCGAGCACACCGACAGGCTGCTGGGTGAACTGGGTTATGGCGCGGATGCGATCCAGCGTTTGCATCAACAAGGAGCGGTTTAAGGCATGGAGCACAGTGATGGATAACCCCCCGATTCGTTCAGCGTTGTTTGTCCCGGCCACTCGTCCCGAGCGGATACCCAAGGCGCTGGAAAGCGCTGCCGATGCGGTGATCGTCGATCTGGAAGACGCCGTAGCCGAACCCCTCAAGGCCCAGGCGCGGGCCAATCTGGATGCCTTTCTTGATGCCAACCCCGAGGCCCGGGTACTGGTCCGCATCAATGCGCCACAGCACGAGCAGCAGGCGCTGGACCTTCAGTTATGCCGTCGCCAGCCCGGCGTGGTGGCGGTCTTGCTGCCCAAGGCCGAAAGCGCTGCACAGGTCGAACTGGCGACGGCATGCGGCAAGCCGGTGTGGCCGATCATCGAAAGCGCCAGGGGCCTGCTTGAATTGCCGGCCATTGCCGCAGCCCGCGGTGTTGAACGTTTGAGCTTCGGTGCGCTGGACCTGGGCCTGGATCTGGGCCTGGCCAGCGGCACCGAGGCTGCGCAGCGCATCCTTGATCAGGCGCGCTACGCCATTTTGCTGCACAGCATCCTGGCGCAACTGGCGCCGCCGCTGGATAGCGTGTTCGCGGACATCAAAAACATTGACGGCATGCGCCAAATGGCCGCCGATGCCCGGGACATGGGCTTTGGCGGCCTGCTGTGCATTCACCCGAGCCAGGTGGCATTGATTCACGGCGCCTATATGCCCCGCCCGGAAGAACTGGATTGGGCTCGCCGGGTGCTGGATGCCGTTGCATCCGGGGGCGGGGTGTTTGTGGTCGACGGGCAGATGGTCGACGCCCCGGTGATCGGCCTTGCCCGGCGGGTATTGCGCCGGGCCGGTCTGGCGCCGGCCTGAGGTCGGGCGAACAGGTTCAAACGCACTACAGGCAACACCAGGCACTACCAAATCAATAACAACAAGAGGTATGTACCCATGTTCAAGCACACCCTCAAGGCTCTGGCCTGCGCACTTCCCTTATTCGCAGGTTTTGCGAGCGCTGCCGACCCCATCAGCATCAAGTTCGCCCACGTTGTCGCCGAGCACACGCCCAAGGGGCAGGGCGCGTTGATGTTCAAGAAACTGGCCGAGGAACGTCTGCCGGGGCAGGTCAAGGTCGAGGTCTATCCGAACTCCTCGCTGTTTGGTGACGGCAAGGAAATGGAAGCGCTGCTGCTCGGAGACGTACAACTGCTGGCGCCGTCGCTGGCCAAGTTCGAGCATTACTCCAGGCCGATCCAGATCTTCGACTTGCCCTTTCTGTTTACCGATATCAATGCACTCGACCGCTTCCAGCAAAGCCCGCAAGGCCAGGCGCTGCTCAAGTCGATGGAGGGCAAGGGGATTACCGGGCTTGGTTACTGGCACAACGGGATGAAGCAATTGTCCGCCAACAAGGCGCTGTACGAGCCCAAGGATGCGCGTGGCCTGAAGTTCCGCGTACAGGCTTCTGCGGTGCTGGATGAACAGTTCAAGGCCCTGCGTGCGGCGCCGCGCAAGATGAGCTTTGCCGAGGTTTATCAGGGCTTGCAGACCGGTGTGGTCAATGGCACCGAAAACACCTGGTCGAACTACGAAAGCCAGAATGTGTATGAGGTGCAGAAGTTTTTTACCGAGTCCAACCATGGCGCCATCGACTACATGGTGATCACCAACACCAAGTTCTGGAATGGCCTGCCTGAAGAGGTGCGCAAAACCCTGGACGAAGTCATGGCCGAGGTCACCGTGGAGGTGAACAAGCAGGCCGAGGCGCTGAACCAGACCTCCCGTCAGCGCATTGCCGATTCCGGCAACAGCGAGATCATCACCCTGACCCCGGAGCAGCGCGAGTTGTGGCGTGAAGCCATGCGCCCGGTGTGGAAGAAGTTCGAGAGCGATATCGGTCCTGATGTGATCGCCGCCGCCGAGCAGGCCAACCAGGACAGCTAAGCACCTTATTGTTGCTGGCGGCCCCGGGCGGTGCCGCCAGCGGTGCCTTTTGTCGCTTTGCGATCGCTCTTTCAAGGGAGATAACCCATGCACGCAGCCGTTCGTGTCTGGAATCACGCGGAAGAAATGCTGGTGGCGTTCCTGCTTGCAGGCATGACCCTGGTTACATTCGCGTATGTGGTATTCAACAACCTCTACGGGATTTTCTATTCATTGGGGGATTCGCTGCCGTTCGCCAATGAGGCCATGCTCGGCATCGGCGACAGCATTCTTTACGTCGCCCAGGAAATGACCTGGAGTGTGGCGCTGACCAAGGCCATGTTCGGCTGGCTGATTTTCGTCGGCCTGGCCTGGGGCGTGCGCATTGGCGCGCATATTGGCGTCGACTTGCTGGTGCGCCAGTTCAAGCCTGCCAACCAGCGGCGGGTGGCCTTGCTCGCCGTGGCCATTTGCCTGGGTTACTGCGTGCTGATGGCGTACTCCAGCGAGCAGTGGGTAGCCACCTTGTATGCGGTGGGCACCAGCGCTGAAGACCTGGTTCGCTTCGGTATCAAGCAATGGCAGATCGTAATGATCGTGCCGATCGGTTTTACCCTGATGTTCGTGCGTTTCCTGCAGATTTTTATCCGCATCATCCAGGGCAAGCAGCAAGGCCTGGGCTTGCACAGTGAAGTGGATGACGCCGTCAAACTGGCGGAGAACGACCAGCAGGGGACTCCAAAATGACCATTGCCTTCCTTTTTGTCGCCCTGTTCGTGCTGATGTTTGTCGGCATCCCGGTGGCGATATCCCTGGGTTTGTCCGGGGCCATGACCATCCTGTTTTTCAGTAACGACTCGGTGCGTTCACTGGCGATCAAGCTGTTTGAAACCAGCGAGCACTACACATTGCTGGCGATCCCGTTCTTTCTGCTGTCGGGTGCATTTATGACCAGCGGCGGCGTGGCCCGGCGCCTTATCGATTTCGCCAACGCCTGCGTCGGCCATATCAAGGGAGGCCTGGCCATCGCCGCAATCCTGGCCTGCATGCTGTTTGCGGCGCTGAGTGGATCTTCACCGGCCACCGTGGCGGCAGTGGGCTCGATCGTGATTGCCGGCATGGTGCGTTCTGGCTACAAGCAGGATTTTGCCGCCGGTATCGTGTGTAACGCCGGTACCCTGGGCATCCTGATACCGCCGTCGATCGTCATGGTGGTGTATGCCACTGCCACCGAAACCTCGGTGGGCAAGCTGTTTATGGCCGGTGTTGTGCCGGGCCTGTTGCTGGGGCTGGTATTGATGGTGACCATCTACATCATGGCGCGGGTGAAAGACATGCCCTCGCTGCCTCGCGCTTCGTTCAAGGAAATCGTCACTGCAGGGCGCCGGGCCGGTTGGGGGTTGATGCTGATTGTGATCATCCTTGGCGGTATTTACTCGGGCATGTTCACACCGACTGAAGCGGCTGCCGTGGCGGCGGTCTATGCGGCATTCGTGGCGATCTTTATCTACAAGGACATGACCATTCGTGAATGCCCGAAGGTGATTGTCGAGGCGGGCAAACTGAGTGTGGTGCTGATGTTTATCATCGCCAACGCCATGCTTTTTGCCCATGTGCTGACCACTGAACAGATCCCGCAGTCGATCACCGCCTGGGTGGTGGAGCAGGGCTTTACGCCAATTGAATTCCTGCTGGTGGTCAATATCGTGTTGCTGGTTGCCGGCACCTTTATGGAGCCTTCGGCAATCATCCTGATTCTGGCGCCGATCCTGTTCCCGATTGCGATGCAACTGGGCATTGATCCGATCCACCTGGGCATCATCATGGTGGTGAATATGGAGATCGGCCTGATCACGCCACCCACCGGGCTTAACCTGTTTGTCACCTCGGCGGTGACGGGCATGCCGCTGACTCGCGTGGTGCGTGCGGTGTCGCCTTGGTTGCTGGTGATGCTGGCGTTCCTGGTGCTGGTGACCTATGTGCCATTTGTGTCGTTGGCGTTGCCGAACTGGTTGGGGATGTAGTGGTGGGGGGGCAGTCAGGTAGAACGAGTTGCTTGCATCGCAGGCAAGCCAGCTCCCACAGGTTGTGTGTCGCCTTGCAGTGAACAGTGTGGGGGCGAACAGTGTGGGAGCGGGCTTGCTCGCGATGCGGGCGGCGCGGTCTGTCAGTTAAACCGAGGTGCTGCCAAGCCAACTCCCACAGGTTGTGTGTCGCCTTGCAGTGAACAGTGTGGGAGCGGGCTTGCTCGCGATGCGGGCAGGGTGGTCTGTCAGTTAAACGAGGTGCTGCCAAGCCAACTCCCACAGGTTGTGTGTCGCCTTGCAGTGAGCAGTGTGGGAGCGGGCTTGCTCGCGATGCGGGCAGGGTGGTCTGTCAGTTAAACGAGGTGCTGCCAAGCCAACTCCCACAGGTTGTGTGTCGCCTTGCAGTGAACAGTGTGGGAGCGGGCTTGCTCGCGATGCGGGCGGCGCGGTCTGTCAGTTAAACCGAGGTACTGCCAGCCAGCGCCCACAGGTCTGCGACAGGTTGTAGCGGGCCAACCGGTTAGCTTGGCACCTTGCCAAGTCAGTCGGTTGGACCGGGGCGCCTGCTCATTGGGGCAGGCGCCGCTCGGGGAGGTATACTCGTGCGCCTCGCAACCCACCCAACTCATCTGTATCGGAATTCCCCATGAGCAGTTCTCTTTCCATAACGCCTGCGCGCAAGCCGATTGCGCCGCTGGTGGCCTTTGTCTTGCTGGTGCTGGGCGCCGTGTTTCTGCAAAACAGTGTCGGTTCGCGCCAGGTGCTGTTGCTGATTGTCGGCGCAGCACTGGGCCTGACCCTTTACCACGCGGCATTCGGCTTTACCTCGGCCTGGCGGGTCTTTATCAATGATCGCCGTGGCGCAGGCTTGCGCGCGCAAATGGTGATGCTGGCTGTGGCCGTGGTGCTGTTTTTCCCGGCGTTGGGCGCGGGCACCCTGTTTGGTCAGCCGGTGGTCGGGCTGGTGGCGCCGATCGGCGTGTCGGTGGTGTTCGGTGCGTTTATTTTCGGCATCGGCATGCAACTGGGCGGCGGCTGTGCCTCAGGCACCCTGTTTACCGTGGGCGGCGGCAATGCGCGCATGCTGGTGACCCTGTTTTTCTTTATCTGCGGATCATTGATTGCCACCCAGCATGTTGACTGGTGGTTTGCCCTGCCTGCGTTTCCAGCGACCTCTATCGTCAAAAGCCTCGGCGTGGTTCCCGCCTTGCTGCTGAGCCTGGCCGTGTTCGCGGTCATCGCCGCGGTGACTGTGCGCCTGGAGAAATCCCGGCACGGTACCCTTGAAGCAGGCGTGACCAGTGAGCATCAGGGCCTGCGACGCTTTTTGCGTGGGCCGTGGCCATTGGTGTGGGGGGCGATTGGCCTCGCGCTGCTCAACTACGCCACGCTGGCCCTGGCCGGGCGGCCGTGGGGCATTACCTCGGCGTTCGCGCTATGGGGCGCCAAGGCGGCCAGCGGGCTGGGGGTTGATGTCAGCAGTTGGGGGTTCTGGCAGATGCCGGGCAATGCCAAGGCACTGGCCGCGCCGGTGTGGGAAGACATCACCAGCGTGATGGACATTGGTATTGTCCTCGGTGCGCTGTTGGCCGCAGGTCTGGCCGGGCGTTTTGCCCCCAGCCTGAATATTCCGCTGCGCTCGCTGGTGGCGGCGGTGATTGGTGGTTTGCTGCTCGGCTATGGTTCGCGTCTGGCCTATGGCTGCAATATTGGCGCGTACTTCAGCGGCATCGCTTCGGGCAGCCTGCATGGCTGGGTATGGCTGGTGGCGGCGTTTATCGGCAACAGTGTGGGCGTGCGCCTGCGGCCGTTGTTCTTTGCCGGCGAGCGGCCACAGGTGGCGTTGAGCGGCTGCTGAATATTCCGGGCAGGGGCTGCCTGATGGACTGCAGCCCCTTTTGGATCAGCGGCGATAATCGCGGTGATGGT
Organism: Pseudomonas fragi; assembly: GCF_900105835.1. Taxonomy (NCBI): domain Bacteria; kingdom Pseudomonadati; phylum Pseudomonadota; class Gammaproteobacteria; order Pseudomonadales; family Pseudomonadaceae; genus Pseudomonas; species Pseudomonas fragi. Next base: position 368,010 of record NZ_LT629783.1, read on the forward strand.
TGTCGTAGCGCTGGTGCATGGCCCGGTCATGGCGGCGGCGCTCGGCTTCACGGCGGGCTTGCTCGCGGCGCCATTGATCGCGACGCCAGTTTTCCCTGCGCCGCTCGTCCCGGCGCGCTTGCCAGCGGTTGTCGTAGCGGTGGTGGTCGTCACGGGCAAGCAGGGGCGCGGGTTGTTCACCGGCCAGCGCTGGCCAGGGGTTGGCTGCCGCCGCTTCAAGGGCTGCAGGTTGAGTGGCAAAAGCCGCGGGCAAGGCTTTTGTCGGTGTAGCAGATGCCGAGCCCATTGCCGCAAACGCGAACAGGCTCAAAAGCACCATCCGTGGGGCGTGGAATTTCATGAGCGAAGATAACCTCTGAATATCATTCGAATGTGTGGCTCTCTACTGCGCAACGCCGCGCGGGGCGCGCTTGCCGGGCAGATAAGCGTATTCACATAGACAGGTAAACCGGGAAAAGTTCGATAGCCTGTTGCTTGCCAGCACCCTCCGGCAGGTATCGGCTTTCAGCACAGCAGCATAAAAAACGGCGCCTGAGCGCCGTTTTGCCAAGGTTATTGCTGCCTAGTGCTCTTGCTCGAAGCTTTTTTTACGCAGGGCCGGAGCCTGTTCAGGATGCTCGTCGGACTCGACTACTGGCACTTCCTTGCCATTGCAGTCAAACAGCTTGCCATCGCGAAACACATCACCATCGTTGAGGCAGCTGATATCCCGCGAGCGCAGGATGCGGTCGCTGGCGGCGACGAATACCGATTGCTGGTCGGAGTTGCCGGCCCGCAGATGGTTGAACAGCAGGTTGAGCAGGATGGCCATGATTGCGGCCGAGCTGATGCCGGAGTGGAAGATGGTCTCGAACCAGGTCGGGAAGTGCTGGTAAAAGTTGGGTGCTGCAATCGGGATCATGCCGAAACCGATGGATGTTGCGACGATGATCAGGTTCATGTTGTTGCGATAGTCCACCTGGGCCAGGGTGCGGATGCCACTGGCTGCGACGGTGCCAAACAGCACCAGGCCAGCACCGCCCAGCACGGCAGTGGGCACGGCGGCGACCAGGCGCCCCATCACCGGCAGCAGTCCCAGGGTTACCAGGATCAGCCCGCCGGTGGCCACCACATAGCGGCTCTTGATTCCGGTCACGGCGACCAGGCCAACGTTCTGCGCAAAGGCGCTCTGGGTGAAGGAGCCAAACAGCGGCGCCAGTGCACTGGAAATCATGTCGGCGCGCAGACCATTGCCAAGGCGTTTGGCGTCGACCTTGGTTTCGATGATCTCGCCCACCGCGAGGATATCGGCGGAGGTCTCGACCATGGTCACGATAATCACGATCAGCATCGACAGAATGGCCGCGAGGCGGAACTCGGGCATGCCGAAGTGCAGTACTTCGGGCAATGCCACCAGCGGGCCTTCCAGCACCCGGGAGAAGTCGGTCATGCCAACGGCGGTCGCCACCAGTGTGCCGATAACGATTGCCAGCAGAATCGACAGGCGCGAGATACTGGCACTGCCCAGCTTGCTGAGCAGCAGCACGAGCACCAGGGTGATTGCCGCCAGGCCAATATTGGCCATGCTGCCGAACTCAGGTGACTGACTGTTGCCGCCCATGGCCCAGCGTGCCGTGACCGGCATCAGGGTCAGACCGATGGTGGTGATGACAATGCCCGTCACCAGGGGCGGAAAGTACTTGGTGATGCTGGAAAACAGCGGTGTGATCAGCAGGCCGATCACGGAAGCCACGATCACCGCCCCGAACACCACCGGCAGGCCTCCTGCGCCGTCACCGCCAATGATGGCGACCATGGTGGAGACACCGGCGAAGGACACCCCCTGCACCAGCGGCAGGCGACAGCCAAAGAAAGGGATGCCCAGTGTCTGCAACAGTGTGGCCAGGCCACCGGCGAACAGCGAAGCGGCGATCAACAGGCCAACGTCGGCCGATGAGAGGCCGGCTGCCTGGCCAATGATCAGGGGCACCGCAATGATGCCCCCATACATTGTCAGGACGTGCTGCAGGCCGTAGGCCAGGTTGGCGCCAGTACCGAGGTTTTCGTCTTCTGGACGAGGGGAAGAGGTAGAAGTCATGGTGAGTAGCTCGCTTTTGTTATTTTAGATGCGTCTAACAGCACGTTTTCAGTTGCATCCGTTGAGCCCGTTCAGGCACTCAACGGCCTGAAGGGGTTATTCACCGCTGACCAACTGGTGGGCCAACTGGTTGTGGCGTTCCAGCACCCGCGGCAGGTCGACGGTGGTGAGCTGACCGTCCTTGACCACCACGCGGCCATTGATCACGCTGGTATGGACGTGAGTCGGGGTACAGAACACCAGCGCTGCCAGCGGGTCGTGATGGGCCCCGGCATAGGCCAGATGGCCCAGGTCGAAAGCGACAAAATCCGCCACCATGCCAGGTGCCAGTGCACCAATATCATTGCGGTTAAGCACCTTGGCGCCCCCCAATGTGGCAATTTCCAGGGCCTCGCGAGCGGACATCGCATCGGGGCCAAACCCGACCCGCTGCAACAGCAGGGCCTGACGTACTTCACCAATCATGCTGGCGCCATCGTTGGACGCCGAACCGTCCACCCCCAACCCCACCGGCACGCCGTGGTCGCGCATCCTGCGAATCGGCGCGATGCCTGAAGCCAGGCGCATGTTCGAACACGGGCAGTGGGCAACCCCGGTGCCGGTGCGGGCGAACAGCTCAATACCGTGCTGATCGAGTTGTACGCAATGGGCGTGCCAGACATCGGGGCCGACCCAGCCCAGGTCTTCGGCGTACTCGGCAGGGGTCATGCCGAACTTCTCGCGGCTGTAGGCGATGTCACTGACGTTCTCGGCAAGGTGGGTGTGCAGCGATACCCCGTACTGGCGGGCGAGCACTGCGGCCTCGCGCATCAGGTCGCGGCTGACCGAGAAGGGCGAGCAGGGCGCCACGACCATGCGCAGCATCGAGCCATGACGCGGGTCGTGGTAGTCCTCGATCAGACGCTGGGACTCTTTGAGAATATGGCTCTCTTTCTCCACCACCGAGTCCGGTGGCAAGCCGCCCTGGCTACGGCCCACACTCATGCTGCCGCGTGCGGCGTGAAAGCGCATGCCGATCTCTGCAGCGGCATGGATGCTGTCGTCCAGCTTGCAGCCGTTGGGGTAGATGTACAGGTGGTCGCTGGAGGTGGTGCAGCCGGAAAGAATCAGCTCTGCCATTGCCGTTTGAGTCGAAACCGCGATCATTTCCGGCGTGAGTCGCGCCCAGATTGGATACAAGTTGTTGAGCCAATTGAACAGCTCGCCGTCCTGGGCTGCCGGCACAACGCGGGTCAGGCTCTGGTACATATGGTGATGGGTGTTGACCAGGCCCGGGATCACCACCTTGCCGGTCATGTCCAGAATCACGTCGGCCTGTTGCGGCAGGGATTCGCTGGGGCCGACCTGCTTGATCAGGTTGTCTTCGATAAACAGGCCACCGCGCCTGATTTCCCTGCGTTCACCATCCATTGTGACCAGCAGTTCGGCGTTCTTGACCAGTAAAGTCTTTGCCATGGGTATTCCTCTTCCGTTTGGAGTTTGCTTTCAACGTAATGCTGTTGCAGGCATCGGTTTTCGGCTTGAGCCAAGCCCTGGCAGCCGGATACAGCATGGCCGGGCAGGGGCGGTCGGTTCACTGGCACACCCATGGGCGCAGTGAATGCGGGATGACATGCGCCGGTTTGGCGCGGTGGATTGAAGTTGCTGTGCAAGCTGCATGGTGATTGACCGTCGCAATACGCAGCGGCGTTTGCCGGTGTCGTAGGCGTGCAGCGATGTAACCAGAATTGGTTATTATTGTATACAGTTAAAAATGCAGTGTTATTGCCGATTGTGGCCGGGATATGGTTTTGCGGGTGTGTGGTGGGTAGATCCGCTCAGCATGGGGCCTGTTTAGCCGCTGATGTCGGGCTTTGGCTTTGCTCCAGGCGCAGGATTGCCCAGGCAACGCCAAGCCCCCTCACAGAAGGGTGTCGCCCGCAATGGCCGGGCAAGCCATGCGCTTAAACCCAGTGAACCGGTGTGTCGACATAGATATGGGTTTGCTTGTGCGCCACAAAGGGCGTGTCGAGCGTGCCCAGGGCAATGGAAACCCAGTCGGCGAATTCACCTTCGCTGCGTGACCAGAACAGGTTGGAACCGCACTTCGAGCAGAACTCGCGCACCACCGTGGCCGAGGAGGGGTAGGCGGTGATCTTGTCGGCACCCTGAAGCACCCGCAGTGCGCTACGCGCAACGCTGGCATAGGAGGCAAAGGCCGCACCGTGGCCTTTGCGACACTGGCCGCAATGGCAATGGCTCACCGCTTTTGGCGCCGTTAGCAGTTCATAGCGCACCGCTGCGCACAGGCAGCTTCCTTGATATCTCTCTGGCATGTGTACGTCCCTGACCCTGAAAAACACGGACTCTAGCACCTCGACGCAATCCCTTGAACGACGTTCGCGATGACGTCATCGACCAAAATCTGGCGCCAAAAATGCCACATAAAACGCTTATTTGGCCATTAATTTGCTATCAGGCTATGATCAAGGCGTTTTTCCAATTGGACACCCCGAGTTATGGCCGTTGACCTGCAGGCGCTCTATCCCAAACTGATCCATCTGATGCTGGACACGGTGTTTGTGGTCGACAGGGACAACCGCATTGCCTTTGTCAGTGATGCCTGCCAGGCCCTGCTTGGTTACCGTGCCGACGAGCTTACGGGGGCCTTGATCACGGACTATATCCACCCTGAGGACCTGGCGATTTCGCGCGCCTCCATTGTCCGGGTGATGAATGGCCAGCCCCATGTTGATTTTCGCAACCGCTATATCCGCAAGGATGGCGGGGTTGTGCATATCCTCTGGGCCGCCTTCTGGTCTGAGGATGTCGGTGCGCGGATCGGGGTTGCACGGGACGTGACAGCCTTGAGGGCGGCCGAGGACGAATTGCGCTTTCTGGCCCATCACGACCCGCTGACCCAACTGCCCAACCGTGCGCTGTTCAATGACCGCCTGGAAACGGCCCTGCGCGCTGCGCGCCGACGCAACAGCACATTGGCCCTGCTGTTTGTGGACATGAATGATTTCAAGGGCATCAATGATGTCTACGGGCATGCCATTGGCGATCGCGTGTTGCGCATGGCTGCGCAGCGCCTGCACGGTTGCGTGCGCGAATCGGACACGGTGGCGCGCATGGGCGGTGATGAGTTCACTGTGCTGTTGACCGATATCCAGTCAACCGACGATGTGGCCTGGAAGGTCGAACAGATTAGTGTGGCGATGGCCGAGCCGCTCGGGGCTGAATTCGGCGGGATCCAGATGCCGTCCTGCAGTATCGGCATGGCCTTTTACCCCGTGGACGGGGAGGATGCCGATACGTTGCTCAGCCATGCCGATGGCGATATGTACCGGATTAAACGGCAACGCTCCAGGGCCGGGTGACAAGGGGCTGGGTACCTGCGGCAAAATGGCCTGATAAATCCCCGGCTGCTCTCTTCAACTTGTACCTGTGTGCGGCTACTATGCGCGCCCTGATTCTGCCTGGTCGATGCTTGTCTTGAGCCTTGCCTGTCACTTGTTCGCCACGTCCGTGGCGTCGAGGACGCACAATCACACACCCCGGTTTTTCTGTCTCGCCCCGGCCTGTGCCGGCAGGTGCCGCTGTGCTTTTGCCCGAGCGGGTTAGCCATTGATCAATGAGGTCTAGAGTCAATCATGTCTGTCCAATTGCTGGCGATGGCGCTGGCGCCGTTACTTGGGCTGTTTATCATCAGTATCGGCAACGGCATGCTTGCCTCGCTGACCACCCTGCGCCTGGACACAATGGGCCAGTCGGCGACCATGGTCGGTATCGTGTCTTCGGCTTATTTTATCGGCCTGACCCTGGGCTCGATCTTCAATGACCGGCTGATTGTGCGCATCGGTCATATCCGCGCCTACAGCTGCTTCGCAGCGCTGATTGCCACCTCGATCCTGTTCCAGGGCATGTCATCCGAACCCTGGACGTGGTTTGTCCTGCGCCTGGTCAATGGCTGGGCCAGCGTCGGCGTGTTCCTGGTGGTGGAAAGCTGGCTGTTGATGGCCGCCGACCCCAAGATTCGCGGGCGCCTGCTGGCCCTGTACATGATTGCCCTCTACGGTGCGGGGTTGCTGGGGCAGGTCAACCTGGGGGCCATTGCCCTGACCGGTGACACGGTGCCCTTTATGATCGCCGCCATTCTGGCTTCGCTGTCGATGTTGCCCATTGTCATGTTGCCGCGGGCAACCCCCATTGTTGAGCGCGCAGAACCGCTGATGCCGCTGCAGTTGCTGCGTGCGACGCCCACCGGGGTGATTGGCTGTTTTGGTTCGGGCATTGCGATTGCCGCGGTCTATGCCTTGTTGCCCTTGTACCTGCAACGTATCGGCCTGGACGTGACCGAAGTGGGGCATATGATGGCCTGGGTGATTCTTGGTGCCATGCTGTTGCAGTACCCGGTCGGGCGCTGGTCGGACCATCAGGACCGCCACCTGGTATTGATCGTGCTGGGCGCTGCCTGTGCGCTGCTGTCGCTGATCATCCTGATGCTGCCAGCCGGTTCGCCATTACTGGTGGTGGCGTTTTTTCTGCTGGGGGGCGGTATCTTCGCGATTTACCCGGTGGCGGTCAGCCATGCGGCGGACCGGGCATCGTCGGGGGCGATCGTGAGCATGATCCAGGGTCTGCTGCTGATCAACTCGCTGGGCTGTGCCATCAGCCCGCTGGTGATTTCGCCGCTGATGACCCGGGTCGGCGAAGCCGGGCTGTTCTGGGCCCTGGCTGCACTGAACGTGGGCCTGGTGCTGCTGTTTGCCTGGCGCCGCGCCAAGGGCTCGGAGCCTGTGACCGCTGCACCCTTTACCGCAGCGGCACAAATGTCGGCCGTCGGGGTCGAGATGCGCGTCACCGAAGACCTGGCCCAGGCCGTGCTGGAGCATGAGCGCGAGGTCGATGGTGCGGATCAGGATGAGCAGGTGGCGATTGTCGGCAAAGCCTGATCCGCAGGGGTACGCAACCACCGGATTCAGCGGGTCCGCCGCCGCCAGCGCCACGTCGCGGTCGGCGATGGGCGGGTAGATCCACTGGGTGTTGATTTGGGTTTTCAGCGCCTTGCCTTCCTGACGTACCAGCTTGACCTGGCGGTCCCAGCCTTCGGTGAAGACAGCGCCCCAGGCGCCCAGGTCCAGGCAGGTGACATATTTACTCTGGCGGTAAGGTACCGGCGCCACACCGAGTAACTGGGCGGCGGCGTTATTGCCCGCCGAGCGGCCCAGGGCAATGGCATGCTGGCAGGTCATCAGTGCATGGTTGCCCAGCTCGTCGCAGGCAGCGAAGGCGCTGTCGCCGGTGGCGAAAACGTTTGGCGAACCGATGACCCGCAAATTGGCGTCGACATGCAGGCGGCCCAGCGGATCGCGCTCGGCAGGCACCTGGGCCGTCAGCTCACTGGCCCTGACGCCTGCTGTCCAGACCACGGTGGCAGCGTCGATGCGCTTGCCGTCCGCGAGGGTGACGCCGTGCTCGTCCACCGCGACAACCGAACTGGACAGGCACCATTCGACCCCCAGTTCGGCGGTTGCCTCGGCGATCACCGGGGCGATGGCGGTGCCCATTGAGGCGCCTACACTTTGCCCGCGGTCGATGATGATGACCCGTGGCTGGCAATCGGCACCGAGGATTTCGCGCAGGCGCGCGGGCATTTCACAGGCCGTTTCGATACCGGTAAAGCCGCCACCTGCAACCACCACCGTGCTGCGTGCCGGAGTGTCGGGCAAGGCCGCCAGGCGTTGCATATGGGTTTCCAGGCGTTCGGCCTGTTCAATTGAGTCGACATTGAAGGCGTGCGCCTGCAAACCCTCGATATCCGGCAGGTTGAGTTGGCTGCCGGCCGCCAGCACCAGCGCGCTGTAGCCCAGTGTGGCCGTCATCCCGGCCGGGTCCTGATAAGTGACGGTGTGCTGTGCAACGTCAATCTGCCGGGCCAGGCCGGGAATGAACTGCACGCCGGTAGCCTCAAACAGCTGGGTCAACGAGGTGCGCATTGTGTGGACCTGCGGTTCATAGAAGCGTGGACGCACCCTAAGCTCGGCCACAGGGGCGAGTACTTGCACGCTGATGTCCTGGCGGTCGTGCTGGTCGAGCAGGCGCACGGCACTCAGGGCACTCCAGAAACCGCCGAAGCCTGCGCCGATAATCAAGATAGTCTTTTTCATAAGTCATTCCCGGGTCATGAGGGGGCTGTGAGCTGTGCCGTTGGGCTGCTCGATAACTACGACTATAGTTGTCGTAGTTATAGATTGGCAAGGCCTGTCCTGCCGGGAATTATTTGTGGTCTGTGTTTTTGATCTGTAAAGACTATTAATTTCAATTAGATGCAAAGTAATTGAAATGTAATTTGTGAAGAGTAGAAGGCGCTTTTGCCAAGGCTGAATTTGCCTCAACAGGGGGCTGCTGATAGCTTTGTCTGGAATGAATCAGTCGGAGTTGATATGGCGTTCTATAGCGCGGGGGTCGAGTACGGCATCCACTGCCTGTTGTTTCTGGTCGATGATCTGGGCGACAGCCGGGAGGCCAGTGTGCGCGAGCTCGCCGATCTGCAAGGCGTGCCCCATGAGTACCTGGCGAAGATTTTCACCAAACTGGCCAAGGCCGGGTTGGTGATCGCAACCGAGGGCGTGCGTGGGGGCTTTAGATTGGGTCGGCTCGCGCAAGAGATCTCGATGCTGGATATCGCCCAGGCCATCGACGGGCGCAAGGCCATGTTCGAGTGTCGCGAAGTGCGTGGTCGCTGCGCGCTGTTCGAGGGCGACGCGCCGCCGTGGGCAACGCAAGGCACCTGCGCTATTCACGGTGCCATGATCACGGCACAGAAGCGTATGGAAGAAGCCTTGAGCCAGCAGACCATTCTCGACCTGTCGCGCTCGTTCGGGCGCAAGGCACCCGCGGGGTTTTCCGCGGGGATCAATGAGTGGATGCAGAGCCGGCGTGGCGGCAGGGGCAATGTGCCGCTGGTGGACGTCAGCGATTGACGCCCCCGTGAATGCGCCCCCGAAGGGGCGCAGCGATCAGTTGACCGGCATTTGCGGGCGACGTTTGACGCGACGCTTGATAAAGACGGCAATCACGATCAAAAGCAGTGCCAGCACGCTGAAGAACACCGTGTTGAACCATGGGAAGGGCTCGTCGCGGCTGTTGGTGGCCTCAATCGCGGTGATATTGGGAAATACCGAGAAGATCTTGATACGCCAGCCGTAGTAGCGGATCAGCGCCAGCTGGTTGGCATCGCGGGAGTAACCCTGGGCCTTGGCCTGGATATCGGCAGAATCGAACTTGAAATACCAGGGGAAGGACCAGCCGGTGTCTTCGTTGCGATAAACCATGACCTCCTTGGTCACCGGATCCTCGGTATTGATGAAGTACACATCGCGGGTCGGGCCGTCGGCCGGGTTTTCTGCGCTGATCACGCCGTTGTGATCCATGCGCTTGACCTCAACCCCCGTGACCATCACCACATCGTGCTGGGGCAGAAAGTAAAACAGCCCCAGCGCCACTGCGCCGACTGCCAGCAGGATGACTCCCAGAATGATGCCTTTGAGCCATTTCATGCAAAAACCACGCACATATCAATTATTCCTGATGACTGTTGATTGAACTTGCGGCGCAGCTTATCGCAGCCTGCCCAATGGACTACAAGGCCTGCATGCGCTGGCTACATAATTTGTAGCATTTTAGCTGTGCGTTTGCCCGCAGGCCTGCGCCCCTCTTCTTTGTGGGAGCGAGCCTGCTCGCGATGCTGACGACAAGGTCTGTGAGGTAGATCGTGTCGATACCCTCGCGAGCAGGCTCGCTCCCACAGAAATTCAACGGCTGGCCGCTGCCCGGCTCATGCACCGCTGGCGCCGTTCATCAACCCGCTGGGCAAACCAGGCGGTGGTCAGGTTGCGGGTGATTTTCGGGCTTTGCAGGGTGATGCCCGGTAATACCGCTCGCGGCAGCGGCTTGCCCTGCTGGCGGTCGGCGAGGGCAAACACGTCCTGGTACAGATCGGTTTCGTTGAACTCCAGGCTGTCGCCTTTTTCGAGCTGACGGCGGATAGCGTTATGGCTCAGGCCCAACTGCTTGCCAAGGGCGCGTACAGCCAGCTCGGTGGAGCCAACCGCGTAAGAGCCCGGAATAGTCAGGTCGCCATCCAGTGCCAGCGGGATGCCAGACACACGGCTGACGGCATTCTGAAAAGCGGCATTGCGGCTGGCGTACCAGCCCGCATTGAAGTCGGCAAAACGGTACAGCGACTGGTTGTAGCCCACCGGATAGCCGAGCAGGTGAGCGATGCCGAAATACATGCCGCCGCGGCGGGTGAAGACTTCCTGGCGGATGGAGCGGGCCACGGGGTAGGGGTAGTCCCGGGCGCGTTTTTCGGCAAAGGCGATACTGACCTGCATCGGCCCACCGGTGTGTACCGGGTTCAAGCCGCCAAACAGGCTTTTGCCCAGCGGTACCATGCCGATGAAATCATCAAAAATGGCGCTCAACTGGCCTTCGGTGCGGGCCGTGTCCAGGCGTTGATTGTAGGTTTTGCCGTCGGGAGAGGTGATGTTCAGCGCACTGCGCACCACAAACTCGGGGATATGCAGCTTGCCGGCGCGGCGATTGATTTCACTGCGGGCGATCCTGGCCAGCCCCGGCACCGGCGGGTCGGCCTGGAAGGTCGACTCCTGCTCGGTCACGGCCAGCACAGAACACAGGTTTTCATCGGTGGGGGCCAGGCCCTGGGCCGTGAACGCCACCTGGATATCAGTCGCCCAGCCCGCGCGGTCCGCAGTCTTGGCCGGCAGCAGTTGCACGATGCGGGCACGGGTCTGGTCGGGCGTCAGGCTTGGCAGTGTCTGCGTGCCCTGACTGCTGCAACCTGCCAGTGCCACTAGCGGTATAATCGGTAAAAAACACCTGAAAAATCGATTCACCAGCGTTCAACTCCTATTAATGTGCAACTTATCGCAGCGCTTAGTCGTCGCGCGTCAGCACTTCCAGCAGTTCGATCTCAAATCGCAGGTTGGAGTTCGGTGTGATATGCGCGCCCATGCTTCTTTCACCATACGCCAGGTGTGCGGGCACCTGCAGTGTGCGCTTGCCGCCGACCTTCATGCCCATCAGGCCGATGTCCCAACCCTTGATCACTCGCCCGGTGCCAATCACGCACTGGAACGGCTTGCCGCGTTGATGCGAAGAGTCAAATACCCTGCCGTCTTCGAGCCAGCCGGTGTAGTGCGTGGTAATCAGGGCGCCCTTGACCACGGCTTTACCGTCGCCGGGTAGCAGGTCAGTGATGTGCAGTTCGTCAGTCATGGCGATAAGGCTCAAAAAAAGTAGGATGAAGGATTGTACAGGGCAGGGGATTTCTTGATCTGAGGGCATTGTTGCAATTTGTATTAATTTTTTTATGTAGGAAAAGGCTCTAAAACAAAGGGATTGCGGAACTTGCGAATGAGGATTGTTGTCAGCTGCGCTTTACTCTCAAATGAGAGTGTTTATCATCGCAGCCCTGGCAGTGCCGGGGAGCGCTAAAAAACGTTGTGTCCTTTCGAGGTCGTGCGTCAGCGATTTCCAGCCTTTGGCCTGCTGAGCACACTCCATTGTTAAGGGATCAACTGGACATGTCGTCTCGATTCAACCGCAGTCATCTTTCACTGGCTTTCATGGCCGCTCTGGCTTCGCCCACATTGCTCGCTGACGCACTTGAGCGCGAGCGTGACGAAGTACCGGTAGAGGCCACCGATTTGCCGGTGGATGGTACCCGCCAGGCGCTGCAACTTGAAGAAACCCGCGTACTGGGCACCGCTGCACAGGAATTGAAGCAAGCGCCGGGGGTGTCGATCATCACCGCCGAAGATATCAAAAAGCGCCCGCCGGCCAATGACCTGTCCGATATCATCCGCCGCGAACCGGGGGTCAACCTCACCGGCAACAGCTCCAGCGGTGCCCGCGGCAACAACCGCCAGATCGACCTGCGCGGCATGGGCCCGGAAAACACCCTGATCCTGATTGATGGCAAGCCGTCTTCTTCGCGCAATGCCCAGCGCTATGGCTGGAGCGGCGACCGCGATACCCGTGGGGAAACCAACTGGGTACCGGCCGAAGAGGTCGAGCGCATCGAGATCCTGCGCGGCCCGGCAGCGGCACGCTACGGTTCCGGGGCAATGGGCGGGGTGGTCAATATCATCACCAAGCGCCCTTCGAGCAAGCTCAGCGGCTCGTTGACCGCCTACTACCTGGCGCCCGAAGACGACGCCGAAGGCGTGAGCAAGCGTACCAACTTCAACCTCAGCGGGCCGATCACGGATGATCTGGTGTTTCGTGTGTATGGCGGCCTGAACAAGACCGACGCCGATGACCCGGGTATCAACACCGCCGCCCAGGCCTCCCCCGACAGCGTAGTGGCGGGGCGCGAAGGCGTGCGCAACAAGGACGTCAACGGCTTGCTCAGCTGGCAGTTCACCCCCGAGCAAACCCTGGACCTGGAAGCCAGTTACAGCCGTCAGGGCAATATTTTTGCCGGCGACACCATGCTCAACAGCGGGGGTGACTTCGTCAACAGCCTGACCGGCAAGGAAACCAGCGTACTGCAACGCAGCACCTTCTCGGCCACCCACAATGGTTCGTTCGACTGGGGCTCCACCAAGGCCTCGCTGACCCATGACCTGACCCGTAACGCCCGCCTCAACGAAGGTCTGGCCGGTTATGGCGAAGGCGCACCCTCCGAAAGTGCCGGCAGGTTCGAATCGCGCCTGCGCAACACCCGCGCCACCGGCGAAGTCAACCTGCCATTGAACATGGGCACCGCCCAGGTGCTGACGCTGGGCGGCGAGTACCTCTACGAGTCACTCAATGACCCGGGTTCGCTGCGCCCGCAAAGCTGGGACCCGGGTGCCGACGGCAGCGCGGCGCTGCCGGGCACTGACCGCACCGAAACCAAATCCACGGCCAACAGCTATGCGTTCTACGTCGAGGACAATATCGAAGCCGGTGCCAAAACCATCGTCACTCCCGGCGTGCGTTTCGACCATCACAGCGAATTTGGCGGCAACTGGAGCCCGAGCCTCAATGCCTCGCACCAGATCACCGATGAGCTGAGCATCAAGGGCGGCATCGCCCGGGCCTACAAAACCCCGAACCTGTACCAGTCCAACCCCAACTACCTGCTGTACAGCCGTGGCGCGGGTTGCAGCTCGGTGGAAGTGAACATCGGTGGCTGCTATCTGGTCGGTAACCCGGACCTCAAGCCGGAAATCAGCGTCAACAAGGAGATCGGCCTGGCGTTCGACAAGGGCACCTGGCGCACCAGCGGTACCTATTTCCGCAACGACTACCAGAACAAGATCAATGCCAGCAACGAAGCGGCATTCCGACTGCCCAACGGCCGTCGCGTGCTGCAATGGGAAAACAGCGGCAAGGCCATCGTGCAAGGGGTGGAAGGCAACCTGTTTGTCAGCCTGCGCGAGGATCTGGACTGGAACACCAACCTGACCTACATGATCGAAAGCAAGGACAAGGAAACCGGCGACCCGCTGAGCATCATCCCCAAATACACCCTCAACACCATGCTCGACTGGTACGCCACCGAAAAACTGTCGTTCCAGGTCAGCGGCACTTACTACGGCAAGCAGGAAGCGCCCAAGCGCAACAACCGCGCCAACGAAGCACTCGACAAATCCGTGCAGAAGCCGGTCGACCCGTACGGTCTGGTGGGCCTGAGCAGCGGCTATGAGTTCAATAAAAACTTCAGCGTGCGGGTGGGCATCAACAACCTGTTCGACAAACAGCTGTATCGCAAGGGCAATGCCGATGAAGCGGGGGCGCAAACCTACAACGAAGCGGGCCGGGCGTACTTTGCCTCGGTGACCAGTTCGTTCTGATCACACTGTGACCCATGCAGGCGCGATATCCGTGAAAACGGGTGTCGCGCCGTTGTCGCATCTGGCACGGGCAAAAAGCCGGAGCTTGATAAGGGATTGAAAAAATGAAACTTGCAACGTCGGCCTGGGCGCCGATCGTGTCCCGCACCCTGGCAGCACTAGTCGGCGGCTATGTCTTTACCTATGCCTTTACCGCTGCCTTGGCGCGGCTGCTGCCGCTGGACAAGGTGGACGCGATGATCGTCGCCAGCCTGTTGTCATTTGTGATCTACACCTTCGCCATTCTGTGGGCATTTGCTGCCCGCCACCAGTGGTCGGCCTGGATGGGCGCGGTACTTGCCGTGCCCCTGGCCGCCATCGGTTTTTGGCCGCAACTGCTGGAGCAACTGGGATGAAACAGACCCTGACCCAATCCATGGCCTGGCTGCACACCTGGGGCGGCCTGATCGTCGGCTGGTTGTTGTTCGTGATCTTTTTGACCGGCAGCCTGGCCGTGTTCGATCAGGAGATCGACAACTGGATGACCCCCGAGCTGCCGGCCCATCAGTTGACCGACGAGCAGGCCGCGCAACGGGCACTGACTTACCTGCAGGCCCACAAGGCCGACGCAAAGCAGTGGGGCATCAGCCTGCCCTATGAGCGTTCGCCGCAATTGCAGGCTTCTACCGGCGGGCGCCGTGATGGCGTGTCGGTGACCCTGGACCCTGACACCGGCGAAGTGATGCCGGTGCGGGAAACAGTAGGGGGGCGGTTTTTCTTTCTGTTTCACTTCACCTTGCACATGCCGCGCATGATCGGCATCTACCTGGTCGGTGCGCTGGCCATGGGCATGCTGGCGGCTTTGGTCAGCGGCATCGTGATCCACAAAAAATTCTTCAAGGAATTCTTCACCTTCCGTCCCGCCAAAGGCCAGCGCTCGTGGCTTGACGCGCATAACGCCAGTGCCGTGCTGTTGCTGCCTTTTCACTTGATGATCACCTACACCGGGCTGGCGATTTTCCTGGTGATCTATATGCCGGCGGCGATGGACGCGTTGTTCGATGGCGACCGCGAGGCCTTTTTCAAGGCGCAGGACAAGACGCCGGCCAGCGTTGCCGTGCAGCGCCCGGCAACCGCAGAGCCTGCACCGCTGGTAGCCCTGGGGCCGTTGCTGAGCCAGGCCCGGGCGGTCATGGGGCCGTTGGGCGGGATCAGCATCAGCAACCCCGGGATGAGCAATGCCGAAATCCAGATTCGTCCGATCCTGGGCAACCGTATTGCCCTGACCAAGGGCCAGGGCATGCGCTTTGACGGCGTCACCGGCGAGCAGTTGTCCGGCCCCACAGAGATGCGCCCCACGGTGCTTACCCACCGGGTGATTTCCGGGCTGCACTTTGCCCAGTTCGGCGGCTACCCGATGCGCTGGCTGTACTTTGTTTGCGGCCTGATCAGCAGCGCCATGATTGCCAGCGGGCTGGTGCTGTTCACCGTCAAGCGGCGGCGCAAATACGCCAGCGAAGGTCGGGTTGCCCAGGTGCTTTACCGTCTGGTCGAGGCGATCAACGTCACCGTTATGGCCGGCTTGAGCCTGGCTTGTATCAGCCTGTTGTGGGGCAACCGGCTGTTGCCGTCGGGAATGGCCGAACGGGCTGATGCTGAGTTGAATGTGTTCTTTGGTGTGTGGGCGTTGAGTTGTGTCCATGCCTTGCTGCGCCCGCGCATGCAGGCCTGGCGCGAGCAACTGGGGCTGGCGGGGTTGATGTGCCTGAGCTTGCCGTTGTTGAGTGTGTTCACCGTCAATCGGCCTTGGGCGCTGCCCAGCAGCATGGGCGTTGAGCTGACCGCGATGGCCCTGGGCGCCATGTTGTTGTGGGCGTGCTGGAAAGTATCGCAACCGGCGGTGGAGCGGGTGCCGCGCAAAAAGACCGCCGTCATGGCCGAGGTGAATTGAGATGCTGGCTGATTTTTTTGCGGCACTGGGTTTTGCCTATGTCGGCATGCTTGCCTTGTGCCAGGGGTTGGAGCGCCATTACAAACAGGTGTGGGGCAAGCCGCCGTCGACGCAGTTACGGCGTGGGCTAAGGGCTGCAGGTTGGCTGAGCCTGGGGCTCAGCTTGTGGTTTTGCGCGCAGGCCTGGGGCTGGGCAATGGGGCCGGTGGGCTGGTTTGGCCTGCTCTCGCTGAGTGGTTTTAGCCTGCTGATGCTGTTGCCGTATCGGCCGCGACTGGCCGTGTGGTTGCCAATGGGGTTTGTGCCGATTTGGGCGATGATCGCAACCCTGGCATAAACCGTAGCAGCTGCCGAGGAACGAGGCTGCGTTCGGCGGCGCAGCCGCCGTAAAACCTGAGTTCGCGGTTAACCTGACACACCGTGCATTCTGACTCTACGACGGCTGCGCCGCCGAACGCAGCCTCGTTCCTCGGCAGCTGCTACATGTTTTATGCAGGTTTTCGCACCCAACGATTGGCAATCAGATCCAGGCTGCTGCAAAACACAAAGTACACCAGCGCCACAAACAGGAATATTTCGGTGGGGTGCACCATCACCCGATTGCTGATCTGGGTGGCGACAAACGACAGTTCTCCCACGCCGATCACATACGCCAGCGAAGTGTCCTTGATCAGTGAAATCCACTGGTTGAGAAAGGACGGCAACATCATCGGCAAGGCCTGGGGCAGGATGATCAGGCGCAGCACCTGCCACTTGCCCAGGCCCAGCGCCGTGCCTGCCGCCCATTGCCCGGGCGGCAGGCTGCTGATCCCGGCATACACCGAGTGCGCCAGGTACGCACCGCCTATCAGCGACAGTGCACATACCACGGTGGCCAGCGCGGGTACATCAACCTTGAACAGGATGGGCAGCAGGAAGTAGCTCCAGAAAATCAGCATCACCACCGGAATTGCGCGCAAAAAGCCCAGTACCCCCAGCAGCAACCAGCGCGTTTTGCCGCGAATCATCACCAGTGCAATACCCAGCACCAGCCCCAGGAATGCCGAAATGATCCCTGACAACAGGCTGAGCAACAGCGTCAGTGCCGCGCCGCCCAACTGTCCGTTGGGCCAGGCGCCGAGCATAAAATACGAAAAATTGTCGCTGATAACCGAAAAATCCATGACTTACACCACTCCCTGGCGATACCACTTGCTGCGGGCAATCAATTGGCCAAGCACTTCGATCAAGGCAATGCTGGCCACATACAGCAGGGTGGCAAAACCGAAGGCCTGGAAGGTCTTGAAGGTTTCGGTCTCGACTTGCCGCGAGGCATAGGACAGTTCGGCCAAACCGATGGCCATGGTCAGTGACGAGTTTTTCAGGGCATTCATGTACTGCCCCAGCAACGGCCCCAACGCCGTGCGCAGCGCCTGCGGGAACACGATATAGCGCCACACCTGTGCCGGCCGCAGGCCCAGTGCCAGGCCCGCCGCCCGTTGTTCTACGCGCACCGAGCTGACGCCTGCACGAAACTCTTCGCAAATGAAGGCGGCGGTGTAGAGCATCAGCCCCCAGAACCCGGCGAGAAATTCAAACGACGGCCATTCAATTTCAAACAGGCCCAGGGACAGGCTGCGGGGCTGGTTGAGCCACATCACCAGCCCTTCGGGCAGCATGGCCGTGACCCCGAAGTACCAGAAAAACAGCTGCACCAGCAGCGGCGTATTGCGAAACAGGGCCAGGTAGGCCCGTGCCGGCCATGACCACACACGCAAAGGCGAGAGGCGTGCCAGGCACAGTAAAAACCCCAGCCCTGTCGCCACCAGGCAGGTCAGCAGGGAAAGGATCAGGGTGAGGACAAAACCATCGAGCAACCAGTGCAGGTATTGCGGGGCAAGCAGTTCACCGAACATAGAAACAGCGTCCATCCAGAAACGAGCAAACCCGTCCGGTTGACCGTGACGGGCTGAGGGTGTCGCGAAGGAGGCTTAGCTCTTGTCGCCAATCTTGTACAGGCGGGTCAGCGGGGTCTTGGTGGTCGGGCCGAACCAGGCGTCATAAATGCCCTGGGCCTTGCCCTGGGCTTCGAGGTCGGTGAGGGTCTGGTTGACCACCTCGGTCAGGCGCGCCTCGCCTTTGGGAATACCGACGCCGATCAGGTCATTGGAAATGGTGAAGGGCGGCACTTCGTATTTGTCCTTGTCCGGCACATTGGCCAGCAGGCCGATCAGCTTCGGGCCGTCCTGGGTGATGGCCTGGACGTTGCCGTTGCGCAGGGCAGTGAAGGCGAACGGGGTGTCATCGTAGGCCACCACTTTGGCGCCGGGGAACTTCTCGCGCAATACGCCTTCGTTGACCGTGCCCTTGTCCACGCCCACGCGCCATTTGTTCAGCTCGTCGGGGGATGTGAGGGTGCCTTTCTTGACGATAAATTGCTGGCCCGAAGCGAAGTACGGAATGCTGAAATTCACCTGCTCGGCCCGCTCGGGGGTGATGGTGAAGTTGGCGAGCACCAGGTCGACTTTGTTCGCGACCAGCAGCGGTACGCGGTTGGCCGGGTTGGTCGGCTGCAACTGCAACTTCACGCCCAGCTTGTCGGCGATGGCCTTGGCGTAGTCCACGTCGAGGCCTTCGATCTGCTTGCTTTTGGCATCGACAAAGCCAAAGGGCGGGTTGCTGTCAAAGGACGCCACGCGCAGCACACCGGATTTTTTGATGTCATCCAGACGATCGGCGTGGGCCAGGCCAGACAAAACAGCCAGGGTCAGGGCGGTGAGGGCAGTGAATGTTTTCATTTCGTTCTCATCATGAGTTGGAAGATTTATGACGAGAGTCTTGCAGGAAAATTAGCTTTTAAAAAAGAATATAAAACGATTTATATATTCTATTTGGAGATATGAGGGCTGAGCAGTGCAAGCGCCCTGAGTCTTGCTCGCTAGATAGTGGCCATTGGCCAAAAACTGCTCTAGGCTGTACGGCTTTTCTGGACTGAACTGCCTGTGAAGCTGTTTTGTAAACCCAAAGCCTTGATTCATTATTCCAAAGTGTCTGTCAGCGATTTCCAACAGCGCCTTTTCAAGGTCAACACCCAGGGCCGCCTGTACACCCTGGATTTGTTCGAGCATTCCCCGGGCCACACCACTGCCTCCATATCCCCTCGATGTGTGCTGATCTTCACCGATAAGGCACTAGACAAATTCGAGTTGCACCCGTGGTTTACTCTGCTGGGTTTCAAGTGCTTTAACGGCCAGTACTGGACCCGCAAGGTTGGGGATGTGACCTGGTCCAGTAACGATCAGCGCATCCACGGCAATGTTATCCATATCCGTGATATCCAGATTGTGCCGATCCGCTCGAAGCGACGAGCGCGTTGCCAAAGCCTGAAAATCAATACGCGGCGACTCTTTGACTGGGGGCTGATAAGCTTTTTGCTGGCTGTATGGGGCGTGTACCTGTTTGCCAGGAATGATTCCCGCGTCGCGGCTGTAATGGATACCGTAAACCACTGCGTCCAGCACTACTATCACTGGGGGGTGCTGCTCTGGAGCCTGGCTTACCTTGTGGCGTCGGCTTGGGCAAGCAAGACCTTCTATGCCTCCAGAGTTTCTTTTACCCGCGACCTGGTCGCTTTGGGGCTGGTGCGCACCGCTGCGCGGTATGTGCCTGACACCGATTGCCTTTGCTACAAGGCCACAGCCTTGTTGTCACGGGCAGTGGCGCGGATACGCAGCCTGTGGAGTTGACCGCCTGACCTGTGGGAGCGGGCTTGCTCGCGATCCGGGCGACGCGATCCTTCAATTACAGCGAGGTGATGCCATCGCGAGCAAGCCCGCTCCCACCGAAAAGGCTTGCGTTGCCAGCATTGCGTCCCCCCGTAAAACCTGAGGAGCGGATTAAACTGGTACTGCGAGGTGTCTGTTTTTGCGACTGCTGCGTCGCAGTGGCGCACCAAACCGGACGCAGCCTCGCTCCGCTCGTCAGCGGCTACACAACATCGGCCAGCGCAGTTTCCTTTGTCTTCAAGCTGCTGGCCTGCAACAGTTCCCGGGTATAGGGGTGTTGCGGGTTATCGAAGATGGACTGCGCATCCCCCTGTTCCACCACCTTGCCGTCCTTGATCACGATCATGTCGTGGGCCAGGGCATGCACCACCGCCAGGTCGTGGCTGATAAACAGGTAGGTCAGGCCATGCCGCGCTTGCAGGTCGCGCAGCAGGTCGACCACCTGTTTTTGCACCGTGCGGTCCAGCGCCGAAGTCGGCTCGTCGAGCAATATCAAGTCCGGTTCCATGATCAGCGCCCGGGCAATGGAGATGCGCTGGCGCTGGCCACCCGAGAACTCATGGGGGTAGCGATGGCGGCTTTGCGGGTCCAGGCCCACTTCCTGCAGAACCCGGATCACCGCCGCCTCGCGCTCCTGCTCCGTGCCAATATCATGGGCCAGCAAGCCTTCGCTGATGATCTGCTGCACCGACATGCGCGGGCTCAGGCTGCCAAACGGGTCCTGGAACACCACCTGCATCTGCCGGCGTAGCGGGCGCAGCAGGTTCTGGCTGAGGATGTTCAGTTGCTTGTTGCCAAAACGGATTTCACCCTCGGAATCCACCAGCCGCAAGATTGCCTGGCCAAGGGTCGACTTGCCCGAGCCGGACTCGCCGACAATGCCCAGGGTGCGGCCCTTTTTCAGCTCAAAACTGACCCCGTCCACCGCCTTGATATAGTGTCGTTCGCGGCTGAACAGCGGCTTGGGCAGGGGGAACCAGACCTTCAGGTCGCTGACCTCCAGCAGGTTATGCCGGTATTCGCCGGGCACCGGGCTACCGCTAGGCTCGGCCTCGATCAGCATGCGGCTGTAGGGGTGTTTCGGCTCGCGGAACAGCGCCGCGCAACTGGCCTGCTCGACAATCTCGCCGCCGCGCATCACGCATACGCGCTGGGCGATTTTGCGTACCAGGTTGAGGTCGTGGCTGATCAGCAGCAAGGACATGCCCAGGCGCTGTTGCAGGTCGATCAGCAGCTCGAGGATTTTTTGCTGCACCGTCACGTCCAGTGCCGTGGTCGGTTCATCGGCAATCAACAGCTCCGGTTCGTTGGCCAGGGCCATCGCAATCATTACCCGCTGGCGCTGCCCGCCGGACAGTTGGTGCGGATAAGCATTGAGGCGCTTGGCCGGTTCACGGATGCCCACCAGTTCCAGCAGCTCCAGGGTGCGTTGCCGCGCTGCCCGGTTTTTCAGGCCCTTGTGGGTGACCAGGATTTCACTGATCTGCTTTTGCACCGTGTGCAACGGGTTAAGCGAGGTCATCGGCTCCTGAAAAATCATCGCAATGCGGTTGCCGCGCAAGTTGCGCAACTGGCTGTCACTGGCCGTAACCAGATCGGTGCCGGCATAACGGATGCTGCCTTGGGTCTGCACGTCTTTGCCCGGCAGCAGGCGCAGGATCGAGTGCGCCGTTACCGACTTGCCCGAGCCCGACTCGCCCACCAGCGCCATGCACTCGCCGCGGCGGATATCGAGGTTGAGGCCGTGAACCACTTCTGCCCCTGCAAAGCTCACGCGCAAATCGCGGATTTCTATCAGTGTGTTGGTCATGTCAATTCTCAGGTCCGGGGATCGAAGGCATCGCGGCAGGCTTCGCCGATAAACACCAGCAGCGACAGGATCAGCGCCAGCGCACAGAACGCGGTCAGGCCCAGCCACGGCGCCTGCAGGTTGTGCTTGGCCTGGCCGATCAGTTCGCCCAGCGAGGCGCTGCCCGGCGGCATGCCGAAGCCGAGAAAATCCAGGGCGGTGAGGGTGGCGATTGCGCCGGTCAGGATAAAGGGCAGGTAGGTCAGGGTGGAGGTCATGGCGTTGGGCAGGATATGCCGGCGCATCAGTGCGCCGTCAGTCAGGCCCAATGCCCGCGCGGCCTTGACGTATTCCAGGCTGCGCCCGCGCAGGAACTCGGCGCGCACCACGTCCACCAGGGCCAGCCAGCTGAACAGCGCCATGATGCCCAGCAACCACCAGAAACTCGGCGCCACAAAGCCGGACAAAATGATCAGCAGGTACAGCACCGGCAACCCGGCCCAGATTTCCTGCACCCGTTGGCCAAGCAGGTCGACCAGGCCACCGTAGAAGCCTTGCAGGGCGCCGGCGGTAATGCCGACCACGGTGCTGATGGCCGTCAGGATCAAGGCAAACAGAATGGAGATCCGTGCGCCGAATATCACCCGGGCCAGCACGTCCCGGGCCTGGTCGTCAGTGCCCAGCCAGTTGGTCGCGCTCGGCGGGCTGGGCGAGGGTTCCTGGAGGTCGTAGTTGACCGTGTCGTAGCTGAACGGAATCGGCGCGAACAGCATCCAGCCGCCCTGATCGGTAATCAGCTTGCGCACATAGTCGCTGCGGTAGTCCGGTTCGAAGGGCAGCTCGCCGCCGAAATCGGTTTCGAGGTGACTGCTGACAATCGGAAAGTACCAGCTGTCCTTGTAGTGAATCGCCAGGGGCTTGTCGTTGGCAATCAGCTCACCGCCCAGGCACACCACAAACAGCCCGATAAAGATCCACAGCGACCACCAGCCACGGCGGTTGGCCTTGAAGTGCTTGAGGCGGCGACGGCCTAGAGGAGAGAGGGTAAACATCAGGCAGTCCTCGCCGAGAAATCGATACGGGGGTCGAGCAGGGTGTAGCACAGGTCGCCGATCAGCTTGATCAGCAGGCCGAACAGGGTGAACAGAAACAGTGTGCCGAACACCACCGGGTAGTCCCGCGACACTGCCGCTTCGTAGCTCATGCGGCCGATACCGTCGAGGTTGAAGATGGTTTCAATCAACAGTGAACCGGCAAAGAACACTTCGATCAGGGCCTGGGGAATCCCGGCCACCACCAGCAACATGGCGTTGCGCATCACATGGCCGTAGAGCACACGGCGCTCGGTCAGGCCCTTGGCCCGCGCGGTCACCACATACTGGCGGCTGATTTCGTTGAGGAAGCTGTTTTTGGTAAGGATGGTCAGCGTGGCAAAACCGCCGATCACCAGCGCCGATACGGGCAGCACCATGTGCCACAGGTAGTCGCCGATCTTGCCGAAGAAACTCAGGCTGTCGAAGTTGTCCGAGACAATGCCCTGCACCGGGAACCAGCTGACATAACTGCCGCCGGCAAACACCACAATCAACAGAATGGCGAACAGAAATGCCGGCATGGCGTAGCCGATGATGATTGCGGTGCTGGTCCATACATCGAAGGCGCTGCCGTTGTGGATGGCTTTGCGGATGCCCAGCGGAATTGAAATCAGGTAGGTGATCAGTGTTGCCCACAAACCCAGCGAGATCGACACCGGCAGCTTTTCCACGATCAGGTCGGTGACCTTGGCGCCGCGAAAGAAGCTGGTGCCGAAATCCAGTTGCGCGTAGTTCTTGAGCATCAGCCACAGACGCTCGTGCATGGGTTTGTCGAAGCCGTAATGCTTGGTGATTTCTTCGATCAGCGCCGGGTCAAGACCGCGGCTGCTGCGGCTGGCACCGGCTGCGGACGCGGCCATTTCCCCGCCACCACCGCCCACCGCCGAGCCGCCGAAGCCCTGCAAGCGGGCAATCGCTTGATCCACCGGGCCACCGGGGGCGGCCTGCACGATCAGAAAGTTGACCACCAGAATGCACAGCAGGGTGGGGATGATGAGTAACAGGCGACGGCTGATGTAATGCAGCATCTCAATGACCCTCCGGCTGTGCGCTGGCCTGGCCATACGCCGCGTTGGTTAACGGGGTTTTGCTGACTTCCCACCAGGTGTCCAGGCCTTCATCGAACTTGGCCTCCTTGGCGGGCTGGCCGAAGCGGTTCAGGTACACCGTCGGGGTACCCACCGAGTAGTAGTGCGGGATCATGTAGTAGTTCCACAGCAGTACACGGTCGAGGGCGCGGGTGTAGTGGACCATCTCGCTGCGGCTGTTGGCCTGCACCACGCCGTCGATCAGTTTGTCGACGGCCGGGTTGCGCAGCACCATGTTGTTGGAGGCACCGGCCTGGGTGGCGCTGCGTGAGCCAAACATGTCGTACAGCTCGCGGCCCGGCGAAACAATCGGTTGGCCGTTGCGGGGGAACTGGCCGACCATCATGTCGTAGTCGCGGGCGTTGGTGCGGTTGATGTACTGCGCCGAGTCGACCTTGCGGATGTCCATGGTGATGCCGATCTGCGCCAGGGTGCGTTTCCAGGGCAGGACCATGCGATCGAAGCCGCTGGGGCTGTCGAGAAAGGTAAAGCGCAGGGGTTCGCCCCTGGCGTTGACCAGCAGGTTGTCTTTCGGTGTCCAGCCGGCTTCCTTGAGCAGCGCCAGGGCTTGCAGCTGTTTATCGCGGATATAGCCGCTGCCATCGGTTTTCGGCGCCTGGTACACCTGGGTGAATACTTCATCGGGGATCTGCCCGCGCAAGGGTTCGAGAATTTCCAGCTCACGCGCATCGGGCAGGGCCGTGGCGGACATTTCGCTTTTCGGGAAGTAGCTCTGCGCGCGCACATAAAAATTGCGCATCATCTGCTTGTTGGTCCACTCAAAATCCCATAGCAGGCTCAGCGCCTCGCGTACCCGGCGGTCCTGAAAAAACGGGTTTTGCAGGTTGAAGGTAAACCCCTGGGCGGCACTGGGTTTTTCCTTGGCGAACACGCCTTTTTGCAGGCGCCCGTCGCTAAGCACCGGGCTGGCGTAGCCGATGCTGAACCCGGTGGCGGAGAACTCGCGGTTGTAATCGAACGCCCCGGCTTTGAGCATCTCGCGGGCCACGTCGATGTCGCTGTAGAACATCACTTTCAGGCGATCGAAGTTGTACAGGCCTTTGCTCACCGGCAAGTCTTTGGCCCACCAGGTTTTGTTGCGTTCAAAGCTGACACTGCGCCCCGGATCAACCTGGGAGACCGCATACGGGCCGCTGCCCAGCGGTGGCTCGTAGCCGCCGCCGGCGGCAAAGTCGCGGGTCTTCCACCAGTGTTCCGGCAGCACGTGCATGCTCGCCAGGTCCAGGGCCAGGGTGCGGTTCTGGTTGTTCTTGAAGTCGAAGCGGATTTGCAGCGGGCCTTCGATGACCCGGTCCTTGACCTCGCCGTAGAGCATGCGATAGCTCAGGCTGCCTTTGGTCATCAGGGTATCGTAGGTAAAGGCCACGTCCTGCGCAGTGATCGGTGTGTCATCCGCGAAACGGGCCTTGGGGTTCAGGTAGAAGCGTACCCACAGGCCATCGGGGTCACGTTCGATTTTTTGCGCGACAAGCGCGTAGACCGTATAGGGCTCGTCCAGCGAGCGGAAGGCCAGAGGGGCATTGACCCATTGATCGACCTGGGCCACACCGGTGCCCTGGTCGATATAGGGCGACAGGTAGGTGAACTGGCCGATTTCCATTGACGTGCGGCTCAGCGAACCGCCTTTGGGCGCGTCCGGATTTACAAAGTCGAAGTGCTGGAAATTGGCCGGGTATTTGGGCGCTTCGCCATACACCGTCAGGGCATGGCCGGGCGCGGCGTTGACGCTCAGGCACACGCAAGACAACACGGGTACCAGCAGCGAACGGAGCAGGGGCAGGAAAAATGCAGACATCATTGGGCTTCCTTGTACCGCGTGTAGAACCATCGACTGCCTGGAAAAATCCCCGCCGCATTGCGCGTTAAAACGCGGCGGGGTCGCGATTTCGCAGTTAAACCGCTGTCGGCCGGAGTGTGCCGGCAGCGGTGCTCACTCAGAAGTGATAGGTGGCACGGGCGAAGAACGTACGGCCCATTGGGTCTGCGTAACGTGGATCGTAGCCATTCTGGAAGTTGTAGGCCTGGTTGGAGAATGGCGGGTTACGGTCGAACATGTTCTTGATCCCCGCATCCAGGTCCACGGTCTTGTTGAAAGTGTAGCCACCGGAGATATCCCACAAGGTGTAAGACGCTACACGGGAGTGGGTGTCCGGATCGGCATCGTCATAGCCGCTGGTGAAGCGGTTGACCAGCGAGGCCCGGTAAGCGCCCAGATTCCAGGTACCGCTGAGCACGTGCTTCCAGCGCGCGACCATGCCGTCATCCTTGAACGCGCCGACTTTGTCGGTATAGCTGCCGCCAATGGTGGTCTGGTAGTCATAGCGCGACACATAGGTGCCTTGCAGGCCAAGGCCGAACTGACCGTAGGGGGTGTTGGGGAACTTGTAGTCCAGCGACACATCGACGCCGCTGGTTTTAACGGCACCCAGGTTGGCGAGGCCGGTCTGTACGTAGTTCAGGGAGCCGTCAGCATTGCGAATATAGCGGTCAGCATAGGCGTTGGGATCGTCAAAGACAGTGGATTCCGGGAACTCGGCAATCTGGTTGGCGATGTGAATCCACCAGAAATCCAGACCCATCGACAGATTGCGCACCGGTTGGTAGACAAAACCGACGGTCACGTTACGGGCTTTTTCAGGGGACAGTTCGGTGTTGCCGCCGGTGCGGTTATGGAACTGCTGGCCGCAGTCGCGCCCGGCGTTGCCGCCCGGTTGCACGACGCCGCCGGTGCACAGGCGCGGATCGTTGTAGTAGCCCTGGGTGTAAGTGGTGTACTGCGGGTTGTACAGCTCGTACAGCGACGGTGCGCGGAAGCCTTCACTGTAGGCACCGCGTACCACCAGCTCCTTGATCGGCTGGTAGCGGAACGAGTATTTCGGGTTGGTGGTGCTGCCAAAGTCGCTGTATTTGTCATGACGCACGGCGGCCGACAGTTCCAGGCTGTCGAGTACGGGCACGTTCAGCTCGGTGTACACCGCCTTGACGTTACGGTCACCCGAGACGCTTGCGTCAGGGTCGGCGCCGAGGCTGGAAATATCCGCGACAAAACCATCGAAGGTCTGGTGGAACTTCTCCTGACGGTATTCACCGCCAATCGCCAGGCCGGACGGACCGGCGCCGAACCAGTCGCCGATCTCACGGCTCATGCGCCCGTCGATACCGGTGACCCGGCCCACCGAAGACATGTACTGGCCGTGATATTGGTGCTCGTCGATATAGGCCTGCCCGGCAGGTGTCTGCGGGCCGAACGGGTTGATGATGCCATCGGCAATGCCGTTGAGCATGGCCGCGTCGCTGGCGTAACCGCCCGTCACACTGGAGTTCACCTGATTCTGGTTGTACGAGGCGCCGACATTGTAATCCCAACCCTTGGCCACACCATCGAAGCTCAATACCAGACGCTGGCTGGTGTTCTGGTCTTTGCTCTGGCGGCCACCGGCAGCGGTTTCACGCCAGTTCAGGCCGATTGGTTGCGTAGGGTCGAAGGACGGATCGCTGCTACCCGGGGTTATGCCGTTGCCCGGGTAGTAAGGCGAGCTCGGGTCCATGCTGGCGCCGATCAGGGGGGCAGGGGCAACACCCACGGCATTGTTGTTGCGGGCCCAGAAGTACTCCAGGTTGACGTTGTCGACATCGGTGATCTTGCCGGTGGCCTTGCCGAAAAAGGAGGTCTTCTCGGTTTCTGGCAGCAGGTCGATATAGTTGCGCGTGTCATAGCGGCATAGCCCCTGGCGCAGGACCAGGTTTGCCCCGTTGCAGCCATTGGCCGCCAGCGGGTTGGTATTGATATTGCCCTGGCTCCAGTTGGCAGGGTTGGACGTGCCGGAAGTCTGATCCAGGCCGCGGCCCGGTTCGTAGTTGCTGGCGAACGTGCGGTCCTTGGCGTGCAGGGCGTTTTGCTTGTTATAGCCGGCGACGGCCATGACGTTGAAACGGTCTTTTTCCAGATCGCCGTAGCCCCAGCTACCGCTGATATCGTGGCTTTCGCCGCCACCACTGGCGTCT
Organism: Pseudomonas fragi; assembly: GCF_900105835.1. NCBI lineage: Bacteria > Pseudomonadati > Pseudomonadota > Gammaproteobacteria > Pseudomonadales > Pseudomonadaceae > Pseudomonas > Pseudomonas fragi. The sequence continues at coordinate 395,630 of NZ_LT629783.1, forward strand.
GCACCTTCGCCGCCCAGTGACAGGGTGCCGTCGGTCATGGATTTTTTGGTGATGAAGTTGATCACACCGCCAATCGCGTCAGTGCCGTACAAGGCCGACGCACCGTCGCGCAAGACTTCGACGCGGTCAATGGCGGCAAACGGAATGGTGTTCAGGTCTACCGCGGAGCCGTCGATGGCGTTGTTGCCCAAACGGCGGCCGTTAAGCAGCACCAGGGTCTTGTTGGCACCGATGCCGCGCATGTCGGCAAAGCTCGAACCCCCGGTGCCGGAACCCACGGAGCTGGCCGAGTTGCGCAATGACTGGTTGCCCGTCACGCGCTGCATGATCTCGGCAGTGGTAGTCACGCCTTCGTTGCGCAACTGCTCGGCGCGCAGGATGGTGATGGGCACGGCGGTTTCGGCATCTACCCGGCGGATCGCCGAGCCGGTCACTTCGACCCGGTCCAGCTGTGTAGTGGCTGGCGCAGGCGCCGCATCAGCGCTGCTGACGGTGGCGCTCGAATCATCCGCTGCAGTCACTTCGGCTGCCTGCAACTGGCCCGCGCTCATCCCCAGAGCAACCAGATACAGCGGCACAAAACGGTGTCGTTGCAAGCTTGCAACGAGCGGCTTGAGGGTAAAACCTGAACTCTTCATCTGCATGGTTATTTCCGACTTATTCAGACGTTTATTGGAATGGCCTTGTGAGCCCTCATGACTCCAGTTGGGTTGTGTCGACCCGGGGCAAAACACGTTTTTCAAGCAAGCCGCTCCCCTGCAAGGGCCAAAAGGCCCCTGCGCGGCGTGGGTGGTGCGTGGTTACAACAGGATCAAAAGCCCCTCACCCTGACCCTCTCCCTGAGGGAGAGGGAATTGACAGCCCGCGGGTTCAAGAACACCGCAGACCAGCTCCCTCTCCCTTTGGGAGAGGGTTGGGGTGAGGGCTTCATCTGGCGGTCATCACCGATATTTTGGTAATGCCCGAACGCTCGATGGAGGCCATAGCCTTGGCCACCTGGCCGTAGTTGACCCCTTCGTCCGCCTGCAACTGCACGCGCACTTCCGGGTCCTGGGCCTTCACGTCCTGCAGGCTTTTTTCCAGCAGTTCGGGGGCCACTTCGTTCTTGGCCAGGTAGAACTTGCCGTCCTGGTCGACGCTGACTACCACCGGGTCTTTTTTCTGGGCCGAGGCCACGGCATCGGTCTTGGGCAGGTTGATCTTGATCGCGTTGGTCATCATCGGCGTGGTCACGATAAACACCACCAGCAGCACCAGCATCACGTCCACCAGCGGGGTGACGTTCATTTCACTGAGTACTTCGTCGCTGTCCTGGGTTGAGAAAGACATCAGCTTGCCTCCCGCACCGGCGTGCGCTTGTTGGAAATGGCCTGGCGGTCGATGGCAAAGGCGCTGCGCTGGGCGAGGGCGTCGAAGTCATGGGCGAAGTCGTCCATGTTGGCCGAGGCCAGCTTGAGGCGGCGCAGGAAGAAGTTGTAAATCAGCACCGCCGGTACTGCGACCGCGATACCTACACCGGTGGCGATCAAGGCATGGCCGATGGGCCCGGCTACGGTTTCCAGGCTGGCCGAACCGGTGGCGCCGATGGTCTGCAGCGCTTCCATAATCCCCCATACGGTGCCGAACAGGCCGATAAAGGGCGCCGTGCTGCCGATACTGGCGAGGATCGCCTGGCCGCTTTCCAGGGCGCGGCGTTCCTTTTGGATCTGTTGGCGCAGGTTGCGCTCCAGGCGGTCGGAGCGGTTGATGGTGTGGGCCAGTTGCTGGGTGGTGCGCGGCGTGTCATCGACAATCATGGCTTCGAAGCCGCTGTTGGCGATGCGGGCCAGGGCGCCGGGGTACTGGCTGGCGTGTTCGGCGGCGGTCAGCAGGTCAGGGGCGGCCCAGAAGGCTTTGCTGAATTGTGAGTTCTGCGCTTTCTGGCGCAGGTATTGCGATGACTTGATGAGCAGCAAAGCCCAGCTCACCACCGAAAACAGCACCAGTGCCCAGAGCACCCCGGGGACAATCATGGAAGACAGAGACTCGTTCATGGTTACACCTCACACGGCGGCTAAATAAAAGTTAGTGTCGGCACCCGGCTGGGTTATTCCGGCAATTTGAAAGAGATGGTTTGGGTGGCAAATCCTTCGATGGGGGTATCCCCTCGTTTGGCCGGGACAAACTTCCAGTTGCGTACGGCTTCTACTGCAGCGTCATCGAGTGCCTGTTTGCCGCTGGATTTGGTGACGTCCACCGTGCCGGCGCGACCGTTGGGCAACACCTTGATGCGCAACACCACGGTGCCTTCCCAACTGCGGCGCAAGGCCAGGGACGGATACTCCGGCGGCGGGTTGCCAAGGCTGGCCAGCCCTGAAACTGCAGCGGTTTCCTTGACCGGGCCCGGCGCTGCGACAGGCGCCGCAGGTGCTGCTGGCGCAGTCGGTGCAGCGGGGGCTGCCGGTGCCTGTGGCGCAGGCTTGGGCGGCTGCGGTTTTTGTACCGGCTTGGGCTTGACCACCGGTTTGGGTTTTTCTATGGGCTTGGGTTTTTCCACCGGTTTGGGTGGTTCCTTCACCGCATCTTCGTCCTCGGGTGGCGCTTCGGGTTCCGGTGGCGGCGGTGGTGGTGGCGGTTCTTCCACGGGGGGCGCCGGTGGTGTCGGGCTGGTCAGCTCGACAGTCATTTCCGGAATCTCGGGCGGCGTGACCACAGGTTCGGCCTTGGCCTGCTGCATCACCCACCAGGCGCCGGCGTGCAGCAGGGCAACCAGACCTACCAGCAGCAGCGCCCGCGATGTCACCAGGCCCCCGGGTGTCGAGGTGTTGGCTACATGGGGGATGTGCGTCCACTGCTGTACGCGTTCGGCGTCGAGCAGCGGGGCAGATCGCGTTTTATTCTTTACCTCGTCACTCATTAACAGTCCCTCGACTAAATGAAGGGCAATAAGGCTCCGTTCGCCCTTGCACGCAGGGACGACAACTTGTGTTTACGGTGAGGCAATAAGTGAGGGGCCACTTATTGCGCTGTATTACGTCATCAGGGGCAGGCTGTTCATGGGCATTCCTTGTGGCTGAAGCAACTGAAGAACTAGGGATGCTCCGATCAACTTGCTGCGCGGCGGCCGCAAGTCGTAATTTGCACGGCACGCAGCGCTATTTGCTCAAAACGACCTGATGCAGTGTTCATCGAGGGCGTTTTTCGCCCGGTTTTCCATGTTAAGCGCGCAACTCGCCCATACCCATCAGTTGTTTTCGAGCCATCCACAGGTTCGACAGGGCGAACAATGTGGTCAACTGAGCCGTGTTTTTCATCAGCCCACGAAAGCGCACTTTCACGTACCCAAATTGGCATTTGATCACCCGAAACGGATGTTCGACCTTGGCCCGTGTCTGGGCTTTGCAGTACTCAATCTTGCGCTTGGCCTTGTAGAGCACGCTGCGTTTATTCAACTTGGAATAGGTGCTGCGGCGCGCCGCGATTTGCCAGATCACTTCACGATTTTCATGCTCTTCACGCTTCTCAACGCCGGTGTATCCGGCGTCTGCATACACTGCATTTTCTTCGCCATGCAAAAGCTCGGCGACCTGTGTGACATCGGCGACGTTGGCGGCGGTGCCGTGGACGTGATGAACCAAGCCGGACTCGACATCAGCGCCAATATGGGCCTTCATTCCGAAGAAATACTGGTTACCTTTTTTGGTCTGATGCATCTCAGGGTCGCGCTTTCCCTCTTCGTTTTTAGTCGAACTGGGAGCATGAATAATGGTGGCATCGACGATAGTGCCCTGACGCAGAGACATGCCTTTGTCCTGCAAATAACCATTGATGACCGCGAGGATTGCAGGTGCAAGCTGATGCTTTTCCAATAAGTGCCGGAAATTCATGATCGTGGTGTCTTCAGGTATCGGGGCGCTCAAGGTCAAACGTGCAAACTGGCGCATGGGCGTGATTTCGTAGAGCGCTTCTTCCATGGTCGGATCGCTCAGGGAAAACCAATTCTGCAACAGATGAATACGCAGCATGGTTTCCAGAGGATAGGGTTTTCTGCCGCCACCGGCCTTGGGGTAGAACGGCTCGATCAGGCCCAGCAGACCCGTCCAGGGCACGACCTGATCCATCTCGGCGAGGAAGCGTTCGCGGCGTGTCTGCTTGCGCTTGCCGGCGTATTCGAAATCGGAAAAGCTCATCTGGCTCATAGGCGGCTCGGATCAGGTGGTCAGGCGTATTTCAGCACATTTGAAAACTTGTTCGGAGATTCCCTAGCGGGTGCTTTGTAAAGTTCCGTTAAGTTATGTAAAGCAACAGCTATGCCAGAAGAGCGGGAAAGTTGACGTCACGGCAGGTTATTTAGTGCGGGTGTGACGGGCTGGATTAAAAGTGACTGGGAAAAGACAAGGAGTGGACAATGAACTAAGGCGTCATCAATGACAGCAGACTTAGTTGAGCGATTAATAGGGTGTTATTGTCTGACAATCAGGCAATTATGAGAAGGTGTTATAAAACAGTGCACCAAAGTGAACAGTGACTGCCAACTAACAGTGCAGTTGCCAGCTCAGCTCTTTGCTGCCCTGATGCCAGCTGTGCCAACAGGGTGCGTGCAGGATTGATCGCTCAGGGCTGGGGGTTGCGCAGGGTGCTCAAATAAAAAAGCACCTGTCGGCCGAACAGCGGCGGGCAGGTGCTTATAGGCACATTACTTTAAGTTATAACGCTTGATGGACCAAATGGTTAAATTCGCGAGTGCGCCGTTTAGTTAGTGAGGTGGGAGTAGTTTTAAACCTGTTCCGTGACTGGCAAGTCATTCCTTAGTTCATCTTGTTCACTTAACAAACCATCGGACTGATGCTGCCAAAGTCGGTAATACAGCCCTTTGCGCTCAAGTAACTGGCTGTGAGTGCCGTCTTCGGCAATATGCCCTTTGTTCAGTACAACAATGCGGTCCAGGTGGGCAATAGTTGAAAGGCGATGGGCCACTACCAGAACGGTCTTGTCCGACATAATGTCGTCAAGACTGCTCTGGATCAGACTTTCGGTTTCTGAATCCAGGCTGGCGGTGGCTTCGTCCAGTATCAGGATGGGCGCGTTCTTTAACAGTGCCCGGGCAATCGCGATCCGCTGGCGTTGACCACCGGACAACTTGACCCCGCGTTCACCGATCAGCGCGTCATACCCTTCGGGCATTTGCAGAATGAACTCATGGGCATGGGCGCGTTTGGCGGCCAGGATAATTTGCGTTTCACCGGCATGCACATCGCCATAGCCGATATTCTCGCGCAAGGATCGATGAAACAGTCCGGGCTCCTGGGGGATCAAGCCGATATGGGTGTGCAGCGATTGCTGGGTCATGGCCTGAATATCGATACCGTCCACTTCAATTTTCCCGCTCTGGGGCTCGTACGAACGCAGCAAAAGACTGAGCAACGTTGATTTACCGGAACCGGACAACCCGACAATGCCCACCCGTTGCCCGGCCCGAATATCCAGGTTGAAGTGTTTGAAGATCGGCCTGTCGGGGCTATAGCCGAAGTTGACGTCGCGAAAGCGGATCGCGCCCTTGTCGATAGTGACGGGCTGGGCGCTGTGCTGGTCGGGCATTTCATGGGGTTGCAGGAGGGTATCGATACTGCTCTCGATATTGCCGATGCACTCGAAGAAATGCATGAACTGCATGCTCAGAAAACTGCATTGCGCCACAATCATCAGGCCCAGGGTGGCCACCATCACAAACTGGCCCACATCGATCTTGCCCAGATGCCACAAGTACAGCGCCAGGGCCACCAGCCCGACGCGCAGCACAATGGCCAGGCTGTCCTGCAGCATGCGCACCTTTTCCTGGTAGAAGAACGAGCGTTGTCCGGCCTGTTTTTCCTCGATCTGGTAGCGGTTCAGATAGTTGAGTTCGTAATCCTGGCGGGCGAACAGACGGATGCTGTTGAGGTTGCCCACCGCATCGACAATCTTGCCGGTGGTCAGGCTACGGGCAGTGGCATGTTTGCCCGCCAGTTTCTGCGCCTTGAGTGACAGCCGGTACGCCAGCCAGGTGTAGGCTGTCACCCAGACCAGCAGGCCCAGGCCCAGCCAGGGTGAGGCGAGGGTCAGCATCACCAGGCTGGTGACCAGTACCGCGACAATCGGCAGCATTTCCACGATCAGCAGCCAGGTGATTTCCAGCAGGCCGATGGTGCCTTCATTGATGCGGTGGGCCAGGCTGCCGGCAAAGTGCTCACCGAAATAGCGGGCCGAATGCTGCTGCAACCAGGCGAACAGGTCGCGCACGATGCGGATTTTTTGCAGCGGCCTGACCATGATCATGCACAGCGTGGCGCCCCGTGCACAGAGCAACTGCACCACTGCCAGGGCGAACAGCAGGCCCAGGGCAGGCAGGCTGGCCTGCAACAGATCGCCTTGTTGCCACGCGCCCTCACTGACCGCACCGGTGATGCGGCCGATGGCATAGGGCATCAGCGTGGCGGCCATCGCCGCGCCGACTTGCAACAGGGTTATGCCCCAGTACCAGCGCGGGTACAGGCGGATGTAATGCCACACCAGGGCCCAGGGCCGGTTGGGGGGGACGGTTATAGCGTCAAATTCGGACATGACATACCTGTCTTGTGAGCAATGCCAAAAAAGCCGTTTTCGCCGCGCAGCAAGGCGGGCGAACAGGGCGTACGCAGAAACACGGGATGCAGCTATCCGGCGCCCCTGCGAGCAAGGCGGGGCGTCAGGGTGCAGGGCTGGCTAAGTGTCGGTGCCCGGACAGCAGGTGCGGCCGGGGAGGCTCGCATGCAGGGCGCGGGGGGACCGGGAGCGGAGGGGGCTGGTTGGCGAGCGCACATCTGACATCGTTGAATTTCCTTATAACAGCGGGTCATCGACGGGACTTTTGGTCCGTCTTTGCACTGAATATGGACGGCTATACCGCCCTTGTTCGCAACTGGTGCGGGTTGCACCCCCTGGAAGCTGTGATTCCGGGGAAATAACTGCGAACGGCAAATACCAAGAAAAAACTGTGCCAAGTTGTGTCGGTCGAACATGAAGATTGTTTGGTGCAGGAGCACCGTGGTGCTGCAATCGCGGGTAAGCCCGCTCCCACAGGATATTCATCGACCAGGTGGGAGTGGGCTTGCTCGCGATTGAAGGCGACGCGGTTAACCGGGATTGATCAGGCTCTGGCGACAATGCAGGGTCAGCCAGGCGCCGCCGCTTTCGCGGTTGTTCACTTCCAGGCTGAAGCCGTGCAGGCTGACGATGGCCGCCACGATGGACAGGCCAAGGCCAAAGCCGCCGTGTTTGTCGTCGACCCGATAAAAGCGCTGGAACACTGCCACTCGCTCGGCCTCGGGGATGCCGGGGCCGGTATCCAGCACTTCGATGCGCGGGCTGCCGTTGTCGTCGGTGGCCCGCAGGATCACCTCACCACCCGGCGGGGTGAACTTGATCGAATTGCTCAGCAGGTTGGCCAGGGCTTCGAACAACAAGGCCCGGTCGCCCGTGAGGCCGGGCAGGGCGGCTGGCGTTTCGAGCTTCAGCGTCACCTGGCCCTCTTCGGCCAGCGGCAGGTAAAAATCGTACAGCTCCTGCAGCAGCGGCAGCGGGTCGAGTTGCAGGAAGCCTGAGCGACGCTGGTGATCTTCCAGCTCGGAGATGCGCAACAAACCGCGAAAGCGCGCCATCAGGGTGTCGGTTTCGCCGATCACTTCGTCCAGTTGCAACGCTTCGGCTGAACCTTCGACGGCTTGCTGACGCATCCGGTACAACTGGGCGCGCAAGCGGGTCAGCGGGGTGCGCAGGTCGTGGGCAATGTTGTCACACACGCCCTTGACCTCGTGCATCAGCAGTTCGATGCGATCGAGCATGGCATTGACGATGGCGGCCAGCATGTCCAGTTCGTCGCGCCGGTTGGACAGCGGCAGGCGGTAGGTCAAGTCGCCGGCAACAATGGCTTCGGCACTGGCCTGAATGGCCCGGATGCGTTGCAACGGGCGGCGGCGCAGCAAGTGCCAGCCGGCAATGCCGGGAATGATGGTCAGCGACAGGCCCCAGACCAGCGCATGCAAAATGATCCGCGTGACGGCAAACAGCGAGCCGTTGTCGCGCACCAGCACCAGCCAGCGGCCATCAGGGGTTTGCGTGGCGACGGCATCGCAGCTGTCTTGCGGCAGGTTGGGGTCATCGGAGTCGATACAGCTGCTCAGGGCATGGATCTGGCCGTCCAGCGGCAAGCCCTGAGGGATGGACTGGATCGGCCCGCTCAGCGGCTTGTGTTGCTCATCGAACAGGCCATAGGCATCCACTGCACGCATATCGAACGTCATGCTGGTGGCCAGTGCTTCATCCAGTTGTTCGCCTTCGAAGCGGGCAAACAGGTGCTGGCGCTGCATTAACGAATGCCTGGCCAGGTTGCCCAGGTAATCCGAGACTTCGTAATACAGCACCCCCATCAGGATGCAGCTCCAGGCCACAAACAGAAAACTGTACAGCGCCAGCAGCCGGCTGCTGGAAGAACGCCAGCCCTTAGAGGGGTTCGGCAATGACATAACCCGAGCCTCGAACAGTGCGAATCAGAGGCACCTGGCCCGGCGGATCGATTTTTTTGCGCAGGCGACCGATGTGCACATCGATCAGGTTGGTGCCCGGGTCGAAGTGATAGCCCCAGACTTCCTCGAAAATCATCATCCGCGAGAGAATCTGCCCGGTGTTGCGCATCAGGAATTCCAGCAACTTGTACTCGGTGGGCAGCAGGCTCAGCTGTTGCTCGCTGCGGCTGGCTTCGCGGGTAATCAGGTTGAGTTCGAGGTCAGAGACACGCAGTGAGGTTTCGTACTTGTCGGCCGGGCTTTTGCGCCGCAGCAACACTTCCACGCGGGCTGCCATCTCATCGCTGGCAAAGGGCTTGGTCAGGTAATCATCACCTCCGGCGCGCAGGCCGCGAACACGCTCATCGACATCGGAGAGGGCGCTGATCATCAAGATCGGTGTGCTCACGCCAATGGTGCGCAAGGTGGTGACAATCGCCAGGCCGTCCAGCTCGGGGAGCATGCGGTCGAGGGTGATCAGGTCGTAGTCGCCACTCACGGCGCGAACCAGGCCTTCGCGGCCATTGGCTACCCAATCAACCTCAAGGCCGTGGCTGGTCAATTCAGCCACGATTTCTTTCGCCGTTACGGCATCGTCTTCAATGGTCAAAATACGGGTCATACCGTCACCTGATGGGCTTTTTCAGCGGTGAGCACATTTTGCCCATAAAAAGCTGAAACGTTTCTGAATATTTCTTCATGTTCAGCAAGCCGTCAGAAAGCGTAGTTGAAATGACTGGGCTGGCGTGCTGATGATGTTCAGCAGGAACATCCGGATACATTTGCGGTATAACCCCCGCTGATAATTTTTTCAGGCGCTGTGTTTATGCAAAACCCCTCGCAACGGCCGCTGTGGCAGATCTACCTGATCTTCCTGGCGCCGATGGTCCTGTCCAATTTCCTGCAGAGCTTCTCCGGCACCCTCAACGGGATTTACGTTGGCCAGTTGCTGGGCACCCAGGCATTGGCTGCGGTGTCGGGGATGTTTCCCATCGTGTTCTTTTTTATCGCGCTGGTGATTGGCCTGGGAGCGGGGGCTTCAGTGTTGATCGGTCAGGCCTGGGGCGCGCGGGAAACCGCACTGGTCAAGCAGATTACCGGGGCAACCCTGACCCTTGGCGCGGCGATCGGCCTGGTCGCCGCGGTCCTCGGCAGCCTGCTGGCACGGCCTGCCTTGCAGGCGTTGGGCACCCCGGTTGACGTGCTGGAGGAGGCCGTCGGCTATGCCCGGGTGATGATGCTGATCATGCCGTTGCTGCTGGTCTTTATCCTGTTTACGCAGATTTTGCGCGGGGTCAGCGATACGGTTTCGCCGTTGCTGGCGCTGATGGTGTCTACGGCGGTGGGGTTGCTGCTGACCCCTGCACTGATCCTGGGCTGGGCTGGCCTGCCCACCCTGGGCATTCAAAGTGCGGCCTATGCGGGGCTGGTGGGTAACGTGCTGGCCATGCTGTTTCTGGTGTTGCGCCTGCGTCACAAGAATCATGTGATGGCCCCGGATCGTGAGCTGTGGGCTGCGCTGCGCCTCAACCGGGAGATCCTCGGCAAGGTGTTGCGCATTGGCTTGCCCACCGGGGTGCAGATGGTGGTGCTGTCGCTGTCGGAGCTGGTGATCCTGGCGCTGGTCAACAGCCACGGCTCCCAGGCCACCGCGGCTTATGGCGCGGTGACCCAGATCGTCAACTATGTGCAGTTTCCGGCGCTGTCGATTGCCATTACCGCTTCAATCCTCGGCGCCCAGGCCATTGGTGCCGGGCGCATCGAGCGCATCGGCCCGATCCTGCGCACCGGCTTGCTGATCAACCTGTGCCTGACCGGTGCCCTGGTGGTGCTCGGTTATGTGCTGTCGCACTGGTTGCTGGGCTTGTTTATCACCGATGTCGAGGCGCGGGTGCGGGCGGAGCATCTGCTGCATATCATGCTCTGGAGCGTGCTGGTATTTGGCTTCCAGGCGGTGATCGGCGGGATCATGCGCGCCAGTGGGGTGGTGCTGGTGCCCATGGGGATCACGATTTTCTGCGTGCTGTGTATCGAACTGCCGGCGGCTTATGTACTGGATGCTCACTATGGCCTGCAGGGCGTGTGGATGGCGTTTCCGGTGACTTATGTGGCCATGCTGGTGCTGCAGACTGCGTATTACCGGTTGGTATGGCGGCACAAGCAGATCCAGCGGCTGGTTTGAGCCAGCCTCACACAATCCCGCCCCTCTGTTGGGGCGGGCTCGCTCGCGATGGCTTCCCTGCGGTTAACCTGACCCCGCGTATCGCCTGAATCGCAGGCAAGCCAGCTCCGACATGACCCTCACCCCTTGACCATCAACTCACTAGGCCATTTGGACGATGTGCCTGTGACTCACCAGTCCGATTATCGAAGCCAGGTTCTGGACGCCTCGCCGAGGCCGCCACCAGAGCATCCACGATAATAAAAAGAGGACTGGCCGCATGAATTCTGCCCAGCAACTGAATCGTGCAGCGAGGCATCGACCATGCGCTCAATGATTGGCTATGGGGTGTGCCTGATCGTCGCTGTCACCATCGCGTTTACCTTCTCTCCCCGTCATGGCGCCGATGTCGCCTCAGCCCAGTTGCGCCCGGATCGCCTGCAGATCAATGGCATGCTGTATCTGGATCAACGTGTGGTGGCGGTCGGTGAGCGCGGCAATATTTTGCTCAGCGATGATCAGGGGCTGTCCTGGCAACCTGCTGCGGTCAAGCCGCAACGTGACCTGACCCTCACCGCGCTGGTGGCCTTGCAGGACAAGAGCTTGCTGGCAGTCGGTCATGATGGCTGGATCCTGCGCTCCGAAGATGAGGGCGCAAACTGGTCCGAGGTACGCTATGACGGTGATGTCGCCGAACCCTTGTTGGGTATCTGGAGTGCCGGTGGCAAGCGGGTGTTGGCCTTTGGCAGCTTCGGCAAGTTTTACCAGTCAGAAGACGATGGCCGCTCCTGGCAGGCCCAGCCGTTGGAGGTGGACAGCGCACACCTCAATGGTATGGACGGGGGTGCCGATGGCCGCCGCATGGTGGTCGGCGAGCAGGGGCTGGTGCTGCGCAGCGACGACGCCGGGCACAGCTGGCAGAAGCTGGAGCCTTTCTACAACGGTTCGCTGTTTGGCGTGGTGCGCCTGAGCCCTGATCGCTGGGTGACTTACGGCATGCGCGGCCATGTGTTTGTCAGCCAGGATTTTGGCCGCACCTGGGAGCCGGTGAAGGTGGGCAATCAGTTGCCGCTTTATGGTCACGCACTGTTGCCCAATGGCGGCGGTCTGCTGATTGTCGGTGCGGGCAGCTCGCTGGTGCGCCTGGACGGCAATGGCGAACTGGTCAGCGCCACTCGCCTGCCCGGTTTGGGTACGTTGACCTCGGCGGTCCTGATCGGCTCCCGGCGTTTACTGGTGGGCGGCGAGCGTGGTGTGTTCCAGGGTGCCGACGGCGGCGTTGCTGCACTGGGAGGTGCCCGTGAGTGAACATAAAAGCACGATAAACCGTATGGTCGAACGTGTTGCCGACCTGTTGATGACCTGGCGCAAGGGCTTGCTGGCGCTGTTTGTTTTATTGACCCTGGCCCTGGGCTACAGCGCCACGCACACCCAGCTGGACCCGGGCTTTAACAAGCAGATCCCGGTGCGCAACGCCTTTATGGTCAACTTTCTCAATTTCAGCCAGTACTTCACCGGCGCCAACCGCTTTCTGGTCAGTGTGAAGTGGAAGGGCGAGGGCGATATCTACAACCCCGAGTACCTCGACACCCTGAGCAAGGTCACCAATGACGTTTTCTTCATCAATGGCGTCAGCCGCGCCAGTGTGACGTCGCTGTTCACCGCCAATGTGCGCTATATCGAAATCACCGAAGACGGTTTTTTCGGCGACGTCGTGGTGCCGCCACGCTTTACCGGTTCGGCCGATGAGCTGTCCCAGGTGCGCAATAACGTCGCCCGCTCCGGGCAGGTCGGGCGCCTGGTGGCCAATGACCTGACCTCCTCGATGGTGCGTGCTGACTTGCAGGACCTCGATCCGCAAACCGGCAAGTCGGTGTCCTATGCCGAAGTGGCCAGGCAACTTGAGGCGATTCGCGCCAAGTACAGCAATGACGATATCGAGATCAATATCGTCGGCTTCGCCAAGCTGGTGGGGGATGTGATTGAAGGGCTGACCACCGTGATCGGCTTCTTTGTGATTGCCTTTGTGATCACCGCGCTGATGCTGTGGCTGTACTCGCGCTCTTGGCGCCTGACCCTGGTGGCCCTGGCGGTGGCCCTGCTGCCGGTGGTCTGGCTGCTGGGGCTGCTGCCGTTGCTGGGGCTGGGCATCGACCCGATGTCGATTCTGGTGCCGTTCTTGATCTTCTCCATCGGCGTGTCCCATGCGGTGCAGATGACCAACGCCTGGAAGCAGGATGTGCTTGCAGGCAGTTCTTCGATAGAAGCGGCCCGGGGCGCCTTTTGCAAGATTTTCATCCCCGGTTCTCTGGCGCTGCTGATGAACGCCCTGGGCTTCGGCGTGATCATGCTGATCGATATTCCCATCGTCCATGAACTGGGGGTGACCGCCTGCATCGGCGTGATGCTGATGATCATCACCAATAAGCTGATGCTGCCGATCATCCTTTCATACCTCAAGCTTGAGCCGGGCGCGATGGCACAGGGGCTCAAGGTGCAGGGCAAGCACGCTTTGTGGTGGCGGCTGTCGGCGCTGGCCGAGCCAAAGCCTGCGCTGGCGGTGTTTGTGCTCAGCCTGTTGCTGCTCGGTGTCGGTGCCTGGAAGGCCCGGGATCTGGCAGTGGGCGATATCGGCGTGGGTGCGCCGGAACTGCGCGCCGATTCGCGCTACAACCAGGACAACCAGAAGATCATCAACAGCTATTCCATCGGCCTGGATGTGATGTCGGTGTTCGTACAGGTCAAGGGTATCGAGGAAGGCTGCCTGGCGCCGCAAGTGATGCGTGCCATTGAGTCCTTCGACTTCCAGATCCGCAGCGTGGCCGGTGTGCAGTCGGTGCAGAGCGTGGCGGGCATGGGCAAAGCCGTGATTGCCGGCAATAACGAAGGCAACCCGCGCTGGTCGGCGATTCCGGGCTCCGAGCGCGGCCTGAGCCAGGGTTCGCGCGCTTACATGCCGGACGACGGGCTGGTGACCGAAAGTTGCCAGCGCATGCAGATCCTGGTGTTCCTCACCGATCACGAAGGCTCGACGGTGAGCCATGTGGTGGACGAAACCCAACGCATCATCGCCGGGTTGCAGGGGCCCAATGTGGAGTTCCTGCTGGCGGGGGGCAACGTGGGGGTGATGGCGGCGTCCAACGAGGCCGTCAAGCAGGCCGAGGTGGTGATGCTCGCGGCGCTGTTCGGCTCGGTGGCACTGTTCTGCTGGCTGACCTTTGGTTCATTGCGCGCGGTGCTGTGCATTCTGGTGCCGCTGGCGATTGTCGCCATCCTCTGCAATGCGCTGATGGCGACCCTGGGCATCGGCCTGAAGGTTGCGACCTTGCCGGTGATGGCGCTGGGTGTCGGGGTAGGGGTCGATTACGGGATTTATCTATATGAGCGCATTGCCCATGAGATGGCCGATGGCAAGGACCTGCGCCATGCCTTCTACCAGGCCATGTGCCAACGGGGTACGGCGGCGGTGTTTACCGCGTTGACCATGTCCATCGGCGTGTGTACCTGGGCCTTTGCTCCGTTGAAGTTCCAGGCCGACATGGGCGTGCTGCTGTCCTTCATGTTCCTGGTCAACGTGCTCGGCGCAATCTTCCTGCTGCCTGCACTGGCGGCCTGGTTCAATCTGGGGCGACCGCTGGTCAAAGCCCAGAATGCAGTCGCGCAGGTGCCTGCCGGGCATTACCCGCTCAAGCCGAGCGTCGCCGCCAAGGACTCGTCAAACCGCTGAAACAGACCCCTTGCCGGGCTTGTATGAGGGCAAGCATACAGACACACTGAGTCGCTTTTGCGCAGCTTTACGGATGTGGCGCAAAGGTTCACCGCGAGTCATAAGAACAATAAAAAGGGCCGGTCTTGAACCTGGCCCAATGCGAGGAAATGTCCGTGGATACAGTGACCTTGAATCACCAGACCCTGGCCGGTCTTGGGCTTGAACTGGCCGATTACGATCAAATGGTTGGCAGCTTCTACGATGGCGCGCTGGACCCCAAGGTCATGGGCCGTACCCTGTGTGCCGTGCGCAAAATGTTTCAGGCCAACTACGCGACCCTGATTCTGCGGGTGCCTGATCAGCCGGACATGGGCTTGATGATCGTGGCCGGAGACATTGAAGGCGAGGGCGAGCTGACCTACCAGACCTACCCGCAAACCAACACCCCGTTTGTCGGGCAGGCTCTGGATCAGGTGTTTACCGTTGAAGACCTGATGAGCGAAGCCGAGTGGGTACACTCGGCTTATTTCAAGGCCTATTGCGGGCCGCAAAATGTCTACCATGTGATGGGCGCCGATATTTCCACGCCCGAGGGCGGCAAGCTGCGCTTTCGCATCACCCGGCCGAAAAATTCCCCGGCATTCTCCAGTGCCGAACGTGCCCTGTGCAGCAGCTTCCTGCCGCATTTGCGCCGTGCCCTGCACTTGCACAACCTGCTCGATCGCAGCGAGTCGATGAGCGAGTTGTATGCCCAGGCCATCAGCCGCCTGTCCGTGGCGACCATAGTGCTCGACGAAACCGGCAAGGTGCTGCGCCTGAACCCGGTGGCCGAGGAAATCCTCAAGAATGCCGATGGCCTCAAGTTGGTGGGCGGCCGGCTGGAAGCCACTTACCCCAGCGACAACCGTGAGCTGCAACGCCTGGTCAAGCACGCCTTCAGTCAGGACGTGCGCGATGGCGGGGTGACGGCTGATGCGATGTCCGTGACGCGGCCTTCGGGGCAGGTCAGCCTGGGGCTGGTGGTTGAGGCAATCCCTTCGCTGGAATGGGCCGAGGGCAAGAGCAAGCCGGCGGCGGTGATCTATATCCGTGACTCGGTGGGCAAGTCCCTGGCCAGTGAAGTGGTGACCAAGCAGTTGTTCAACTTGACCAAGGCCGAAACGGCGCTGGCGATGGAGCTGGCTAACGGCCTGTCCCTGGAAGAAGCCGCCGAAAACCTGAATATCCGGCGCAACACCGCGCGGGCGCACTTGCGCTCGATTTTCTCCAAGACCGGTGTGCGCCGTCAGACCGAGCTGGTGAGGATTTTGCTGAACAGCGTGGTCGCGTTGGGAAAGCCCAAGTGCGCCTTGCGAGCGGCTGAGTCCGTGGTGGTGCCAGCGCCACAACTGGCGCGCCCGGTGCGTAAAAGCGCTTAAGGATTTTATCTGCGCCGGTGGTGGCGATGGGCGCCACCGCCGGTGTTTCGTCAGCCAGGCCGTTGCGCCTGCATTACCAAGGAAAATCTTATGCCAGTTACAGCTGTCAGCGGTTCCGCCTCCGGGATCGGCGCCGCCGTGTGTGCGCAATTACGGGCTGCGGGCCACCGCATTATCGGGATTGACCGGGCCAATGCTGAAGTGATTGCCGACCTGTCGACCCGTGCCGGGCGCCAGGCAGCAGTGGCGCAGGTACTTGAGCAGAGCGGCGGGGTGCTGGACGGGCTGGTGTGCTGCGCCGGGATCGGGGTGACCGCTCCTTCCAGTGGTCTGGTACTGGCGGTGAATTACTTTGGCGTCAGTGAGTTGCTCGATGGTCTGGCCGATGCGCTGGCCAAGGGTGAACACCCGGCGGCGCTGGTGATCGGTTCGGTGGCGGCCACCCATTCCGGGGCAGAGCAAGAACCGATGGTTGCCGCGATGCTGGCAGGTGATGAGGCGCAGGCGCTGGAACTGGCCAATAGTCTGGGGCTGACGCATCTGGCCTATGCCGGCTCCAAATATGCAGTGACCTGCGCAGCGCGGCGCAAGGCGGTGCAGTGGGCCCCGCAAGGTATTCGCCTGAACGTGGTGGCGCCGGGCGCTGTGGAAACCCCGCTGCATCAGGCCGCCAAGGACGATGCCCGGTTTGGCAAGGCAGTACGTGAGTTTGTCGCGCCACTGGGGCGTTCGGGCACGCCTGAAGAACTGGCCCGTGTTGTGGCTTTCATGCAGTCGCAGCAGGCCAGTTTCATGACCGGCAGTGTGGTGTTTGTCGACGGTGGCATGGACGCGATGGTGCGTACGCAGCGTTTCTGACCGTTAAGGGGTGTCTATGAACAAAGTGGCATTTATTACCGGTGCCAGTCGCGGCATCGGTCGGGAAACCGCGCTGGCGTTTGCGCGTGCGGGGTTTGACCTGGCCATCAGCGCCCGCAGCCTGGACGAGGGGGAAAACCATGCCCACGGTTTGCGCAACCCTGATGGCACGCCGCTGCCGGGCAGTTTGAATGCCACTGCGGCGGCGGTTCGCGAACTGGGGCGCAAGGTGCTGGTGGTGCCTATGGACCTGCTCGACAGCGACTCGGTGCTGGCCGCAAGCAAGGCGGTGTTTGCCGAATATGGCCGGGTGGATGTGCTGGTCAACAACGCCATTTACCAGGGCAGCGATCTGAATGCGCCGTTTATGCAATTGCAGCCCGAGACCCTGGAACGGGTATTCCAGGGCTATATGCTGAGTCCGTTCCTGCTGACCCGCGCCGTGGTCAGCCAGATGCTGGAACAGGGTGGCGGGGTGGTGATCAACGTGACCTCCGGTGCTGGCGAAACCGATCCGCCAGTGGCAGCAGGCAAGGGCGGCTGGGGGTATGCCTATGGTGCGGGCAAGGCGGCAGTGTCGCGGTTGTCGGGCATATTGTCGGTGGAACTGGGGGAGCAGGGGATTCGTGCCTACACCCTCAACCCCGGTGTGGTCACCACCGATGCATTGCGCGCGACCATCGGTGACAAAGGCGTGATTGCCTTGCGTGCAGGCTCTGCGCCACCCGAAGTGCCAGCAGCGGTAATGCTGTGGCTGGCCACCGATGCAGGCGCGGTCGATCACCAGTGCAAGACCATCCACTGCCAGCCGTTTGCGCTGGAGCACGGAATTGTCGAGGATTGGCGCCGCTGACTTACCTCTGTGGGAGCGGGCTTGCTCGCGATGGTATCGACGCAGTTCAACCGAGGTACCGCGTTGCCTGCATCGCGAGCAAGCCCGCTCCCACAGGGTGAGGGGGCTCTAGTCCATCTGAACGATGAACCCGCCCCGCACCTCGGTGAAGATCATTGGGTAAAGCGCCCTGGCCCTTAACCTGAGGAATAATAAAAATGACTAAACTCGCACAAATTCACGTCGAGAACGCCTTGTCGCCGCGCTTCGGCCGCGGCTGGCATTGTCTGGGTGAAGCCGACGAGTACCGTGATGGCAAGCTGCATACCCTGAATGTGTTTGGCTCGCGGTTGCTGGCATTTGCCACGTCCACGGGTGAAATCAGTGTGCTCGACGCCCATTGCCCGCACATGGGCGCTGACCTGTCCCAGGGCACCATCGAGAACGATCGCGTGGTGTGCCCCTTCCACCACTGGCAGTACGATGCCAGCGGCAAGTGTGTCGAGATCCCGTACTGCAAGCGCATTCCACCCAAGGCCAAAACCCGCGCATGGCAGACCTGTGAAGTGAACAAGCTGCTGTTCGTGTGGAACAACCCCGAAGGCAAGCCGCCCGCCGACGAGGTGGTGATCCCGCATCTGCCGGAGATGGACAGCGATGAGTGGTTGCACAGCTGGCACATGGACAAGCTGATCATTGAAACCAACCCTCGCGAGCTGGTCGACAACCTGGTGGATGCCCAGCATTTCGGCCCGGTGCATGGCACGCCGACCAAGTACTTCCACAATATTTTCGAAGGCCATATCGCCCACCAGATCTTCCACGGCGACTCTGAGCGGCTGGGCGGCGACCTGGTTGCAGAGTCGGCTTACTTCGGCCCGGCCACTCACTTTACGCGCATGCGTGCGGTGTTCGAGGGGCTGGAAATCAAATCCATCCTGCTCAACTGCCATGTGCCGATCGGCCCCAACAGCTTTGAGCTGCGTTTTGGTTGCATGGTCAAGAAGGTGAAGGGCTGGACGCCGGAGCAAAACGAAGCCCTGGCACTGGACTATGTGCAGCGCAACCGCGACTCGTTCTATCAGGACGTGGATATCTGGACCCACAAGGTGCGCGTCAACAATCCGGTCCTGGCCGAGGGCGACGGCCCGGTGTATCAACTGCGCGAGTGGTACCAGCAGTTTTTCACCGACGAAGACAGCGTGCCGCAGAGCATGGCTGAACGCCGTGAGATCACCACAGTGGATAACCGCTGATTGCGTACCTGAGCCACAGGCAGCGCCGCTGGCGCTGCCTGTACAGGGTCAAGTTACTGCTGGCTTTTTGATCCGCGCTGCTTAAGATGGCCGTCATCCAAACCTGATCGGGCGGGACGGCGCCAATGCGCAACAAGGACACCATCTCCATTCAACTGGTACGCGAGGCGCTGTTGCACAGCTGTGCGCCGGGCAGCGCCACGGACGAAGTGCTGCACAAGGTCGGCATGGATCCCGGGTTGCTGGCCGTGGCGGATGCGCGGGTGCCAGCGCTGGTCTATGCACGGATGTGGCGGCTGTTGGCAAGGCGCATGGATGACGAGTTCTTTGGCATGGACCCGCGCAAGCTGCGCTCCGGCAGCCTGGCATTCATGTGCCGCACGGCGATGGCCCAGCCGACCCTGGCCCAGGGGTTGGAGGTGGTGCTGGGGTTTCTGTCGTTGATGCTCGAGCGGTTACCGGCACAGTTGGTGCGCCAGCAGAGCCTGGCGGAGATTGTCCTGCAGGAGCCCGGTCAGCACCCCGCCCGCGGCTTTACCTACTTCACTTACTGGATGATCGTTCACGGCGTGGCCTGTTGGCTGGCCGGGCGACGGATTCCGATTCTGGCCATCGAGTTGCGCTGTGCAGCGCCGGACTACTGCGAAGACTACCAGGTCATGTTTTCCGAGAACCTGCGCTTTGAGCGGCCGCGCACGCGGATGATCTTTGCCGCCGACTGCCTGGATGCGCCGATCAGGCGTAACGCGCAGGAGCTGAAGCGGTTTCTGGCCGAGGCCCCGGCCAATATCCTGGTCAAGTACCGTGACCCGCAAAGCCTGGCCAGTCAGATCAAGCAGGCCCTGCGTCGGTTGCATGCAGCGCAGTGGCCCGAAACCCCGGCCATGGCGCAGAGCCTGTGCATGTCGGCCTCGACCCTGCGGCGCCGTCTGGCTGACGAAGGGCAGACCTATCAAGGGCTAAAGGACAGTGTGCGCAAGGAGTTGGCGATTGCCTGGCTGGCCGAACCCGAGCACAGCTTTGCCGACATCGCCCTGCGCCTGGGCTTTGCCGACACCAGCTCGTTCTACAAGGCCTTTCGCAAATGGTCAGGGACCAACCCGGGACATTACCGCGGGTTGATCCTGGGTAGCAGTTAACGCGCTTGACTTGCCTCGGTGGGAGCGGGCCAGTGTCAGAGCAACCACATCCCCACCAGACCGCTAAGCACGCCGACCAGCATGGTCATCAGCGCCACGCTGACCAGTACCCGGGTATCGAAATCCTTGCGCAGCATCAGCAGTGACGGCAGGCTCACACTCGGCAAGGTCATCAACAATGCCACGGCGGGGGCCGTGCCCATGCCCAAGGCGATCATGGTTTGCACAATCGGGATTTCTGCCGCAGTCGGGATCACAAACAGCGTGCCGACAATGGCCAGCGGCACCAGCCACACCAGGCTGTCGCTCATGGCACCGTCCACATGGGGGAACAGCCACACCCGTGCCGCGCCCAGCAACAGCACCGCCAGCAGATAGACCGGGATGGTGTTCCAGAACAGTTGCCACAAGGTGCGGCCCCAGCGGCTGAAGAAGTTCTGCTGATCCACCGCACTGGCTTCGGACACCGCATCCAGTGCTGCATCGGGGATGCTTTCAGGGCGCGAAATACGCTGCGCGATCAGCGACACGCCGATCACCAGCACAAGGCCTGCCACCAGGCGCAAGGCGCTAAAGCCCCAGCCCAGCACAAAGCCCATAAACACCAGGGTGGCCGGGTTGAGCACCGGGTTGGCGATCCAGAAGGCCAGGGCGGCCCCCACCGAGACTTTTTGCCGACGCATGCCGGCGGCCACCGGGGCGGCGCAGCAGGTGCACATCATGCCCGGCAGGGCGAACAGGCCGCCGCGCAGGGTCGAACCAAGGCCCGCCTTGCCGAACAGGCGCAGCAGCCAGTCCCGGGGGATCAGCACCTGGATCAGCGAGCCAAGGATCACCGCCAGTACCGCAGCCTTCCAGATCGCCAGAAAGTACACCTGGGCATAGGCCAGTGCGGCGGCGATGGGCTCGCCCTGGTTATCGTTGAGGATCGAAGCGCCGATGCTGTGGTTGTCGGCGGCGACAAAGGCCTTGAAGTAGTAGGGCGACCACTTGACGTAGTACAGACCAATACCGGCGACCAGCAGAAACAGCAGGGGTTTCCACCAGAATGACCAGCCTCGGGTGGGCGTAGCTGGGGAGATACTGGGCATAAAGAATTACCGAACGCAGGGAAATAGCGCGGCATGATACCTCAAGCGCCTTGCTCCCTGTGGGGGCGGCCCGGATTCTGCAGGCGCCGCCAAACCTGTGGGCGCAGGCAAGCCCGCTGCCACAATAGCCCCTGCAAGGCTCAACCGTGTGTTCGGCGTTACAAGGTCCTGATCGAATTGCTGATTGCCCGTGCGCACTGGATCACGGACGAGGCCAGTTTGTCTTCCGCCTCCTGTAGGGTCCAGCGGCTGCTGGGTACCACCACATGCACGGCGGCCACTGGCAGGCCATTGTTGTTGAAAATCGGCGCGGCAAGGGTCATGTCGCCCAGAAACATTTCTTCCTTGTTGGTGGCATAGCCCTGTTTGCGGCTGGCCAGCACCCGCTCAAAGATGGCCTCGGCATCGGTCAGGGTATAACGCGTCAGTTCCGTCAGCGGGCTGTCCTGCAGTACGCGGCGAATCTCGTCATCCGCCAGGCCGCTCAGGTACGCGCGCCCACCCCCGGTGCAGTACATGGGGATGCGGCTGCCGATGGGCATATGGATCGGGATGAATTTCGGCGCGACAAAGCGCGACACATAAACCATGTCCAGCCCGTCGGGCTCGGTCAGGTTGACGGTCTCGCCGGTGATCTGGTTGAGCTCGGCCAGATAGGGGTTGGCCACATCGACCAGGATATCGGCCAGGGTCATGGTGCGCCGCGCAGCCCCGAAGCCGCGAAGTACGGCCAGGCCCTTTTCCAGTGACTGGTTGAAAAGAGGGTTGTTGTTATCGCTCATGGCGCATCCTTGGCTTGTTTCAGGCTTATAAATATCGATATGCGATATTTATAAATCTCTTTACGATTTAAGTAAATTGGTTATAGTCGATGGCGGCATTTTGTACCAGAGGGTGCAAGGGTTATTGAGTGCCGTAGCACCACAATAAAAGCGACCACAGGGAGATTCGCTATGCAAAAACCTTTTCAAGTGCTGACGCTTGTATGCGCAATGGCGGCCGGGTTGATTGGACCAGCCAGCGCTGTTGCAGAGCCTGTCTACAAGGTCGGGGCGACGGCAACGGGCATCCCGTTTACCTTTCTCGATATCAAGAGCGGAAAAATCCAGGGCATGATGGTCGACGCGGCCGAGGCCGTGGGCAAGGCTGGCGGGTTCGACACCGAGATCCAGCAAACCACCTTTGCGGCGCTGATCCCTTCGTTGACCACCAACAAGATCGACCTGATTTCCGCCGCCATGCTCAAGACCCCCGAGCGTGAAAAGGTCGTGCAGTATTCCGATCCGATTTTCAGCTACGGCGAAGGCCTGATCATCAAGGCCGATGACCAGAAAGATTACAAATCCATGGATGACCTGGCCGGTGAAATGGTTGGCGCCCAGGTTGGCACAGTCTTCCTCGATGCCCTGAACAAGCACGGCGGCTTCAAGGAAGTGCGCAGCTACGACTCCATTCCCGACCTGATGCGTGACCTCAAGCTGGGCCGCATCAAGGCTGCATTTGGTGATCGCCCGATCATTGCCTACCAGTTGGCCCAGGGTAAAAACCCGGACGTAAAACTGTCGAGCACCTATGTGCCGGTGGTTATGGGGGATGTCTGCCTGGTGATGCGCCAGGGGGACGCCGAGAAGCTGGCCCAGGTGAACAAGGGCATCGCTGCCATCAAGGCTGACGGCTCGCTGCAACGCATCATCGAGAAGTGGCAGTTGAACTGATGATTCTGTGGCCCCCGCAACGCGGTGGGCCGCTTCTTGTAGCGGTGCGCAGGTAGTTTATGTTTCTCCAGGATGCGTTGGACTTTCTTCCGATTCTGCTCAAAGGCGCAGTGGTCACGGTGCAGGTCACGGCAGGTTCGTTCCTGCTCAGTTCCGTGATCGGCCTGATGTTTGCGCTGATGATGGTGTCGAAAATTCGCGCCATCGCATTGTTCGCCATTGGTGTGGTCAATGTGATTCGCGGGCTGCCGATCATTGTGCAGCTGTTTTATATCTATTTTGTCTTGCCCGATTTCGGTATCCAGCTCAGCGCCATGCAGGCCGGGGTGATCGGCCTGGGCATAGCCTATTCGGCCTATCAGGCGGAAAACTTCCGTGCCGGGATCCAGGCCATCGACCTGGGCCAGATCGAGGCTGCCGAGTCGTTTGGCATGCGCGGCCTGATGATCATGCGCCGTATCGTCCTGCCCCAGGCGTTTCGGATTGCCTTGCCGCCCTATGGCAATACCCTGGTGATGATGCTCAAGGACTCGTCGTTGGTGTCGACCATCACCGTGGCTGAAATGACTCGCCAGGGGCAACTGATCGCGTCGTCGACTTTTGAAAACATGACGGTCTACACCCTGGTGGCATTGCTCTATCTGTCGATGAGCTTGCCGCTGTCCTATGGTTTGCGTCGTCTGGAACGACGTTTTGCACTGCGCAGGCGCACATGAAAGCACCGTCGAAACTGATATTGCCGCCTTCACTGTGGTCGGCCACGGCCCGCCCCGGCGCATTGACCCAGGCGCTGGCGGAAAACAAGCGGGTGGATGTGGCAATTGTCGGCGCCGGTTACACCGGGCTGGTGACCGCACTGCGCCTGGCCGAGTCGGGCGTCAGTGTCTGCGTACTGGATGCCGGTGAGCCGGGCTGGGGCGCTTCGGGGCGCAACGGCGGGCAAGTGATCCCCGGGCTCAAGTACGACCCGGACCAGTTGCTCGAACGCTTTGGCGCCGAGCGTGGCGAAAAGATTATCGAGGCCTGCGGCGGGGCGGCCGATGAAGT
The DNA here is from genome assembly GCF_900105835.1 of Pseudomonas fragi. NCBI lineage: Bacteria > Pseudomonadati > Pseudomonadota > Gammaproteobacteria > Pseudomonadales > Pseudomonadaceae > Pseudomonas > Pseudomonas fragi. The sequence continues at coordinate 419,414 of NZ_LT629783.1, forward strand.
GTTCTCGTTGATCCGCGAATACGGCATTGCCTGTGATGCCACGCGCAAGGGCTGGATCCAGCCGGCGTTTTCCAGCACCACCATGAAGGCCCTGGAACACCGCGCCCGGCAATGGCAGCAGCGAGGCGTAGCGGCCGAGTTGCTCGATGCCAGTGCGGTTTGCCAGCGTATCGGTACGCAAAATTATGTCGGCGGCTGGGTTGACCCGCGTGCTGGCAGCCTGCACCCGCTGAACTATGCCCGGGGCCTGGCCAGGTCGGCGCTGGGGCGTGGCGTGACCATCCACAGCGACACCCGGGTTACCGATTTGCGTCGTGTGGGTCCGCTGTGGCAATTGACGGCCGCACAGGGCCACACCGTGACGGCCGAACGCGTGGTGCTGGCCACCAATGGCTATACCGACGGCTTGTGGCCGGGGCTGCGGCAAACGGTACTGGCCGCCAATAGCTTCCTGATAGCTACCCGACCGCTTTCAGCGGAGCTGCGCAAAACCATTTTGCCGGGTGGGGAAGTGTGCTCGGATGCGCGGCGCCTGTTGCTGTACTTCAAGCAGGATGCCCAGGGGCGTGTATTGCTGGGTGGGCGCGGGCCGTTTTCCGAGCCGCGCCGCGCCGAAGACTGGGCGCATCTGGAGCGCTCGCTGATCAGCTTGTTTCCGCAACTGGCAGGCGTGGCGATCGAATACCGCTGGAGCGGGCGGGTAGCGCTTAATCACAGCGTGCTGCCGCAGTTGCACGAACCGCAACCGGGCCTGTCGATCCTGATGGGTTACAACGGCCGCGGCATTGCAATGGCGACCACCTTGGGCAAGCACCTGGCAGCACGGGTTTCGGGGGCCAGCAATGACTTCCCGTTCCCGGTCACGCCGATTCGCCGCATCCCCTTCCACAGCCTGCAACGTCTGTATGTGGCGGCGGGTATCAGCTACTACCGGCTGCTGGATGCGTTGAATGAGTAACGGCTTTGGTGCGTGGTGAGCGGCAAGTTAAAATGCGCTGCTTGCCGCTGGCTGCCCGTGTTCAATCTGCCTTGATGGTTGAGACATCCTCGGCCCGAACCTTGACGTGCTTGCCGGCGATATCGACAAACTCGTAGAAGCCGTCCTTGTTGGTGGTGACGGGCAGGTCCTTGGTCAGGTATTGCGTGCCGTTTTGCAGGGTCACCACGCTCGGAGTCGCGCAGCCCGCCAGTCCCAGCAAGGCCACTAGCAGCAGGGGTAAACCGGTAACCTTGATCTTCATGCATGTACCTTGAGCTATGGGCAAGTTGGAGAGAAATCGCGCCGGGCTTGATCAAGCAGCCAGCGCTGGAAAGTCATTGCTGCATCAGACAGCGTTTTTTGCCGAGAGTGCGCCAGATGATCGGCGTTTGTACTTAAAAATTCAAACGCGCCGACGCGGCACAGTTCACCTCGCTCGATTTTGTCGCGAACCATAAAGTCCCAGCCCAGACCCACCCCCATGCCTTGCACGATCGCCTGATAAGCGAGGGTGACCTGATTGAAGGTGGGGCGTTGCGCATCGGCCTTGTGTTCCAGGCCAAAATGGTTGAACCAGTCGCGCCAGTCCATGCAGTTCCAGCCTGATGCATCCAGTTCGATCAAGGGCAGGCCTTGCAGGTCGGCAGGTTGGTTGATGCTGCTCAACACCAGGTCGGGGCGGGCCACCGGGTAGACCTTCTCGGCAAACAGCGGCTCGGCACTCAGCGATGACCACTGGCCGGCGCCGTACAAGATGCAGAAGTCGTAATCGGCGACGCTGGATTCGTCGATATCGTTGCTGGCATGGATGTTCACCGTGATCGACGGGTGCTCGGTGTTGAAGGCGAGCAAACGTGGAAACAACCAGAACTGCGCCACCGCATGGGTACACAGCACGGTGACGGCATTGGGCGCATGGGCTGCCTTGATCCGGTTGACGCTGTGTTGCAGGCGTTCGAGCAGGGTGCTGACTTCACTGAACAGGCTGGCGCCGGCGAGGGTCAGGCCAATACCCCGGGCCTGGCGCTCGAACAGGGCCAGCTTGAGGTGGTCTTCCAGGGCGCGGATCTGTTTGCTGACGGCGCTTTGGGTGAGGCACAACTCGCTGGCGGCACGGGTAAAGCTGCCATTGCGGCCTACGGCTTCGAAGGTGATCAGGGTGGCCAGGGGCGGCAGGTTCTTGGTGTAGCGGTTCATGGCGGCCTTTTTGAATGGTGTGGGAGCGGGCTTGCCCGCGATGCGGTCTGTCAGCTAAACCGCAGTGTTGCCATCGCGAGCAAGCCCGCTCCCACAGGGTATAAGCCATTCCGTGGTGGAATACCAGCATGCCAATTGATCTTTTGTTCTTGGACTGCGAACCGCCTATTCTCGCTCGATATCGATCAGCCTGAGAGCGCGACATGAAACGCGGGATAGTCTATGCCGGCATGGCCGGGGCGGTGTGGGGGCTGGTGTTCCTGGTGCCCAAGCTGTTGCCGGAGTTCAGCCCGCTGTTGCTCAGCTGCGGGCGTTTTATCGTGTATGGCGCGGTGTCACTGGTGCTGCTGTTACCCAATGCCCGGCGCTTGCTGCTCCAGCTCAGCCGCCGCGATGTGCTGACCCTGGTCAAGTTCGCCCTGCTGGGCAATCTGATTTATTACATGCTGCTGGCCGCCTCGGTGCAGTGGGTGGGTATCGCGGCGGCCTCGCTGATTATCGGGGTATTGCCGCTGAGTATTACCTGGCTGGGCCGCCGCGATGCCGGGGCGGTTCCCCTGGCGCGGCTGGCATGGCCGTTGCTGCTGGTGCTGGGCGGGGTGCTGTGCATCAATCTCGAAGCCCTGTTCGGCGACACCTCACCACAGCCGCTGGGCACCAAGGTGCTCGGTGTGCTGTGCGGTATCGGCGCCTTGCTGTGCTGGAGCTGGTTCGCCATCGAGAATGCGCGGTATTTGAAGCTCAGCCGCTTTGACAGTGGCGAGTGGTCGACGTTGTGGGGAGTGACCACCGGGGTGCTGGGTGTGCTGATCTGGGGGGTTGCCCATTGGCTGGCGGTGGACGCGGTGACCGTCGAGGCCACGGACCAGCGCTGGCAGATGTTCTGGCTGGTCAACCTGGCCTGCGCCGTGCTCGGCTCGTGGTTTGGTAATCGCATGTGGAATGCCGCGTCCCGGCGTTTGCCGTTGACCCTGAGCGGGCAGTTGATCGTGTTTGAAACGGTGTTTGCGCTGCTCTACGGCTTTATCTACCTGCAACGCTGGCCCAGCGGGGTAGAAACCCTGGCGGTGTTGATGCTGCTGGGCGGGGTCAGTTGGGCGGTGCGCCGGCATGCCCCGGCGCGCACCGCGCTCGCGCCGTGATCCGGGTGCAGGCAGATCAGGTCGGGCACGCCTTGGAGCCATTGTTCAGGTCTTGTTTGTCGACGCGGCTGAGCAGGCTGGCCTTGCCGTCTTTCCAGGTCAGGGTCAGCACATACAACGAGTCAAAGTCGCCGCCGGACCAGTCTTCAGTCAACGAAGTCTTCTGGCCCAGGGCCTGGCTGGCAACGCTGTTGATCAGTTCCGGCAAGTAGCCGTGGGACCAGGCGGTGTAGATGGTTGAGCTGTGGTACTGGTCGTCGGTCAGTTCCTTGGCCAGTTGGCGGGTGTCGTTGGCCGAGTACTCCAGGTTGATCGGCAAGCCCAGCTTGATGGCGCTCGGGTTGATGGTCATCAGCGGGCGCACATAGCTGTAAGCGTCATCGTCGGCGCCTTCTTCGACCTGGCGCGAAGGGTTGGCGGCAAATACGTAGTCAGCCTTGCCGTAGCGTTGCGGCAGCAGGGTGGCCAGGTCAATCGCCCGGTTCAGCCCCTGGCAGGTCAGCTGGCCGAGGCCATCGGCAGGTTTTTCGGCATGGCGCAAAAACACCAGGGTTTGCACACCGTCCACCGGTCGGGCAAAGACGTCATCCGCGTGTACCGCCAATGCCACAGCGCCGGCAACCAGGAGCAGCGGGATCGCCGCCAGGGCATAGGGCTTGAGTCGAGGTTTAATCCAAACAGACTGGTTCATGGGGATCTTCTGCATACAGCTGTTAAGGCTGACCGGCCTGGCACAGCGGGCATGGCCGCCCCTGTGTTGATCCTTGTCATTGCTGCAAACCTGAGCTTCTCATCCTTGGCAGAAGCGTTTATTAGATGCCTTTTTCGCAATTGGTTCGATTTTACCTGCGCAAGAACACGAATAGTCCTACAGGACGAATGCTATGGTGGCTTTTTTATATGACAAAATCGTTCACTCTTTAGTCGGGTATTCCTACAGAGGCTTGCGCCATGCTTCCAGCGCCACTGCGAAAACCGAGCAACCCCGTGCATGTGCGAGTGCGAGCCTGGCGCGGCCGGGTAGGGCTGGCGATGGTGGCCAGCCTGTCGGTACTGGCGGGCATGACTGATGCCATCGGCTTTCTGGCCACCGGTGATTTTGTTTCATTTATGAGTGGCAATACCACGCGCCTGGCAGTGGCCATCGGTGATGGTGACCTGGGTATGGCGGTGCGCCTGCTGTTTGCGGTGCTGGCGTTTATTGTCGGCAATGCCCTGGGGGTGTTGCTGGGGCGTTGGGGCGGGCGACGGGCCTTGCCGCTGATGCTGGTGATTGCCGGCTTGTTGTGTGCATCGGCCCTGCTGCCGTTCGCCAGCCAGGTCCCGGCTTTGCTGGCGGCAATCGTGGCAATGGGCATGCTCAATGCGGCGGTGGAACAGGTCAATGGCCTGCCGGTGGGCCTGACCTATGTGACCGGGGCGTTGTCGCGTTTTGGCCGCGGCCTGGGCCGCTGGTTGCTGGGTGAGCGCCGCAGTGGCTGGCGTGTGCAGCTGGTGCCCTGGACCGGGATGTTGCTGGGGGCAGTGTTGGGCGCGGTGCTGGAGGCGCAGTTCGGCCTCAGGGCCATGTTGTTCAGCGCCGGTTTGGCGGCTGTTTTGGGGCTAGTGTCGTTGCGCATTCCGCGACGTTGGCAACGCGATTACATGCCGCGTTAATCCCCCGTTTAGCTTGGCCCGGCCTGCGCGTAAACTGGCGCAGCCCGGCTGCATGCCCAGCCCTACGAACAGGAGTTGTTGTGTCCAAGTCAGTCGATGACCATTCACCCCTTGAGTCATTTTCCATTGAGAGCCCGGCGCCGCTGTATGCGCGGGTCAAGCAGGCGATCACGCAAAAAATCCGTTCCGGGGCCTGGTTGCCCAACTCCAGGCTGCCGTCCGAGAGTGAACTGCTCACCCTGTTGGGGGTGAGCCGCATGACCATCAACCGCGCATTGCGCGAGCTGACCATCGAAGGGCTGCTGGTGCGCATGCAGGGGGTGGGTACATTTGTTGCCGTGCCCAAGGGCAATGCGGCGTTGTTCGAGATTCGCAATATCGCCCAGGAAATCGCTGACCGTGGCCACGTGCATCGCTGCGAGGTGATTGTGCTCGAAGAGGTGGCGGCCAAGGCCACGCCTGTGCTGCCGTTTGCCCTGGACGGGGTCAAGCGCTTGTTCCACTCGCTGATGGTGCATTACGAAAACGAGGTGCCGGTGCAGATCGAGGAGCGCTATGTGAACGCCGAGATTGCCCCTGAGTACCTGCAACAGGACTTCACTCGAACCACGGCCTATGCCTACCTGATGAACCTGGCGCCACTGACCGGTGGCGAGCATGAGGTCGAAGCGATTCATGCCACGTCGGCGCAATGCCGGCTGTTGAACGTCAAGCGCAACGAGCCGTGCCTGCTGATTCGCCGCCGCACCTGGGCTGCCCAGGGGCTGGTAGGGTGTGCTCGGCTGGTCTACCCCGGTTCACGCTACCGCCTGCAAGGGCAGTGCGGCACCTAGGAGGCATGGGTCGCGGGTAGCGGTGTGTTACTCGCGTTACTTTTGGTGCGTTTTTGTTACCTTCCTACCTGCATATGCACAAAGTTGCGGCAACTTTTTGCAGTGTTGTCCCGCCTGAGTTTTTTCTTTTAAAAAATATAAATTTTTTAACTGTCTGATTTTAAACATATTTAAATTTAATGTTGAAGCTGTGGGCGCAATGCTTGCGGCGTGTTGGCCCCTCACTTGCATTCACTTGTACATACAGGTTGGTATAAGTGCGCAGTTGCTGCGCTGCTTGAGTCTTAGAGGGGGGGAGCATGGATAACAATCCGTTTACGCAACAACTGCAGGGGGTGCGGGTGCTGGATATCAGCCGTGTGCTGGCCGGACCTCATTGCACCGCCATGCTGGCGGATCTGGGGGCCGACGTGATCAAGTTCGAAGTACCCGAGGAGGGCGATGATGCCCGTCACCTGGGGCCGTTTCTGGATGGCGAAAGCGTGTATTTCGGCCTGATCAACCGCGGCAAGCGCAGCGTTGAGATCGACTTTAAAAACCCGGCGCAGCGCCAGCGTTTTTATGAGCTGGTGGCCGATGCCGATGTGCTGGTGGAGAACTTCCGCCCCGGCGTGACGCAGCGCCTGGGCATCGATTTTGACAGCCTCAAGCAGCACAACCCGCGGCTGATCTACGCCAGCATCTCCGGTTTTGGCCAGCAAGGGCCGCTGTCAAAGCGCCCGGCCTACGACATTGTGGCGCAAGCCATGTCCGGCCTGATGAGCGTGACCGGTTTTGCTGCCACCGGCCCCACCCGCAGTGGGGAGGCGATCGGCGACCTGTGTGCCGGGGTGTATGCAGCCTGGGCGATCAGCTCGGCGCTGTTTGCCCGGGAGCGGCATGCTCCGGGAGCGCAGTACATCGATGTGGCCATGTTTGATGTGTTGTTCAGTCTGCAGGTGACCGGCCTGTCCAACCTCTATGCCAAGGGCGTGGCGCCCGGGCTGGTAGGCAATCGGCATCCGGTCTCCACCCCGTTTGACACCTACCGCGCAGCGGATGGCCTGGTGGTGATTGCGGTGGCGAGCAATCGTTTGTTCGAGCGCCTGTGCCAGTGCATGGGCCAGCCGGAGCTGGCGAGCGATGCGCGCTTTATCGATGACAGCCAGCGCACCTTGCACGAGCCGGCACTGCATGCCGCCATTGAACGCTGGACCGCGCAGCACAGTGTGGAACAGTTGTGCGACGGCCTGCTCGATGCCGGAGTGCCGTCGTCGCCGGTGTGGGACCTGCAGCAGGCGGCCAGCAGTGAACATGCCCGGGTCCGCCAGTTGCAGGTTCAACCCGAAGGCGCGGCGCTGGCACTGGTGCCGCAACCGGTGTTCTTCAATGGCCGTAAACCTCATAGCACTAACATCGCCCCGCGTCTGGGCGCCGACAACGCCGAATTCGGCTTCAGCAAGGCAGGAGTACACCCATGAACTTTGAAATGACTGCAGAAGAATTGGCCGTCGTCGACAGTGCCGAACAAGTGGCCCGCGAAGTGATCCAGCCCCTGGCCCAGCACTATGACGAAACCGAAACGTTCTGCCTGGCCAGCATCAAGGCATTGGGCGACCTGGGCTGCATGGGCATCAACCTGCCGGAAGAATATGGCGGCCCGGGCATCGGCAGCCTGGCCATGAGCCGCGTGGTGGAAGCGGTAGCAGGGGCCTGTGCCTCCACCGCGTCGGCCATGACCGCGCACTTCCTGGCCACGGACTCGATCCTGCTGGGCGGCACCGAGGAGCAAAAGCAGGAATGGTTACCACGCGCGGCCAGCGGTGAACTGCTTGGCGCCTTTGCCCTGACTGAACCGGCGGCGGGCTCCAACCCGGCCGACATGCGCAGCCGCGCCGTGCGTGAAGAAGGCGGCTGGCGGGTGCGCGGCAGCAAGCACTACATCACCAACGCCAAGGAAGCCGACTTTATCGTGCTCTACGTCAAGACGGACGCCGAAGCCGGCCACAAGGGCATCAGCGCATTTATGGTGCCCCGGGGCACGGCCGGTATCACATTCTCCAGCCCGGAAAAAACCATGGGCCTGCGCGGCAGTACCATTTATGAACTGGCGCTGGACTGCTGGCTGCCGGCGTCGGCGCTGCTCGGTGTTGAAGGTCAGGGTTTCAACACGGCGATGGCGGTGCTGGATCGCGGTCGGGTAGAAGTGGCGGCCATGTCCCTGGGCATCGCCAATGCGGCATTGCAGGCGAGTTTGAGCTGGGTGCGCGAACGCCAGATCGGGCCCAAGCCGCTGGCGGCGTATCAGGGCACGCAATGGCGCCTGGCTGATATGTACGCGCAACTGGAATGCGCGCGCCTGCTGACCATGAAAGCTGCCGCCCGGCGTGACAGCGGCGAGCGTTTCAGCCTGGACTCGGCCACGGCAAAACTGGTGGCCGCCGAATGCGCCGGGTTTATCACTGATGCCGCGCTGCAACTGCATGGTGGTTACGGTTACAGCCGCGACTTGCCGCTGGAGCGCTATGTGCGCGATGCGCGGATCCTGCGGATTTTTGAAGGCACCTCCGAGGTGCAGAAAATCATCATCTCCCGCGCCTTGCTCGACGCGGCCAGATAACCAGCGGCCAAGGATTGGAAAAGTCTTTCCCATAACAACACGGCGCACCCCGGGTGCCAGCCTGAAGGAACTGCTTATGTCCACGCTCAACCAAGATTCACCGCGGGCCTCGCTGGTCGAACAGCGTTCCATTGATTACATCCCCGAGTCGGAGCGCCACGGGCGACTGTTCAGTCAGTTCACCCTGTGGTTCGGGGCCAACCTGCAAGTCACCGCCATTGTCACCGGGGCCTTGGCCGTGGTGTTGGGTGGCGATGTGTTCTGGTCGTTGATCGGCCTGCTCATCGGGCAGGTGCTGGGCGGCACCATCATGGCGCTGCATGCGGCGCAAGGGCCGAAACTGGGCTTGCCGCAGATGATCTCCAGCCGGGTGCAGTTCGGCGTCTACGGCGCGGTGATTCCCATCGTGCTGGTGTGCCTGATGTATGTGGGCTTTTCGGCCAGCGGTTCGGTGCTGGCCGGGCAGGCGGTGGGGCAGTTGGTGGGGGTGAGCGACTCGTGGGGCATCCTGATCTTTGCCGCGCTGATCGTGCTGCTGACCATCCTGGGCTATCGCACCATCCACATGATCGGCCGGGTGGCGAGCGTGGTCGGGGTGCTGGCGTTTTTCTATCTGTTCTACACCTTGATTTCGCAAAACGACATAGGCCTGTTGCTGAGCAACAAACACTTTGCCCTGAGCAGTTTTCTGTTGGCGATTTCGTTGTCAGCCTCCTGGCAGATCGCCTTTGGGCCTTATGTGGCGGACTACTCGCGCTACTTGCCAGCCTCGACCTCATCGCTGAAAACCTTTCTGGCGGTGGGCCTGGGCTCGGTGGTGGGCTCGCAGATCTCGATGGTCTTTGGCGTGTTCGTGGCGGCGCTGGCGGGCAACCAGTTTGCCGGGCATGAGGTGTCGTACATCGTCGGCATGGGGGCGAGCGGGGCGATGGCGGCGCTGCTGTATTTTTGTGTGGTGTTCGGCAAGGTGACCATCACCACACTCAATGCCTACGGCAGTTTCATGTCCCTGGCCACCATCGTCAGCGGTTTTCGCGGCAACCATGAAATCTCGAAAACCCTGCGCCTGTTTTACATCCTGCTGATGGTCGGTTTTGCCACCGCACTGGCCTTGCTCGGGCAGCATTCGTTCCTCAAGGATTTCTCGGCATTTATCCTGTTTTTGCTGGCATTTTTCACGCCCTGGAGCGCGATCAACCTGGTGGACTTCTACCTGATCAGCAAGGAGCGCTACGACGTACCGGCGCTGCCTAACCCGAATGGCCGATACGGTCGCTGGAACCTGCACGGTATTGTGGTGTACGCCTTCGGGGTGGTGGTGCAGTTGCCGTTTATCGCCACCAGCTTTTATACCGGGCCTTTGGTGGAGCCTCTGGGCGGCACCGATATCTCGTGGATCATTGGCCTGACGTTGCCGGCGCTGGTGTATTACTTCGTGGCGCGCAACTCGGGGCAGTCGGTGCCGGATCAATTGATTTTGCCTGTCGAGCCCGCAACGGTTTAGGGCTTTTCCATTCAAGTAGCCATAGAGGGAGCAACAATGAAGGTGCTGGCCTGTATCAAGCGCGTGGTCGATTACAACGTCAAGGTTCGCGTCAAGGCGGACAACTCCGGCGTTGACCTCGCCAACGTCAAGATGTCGATGAACCCCTTCTGCGAAATCGCCGTGGAAGAAGCCGTGCGCCTGAAAGAAAAAGGCGTTGCCACTGAAATCGTCGTCGTCTCCATCGGCCCGACCACTGCTCAGGAACAGCTGCGTACCGCGCTGGCTCTGGGTGCCGATCGCGCCATTCTCGTCGAGTCCGCCGAAGACCTGACCTCGCTGGCCGTGGCCAAGCTGCTCAAGGCCGTTGTCGACAAGGAGCAACCTCAGCTGGTGATCCTGGGCAAACAGGCCATCGACAGCGACAACAACCAGACTGGCCAGATGCTGGCTGCGCTGACCGGTTTCGGCCAGGGTACGTTCGCCTCCAAGGTTGAAGTGGCAGGTGACAAGGTTGCCGTCACGCGTGAAATCGACGGCGGCGCGCAAACTGTTTCGCTGAGCTTGCCGGCGATCATCACCACCGACCTGCGTTTGAATGAGCCGCGTTATGCGTCCCTGCCAAACATCATGAAAGCCAAGAAAAAGCCGCTTGAAGTGCTGACGCCAGACGCGTTGGGTGTTTCGACTGCTTCGACCCACTCGACCCTCAAAGTTGAAGCCCCGGCTGCACGCAGCGCGGGTATCAAGGTCAAGTCGGTGGCTGAACTGGTCGAGAAACTGAAAAACGAAGCGAAGGTGATCTGAACATGACGGTCCTGGTACTTGCAGAACATGATGGTGTCGGTATTGCATCGGCAACCCTGAACACGCTGGCGGCGGCTGGCCAAATCGGCGCTGACATTCACCTGCTGGTGGCCGGGCAGGGGCTGGGCAGCGTAGCGCAGGCGGCAGCTCAGATCGCAGGCGTGGCCAAAGTGCTGGTTGCGGATAACGCGGCTTACGCCCATCAGTTGCCGGAAAACCTTGCCCCGCTGATAGCAGAGCTGGGTGCCGGCTACAGCCATATCCTGGCCGCCGCGACCTCCAACGGCAAAAACATCCTGCCGCGCGTTGCTGCGCAGCTGGACGTTGACCAGATCTCCGAGATCATCTCGGTGGTCAGCGCCGACACCTTCACCCGCCCGATCTACGCCGGTAACGCCATTGCCACCGTGCAGTCCACTGCGCCAGTGAAGGTGATCACCGTGCGTGCCACCGGTTTCGACCCGGTTGCCGCCCAAGGTGGTTCGGCAGCGGTTGAGGCGGTTGCAGCGGTTCACGATGCAGGCACGTCGTCGTTCGTGGGCGAGGTACTGGCCAAGTCGGACCGCCCTGAGCTGACCGCCGCCAAGGTCGTGGTTTCCGGTGGGCGCGGCATGCAGAACGGCGACAACTTCAAGTACCTGTATGCCCTGGCTGACAAGCTGGGAGCAGGGGTCGGCGCATCCCGCGCGGCGGTGGACGCAGGCTTTGTACCCAACGACATGCAGGTCGGTCAGACCGGTAAAATCGTTGCGCCACAGCTGTATATCGCGGTGGGCATTTCCGGCGCGATCCAGCATCTGGCCGGCATGAAAGACTCCAAGGTGATCGTGGCGATCAACAAGGACGAAGAAGCGCCGATTTTTCAGGTGGCCGATTATGGCCTGGTGGCGGACCTGTTCGACGCCGTGCCTGAGCTGGAGCAGGCGGTCTGACATCCTGTGGGAGCCTGCTCCCACAGGAAACAACCACCTGCCAGAAGGACAATTTTTGCCACAATCCGTTTTGTAGTTCAGTAGATGCCAGTGCCGGTAGATGTGTAGATTTCCGACGGTTACAGCCCATCCTTATTACATTGTTTCGAGGGGGAAACATGTCGGATAACTTGACCAGGAATCTAGTGAACGCACTTGTACTCGTGACCAGTTTGGCCCCTGCCGGTTCTGTGCTGGCAGATGGGGCAGTCAACGATCCGTTGTATATAGCCGGCGATTATAAATGCACGGGCTTTGACAGCCATGACGGCGCCTTCAAGGGCGATCTGAGTTTCAAGGTGGATGAAAAATCCAGCCACTTCAGCCAGAACTTTGGTGCCTACACGTTCAAGCTTGAAGTTGACCTGGGTAGCGACAAGGCCATCTATACAGGCTACGCCGCGGCCCAGGGCCAGCAACTGGCGATGTACTTTGCCAATGACAGCCTGGAGGCCGCCACCGATCGCGGAGTCGGGCTCGCGACCATCACCCGGGACCAGGACAGCAAGGGGCAATACACCACCACGCTGCACAAGTCCTATTACCTGCCTGACTACAATGGCGGCGGCCGAGGCACGGAAGTCTGCATTAAAACCCCGCAAGCATGAAATTGAAAAAGCCCCGGGGGTTGTCCGGGGCTTTCTTGTACGGCGGGGCTATCAGCTGTAGCTGTTAACCTTGACCAGCGCAGGCGCGGTTTGCGCCTTTTGCCAGGTCAGGGTCAGGGTTTGCAGCACGCGCGCCATGTAGTCGCTATCGGCTGCAGCCTTTTTGCCCACGTAGCCTTGGCCACGGCGGTACATTTTGAGGTGGGCACGCATTTGTGGGCGTTCTTCCTCGAATCTGGTTTCTTCCTTGCACGACGTTACAGGATCGATACGCACATCACCGGCATCGCTGATCCACAGGATGTGGTCGTTCAGCGTGTCTTTCTGGGCAGCGAAGAGTCGAGCCAGCTCGTTAACAGTCGGTTGGTTATTCAGGTTCATGGCTAACTCCTTGACTACTCGTTGATCTGTCTAATTGATTCGCGCAACTGCACATGCAGCGCTGCGTAGTGTCCATCCAAAGCAGATCTGTCTTGAGTTCGTCATATGTAGTAGTAAAACCCGGCACTACATAAAGAGCGTAAAGCGAAGGAGAGCAGCGTGAACCAGGATGCCTGAGTGACATGACGCATCAGCCACAAGCTTCTTGAGGACGTTTCGCTAGCCCCTGTCGTCTTTGACGCGGACGATCAAGCCAGGTCAGCTTCATCAATTCTGCCTTGTGGGCAGTACCTATCCCGGAACAGCCCGACAGCTCGTCGAGCATGCTTGCAACAACCCTTTCCAGCGCTTCCGGTGGGGAAGACGTCTGCATAATGCTGGGGGAAAATCGTGCCGTCAATACGTATGTAGTGATTATTTTCAGGCACTACATATGTGACCGGCAGGTCGCTTTTCAGTATGCCGGTCACCCCTTGATGCAGACGCAATGCAGGCCGGGTACCGAGTGCGCGCGTGGCTTGCCGGCGCATGCAATGCTCGGCTCTGCTAGTATCTGCTGCTTTGAAATTGACCCGAGGTACCTTTATGAGCGAGCCGATCCGCCTGACCCAGTACAGCCACGGTGCGGGGTGCGGGTGCAAGATTTCGCCTCAGGTACTGGAAGTGATCCTTGCCGGCAGCGGCGCACAAAACCTCGACCCCAAGCTGTGGGTCGGCAATGCCTCGCGTGACGATGCTGCGGTCTATGCCCTGGATGACGAGCGCGGGGTGGTTTCGACCACCGATTTCTTTATGCCGATCGTCGATGACCCTTACGATTTCGGCCGTATTGCCGCCACCAATGCCATCAGCGACATCTATGCAATGGGCGGTGACCCATTGATGGCCATTGCGATTCTGGGCTGGCCGGTGCATCTGTTGCCGCCTGAAGTGGCCCGCGAAGTGATCCGCGGTGGTCGCGCCGTGTGTGATGACGCCGGCATCCCGCTGGCGGGCGGGCATTCCATCGATACCCCCGAGCCGATTTTCGGCCTGGCCGTGACAGGCGTGGTCAACAAGCGCCAGATGAAGCGCAATGACACCGCCACGGCGGGTTGCCTGTTGTACCTGACCAAGCCTCTGGGCATCGGTATCCTCACCACCGCCGAGAAAAAGGGCAAGTTGCGCACCGCCGATGTGGGCCTGGCGCGGGACTGGATGTGTACGCTGAACAAGGTGGGCAGCCAGTTTGCCAAACTCGACGGGGTCAAGGCCATGACCGATGTGACCGGTTTTGGCCTGCTCGGCCATCTGGTGGAAATGGCCGATGGCAGTCAGCTGACGGCACAGATCGAATATGCCAGGGTGCCGCGCCTGGCCTCGGTCGAGTATTACCTGGAACAGGGTTGCGTGCCGGGTGGCACCTTGCGCAACTATGACAGTTACGCCGCCCAACTGTCGCCGCTGCAAGAGCTGCACAAGCGTGTGCTTTGCGACCCGCAAACCAGTGGCGGCCTGCTGGTTGCAGTGAGCCCGGAAGGTAATCAGGCATTCCTGCAAATGGCCAGTGAGCATGGCCTGACCCTGGAGCCGATCGGCCAGTTGGTTGAGCGACAGACATACGCGGTTGAGGTGTCATGATGGCTGATGACGTCACCGACTATCGCGAGCTGTTTCTCAATGACCGGCCGATGATGGACACCCGCGCGCCGATCGAATTTCACAAGGGGGCGTTCCCCGGGGTGGTCAACCTGCCGCTGATGACCGACCGCGAGCGCGAGCGGGTGGGCACCTGCTACAAGCAGCAAGGCCAGCAGGCGGCGGTGGTGCTGGGCCACCAACTGGTGTCGGGGCAGGTCAAGGCCGAGCGCCTGCAGGCCTGGGCCGATTTTGCCCGGGCCAACCCCGAGGGTTGCCTGTACTGCTTTCGTGGCGGCATGCGCTCGCAGATTGTCCAGCAGTGGCTCAAGCACGATGCCGGGATCGATTACCCGCGCGTCACCGGCGGTTACAAGGCCCTGCGTAGCTTTCTGATCCAGACCCTGGACGATGCCGTGGCCCAGTGCGACATGACCGTGCTCGGCGGCATGACCGGCACTGGCAAGACCGATGTGCTGGTGCAGCTCAACAATGGCCTTGACCTGGAGGGCCATGCCAACCATCGCGGCTCAAGTTTCGGCAAGCGGGCCACGGCGCAGCCGTCGAATATCGACTTTGAAAATCGGCTGGCCATTGACGTGCTGAAGAAGCGCGCCAAGGGCCATGAAGGTTTTGTGGTTGAAGACGAAAGCCGCACGGTGGGTAGCTGCGCCTTGCCACTGACGTTGTATCAACGTATGCAGGGCGCCCCTGTGGTCTGGCTTGAAGACCGCCTGGAAAGCCGGGTTGAACGCATCCTGCGCGACTATGTAGTGGACTTGTGTGCCGAGTTCACCGCCAGCAATGGCGAACATGGCTTTGCCCTGTTCTCCCGGCGCCTGCTTGAAAGCCTGGCCAATATCCAGCGGCGCCTGGGCGGCGAGCGCCACCAGCGCTTGCAGGCAGTCATGCAAGAGGCCTTGCAGGAGCAGGAACGTTGCGGTGCGGTAGACCTGCACCGGGTCTGGATCGAAGCCCTGCTGCGCGAGTATTACGACCCGATGTACGCCTTCCAGCGCGAGAAAAAGGGCTCGCGCATTGCCTTTGCCGGGGATCAGGCCGCAGTGCTGGAATATCTGCGCAGCACACCCAGCCACTAGCCTGTGGCGCTGACGGCAAACCCGTCAGCGCCGTGCTGTCCGCGTGGGCAAGGTGTTTGCCTGCGCTTCAGCTGCCGCGCACCCGCCCCGGATAATTCATCACAAACTGCACATGGGCCTTCACCCCGGTGGCCAGGGTGGCATCGTCGGCGGTGAAGTAGGGGCTGTGGTTGTTGGCGGCCTTGCTCATGTCCTGCCCTTCAGGCGTAGCACCCAAAAATACAAACAATCCCGGGACTTTTTCGGCGTAGTACGAGAAGTCTTCGCTTGGCGACAGGGACGCAGGCAGCAACTGCACCTTGCCTGGCGCAGCCAGTTGCAGGGCCGGGACCATGGCTGCGGTCAGTTGCGGGTCGTTGCTGGTGACCGGCGCATGGTTGACCAGCAGCAGGTCGGCCTTGGCCTCGTAGGCGCTGGCAATGCCTTGTACCAGCGGCGGCATTTTTTTCAGCAGGGTGTCGCGCACCGCGGCGCTGTTGCTGCGAATGGTGCCGGTCATTTCCACGGTCTCGGGGATGATATTGGCCGCAGAACCGGCATTGAGCGTGCCGACACTAATCACCCCCATGCCTTGTGACAGGTCGGCACGGCGGCTGACCAGGGTTTGCAGGCCGTCGATGATGGCGGCGCTGGCCACCACCGGGTCAACCCCGCTCCAGGGCGCCGAGCCGTGGGTCTGCTGGCCTTTGACGATGAGGCGAAAGCCGTCGCTGCTGTTGAGCACGGTACCGGCCTTGTAATACAGATGACCGGTGGGGTAGCCCGCCATCACATGCACGCCAAAGATCGCTTCGACCTTGGGTGAGTCCAGGGCACCGTCGCGGATCATGGCCTGGGCGCCGATCAGGGTATCGGTTTCGAACTCGTCGACATCCGCCGCGCCTTCTTCGGCAGGCTGGAACAGGAATACCACGGTGCCGGCCACCTGGTCGCGATGCTCGGCCAGCACTCTGGCTGCGCCCAGCAGCATGGCGGTGTGGGTGTCATGGCCGCAGGCGTGCATCACCGGCACGGTTTTGCCCAGGCGGATACCGGTAGCCGTGCTGGCGTAGGGCAGGCCGGTCATTTCCTTGACGGGCAGGGCGTCCATATCGGCACGCAGGGCCACGACCGGCCCGGGCAGGCCGCCCTTGAGCACGCCAACGACGCCGGTCTTGCCGACGCCGGTGCGCACTTGCAGGCCCAAGCTTTTAAGCTGCTCGGCGACCAGGGCGGCGGTCTTGAATTCCTGATTACCCATCTCCGGGTTCTGGTGAAGGGTGTGGCGCAGCGAAATCACCTGGTCATTGACCGCCGCGACGGCGGGGTCGACCCAGCTCAGGTCAGCCGCATGGCTGGTTCCGGTCAGTGTGCTCAACAGGGCGAGGTACAAAGGGGCATGGCGAAGGCGGGGCAGCATCGAAAGTCTCTTGTTTGTTGTTTTTAGGGCGCACAGGGTAAGCCAGTTTTTTGCAGGGGCGGCGCAACCACCCGGCTAAAAGCGTTCGATTACCGCACATTAGCCGAGGGTCCAATTGCTCTGCCAGGGTCGGCGTGCCTACTCTGGCGCACGTGACGCCAATAATAATGACAACACCGAGTACCTGACCGATGGATAGCCGCCTGCTGAGCGAGCGCAGTAGTGTGTTCCGACATGCTGACCCCCATGCCGTGTCCGATTATGTGAACCGGCATGTTGGCCAGCACTGTATTGGCCTTTCCCGAACCACCCGGCCGCTGGCCAGCCTCAATCATCGCAAGTTCGCCGAGCTGGATCTGTGCCGTATCAGTTATGGCGGCAGTGTGCGCGTGACCTCGCCGGCACTGGAGAGCATCTTTCACTTGCAGGTGCTGCTGCGCGGCAATTGCCTGTGGCGCGGCGCCAATCGCGAGCAGCATCTGGGGCCGGGGGAGCTGCTGGTGATCAACCCGGATGATCCGGTGGATCTGACTTACTCTCAGGACTGTGAAAAGTTCATCCTCAAGCTGCCGGTCAAATTGCTTGAGTCGGTGTGTGACGATCAGCGCTGGCGGCGGCCGGCGGGCGGGGTGCGTTTTATGCGCAACCACTACCGGCTCGATGAGCTGGAAGGCTTTCTTGGCTTGCTGGGCATGGTGTGCCAGGAGTCCGAGGCCAGTGACCCGCTGCTGCGGGTGCAGGAGCATTACACGCAGATTGTCGCCAGCAAGTTGCTGACCCTGATGCAGACCAATATCAGCCGCGAAAACCTGGCATCTGCCAGTGCCAGTATTGAGCGCCTCCTTGATTACATCGAGCGCAACCTCAAGCAGGAAATCAGCAGCGAAGACCTGGCTGCGCAAGCGTGCATCAGCCAGCGCTCGCTCTACAGCCTGTTCGAGCGCCAGTTGGGCGTGACCCCCTTGCAGTACATCCGCCAGCGCAAGCTGACGCGTATCCACACTTGCTTGAGCGACCCCGGTTGCACGGTGCGCAGCCTCACCGAGCTGGCGCTCGATTATGGTTTTGTGCATTTGGGGCGGTTCTCCGAGAGTTACCGCCTGCAGTTTGGCGAACTGCCTTCGAGCACCCTCAAGCGCCGGCATTGAACGTGCCGCCACCTGCTGGGGTGGGAGCGGGCTTGCTCGCGATGGGATCGCTGCGGTGTCACAGGATCATCGCGTCGACTGCATCGCGAGCAAGCCCGCTCCCACAGCAATAACCGGCTGCCTGCACTAATCGGATAACGATTGGCAGTAATCGGATAGTGCCCCTCACCTCGATTCCCTAACCTGACCCGGCCTGGATAATAACAACGGAGGCCCTGGCCATGTCCCTGGGTATCGATTACTTGAATGCCATGCTGGAAGACGACAAGGAGAAGGGCATCTACCGCTGCAAGCGCGAGATGTTTACCGATCCCGACCTCTTTGAACTCGAAATGACGCATATCTTCGAGGGTAACTGGATCTACCTTGCCCACGAGAGCCAGATCCCCAACGTCAACGATTTTTTGACCACCACCATGGGCCGCCAGCCGATTTTCATCGCGCGCAACAAGGCCGGTGAACTCAACGCTTTTCTCAACGCCTGCAGCCATCGCGGCGCCATGCTGTGCCGGCACAAGACCGGCAACCGCGCCAGCTATAC
Source organism: Pseudomonas fragi (assembly GCF_900105835.1). Classification (NCBI taxonomy): domain Bacteria; kingdom Pseudomonadati; phylum Pseudomonadota; class Gammaproteobacteria; order Pseudomonadales; family Pseudomonadaceae; genus Pseudomonas; species Pseudomonas fragi. The sequence goes on from NZ_LT629783.1 coordinate 437,875, forward strand.
CTGCCCGTTCCACGGCTGGACCTTCAACAACAGCGGCAAGCTGCTCAAGGTCAAGGACCCGGCTGCGGCCGGCTACCCCGAAGGCTTTAACTGCGAAGGCTCCCATGACCTGACTAAAGTGGCGCGCTTCGAGTCCTATCGCGGCTTTCTGTTCGGTAGCCTCAACCCAGACGTGAAATCCCTGGCCGAGCACCTGGGCGAGTCGGCCAAGATCATCGACATGATCGTCGACCAGTCCGCCGATGGCCTGGAAGTGCTGCGCGGCTCCAGTTCCTATATCTATGAAGGCAACTGGAAACTCACCGCCGAAAACGGCGCCGATGGCTATCACGTCAGTTCCGTGCACTGGAACTACGCCGCCACGCAAAACCAGCGCACCCTGCGCGAAGCCGGTGAAGAGATCAAGACCATGAGTGCCGGCAGCTGGGCCAAGGGCGGCGGCGGTTTCTACTCGTTCGACCACGGCCATCTGCTGCTTTGGACCCGCTGGGCCAACCCCGAGGATCGCCCCGCCTGGGAGCGCCGTGACGAACTGGCCCGCGACTTCGGTCAGGCCCGCGCCGACTGGATGATCGAGAACTCGCGCAACCTGTGCCTGTATCCCAATGTGTACCTGATGGACCAGTTCAGCTCGCAGATTCGTATTGCCCGACCGATCAGCGTGAACCAGACCGAGATCACCATCTACTGCATTGCGCCCAAGGGCGAGAGCAGCGAGGCGCGCACCAAACGTATCCGCCAGTACGAAGATTTCTTCAACGTCAGTGGCATGGCCACCCCGGATGACCTGGAAGAGTTCCGCTCCTGCCAGACCGGTTACGGCGCAGGGCGCGGCTGGAATGACATGTCCCGCGGGGCTGAGCACTGGGTCGAGGGCGCCGATGCGGCGGCCGAGGAAATCGATCTCAAGCCGCTGCTCTCTGGTGTGCGCACCGAGGACGAAGGCCTGTTTGTGCTGCAACACAAGTACTGGCAGCAAACCATGCTCAAGGCCGCCGCCGGCGAACCGGCGCTGATCCCCGTGGAGGCCGTGCAATGAACAGCCTCTACGCGATTGTGCGCGACTTTCTGTACCGCGAAGCACGTTACCTGGACGACGGCCAGTGGGATCAATGGCTGGAGTTGTACGCCGCCGATGCCAGCTTCTGGATGCCGTGCTGGGATGACAACGACACCTTGACCGAAGACCCGCAAAGCGAAATCTCGCTGATCTGGTACGGCAACCGTGGTGGCCTGGAAGACCGCGTATTCCGCATCAAGACCGAGCGCTCCAGTGCGACCATCCCCGACACCCGTACCTCGCACAACCTGAGCAATATCGAGATCGTCGACGAAGCCGACGGCCTGTGCCATGTGCGGTTCAACTGGCACACCCTCAGCTATCGCTACAAGACCTGCGACAGCTACTTCGGCACCAGTTTCTACACCCTCGACATGCGCGGCCCGCAGCCGCTGATCAAGGCCAAGAAAGTCGTGCTCAAGAATGACTACGTGCGTCAGGTCATCGACATCTATCACATCTGATCAACGCTGTGATGCGTGCTGCACGGTGCCTGTGGGCGCCCGGGGCGCGGCATTGCCTGCGAGGTACATTATGAGTTTTCAAATTGCCCTCAACTTCGAAGACGGGGTGACCCGTTTTATCGAGACCAATGGCCAGGAAACAGTGGCTGACGCCGCTTACCGTCAGGGCATCAATATACCGCTGGACTGTCGTGACGGCGCTTGTGGTACCTGCAAGTGCTTTGCCGAGGCCGGGCGTTATGAGCTGGGCGAGGACTATATCGAAGACGCCCTCAGCGCAGAGGAGGTCGAGCAGGGCTATGTGCTGACCTGCCAGATGCGTGCCGCCAGCGATTGCGTGGTGCGGGTGCCTGCCTCTTCATCCGTGTGCAAGACCCGCCAGGCCAGTTTTGAGGCCGCCATCAGTGATGTGCGCCAGTTGTCCGAAAGCACCATTGCCCTGTCGCTCAAGGGCGAGTCCCTGAGCAGCCTGGCCTTCTTGCCGGGGCAGTACGTCAACCTCAACGTGCCCGGCAGCGAGCAGACGCGGGCCTATTCCTTCAGCACCCTGCAAAAGGATGGCGAGGTCAGCTTTCTGATCCGCAACGTGCCGGGCGGGCTGATGAGCAGCTTTTTGACCGGTATCGCCAAGGCGGGCGACAGCATGACCCTGGCCGGGCCGCTGGGTAGCTTCTACCTGCGCCAGATCCAGCGGCCCTTGCTGCTGCTCGCGGGCGGCACCGGGCTGGCGCCCTTTACCGCCATGCTGGAAAAAATCGCCGAGCAGGGCAGTGCCCATCCGGTGCATCTGATTTACGGCGTGAGCAATGATTTCGATCTGGTTGAACTCGATCGCCTGCAAGCCTTGAGCGAGCGCATTGCCAACTTCAGTTTCAGTGCCTGCGTGGCCAACCCGCAGAGCCAGCATCCGCTCAAGGGCTATGTCACCCAGCATATCGAGCCGGGCCATCTCAACCACGGTGATGTCGATGTGTACCTGTGCGGCCCGCCGCCAATGGTGGAAGCGGTCAACCTCTATATCCGCGAGCAGGGCATTACCCCGGCCAATTTCTACTACGAGAAGTTTGCCGCTGCGGCTTGATTCTTTAATCGGAGGTTGTGATGAACAACAGATTTGCCAACAAGGTCGCGCTGGTCACCGGCGCGGCCCAGGGCATTGGCCGTCGCGTGTGCGAGCGCCTGCTGGACGAAGGCGCGCAGGTGATTGCGGTCGACCGTTCCGAGCTGGTCTTTGAACTGCAAGGAGAGGGCGTGCTGGCCCTGACTGCCGACCTTGAGCAGTACGCCGACTGTGTGCGGGTGATGGCCGCAGCGGTGGACACCTTCGGCCGTCTCGACGTGCTGGTCAACAATGTGGGCGGGACTATTTGGGCCAAGCCTTACGAGCATTACCAGGCCGAAGAAATCGAGGCCGAAGTGCGCCGCTCGCTGTTTCCCACCTTGTGGTGCTGCCATGCCGCATTGCCCTACATGCTTGAACAGGGCCGCGGGGCGATTGTGAATGTTTCTTCAATCGCTACCCGCAGCGTCAACCGCGTACCTTACGGCGCGGCCAAGGGGGGCGTGAATGCACTCACGGCCTGCCTGGCATTCGAGAATGCCCAGCGCGGAATTCGCGTCAATGCCACCGCACCTGGCGGCACTGAAGCACCGCCGCGGCGGATTGCGCGCAACGATGCCGCGCAAAGCCCTGACGAGAACATCTGGTACCAGCAAATCGTCGACCAGACCCTCGACAGCAGTCTGATGAAACGCTACGCCAGCCTCGATGAGCAGGTCGGCGCAATCCTGTTCCTGGCCAGCGACGAAGCTTCCTATATCACCGGCGTAACCCTGCCGGTGGGCGGCGGCGACCTCGGTTGACCTCCCTGACAGAATGGACAATTGCCATGAACCCAATCCTGATTGAAAGCCTGACCACCCAGATCGTCGACCTGCCGACCATCCGCCCGCACACCCTGGCGATGCACACCATGCGCAAGCAGACCCTGGTGATTGTGCGCCTGCGTTGCAGCGACGGTATCGAAGGCATCGGCGAAGCCACCACCATTGGCGGCCTGGCCTACGGCTACGAAAGCCCGGAAAGCATCAAGGCCAATATCGATGCGCATCTGGCGCCGATGCTGGTGGGCCAGCCGGCGGCCAATATCAACGCCGCCATGCAAAGCCTGGACAAGATTGCCAAGGGCAATACCTTTGCCAAATCCGGTATCGAAACCGCGCTGCTCGACGCCCAGGGCAAGCGCCTGGGCCTGCCGGTCAGCGAGTTGCTGGGCGGGCGCGTGCGCGACAGCCTGGAAGTGGCCTGGACCTTGGCCAGCGGCGACACCAGCCGCGACATTGCCGAAGCCGAGCAGATGCTCGACAGGCGTCGCCATCGCATCTTCAAGTTGAAGATCGGTGCCAACCCGCTGGAACAGGACCTCAAGCATGTGCTGGCGATCAAGAAGGCCCTGGGCGATCGCGCCAGTGTGCGGGTGGACGTCAACCAGTACTGGGACGAGTCCCAGGCCATCCGCGGTTGCCAGGTGCTGGGTGACAACGGTATTGACCTGATCGAACAGCCGATTTCCCGGGTCAACCGCTCCGGGCAGGTGCGCCTGAACCTGCGAAGTCCGGCGCCGATCATGGCTGACGAGTCCATCGAAAGCGTGGAGGACGCCTTCAGCCTGGCGGCGGACGGTGCAGCCAGCGTGTTTGCCCTCAAGATCGCCAAAAACGGCGGCCCCCGTGCGGTGTTGCGCACGGCGCAGATTGCCGAGGCGGCGGGTATCGCCCTGTACGGCGGCACCATGCTTGAAGGCTCGGTGGGCACCCTGGCGTCGGCCCATGCCTTCCTCACCCTCAAGCAACTTACCTGGGGTACCGAGCTGTTCGGGCCGCTGCTGCTGACCGAAGACATCGTGACCGAGGCGCCGCAATACCGGGATTTTGAGCTGCATATTCCGCGCACGCCGGGTCTGGGCCTGAGCCTGGACGAAGAGCGTCTGGCCCGTTTTAGCCGCTGACACGCTGAAAAACCCCTGTGGGAGCGGGCTTGCTCGCGATGCAGACAACTCGGTGCATCAGGCCAACTGCGCTGATGCTATCGCGAGCAAGCCCGCTCCCACAGACCCTTCCCCTATTTCTTCAAGGAGAGCCCCATGCTTTTCCACGTAAAAATGACCGTCAACCTGCCCCTCGACATGGACCCGGCCAAGGCCGCGCAGCTCAAGGCCGACGAAAAGGAACTGGCCCAACGCCTGCAACAGGAAGGCAAGTGGCGCCACCTATGGCGCATTGCCGGGCATTACGCCAACTACAGCGTATTTGACGTGGCCAGTGTCGAGGCCCTGCACGACACCCTGCTGCAATTGCCGCTTTTCCCCTACATGGATATCCAGATCGAAGGGCTGTGCCGTCATCCGTCTTCGATCCACAGCGACGACCGTTAACGCTTTCTATCCCTTGCACAAGAACAAGATGAGGTGAGCCCCATGACCGTGAAAATTTCCCATACCGCTGCCGTCCAGAGCTTCTTCAAAGAAGCCGCCGGCTTTGCCAGCGACAACGGCAACCCGCGCCTGAAAAGCATCATCCTGCGGGTCTTGCAGGACAGTGCCAAAATCATCGAAGACCTCGACATCAGCGAGGATGAGTTCTGGAAGTCGGTGGATTATCTCAACCGTCTGGGCGCTCGCTCGGAAGCCGGGCTGTTGGTGGCCGGGTTGGGCATCGAACATTTTATCGACCTGTTGCAAGACGCCAAGGACGAGCAGGCCGGCCAGACTGGCGGCACCCCGCGCACCATCGAAGGCCCGCTGTATGTAGCCGGGGCCCCGGTGTTTGAAGGCCAGGCGCGGATGGACGATGGCCGCGAAGAGGGTGCCACCGTGATGTTTCTCGAAGGCCAGGTGTTCGACACTCAAGGCCAGCCGCTGGCCGGGGCCACGGTCGATCTGTGGCACGCCAACACCAAGGGCACCTATTCGTTCTTTGATCGCAGCCAGTCCGAATACAACCTGCGCCGGCGCATTATCACCGACGCCGAAGGCCGCTACCGCGCCCGCAGCATCGTGCCCTCGGGCTATGGCTGCGATCCGCAGGGGCCGACCCAGGAATGCCTCGATCAACTGGGCCGTCACGGCCAGCGTCCGGCCCATGTGCATTTCTTTATCTCGGCCCCCGGTTACCGTCACCTGACCACCCAGATCAACCTGTCCGGGGACAAATACCTGTGGGACGACTTTGCCTATGCCACCCGCGAAGGCCTGGTGGGCGACGTGCAGTTTCGCGACGACGGTGCCCGTGATGTTGCGGGGCGTTATGCCGAGTTGACGTTTGACTTTCAGTTGCAACAGGCCGTCGCGCCTGCTGCCGAACAGCGCAGCCATCGGCCGCGGGCGCTGCAATAAGTCAATCGCTGCGGGGCTGGACACAGTGAGAGGCTGGATGCAGGATCAGCGGTCGATCCTGCACCCAAGTACGAGAGAGCCCTCCATGAATGAACCGCACACGGCACAGGTAACCCCTGCCATCCGCGACACTGATGTCCTGATTGTGGGCGGTGGCCTGAGCGGCGCCTTGCTGGCCATGCAACTGCTGCGCTTGCCGGGTGCCCGGCGCATCACGGTGGTGGAACCCCGCCCCGAACTGGGCCGGGGCGAGGCCTACAGCGCCACCGAGCTGGGGCATACCCTTAACGGCAATGCCGCGCGCATGAGCGTCGACCCCGATGATGCCGACGACCTGACCCACTGGCTGCAAGCGCATATCGCTGCGGGTGGCTGGCCCGAGTCCGTCAGCCAGCAGGTGCCGGTGGCCGAACTGTTCCCGCCGCGGGGGTTGTTTGGTCGGTATGCCCGCCAGCGCCTGGCCGAAGCACAGGTCATCGGTGAAGCGAACGGCTCAAGCCTGAGCCATGTGCGTGATGAAACCGTCGATTTACACACCCTCGAACACGGCGTGCGGGTCACGCTCAAGAGCGGCGAAGTGTTGCTGGCAGGCGCAGCGGTATTGGCCACCGGTATGTTCCCGGCGGCGCGCACGGCGCAGCGTCAATCCAGCGGCTTGAATGCGGCCGCGCTGGACCCGTGGAATGTCGAAGCCATGCGTGCATTGCCAGTGGATGCCCGGGTGCTGATCATCGGCTCGGGGCTGACCATGGTCGATGCCCTTGAGTCGCTGAACCAGGCCGGGCATCGGGGGCCGATCGAGGTGTTTTCCCGTCACGGCCTGTTGCCCCATGTGCGCCGTCAGCCGCCGGTCTGGGAAGATTTCCTGAGCCTGGCGCCGGGCGTGCGCAGCCCTTTGCAGTTATTGCGTGAACTGCGTCGCCAATGTGCCCTGGCGCAAGCCCGGGGCATCGACTGGCAGGCGCCGCTGGACACGGTGCGGGTGCATATCGCCAGACTCTGGAGCCAGGCCAGTGACGCCCAGCGTCGCCAGTTTGTGCGCCATGTGCGGCCCTGGTGGGAAAGCCATCACCATCGCTCACCGCCCCAGGGTGATGCCTTGTTGCAACGGCTGATCGAGGAAGGGCGGCTGACGATCCATGCGGCGTCGCTGCAAGGCGTGGACAGCTCGCAGCTGCGCATTCGCCTGCGTTATCGTGGGCAGACCGAAGCGGTGTGGGTGCAGGGCGACGGCCTGATCAACTCAACGGGTATCGAATACGACTGGCGCCGCGTGGACAAGGCCTTGCCCCGGCAGTTGCTGCAGCGCGGGCTGGTAGTGCCCGGCAACCTGGGGCTGGGCATTGCTGCCGATGCTGACGGCGCGGTGCTGAATGCCCGGTTGCAGCCCGCGCAGCGGCTGTTTGCGATGGGGCCACCGTTGCGTGGCATGTGGTGGGAAAGTACCGCAGTCACGGATGTTGCGTTACAAGCCAAGGCGCTGGCGCAGCGGCTGCAGTCTGCTGTGTGAACAACCCCTGATCCTCCCACAACTGATCCAGGGTATCGTCCGGACATAGAACCGGACACGCACAATGGCCATCAAAATCCCCTTTTGGCCTGCCTCCCTCTGTGATCGTCCCCCGGTGTCGGCAAGAATCAAACTCACCTACGCCGACCCGGGGAACCGATCCATGCACACAATAAAACGCTTGATGGGCGCCACTGTTTGCGGGCTGACCCTGCTGGCCAGCGCCGCACATGCCGAGCAACGCGAGTTGCGGGTCTATAACTGGGCCGATTACATCCTGCCGTCCGTGCCCAAGGACTTCGCCAAACAGACCGGCATCAAGGTCACCTGGGACTCTTTCGACACCAACGAAGCCCTGGAAGCCAAACTGTTGACCGGTAACTCCGGCTATGACCTGGTGGTGCCGTCCAACCAGTTCCTCGATACCCAGATCAAGGCCGGGGTGTTCCAGAAGCTGGACAAGAGCAAGCTGCCCAACTGGCAGCACCAGGACCCGGCCCTGCTCAAGCTGCTGGACACCAACGACCCCGGTAACCAGTACGCCGTGCCCTACATGTACGGCACCGTGCTGATCGGTTTCAACCCGGCCAAGGTCAAGGCGGCGCTGGGGGAAAATGCCCCGGTGGACAGCTGGGACCTGGTGTTCAAGCCCGAGAACATGGCCAAGCTGAAATCCTGCGGCGTGGCGATGCTCGATTCGCCTTCGGAAATCCTGCCGTTGGCGTTGCACTATCTGGGCCTGGACCCCAACAGCCAGAACCCGGGCGATTACGAAAAAGCCAAGGCGCTGATGCTCAAGATCCGCCCCTATGTGACTTACTTCAACTCCGCCAAGTACATGACCGATATCGCCAATGGCGACATCTGCGTGGCCATTGGTTATTCGGGCAGCTTCTACCAGTTTGGCAACCGTGCCAAAGAGTCGGGTAACGGCGTGGTGGTGGACTGGCGCTTGCCCAAGGAGGGCGCGCCGATCTGGTTTGACACCTTCGCCATCCCCAAAAGCGCGAAAAATGTCGAAGAGGCCCACGAGTTCCTCAACCACCTGCTGGAGCCCAAGGTCATTGCCGGGATCAGCGACTTTCTCGGCTACCCCAATGCCAACAAGGACTCGCTGGCGCTGATCAACCAGGAGATCACCGCCAACCCCAACCTGACCCCGACCAGCGAGGCACTCAAGTCCTTGTATGTAGTGCAACCGCTGCCGCAAAAAATGGAGCGTGTGCGCACGCGGGTGTGGACCAGCATCAAGTCGGACAAGTAACCCCTCGGGGGTAGTGCATGGAGGTTATCGTCAAGTGCCTGCCGGGTTTCTACACTGGCGGCACTTAATCGAACGACGAGAACAGCACCATGCGTATCCGTGAGCTTGGCATCACCATCGGTTCGGGCACCCCCGGCGTGTTCAACGCCATTACCGACGTGCCGGGTGTGCGCCTAGGTCATCACACGCTCAACGTTGAAACCGGCGACGTTTCCATCCATTCCGGTGTCACCGTGATTGAACCGCGTGCGGGAGCCACACACCTGCAACCGTGCTTTGCCGGCGTGCATGTGCTCAATGGCAACGGCGATGCCACGGGGCTGGAGTGGATTCGCGAAGCGGGTTTGCTGACCTCGCCGATTGCCTATACCAATACCCACAGCGTCGGCGTGGTGCGCGATGCGCTGGTGGCGGCCGAGCGCGAGATGGGCAAGCAGCACACCTACTGGTGCATGCCCGTGGTGCTGGAAACCTACGACGGTACCCTGAACGATATCTGGGGCCAGCACGTCACGGCCGAGCATGTGCAACTGGCGCTGCAGGATGCCAGCTCAGGCCCGGTGCAGGAGGGTAATGTGGGCGGTGGCACGGGGATGATCTGTCACGAGTTCAAGGGCGGTATCGGCACTTCCTCGCGGGTGCTGAGCCCGGAGCAGGGTGGCTGGACCGTCGGTGCGCTGGTGCAGGCCAACTATGGTGTGCGCGAAGCTTTGCGGGTGGGGGGATATCCGGTCGGTACGGTGCTGGGTGATGTGCCGTCGCCGTTCAAGAGCGAGAAAAATGTGGGCGTGCCGGGCATGGGGTCGATCGTGATTACCATTGCTACCGATGCGCCGTTGTTGCCGCACCAGTGTACCCGTCTGGCGCAGCGTGCCAGTGTCGGGCTGGCGCGAGTGGGGGGCGGTACTGAAGACTCCAGCGGCGATATTTTTATTGCCTTTGCTGTGGGCAACAGCAACTTGCCGGCAGCCAACTTCGGCCATCCTGGTGAGCCGACCACGGCCTTGCAGATGGTCAACAACGACTACATCTCGCCGCTGTTTGTGGCGGCGGCGGATGCGGTGGAAGAAGCCATTCTCAATGCCATGCTCGGCGCCGATGACCTGACGGGCTGCGGCAACACTGTGCTGGCGCTCAAGCCTGAGCGTTTGCTGGCGGCGTTGCAGCAGGTGGGCTGGAAAGCCCCCTGAGGGCTGACTCAACCTTGCGTAGCAGCTGCCGAGGAACGAAGGCTGCGTTCGGCGGCGCAGCCGTCGTAAACCCGGTGTACCCGTTCTAATTGGCACACCGCATTGTCTGATTTTACGACGGTTGCGCCGCCGAACGCAGCCTCGTTCCTGCGGCAGCTGCTACGGGTATTTGCCCTTACAGTTTCGGCAACTGCCCCACCCGAGCCATCATCTCGGTGACGATCTGCAGGTCCAGCATAAACTGCTCGACCGTCTTGAACTCGTTGTCGGTATGCCCGGTGTATTTAACATCCGGCATGGCCAGGCCAAATTGCACACCATTGGGCAGTTCATGCACCGAGGTTGCCCCCGCCGAAGTGCCGAACTTGTGTTCCATGCCCAGGTTTTCACTGGCCACTGCCAGCAGCGCCTTGACCCACTCACCCTCGGGGTTGCGGTACATCGGCTCGGCGATGGTGTAGTCGAAGGTCACCGGCACCTGCTTGCTCTTGCTCCAGGCCGCGAGCTTTTCGGCAATCTGTGCTTTCAGTGCTTCAGGCGACTTGCCCTTGGGCACGCGCAGGTTGACCGCCAATTTGAGCGCCTTGTCGTCCAGCCCCACAAACGTCAGCGAAGTGGTCAGCGGCCCCATAAAGTCATCGGCAAAACCGACCCCCAGCTTGCCACCCTTGTAGTCCAGGCCCCAGTTGTCGGCCGCATAGTGCGCAGCGTCGGTAATGTGGTTGTGCTTGAGGGCAATCTGGCCGTCAACGCTGCTGATAAAATCAAGCATCCGCGCCACCGGGTTGACCCCCGACTCGGGCTCCGAGGAATGAGCCGAAACCCCGGTCACGGTCAGCACTACATCCTTGCCCACCACCTTGGCATTGATCTCGAAATCGCCGCCATTGCGCTTGGCATATTCAGCCCCGGCCTTGTTCAGGCTGGCCGCCAGTTCAGCAGGCTGGTCGGTGACCAGGGTGGCAACCGAGGTCGACGGGATCTGGTTGGTGGCCATGCCGCCGGTCAGCGCGATGATTTCTGCGCCCTGGCCTTCGCCTTTGCGTCGGGCAAAAGTAGCCATGACGGTGCCGTAGCCTTTCTCGGCGATCACCACCGGGTAACCGCCATCCAGCGCCAGGTTGTAATTGGGCACCGGGTTGTGTTCGAAGTAATAAGGGATGGCATCACCGCTGGTTTCTTCGGTGGTGTCGATCAGCAACTTGAAGTTCCTGGCCAGTGGCAGTTGTTCTTCCTTGATGACTTTCATGGCGTACATCGCCACCACGATGCCGTTCTTGTCATCTTCGGTACCGCGCCCGTACATGCGGTCGCCGATCAGCGTGACCTTGAACGGGTCGAGCTTGGTGCCGTCCTTGAGTACCCAGTTTTCCGGGGTTACCGGCACGACGTCGGCGTGGGCGTGAATACCGACCACTTCATCGCCACTGCCTTCGAGGGAGACTTCATAGACGCGGTTGTCGATATTGCGAAAGTTCAGGTTGAAGGCCTTGGCGAGGTCCTTGATCTTGTCGGCGATCTTGAGGAACTGCGGGTTCTCGTACTGGGGCACGTCATCCAGGTTTACCGTCGGGATAGCTACCAGCTCACGCAGGGTTTCGGTGGCCGCCTTGCCGTATTTGAGACGGGTATACAGGCCCAGCAGGCGATAGATTTCGTTCTGCTGCTCTGCGCTCAATGCCTTGTTGTCGATGAAGGCGTTGATGGTCGGGCCGAGGTTATCTTGTTGCGCCAGCTCGCTCTTGCCCAAAGCCCCCAGAAACTGCCGGAAGTCAGTGATTTTGCTGTCGCTGAAAGTCTTGAGGATCACTGCGCTCTGTTGCGGGGTGATGGTGGCGTGGGCAGCAGTGCTGAACCCGGCAAGGCTGGCCATCATCAGGGTTGCAGCGGCCAGGTGCTTAAGTGAAAAGTCCATTTTGCAGGGCATTCCTGTACAGGTTGTTGGAGAGAAATATGCAATAAATGAAACAAAACATTTCCAAACTTACACTGCGAGGACGTGCAACGGTAGGTTGTTTTTACTCCTGCGCCTGTAAAAACAACGAGAACAGTTCGGACTGTGACTTGATTCCCAACTTGCCGTACATGTGCTTGCGATGGACCTTGACGGTCTCGGCGGAAATCACCAGTTTGCGGGCGATTTCCTTGTTCGAACAACCACTTAGCAGCAGCAGGGCGACTTCCATTTCCCGTCCGGTCAGCGGCGTGGTCAGCTGCTCGGCAGCCGCTTCAAGGCGGCTTTGCCAGTTGCCAGGCTGCTCCGGCGCCTCCCCGGGGTCGCGTTCAAACATCAGGCGCTGACGCATCAGTGCTGCGACCCAGGGCCGTACCAGCCCCAGCAACGCGCCGTGTTCCAGGCTGAAGCGGCACTGGCTGCCCAGGGACAGGCTCAAGGTGCGTTGGTTGTCGAGTTGCACATTGATATGCACTTCATCGGTGACGATATTCAGGCGGAAATAGCGCTGGTAGTAATCGGTCTGTGCAAAGCATTCCGGGGCCACGTCCTGCAGGCGGACTAACCCGCTCTGTGGTGCTTCGCGGTTGGCAATGTAGAACGGGTCGAGCAGGTACAGGCCTTTGAGATAGTCCTGAAACAACGAATCCATGCCACCGTCTGCACCGGGGGACTCGGCCAGAACCTGCGGCTTGCCGGCGCTGTAGATGAGCACCACCCAGTTGTCCACGGGTATATAGCGGCCCAACAAACGTACCAGCGCAGTCCAGAAATTGGGCCGGTCGAGGGTTTCGATCACGCGGCCCATCGCGTCGTGCCAGGCCACATCCTGCAAGGTCAGATTCATCTCACTACCCACCGGGTGTTACCCCATCGAAGTCATTTGTTGGCGCGGTACCGCGCACCATACTCGGCTCATCCCACCGTGCAAGGAACCGAGATGAAAATTGAATTGGTGCAACTGGCAGGCCGTGACGGCGACACCGCTTATAACCTGTCGCGCACACTGAATGCCATCGCCACCTGCGCTGGCGATACCGATTTGCTGGTGTTCCCGGAGACCTATCTGAGCGGTTTTGTCGGCGGCGCGCAACTGGCGCAGGTGGCCGAGCCCTTGCACGGCACGACCCTGCAAACCGTGTTGCAGGCCGTGCGCGAGCGTGGCGTGGCGGTGGTGCTGGGATTTGCCGAAGTTCATCAAGGCAGGTTCTACAACAGCGCGGTACTGGTGACTCCCGAGGGTATTGCGCTGCAGTACCGCAAGACCCATCTGTGGCCAAGCGAGCGCAGTGACTTTAGCCCCGGCGACCGTTTTACCACCGTGCTCTGGCGGGGTGTGCGGGTTGGCCTGCTGATCTGCTACGACATCGAGTTGCCGGAAACCAGCCGCGCACTGGCGCAACTGGGGGCAGAAGTAGTCATCGTCACCAACGGCAATATGGACCCCTACGGCCCGGTGCATCGCACTGCGATCATGGCCCGCGCCCAGGAAAACCAGCTGTTTGCGGTGATGGTCAATCGTGTCGGGGCGGGGGATGACGGCCTGGTGTTTGCCGGTGGCAGCATGGCGGTCGACCCGTTCGGGCGTGTGCTGTTTGAGGCAGGGCGCGATGAGGTTCGCCATGTTGTAGAGCTGGACCTGGGTCAGCTCAAGGCTGCCCGGCGTGACTACGATTACCTCAAGGATCGTCGATTGATGCTGTCGGGCGAACAGACAGAGCACCCGGACGGGCGTCGCGAACTGTTGATCGGAGCCAGCCAATGAAGACTAAAAACACTATGGGCCTTGCCCTGGCTGCGCTATTGGGTTGCAGCCTGGTTCACGCCGCCGGGCCTCAGGTGAATATCTACAACTGGTACGACTTTATCGCACCGGACACGATGAAAAACTTCCAGGCCGAAACCGGCATAGGCTCGATGTACGACGTGTTCGACAACAGCGATGTGATGCAAAGCAAGCTGATGGCCGGTCGCAGCGGGTATGACGTTGTTGTGGCCACCGGTGACCTGCTACCCAACCTGATCAAGGCCGGGGTGCTCAAGGAGCTCGATCCGGGGCAGTTGCCCAACCGCGTACACCTGGACCCCGCCATCCTCGCCAAGATGCAGAGCAATGACCCCGGCAATCGCTATGCCGTGCCGTATTTGTGGGGCACTACAGGGGTGGGTTATGACGTCGACAAGGTCAGGGCGATTCTTGGGCCGGATGCGCCGGTGGATTCATGGGACCTGATCTTCAAGCCCGAGAACCTGAGCAAATTGAGCCAGTGCGGCGTGGCCATGCTCGATGCCCCCGGTGAAATCATTCCCATCGCCTTGCACTACCTGGGCTTGCCGTACAACAGTAACCAACCCCAGGACTATGCCAAGGCCGAAGCGTTGCTGCTGACGTTACGTCCTTACATCCGCTATTTTGACTCGTCGAAGTTCATTACCGACCTGGCCAATGGCAACATTTGCGTGGTGGTGGGTTGGGCGGGCGGGGTGCAAGACGCCAAAACCGCCTCGCAGGTGGCCGGCAATGGGCGCAACATCCGCTACAGTATCCCGCGTGAAGGGGCGCCGATGTGGGTTGAGAGCATGGTATTGCTCAACGACGCGCCCAACCCGCAACAGGGGCTGGCCTTTATCGACTACATGCTGCGCCCGCAGGTGATAGCCCAGACTTCGACCTACCTCAAATATCCCAATGCGAACCAGGACGCCAGGCCCCTGATGGACCAGTCGTTGCGCGACAACCCGGATATCTACCCAGGCAAAGAGGTGATGGCAACGTTGTTCCCGCTGGAGCCACTGGCGCTGAAACTTGAGCGGGTGCGCACGCGGGTGTGGAGCAAGGTTAAAAGCGGAACGTGAAGCAAGCCCTCGTAGCAGCTGCCGAAGGAACGAGGCTGCGTCCGACGACGAAGTCGTCGCAAATTCTGAATGCGCGATTTAGCAGGAAAACCGTGCGTTCAGGTTTTACGATTGCTTCGCAATCGGACGCAGCCTCGTTCCTTCGGCAGCTGCTACGGTTGGCGGGTATCAGCGGCTTCAGGTCTGCAACTGCGGCTCACGAACGCTCCGGGCCCTCGGCATCGCCGGCAACACTGCCTCCTGCAAGGTCCGCGCAGCAGGGTGGGTAAAGCGCATCTGCGCCGTGACCGGCATGTCCTCCACCAGCTTGCCCTCTGCCAATACCACCACCCGCTGGCAAAAACGCTGCACCAGGCTCAGGTCATGGGTGATCAGCAAAAAGCCGGTGCCGGACTCGCGCCGTACCTGCGTCAGTAAATCCAGAATCTGCACTTGTAGCACCCGGTCCAGGTTGGACAGGGCTTCATCGAGGATGATCAATTGCGGGCCGATCGCCATGGCCCGGGCAATGCCGGCGCGCTGCAGTTGCCCGCCGCTCAGTTGTGCCGGAAGCTTGTCGATGTCACGGGCCTCAAGCTGGACTTGCTGGAGCAACTGCTCAACCCGCGCCCTGCACGCCGCGGCGTCCATGTCTGAAAGATGGCGCAAAGGCTCGGCAATGCTCCAGCCAATGCTGCGCTGGGGATTGAAGGCGCTGAGCGCATCTTGAAAGACCATCTGCACACGCTGTAAAAACGGCGGCTGACCCTTGAACACAATGCTGCCCCGGTCGGCGCTTTCCAGGCCCATCAGCAGGCGCGCCAGGGTGCTTTTGCCGCTGCCGCTGCCTCCCAGCAGGCCAAGGCTTTGACCTTCGTGCAGGTCCAGGTTCAAGCCGCTCAGCACCTGCACCCGATGCCGTTTGCTGAACAGTCCACCGGCGCTGTAGCCGTGCTCAAGGTCTCGTACTTGAATAAAACTCATGGCGCGCAGCTCTCCATTGTCAATGAGTGGTGCGCCGCCAGCAGCGTGCGCGCTTCCTGGCTTTGCGGGGCATTGAACAGTTGGTGCACATCGGCCTGTTCGACGATGCGTCCGTGGGCCATGACGCTGACCTGATCGGCGCAGCGTGCCACCACGCCCATGTCATGGGTGATCAACAGCACGCCAAGGTTGCGTTGCTCCACCAGCCGCTGCAGCAGGTCGAGAAAGCGCGCCTGGGCGACCACATCCAGATCGCTGGTGGGTTCGTCGGCCAGCAAGAAGCGGCTGTCGGCGAGCAGGGCCAGGGCGATCATCATGCGTTGCAACATGCCGCCGCTCAATTGAAAGGCAAATGAGTCCAGTACCCGGCGGTCATCGTGCAGGCCCACTTCATGCAACGTGGCCTGGATCAGTTGCTCGGCCTCGACCCCGTGCAGGCCACGGGCCTGGAGGGTTTCGAGGGCGTGCTGGCGCAGGGAGCGCACCGGGTTGAAGGCGCTGCGCGGGTTTTGCAGCACCAGCGCCACCTGGCGCCCGCGCAATTGCGCAGCCGCCACCGGCTGGCCGTCGAGCAACAGGCTGGCGCCACTGCTGTGTACGCCGGGGGGCAACAGGTCGAGGATGCCCAGGCTGGTCAGCGACTTGCCTGAACCGCTGGCCCCGACCAGCGCATGCACCTGACCGGCCTTGAGGGTCAATTCAACGCGGTCGACCAGGGTGCGTTGCCGGTGCTTGAGGGTCAGGCCGCGAATCACCAATGTCTGCTTCATTCCTTGATCTCCGCCAGTACGCTGGGGTCAAGGCGGTCGCGCAAGGCGTCGCCCAGCAGGTTGAAGGCCATCACCGAGATAAAAATCATCAGGCCCGGCCACAGCAGCAGTTGCGGCTGGGTCCAGATAAATTCCTTGGCATCGTTGATCATCACCCCCCACTCGGGAGTCGGCGGGCTGACGCCCAGGCCCAGAAAGGACAAGCCCGAGACATGCAGCATCATGTGGCCAATGTCCATCGACGCCAATACCAGCAGTTGCCCCACGACGTTGGGCATCACATGCTGGCGCAGCCGGGTCAGGCGCGAGGCACCGGCCAGTCGCGATGCCAGCACATAGTCACGGTTGCGCTGGGCCAGGACCATGCCGCGCACCATGCGTGCATACCAGGCCCAGTGGGACAGGGCGATGGCGATGATCACGTTGGTCAGGCCGGTGCCCAGCAAGGCGATCAGAAAGAACGCCAGCACCAGGGTGGGGAAGGTCAGGAACATGTCGCACAGGCGCATCAGGAACATGTCGACCTTGCCCCCGACAATCCCGGCGATACCGCCAATCACCACGCCCAGTACCAACACCAGGCCCAGCACCAGCACCACACTGCCCAGGGACAGTTGCGTGCCGACAATCAGCCGCGAGAGTACGTCGCGACCCAGGTGGTCGGTGCCCAGCCAGTGGCTGGCACTGGCGGGCAGCAGGCGTTCGTCAAGGTTCACCAGAGTGGCGTCGTAAGGCGCCAGCCAGGGGCCGAACAGCGCCATCAACAGCAGCAGGGCGACCAGCGCATAACCGATGCGCGCGCCGTTTTTTTTGCCTGTGTAAACAGCAGCCACGGTGCTCATGCCATCACCCCCGAGAAACGTGTGCGCGGATCGAGCCAGGCGTAGCAGATGTCCACCACCAGATTGCACAGCACCAGCAGGGTGGTCAGCAGCAGGGTGAAGCATTGCATGACCGGGAAGTCGCGGTTGAGCACCGCACTGACCGCAAAACGCCCAACGCCGGGCCAGGCGAAAATGGTTTCGATCACCAGCGCGCCACCGAGCAGCTCGCCGATGTGCATGCCGGTGGCGGTCACCAGCGGCATCCAGGCATTGCGCAGGATATGGTCTCGCCATACGCGCTTTTCGTTCAGGCCGCGGGCCCGGGCGTAGAACACGTGTCGATGCTCACGTACATCCAGCAGGCTGGCGCGCAGCAGCCGGGCGTTGATCGACATCGACATCAGGGCAATCGCCAGCACCGGCATCAGCAGATGCTGCGGGCCGCCACGACCCATCGGCGGCAGCCAGCCCAGCCACAGCGAGAACAGCGCTATCAGTAAAAAAGCCAGCCAGAAATTAGGCATCGATACGCCGATAAAGGTGATGAAACGCACCACCTGATCGGGCCAGCGACCTTTCCAGCGGGCCGCCGCCAGGCCCAGGGGAATGCTCATCACCAGCGTGGTGAGTAACGCCAGTCCGCCCAGTTGCAGGGTCGCGGGCAGGTAATAGAGGATGTCATCGAGCACCGGGCGCCCGGTGATATAGGAGATGCCGAAGTCCAGATGCAGGGCATTCCACAGCCAGGTGAGGTATTGCTCGGGCAGTGGCCGGTCCAGGCCCAGGGCATGGCGCGCCTCGGCCAGCGCGGCGTCGGTGGGCGGGATCTGCGACAGACGCAGGTAGTCCAGGGCCGGGTCGCCGTTGCCCAGGTGCAGCAGCACAAAGACGATCAATGACACCCCCAACAAAACCGGGATCAGCAGCACAAGCCGCAGGATGATATAGCGCAGCATGGTTTAGGGCTTCCCGGTGGTTGGGTGCATGACTTCAAACGGCACGTCAAACAGCGTGCTGCCGAACTGCACGTTGTCGACGGTCTTGCCGTTGACGCTGATGGCCGTGAGGTGGGAAATCGGCAGGTACACCGCCTGATCGTGCAGGGTAGTGAGAATTTCGCGGTAATCGTCGGCCCGTTTGGCCTCATCGGTTTCGCCCAGTACCTCGGCGATTTTCCGGTCGATGGCGTCCTTCATCGGCAGTCCGCGCTGGGCCATGTAATCGGCATGCCCGGCGTAGCGCATGGAGCTGACAAACGAGTGCGGGTCATACGGCGCGCCCCAGGTGTCGGCGAAGATCATGCCGAACTTGCCCTCGCGCTGGCGTTGCACCAGAGCGCCGTCCTCTTCGGCGCGTAACTTGACCTCGATACCGACCTTGGCCAGTTCGCCCTGAATGATTTCGGCGAGGTTTTTTTGCAGGGCGCTGGGGCCCAGGAACACCAGTTCGGTGCTCAACAGCTGGCCGTCCTTTTCGCGAACGCGTTTGCCTGCAGGCATTTGCCAGCCCGCCGCTTCGAGGGTTTTTTTCGCCTGTTCAGGGTCGTAGGGCAGGGCCTTGAGGCCCAGGTCGGCATACGGCATGTTGCTGGCGAACAGCGCATCGGCGCGCGGCTCCTGGCCGTGCAGCACCTTGGCGATGATGGTGTCCTTGTCCACGGCCTGATTGATCGCCTGGCGCACGGCCAGTTCATTGGTCGGTGCCAGAGCGGTGTTCATCGCCACGGTACGGGTGGCCAGGGGTGCGGAAATGGCAGTCTTGAAACCCGAATCGCGCAGGCGCACAAAGGTGCCGGGGGAGATTTCGCCGTCGGCACCCTGGATCAGGTCAATCTCGCCGGTTTGCAAGGCGATGGCGCGGCTGTCCGGGTCGGAGATGACTTTCACCAGTACTGAACCGTAGCCCGGTTTGGCGCCCCAGTAGTGCGCGTTGCGCTCAAAACGGTCGAACTCGCCACGGCGGGTTTGGGTCAGTACCCAGGGCCCGGTACCCACCGGCACACCGGGCTTGGCGTCGGGAGCGGCAAAGCGCAGCGGACGCACCTGCGCCAGTTCCATCAGGGTCGGGTAATAAGGGTGTTTGAGGGTGAGCACCAGGGTGTGTTCGTCCGGTGCCTCGACGCGTTCCAGGGTAGAAACCAGTTCCATCCACTGATGGCGCTTGCTGTTGGCGAGCACCGCGTCAAGGTTGGCCTTGGCGGCGCTGGCGTTGAAGGGGCTGCCATCACTGAAGGTCACACCTTCGCGCAGGGTAAAGGTGTAGGTCTTGCCGTCGGGCGACACTTGCCATTGCGTGGCGAGCCAGGGCTCCAGGGTGCCTTGGGCGGTGTAGCGCACCAGGGGTTCATAGACCATCGCCTGGGCATACATCTGGTTGGGCGAGTAGCCACGAGGGTCGAGCGGGCCGGCGTTGGTCGGCCAGGAGTAGGTAAGCGTGGGGGCCGGCTCGGCGGCCCGGGCCGTGGAAATACCTGTACTCAGGCAGGCGCCAATCATCCACAAGGCCAGCTGTTTTTTAGTCCGTGACTGCTTCACACTGCGTCTCCCTCAATTGATGGCGGTTAGCCTCATCAGATGTCGGGTATGAAGTCTATGTCAAAAGTTCATAACTGCGAGGCCAATCAGATGCAACGGGTCACTATTTCGCTGGACGATGCCTTGTTGGCAGCGATTGATGAGCGGGTAGGCAGCCACGGCTACCAGGGGCGTTCGGAGGCAATACGTGATTTATTGCGCGCCGGGCTGCTGGAGCCGGAGCAGGGCAACCCCGCCAGTGCTTGTGTTGCGACCCTGAGTTATGTGTATGAGCATGGCACCCGGGAGCTGTCCAAGCGCCTGAACACGGCGTTTCATGAGCACCATGACCTGACCCTGTCGACGTTGCATGTGCATCTGGACGAGGGCAAGTGCATGGAAGTCTCGGTGCTCAAGGGATCGGTGGCGGAGGTCACGCAACTCACGCGCCAGGTGATGGCCGAACGCGGAGTGCGACATGGCAGTGCGCAGATCATTCCGTTGGGGGATATTGAGTGAGCCCAGGCCTCTGCGGCAGCGGCAGGCTCGTGTTGAAGGCGTGACGGTATTGCCGTTAAACCGCGCCCGAACCTGACGACACCGCACACGCTCCGGCCAAATCCCGACTGCGCCGCCACACCAGCCGCCCCAGGGTAATCGCCCAGTTGCCCAGGGCGATCAGCAGAATGATCCACAGCGATGCTGTCATCCCGTAGCTGACAATCACTCGCCCGGCCAGCCACGGAAAACCGAATACCCCGACAAAATACCCCATGCTGAACAGCACCAGTGCCTGTGGTGTGTAGCCAGTGGGCGCTTCGTTGGCGGCCAGCCCGTTGATCACCGAATAGGTCAGGCCATAGCCGACCCCAAGCACCACCGCAGCCAGCAGATAGGTGAGAGCGCTGCTGACAAAAAATATCAGCATCAGCACCGACACCACGATCAGGGCCGTCAGCAGGCACGACATCAGATATGGATCGCGCTTGACGATAAACCCTGCGACCAGCAAGCGGCAGGAGATCGCTGCAGTCATAAAGCCCAGGAAAAATAATGCATAATCCAGCTGGTTAAGTGCGGCATACGAGGTCTGAAAGCTTGACAGTCCCCCGAAAATCGCGCCACCCAGCCCGACCATCACAATGGCAAAGACCGCTTTGGAGCGCAGCACCAGCGCGGCGGCCCGGGGCGTGATCTTGCACACCGTGACCGGCCCCTGACCCTTGATCTTCGGGCCAAGCAGCAAGAACAACAGGCCACCCAGCAGGCTGGCGCCGGCCGCCACCGCAAATGCCGCCGCCAGCGGATAACCCAACCCCTGTGCTACACGACCGAGCAGAGGGCCTGTGCCGATCCCGGTCATCATGCTGCCCGACAGCAAGGCGAAGTACTTGACCCGTTGCGCGGGCTCAACCAGCAGGGCCACGACAATTGGCCCCAGGGTGTAAAACACCCCCCAGCCCAACCCCAGCAGCAAACCGAAGGCCAGCACCGCCGCGCCATAGTCTGGCACGCAGGCGAACCCCACGCAGGCCGCAGCCAGCAGCAACGCACCGGCGGCGATGGTGCGGGGCGCACCAAAGCGGTCAGTCAGGTGCCCGGCAAAAACCACCGCAAAAAAGGTACTGAGCATGGCCGCCGAGATGATCGTACCCGCATCCGATTCAGTGCCGCCGTGAGCGCTGAGCAGCATGGCCAATAAAAACGTAATGCCGTAGGCCAGTGACAACAGGTAGCTGGCAAGGCAGAACAGGCCGAAAACAACCTTGGCCTGAGCGGGTTGGGGGGATGACATGGGGTCTTCCTTGAGTTTCGATTATGGTTTTGCGTCGAACCTTAATAACAGACAACCCGGCAGACTCAGGATGCAAACCTTTGAATCCTGAGATGGGCCTGTTCTAAACAAACCCGTACAGAAAATTGCCTGATGTTCACCACCGGCCTCGCGAGAAGGCTATAAACTACAGACCCATGTGGTTCTGGCTCGAAACCCCCGGTCATGAACCTGTCAGATTACCGATAGCGAGTAGCGCCCCCCTTAAATGACCAACCCCACTTCTACCTCCCAGACCAACTGGCAGCCGGTTATCGCGCTGGCACTGGCCGCGTTTGTGTTCAATACCACCGAGTTCGTGCCTGTGGGGCTGCTCAGCGCCATCGGTGCCAGCTTTGACATGACCACGGCCAATGTCGGGTTGATGCTCACCATTTATGCATGGGTGGTATCGCTGGCTTCCCTGCCGATCATGCTGGTGACGCGCAACGTCGAACGGCGCAAGTTGCTGCTGGTGTTGTTCGGGCTGTTTATCGTCAGCCATGTGTTATCGAGCCTGGCGAACAGCTTTGGCGTCCTGTTGGTTAGCCGTATTGGGGTAGCGTTGTCCCACGCCCTGTTCTGGTCGATTACCGCCTCGCTGGCAGTGCGGCTGGCGCCGGAGGGCAAGCAGGTGCAGGCGCTTGGCCTGCTGGCCACCGGTACTTCGCTGGCGATGGTGATGGGGGTGCCCCTGGGGCGTTTGCTCGGGGAGGCGATGGGCTGGCGTACCACCTTCCTGGTGATTGCCGGTTTGGCGGTGCTGCTGGTGCTATGGCTGGTGCGCACCTTGCCGTTGTTGCCGAGCCAGAATTCGGGCTCGCTCAGAAGCCTGCCGGTGCTGTTCAAACGCCCGGCGCTGGTGGCGGTGTATGTGCTGACTGCGCTGGTCATTACTGCGCAATTCACTGCTTACAGCTATATAGAACCCTTTGTGCAAAACGTGGCGGGCATGAGCGGCAGCACGGTGACCTTGGTCTTGCTGTTGTTCGGCGGTGCAGGGATTATCGGTTCGTTATGCTTCAGCTGGTTTCACAAGTACGGCCCGCTGGCTTTCCTGCTGACGGCGGTAGGCCTGCTTGCGCTGTGCCTGTTGCTGTTGTTGCCGGCCAGTAGCTGGATTGGCACCCTGGGGGCGCTGAGCATTGTCTGGGGGGTTGCGATCATGGCATTCGGGCTGGCGATGCAATCCCGGGTGCTGACACTGGCCCCTGATGCGACCGATGTCGCAATGGCGATGTTTTCCGGTATTTACAATATCGGCATCGGCGGTGGAGCGCTGCTGGGCAGCACGGTGGGCAGCCACCTGGGCTTTGCATGGATCGGTCTGGTGGGGGGGACGCTGGCGGGGCTGGCCCTGGCGTGGTTTGCCTGGACCATGCAGCGGCTCAACCGCAGCGGCTCGACGACTTGAATAAAACGGGGGGGGCTGGCGCAAGGCCGGCCCCCCCCGGCAGTGTCATGCAACGCTCAGATGTTCATACAGGATCGTGGCACCCACGATCATCAGCACCACCCCTCCGACAATTTCTGCGCGCTTGCCGACCAGGCTGCCCAGCGCGCGACCCAGCATGGTGCCGATAATCACCATGGTCATGGTTGCCAGGCCGATGGCGGCTGCGGCGACGAAGATATTGACGTCGACAAAGGCCAGGCCTACGCCGACTGCCAGTGCATCGATGCTGGTCGCGATGGCGGTGACTACGAGAATCCAGAACGAGTGTTGCGAGGGTTTGTCCTCGGGTTCGTCTTCATCGGGTTTTACCCCGTTGTAGATCATGTACAGGCCCAGGCCCAACAGCAGAGTGAAGGCGATCCAGTGGTCCCATTGGGTAACGTAACTGCTGGCTGCCTGGCCGATGGCCCAGCCGATCACGGGGGTGATGGCTTCGATCACACCGAAGATCAGGCCGGTACGCAGGGCTTCGCTGAAACGGGGTTTGTGCAGGCTTGAGCCTTTGCCGATGGCGGCGGCAAAAGCGTCGGTGGACATGGCGAATGCCAGGAGAATCAGGGCAATTGGGTTCAATTGAGTCATCCAGCCGGGCTTGAGACAACGACATAGCACTGCGCGCCCGACTTCAGCACAGGTATGACGTTGGTCTCGCAAATCCAGATGGATGCTGTGGCCACGGCAGGTTGCCGAGAATGTTGACCAGAGCGCCGCCACTTGCATGACGGCCAGCTACTCCCCAAAGAGGGGCCGAGGATAACAGCAAAATGTGCAGGAAGGGTGAAAGGGTAAATTTTGTGTTGGGTTGTTCGTTTGTAAGGTTGCGCAAAAACGCTAGCCGCTGACGCCCACCATGAGGCCCCAAAGGGTGAGCGCACCCCATCGCTGGTGGGAGCTGACTTGCCTGCGACGCAGACAACACGGTCTGGCAGGTACACCGCAGCGATGCCATCGCGAGCAAGCCCGCTCCCACAATGATCCTGCAAGCCGTGAATTCTGCTGGCCATGCATAACCTGTGGGAGCTGGCTTGCCTGCGATGCAAGCGACGCGGTCTGTCAGGTATTGCGCGGCGATGCCATCGCGAGCAAGCCCGCTCCCACAATGATCCTGCAAGCCGTGAATTCTGCTGGCCATGCATGACCTGTGGGAGCTGGCTTGCCTGCGACGCAGGCGATGCGGTCTGTCAGGTATTGCGCGGCGATGCCATCGCGGGCAAGCCCGCTCCCACAATGATCCTGCAAGCCGTGAATTCTGCTGGTCATGCATAATCTGTGGGAGCTGGCTTGCCTGCGATGCAAGCGACGCGGTCTGTCAGGTATTGCGCGGCGATGCCATCGCGAGCAAGCCCGCTCCCACAATGATCCTGCAAGCCGTGAATTCTGCTGGCCATGCATAACCTGTGGGAGCTGGCTTGCCTGCGACGCAGGCAACACGGTCTGGCAGGTACACCGCAGCGATACCATCGCGAGCAAGCCCGGAACCACAAGAGTTTGGCGTTGTAGCCACTCGATTGTAATACCGGATCTCTACCGGGATTACCTGTCACCCTTCATGCCGACGTGCTGACCATCGACCCCGAGCTGCCGCTGCCCTGGGCCGTCAGTGCTTGCAGCAAGGCGGCCGTCGCCGCCTGCAAGGCCGCTGCCGTCGCCGTCACTTGGGCCTGCGCGCCAGCCACTGCCGCGGCCTTGCTGGCCTCGTTCTGGTCACTGGCCTGAATGCTCTGCAGCGCCTGCATCTGCTGCTGAAGTTGCTTTTGCAACTGCGCGATCTGCTTTTTAATTTGCTTGACCGTGTCCGAGCTGTCGTCATCCGTGTCAGCCGGCGGAGCTGCATTGGCGTCTCGCGCTGCCCGCGGCTTGACCTGTTCGGTGGCCGTCGCGCCGGCATCACTTACGGCGGTGCTGTCCGTCGCCTTGCTGGCCGTAGCGGCGGGCGTGCTCTGAATGTTCAGGCTCGATGCCAGGGGATTGATGCTGCCAACCATGTCGATGCGTCCTTTAGACTCGTTGTCATACAGGCCATCGGCAGGTTGCGCTGGCTCTTTAACGGCGCGGCTGAAAAAAGCCGGGCAAGCGCTCATATGCTTATGCAATAAAAGTATTTAAACTTAATTTCTTATATCTATAAAGTCATACCCCTGCGTACAGGTCGACCAATCGACGCGCCGCACGAAATGAACCAGCACGGAGCCTCCGTGAGTTTCTGATCGATCAGCGCGCCATTGGGCGTGCTCTGCGTGGGAGTGATTTATGTCTGCACCGTCTGCCTCTGCGATTGCCCTGAGCATCGCCCCTCAAGCCTTCGACATCCGCCCGTTCAACGGCGCCGTGGGAGCCGAGATCATCGGTCTGGATCTGGCGCTGCCGGTCAGTGACCAGGACTTTGCGCGTATCCATCGCGCTCATCTGGAACATCACGTTCTGGTGTTTCGTGACCAGCGCATTACCCCGCAGCAGCAGATCGACTTCAGCCGTCGCTTCGGCATCTTGCAGATCCATGTGCTCAAGCAGTTTTTGCTGACCGGTCACCCGGAAATTCTTATCGTCTCCAACATCATTGAGAACGGTCAGTCCATCGGCCTGGGCGATGCGGGTAAATTCTGGCACTCGGACCTGTCTTATAAAGAACTGCCAAGCCTGGGCTCGATGCTGCATGCCCAGGAGCTGCCCGCAGAGGGCGGCGATACCCTGTTTGCCGATATGCACAAAGCCTGGGACGGCTTGCCGCAAACCTTGCGCAAGGCGGTTGAAGGGCGCTCGGCCGCGCATTCGTATACGGCGCGCTACAGCGAAACAAAATTCGAAGGCAACTGGCGCCCGACCCTGACCCCGGAGCAACTGGCGCAGGTGAACGAGGTGGTACACCCGGTGGTGCGTACCCACCCGGAAAACGGCCGCAAGGCGCTGTTTGTCAGTGAAGGCTTTACCACTCGCATTGTCGGCCTGCCCGAGGACGAGAGCCGCCAGTTACTGGCCGAGCTTTACGCCCACAGCGTGCTGGAGCAGAACATCTACCGCCATCAGTGGCAGCCCCATGACCTGGTGTTCTGGGACAACCGCTCGCTGATCCATCTCGCCGCCGGATGCCCAGCCCATCTGCGCCGCAAGCTCTATCGCACCACCATCCAGGGCAACGCGCCTTTCTGATTGACTCATTTCAAGGAGCATTGCCATGCCCGCATCGTTCAAAACCGTGGCCGCAAGTCTGGGTCTGAGTATCAGCCTGCTTGCCGGCAGCCTTGTGGCGCCGAATGTCGCCCGGGCCGAAGGTGAAATCCGGATTGCCGAGCAGTTCGGCATTGTTTACCTGTTGCTCAATGTGGTGCGCGATCAGAACCTGATTGAAAAGCACGGCAAGGAGGAGGGCATCGATATCAAGGTCGACTGGACTCAGTTGTCCGGCGGTGCTGCAGTCAATGATGCCTTGTTGTCCGGTTCCATCGATATTGCCGGGGCCGGGGTCGGCCCGCTGCTGACCATCTGGGACCGCACCCACGGCAAGCAGAACGTCAAGGCCGTGGCCTCGCTGGGCAACTTTCCGTACTACCTGCTGAGCAATAATCCGCAGGTCAAGACCATCGCCGACTTCACCGAAAAAGACCGTATCGCGGTACCGGCCGTAGGCGTTTCAGTGCAGTCGCGCTTTCTGCAATACGCGGCTGCCAAACAGTGGGGCGACAAGGACTTCAACCGCCTGGACAAATACACCATCGCCGTCCCGCATCCGGATGCCACCGCTGCGCTGATCGCCGGTGGCACGGAGCTGAGCGGGCATTTTTCCAACCCGCCGTTCCAGGATCAGGCGCTGAAAAACCCCAACGTGCATGTGGTGCTCAACACCTACGACTTGCTCGGCCCCAACTCGCCAACGGTGCTGTTTGCCACCGAGAAATTCCGCAACGACAACCCGAAAACCTACAAGGCTTTTGTCGAGGCCCTGGCTGAAGCCGCCGAGTTTGCCCAGAACGACAAGGGTGCTGCTGCGGACACTTATATCCGGGTGACCAAGGCCAATATCGACCGCGCCGAGCTGCTGAAAATCATCGACAACCCGCAGTACGAGTTCAGCGTGACGCCGAAAAACACCTACCCGCTGGCCGAATTTTTGTACCGCGTGGGGGCAATCAAAAACAAACCTGATTCCTGGAAGGATTACTTCTTCCAGGACGCAAAACCGCTGCAGGGGAGCTGACAATCATGAATGCCTGCGTGCAAGGCCACACGGCCAGCCACTTGAGCGCAACAGGGCCAGCCCTGTTGTCGGTCGACCGGGTCAGTCTCGAGTACCGCACGCCCCAGCGTGTGGTGCGGGCGACTCATCAGGTCAGTTTTGAAATCGATCCGGCCGACCGCTTTATCCTGCTGGGTCCTTCGGGGTGCGGCAAGTCGACATTGCTCAAGGCCGTGGCCGGTTTTCATGCCCCCTGCGAAGGGCAGATCCGTCTGCAAGGCCAGCCTGTGACGGCGCCGGGGCCGGACCGCATGGTGGTGTTCCAGGAGTTCGACCAGCTACCGCCCTGGAAAACCGTCAAGCAAAACGTGATGTTCCCGCTACTGGTGTCGAAAACCCTGCCACGGCGCGAGGCCGAGGAACGGGCCCTGCATTATTTGGACAAGGTCGGCCTGGCCGCGTTTGCCGATGCTTACCCGCATACCTTGTCCGGTGGCATGAAGGCCCGCGTGGCCATTGCCCGGGCCCTGGCCATGCAGCCGAAAATCCTGTTGATGGACGAACCCTTTGCCGCCCTCGATGCCCTGACCCGACGCAAGATGCAGGAAGAACTGCTGCTGCTCTGGGAGGAGGTGCGCTTTACCCTGCTGTTTGTCACTCACTCCATCGAAGAAGCGCTGGTGGTCGGCAACCGTATCCTGCTGCTGTCGCCGCATCCGGGACGGGTGCGGGCCGAGATCAACAGCCATCAATACAACCTGCACAGCCTTGGCGGTGCGCAATTTCAGCATACGGCGCAGCGCATCCATCGCTTGCTGTTCGATGAAGCTGACGCCGGCAGCGGCGAACAACCATTGAACTTCGCCGATATCCGTATCGCTTATTGAGCCGTGGAGGATTGCCCGATGAGCCAATCATCATCTGTACGCCAGGAATATGAAGTGGTCCTGGAGCCTTTGCTGAGCGTACCGCTTGAGCGTGAACTGCCCTTGGGCCAGCGCCTGTGGCAGCAGGGCTGGTTGCGCAAGAGCCTGATCCTGATCGTGCTGGCAGTGCTGTGGGAACTGGTGGCCCGCTACCAAAACAACGACTTGCTGCTGCCAACGTTTTTGCAAACCGCCAGTGCGCTGTATGACGGCCTGATCAGCGGTGAGTTGCTGAACAAGGTGGGTATTTCCCTGGTGGTGTTGCTCAAGGGCTACCTGATCGGCATCGTGCTGGCGTTTGCCCTGACGACGCTGGCGGTTTCCACCCAGTTGGGCCGTGATCTGCTGAGTACCTTGACCTCGATGTTCAACCCGCTGCCGGCCATTGCCCTGTTGCCGCTGGCATTGTTGTGGTTCGGCCTGGGGCAGAACAGCCTGATCTTCGTGCTGGTGCATTCGGTGCTCTGGGCCCTGGCGCTGAACACCTACGCAGGATTTCTCGGGGTGTCGGAGACCCTGCGCATGGCCGGGCGCAATTACGGGTTGAAGGGGATTCGCTTTGTGCTGTTTATCCTTGTTCCGGCGGCGCTGCCCTCGATTCTCGCTGGCCTGAAAATCGGCTGGGCCTTTGCCTGGCGCACGCTGATCGCAGCCGAACTGGTATTTGGTGCCACCAGCGGCAAGGGTGGCCTGGGCTGGTACATCTTCCAGAACCGCAACGAGCTTTACACCGACAAGGTATTTGCCGGTTTGGCGGTGGTCATCCTGATTGGCCTGTTGGTGGAGAACCTGGTGTTCGATACCCTGGAACGGGTCACGGTCAAGCGCTGGGGCATGCAGCGCTGACCACCAAAACAGGACCGTTGCAGTTTGTAGTCGTTGACGAACCGTGCGAGGCTGCGATCGACTGCGGCTATCGAATTCACACCCGGATTACGCTTGCACCTGTAGCAGTTGACGAGTAGTACGAGGCTGCGTCCGGTTTGGTGCGCCACTGCGACGCAGCAGTCGTAAAACCAGACGCTTGCGGTGTGCCAGTTGGACCCGACTCCCTGGCTTCACGGCCGCTACGCAGCCGGACGCAGCCTCGCTCCGCGAGTCAGCTGCTACAAAGAGCCCTTGATCGGCAGCAGAATGTTTACAGGCTCAGCCCCACGCCGCGCAGAATCACGGCGGTAATGGTCTGTGTCGCCTGATAAAACTGCTGGTCGGACAGCGGCTGATGGCCGTTGAGGGCGCAGACCTGATAGTCAAAGTCGGCATAGTGCTGGGTCGAGGCCCAGATCATGTACAACAGCGCCGAGGGCTCGACCGGGTTGATGCGTTTCTCGTCCACCCACTGGCGTATTTTCAGCTCCATGAGTTTGGCGCCCTTGGCCATGTGCTCGTCGAGCATGTCCTGGAACAGCGGCGCACCGCGCATGATTTCGTTGGCCCACAGTTTGGAGCCATAGGGGCGGGTACGTGAATGGTTCATCTTTTCCATGATGTAGCTGGTGAGCACCACCCGCGGGTCGTCGAAATTCTCGAAACACGCGCCTTCCAGCTCCCAGGTATCCAGCAGGTTGACCAATACTTCGCGGTACAGCTCGTCCTTGGTGGAAAAGTAATAATGCAGGTTGGAGCGCGGCAGCTGCGCCTGCTGGGCGATATCGGCCATCTTGGTTCCGGCATAGCCCTGCTCGGCGAACACCTTCTCGGCTGCCAGCAGGATCTTCTCTATGTTCTTGCGGCGGATCTTTACTTTGGGGTTGGTCATCGGGTTCCTGACTTAAGGCGATGAGGTGCGAGGCAGACAGTGAGCATAGATCAATTGCCGTTGCGAAAGATCTCGGCGTACAACGGCCAGTGGTCTGAAACGCCTTCGCCGCGACGGCCGCCATCGAAGCGCGCCGGCGAGCCCCAGCGGTTGACCTGATACGGGCTCTGATGGACCAGGCGAATGCTCTGCGGGTCGACCTGCCAGCCGTTGAAACCGCTGGCGCTGGTCATTTGCGGTGGGAACAGAAGCATGTCGAAGAACGACCACTCGCGTTTGCTGTGGTAGTAGTAACTGCCCTTGCAACCCTCGCAGCCGATCAACTGGGACACCGCCCAGGTGCTGGCCAGGTCTTTGGCGATATAGCCGTGCTGTTGTTCTTCGCCGGCATTGATATTGAAATCGCCGCCGACAATGGGCAGCACATCGGCGGGCAGCTCGCGCTTGAGTTGGGCCAGGTAGGTCACGGCCTGCTGGCGCAGGTAGCCCGGGGCGCCGCCGGAGGGCAGGTGCAGGGAGAAAATCGCCGCCTTCTGACCGTCGGGCAACAACAGCCGTACTTCGAGAATACCCCGGGTTTTACTGACCCGCGCCGGGTCGTCATTGCCCAGCGCCTGGTAGGGCACAGTGTGCAGGCGGGCGCTGTCCCATTGCGCCAGGCGGCTAAGCACGGCGGTATCGATACCGCGTTCATCCTGGCCTTCGATCAGCACGCGGGTCTGGTAGCCGGACTGTTCAAGGCGCGCGTTGAGCTGTTCGATCACCGCGATGTTCTCGACTTCATTGAGCATCAGGATGTCCGGGCCGCGGCCCTGGTCGATCTGCTTGATCACTGCGCTCAGGCGCTTGAGCTTTTCGTCGAGCAAGGCCTGGGTCCAGTCGTTTTCTTCACATTCCTTGCGCCACGCCCGGACTTCGATTTTGGCGCAGCTGGCCAGGTACTCCGGGTGGGCGCGTTTCACGCTCAGGGGCAGGTAGGCAAAGTCTTCTTTTCCGGCATCGTGCTCGGTGTCGAAGAGGTTTTCGACGTTCCAGGTCATCAGCGAGACGCGCGCGGCCTGAGGTTCGGTGTGGTGGGTGCAGGCGCTCAAAAACAGGGCGCCAAGGGCGATCAACAGCGGGTTACGCAAAATAATCATAGGTGCTTATCCGGGATACCGTTTTTTGATGGTGGGAGCCAGCCTGTGCTGTGAGTGGCTCAAGACGGGATTGGGTTCACAGGGAAATAAACACCCCTGCCAACGCAGCACTCATCAGGTTGGACAGGGTCCCGGCGATCACGGCGCGCAGGCCCAGGCGGGCGATATCCTGACGCCGGGAGGGCGCCATGACGCCCAGGCTGCCCAGCAGGATGCCGATCGACGACAGGTTGGCAAAACCGCACAGGGCAAAAGTGACGATCACCTGGGTGGGCCCCGACAGCACCTGGATGCCTTTGGCGGCGGCTTGTACCGGGTCAAGATAGGCCGCGAAATCGACGTAGGCGACGAACTCGTTGAGCACCAGTTTTTCGCCGATAAAACTGCCTGCCACCATCGCTTCACTCCACGGCACACCGAGGACAAAAGCCAGCGGCGCAAACACATGCCCCAGGATCAGTTGCAAGCTCAGGTGGGCAAAGCCGAACCAGTTGCCCACCCAGCCCAGGATGCCGTTAAGCAGGGCAATCAGGGCAATAAAGGCCAGCAGCATTGCGCCCACATTGAGGGCCAGTTGCAGGCCGTTACTGACCCCCAGTGCGGCGGCGTCGATGACATTGGCGGGTTTGTCGTCGGGGTAGATTTCGATATCGCTGAAGCTGTCGCGCGGTACAGCGGTTTGCGGCTCCATCAGCTTGGCCATCAGCAAACCGCCGGGGGCGGCCATAAAGCTGGCGGCAATCAGGTATTTTAGTTCTACCCCGAGGCTGGCGTAGCCGATCAGCACCGAACCTGCGACCGAGGCCATGCCACCGACCATGACTGCAAACAGTTCGGAGCGGGTCATGCCGTCCAGAAACGGGCGCACCACAATGGGCGCTTCGGACTGGCTGACAAATATATTCGCCGTGGCCGACATCGATTCGGTACGGCTGGTGCCCAGTACGCGCTGCAACCCGCCGCCGATCACGCGGATGACCACACTCATGATGCCCAGGTAATAGAGGATGGCGATAAAGCTGCTGAAAAACACAATCAGCGGCAGCACCTTGATCGCAAACACAAAGCCCTGGCTGCCAAACACTTCGCTCATCTGGCTGCCTGCCAATGGCCCAAACACAAAACTGATGCCTTCGTTGCCATAGTCTTGCAGCAGGGCCACCGAATCGCTGATTGCAGCCAGAGTTGCCTGGCCCCACGGCACATAAAGGGCGAAGGCCCCCAGGCCTGCCTGCAATGCGAATGCCCCGGCTACGGTCTGCAACTTGATCGCCCGGCGGTTACTGGACAACAGCACCGCCAGAACAATCAAAACCACCACTCCAATAAAGCTCATTGAGCATATTCCCGTCTGTTGCGCATCAAGGTCGCAGCGGTTCAGAAACCGAAGGCACCGGGCAGCAATTGCTCGACCGTCCAGTCGCGGGCGGCCGTCGCATCGTGGCCGACGCAATACACCGGGCAGCCAGCGCTCATCAGTTCATGCATGACCTGGCGGCAGGCACCGCACGGGGCGATCAGCGCCACTTTGGGGGCATACACCAGCATCGCCTTGAACCTGGCGGGGGCATGGCCCTGGGCAATGGCGCTGAACAGGGCGCTGCGTTCGGCACAGTTGGTCAGGCCATAGGAAACGTTTTCGACATTGCAGCCACGGATGATGTGCTCATCAAGGGTCAGCAATGCCGCACCCACCGGGAAGTCCGAGTGCGGGCACCAGGCCGCGCGTGCGGCGGCGATCGCTTCGGGCAACAGGCGTTCGAACTGCGCCTGTGCTTCAGGGCTGCGGCTCATGGGCCGTTGCTCGCGGTGGTGTCAGCCAGGGCCTGGCCAACTTTTTCAATCCGTTGTTGCGCCCCGCCTGCTCCGGCAGGCTGGCCGGTATGGTCGCGGGCTTGCAGATAATCGACCAGTGCCTGCAGATCGTTGAGGCCGGTATCTACCCGCTGGCTGGCCTGGTTGAGGACGGTGAAGTTGTCGCCACCACCGGCCATAAACGAGTTGACCGTGACCCGGTAGCGCTGCTCGGGCAACACCGGTTTGCCATTGATTTTCAGGCTGTCGGCCAGAATTCGCTGGCCCTGGGGCTTGCTGGCATCCCAGCGATAGGTGAGGGAGGCCGATGGTTGCAAGGGGTAAAAACCGAAACCGTTGTTCTGCCATTGCTGTTCCAGCAGTTGCTTGAGCTGGGCGCCGCTGAGGGTAAGAATGTTAAGGGTGTTGTTGAACGGTTGCACGGAGGCTACCTGGCCATAGGTCAGGTGTTGCTGGCCGGGTTCGAGTATCAGGTCGGTGCGGATCCCACCCAGGTTGGTCAATGCCACGTCTGCGCCCAGGGCACGGGTGGCGTGCAGTTGCGCGTCGGCAATCAGGTCACCCATGGCCGACTCGCCGGCGTCGTTGAGGGTGCGGGTGATTTCGCGGGTGGCAATGCGCGCGACCGGCTTGTTCAGGTGTGCGTTGCTGCGCGCTTCGATATCGGCCTGCAATGCGGCAATTTCCGCCAGCGGCGGGTAGCGCGCGGGGTCGACCACGATGTTTTGTGCCTTGGCATCGAGCAGTTGGTGGTTGACCGGGTCCACGGTGAGGGTGATATGGGTCAGCAGGCGGCCGAACGAGCTGCCCTGGGTGATCAGCTTGTCGCCCAGGCGGCACAGGTAGCCCTGGTGGGTGTGGGCGGTGACCACCACTTTGATTTGCGGGTCCAGACGCCTGGCCACGTCGACGATATCGCCCTTGAGCTGGCTGCAATCCTGCTGGTCGAAGCGTTCGGCGGTTTCACCGCCCTGATGGATCACCGCGACCACGGCATCCACCCCCTGTTTGCGCAGTTCGGGCAGTTGCGCGTTGATCGCCTCGGCCTCGTCAATGGTGTACAGGCCGTCCATGCTCTGCTGGCTGACATAGGCCGGGAGGTCGCGCAACACTGCGCCGACAAAGGCGATTTTGGCGCCGTTGGCCTGCTCGATACGGTAGGCGGGCAACAGTGGTTTGCCGGTTTGCGCGTCGATCAGGTTGGCCGCCATATAGGGGAAGCGCGTGCCGCTGTAGTTGTTGTCAAACTGGCAGGCCTTGTCCGGGCGCGGCGACACGCAGCCGCCATTGATCTGGCGTTGCAACTCCAGTTTGCCCAGATCCAGTTCATGGTTGCCGACCACACTGAACTTGAGCCCCAGTTCGCCGAGGGCTTCGAGCGTCGGTTCATCGGCCCACATCGAAGACATCGGCGGGCTGCCGCCGATCATGTCGCCCGCGCCAATCAACAGCAGTTGCGGGTCCTGTTTGCGCAGTTCGCCAACCACCCCGCTGAGGGCGTTGATGCCCCCGGCCTTGAGTGACACCTTGCCAGTCGGCGCCGTGGCATCGGCATAGGTGAACGGGGTGGCGGCCAGATTGCCGTGAAAGTCGTTGATCGCGGCAATATTTACATCGACCGGTTTGGCCGGCTGCTGGCAGGCACCCAGCACCAGCGCCAGCGGGATGACCAGGCTGGCACTGTGCAAGCGCGAAAGTACATTGGACATGGGGGCTCCTCGAAGTGGGTCAGGCGGTACGCGGCTGGCCGACGTGTACGGCGTCGGGCGCAGTCGTGGCGACGTATTGCGTGCCAATGCCCGCGCGCAGCAGGAGCATCTTGAGGTTATCGTTGATCAGTTCCAGGCGATCCTGCAGGTGGCTGTTGAAGACCATGCCCACCAGTGCGATGGCGATCCCCAGTGCGGTGGCATACAGCGCCGTGCCGATGCCGCGGGACACTTCACCCGGGTCGGACACCCCGGCTTCAGCCAGGGCCTTGAAGGTATCGATAATGCCCATGATGGTGCCGAGCAAACCCAGCAATGGCGCGCCGGCCACCACCGCTTCGAGGATCCACAGGCTGTGCGACAGACGCCCGCGCATCGAGATATAGATAGCCTGGGCAAGGTCTTCCAGCTCCTGATGCGAGTGCAGGTGACGGCGCCCGTCGTAGATCTGCGAGACCAGTTGCAGGGGCAGGCTGTCGCGTTCTGTCAGGGCCTTTGGCAGGTCATCGACACTGCGCACCCGGGCGTTGATTGCCGGGAGCAACTGGCGTGCCTTGCGCAGCGAGTAACTGAAAAAGATGCAGCGTTCGACGACCACAAACGCGGCCAGGGCCGCAGCGCCGTACATGACGTAGAAGGTGATGTCGTGGAGCAGGTTCATGTTCATTCGGGGTGTCCTCTAAATACGTTCATGGCCCGGGCCTGCCGTGCTGGCAGGCCCGGGTGCGGGGGTCAGAAGCTGGCTTCGAAAGAGACCATCGCAGTGCGTTCTTCACCGACGTTGTAGTACGGCGTGGCGGCGCTGACGCCGTTGACCGGTGCGGCGTTGAGCACCACGGTGCGCGCCGATGACAGGTATTCCTTGTCAAACACGTTGAGCATCGAGACGCGAATGGCCGCCGACTTGAGGATCTTCTTGTCCACCGGCAGGCGTACCCCGGCGTTGATATCGAAGGTGGTGCGCCCGGAGATTTCCTGGTCGTTGGTCAGGTCGCCGTAGTAGCTGCCCACATACTTGGCGGCCACGTTGCCGTAGTAGCGCTTGTTGTCGTAACCCAGGCTGGCGTTGAGCATGTTTTTCGGCACGTTGGCCAGTTGCTTGCCGGAGGTGGGCAGTTCCTTGTTGCGCGTGGTCACGTCGTCCTGCTGCTCGGCGCTGGTGTAGGTATAGGAGGTGTAATAGTTGAAGTTGTAGGGCAGCAGGCCGCTCCACTCCAGCTCCAGGCCCTTGTTGACCACGCTGCCGACGTTGAGCATTTCGTAGTCACCGTCGGCATTGGTGGTCGACAGCTGGCGATCCTTGTACGAGATATGGAACAGGGTGGCGCTCAGCAGCATGTCGTCCTGGGTGAAACGCCAGCCCAGTTCCTGGTTCCAGCTCAGCTCCGGCGCCAGGCTGATCGAATCGCCGGCGTTGTAGAGCACATAGTTGGGCGGTGTGCGCATATTGCGGGTGACGTTGTAGAACGCCTGGTTCTGCTCGTTGATCTGATAACGCGCGCTGAAGTTGGGCAAAAACTCGTGGTACCTGGCGTCACGTTTTTCGGGAGCGCTGTACAGGCTGCCGAGGTTGTTGCCGTCGCGTTCGACGTACTGGTAGGCAATGCCGCCGGTGAGGGTCAGGTCAGGGGTGACCGTCCACACGTCCTGGGCCCAGATTTTCTGTGCCGGGGTGACGGTGTACTGATGGCGGCCCTGGACGGTGGCGCCATTTTTGTCGGTGAGCTGGTTACCGCTGTTGTAATCGCCCCAGATATCATCCGGCGTGCCGTTTTCGGTGATGCTAATAAAAGGCTGGGTCTGGCGCTGGCGGGCGCGTTCGTACCAGTAGCCGACATCGATGCTGTGTGCTTCGTTGAAATCCCACTTCAGTTTGGTGGTCACGCCCGGGCGCCAGCTCTCTGTCCATGAAGGGCGGTAGTAGGTGTCGTAGGCCAGCCCGCTGAGGTCGAAGTTGCCGGCCTTGTCGCTGGTAGAAGACAGCCCGGTCGCCGATTGGCCGCTGAAACTGCCGCCATTGGACCAGAAGTAGTAAGGCGCTATGGTCAGCGCCAGATCGTCACGCAGCTGAAAGCGCTGGGTCAGGGACGCCGAGGCGTTTTCAAACGGGTTGCGGTTGATCTTGTAGTACTGGGTCAGCTTGCCGCTGCTGTTGTAGATCGGGATTTCGGCATAGTCGAGGCCGCGGCCAGACTTCTGGAACTGTGCCTTGCTCAGGGTGTTGTAGTTGTAGTTTTCCTGGGTGCTGTATTTAAAGATGGCATTGGTCGAGTTGCCATTGCCATCTTCGAACAAGGTATTCCATTCAACCCGGTCGGCACGCACGGTGCCTTTGCCGCGCCATTTTTCGCCTTCGGTATGGGAGGCCGAAACAAAGGTTTTAAAACCATTCAGATCGCCGGTGTTAATTCGCGCAAATGATTTGTTCAAACTGTTGGAGCCGACTGACTGTTTGACAAAGACGCCGAAGTCTTTGGTCGGGCGCATGGTCACCAGGCCGATATTGCCGCCGCTGGAACCGATATGCGGGCCGTCGATTTCCGAAGAGCCCTGGGTGACGAATACTTCACCGAGGTTTTCCGGGTCGCCGAGCAAGTTGGCATACACCGCATAGTCGCCGGAATCGTTGATCGGGATACCGTCCGAGGACACACCGACCTGATCGGAGTTCATCCCGCGCATGGTGAAGCTGGTGCCGCTCACGCCCGAGGCGTCGGTGCTGGAGACGTTGATGCCGGGGGTGTACTTGAGTTTGTCGATGGCGTTGGCAGTGGGTGCCATTTCGTCCATCGCCTCTTTGGTTACAGTGGAGCGGCCCTTGGCGCTGTCTTCTTCGACCATCAGGCCATTGCCCAGACTCTGCCCGGTGACATTGACCTTGCCTATATCAACGGTATCTTCCGCCAGCGTAGATAGCGTCCAGCCGCCAACCCCAACGGCCAGTAGCGTTGCGAATAAAGTATTGAGTTTCAAAACAGTTTCCCCTAAGCGTAAGTGTCAGAGCTGAAATGCTTTTAGTTATGGTTCCAAGTTGTATACAAGCGTGGCGCTGAAACGGTATTTGTCCTTGCCCGAGAAACTTTCCTCGGGGAAGGGCACCACTTTGTCGAGGCGTTGCAAGCTGGTTTGTGCGGCGCGATTGAGCAGCATGTTGGTCGCCTTCTTTTCAATGCCCGAGTCGAGCACCTTGCCGCTGCGGTCAACCAGCAACCACACCACCACATTGCCTTGGGGGCGTTGCAGTGACGCTTCGCGACCTCGCGGGTATTGCTTGTATTTCTCCAGCTCCGCCAGCAACCGTGCGATATAGCGGCTCTCCAGGTCTGCCGGGTTGGCGCGTGGGGCCTGGGTTACCGGCTGAGCGGGTGCTACCGGGGCGGCCGGGGCCGGGGAGGGTGCTGGCACCGGCGCGGGAGCTTGCACCACGGCTTGTGTTTTGGCCGGCGGCGCGGCCTTGGCCACTTGCGGTTTGGGCTTGGGCGGCGGTTTTGGCGCTGGTGGCTTGGGTTTGGGTGGTGGCGGCGGTTCGATCACCACAGCCTCGACCACTTCCTCGACGGGCGGCGGCAGCTCGACGACCTCTACGGGCTCGGGTTCAGGCGGCGGTGGCGGTGGCATCAACTCATCCAGGTCGATCAGGGCCACTTCGACGCTGCTGTCGTCGTACTTGGGCGTGATCTTCAGGTCCGTGTTCATTGCACTGTGCACCGCGACGGCCAGCAGGCAAATGGCCGGCAGGCAGGCGATGGCTTTGCGTGATTTGAAAAAAACCGACATGGCCTACAGCTTCCGGGTCGCGATGGAAACGGAAGAAAAACCGCTGCCCTTGAGCACATCCATCACGCTCACCAGGCGTGCCACTTCAACCCCGGCATCGCTATTGAGGATGATCACCATCTTCTCGTCAGGTTTTTCCATGGCCTTGAGTTGTGCCACCAGATCGTTCTGGTTGAGGTCCTGGCCATCCAGTTGCAGGCGGTCTTGCAGGCCCAGGGTGATCACTGCCTTGTTTTGCGGCTTGAGCTGCTGGGCGTGGGCGGCGCCGGGCAACTGAGTCTTGATGCCGAGTGCCGGGATCACGTTGAGACTGATCAACACAAAAAACACCAGCAAAAACATCATGACGTCGATCATCGGAATGATCTCGATATGCAGGCGTTTTTTCTTAGGTTCTTCCCAGCTTCGCATCACATGCACTCCAGTCCACAGAGGGGGTCATAAAAGCTGACCATCCGTTCAGATTTCTCACTTGTGGTTTGCCAGAGCGTAAAGCGTGCAAAACCTGTCTCAAGTGACAGGTTGCAAAGGTAGAGGGGTGCTGTTTCATTTTGATTTCAGATTTTGTGTATTTTTTTGTTTTTTTTAATATCGAAACTAAACTCATATTTGCGGTTAAAAGCGGCGTATTTCACAAATTTTGTAGTCATTTACTTGAAGGGTGATGGCGGCGCAGGGTTGCCTGAATGAACTTTTAATAAGTTGACAGAGCTGTCAATTTATAGATTTAGCATCAGGAATCATTCGCCATAGCGCTGTTTTTCAACGGTTTTGCCTGCGCAGATAGCAAAGTGCTACTAAGCTGTTGTTGTTATGCAAAGGCATTGGCATGATGATGCTCATCTGAAGTGCCGGCTATTGAGATCAAGGGTTTAGCGGAGCGAACACCATGCAGTTATTCAAAAGGTTGTTGAATATTTTGGGGCAGGCTGGCTGCACGCATGAGCGCGCAGGCAAGCCATTGCTGACAGCGCCCGAGTTCGAAAGCCTCAAGCGTGATCTCAATATCATTGAGCAAGCCCGGCGTCACGGGCAACAGGGCTATCCGCCTGTGGAAGCCACCCGGTTGACGGCTGTCGAAGAAAAGATCCGCGTCACGCTTGAATCGGAACGTGACAAGGCCCTGGCCTGGGCCGAGTCATGGATCGCCTTGATCGAAAAGCGCCTCGATACACTGGATATCACCCGTATGGTGAGCAACTGCGTGCATGTTGACCAAGACTTCGAGCGTGCAGCCAACAGCCTGGTGAGTGATTACGCAGTCCGCTTGCAGCGCCTGGAATACAGTGCACGGGAGCGTGAGGCCGAACTGTGTGCGTTCAAGGCACAAAACCACGGTGGTTTTGGCAAACAGCAAAAGCGTCGCAATGAAGCCTTGAGTGTTTATCAGGATGAAATTGCCGATGTGCGCAACGAGTTGCTGGCGCTCAAGGGCGAGTACCTTGAGAAGCTTGAAGCGGATGTATTGGCGTGCAATGAGCAACTGGTCAGTTACCAGTCGGCACTGGACGAAAAACGCAATGTGAAACCGCGTCTGGCCAGTGGTTTGAACAAGGCCGAGATGATTCTGGCCGGGCTTGTGCAGTGTTACCGCGCCGAGAACCAGCTGTATCGCAATGGCCGGCGGGTACCTGCGTATTTCAGTGAAACCATAGCCCTGCAGGCGATCCGGTTACCTGACAGCGATACCGCCGAGGATGAAGTCCGCCTGGTTTCGCAACAGTTGGCACTGACAGGGTTGATTGAACAGCTTGAGCAGATTCGCGGACGTATTCAGGCGTGTTTCTATCAGAAATACAGCCAATTGATGCCGCTGTCCTGGCTGCCAGAGTACCCGCCGGTGATGGAAAACCGCATCGCCGCAGAACCGGTGTGATCCCCGCCGTGGCCTAAGACCAGCCCAGGGTGGCCGCTGTCAGCAGTAGATAGCGGGCGCCTTTGGCCAGGGTCACGATCAGCACGAAACGCCACAGCGGCTCGCGCATGACCCCGGCGATCATGGTCAGCGGGTCGCCGATAATCGGCACCCAGCTCAGCAGCAGTGACCAGCGCCCATAACGCAGATAGAAATGCCGGGCCTTGTCGAGCTTTTGCGCGCTGACCGGGAACCAGCGTTTGTGCCGAAATCGCTCGACTGAACGGCCCAATAGCCAATTCAATACCGAGCCCAGCACATTGCCCAGGGTGGCGACTGCCAGCAGCGTCAGGGCGACGTATTTACCGGACAGCAGCATACCGACCAACACGGCTTCGGATTGCATGGGCAGCAGCGATGCAGCGCCGAATGCGGCGAGGAACAGGCCCAGATAGCTGGTTAATTCAAACACGTAAACTTCCAGGGTAGATGGACACCGCCCCATACTTTGTGGGAACGGGCTTGCTCGCGATACAGGCGCTGCAGTCTGCCAGACCAACCGAGGCGCTGCCATCGCGAGCAAGCCCGCTCCCACAAAAGTTGGCTGGGCCGCCAGCAGCTACAAGTTCTGCAATACCCGCCGCAATGACGCCGACAGGGTTTCGCCGTGGCCCATGCCGTCGAATGTCTGATAGTCAACCGCCAGCCCCGGGATATCACTCAGTTCACCCGCCAACTGGCGGATCAGTCTGTCTGGCTCGTCGTTGCTCGGGCCACGCGGGTTGCCGGGTTCGGCCGTGCCGCGCATCAGCAGCAAATCGGCCTTGTGCCCGTTCATGCGTTGCTTGAAGCCGGCACCGGGGCGGATATCGGTCCACCACAGCGACGGGCTGGCCGCTGCGTAATGGGCAAATTCAGCGGGGCGGGTAAGCAGGGCGTGCAGCACCAGCAGACCGCCGTAGGAGTGACCCCACAACGTCTGCTGCTGCAGGTTGAGCGGCGCCTTGGCCGTCACCGCCGGGCGCAGGCGATCGCGCAGCAGGTCAAGGAACTCGTCCGCGCCACCACTGGGCAACCCGGTCAGCGGGTCGGTTTGCTCCGCAACGCCGGGCCTGTTCGGGGTGTAGTCGTAAGTGCGGGCCGTACGCTCGATGCGCAGCGGTGTGCGGTAACCGATGGCGACCAGCAACGGTGCCCTGCCACGGGCAAGGTCTCGCAACAAGTCGGCATCCAGTGCACCGACGGCGGCATTGCCATCGAGCATCCAGACCACCGGGTAGCCGCTTTTCGGCGGCGCGCCGTTGGGCCGTCCGATCCACAGCTGATAGTGCCGCTGGCCGTCGGCCGAGTCGATCAGCAAGCGGCTGAAGCGGTAGTCCAGGTCGGTGCGTTGCAGCAGGCGGGTGTCCATCGGCTGGTCAGGCGCTGGCCGGGCCTGGGCCGCTTGCCCCGGCAGAGCCAGGGCAAGCAGCAGGGCCAGGGGCAGGGTGAGGTTTCTCATCAGGTGATCTCGTTATGCTTTAAAACGACGCGGTCAGGCTGGTGTAGAGCGTGCGCCCCGGCTCGTTGTACGTCGCCGCACCGGCCCCGGCGATATTGGCCACACCCTGGGCGTTGCCTTCGCGGAACAGGCGCTTGTCGAACAGGTTGTCGATACCCGTGGTCAGGCTCAAGTTGGCGGTAATGGCGTAGGTGCCGCTGATGCCGGCAATGGCATAAGGCGAGAGCTGGTTGTTGGCGGTGCCGGTTACTCGGTCGCCGTGGTAATCGTATTTTTTCGGCGTCTGTTTGCCGTACCAGGCCACGCTCGCTTGCAACGACAGGTCGTCGGTGGCCTGCCAGTCCAGCATGGAGTTGAGGGTATAGCGCGGCGTGACAGACAGGGCGTCACCGGTCTGCTTGTTTTTCGATTGCAGCATGTAGGTGAAGTTGTTGGTCCAGGTCACTTGCGCCGCCAGGGGCAGGGTTAGGGTGCCTTCGAGGCCCTCGACCAGGGCCTTGGGCACGTTTTCCCATTGATAGATCGCTGCATTGGCGTAGCTGCCGGTACCGCCCACGGCATTGCCGATGGGGCTCAGGCCGGACTCGATCTTGTTTTTGTAATCGTTGCGAAAGTAAGTCAGGCCAGCGACGACGCCGTTGTCCTTGTACTCGATGCCCAATTCCTTGTTGACGCTGGTTTCGGCCTTGAGGTCGGCGTTGCCTTGCAGGTAGCAGCTGGTGCTCTGGCCGTAGCAGCCCTGGCCGCGGCTGTAGAGCAGGTAATCGGGGTTGAGCTGGTACAGGTTCGGCGCTTTGTAGGCGCGGGCGATACCGGCCTTGAGGGTGACGGTGTCGGTCAGGGCATGGGACAGGTTGAGCGACGGGCTCCAGTTGTTGCCGACCACGCTGTGATGGTCCAGGCGCAAGCCCGGGGTGAGCATGGTGCCCGGTAGCAGCTCGATATTGTCGGCGGCGAACAGCGAGAAAATCTGTGCTGAGGACGCGGTGCTGCGGTTGCTGCTGCTCAGGCCCGCGACCGTGCCGCCTTCGCTGGTGGACTGGGTGTTGGCGCTGGGGTCGTCGAGTTTTTGCTGGGTCCATTCGCTGCCCAGGGTCAGGGTCTGGTCGTAGCCTGCGTGCAGCGGCAGGTTGATCTCGCCGTGGGCGGTAAGGTCGCGCAACACTGCGGTGTAAAAGTCGCCATTGCTGAAAATCCCTTCGGTGCCGCCTGCCAGGCCCTCGTTGATCCGCGTATTGCGGGTTTTTTCGTATTGCAGGTAGGCCATGCTGTTACCAAAGTCCCATTCACCACGGTGGGTCAGGGCGTAGGTTTCGCGGTAGGTGCGGTTGGTCTCGTGGCCCAGCAGGCTTTTGACGTAGGCGTTGCTGTTGGTATTTTGCGTATCGCCGGTATAGAGGTTGCCCTGGCGGCTGTAGCCGGCTTCGAAGTCGAGGGTCTGCTGCGGGGTCATGCGCCAGCTGAGCAGGCCGTTGACATCCTTGTTGCGCACGCCTTCGCGGCCGGCGGGCAGGGTGCCGACCTGGTTGCCGGTACGGGCCGATTCATGGCCGGCGTTGATATCCCAGTCATCGGGGTCGGTCTTGGCGATATTGCCGTACACGCGATAACTCAGGTTGTCGGTGAGCGGGCCGTTGAGGCCGAAACTCACGCGTTTGCTGGCGCCTTCGTCCTTGTGGCTCGGGAAGTTGGAATAAACCGTGACGTCGCCGTGGGTTTCGGCCCCGGCCTGTTTGGTGATGATATTCACCACGCCCCCTGCCGCACCGTTGCCGTAGAGGGCTGCAGCCGGACCGCGCAGTACTTCGATGCTTTCTACCTGATCGGCCGGCACCCAGTTGGTATCGCCACGGCTGTCGCGTTCGCCGCGCCAGCCGTAGCGTACCGAGTTGCGGCTGTTGACCGGCTTGCCATCGACCAGGATCAGGGTGTTTTCCGGGCCCATGCCGCGAATGTCGATCTGGCGGTTGTTGCCGCGCTGGCCGCTGGTGGAGTTGCCG
Source organism: Pseudomonas fragi (assembly GCF_900105835.1). Lineage (NCBI taxonomy): Bacteria > Pseudomonadati > Pseudomonadota > Gammaproteobacteria > Pseudomonadales > Pseudomonadaceae > Pseudomonas > Pseudomonas fragi. The sequence goes on from NZ_LT629783.1 coordinate 481,558, forward strand.
GTGAGGTTGACGCCGGGCATGGTGCGGATGATTTGCGACAGATCGTTGGCCGGCGGGCGTTTCTTGATGTCTTCGGCGGTGATGACCGACACGCCCGGGGCCTGTTTGGTTTCTTCCAGGGCCGTGGCGACCACGTTGGTGTTTTCCAGCTCCAGAGCGCTGGCGGCATGCACGGAGCTGGCCAGCAAGCAGCAGCTGGACAGAACGAAGGGGGCGATAGGGCGCAGCGCTTGTTGCAACATCGAGTGATCTCCGGGACAGCCTGATACAGGAAGATCACGAATGATAATGACTGCTAATTGAGAGTAAAGCGCATTAACTTTCTAAACACTTCACTGTGGGAGCGGGCTTGCCCGCGATGGGATCGCCGCTGTTTGCCTGTTGAACCGCGCTGGCGGCATCGCGGGCAAGCCCGCTCCCACAGGGTTTTCTGTTTCAGTCAGGGGGGCGCGCAGCTGGCAACAGCATATGCATGCACAACCCTGGCTCGCCATTGCTCGCCCACAGCCGACCCTGTTGCAGTTCGACGGCACGCTGGGCAATCGCCAGGCCCAGGCCGAAGCCTTCGCCTATCGAACCCTTGAGGCGCTGATAGGGCACGAACAGGCTGGCCAGGTCCTGCGGGTCGACGCCGGGGCCTTGGTCGCTCAGGCACAGGTGCCAGGCATCACCTTCACGCCAGCCGCTCAAGGTCACTTTGGCGCCGGGCGGTGAATGGCGAATGGCATTGCGCAGCAGGTTTTCCAGGGCCTGGGCCAGGCTGTCGAGGTGTACCTGCACACAGCAATCAAGGCCCAGCAGGCAGGGCAGGCGTTCACTTGGCCAGCCGCTTTCAAAGCAGGCGTCTTCACACAGGGCTTCCCACACCGACAGCACCAGCACCGGTTCGCTGGCCAGTTGCGGGCGCTCGGTGTCCATCCACGCCAGGTTGAGGGTGTCTTCGAGCAGGCGCTGCATATCGTCGATTTCCCGGTCCAGGCGCTGGCGCATTTGCTCCACGGGCAGATGACTGTCGTGGGCGATGCGCAGGCGCGCCAGCGGGGTGCGCAGTTCGTGGGACAGGGTGCGCAGCAGCAGGCGCTGCTGGTTGAGGCTCTGGCGCAAGCGCCCGGCCATGTGTTCAAAGGCCTGGGCCAGCTCGCCCAGTTCGTCCCGGCGTTCGATCAGCGGCGAGGGTGCTTCGCTATCCAGGTCATCGGCACGCAAGGCGTCGGCGCGGTCACGCAAACGGTTGAGCGGCAGCACCAGATGGCGATAGATCAGCAGCCCCAGCAGGGCGGCCAGCAGGGTTGGCATCACGCCGTGGCTGAGGACGTGGGTCCAGGGGGTCAGGCCGCCGGGCAACAGCCGTTCGGGCAACTGCAGCACCAGTTGGCCCTGCTCCGGCTGCCCTGGAAAGGGGATGCTGACATAGGGCAACTCGTCCTGCAGGCGTCGGCTCATGGGCCAGTTCAGTTGGCGCATAAAGGTCAGCTGGCGATAGTTTTCGGCGTTGAGCGGGGTATTGCTCAGGCTTTGCAGGGTTGGCCCCAGCACGGTTACCCAGGTGCCCTCGCTGGCCGCCAGCTGTTCGGTAAAACGCGCCAGCCCGGGCGTGCCCTGGCTGTGCCAAATGCCCTCAGCCTGCTGTGCATAGTCGGCCAGGTACTGCTGGTCAGCAGCCGAGAGAAAGTAGGTACGGCGTTCGGCCGACACCCCCCAGATCCAGATGATCCACGTCAGCAGCAGGCAGAAGGCGATTTGCAGTAGGGCCAGTTTCCATAACAAGGGATGGCGACGCATCAGGTTTTTTCCATGTCGACCAGGATATAGCCCTGGTCACGCACGGCCTGGATCTGCAGATGCCGGGCGCCAATGGCTGCCAGCTTGCGCCGCACATTGCACACATGCACATCCAGGCCACGGTCCAGCCGGGTGTAGATGCGGTGCAGCACCTGCTGGTAGAGAAATGCCTTGCTCAAGGGCTCGCCGCCATGTGCGTGCAGGGTCATCAGCAGGCGGAATTCGGAGTGGGTCAGGCCTGCACTCTGGCCGTTGTGTAGCACGTCCCGGGCCTGCTCATCGAAGCTCAGCAACGGGTTGGACGGCGACGGCGGCGGGCGCTGCAACATGGCCATGCGCCGCAGCAGGGCATCGCTGCGGGCGTCTAGTTCGGCAAGGCTGAAAGGCTTGGGCAGGTAGTCATCGGCGCCGCGGGTGAACCCGGTGATGCGGTCCTGCTCGTTGCCTAGCGCCGACATCAGCATCACCGGTACGTCCTGCTGCTGGCGCAGGGCTTCAAGCAGGGCCAGCCCGTCCATGCCGGGCAGCATGATGTCGAGCAGCACCAGATCGTAGCGCTCGCCCTGCAAGGCACGCAGCCCCTGAATGCCATCGACACAGCTGGTGACGGCAAAGCCGCGTTGCAGCAGGTGCTGTTCGAGATCGTGGCGCAGCCTGAAGTCGTCTTCGACGAGAAGTAACCGGGGAGAAGTGGTCATGGGGCTCTAATGAGAATATTTCACATTTGCGAATATCCCAGAATGGGCGGTACTGCGCAATTGCTATCAAGCAAAGAGGGGGCCTTCAGGCACAGCGGATCTGATCAACTACAGGTCGGATTCGCACAAAAAACCCCTGCCTGTATCTGTTCGAATGTTCCTCAACGACCCGCCTGCCGGCGGCTTCTGACGCTCGATCAATGACAGGGATACATGCCATGCAAATGCCGAAAACCATCCAGATCAAGAACGGCGAAAAAGTCACTCCTACATTCTCGGCCCAGGAGTACGCCAACCGCCAGGGCAAGTTGCGGGCCTATATGGCGCAGAACAATATCGATGCCGCGGTGTTCACCTCGTACCACAACCTCAACTACTACAGCGATTTCCTGTATTGCTCGTTTGGCCGCAACTACGCACTGGTGGTGACCCAGGACAGCGCCGTGACCATCAGCGCCAATATCGACGGTGGCCAGCCGTGGCGCCGCACAATGGGCACCGACAACATCGTGTACACCGACTGGCAGCGCGACAACTACTTTGTCGCCATCCAGCAGGCGCTGCCCAAGGCGGGGCGCATCGGTATCGAGTTCGACCATATGAACCTGCTCAATCGCGACAAGCTCGCCAGCCGCTACCCCCAGGCCGAATTTGTGGATATTGCCGCGCCTTGCATGCGCATGCGCATGATCAAGTCGGCGGAAGAACATGCGGTCATCCGCCACGGCGCACGGATTGCCGATATCGGTGGCGCGGCCATCGTCGAGGCCTTGAGTGATCAGGTGCCGGAATATGAAGTGGCGCTGCATGCCACCCAGGCGATGGTGCGCGAAATTGCCCGTACCTTCCCGGACTCCGAACTGATGGACACCTGGACCTGGTTCCAGTCGGGGATCAACACCGACGGCGCGCACAACCCGGTCACCAGCCGCAAGGTGAACAAGGGCGATATCCTCAGCCTTAACTGCTTCCCGATGATTGCCGGTTACTACACGGCGCTGGAGCGCACCCTGTTTCTCGACCATTGCTCGGACGAGCACCTGCGGCTATGGGAGGTCAACGTCAAGGTACACGAGGCCGGTTTGAAGCTGATCAAGCCCGGCATCAAGTGCTCGGACATTGCCCTGCAGCTCAATGAAATTTTCATGGAGCACGACCTGCTGCAATACCGCACCTTCGGGTATGGTCACTCCTTTGGCACCCTGAGCCATTACTATGGTCGCGAAGCCGGGCTGGAGCTGCGCGAAGATATCGACACGGTACTGGAGCCGGGCATGGTTGTGTCCATCGAACCGATGATCATGATCCCTGAAGGCCGTCCGGGCGCGGGCGGGTATCGCGAGCACGACATCCTGATCGTCAACGAACAGGGCGGCGAGAACATCACCCATTTCCCGTATGGCCCGCAGCACAACATCATAAAAAAATAGTCATTGCGCGGCATTGTGGGAGCGGGCTCGCTCCCACTCCGAGCTCGATACCAACGTATGCGCACACAGACTGCGCAGCGTTTTCTGACCTGTTTACCCCTGCCAAAAAGAACACAATGAGGGTATCTGTCATGTCCCATGTCCCGACGTTGCTTGGCGTTTTTCCATCACGCATCTCTTTCTCAGGAGGTGCTCAATGAGTATCCCGAGCGCAAGTATCGCTTTGCCCCTGACCCCCGAACAGCAAATCGAGCGCCTCAGCGAGCGCAAGGCGTTGCGCCGCGCCGCCACGGCCAGCTTTATGGGCAACTTTGTCGAGTGGTTCGACTACGCCGCTTATGGCTATCTGGCGACGGTCATCGCCCTGACGTTCTTCCCGCAAACCGACACCACCACAGGGCTGCTGGCTACCTTCGCTGTATTTGCCCTGTCGTTTATCGTGCGCCCGTTCGGTGGTCTGGTATGGGGGCATTTTGGCGACAAGTACGGGCGACGCAGCGCCTTGTCGTGGTCGATCCTGATCATGACCGTGGCGACTTTTTGCATCGGTATATTGCCCACCTATAACCAGATCGGCCTGTGGGCACCGGTGTTGCTGTTGTTGATTCGTCTGGTGCAGGGTTTTTCGGCGTCAGGGGAATATGCAGGGGCTTCGGCGTTCCTGGCCGAGTATGCCCCTGAGGGCAAGCGCGGTTTCTACACCAGCATCGTGCCCGCAAGCACGGCAGCTGGCCTGTTGTTCGGGGCGATGTTTGTCGCGGGCATGCATGCCTTGATGACGGTTGAGAACCTGCACGACTGGGGCTGGCGCCTGCCGTTTCTGCTGGCGGCACCTTTTGGCCTGGTGGGGCGCTATATCCGCGTGCATTTGCAGGACTCGCCCAAGTTCCTGGAGATGGAAAAGCGTCTGGAAGCCAAGGAGTGCGCAACCCATGCTCCAGTGCGTGAATTGCTCACGGTACATCGTCGGCCGGTACTGATCGGCATCGGCGTGACCTGCCTGAATGCGGTGGCTTTCTATCTGTTGCTCAGTTACATGCCGACCTACCTGTCAACCGAGATGGGCATGAGCGAAAATGATTCATTTATCGCGTCTACGGTGTCGCTGGCGACCTATATCGGCCTGATCTTCCTGATGGGCAAGCTGTCGGACCGCTACGGGCGCAAGACCATGCTGGTCAGTGCGTCGGTGATGTTCCTGCTGCTAACCTTTCCGCTGTTCGGGATGCTGGGCAACCCGTCGCTGGTGGTGATCCTGATGATCCAGATTGCTTTTGGCGCCATCCTGGCGATGAACGACGGCACCTTGCCGTGTTTTCTGGCCGAGATCTTCCCGACGCGGGTCCGGTTTAGCGGTTTTGCCTTCAGCTTCAACGTGGCCAACGCGGTGTTTGGCGGTACGGCGCCGTTTATAGCCACCTGGCTGATCCATATGACCGGCAACAAAATGGCCCCGGCCTGGTACCTGCTGGCCGCCGCGGCTGTGGCACTGGTGGCGATGCTGGCCAGTCGGGAGACCGCGCACAAGGCGTTGCAGGATTAACCTGCCCCGTCCCCCACACCTTGTAGCCGCTGAGGAGCGAAGCGAGGCTGCGATCGGCTGCGAAGCAGTCGCAAAATCAGACACCTGGTTTTATCAGATAGCCCCGGGTCTCAGGTTTTACGGCCGCTTCGCTCCTCAGCGGCTACAGGAAAACAGTTAAGTCGAGTACATATCCGGCATCTGCATCTAACTGCAATATTGGTTTCGCCCTTACGGCGAGTCACTACAGAACCTCCACTCGGCCTGTCTGGAGGCGGGAGCTGCGATCGACATATTTCCTCTGTGGGAGCCGGGCTTGCCCGCGATGCAGGCACCTCGTTCTGTCTGGATGACCGACGTGCTGCCATCGCGGGCAAGCCCGGCTCCCACAAGGGATTGGTGGTGCTTATGTAGCCACGCGATTGTCCAGACGACACGAATGCCCCTCACAGAAGGCCGAGCGCAGGTGCTGTTATGGGGGGGGGCGCGGCAGGACGCCGCGCCAGCCGCGATGGGGCGGCCGACCGGCCGGCCTGTTGGCGTCAGTGTGTGCTGCGCAATCTTTGTAGCCGCTGAGGAGCGAAGCGAGGCTGCGATCGGCTGCGAAGCAGTCGCAAAATCAGGCACTGGGTTTTTCAGATAGCCCCGGGTCTCAGGTTTTACGGGTGATGTTTTAGTGCAACGCCACCTGCTTGCGCTCACCAATGGGTGATACACCGAACAGGCGGCTATAGCATTTGGAAAAATGCGCCGCCGACACAAAACCACAGGCCAGGGCGATATCCCGCACTTGTGATTCGCTGCGCAGTAACAGGCTTCGCGCCCGCGCCAGGCGCAACTCAAGGTAGTACTGGCTCGGCGTGCGTTGCAGGTGCTTGTGGAACAGGCGCTCAAGTTGACGTACCGACACTTCGTTCAAGCGGGCCAGGTCTTCCAGGCTGACCGGCTCTTCCAGATTGGCCTCCATGATTGCCACCACCTGACTCAGTTTGGGCTGCGAAGTCCCGAGTTTTTGGCGCAGCGGTACGCGCTGCTGCTCTTGCGGGCCGCGGGCGCGATCGCACAGCAGCAGTTCGGCGGCATGGGCAGCGATTTCGCGGCCACCCGGTTCGCGGGCAATCAGTTGCAAGGTCATGTCCATCGAGGCCACTCCGCCCGAGCAGGTGTAGCGGTCGCGGTCCAGTTCGAACAACTGGTTGGAAATGATGATCCCGGGGAAGTGGTCCTTGAGGGTTTCGATATCTTCCCAGTGGATGGTGCAGCGATAGCCCTTGAGCAGCCCGGCACGGGCCAGCCAGTAACTGCCGGTGCAGATGCCGCCCAGGGCCACTTGTTCGTGGGCCAGCTTGCGCAACCAGTTGAGTACCGGGCGGCTGCTGAGGTGGGAGACGATCGGGTTCGAACCCACTACCAGTAAAATGTCCAGTTTTGGTGCATCACCGATCACATGGTCGGGCAGGATGCGCATGCCGTTGCTGGCAATGACCGGATCCAGGGTAGGGGCAATGATCACGGTGCGAAACATCTCGCAGCGCGCCGCCATATTGGCCATGCGCAGGGTTTCGATGGCCGAGGCAAAACCGATAGTGGTGAAGTTTGGTATCACCAGAAAGCCCACGGTTTTCACTGCAGGCAAGTTGATCGGTGACGCTGTAACAGGCGTTGCCATCCTTACGCTCCTTTTTATGATCCGGGACGCCTCTGGCGTCAGGGTTCACGCAGGTTTTCGCATCGCCAGAACGAAACTGGCGATGCAAGGCTCTGTGCTGTAGGGGCGTAACGAAGCATTTCTTGTGCCAGTGGCTAACAGCTTGTTATTGCGGCAAAAATTTATCGCTGACAAAGGCTGAATAGTCGGGCAAAACGCCCTCGATCTTGCCTTGGTCCTTGAGAAACAGGGCGGTTTGGGCGATATCTCTGGCCGTGCCGCCGCCCAGCAACTGCGCCGACTTTTGCTCGGCCGTCGAAGGGAAGTGCGTACCCTGCAGCAGCTCGGGGATATCAGCGGGGCTGGCACCGGTCAGTTTGGCGATCTTCTGTACCTGTGCCGAATCTGCGCTCCAGGCCGCCTGGTGGGCGTTGTAGTCGGCGATGGCGTCGAGGCTGACTTTGGCAAATTGGGCCACTATTTCCGGGTGTTTCTCGGCAAAGTCCTTGCGTGCTACCCAAACCTCAAACGTTGGGGCGCCCCATTCACTGACCTGGCCTGCATCGGTGAGGATTTTCCCGGTCTTGCGGATTTCCCCCAGGGCAGGGGACCAGGTGAACGCGCCGTCGATATCGCCACGCTTCCAGGCTGCGGTGATTTGCGCAGGGCTGAGGTTGACCACCTTGACCTGCTGCGGGGTGAGGTTCCAGTGTTTCAGCGCGCCCAGCAGGCTGTAGTGCGAAGTCGAGACAAAGGGCGTGGCGATGGTTTTGCCGATCAGGTCTTGCGGGCCGTTGATGCCGCTGCCATCACGCACCACCAGGGCTTCGGAACCCTTGATCTGCGCGGTGACGATAAAAGTCACCAGCGGCACATTGCGCGAGGCCGCGGCAGCCAGCGGGCTAGAACCCAGATTGCCGATCTGCAGGTCTCCGGAGGCCAGTGCCGACACCACTGCCGGACCCGAATCAAAACGGCGCCAGTCGATCTTTTCACCGATGGCCTTCTCGTAACTGCCCTCGGCCTGGGCCAGCTTGGTGGGGTCGATGCCGGTGATATAGCCGATGGTCAAATCAGCCGCCTGCGCGCCGAAGCTGAGGCCTGCGATGGAAAGAGCAATCAGGAGTGTGCGCACGGACATGGGTCGGACCTTGTTGTAAGGAGCTAAAGAGGGGGTGGTCCGGTGGTCCGGTGAAGCGAATCTAAGTTCTTTAAATCAAAGGGGAAAATACCGTTTTGGAACTAGCTTAGAGCGCCCCGCAATGCCGCCTTGTTGAGGTCGCCATGACCGGGGTCAAACGCCGTGCCCCGAAAAGCCGGTACAAACCCTGCGTGAGGAGTCCATAACAAAACCAGCACGGCCCGTTTCGAGGGGACCACCCCAGATCGACGCCTTAAAGGAATAACGCGATGCTTTCTACCTTCCCACGTCTGGCATTCGCTGGCCTGACGTTGTTTTGTTCAGCCCAGAGCCAGGCCAGTGAGCCGACCCCGGCAACTGCTCCTGAGAAAAACCTGATTGCGCAGGGCAAATATATTGCCCAGCTCGGCGACTGCATTGCCTGCCATACCGCCAAGGGCGGAGCGGTGATGGCGGGCGGGCTGGAGCTGAAAACACCGATGGGCACGATTTATTCGAGCAATATCACCCCGGATCCTGAAACCGGCATCGGCCAGTACAGCTTTGAACAGTTCGACAAGGCCATGCGCCAAGGGGTGACGCCAGCGGGGCAGAACCTGTACCCGGCGATGCCGTATCCGTCTTACGCGAAAATGAGCGAAGACGATATGCGCGCCCTGTACGCCTACCTGATGCAGGACGTAGCGCCGGTGAAGATGGCCAACCTTGAGGCCGACATGGGCTTCCCGTTCAACCAGCGCTGGGGGCTGGCACTGTGGAACTGGGCGTTTGTCGACAATCAGCCGTTCGCCCCCGATCCGGCGAAAAGCCCCGAGCTGAACCGTGGTGCCTACCTGGTGCAGGGGCTGGGGCATTGTGGCTCATGCCACACGCCGCGTGGCATCGCCTTTCAGGAAAAGGCCATGAGCGACACGGGCAGCGCCGGCAAGCATTACCTGGCCGGTGAAACCGTCGAAGAGTGGCGTGCCCTGAGCCTGCGCAACCTGTGGACAGTGGAAGACACCGTGCAGTTGCTCAAGACCGGGCAAAACCGCTTTGCCACGGTGTCGGGCAATATGGCCGATGTCATCCACCACAGTACCCAGCACTTTACCGATGCCGACTTGACGGCCATCGCCAGCTATTTGAAATCGCTGCCCGCGGGCAAGGATGACTTGCCGATGCCGACCGTAGCGCTGACGCCTGCAAGGGCGCCGGATACGCTGTACAGCAGTCGTGGCGGCCTGGGTTACACGCAGTTCTGCGCCGACTGTCATCGCCCGGACGGCGGTGGGGTCCCAGGTATGTTCCCGCCATTGAATGGCAACCCGGGCATTGTGGCGGCCAACCCGACCACCTTGTTGCATATCACCCTGACCGGCTGGAAAACCCCGCAAACAGCGGCGCACCCTCGGGTGTACACCATGCCCGGCTTTGCCCGGCTTCAGGATGATGAAATCGCCGAGATCCTCAGTTTTGTCCGCAGCAGTTGGGGCAATGCGGCCCCGGCGATCAAACCCGCGCAAGTGGCGAAGATGCGCAAGCAGCTCAACCCTTCGACTGATGATGAATCGGCCTTCGTCACCCCGCGTCTAGCCAACCTGCTCAGCGCCGCCAATGCCGATCAGGTGGTGCGTGGCATGCGCCTGCATCTGCAAACCAAGGCGCTGTTGCCGGACAACGTCGGCAACGCGCTCAACTGCACCAGTTGCCATTTGAACGCGGGCACCGTGGCCGATGGTTCGCCTTTTGTGGGGGTGTCGGCGTTCTTTCCCAGCTATGCCCCCCGTGCGGGCAAGGACGTGACGCTGGAGGAGCGGATCAATGGATGTTTCCGTCGTTCGATGGATGGCAAGCCGTTGCCGGTGGCCTCGGCCGACATGCAGGCAATGGTGGCGTATTTTGACTGGATGAAAATGAACACCGTGGCGGGGGACAAGGTGGCAGGGCGGGGCGTGGGCAAGGTGGACCCGACCATCAAGCCGGACCCGGTGAACGGCAAGGCCGTGTATGTGCAGCAATGTGCGGTGTGCCACGGTGACAACGGCGAGGGCTTGAAGCACGCCGATGGCAGCTTTGTGTACCCGCCGCTGTGGGGCGACGAGTCGTTCAATATTGGTGCGGGCATGGCGCGCACCTATACGGCGGCAGCGTTTGTGAAGCGCAATATGCCGATCGGCATGCACGAGAAATTCCCGCTGGGGCAGGGCGGATTATCGGATCAGGATGCGGTGGATGTGGCCGAGTACTTTTCCCATCAGCCACGGCCTGATTTTGTCGACAAGGCCAAGGACTGGCCCAAGGGCGGCAAGCCTGTGGATGCGCGGTATTAAGGGAACGCTCGCGCAAAAGCAAAAGCCCCTCACCCTAAACCTCTCCCGCAGGGAGAGGGGATGAAAGGCAAAAGCAGATCTGCGTAACGCCGCCCATCGAGCGGCCTCTGCCTACGGGTGAGGGCCGCTGTTCAAACATGCGGCGTGGTGTGCGCCTTGACCTGAGGGCTGGCGTATTGCGGCTTGAGCAGGCCCTGGTTGTCCAGCAGCCAGGCATCCATCACTTTGCGCACCACGGGGCCGGCTACGCGGCCGCCGGCTTCGCCGTTTTCGATCATCACCGAAATCACGATTTGTGGATCTTCCGCCGGGGCAAAGCCGACGAACAAGGCGTTGTCACGGTTGCGCTCGGCGGTCTTGAGGCGGTTGTAACGCTCACCCTGTTTGATCGCCACCACTTGCGCCGTACCACTCTTGCCGGCGATGCGGTATTGCACACCCTGGGCCGCCGCCCGGGCGATACCACGCGGGTCGTGCATCACCAGTTGCATGGCGTGGTTGACCTGATCCCAGTCCCGCGGATCACGCAGCACCAGGTTGGGGATCGGGTGTTCGTCCACGGGCGGTGTGCCGTCCACGGTCCTGGCCAGGTGCGGACGGTTCCATACGCCCTTGTTGGCAATCAGTGCCGTGGCCTGGGCCAGTTGCAGCGGCGTGACCTGCATATAGCCCTGGCCTATGCCCAGAATTACTGTCTCGCCAGGGAACCAGGCCTGGCGGCGGGTGCTGCGCTTCCACTCGCGGGACGGCATCAGGCCCGAGGACTCTTCGAACATGTCCAGCGAGACTTTTTGCCCCAACCCAAACTCGGCCATGTAGTCGTGCATGCGGTCGATGCCCAGCTTGGACGCCAGGTCATAGAAGTAGGTGTCGTTGGAGCGCATGATCGCCGCGTTCAAGTCCACCCAGCCGTCGCCGCTGTGGTTCCAGTTGCGGTACTTGTGGTCGACATTGGGCAGCTGGAAGTAACCAGGGTCGAACACCCGGGTCGAGGCCGAGATCACGCCGCTGTCCAGCCCGGCAATCGCCACTTCGGGCTTGATCGTCGAGCCAGGTGCATACAGCCCGCGCAGGGCGCGGTTGAATAGCGGCTTGTCGATGGAGTCGCGCAGGCCCGAGTAATCCCTGGAACTGATACCGGTGACGAACAGGTTGGGGTCGAAGCTCGGCTTGCTGACCATCGCCAGCACTTCGCCGGTTTTCGGGTCCAGGGCAATGATCGAGCCCCGGCGGTCGCCCAGGGCATCCTCGGCGGCTTCCTGCAACTTGATGTCCAGGCTCAGGACGATGTTCTTGCCCGCCACTGCATCGGTATGGCGCAGCACGCGCATGACCCGGCCCTGGGCGTTGGTTTCGACTTCTTCAAAACCGACCTTGCCGTGCAGTTCATTTTCATAAAAGCGCTCGATGCCGGTCTTGCCGATGGATTGGGTACCCCGGTATTGGGTGGCATCTACCTGCTTGGCTTCTTTCTCGTTGATCCGCCCGACATAACCCACTGAATGGGCAAAATGATCGCCTTGCGGGTAATGGCGCACAAACTGCGCCTCAACATCAATGCCGGGCAGGCGGAACTGGTTGACGGCCAACAGGGCGATCTGGTCTTCCGTCAACTCGTACAACAGGGTCGAAGGATCAAACGGATGGCGGGCCTGTTTCATCGCCTTGGCGAACACAGCGCGGTCTTCTTCGGGCAAGTGCAGGATGCTGATCACTGAGTCCAGCACCCTGGCGGTATCGCCGGCGCGCTCGCGGGTGATGGTCATGTTGAAGCTGGGCTGGTTGTCCGCCAGCAGCACGCCGTTGCGGTCGTAGATAAAACCGCGCTCGGGGGGGATGGGCAGCACATGCACCCGGTTGTTCTCGGACACCGTGGAGTTGTAGTCGAACTCGGTGACTTGCAAGAAGTACATACGGCCGATGAGGGCGCAGCTGATAGCCATTACCAGCGCCGCACAGGCGATCAGTCTTTTATTGACCAGCCGTTTTTCGGATTCGTGATCTTTAAGAGGGATCGGCTCAGGCATTCAGGGGGCTCGCGTGAAAAAAACAGATAGCAGCGCTACAAAATTCGGCGCACACCTTAACAAGAAGCCGCAGCTGGAGTCAGTTTATTGGCCGTTCTGAACATGAAAATCGACGGGCTGCGGTAAACTCGCTGTTTTTCAATTGAGCCCCAGCCATGCTGCCCTTGATCGACTGGCACCCCCATGCACCCTTGCAGCGCCTGCATCTGGACTGGTTGCACCAGGCCGGGGTGGAAGTGGCGGTGCTGCGCCTGGACCTGATCGACCCGCTGATCAGCGGCAACAAGTGGTTCAAACTCACCGAGCATCTGCGCGCCGCCTATCAAGCAGGGGCAGACGGGCTGATCAGCCTGGGGGGTGCCCATTCCAACCATCTGCATGCCCTGGCCGCTGCCGGCAAGCGTTTTGGCTTTGCCACCGTGGGGCTGCTGCGTGGTCATCCCCAGCAAACGCCCACCACGCTGGACCTTGAACGCTATGGCATGCAGCTGCACTGGCTGGGGTTTGCCGGGTACAGGGCGCGCCATGAGCCGGGGTTTTGGCAGCCTTGGCAGGCCCTGTACCCGAACCTGCATCAGGTGCCCGAGGGCGGAGGCGGGCTGGCGGGCGCCCTGGGCTGCAAATCACTGGTGAACCAGGTACGTGAGCAACTGGCGACGGTCGGTTGGGACGATTATGACGGTTGGTGGCTGGCGGCGGGTACTGGCACGACCCTGGCCGGTCTGATGCTGGGCGAAGCCGGCAGGCGGCGGGTATATGGGGCACTGGCGGTGCCAGAGGATCACGGCGTCGCCCCGCAAGTGGAGGCCATCTTGCAGGCTGGCGGGCTGCTCGCGCGCAACGTTGAACTGATCGACGCCAGCCGCGGCGGTTTTGCCCGGGTTGATGATGCCTTGCTGGGGTTTATGCGGACCAGCGAAGCGGCCAGTGGTCTGCCGTTGGAGCCGTTGTACACGGCCAAGGCTCTGATGGCGCTGGAGCAGGCGGTCAAAGAGGGGGTAATTGCTCGGGGCATGCGTCTGGTATTTGTCCACACCGGCGGCTTGCAAGGCCGCCGGGGGTTTGCATAACCCGACGCCCTGTTCAAAGAAGCTGCGACTTGCCAGGGGGGACCTAGTGGGATCGGGCTTGCTCGCGATGGGATCACTGCGGTTTATCCGCCAGAGCAGCGTCGCTGGCATCGCAGGCAAGCCAGCTCCCACAGGTTTTGTGGTGTCCCAAGACGTTGTGACTTGCCAGGGGGACGATGTGGGAGCGGGCTTGCTCGCGATAGGATCACTGCGGTTTACCAGCCAGACCGCGTCGCAGGCATCGCAGGCAAGCCAGCTCCCACAGGTTTTGTGGTGTCCCAAGACGTTGTGACTTGCCAGGGGGACGATGTGGGAGCGGGCTTGCTCGCGATGGGATCACTGCGGTTTACCAGCCAGACCGTGTCGCTGGCATTGCAGGCAAGCCAGCGCCCACAGGTTTTGTGGTGTTCAAAGAAGCTGCGACTTGCCAGGGGGGACCAAGTGGGATCGGGCTTGCTCGCGATGGGATCACCGCGGTTTACCAGCCAGACCGTGTCGCTGGCATCGCAGGCAAGCCAGCTCCCACAGGTTTTGTGGTGTCCCAAGACGTTGTGACTTGCCAGGGGGACGATGTGGGAGCGGGCTTGCTCGCGATGGGATCACTGCGGTTTACCAGCCAGACCGTGTCGCTGGCATCGCAGGCAAGCCAGCTCCCACAGGTTTTGTGGTGTCCCAAGACGTTGTGACTTGCCAGGGGGACGATGTGGGAGCGGGCTTGCTCGCGATAGGATCACTGCGGTTTACCAGCCAGACCGTGTCGCTGGCATCGCAGGCAAGCCAGCTCCCACAGGTTTTGTGGTGTCCCAAGACGTTGTGACTTGCCAGGGGGACGATGTGGGAGCGGGCTTGCTCGCGATAGGATCACTGCGGTTTACCAGCCAGACCGCGTCGCAGGCATTGCAGGCAAGCCAGCGCCCACAGGTTTTGTGGTGTCCCAAGACGTTGTGACTTGCCAGGGGGACCATGTGGGAGCGGGCTTGCTCGCGATGGGATCACTGGGGTTTGCCTGCCAGACCGCGTCGCAGGCATTGCAGGCAAGCCAGCGCCCACAGGTTTTGTGGTGTCCCAAGACGTTGTGACTTGCCAGGGGGACGATGTGGGAGCGGGCTTGCTCGCGATAGGATCACTGCGGTTTACCAGCCAGACCGCGTCGCAGGCATTGCAGGCAAGCCAGCGCCCACAGGTTTTGTGGTGTCCCAAGACGTTGTGACTTGCCAGGGGGACGATGTGGGAGCGGGCTTGCTCGCGATGGGATCACTGCGGTTTACCAGCCAGACCGCGTCGCTGGCATCGCAGGCAAGCCACTCCCTCATCAGGCTGCGGGTTCAGCTGCGCCCGGGCAACATGCGCAGCAGGGTGTTGTCCTTGATCAAGTAGTGATGCCCCAGCCCGGCCACGGCATGCAGGCCGATCAACCAGTAGCCGATGGTGCCGCCCAGTTCATGCCAACCCTTGATCTGCTTGGCGAAATCCGGGTCCTTGGCGGTCAGCGGCAAGATGTCGAAGCCATAGAAGTACACCGGCTTGTCGTTGTAACTGAGTACCAGGTAACCCAATACCGGCATGGCGATCATGAACAGGTACAGCGCCCAGTGCATCAAGGTGGCCAGGGCGGTTTGCCAGGCGGGTGGGGCCGGGGTGATTGGCGGTGCAACACCCAGGCTGCGGGCCAGCAGCCGCAGCCAGACCAGCGCAAACACCGTCAGGCCTAGCATAAAATGCGCGTCCTTCATCAGGTTGCGGCCGTCACTGTCCTTGGGGAAAATGCCGCGAAACTCGATCGAGGCGTAGATCAGGATAAACAGCAGCACCATCAGCCAGTGCAGGGCGATGGACATTCGACTGTAGTGATGGGCGGTGCTTTTCCAGGTCATGGTGGTTCCTCACGGTTCAGGTCTTGGGCCCCCGTTCTTGTTGACGGAGTGCCTTTACTTTAAAGCTGTTGAGCCATTTTGCACTGAGATGGGTCAGCTTTCAGGTGTGCCAGGCACATTTGGCCAAAGATCGGACACCAGAAACAAGCGCTCAGCCTCTTCCCAGTCACCCTCTGCATTCTCGCTCAGGCGTACCAGCAGTTGCGCCGGGGCCTGGGGGTGCAACTCTGCCAGCCAGGTATCGAGCTGTTGCGCAGTCCAGACTCCTTCAGGGCCATAGTGCGCCGGGGCCAGCCAGGCATGGCGGGGCAGGGGCTGCCAACGCCCGGCAGCACTCTGGCAAATAAACGCCGGCCAGTCGCGCTGATGCAGCCAGCGCCCGCGCAGGTGCTGCGGGTTGGCTCCCGCCGGCGGGCAGGCCTGCCCGGGCCACGGATACAGCAGGTAGCCACCGAGCCACAGATGGGCGCTGAACCCCTGCACATCCAGGCCGGCCAGGACTTCACGGCTCTCCGGGCGGCTGGACATGGGCAACTGGTGCTGGCTGAAGTGCCTGAGCTTGCGGTCCAGCCGGTCGTTGCTGCCAGGGCCGAGCCATTGCGCGTGATCTGTGCCATCGCCGTGCTGTGGCCCGAGGTAGAGCTTGATCGCCAGTTCCAGGTGATGCACACCGTCACGGTCGCGCACTAACAAGTCCAGCTCACCCAGGGTATGCCCGCCCTGGCGGATCGGCAGGTTGGCGGCAATCAACTCCACACCCGGGGCATGTTGCAGCGCAAACTGCCACAAGCGTTCGTAATAGCGCCCCAGGCGGCGGGTGGTCGCCTGGGCCAGCCAGTGCTGCAGCGGTTGGCTGTTGCGGTCCAGCTCGCGCAGCCACGCCGCCAGTTGCTGCGGGGCCTGCACCCAGTCGCTGCCCGCCAGGGGATGGCGTTGTGGCCAGGGCGTGTGGATGAGCATCGGCGGGGCGAGAATCACCCACGCCAGATCGCGCACCTCGGGGTGGCGCAATTGGTGGGGCAGGTTGAGCAAGTCGGGGAAGAGGGTCATTGTGCGAGCATAGCCGCTCGCGGGGCTGAAAGGGTTTTGTCTATCGTCGTCTTTCGCCCATAATCGTTATTTTCGCACGCATTGAATCCCGCAGGAGCCCCATGGAGCAATTTCGCAATATCGGCATCATAGGTCGTCTGGGCAGCTCGCAAGTGCTCGATACGGTTCGCCGACTGAAAAAATTCCTGCTCGAGCGGCATATGCACGTGATCCTTGAAGACACGATTGCCGAGGTATTGCCCGGTCATGGCCTGCAAACGTCGTCACGCAAAATGCTCGGCGAAGTCTGTGACATGGTCATTGTGGTCGGCGGCGATGGCAGCCTGCTGGGCGCCGCCCGCGCTCTGGCCCGGCACAACGTCCCGGTGCTGGGTATCAACCGTGGCAGCCTGGGCTTTCTGACCGACATCCGCCCCGATGAGCTGGAAGTCAAGGTTGCTGAAGTGCTTGACGGCCACTACCTGGTCGAAAACCGCTTTCTGCTTCAGGCCGAAGTGCGCCGTCACGGCGAAGCCATCGGCCAGGGCGATGCCCTCAACGACGTGGTGCTGCACCCCGGCAAGTCCACGCGCATGATCGAATTCGAACTGCATATCGACGGCCAGTTCGTCTGCAGCCAGAAGGCCGACGGCCTGATCGTCGCCACGCCCACCGGCTCCACGGCCTACGCCATGTCGGCGGGCGGGCCGATCATGCACCCCAAGCTCGACGCCATCGTGATTGTGCCGATGTACCCGCATACCCTGAGCAGCCGCCCGATCGTGGTGGATGGCAACAGCGAACTTAAAATCGTGGTGGCCAAAGACATGCAGATCTACCCGCAAGTGTCGTGCGACGGGCAGAACCATTTCACCTGTGCGCCGGGCGACACCATTACCGTGAGCAAAAAAGCGCAGAAGCTGCGCCTGATCCACCCGTTGGACCACAACTACTATGAAGTGTGTCGGACCAAGCTTGGCTGGGGTAGCCGACTGGGCGGCAGGGCTGACTGATGCTCGATCCTGCGCGCAGTTACGATCTGATCGGTGACGTGCATGGCTGTGCTCATACCCTTGAGCACCTGCTGGAGCGTCTGGGCTATCGCAAACTCGCCGGTATCTGGCGACACCCGCAACGGATGGCGGTGTTTCTGGGTGACATCATTGACCGCGGCCCGCGTATTCGTGAGTCGCTGCATATTGTCTATGACATGGTGCGCAGCGGTCAGGCCCTGTGCCTGATGGGCAACCATGAATTCAACGCGCTGGGCTGGTGTACGCCCGCGCCTGCCGGCAGTGGCAAGCAGTTTGTGCGCGAGCACACGCCGCGCCATGCCCGGCTGATCCACGAAACCCTCGAGCAGTTCGACAACTATCCCGCCGAATGGCGCGAGTTCGTGCAGTGGTTTTACGACATGCCGCTGTTTGTCGATGCTGGGCGCTTTCGCGTGGTGCATGCCTGCTGGGACAGCGAGGTGATTGCAACCTTGCGCGCGCAATACCCTGACGGCTGCATCGACGAGGCCTTCTTGCAGGCTGCAGCGGTGCCGGACAGCTTCGCCAACCTGAGCTTCAACCGCCTGTTGCGCGGCACCGACATGCGCCTGCCGGGGGGTATGACCCTGACCGGTGGCGACGGCCTGACGCGGGCGTTCTTTCGCACCAAGTTCTGGGAAGACGACCCCAAGACCTACGGCGATATCGTCTTCCAGCCGGACGCACTGCCCGAGCGGGTGGCGCAGCAGCCGCTGTCCTCCACCGAGAAAAGTGCCCTGTTACGCTACGGCATTGATGAACCGCTGTTGTTTGTCGGGCACTACTGGCGCAGCGGCCGACCCGCGCCGATCCGTCCGAACCTGGCGTGCCTGGATTACAGCGCGGTGTTGTACGGCAAGCTGGTGGCTTACCGTCTGGACCAGGAAACCCGCCTCGATCCGAACAAATTTGTATGGGTGAATGTAGATCGCCCTGAGGCCATTCAATGAGTGCTGTTGCTGTATTACGTTTGCCGTTGTCCGTGGACCTGAGCGGGTTTGTTGCCTTGTTGCGGCGCATGCAGGTGCCCCATCGGGTCAGCGAAGAGGCCGGCGAACAAGTGCTATGGGCGCCCGAGTCGATTGTCGAGGATGTACTTAGCCTCTATCAGCGCTTCCCGGCGGGTGATCCTGACCACGAGCTGCCGATTGTTGAACGCCCGCAGGTCATGAACCGCCCGGGTTTTGCGCAGCAGCTGCGCGATAGCCCGGCCACGGCCATCGTGTTGCTGTTGTGCGTGATCGTGGCTGCCGTTACCCAACTGGGGGACAATCTGTCGGCCCTGCGCTGGCTGACGTTCCTGGACTTCAGCATCCACGGGCAATACATAGAATTCACCCCGATGGCCGACAGCCTGGCGGCGGGGCAGTGGTGGCGACTGTTTACCCCGATGTTGATCCACTTCGGTTTCCTGCACATTGCCATGAACGGCATGTGGTACTGGGAACTGGGGCGGCGCATTGAAATGCGCCAGGGCAGCATCAACCTGATCGGCTTGAGCCTGTTGTTCAGCCTGGTGTCCAACTTTGCCCAGCACCTGTTTGGCGGCCCGAGCCTGTTTGGTGGGTTGTCCGGCGTGTTGTACGGCTTGCTGGGGCATGTCTGGATTTACCAGCTGATGGCGCCCAACCCGCTGTACAACCTGCCTCGCGGGGTATTGGTGATGATGCTGGTGTGGCTGGCATTGTGCATGTCGGGGCTGGTGTCGATGATCGGCTTTGGCCAGATCGCCAATGCTGCCCATGTGGGCGGGCTTGTCATCGGTTGCGTGACCGGGTTACTGGGCGGGCTGTGGGCGCGGCGCAAGCAGGCTGTATAGAATTTCGAATTGTCGTGTGGGAGCGGGCTTGCTCGCGATGGCATCAACCCGTTGATTCAGACGCACCGAGTTGCCTGAATCGCGAGCAAGCCCGCTCCCACAGATAGAAATGTCATCTGATTTTTAAAGAGCGGAAACAGAACCATGTCCTCTTTCAACGAAATGATTCAAAACATCACCCCCGAGATCTACCAGAGCCTGAAACTGGCCGTGGAAATCGGCAAATGGGCTGACGGTAACAAACTCACTGCCGAACAGCGCGAGCTGTCGTTGCAGGCGATGATTGCCTGGGAAGTGCAAAACCTGCCCGAAGACCAGCGCACCGGTTATATGGGCCCGCAGGAATGCAGCTCCAAATCGGCGCCAGTGCCCAACATCCTGTTCAAGTCGGATGCTATCCATTGATTGAGATTGGTCGCGGTGCAATCAGCAAGATGTCGGCAAGCCTGCAAACGCCGACCGTTCAGTATGCGTTTCGCCTGGGCGATACCGAAGTGCCGGTCAACCCCCTGATCGGCACAAAATTGCGTCTGGAATACTTGGGAGAGATCAACTGCTCCCACTGTGGGCGTAAAACCAAAAAGAGCTTCAGCCAGGGCTACTGCTACCCGTGCATGACCAAGCTGGCGCAGTGCGATGTGTGCATCATGAGCCCCGAACGCTGCCACTACGACGCGGGCACCTGTCGTGATCCGTCGTGGGGCGAGCAGTTCTGCATGACTGACCATGTGGTGTACCTGGCCAATTCCTCCGGGGTCAAGGTCGGTATCACCCGCGCCACCCAGTTGCCGACCCGCTGGCTCGACCAGGGCGCCAGCCAGGCATTGCCGATCGTGCGGGTCGCCACCCGTCAGCAATCGGGCTTTGTCGAAGACCTGTTCCGCTCGCAAGTGGCTGACCGCACCAACTGGCGCGCACTGCTCAAGGGCGATGCCGAGCCGGTAGACCTCAGCGCGGTGCGCGATCAGCTGTTCGATAGCTGTGCCGAGGGCCTGCACACCCTGCAGGAGCGTTTTGGCCTGCAAGCGGTACAGCCTTTGCATAGCGTCGAGCCCATCGAGATTTGCTACCCGGTCGAGCAGTACCCGACCAAGATTGTCAGCTTCAATCTGGATAAAGACCCGATCGTCGAAGGCACGCTGATGGGGATCAAGGGCCAGTACCTGATCTTTGACACCGGCGTTATCAATATCCGCAAATACACGGCCTACCAGCTGGCCGTGCATCAGTAAAAGGACTCCAGCATGCGCACCGAACAACCGCAAATGATCTACCTGAAGGACTACCAGGCGCCCGATTATCTGATCGACGAGACGCACCTGACCTTCGAGTTGTTCGAGGACCACACGCTGGTCCATGCGCAACTGCTGATGCGCCGCAACCCGGCCCGTGGCCCCGGCCTGCCGGCCCTGGCGCTGGACGGCCAGCAACTGGAGCTGCTGTCGGTCAGCCTCGACGACATCGAACAGGCGGCTGACGACTACCAGCTCAGCGACAGCCACCTGATCCTGCACCCGACCAGCGAACAGTTCGTGGTCGACACCAGCGTGCGCATCCACCCCGAAACCAACACCGCGCTGGAAGGCCTGTACAAGTCCGGTGGCATGTTCTGCACCCAGTGCGAGGCTGAAGGCTTTCGCAAGATCACCTACTACCTTGATCGTCCGGACGTGATGAGCAAGTTCACCACCACCGTGGTGGCCGAGCAGCACAGCTATCCGATCCTGCTGTCCAACGGCAACCCGATTGCCAGCGGCCCCGACGATGACGGCCGGCACTGGGCGACCTGGGAAGATCCGTTCATGAAACCGGCGTACCTGTTCGCGCTGGTGGCCGGTGACCTGTGGTGTGTCGAAGACACCTTCACCACCATGAGCGAGCGCAGCGTGGCGCTGCGCATTTATGTCGAGCCGGAAAACATCGACAAGTGCCAGCACGCCATGACCAGCCTGAAAAAATCCATGCGCTGGGACGAAGAGACCTACGGTCGTGAATACGACCTGGATATCTTTATGATCGTGGCCGTCAACGACTTCAACATGGGCGCCATGGAGAACAAGGGCCTCAATATCTTCAACTCCAGCGCCGTACTGGCCCGCGCCGAAACCGCTACCGACGCCGCGCACCAGCGGGTCGAAGCGATCGTCGCCCACGAATACTTCCACAACTGGTCGGGTAACCGCGTGACTTGCCGCGACTGGTTCCAGCTGTCGCTCAAGGAAGGCTTCACGGTGTTCCGTGACTCCGAGTTCTCGGCCGACATGAACTCGCGCACCGTCAAGCGCATCCAGGATGTGGCTTACCTGCGCACCCACCAGTTCGCCGAAGACGCAGGTCCCATGGCCCACGCCGTGCGCCCGGAGAGCTTTATCGAGATCTCCAACTTCTACACCCTGACCGTTTACGAGAAGGGTTCGGAAGTAGTGCGCATGATCCACACCCTGCTGGGGGCCGAAGGATTCCGCAAGGGCAGCGACCTGTACTTCGAGCGCCATGATGGCCAGGCCGTGACCTGCGACGACTTTATCAAGGCCATGGAAGACGCCAACGGTGCCGACCTGAGCCAGTTCAAGCGCTGGTACAGCCAGGCAGGCACGCCGCGCCTGGCCGTCAGCGAGCACTACGACGCGCAACAGCACACCTACAGCCTGACTTTTGCGCAGAGCTGCCCGGCAACCCCGGACAAGGTCGAAAAACTGCCGTTCGTGATTCCGGTCGAGCTGGGCCTGCTGGATGCCAGGGGCGGCGAAATTGCCCTGCAACTGGCTGGTGAAACGGTCGCATCCGGCACCAGTCGCGTGTTGTCGGTGACGCAAGCCGAGCAGACCTTCACCTTTGTTGGCGTCAACGAAAAACCGTTGCCATCCCTGCTGCGCGGTTTTTCGGCACCGGTGAAGCTGAGCTTTGACTACAGCCGTGACCAGTTGATGTTCCTGATGCAACACGACAGCGACGGCTTCAACCGTTGGGATGCCGGCCAGCAACTGTCGGTGCAGGTGCTCCAGGAGTTGATCGGCCAGCATCAACGTGGTGAAGCGCTGGTCATGGATCAGCGTCTGGTCGAGGCGTTGCGCACTGTGCTGGGCAATGACCAGCTGGATCAGGCAATGGTCGCTGAAATGCTGTCGTTGCCGGGTGAAGCCTACTTGACTGAAATCAGTGACGTGGCCGATGTCGAGGCGATCCATACCGCCCGCGAGTTTGCTCGCAAGCAGTTGGCCGATAGCCTGTTTGATGCCCTGTGGACGCGTTACCAGGCCAACCGCGAAGTGTCCAAAACCACGCCTTATGTGGCTGAAGCCGAGCACTTTGCCCGCCGTGCCCTGCAAAACATTGCGCTGTCGTACCTGATGCTCAGCGGTAAGCCGCAAGTGCTGGCAGCGGCGCTGGAGCAGTTCGAGCACAGCGACAATATGACCGAACGCCTGACGGCGCTGGCGGTGCTGGTCAACTCGCCTTTCGAGGCGGAAAAAGCCGCGGCACTGGCCAGTTTTGCCGAGCAGTTCAAGGACAACCCGCTGGTCATGGACCAGTGGTTCAGCGTGCAGGCGGGCAGCACATTGCCCGGTGGCTTGCAGCGTGTGCGCGAGTTGATGGAGCACCCGGCGTTCACCCTCAAGAACCCGAACAAGGTACGCGCCCTGGTGGGTGCGTTTGCCGGGCAAAACCTGATCAACTTCCATGCGGCGGACGGTTCGGGCTATCGCTTCCTGGCGGACCTGGTGATCGAACTCAATGGTTTCAACCCACAGATTGCTTCGCGGCAACTGGCGCCGTTGACCCGCTGGCGCAAATACGACGCGGCGCGACAGGCGCTGATGAAGGCTGAACTGGTGCGTATCCGCGACTCGGGAGAGCTGTCCAGTGACGTGTTTGAAGTGGTCAGCAAAAGCCTGGCGTAACGCGGGATCAAAAGCCCCTCTCCCGGAGGGAGAGGGGACTGACCGCACGCGACTTCAAGAACACCGCCAATCAGCTCCTTCTCCCTGCGGGAGAGGGTTGGGGTGAGGGCCGGCGCCTATTTCAGTGCGCCTTGTCGCCCAGGATAATCAAGCGCGACACCGGCACTTGATGCACAACCACCGTGTAATTGACGGGGCCTTCGAGTGCCTGCGTCCCGGTGTCGACATACGCCTGTTGAGTGTCCTTGAGCGTGGCGATAGGCTCGCCGTTGCGATAAATCTGCACCGGCGTGCCGGTGGGCCGGTCCGCGTGCCAGGTCAACTTCACGTCTGTCCGGCCGGGTAGCTGACGCACCGTCAACTGCCTGGCCCCCACCGGCCCGGTCAAGGGCAATCCATCCATCGAATATTGCGCGGCAGCGGGCAGGGCGCCCAGGTGGGCCAGTAGGGTCGGGGTTATGTCTGCCTGGCTGGCATAACCGTACAGGCCTTTATGGGCGGGGTTGGTCGGGTGGGCGATGGGGGCCGTCAGTTGTGCGTTGCCGGGTTTGTTCAGGGCAATAAAGGTGGTTTTCTCACTCAGGGTCTGTTTGCCATGGTCGTGGCCGTCGGGCAGGCGGCGGCCGTGATCAGGGGCGACAATTACCAGCCAGTCTTCCTGCGGGTGGGTGACTTGACGACGGCTCAATGCTGCCAGTAACTGGCCCACATGGTTGTCCACGCTCTGGATCGCCTGCTGATAGGCAGGTGAAAACCCGTCCCTGTGGCCTACCGTGTCGGTTTCGTCCAGGTGCACGAACACCAGGTCCGATTGGCCGTGCTCAAGTTCTTCGCCGGTCTTGTCGGCGACGCACTGGTCGTCTTCGGCACAGTCGACGGCGAGGTCGATATAGCCATTGGCAATGTCATCAGTGAAGTTGTGGTTAATGGTATTCCAGCTGACGATGCTGGCGGTTTTACGCTGGGGGTCTGCGAGCTTGAGCTGCTTGAACACACTGGGGGCCTGGTTGCGCCATTCATCGTTGTTGGACGGGACTTTATGCCGGTCGACCCAACTGCCGGTCAGAATCGTCGTCCAGCCCGGGCCGCTGCCCGTCGTTTGCTCGGTGGTTGTGCCGTCGATGCCGCCCACATAGCTTTTGGCCAGTTGCAGCCGCGCCAGGTTGGGCGCCATGCCCTGTTTAATGGCCTGGCGCAGTTTTTCGTATTGCAAACCGTCCACGCCAATCAGCAGGGCTTTGTGGGGATTGGCCTGGGGGGCCTCAGGTGGGGGGAGTGGCGCGGCGTGGGATACCGCGCCGCAGGTTATCAGGCCCAGACTGAAAGCGAGGGACAGCGCAACAGTGGCGTGGCTCATGGCATCTCCGCGACGTGGCATTGGTTGACGGCTCCCAGCAGTTTAGACAACCCCTGGTTATTGTCCCGACACCACATCCGGTTTTACCCCCTCTAGAACTTCCAGCTCACCGATGCCGTGACGTTACGCGGTGCTCCGTAATTGCTCTGGCCATAGCGCACGCTTTGCAGGTATTTCTCGTTGGTCAGGTTGTCGAGGTTGAGCTGGGTACTCCAGTGCGGATCGATATCGTAGCTGGTCATCAGGCCCACCAGGGCATAGGCGGCCTGGTTTGCCGCCGGGGTGTCGTCATTCTCGACCTTGCTCTGCCACTTCAGGCTGCCACCTACTTTGACCTTGGGCGCCATCGGCAGTTTGTAGGTCATGGAGGAGGTGAGCGCATTGCGCGGGATAAATTTGCGCCCGCGGTTGTTGTCGGCATCGGTGATGTAAACATAGGTATAACCGCCGCTGACTTGCAGGCCTGGCGCCAGTTCGCCAGTAGCTTCGAGTTCTACGCCGCTGCTTTTGTACGACATGCCCTCATACAAATAGCCGCCCAGGGAAGGGTTGAAGCCTGCGTAGGTGGCGACGTTGTCCTGTTTGGTGTGGAACACCGCGGCAGACACGTCGAGGCGCTTGTCCAGCAGGTGCCCCTTGATCCCGGCTTCGTAGCTTTTGCCTTCCAGCGGGTCGAGCACCTGACCCTGGGTGTTGAGGTAGTACTGCGGGTTGAAGATTTCGGTGTAGCTGGCGTACAGCGAGTACTGCGGAGTGAGGTCATAAACCACCCCGGCGTAAGGCGTGACCTTGCCATGAATCCTCACGTCGCGCCCCGAACCGTAGTTTTCACCGTCGCTGTCGGCGCTGAGCATGCGCGCACCGGTGATCAGGTGCAGGTCGTCGGTGAGGCTGAAACGGGCACCGGCGTAGAGGCTTTTCTGACGGTCGGTGAAGTCTGACGTGGCGTCGGCGTTGGCCATGTTGTAGGTGGGCTTGGGAATGACGCCGTTGAGGGCATCTTCCAGCGACACCGGGGTGTAGTAGGACGAGGTGCCGTACAGGGAGGTTTCCCGGGTGCGTGAGCGTGCCACGTTGGCGCCGACGGTCAATTGGTGCTCGCGACCGCCCAGGCTGAAGGGGCCACTGAACGAGAGGTCGCCATCCAGTTCGCGGGTCTTGCCCTTGTAATTGGACGCCAGCCCCGTGTAGCCGGTGCTGGAGGTGCTGTCGCCATAGATATAGAACATGTCGGTGTCTTCGCGATGCTCCATCGCAGTCACCGTCAGCGTGGACTTCCAGTCATTGGCGAAGTTGTGTTGCCACTCGGCAAAGGCGTGGCTGGTGCGCACGTCCCAGTACACCCAGGGCTGCGAAATATTGGCGCTGGTGCTGCTGTAGTGCAGGGCGTTGCCGCTGCTGTCGGTCAGGGGCAATGCGCCCCAGCTGGCACCGTTGGCGTTGCTTTTTTGCTCTTCGTAGCCGACGGTCAGGGTGTCGTCGTCAGTCAGGTCGAAGGCCAGCAGGCCACTGAAGATGTTCTTTTCCCGGGAGTAGCGGTCCAGGTATGAGTTACCCACTTCGTTGGCATAGATCAGCCGGCCGCGCACATTGCCCGAATCGGTCAGCGGCCCGGACACATCCAGGTCGACCCGACGCTTGTCCCAGGAACCGGCGCTCACGCTGACCTTGGCCTCGGGTTCATAAGTGGGCCGTTTGCGGATGAAGTTGACCGT
This sequence comes from Pseudomonas fragi, assembly GCF_900105835.1. Taxonomy (NCBI): domain Bacteria; kingdom Pseudomonadati; phylum Pseudomonadota; class Gammaproteobacteria; order Pseudomonadales; family Pseudomonadaceae; genus Pseudomonas; species Pseudomonas fragi. Next base: position 507,918 of record NZ_LT629783.1, read on the forward strand.
GGCCGAGGGGTTGCCGCTGCCGGTCATCAAACCGTTGGCGCCGTGCAGGATATCCACCTGCTCATAGGGTGCGGTGTCGATATCGCCCACCAGCACCCCGCCGGCCAGGCCCATGCCCATGCCGTCGTACTGGAAATTGGTGATATCGAAACCGCGGGCGGTGAAGTAGGTGCGGTCGGTTTCGACCTTTTGCACATTGACCCCCGGGGTACTGTCCATGATATCGCGAATGCTGTTGAGCTTGAAATCGTCCATCTGCTCGCGCTTGATGCTGGAAATGCCCTGAGGGGTCTGCCCGGCGGTGAGATTCAGGCGCGTGGTCGTGGCACTGGGTTTGGCTTGATAGCCTTGCGGCGCTTCATCGTCTGCGGTGGAGGTGATGCTGGTGGAGGGCAGATTGAGGGTGTTCTCTTCGGCAGAAGCCGTGTTGAGAATCCCTAGTGCGACAAGCGTAAGGGCAGACGTAGGAAGGCTGAACAGTGAGCGCATGATCTGCGAATACTCCGGCAGGGAAATACGTAAACGAGAATTAGTTACAAATAATTACATTTACGCAAATGATAATCAATGCCGTTAACGTATCTTTACTGTTTGTTGCCAAACCGTTGTGACGGCCTTTCGATCTGCTATTGATCTGGTTTTTGATCTGGCTTTTGATTTTGATCTACTGCCCCATCGGGAGGCCGAGTGGAGGTTCTGCCAAGGGGGCGGCCGAGCTGTTTGAATGCAGGATTTGTTACCGACATATTTCCTCTGTGGGAGCCGGGCTTGCCCGCGATGCAGGCACCTCGTTCTATCTGGATGACCGAAGTGCTGCCATCGCGGGCAAGCCCGCTCCCACAAGGGATGGGTGTTGTTTGAAATTTTTGCTTTTGCTGTTGCCACTCGATTGTCCAGGCGACGCGAATGCCCATAACAGTGCCCGAGTCAAGGCAGAAGACTCGATAGCCAGCTTCTTGGCGTCCGCTGCAGGGAGACAGGCCCACCAAAAAGGCTTGCCCCTGGCGTCCGGCCTTCGCTGCGCTCAGGTTCCCTCGTGCAGGTTAGCTCCGTGGGTACGCCGCCACGGGCCATCCCTGGCCCATCGCGGCTCTCCCGGCATCCATGCCGGGAGGCCCACTACGCAGAACCTCCTCTCGGCCTCCCGATGGGGCGGTAGATCAAAATCAAAAGCCAGGGCCAGATCAAGATCAACAATTCTCCGCTTTTAGGGGGGGTGACTGATGCCCTGAAAATCCCGACGGGTATCAAGCATTACCTCACGTGGGCGGCCGAGAGGTTGTCGGTCACTTATCGATCAGCACCTTGGGGTTGGAGTTGCCCCACACCGTATAAAGGTCGGCCAGCAATGCACCGTTGATGTCTTCAACTTCCGCCTGGCTGATTTCGGCCTTGCCCTGTTGCCCGAACAGCACAACCTCATCGCCGCTTTTCACATCCGGCGCGTCTGTAACATCGACCATCAGCGTATTCATCGACACCTTGCCCACCACCGGCACACGATGGCCGTTGATCAGCACGATACCCTTGTTGGTGAAGGCGCGACGGTAGCCGTCCGAGTAGCCCACGGTGATGTTGGCCAGTTTCGAGTCACGGCCCAGGGTCCAGGTGCGGTCGTAGCCCACGGTGTTGCCCTTGGGGTAGCTGTTGACCGAGGCCACATGGGACTTGAATTGCATCACGCGCTGGTAGTCGGTGTGCGACGGCACGGTGTCGCCGAACAGGGCGCCGCCCGGGCGAACCATGTCCAGGTGCGATTCGGGCACTTCCAGGGTGGCGAACGAGTTGGCCGCGTGCAGGGTGATTTTGCTGCGGTCAAGCTCGGCCACGCTCATCAGCCATTGCGCCTGCTCGTTGAATGCCTTGAGCCCGGCGCGCACGTCGTCGGCATCTTCAACGGCAAAGTGGGTCATGATCGCGCGCACCTCAAGGTTCGGCACCTTGGTGATGGCGACGGCGTCGCGGCGGCCCTCGGCGGTGGTCATTTCCACGCCGTTGCGGCTCATGCCGCTGGAGTTCAGGCCCAGGTGAACCACCAGCGGACGGCCGTGTTTTTCGGCGATCAGGCTGGCTTTGACGGCGAAATCAAGGTTGCCCACCAACTCTTCCATATTGTATGGCAACGCTGCTTCCAGCTCGCTGAGTGCTGCCGTGCGCACGCGGATCAGTTGGCCCTTGAAGCCGCTTTCGCGCACCACACGGGCTTCTTCATTGCTGGCCACGCCTACGCAAGGCACACCGGTGGCGATGATCGAGGGCATCAACAGGCCGATGCCATGACCGTAGGCATCGGCCTTGAGCACGGCGCAGATTTTCGATTTGTCACCGACAGTCGCTTGCAACACGCCAATGTTGTGCACGAACGCAGCTTTGTTGATCTCGACCCAGGCGTTGCTGTCTTGTGTATTGACCTGGGCAACGCCGTCAACCATCGACAGGGGCGGTGCCGCGAACGCCGGGTTTTGCAGGAGAGCCATGCCCAGGGAAAGGGCGAGAAGGGTACGGGTGAAGGGCATTTGTGCAGTTTCCATACGTTATTTTTTTAGGGGGGGCAGGGTGAAGCGCGGCAATACTAGAACCCGCCTGTAGGAAAAGTCACTCCCTCGGCCGCAGATCTGTCTGAAAGTGTCGTGGTGCAATAGGGCACGCGTTAGTCAAGCGTAACGACGTCTTCCAACCGGCATGGGCGGGAACGCTGTGTGGGCAGTGGGAACGACACGATTTGTAGCCGTTTATTGGTGGACTGGGCAAGGCAGGTTAGGTCTATTATTAGTTAACTGGCACCTGCAGGATGGGGTGTCGATTCACGGTAACCGGTCTGCCAAGGTCAAACCCCAGCCATGAGCAAGCTTGATAAATCCCCTTTGAATCTGCAGGTGCAAGCAGGTTTTTTTCTATGGTTTTGCCTGCTGCTGGCGCTGTTTGCAGTACCCAGGGCTCAGGCGGCAGTGGTCGAAATAACCGCAGTGTTCTCGCCGGATCCGACCAATCCGAATGTCAACGAGTTCATTAACACCACGCCCACTTCCGGGTTGTGCCTCACGTTTCCGAGTATGTGCAAGCCGCCGCTGTACAGCATCCGCCTGGGAGTGGAGCCCACTACGCAGTACGCCATCCCGGCTAACCCCTCCAGTCTTCGGGACAGCGCAATGTTCAAGGTCCCAGCGGATACCAGAACCGTTCAAGTGACCAGCCCATCGGGGCAAACGGCCGAAGTGGCGTTTTCCATTACGGCTTTCAGCGCGACTATCAGAACGAATCCGTACGTAAACACAATAACCGGTGTCAATTCAGGACCGTTTTTAGCCCATGATGCTTTGTGGGGGCAGAACTGGTCTTATTATGCGGCCGCCCCCTGCACACTTGGGGCTCAGATGACTGCCCTCTCTTATCTGGATGCAGATTTTTTCTGGTTTACACCTGTGCAGCAAGCCTGTGGCAAGCTTCCGAAGTTTGAAATCCCCTGGTTGCGGTTACGCAATACCAGCGTGGCTTACAGGATGACTACCCCGGACCCGCTGAGCATGGAAAGAGGCACCTACGTCGGCTCCATCACCTACTCGATTGGCCCTAATGGCGACTTCGATTTTGGCGACAATCTGACCACCAGTGAAACCGAGGTCACGTTCAATTTATCCCTTGATGTGCAGCACACGCTCAAGTTCCAGTTTCCGGCCAACTATAGTCGCATCAGCCTGTACCCGGCAGGTGGCTGGCAACAATGGCTGGACCGCGGGCGGCGCCCGGAAGCACTGGCAGCGAGCCAGGTCTTCAATATCTGGACATCGACGTCATTGAGCGTCGAGCTGCAATGTGAATACACCGAGGCCTCGGGGTGCGGTATACGCAACCCCGCAGGCCATACGGTCGCCGTGGACACCCGGATAACCCTGCCCAACGGCCTGCGCGATGCCTCCAGTCAACCCGTGAACCGCTATCTGTTGACCACAACCCCGACCATTTTTTCACCGAGCCACTATGTCGACAATGGCGCTGCAACATTACAATTCAGCGTTGAGCGCGATCAGGTGGCCAGTATGATCGCCGATCATTCAGGCAGCACCTATAGGGGCACCATCACCGTGATCTTTGACAGCGAACTGCACTGATGAGGGGGGCAAGCCTGGCGGCCGCCAACGGCAGAATAGCCTAGCGCCGCCACGCCAGCACCACCACGCCCACAGTGATCAGGCCGATCCCGGCCCATTGGCGGATGTCGAGCTTCTCGCCCAGAAAGGTCACCCCCAGCACGGCGACAATCACCACGCTGAGCTTGTCCACGGGGGCTACCAGCGACGCCTGGCCCAGTTGCAGAGCCCGGTAATAGCAGATCCACGAGGCTCCTGTGGCCAGCCCCGACAACACCAGAAACAAATAACTGCGTGCCGAAATCGAGCTCAGCGACTGGTACTGGCGCGTGGCATAAAGGATCCACGCCAGGCTCACCAGCACCACCACGGTACGCAGTAAAGTGGCAAAGTCGGAATTGATGCCGGTAATGCCGATCTTGCCGAAAATGGCCGTCATGGCGGCAAACACTGCCGAGAGCAGCGCCCAGAAAATCCAGGATGAAAGCAGAGGTGTGCTCATAAGGCCTGCTGCGGTGGTGGTTGGGAATGGCGCAAAGCATACGCCAGCTTTAGCCCCTGGCGCAGGGGAACCAGAGTGAAACACACAGCCCGCGCCGGCTGGTTTCATCAGTAAAACCCAGTGCAACCCTGGCGCCTACCCGCTCGGCAATCGCCCTCACGATCGACAGCCCCAGCCCGGAGCCCGTTTCACCCGAGCCCAGGGTACGGTAGAACGGGTCGAACACCCGATCGTGCTCCTCGACGCTGATGCCAGGGCCCGAATCCTTGACCTGCAGGCATACACAGGTGTCGGTCTGTGCCAGGCACAGGTCGATGGTGCCGCCTGCTGGGGTATAGCGGATGGCATTGTCCACCAGGTTCTTGATCAGGGTGAACAGGTCCATCGGGTTTATCAGCAACTGCACATCTGCGCTATCTTCAACACCGATATCGAGGTGTTTTTGCTCGGCCAGTGGCAGCAAGTCTTCGAGCACCCGCCGGTACACCGCGTGAACCCCAATCCGGGCTTGCGGGCGGGGAACGGCGGCCTGGGCGGCGGCCAGGCTGAGCAACTGATCAATCAACTGACGGCTGCGCTCAATGCCCTGGCACAAGGGCAGCAGGCGTTCGCGTGCCGACACCTGCAAGGAGCAGGCGGCCAGCCGCTCGGCTTGCAGGGACAACGCTGTCATGGGCGAGCGCAGCTCATGGGCGGCATCGGCGACAAAGCGCCGCTGGCCGTCCATTGCCTGAGCCACCCGGGTCAGTAAACGGTTGATGGCCACCACAAACGGGCGTACTTCGGCAGGCAGGTGCTGTTCGTCAATCGGGTGCAGTAACTGTTCGCCCCGGCGGTCGATTTCAGCAGCAAGGCTGGCGATAGGGCGAAACAGTTTGCGCACCAGATCACCGACCACCAGCAGCAATACCGGGAACAGGATCAGGAACGGCAGCAGACTGCGCCAGGCACTTTCGCGGGCGTCCTTGTCGCGCGCGCCCACCTCCTGGGCCACGGCTATGCGCTCGCCGCGGCTTGTGCTGTGCACCAGGACACGAAAGGCTTCGCCACCGACATTAACCGTGGCCAGGCCATCGACCAGGGTGGCGGGCAGTGGCAGTGGCAGGGTTTCGTCACCATTGGCCAAGGCCTGGCTGCCGTCAGCCAGGTGCTGGATGATGACCCGGGACTCTTCGTCATCGCCCTCCAGGGCCGGGCCTTCGGGATAATGCAGGGTCATGTGCTGGCGGTCATACAACATGGCCACCTGGCGCAGGGTGTCGTCCTGCAGTTCATGCGCCTCGTCGAGAGCCGAAACAAATACGAACGCGCTGGCTGCCACGGCCACCAGCACAATGGTCAATGACAGGGCCAACGACAGCCTGAGCTGGACCGATTCGCTCAGGCGCTTTTTGAAACCATCCATCCCAGCCCCCTGACATTCCTGATGACATGGCTGCCCAACTTGCGCCGCAAGGCGTGGATCAGGAACTCGACAGCGTTGCTTTCAACTTCGTTGCCCCAGCCGTACAGGCGCTCTTCGAGTTCACTGCGCGACAGAATCGCCCCGGGCCTTACCAGCAGAGCCTGCAACAGGGCGAATTCACGGCTGGAGAGGGCCACGGCGTGGTGTGCTGCGGTGCTGGCCTGCTTGTACACCAGGTCCAGCGATACGACGCCATTGCCAAGCACGGGCACGGCGTTGCCGCCCAGGCGGCGCAGCACCGCGCGCATGCGCGCCAGCAGTTCGGCCATTGCAAATGGCTTGAGCAGGTAGTCGTCGGCGCCACCGTCCAGGCCGCGCAATCGGTCATCCAGGCTGTCGCGGGCGGTGATAATCAGCAGCGGCACCGGGTTGTTACGCGCCCGAATGCGGGCCAGTACCTCAAGGCCGTCCTGGCCGGGCAGGCCGAGGTCCAGTAGCACCAACGCGTAGGTGTGCGTGGCCAGGGCACTGAGGGCGTGCGCGCCGTTCTGTACCCAGTCAGCGGCATAGCTGGCATCCGTCAGCGCACCCTGTATCGCGTCGCCAATCATGGGGTCATCTTCGACCAGCAATATGCGCATGTCCTTCTCCATCAAAAAGCCAGTGGCACAGATCCAAGTGAAGCATCTGTGCCGATATTCGCTGGCGTTTTGCGCTTATGCGCCACCTTTGAGGTTGTCAAAGGCCTTGAGCAGGTTGTCCATTGCCAGCTTGCAGTCTGCGGGGTTGGGCGTGCTGGCGCGCAGGGCTTCCAGGGCCCGGTCGATGGCCTTGTCCAGCACATGCCAGTCGCTGGCCGCGCGTGGCTTGATGCCGGCTTCGGCCGCATCCCAAGCGGTTTCCAGGTCCTTGATGCGGGTTTTGGCCGCCGTCAGATCGTTGTTCGCCACCAGTGCCCCGACCTCTGCGGCAATGGCATGAAACTGCGACAGGTCACCCAACTTCGAGGCACTCGGGTTCTGGCTGGCGCTGACCTGGTGAGTCGGCGCGTCGGCGGGTTTGGAGCAGCCGGCGTTCAGGCCCAGAACCACGAGTGTGGTGGCCAGGGCGAAGTGACGGATAACGCGGTGTGCATGGCGCATGGGGATGTCCTTGATTGACGGTGAAGGGTTACTCGGTGATCGCCTTGCGGTTGCTGCCGGCATTGAGTTGCGCGGCGCCGACCAGCAGCACGATCACGCACAGGAACAGCGCGCTGGTCCAGCTGGCGCCCATGCCCAGCCCGCCGTAGGTTTTGGCCTGGGTCAACAGGTCACCCAGGGACGCGCCAAACGGTCGGGTCAGGATGTAGGCGATCCAGAATGTCAGCACCGCATTGGCGCCCATGCGCCAGGCCAGTAGCGTGACCCCTATCAGCGCCGCGAAGATCACCGCGCCGAGGGTAAAGCCCAGGCCCAGGGCCTCGGTGGCCAGATCCCCTGCCGCAGTGCCCAGGGCGAAGGTGCAGAGCACCGTGGCCCAATAGAACAGCTCGCGCCGCGCAGTGGTGATATCGCGGATCGACAGGCTGCGCTCGCTGCGATACCAGAGCGCAAAAGTGACCGCCAGCAGCAGCGAAAACAGCGCCGTGCTGGTGTACAGGCTGACGTCCAGCTTGTCGGTGAGGATATCGGTGATCTGGGTGCCCACCACGCTCACCAGCACCACGTTCAGCCAGTAGAGCCAAGGGGTGCAGGCGCGGGTGCGCAATTGGCAGAACAGCGTTACGGCCAGCAGCATGGCCATGCCGAGGCTGGTGGGGCCGGCACCGAACCCGGCATCGACGGCCAGATAATCGGCACCTGTTTCGCCCACGGTGGTGGACATGATTTTGATCACCCAGAAGGACAGGGTCACCTCGGGCACTTTGTTCAGCCAGCGGGCTGCGTTGTTCATGGTCTTGACCTCTGCGATATGGCGCGTTGTGTGGCGCAGGGCAAAGGTACGGTGCAAGACTTAGCCGGGACTGAGCCGGCACGCATCTGTAGAGCCGGCGCTGAGAAAAAATCGTCAAATAAACGGTGAATGGGTGTGATCGTGTGAGGTGGATCGCCTGCGATGCAAGTGGAGCATTCGCGTTACAGCTTAGGCAATAATCAGCCTCAACCCCCCTGTGGGAGCGAGCAAGCCCGCTCCCACAGGGGAGGAGGCGTTCACAGCCTGTTTACCCCAGTGTGCCGATGATATTTACGCTGACGTTCTCCGGGATTTCATTCTGCGACAGCACATGCAGCCCCGGGCTGAAGACCCGCGCATAACGTGCCAGCAACGGGCGCAATTGCGGCATGACGGTGAGCACCGGCGGGTGGCCGTCCTTGCGCAGTTTTTCCTTGACCACCGGCATCGCATTTTGCAGCTGGTTAAGCAGGTTGGGCTCCACGGGAATGTTGTCCAGGCTCACCGGACCTGCCTGCTGGGCAATGCTCAAGGCCCCCAGCAGGGTGTTTTCCAGGGCATTGTCGAGCACGAATACGCTGATTTCATCGCGGCGCCCGCTGATACTCGCCACAATGTTGCGGCGCAAGGCATAGCGCACGTCGGATGCCAGCAGCACCGGGTCCTTGGTGGTCTCGCTGCTTTCGACCAGCGCCGTGGCTACGGTGACGATGTCGCGCACCGAGATGTTCTCAACCAGCAATTGGCGGTACACCCGGTGTTGTTGGGTATACGACAGCTGGCTTCTGAGGTTTTCGGCCAGCTTGGGTGCCAGTTCGGTCAGGCGCTGCATCAGGCTGTCGACGTCATCATGTTTGAAGATGTCCGCCAGGTTGTCGCGAATCACCTTGTTCAGATGCGTGGCGATCACCCCCGCGCAGTCCACCACCTGGTAGCCCAGGTTCAGGGCGCGGCTCTTTTCGGCGGGGTTGATCCACACCACCGGCATCTTGTAGGCCGGGTCGATGCCAAGAATACCGTCCACTTCGCCGTACAGGTCGGCCGAAGGAATGGCCATCAGGTGGTCGGCATGGATTTCGGCGCCCTCGATCTGCTCGCCGTTGATGTGGATGCTGTAGTGCGCCGCCTTGAGTCGCAGGCTGTCACGGATCTGGATCTCGGGCAGGAGAAAGCCCAGGTTCTCCGAGAGGGTCTGGCGCAGGCCGCGCACGCGCTGGGTCAGGGGGGCGCCCGCGGCCTCATTGACCAGACCCACCAGTTTGTAGCCCAGTGACACCGACAACCGCTCAACATGGGGGATGTCATCCCAGGCCAGGCTGTGGCTGCGCTCGTTGTGCATGGCCACGCTCAATGCGCTGACGGCTTCAAGTTCAGCGGCTTCGGCGGGTGGCTGAAAGCGCGACACACTCCAGGCCACACCGCCGACAATGGCGGCAAACCCGAGGAAGGCCAGATGCGGCATGCCGGGCACCAGGCCCAGTACCAGCAGGATCCCGGCCACGGTGTAGAGCAGTGCAGGCGAGGCCAGCAACTGACGGCGCACCTGAGTGGTGATTTCGGCAGATTCGTTGATCCGCGTCACGATCAGCGCGGCGGCGGTCGACAACAGCAACGCCGGGATCTGTGCCACAAGCCGTCACCAATGGTCAGCAGGGCAAATTGCTTGAAAGCCAGGCCCGCGGGCAGGTCGTAGACAAACAGGCCGATGGCAAAGCCGCCGAACAGGTTGATCAGCAGGATCAGGATCCCGGCAATCGCGTCACCGCGCACAAACTTCGATGCACCGTCCATTGCCCCGTAAAAATCGGCTTCCTTGGCGATGGTCTGGCGGCGCTGCTTGGCCTGATCCTGGGTGATCAGCCCGGCATTGAGGTCGGCATCAATGGCCATCTGTTTGCCGGGCAGGGCGTCCAGGGTAAAACGCGCCGTCACCTCGGAAATCCGCTCGCCGCCCTTGGTGACCACCATGAAGTTGATAATCATCAGGATCACGAACACGATCATCCCGACAATGAAGTTGCCGCCGATCACCACCTCGCCGAACGACTCGATCACCTTACCCGCCGCGCCCGTGCCATTGTGGCCCTCAAGCAGCACGATACGGGTCGAGGCCACGTTCAGGGTCAGACGCAGCAGGGTGGTAATCAGGATTACCGTGGGGAACAGCGAGAAGTCCAGCGGGCTTTTGGATGACACGCTGACCATCAGCACCAGCACCGCCATCGCGATATTGAAGGTAAACAGGATATCCAGTAACAAGGGCGGCAACGGCAGGATAATCATGGCCAGGATGGACAGGATAACCAGCGGGATCCCGATCCGGCCGCTGCGCAGCGTCGGGAGGAATATGTTCAGTACGTTCATGATTACGCCTTGTTCGCCATGCAATGACGAAGGTTGGGTTAAGTCGGTAGCCGCGACGCGGAACGGTCTGAATGATCTGCAGGTTTTTTTCGTCACCCAGGATCTTGCGCAGGGTGTACACCTGCTGGTTGAGGCTGCCGGGACCTACGACACGGTCCGCCCAGGCATAGGCCACCAGGGTGTCCCGCTCAATCACTTCACCCGGTTGCTGTAACAGGCGCTCAAGCAGCCTGCCAGCAGAATAGCCCAGTTCGACTGTGCGTTTTTCTTCGTCCCTGAACAAGGTCAGCGTGTATAGCACCGGGCAAAAGACAGCATGTTGCTGGCTGTGCATGGCAGTGGCATGTGCAAAAAGAGTGTTCATCAAGAGCATTCACCATGTAGGGAATACCACTTTACTATTAGGGGTATTTCGCCTTCTGTAGGGTAATTCTGAAGTTGATTTGCAAGATATATCTTATCTCCATTCCCCATGGGCTCCCGCCAGGGCGCAGAGGCGGAAGTGGCGCTTCCTGCAGGGGGAAGCGCTTGCGCAGAAAAGGGAAGCCAAGGCGTTTTATATAACCCTGCTGTCTTTTGAAAAAATACATATAGATCAAGTAGATAAGTCATCTTTTTGGGGTTGGCACGGCTTCTGCATTTGAGTGGCAGGCTGCCTGTTTCAGCCGGGTTTTCATCCCGGTTACAAGACGGCGGCCATGCCAATCGGGCCGATACTGCGCCAGGCCCGGTCTCGCGCTCCCTTCGGATCGCCGAACCCTTTGAAGATGCTGTTCATGGACCACGATATTTATGTAACCAGCCCCTTGCTGCCGGAATTGCAGGCATTCATGCCGTACCTGCAGCAGATCTGGGACAGCAAGTGCCTGACCAATAACGGCCCCTTTCATCAGACCTTCGAACGTCGATTGGCCGAGTATCTGGGGGTGGAACATCTGTCATTGTTCAACAATGGTACGACCGCCCTGTTGACCGCACTGCAGGCCCTGCAAATCGAAGGCGAGGTGATCACCACGCCTTATACCTTTGCCGCCACGGCCCATGCGCTGGTGTGGAATCACCTGACACCGGTGTTTGTCGATATAGACCCGCACACCTTCAACCTTGACCCCGTTGCCATTGAGGCGGCCATCACCGAGCAAACCCGCGCCATCCTCGCCGTACATTGCTACGGAGTACCGTGCGATGTGCGCGCCATAGAGCAATTGGCCGACCGTTACGGGTTACGCGTGCTATATGACGCTGCCCACGGGTTTGCAGTCGAGGAGGGCGGCGGCAGTGTATTGCGCCACGGCCACATGAGCGTTTTGAGCCTGCATGCCACCAAGGTGTTCAACACCTTTGAGGGGGGCGCCATTGTCTGCCCCGACGCGGCAACCAAGCTGCGGGTGGACCAGTTGCGCAACTTCGGCTTCGTCAATGAAACCTCGGTGGTGAGCTGCGGTATCAACGGCAAGATGAGCGAGTTCAACGCGGCTTTCGGCCTGTTGCAGCTTGAGCATATCGACCGGGCCCTGGAGCGGCGTGCCGCGATCGACGGCCTGTACCGCGCGCGGCTGGCTGATATCCCCGGTATCACCCTGTGCCGTGAGGCGCAGAACCACGGTTATTTCCCAATTCTGGTCGAGGACACGTTCCCGGTCAGCCGCGATGCCCTGTACGAGTTTTTCAAGACGCGACAGGTGTATGTGCGGCGCTATTTCTACCCGTTGGTCAGTGACATGCAGGCCTACGCCGATCGTACCGGACATGTGCAACAGCCCTTGCCGGTGGCCACGCAAATCGCCCGCAAGATCCTGTGCCTGCCGATTCATCCAGACCTGAGCCCGAGTGATGTCGAGCGTGTGGTGGCTGCTGTTCGCCACTGCGCTGTCGCCTCGCCCGGCTATCACCAGGCGCCATAGCGGCGCTGCAACCTGAGACACCACCATGACTGCTGAAAACTTTATTGCCAATTTTATTAACGCCACGGGTTTGTCACCCCGGTGGATATAAGCCTGGACAGCGAATTTCGTACCTTGCCCGAATGGGACTCGCTGGCTGCGCTGGGCGTGATCGTGATGTTTGACATGGAGTATCAAAAACCGTGTCCGGCGATGACCTGTACCAGGCCGTGACAGTGGGCGACCTGTACCGCTGGGTGGGTTGAGTCAATGCCGCAATGTGTCCTTCAACATGTCCGCTTTGCCGGCAGGGCCAGTTGTGTGCCCAAGGGCCGGGTTTCCAACATCACCGATTGCCCGCAGCCCATGCGCGGCGAACTTGAGCGTCTGGTACGCAATATCGGCATCGAATACCGCCGGGTGGCGCAACCCTGGTTACGGGCAGCCTGGCCCGGGCCGGCAGCGAAGTGGGCAAGCGCTGCGAGTGGCTGCTGGGGGCGACGCTGCCTTCGCAATTGGCGGACTACAGCTTTTATGACGCGGTATTGCCCGAAGGCGCCAGGATTTACCGCCATTGAAAATCCCTTTATCCCTCCCTGGCGCATGGAGGCAGGCCAGGCCTGTTTGTGTCGAGGTTCTCATGTTTTTTTTCCGGTTTCTCCCCGCAGCTCCCTTTGCTAACAGAAGTGTAACGCCATGAAAGATTTGCCTCTGGTCAGTGTGATCATACCGGCCTACAAAGCCTCCTGGTTTGAAACGGCGCTTGCCAGCGCTTGCGCGCAGACCTATGCCAACCTGGAAATCATCGTTTGCGATGACAGTGACGGGGCCATGATCGGCGCCATCGTCGAGCGCTATGCGGGCAGCCAGCAGGTGCCCATTCGCTATCAACGCAATCAGCAGCCCTTGCATGAAATGCGCAACACCGTCGAGTGCATACGGCTGGCCCGCGGTTTTTACATCAAGTTCCTGCACGACGACGATGTGCTGGCCCCGGACTGTGTGGCCCGCCTGGTTGCGACGATGGAGGCCGATCCGCACATTGCCCTGGCAACCTCCAGGCGCGAGCGCATCGACAGTGCCGGGCAGCCCCTGGCGGATATTCTGGCCACCGTGACAGCCTTTCCCCAGCCGGTGCGGGTCGATGGCCCGGGCCTGGTCTCGCTGCTGGCCGAGCACACCCTGAACTTTATCGGCGAGCCCAGTTGCGTGATGTGCCGACGGGCAGATGTGTTGGCCTACGGCGATCAATTGATGTCGCTTAATGGCCAGCCCATTGACTGGGTCGGCGACTTGAGCATTTACGTCAAGCTCCTGCAGTGCGGGCACCTGGCGTACTTGCCGCAGACCCTGACGTGGGTGCGGGTGTCGAGCGAGCAGTTCAGCCAGCAGGGGCGCGACACACCCGGTATTGGCCAGCAGGGGCATGACAACTTTCGTCACCAGCTTCGTGAACTGGGTTGGCACCAGCCAGTGGAGGGGCCACGGCAGGTGGCCGTGGCGCGACTGGACAACCCCGAGGTGGTACAGCAGGTTGATATCACTGCCCACCTCAATGACGTGCGTAACACCCTTGTACAACAGGAGCAGCAACGCCAGTGGCTGGCAGCGCGGGTGCCTAGCGAGCCGCAGTCGCGACTGATTGGCCAGCGCCTGGCACAAATGGCTGGGGGGCCGACGATTGCCGTGGTGGTGCTTGACCCCGCAGGCGACAGCCAGGCGCTGCAGGCGACCCTCGACAGCATTGCCCATGCACGCAGCACAGGGGTCATGTTGCAGGGGATTGTGCTCACGCCGCAGTTCCGCCGCCAGTCACCGGGCGATGACATGCAGTACTGCAGCTGCCAGCGCGACGGCTTTGTCGCACAGATCAACCGGATTGCCCGCAGTGGCGATCATCGCTGGTTGATGCTGGTGGAGGCGGGGGACCGCCTGACCGACAGCGGGATGCTGATCTCGTCCCTGGAGTTGCTGGACGACCCCCAATGCCGAGCCATCTACGGCGATGCAATGGTGCATGAACACGGCGATGTCATAAGCCCGGCCCTGCGCCCGGATTTTAACCTCGACTATCTGCTCAGCATGCCGGGTGTGATGGCCCGCAACTGGCTGTTTCGCGCCAGCGCGGTGGCCGAGGCGGGTGGTTTCAATGAGCAGTATCCAGCGGCGCTGGAGCTGGAGCTGATCCTGCGCATGATCAACCGCCAGGGCATGGTCGGCTTTGGCCATCTGTGCGAGCCGCTGGTCATCAACCAGCGCGCTGCGCTGGCCGACAGCCCCGAGTTTGCCGAAGTGCTGGGCTTGCACCTGCAGGAGCGGGGCTATGCCCAGGCGCAGGTGCTGAGCCTGCGCAGCGGTCAGTTCAGGATCCGCTACGGTCACCCACAGCGACCGTCGGTGTCCATCGTGCTAGTGCTCGATACGGACCTGCCGGCCCTGCAGCGCTGCGTTATCAGCCTGCTGGAGCACACCCGCTACCCGAATTACGAACTGTTGATCGTCAACAATGCCTGCGCCGATCCGCAGGCCGCCGCCTGGCTTGCCGGCAGCCGACAGCTGCTGGGCGAGCGCCTGCAGGTGGTGGACTTGCCGCTCGCCCGGGGGCGGGCATCGGCCATTAACCTGGGCGCGGCACAAGCCCGGGGCGAATACCTGCTGTTGCTGCGCAGCGACACGGTCCTGATGCAGGAGCAATGGCTGGATGAGTTGCTCAACCACGCCCAGCGTCCGGAGGTGGCGATTGTCGGGGCCAAGGCGGTGTCTACTGCACGCACGATCACCCATGCCGGGATCATCCTCGGCCTTGAAGAGAGCGCCGGCCACGGTTTTGCCGGGCAGGCGATGAGTGCTTCGGGCTATATGAACCGCCTGTTTGTCGACCAGAACTACAGTGCGGTGTCTGACGTGTGCCTGATGATTCGCCGAGAGGTGTTCGAGGCGGTAAATGGCCTGGATGCCGAGGTTTTCGAGCAGGGTGCTGCGGATATCGACCTGTGCCTGCGCGTGGCCCGCACGGGCTATCTGACTGTATGGACACCCCACGCCGCGATCATTCATGACCACCCGCAAACCGCCGTGCCCCTGGCTGTACGCCAGTCATTCCAGCGCCGCTGGGCAGCCGAGTTGCCCCGCGACCCGGCCTACAACACCAGCCTGTCCCTGAGCGATGCCGGCGGCTTCAAACTCGCCGATGCCCAACTGGCCTGGCAGCCGCTAAGCTGGAAACCCCTGCCGGTCATTCTGGCGCGGGCTGCGGATGTGTATGGGTGCGGGCATTACCGCATCATCCAGCCACTGCAGGCGCTGAAAAACGCCGGGCACGCCGAGGGCGCATTAATCCACGGTTTGCCCGGGCTGATGCAGCTGCAACGCTATGCCCCGGATACCCTGGTCATGCAACGGCCCCTGCAGGAGCAGAGCCTGGAGGCGATCGAAAAAATCAAGGCCTTCAGCCAGGTGTTCAAGGTCTATGAGCTGGACGACTACTACCCCAACGTTCCGCTGAAAAGCGTCCACCGTGGCAGTGTACCCAAGGACATCATGCGGTCGCTGCGCCGGGGCCTGGCTTGCGCCGATCGTTTTGTGGTGTCCACTGAACCGCTGGCGGAGGCCCTGGGCAACTTTCACTCGAAGATCCATGTGGTCAAGAACCGCCTTGACCCGCAGTGGTGGGCAGGCCTGCCGCCAAGCGCACGCAGGACTTCGCGCAAGCCCCGGGTCGGCTGGGCCGGAGGCTCTGGCCATACCGGTGACCTGGAGCTGATCGCCGATGTGGTCAAGGCCTTGTGCGACGAAGTCGACTGGGTGTTTTTTGGCATGTGCCCGCAGCGCTTGCGGCCCTTTGTCAAAGAATTCCACCCGGGCATCCGCATTGACCTGTACCCCGCGGCACTGGCCCGGCTGGATCTGGATCTGGCCGTGGCACCACTTGAAGATAACCTGTTCAACGCCTGCAAAAGCAATCTGCGCCTGCTGGAGTACGGTGCCTGTGCCGTCCCGGTAGTGTGCAGCGACGGTCCGAGCTATCGCGGTGACCTGCCGGTGACCCGGGTCAATAACCGTTTTCGTGACTGGGTGGAGGCAATCCGCATGCATGTCAACGACCTGGATGCGGCGGCTGTGGCGGGGGATACGCTGCGCGACTGCATACATCGGGACTGGATGCTGGACGAGGTCGGCCTGCAACAGTGGCGCAAGGCCTGGCTGGCGGATTGACCGCCAGGTAGACACGGCCCGCCTGGCGGGCCATTTTTTTGCTCAACGTAAAGCTGCCGTTAAAAAAAACGCCCCCGAATCACTTCGGGGGCGTTTTGTTGATACCGGGTTTGCCTGTAGGGGTTAGCCCAGCAACGACATGACCATGCTTGGCATTTGCCCGGTTTGCTTGAGCATGGAAATACCCGACTGCATCAGCATGGAGTTCTTGCTCATCATCGCGCTTTCGCTGGCGAAGTCGGCATCCATGATGCGGCCACGGGCCATTTCGGTGTTGTCCTTGATATTGGCCAGGTTGTTGGCGGTGTGGTTAAGGCGGTTGATATTGGCGCCGAACTGGCCACGCAGCTCACCGACTTTGTCCAGTGCGCCGGTCAGTTTATCGATCATGTCCTGAGCGCCGCTGACGCTGGTGATTTCGCTGCCCGACAATGTGCTGTCGCTGAACGGAACGGAAACCCCCGACAAGGAGGTGGCCAGGTCCGTGGCACCGCTAGAAACGTTCAGCTCCAGGGTCTCGGCCGTTGTGGCGCCGATCTGGAAGTTGACCGCGCTATTGAATTTGGCGGTGCTGTTGGTTGGGTCACTGCTGAACAGCTTTTCACCGGCAAAGCTGGTGTTGTCCATGATATTGCCCAGCTCTTTGCCCAGCTCGTTGTATTCGGCCTGCATTGCATTGCGGTCGGCATCACTGTTGGTGCCGTTGGCAGACTGGGTGGCGAGGTCTTTCATGCGCTGCATGATATCGGTCATTTCATTGAGCGCGCCATCGGCGGTCTGCAGCAGCGAGGAGGCGTCGCTGACGTTGCGCAGGGCCACGGCCATGCCTTTGGTCTGCGCGTTCATGCGGGTGGCGATCTGCAGGCCGGCGGCGTCGTCGGCTGCCGAGTTGATGCGCAGGCCGGTACCCAGGCGCTGCTGGTTGGTGGCCAGGGCGTTGTTGGTCTTGTTCAGGTTGGTCTGGGTCAGCAGCGACGAGTAGTTGGTGTGGATGGTCAGGGCCATGATCGAAATTCCTGTTGTGCATTGAGTGTCGGAGTAAAGGGCGGCGCAGTTTTTGTTGCTCGCTGACACTTAAAGGCGACGGATTGTTCGTTGCACTTAAACCGTATGGGCCATTATTTTCCAGCCTTTGCAGGTGCTGCTGTGCCTTGCCGGGAGCAAATATAAGGCAGCTGAAAAAGCGCCCCCGAATCACTTCGGGGGCGCTTTGTTGGTACCGGGTTTGCCAGCAGGAGTTAGCCCAGCAACGACATGACCATACTTGGCATTTGCCCGGTTTGCTTGAGCATGGAAATACCCGACTGCATCAGCATGGAGTTCTTGCTCATCATCGCGCTTTCGCTGGCGAAGTCGGCATCCATGATGCGGCCACGGGCCATTTCGGTGTTGTCCTTGATATTGGCCAGGTTGTTGGCGGTGTGGTTAAGGCGGTTGATATTGGCGCCGAACTGGCCACGCAGCTCACCGACTTTGTCCAGTGCGCCGGTCAGTTTATCGATCATGTCCTGAGCGCCGCTGACGCTGGTGATCTCGGTGCCCAGGGTGGAGCTGGTATACGACTCGGAGATATCGCCTATACCACTTGCCAGTGCTGAGACACTTCCGGAAACATTCAGCGCCAGGGTTTCATCCTTGGTAGCACCGATCTGGAAGGATACTTCGGCGCCGAACTTGCCGCTGGTACCGTCTTTGCTGAACAGTTTTTCACCGGCAAAGCTGGTGTTTGCCATGATATTGCCCAGTTCTTTGCCCAGCTCGTCGTATTCGGTCTGCATCGAATTGCGGTCGGCATCGCTGTTGGTGCCGTTGGCAGACTGGGTGGCGAGGTCTTTCATGCGCTGCATGATATCGGTCATTTCATTGAGCGCACCATCGGCGGTCTGCAGCAGCGAGGAGGCGTCGCTGACGTTGCGCAGGGCCACGGCCATGCCTTTGGTCTGCGCGTTCATGCGGGTGGCGATCTGCAGGCCGGCGGCGTCGTCGGCTGCCGAGTTGATGCGCAGGCCGGTACCCAGGCGCTGCTGGTTGGTGGCCAGGGCGTTGTTGGTCTTGTTCAGGTTGGTCTGGGTCAGCAGCGACGAGTAGTTGGTGTGGATGGTCAGGGCCATGAGCGAAATTCCTGTTTTGCATTGAGTATCGAAGTTAAGGGCGGCGCATCTTTTGTTGCCGCTGACACTCAAGGGCGACAGGTATCGGCGCCCGCTTAAATCCCGCTGAGAATTATTTTCCGGGGCGTTCCAGGATGCTGGTGACTCTGGCGCGGCCGATCACCCGGGCCTCGATAACCTTGCCGCTGGCGGTGTTCCTGACCCGGATCAGCATGCCCATGTGCCCGTCCTGCAGGGCTTCGCCTTCGGTGCTGGCGTGTATGTCGCCGTGATTGGCCACCACCGTGACGCGCTTGCCGCGGCGCACCTGCCAGGGCTCGACCAGCATGTCGCGGCTAAGCACTTGCTGGCTGCGGGTGCGACGCTTGGCGCTGAGACCGGCGACCTGGTCAATCCGGTTGAAATAGCCGCTGCTCTGGCGGCTCACCGCCACTTCCTGATAGCCGAGCATGGCGCTGGTGATGAGCTGTTCGCGCTCGATCACCCGGGTTGCCATCACGGCCTGGATATAGACCGTGGCCTGGACGGTCACGTCAACCGACCATGCCGGTGCAGAGCAGGCAAGGGTCAGGCGCAGGCGCCCGTAGCCACTCCAGTGCTGTTCTATGCCTCTGGCCTGCAATGGCTGCTCGCAGGGCCCGGTGGGGGCGCTGTCGGGCAGGGCAAAGACCTTCTGGGTAAAACGCGGGTTTTGCCAGCCTTCCTCGGCGGCCTTGTCGGCCAGCTGTTGCGTGAAGTACTGGTGTACGGCCTGGTCGACTTGCCGGTCCAGCGCTTCATTGGCTGGCGCGTTGCTGCTAGCCAATGCCAGCAGCAGGGCACACAGCGCCCCGGCGGGGGAAGCACCGCTTCCTCCCGATTGCCCGTCAGGGCCTGGAAGCGGAAGCCGGACGGTCACCGATTGTTCTGTGAGTTTCATAAATAGTCTTATAAATCATGATGTTACTGTTGTTTTTAGAAGTGGGCACGGTTCCTGCTATTACCTGCGGGCAAGAGGCACGGCCTCACCTTCAATCAATGGTACCTGCAATGAGTATAAGGATAGATGAGGCCCTCGGTGTGCATACGCGTGCGCTTGGGTTGCATATGAAACGTACCGAAATACTGGCGGCCAATCTGGCCAACGAAGACACCCCGGGGTTCAAGGCCCGGGATCTGGATTTCGCTGCAGAAATGAACCGCAACAGCGCCGCGTCCGGCAACCGTGCTCAGGCTCTCCTGCAATACCGTGTGCCGGCCCAGGCATCGCAGGACGGCAACACCGTGGAGTTGAGCGTTGAACAGGCGGCCTTCGCCAAGAGCACCTCGGATTACCAGACCAGCCTGACCTTTCTCAACATGAAATTTCGCGGCCTCAAACAGGCCATTGAAGGACGCTGACCCTTATGGCTTTTGACTCTATCTACCAGATCGCCGGCTCTGCCATGAATGCCCAGACCGTGCGCCTGAACACTGTAGCCAGCAACCTGGCCAACATCGACTCGGCCGCAGGTACCGCCAAGGATGTATACCAGGCCCGCAAGCCGGTGTTTGCCGCCGTCTATGAAAACAACCAGTTGACCCGTGGCGTTGGCATGGGCGGAGCCCATGTGCAAGTCATGGATGTGGTGACCTCGGGGCGCGAAGCGAAAAAACGTTATGAGCCCGACCATCCTCTGGCCGACAGCAGCGGCTCGGTGTTCTACCCGGACATCAGTGAAATCGAAGAAATGACCGACATGATGTCCGCGACCCGCAGTTTTGAAACCGGGGTGGAAGTCCTCAATCGTATCAAGAGTATGCAGCAAGGCCTGCTCAAACTGGGAGAAGCCTGATGAGCACCGTCAATAACGACACACGCAACACGGGTAATACCGGGCAGCAGGGGCCAAAAACTAACGGCGCTGAAATGCAGGACACCTTCATTCAATTGATGGTTGCGCAAATCAAGAACCAGGACCCCACCAAGCCGGTGGACAGCAGCGAGTTCCTTAGCCAGTTCGCCACCATGTCCCAGGTGCAAAGCCTGGAAAAAATGTCATTTCTGACCGAAAACAACATGGTGCTGCTGGAAAACCTGCAGTACCTGAGCGCGTCCACCCTGGTGGGCCAGACCGTCAAGGTCAGCACCGAACAACTGGACCTGGGCGACAAGAAAGTGCAGGCCGAAGTGGAGTTGCAACACAGCGCTTCGGACCTTGTTGCGGTACTGACCGACGCCAACGGCGTGAAAACCGAAATCCCGCTGCCACCCAGTGAGCCGGGCCGGGTCGGCTTTGATATCGACCCCCAGGCATTGGGCTTGAAACCGGGCAAGTACGCTATTGAAGTCAAGTCTGCCAGCGGTGAAAGCCTGAAGGTTGAAGTCAAGGGCAAGGTCAACAGCGTGCGCCTGGGCAGTGATGGCCCGGTGTTGTCCATCGAAGGTGTCGGTGAGGTGCCTTTCTACAAAATCACCGAATTCAGTGAAGACTCGGTGTTTGCCGGTGTCATGGCGCCCACCGGGCTCAATCCTTTCCAGCGCTCCCTCAGTCAATTTGCAAAAGGTCAACGTTCATGAGTTTCAATATCGCCCTGACCGGGCTCAATGCCGTGTCCCAGCAGCTCAATACCATCAGCAACAACATTGCCAACTCCGGCACCGTGGGCTTCAAGTCGTCGCGTACTGAGTTTGGCAGCCTGTACTCCGGCACCCAGGCGATGGGGGTCGGAGTGTTGGGGCATACCCAGAGCATGAGCCTGGGTGGCTCGCACTTTGCCACGGGCAACAACCTCAACCTGGCAATCTCCGAAAGCGGCTTTTTCGTAACCCGCAGCCCCAGCGGCGATATCAACTACACCCGCGCCGGCGCCTTCGGCAAGGACCGCGACAACTTCCTGGTGGATGCCAGCGGCCAATACCTGCAGGGCTACCCCGTGGATGCAGCGGGTAATCTGCAGGTGGGTATCGTCAGCGATCTGCGCCTGCAGAACGGCAACCTGCCGGCCAAAGCCACCGACCGGGTCGATTTCGTGGCCAACCTGGATGCCAACAAGGCAGTGGTCAGCGTCACGCCATTCGATCCGGCCAACGTCAACAGCTACACCAGCAGCCAGACCACGCCGGTGTACGACTCCCAGGGCAAGCAGCATTCCCTGACCCAATATTTCGTCAAGACCGCGGACAACACCTGGGAGACCCATTACTACGCTGGCAACACCGCAGTGGGTGGCCCCGAAAGCATGACGTTCGATACCTCGGGCCAGCTCAGCACGCCGCTGGCGCCGGTCAATATCAGCTTCACCCTGCCGGGGGTGAATGCCATGAGCATCGATATCGACTACACCCGCAGCACCCAGAGCGCCTCGGATTTCTCAGTCACGACCAACAACCCCAACGGCTATTCCGCCGGTGAAAACACCGGTGTCACGGTCGAGAAAGACGGCAAGGTCTACGCCACTTACAGCAACGGTGAACGGATGCTGCAAGGCCAGGTGGTGCTGGCCAACTTCGCCAACCCCAATGGTCTGAAAAACGAAAACAACACCCGCTGGAGCGCCACGGGCGAATCGGGTAACCCGCTGATCGGCGCCCCGGGCACCGGCCTGTTTGGCGACCTGACGGCAGGCGCGCTGGAAAGTTCCAACGTCGACATGACCCAGCAACTGGTCGGCCTGATGGAAGGCCAACGCAACTACCAGGCCAACAGCAAGGTGCTGTCGACCAACAAAGAGCTGACCCAAGTGCTCTTCAACTCCATTTGAGGATGACCGATGGATCGTTTGGGATACACCGCAATGACCGCCGCCAGCCGCACCATGACGGCGCTGGACGTGCGCGCCAACAACCTGGCCAACGTCAATACCCCGGGCTTTCGCAGCGACCTTGAGCAATCGGCCAGTGTTGCCGTGCAGGGCTACGGCTATGACAGCCGGCACCTGGCCCACTCACAGGGCAATGGTGTCAGCCTGGCGCCCGGCGCGCTGATGGCCACCGGTCGGGACATGGATTTTGCCATCAAGGGCCCGGGCCTGATCGCGGTGCAAGGGCCGGAAGGTGAAGCCTATACCCGTCACGGCAGCCTGCAGGTGGATGCCGACATGCAACTGACCCTCAACGGCCGTGCCGTGCTGGGCGAGGGCGGGCCGATCGTACTGCCTCAGTTCGACTCTATCCGCATTGCCGGTGACGGACGCATTTCGGTGCTGCCCCGCGGCGAGCCGCTAATGGTCGAAATCGATCAGATCAAACTGGTGGACGTGCCAGCCGGGCAATTGAGCAAGGACAGCGCCGGGTTGCTGGTGACCCGCAATGGCGTGCCAGCGGCAACCGACGACAACGTGCAACTGGTGTCCGGGTTTCTGGAAGCCAGCAATGTCTCGGCCATCGATCAGTTGGTCGGGACCATGAGCCTGAGCCGGTTGTTCGAGACCCAGGTAAAGATGATGAAAGCCGCCGAGGACTTGTCCACGTCGGGTAACAGTTTGATGCGCGGCAATTGATGCCCGCCAGGAATTGACACATGAGCTCTGCACTCTGGATCAGCAAGACCGGCCTGGCCGCGCAAGACAAGGCGATGGCCGCCGTGGCCAACAACCTGGCCAACGTCAACACCGTCGGTTTCAAAAACGACCGCGTGGTGTTCGAAGATTTGTTCTACAGCATTGAAGTCCCGCCCGGCGCCCAGGCTGACGAGGTCAACACCGTGCCTACGGGCATTCAGCTTGGCAGCGGCGTGCGAGTGGTGGGCACGCAAAAGGTGTTTACCGAAGGCAACGTGCAGACCACCGGCCAGCCGATGGATCTGGCCATCAGTGGTCCGGGGTTCTTCCAGATTGAAGGCCCCAACGGTGAAACCTTCTACACCGAAAACGGCCAATTGCAACTCAATGCCGAAGGCATGCTGGTCAACACCCAGGGCCTGCCGCTGAGCCCGGCAATCCAGCTGCCGGTAGGGCACAAGAATTTCATGGTGGGCACTGACGGGATTGTCACTGCGATTTTGCCCGGGGGTACCGAGCCGGTTCAACTGGGGCAGATCACCCTGGTCAACTTTGCCAACCCGGCCGGCCTGCAGGCCCTGGGCGGCAATTTGTACCAGGAATCGGTTGCCAGTGGTGCGCCGGTCGAAGGCGTCGCCGGCCAGGATGGCCTGGGGCAGATCAAGCAGGGCCAACTGGAAGGCTCCAACGTGGAAGTGGTGGAAGCAATGGTCTCGATGATGGCCATCCAGCGCGCGTATGAAGCCAATGCCAAGGTACTGGACGCCTCGTCCGGTATGTTGAAATTCCTTAACCAGACTGTCTGAGCAGGCCTATGCGTATTTTCATCCTGTTGTCTCTGGCGTTACTGCTCGGTGGTTGCCAGAGCTTCAACGAAATGCTGCCTGATGAGGACTCCAGTGTCTTCGAACCGCCGCCGCTGGATTACAGCGTGCCGGCCACCAGCAGTGGCGGGCTGTACCGTCAGGGGTACGGCGGTTCGCTGTACCAGGACAAGCGGGCAGTTCGGGTGGGCGACATTCTGACCATCGTGCTCGATGAGTCGACCCAGTCGAGCAAAAGTGCCGGCACCAGCTTCGGCAAGAAGTCGGGTGTAGGCATCGATATCCCGACCATCATGGGCAAGGCCTATCCCAATCTGGAAACCAAGCTGGGCGCGGGTCGGGACTTTTCCGGCTCATCCAACAGCTCGCAGCAGAACACCCTGCGCGGCTCGATTGCGGTGACGGTGCATCAGGTCCTGCCCAACGGCACCTTGCTGGTCAAGGGTGAGAAGGCGCTGCGCCTGAACCAGGGGGACGAGTTTATTCGCCTGGCGGGGCTGGTGCGCATTGACGACATCAACCGCTACAACCAGGTGTCTTCCCAGAGCGTGGCCAACGCCCGTATTTCCTATGCCGGGCGAGGGGTGCTCAATGACAGCAACTCGCCAGGCTGGCTGACACGCTTTTTCGCCAGCCCCTTGTTTCCGATGTGAGTGGACAGTTTTTTATGCGTAGCGTTCTCAATAGTGGGCTGATTGCACTGGCCCTGTTGCTGGCCTTGCCCGTGCGGGCAACCCCGCTGATGGATCTGGTGGATATCGAAGGTATCCGTGCCAATCAGGTCATCGGTTATGGCCTGGTGGTGGGGCTTGATGGCAGTGGCGACAAGAATCAGGTCAAGTTTACCAATCAGTCAGTGGTCAACCTGGTCAAGCAGTTCGGCATCAACCTGCCGCCCAATGTCGATCCCAAGTTGAAAAACGTGGCAGCGGTGACGGTAACGGCAACCATTCCTGCTTCGTACAGTGTCGGGCAGACCCTGGACGTGACGGTCTCGTCCCTGGGCGATGCGAAAAGCCTGCGCGGAGGGCAACTGTTGCTGACCCAACTGATGGGCGTGGACGGTGAGGTCTATGCCCTGGCCCAGGGGGCGGTAGTGGTGGGTGGGGTCAAGGCCTCGGGGCGCAGCGGTTCGAGTGTGGCGGTCAACAGCTCCAACTCGGGGCTGATCCCCAACGGGGCGACGGTCGAGCGGATGATCCCCAGCGATTTCAATGAGCGCGCCGACGTCATGCTCAACTTGCGCAAGCCCAGCTTCCAGACCGCCAGCCGGGTTGCCGAAGCGGTCAATGCGCGCTTTGGCGCCGGCAGCGCCACGGCCCTGAGCGGCACCAAGGTGGCGGTAACCGCGCCGATTTCCAGCAACCAGCGGGTCAGCTACATGGCGGTGCTGGAGTCGCTGGACGTGCAGGAAGGCCGGGTGCGACCCAAGGTGGTGTTCAACAGCCGCACCGGCACCGTGGTGGTGGGGCAGGGGGTGCGGGTCAAAGCTGCGGCCGTATCCCACGGCAGCTTGACCGTGACCATCAGTGAAACCCCGCAGGTCAGCCAGCCGGGGCCGTTCTCCGGCGGGCAGACCGCCGTTGTACCGCGCACCGACATCGACGTCAGCCAGCAGCGCAACCCCATGTTCGCCTGGCCCGATGGCGCCGACCTGGACAACATCATAAAGACGGTGAACAGCCTCGGGGCAACACCGGATGATGTGATGAGCATCTTGCAGGCACTGGAACAGGCAGGTGCCCTGAACGCTGAATTGATCGTGATTTAAGGTCCATCGCCATGAGCATTACCCCTATTTCGCAACACCGTAAACCGCTGCAGCACACCCCCGGCGATGCAGCTGTGGCGCGTCAGGCCAAACTGGAAAATGTCGCGGAGCAGTTCGAAGCGATGTTCCTGCAGCAGATCCTCAAGCAAATGCGCAAGGCAGGTGACGTACTGTCCGAAGACAGCCCTATGCGCAGCCGCCAGGGCGATACCTTGCGCGAGTTCCATGATGAAGCCTTGGCCCAGAATCTGGCTGGCCAGCGCAAGAGCGGCATTGCCAACATGCTGGTCAAGCAGTTGTCCCATGGCCAGGCACCTGTCACACCGGCGGTTGCGCCGCTGCAGAACGGGCAGTGCGCCACGCCAGTGGCTCCTGTGGGGTTACTGGAGGCAAACAAGGCGTTGACCGCGGTGCGGGCAACCCATTACGACATGCCGCCTGCCGCCCCGAAACCGCACATGGTGGACAGCCTGCTGGCGCCCATTGTCAACACCTGGCAGCGCGGTATCGACAGCCTGGGCAAAGGTGCCGCCGGGTTGATGGCGTTGGTTGAAAAAGTCATCCAGTACGAGTCCGGTGGCCGCGTGGCGGTGGTATCGCCCAAGGGCGCCCGTGGCCTGATGCAACTGATGCCGGGGACCGCCCGGGAAATGGCCCAGGAGCTGAACCTGCACTACAGCGAGCAGCGTCTGGTCCGTGATGGCGAGTACAACAAGCAGTTGGGCACGGCCTACCTGGACAAGTTGCTCAAGCGCTATGACGGTGCCACGGCGCTGGCGGTGGCCGCCTACAACGCCGGCCCCGGGCGGGTAGACGAATGGCTCAAGAGCAATGGTGACCCGCGCAAGGGTGCGATTAGCGTCAGCCAGTGGGTTGAGCGCATTCCCTTCAAGGAAACCCGCAACTATACCCGGTCGATCCTGGCTGATCTGGGCAAGCCCGCGCTGCCGCGCACGGTGCGTGTTGAGG
Source organism: Pseudomonas fragi (assembly GCF_900105835.1). Lineage (NCBI taxonomy): Bacteria > Pseudomonadati > Pseudomonadota > Gammaproteobacteria > Pseudomonadales > Pseudomonadaceae > Pseudomonas > Pseudomonas fragi. The sequence goes on from NZ_LT629783.1 coordinate 534,446, forward strand.
AGGCGGCATTTAAGTCCGCGGCCGATAGGGTCGCCTTAAACACTCAGGCCCCCACTTCCACCGTCAACCGTGCAACCGAACGCACTTCACCGGCCTTTGCCCAGAATGTGCGGGTTGCGCGCAAGGAGATTGAAACATGAGCCTTATGAGCCAGATCGGTTATTCCGGTGTATCAGCGGCACAAATCGCCCTGAACAGCGCTGCGCAGAACATTGCCAACGTCAACACACCAGGCTACAGCCGGCTGACTACCCAGTTGGGCTCGGTCGGCGGGCAAGGCCAGCAACAGGTGGGCGGCGGGGTCCATGTCATCGGCGTCAAGCGCATGAGCGACAACTTCAAGACTCAACAGCTGTGGCGCGCTACCACCGACATGCATTACTACCAGGCCGGCCAGGACTACCTCAGCTCGCTCGAAGGGGTAATGGCGGGCGAAGGCTCCAGCCTGGGCACCGGGCTCAACAACTTTTATGCGGCCCTGAGTGCGGCCAGCAGCAGCCCCGGTGATATCCCGTTACGCCAGCAGATCCTGTCCGAGATGAAGAACCTCAGCCAGCGCTTCAACGGGCTCAACAACAATATCGACAACCAGCTCAAGGCCCTGCATGAGCAGCGTTCGGCCATGGGCAACGAAATCAACGGCCTGACCCAAAACCTGGCGCTGCTCAACCAGAAGATCATCCAGGCCGAGTCCGCCGGTGCCGACAGCTCGGCGCTGCGCGACCATCGCGAGTCGCTGGTGGGCGAGCTGAGCAAATACGCCGACCTGCGCGTCAACGAAAGCCGTGACGGTTCGCTGACCGTGTCCCTGGCCAACGGCCAGCCGCTAGTCAGTGGCAAGACTGCCGGGCAATTGTCGATCAGCCTCAACGCAGCGGGCGAACAGGAAGTGGCCCTGACCTTTGCAGGTACCAGCTTCCCCTTGCGCCAGGACAGCCTGGGTGGTGCCTTCGGCGGGCTCTACAGTGTTGAGCAGAACAGCCTGCTGCCAGCGCGTGAAAGCCTCAAGGAGATGGCGCAGGCCCTGGCCACCCTGGTCAACGATACCCTGGCCGGCGGCTACGACCTCAATGGCAACCCGGGGCAGCCGCTGCTTGCGTTTAACCCCAACAGCAGCAACGGTCTGCTCCAGATCAATGACCTCAAGCCTGAGGAATTGGCGTTTTCTGACACGGCCGGGGAAAGCGGTAACAACAAGGTGTTGTTGGCGCTGATCGAACTGAAAAACACCCGGGTCACGGTGGGCGGCAATTCAGTCACTCTCAATGAAGCCTACAGCGGCATGCTGGGTGACGTGGCCAGTGCCAGCCGGCAGAACCAGGCCGATCTCAAGTCCGCCTCGACCGTCGTTGAACAAGCGCAGAACCAGCGCGACAGCGTGAGTGCGGTGAGTGACAGCGAAGAAGCCCAGGCCGTTATGGAATACAACAAGGCCCTGCAAGCCAACATGAAGGTCATCCAGACGGCCAACAGCATTTTCGACACCATTCTGGCGGCTGTTTGACACCCGGCCCCGACTTGATTAAAGGCTTACGACCATGCGAATCAGCAACGCCCAAACCTCTGCCCTGATGCACGCCAACATGAACCGCAATGCCGAAGCCATTGGCAAGTTGCAGGCGCAAATCGGCAGCGGCCTGCGCATCCAGAAACCTTCGGACGACCCGATTGCCAGCGCGCGGTTGATGCGCATCGAGCGCGAGCAGGCCAGCCTGGGGCAGTACAACCTCAATATTGGCCGCGTATCGGACAACCTGATGGTGCAGGAGACCTATTTGAAATCCGCCTCCGACGCCATGCTCAGCGTGCGCGACCTGCTGTTGTGGGCCAGCAACGACAGCAACAGCGGCGAGGATCTGTCAGCCATCGCGGGGGAAATGTCGAGCCTGGAGCAGAGCATTGTCAGCTACTTCAATGCCAAGGACGAGGCGGGCAATTACCTGTTCTCCGGCACGCTGAGCAACACCCCGGCGGTCACCTTCGATGCGGCCACTGGCAGCTATACCGTCACTGGCAATGACCAGTACCGCCAGGCGGTGGTCGGCAACGGGGTAATGATTGATGACAACGTGACTGCCCACTCCATTCTGGGCAGCGGTGCCGACCTGCTCAACGATCTGCACGGTCTGATCGACAGCCTGAAGAGCGCGCCCAATGACCCGGCCACCCGCCAGCAGCTCAAGGACACGCTGGAGTCCCTGGACCAGACCCACGGCCGGGTGCTGGGCCAGTTGACCGAGCTGGGCGGGCGGCAGAACACCCTGAGCCTGCTGGGCAACGGCAATGCCGATGTGTCGCTGGTCAACCAGAAGATCCAGGGTGACCTGTCGCAGCTGGATGTGGGCGCTGCCTTCTTGCAGGTCAGTGGCTACGAGCTGTCGATGCAGGCCAGCCAGAAGGTCTATACCCGCGTGGCGGCTATCTCCCTGTTTGACCTGATGTAAACCGAGCCGGAACACCAGACATGAAAGTTGTAAACGAACGTTCGGCCATCGCCTCCTATGACCTGGGCATGCGTACCCGGGCCCAGTTGCGCGATACCACCCCCCAGCAGCGCGTCGGTAATGCCAGGTCGCCCGAGGCTGCCCCTGCGCCGCGTCAGCCGGGTAAAATGGCGGGGCTGAGCCTGCAATTGAACCAGCAGTCGTCCTCTATCCAGGCCGCGCACCGTTACCTGACTCAGGTGACCGAGCAACTGAGCAGTTTTAAACGCGATCTGGGCCGTGGCCTCAGCGGCGCCACCAAGGGTGGCCCGGACGTTGAAACCCTGGGGCGCTCGGTCAAGCGCCTCAACCACCTGCTGGAGAACCGCAGCCGGTTGTCCGCCGCCAGCGTCGATGCGCAGCTGGGCCTGAATCTGGATCAGCCCTTGCGCAGCCGTTTTACCATCAAGGGCCTGGAATCACTGCAGGGTGTGCAGGCCTCGGGCAGCGAGACCCTGTTGTTCAGTGCCGGGCGCCACATGCCGGGGCCGATTGCCGTGGTGCTGGACGATGACCTGAGCGACAGCCAGATCCTGCGTCGCTTCAACACCAGCCTGGCCCAGGCCGGCCTGCATGCCGAAGTCACCGCGCAGTCGCAGTTGCGCTTTTCGGCCGCGGAGTCGCAGTGGGGCAAGCTCAAGGACCAGATGTCGATCCAGGGTGAAGACAAACTCTTCCCCCGGGCCAGTTTCAGCCCGGTGCAAAGCCGGGAAGAGAACCTGCTGGGCGCGCCGCTGGTTGCTCCCCAAGGCACCAGCCGCGCCGAACTGCGCCAGTTGCTGGACACGGTGGACAAAGGGCTGGTCAGGGTCAACGGGGTGATCGAGCAGCTCAACCAGCGCCAGGGGCACGCCCGGGAGCAGATCGGCCGCCACGAAAGCCGGGATGAAAAACGCTGGGCCCATGATTTCGCCACGCGGGCCTTTGCGCATGACACGGGGCAGGGCCGTGACTACCTGCAGGTGGCACAACTGGTGCAGTGCCAGGCCAATGTGTCGCGGCACCGGGTGGTCGGGCTGATGGGCTGACGCCACGGGCTGGCTGCGCCAGTACCTTGCCCTGCAGCCGTCAAGCCTCTTGCGGGAGCAACAGTGACTGTTCGTAGGCGCGGGTCATGACCTGCCAGGTGCCGGCATCGGCCGGTATCAGGTGCTCGATGCGCAGTGACGTGACGGTGATGTCCAGCGGCATGCCGAAGGTGGTGAAGGTGGACATGAAGTTCAGCTCGCCATGAGGGCAGGCAATACGGGTCAAGACCAGTGGCGGCATTTCCCGTGGTGGGGCTGCGGGGGTGTCCGGGGCTTTGAGGGTTTGCATAAGGCTTGCCAGTTCGGGGTTGGCCAGGGCCTCGCGGCTCGCCCGTTGCCAGGCCAGGTTTCTTATTTCTTCGTGGTTGATCAGGTGATCGCCCAGGCCACCGGGTTGCACCAGGGTGGTCAGCAGGTTCAAACCTTGGGCCGCCTCTGCGGGCAACCCGACCAGATTGAACAGGGCTGCAGTACTGGCGTTGGCTGCCAGCACCTCCCAATGACTGCCCAGCACGATCGCCGGAGCCGGATTGTTGGCGTGCAACACATGGCTGATGGCTTCACGCACGGCGTCCATTGCCGGTGAAGACAGCGGTGTGGTTTCGTAACGTGGCGCATAACCCGAGGCCAGAAACAGGCTGTTGCATTGCTCCAGCGGAACCTCAAGGGCCATCAGCAGGTTATGCAAGGTGCCGGGCCCGGGTTTGGCGCGCCCGGTCTCGATACAGCTCAAATGGCGTTGGGAAATTCCTGTGACCAAGGCCAGCTCCAGCTGGCTCATGCGGGCCTGACGGCGCAGCAAGCGCAGTTGCGGGCCAGCAGTTGTCGGGGCGTTGATGCGGGGAAAGGTCGGGTTGTTCATCCATAAACTCTGACAGGGGTAAACGGCCGGGTCCATGACCCGTGAGGTCATTGCCGGTGGGGCAAAAGTATCACTAACTGGGCCCTTATCCACTTCGTCAATTCGGTAAATCCAATGAAAAAGCCCTATCTCGCCCTTGCCGCCTTGCTCGGTTTCTCTGCTTATACGGCCTTCACGATGTTGACGGCCCAACAGTCCCTGGTGGCTTTCGCACTGGAGTTGATGGCCAGCCCGGACACCGCCCAGGTGGTGATCGACCTGTACCTGCTGGCGGCGCTGGCATGCGTGTGGATGTACCGCGATGCACGCGGCAAAGGCCGCTCGCTGGCCAGTGTGCTGCCATACCTGCTGCTGACGGCGGTGTTCGTTTCCATCGGCCCGCTGCTGTATATCGTGGTCGAGGGGTTTGCCCGCACCCCGGCACCATCTGCCGGGTATCGCTGAAAACGCCCCGCAAACCTTGTTATTGCGACATCTCGGACATTTGCACACTGGTGTGGATTGGATTCACCCCCGCATAATGCTGGCACAAAAACAGTATGGCGTAGCGCAGAAGGGGTGATGGGTTGTCGAACAGTGATAACAGCGTGGTCGAGCTGAACTGGGCCGAGGTAGGGGATGGTTTCAAGCAACTGTTGCCCATTTCCATGTTTGTCGTGATCTTCGGTGTGGCCTTCGGCCTGGCTGCCGCGCAGACCGGTTTGGACAACAGCGCCAGTTTGTTGATGAGCGCGTTGGTATTTGCCGGGGCCTCGCAGTTTGGCGCCCTTGATCTGTGGGGCGCACAGGTGCCGGTCGTACCCCTGATCGTCACGGTGTTTGCCATCAATGCCCGCCATCTGTTGATGGGCGCGACCTTGTATCCCTGGCTGCGCGAGCTGCCTGCGGCCAAGCGCTATGGCGTGATGATGGTGATCTCGGACGCCAACTGGGCGATGTCGATGCAGGCGTTCAACAGCGGCAAGTCGGGTATCGGCCTGATCCTGGGCGGTGGCCTTGCTCTGTGGGCGGCCTGGGTGCTGGGCAGTTGGCTGGGGGTGTATTTTGGCAGTGAAATCCAGGACCCGGTCAGCCTGGGGCTGGACATGGTCATGGGCTGCTTTTTGCTGGCGATGGTGATTGGCGGGCAAAAAAACCTGCGCATGCTGATTATCTGGTGCGTGGCAGCTGCTTCGTCGCTGCTGGCGTACCGCTATTTGCCTGAAAACAGCCATGTGGTGGTCGGCGCATTGGCGGGCGGTGTGTTGGGCGCGGTGTGGATGGAGAAGAAAAAATGAGCATCGATACCGCCGGCTACGGCACCTTCATCATTGTTTTGATCATGGCTGTGGTCACGCTGATCACCCGTTTGGGCGGGGTTTTCGTGATGTCCTTTGTGCCCATCAACTACCGGGTGCAGCAATTTATCAGTGCCATGTCGGGCTCGGTGCTGGTTGCCTTGCTCGCGCCCTTGGCCCTCAACGGGGATAACGGCGCACGACTGGCGTTGCTGACCACGGCGGCAGTGATGCTGCTGCTCAAGAAACCGCTGCCGGCGATTGCCGCCGGGGTGATCGCGGCTGCGCTGTTCAGGCATCTGTAAAGGGCTGTTGTTCAAATTGACGGCTGATTGACTCGCTGGCTCAGCTCCTGGGCCGACTCCTTGCGCTCGGAATAGCGGTCTACCAGATCCGGACGATCGCGCAGCAACAGGGTGAACTTCACCAGTTCTTCCATGACATCGACCACGCGGTCATACAGCGCAGACGGTTTCATGCGGTTGTGCGAGTCAAACTCCAGATAGGCCTTGGGTACCGAGGACTGGTTGGGGATGGTGAACATGCGCATCCAGCGGCCCAACACACGCAGTTGATTGACCACGTTAAAGGACTGGGAGCCGCCGCACACCTGCATCACGGCCAGGGTTTTACCCTGCGTCGGGCGCACGGCACCCAGGGCCAGTGGCACCCAGTCGATTTGCGCCTTGAACACCGCCGACATGGCCCCGTGACGCTCCGGTGAACACCACACCTGGCCTTCAGACCATTGCATCAGCTCCAGCAGCTCCTGGACTTTGGGGTGATCATTCGGCGCATCATCGGGCAGCGGCAGGCCAGAGGGGTTGAAGATCCGTGTCTGGGCGCCGAAGTGTTCGAGCAATCTGGCTGCTTCCTCGACCAGCAGGCGGCTGAACGAACGTTCGCGGGTCGAGCCATACAACAGCAGGATGCGTGGCTTGTGCGGGTTGTCGGGTTGAGCGGTTTTGGCAGGAATCAATGTGCTGTCGAGATTGGGCAGTGTGTCGTTCATGGTGGCTCCGGTTACAGGGTACTGATGCGGTCGAGTTCGCGTTTGAGTGCCGCGGGCTCAAGCCGGGCAAAGGGCAGGGCAAGAAAGGCCCGGCAGCGCGTTTCGATATGTGCCAGGGTGGCGTGGAACGCGGCGGCTACCGTGGCCTCGCCACCCTTGACCTCCGAGGGGTCTGCCAGCCCCCAGTGGGCTTTGATGGCCGGGCCGAAATACACCGGGCACGCCTCGGCGGCGGCCTTGTCGCAGACGGTAATGACAATATCCGGCGGGTTGTCTTCAAAGGCGTCATTGCCCTTGCTGCTCAGGCCGTCAATGCCGATGCCGGCTTCTTGCAGGGTCATCAGGCTGCGGGGCAACACCTGGCCCCTGGGAAAGCTGCCAGCACTGATGGCCTGGAACCCTTGCGGCGCCAGGTGGTTGAACATGGCTTCGGACAGGATGCTGCGACAGCTATTGGCGGTACACATAAACAGAACGCGCATGGTATTTGCTCTTTGCGGGGGTAGTTAAAGGCTCAGGCGCAAAGCCAGGGCAGACAGGGTGACCAGCAGAATCGGCAGGGTCAGGATCAGCCCCACCTTGAAGTAGTAACCCCAGGTGATACGAATTCCCTTGCGTGCCAGCACATGCAACCACAGCAACGTGGCGAGGCTGCCGATGGGGGTGATTTTCGGGCCCAGGTCGGAGCCGATGACATTGGCGTAGATCATGGCTTCGCGGATCACCCCGCTGGCCTCACTGGCCTGGATCGACAGGGCGCCGAGCAAGACCCCGGGCATGTTGTTCATCACCGAAGACAACAGCGCGGCGAGCGCGCCGGTGCCCAGGGTGGCGGCCCAGAGGCCGGATTCGCCCAGCTGGTTGAGGGTCAGTGTCAGGTGGTGGGTCAGCCCGGCATTTTTCAACCCGTACACCACCAGGTACATGCCCAGCGAGAATGTCACCACCTGCCAGGGTGCTTCGCGCAACACCCGCCGTGTTGAAATGACATGGCCGCGGGCAGCCACAGCGAACAGCAGGGCGGCGCACACGGCGGCAATCGCACTCACGGGGATACCCAGCGGCTCCAGCGCAAACAGGCCCGCAAGCAGCAAGGCCAACACCGCCCAGCCCACCTTGAAGGTCAGTGGGTCGCGTATGGCGCTGCGTGGCTCGGGCAGTTGCTCCAGCGAGTAGTGGCGCGGAATGTCCCGACGGAAAAAAACGTACAGCACCAGCAGGGTGCTGGCGATGGCAACCAGATTGACTGGCACCATGACGGCAGCATATTCGCTAAAGCCCAGATGGAAGTAGTCTGCCGATACGATATTGACGAGGTTGGAAACCACCAGCGGCAGGCTGGCCGTATCGGCAATAAACCCCGCAGCCATGACGAATGCCAGGGTCGATGCGGCACTGAATCGCAGGGCGAGCAGTATCGAGATAACAATCGGGGTGAGGATCAGCGCAGCGCCGTCATTGGCAAACAGTGCTGATACCCCGGCCCCCAACAGCACGCTAAATACAAACAGGCGCCGGCCGTCACCCTTGGCCCAGCGAGCCACATGCAAGGCTGCCCACTGGAAGAAACCGGCCTCGTCGAGCAACAGGCTGATAATGATCACGGCGATGAAGGTGGCAGTGGCATTCCAGACAATGGCCCACACCAGGGCAACATCGCTGAGCGAGACCACACCTGCCAGCAATGCCAGGCCCGCACCCAAAGATGCGCTCCAGCCTACGCCCAGGCCTTTGGGTTGCCAGATGACCAGAACCAGAGTGACTAAAAAAATAGCGAAAGCGCTAAGCATGATAAATCTCGGCTGGTTATAGGGTCAGCAGCAGGCCGGCGTACTGAGCGGGCGGTCGCCCATGGCAGCAAGTCGTGCGCTGTCATGGGCCAGCCAGTCGGTATTGGCGCTCAGGGTTGTGTCGATGACAGTGCGTACCCAGTCCGGCAGTTGCGGGTTAAGCCGGTAATACACCCACTGCCCCTGGCGGCGGTCGAGCAACAGCCCGCAACCACGAAGCTGGGCCAGATGGCGCGAAACTTTTGGCTGGCTGTCGTCAAGGGCACAGACCAGCTCACATACACAGAGCTCGCCCTCGCGGGCGATCAGCAGGGTGGCCCTGGCGCGGGTTTCATCAGACAGGCATTTGAACAGGGCGGCGGGACTGAGCATGGTGATTCGCTTTGTATATGTGGAAATACGAATATACGGATATCCATATGTGATGGCAACCCCGATCTCCCGCAAGGCGTGCTCGATAAAGGTGGGAGCCGGGCTTGCCCGCGATGGCTACGCCGCGGTGTGCCTGACTGACCATATCGCCCGAATCGCGAGCAAGCCCGCTCCCACAAGGTCGGCGCAATGCCTGTGGGAGCCGGGCTTGCCCGCGATGGCCGCGCCGCGGTGTGCCTGACTGATCATATCGCCCGAATCGCGAGCAAGCCCGCTCCCACAAGGTCGGCGCAATGCTTGTGGGAGCCGGACTTGCCCGCGATGGCCGCGCCGCGGTGTGCCTGACTGACCATATCGCCCGAATCGCGAGCAAGCCCGCTCCCACAAGGTCGGCGCAATGCTTGTGGGAGCCGGGCTTGCCCGCGATGGCCGCGCCGCGGTGTGCCTGACTGACCATATCGCCCGAATCGCGAGCAAGCCCGCTCCCACAGGGGGGGCGCGTGCCGGTGCTTTACCCGGGCCTGCTCACCGCGCATCATGTGCCGCCCCCACACTGGCGGGCATCCGTGGTGAAAAGGAACAGCAGTTGAACGAACACACATTGTCCATGCGCCTGGAACGCGTGGCGGCACATATGCCGGCCGGTGCGCGGCTGGCCGATATCGGCTCGGATCATGCCTATTTGCCGGTGGCGTTGCTGCGCCGTGGTGCCATTGCTGCCGCAGTGGCGGGCGAGGTGGCCTTGACCCCGTTTCACGCTGCCCGGCGTACCGTGCGCGAAAATGGCCTTGAGCAACACATCAGCGTGCGCCATGCCAATGGTCTGGCGGCGATTGCTGCGCAGGACGAGATTAACGTGGTCAGCATCTGCGGCATGGGCGGCGAGACCATCCGCGATATTCTTGCAAGCGGCAGCGCCCACCTCAGCGGACGGGAGCGCCTGGTCCTGCAACCCAATGGCGGCGAGCAGCCCTTGCGCCAATGGTTGATGGAAAACCACTACCACATCCTCTGCGAAGAGTTGCTGCAGGAAAACCGCTTCTACTACGAAATCATCGTCGCCGAACGTATCGGGCCGGTCAGTTACAGCGCTGAGCAACTGTACTTTGGCCCCTTGCAGATGCAGGCGCGCAGCCCGTTGTTTCTGGGCAAGTGGCAACGCATGCTGGTTGAGAAGCGCAAAGTGTTGAGCAATCTGGCCCAAGCGCGCCAGGCCGTGCCCGAGGCCCGGATGGAGGAAATTGCCCAGCAGGCCAGGTGGATCAGCGAACTGCTGGCCTGACCTTCAACTCATGCTGCGCAGCCATGCCAGCAAGTGTGCCTGAGGGCTGGCGGCGGGCAACGCGGCGGGTGACAGCAGGCAGTAACCTGAACCGTCCTCGACAAAACCCAGGGGTGCGCTCAGCACGCCGCTGTGCAGATCGTCACGCACCAGATGCCAGGGGCCGATGGCCACGCCCAGCCCGGCGACGGCTGCCTGCAGGCTGAAATAAAAGTGCTCGAAATACTGCCCCGCCGCCTCGGGCAGCGCCATGCCCGTCGCGCCGGCCCATTCCTGCCAGGCCTGGGGCCGTGTACGCGAGTGCAGGGGTGGCGCGTCGGGGCGCAGCACGGCGCCGGCAGGCTGCCCGGCGAACCACTGCGCCACTTTGTCCGGGCGACACACCAGGCCGATCTTTTCCGCAAACAAGGGCTCGGCGTGGTAGCTGTCAGGCCAGGGGAAATCGTCCCGGCGGATGGCCAGGTCGATGGTGCCATTGAACGTGAATGGTCCGCCGCCCGCGACCAGCTGCATGTCGATCTGCGGGTGCCGGGCCTGAAAGTCCGGCCAGCGCGGGATCAGCCAGCGCATCAGTAATGTCGGCTCACACGACAGCACCCAGCTGCGCTTCCGGGCGGCGTTGGCGCGCAGTTCGTTGATGGCCCGGGATATCAGGCCGAACCCGTCGCCGGTGGCCCTGGCCAACACGCGCCCGGCATCCGTGAGAAACACGCGGCGGCTGCGGCGTTCGAACAGCGCCACGCCCAGCTCATTTTCGAGCAGGCGCACGGCACGGCTGACGGCCCCGGGAGTGAGGTGCAGCTCGACGCCAGCGTGGCTGAAGTTTTCCAGGCGAGCGGCTGCTTCGAAGCAGCGCAGGGCCAGCAGTGAAGGCAGGCGTGTCTGGTTTAATGGTGAGTCTGGCTCACAATGGTTGTCAGAAAGCATCGTTATTGCTCAGGGACCGTTGGCCATAACATGGCGTGTATGTGAATTGTCGACAGGATACGCCATGACAGAATTGATAGCTGTAATCACAATAACCATGCTGGCCATCATCAGCCCGGGGCCGGACTTTGCAATGGTCACGCGCAACAGCTTGCTGCAGTCGCGCCGCGCCGGGGTGTTCACGGCCCTGGGTATCGGCCTTGGCGTGCTGGTGCATGTGGCCTATACCCTGGTGGGTGTAGGTCTGCTGATTGAGCAGTCACCGTGGCTGTTCAATACCCTCAGGCTGGCGGGTGCCTGCTACCTGATCTACCTCGGAGTGAAGATGCTGCGGGCCAGGGCAGGAGGGGTGGCAGCGGCTGGCATGCTGGCACCGCTGTCGGATCTGGCGGCGCTGCGCACAGGTTTTTTCGCCAATGTCCTGAACCCCAAGACCACCCTGTTTATTGTCAGCCTGTTTATCCAGGTGGTACGACCCGAAACGCCGCTGGCCGTGCAGATCGGTTATGGCGGCTTTATTTCAGTAGCACATATGGCGTGGTTCACGCTGGTTGTACTGTGTTTTTCAACGGGGACGGTACGCCAGCAGCTGCTGGCCGTGCGGCACTGGGTAGACCGTGTATTCGGCGGGCTGCTGGTGGGGTTTGGGGTGTTGCTGGCAGTGGGGCGCTGAGCCTGGTCAGGGCTCCAGGTTGCTGTCGAACATGGCAATAAAGCGCTGGATCAGCGGTGACGGGTTGTTGGCATGCCAGTTCATGTACAGGCCGATGGTCGGGTTGGCAGGCCCTGTCAGCGGCCGGATCGGGCGGAACGCAACCTTGTCGCGCAGTGTCGAGGCGGCAATCGACTGTGGCACCAGGGCCACGCCAAAACCACAACTCACCAGGCCGATCAGGGTATGCAGCTGTGCAGCCTCCTGGACCACCCGGGGAGAGAACCCGGCGGCTTCGCACAGGCCGACCAGTTGGCCGTGATAGCCGCTGCCCAGGGCTTGTGGGGTGAAGACAAAGTCTTCGTCGGCGAAATCGCGCAGCTCGACAGGCCCTGACTGGGCCTTGGGATGATCCAGGGGCAGGGCCATGACAATGGCTTCGTCGAGCAACAGGCGCGATTCGAGGGCGGCTGCGCTGAAGGGCAGTTTGCGCATAAAGGCGATATCGGCTTCGGCGGCCAGCAGCGCCTTGGCCTGGCAGGAGGAGGGCATCTCCTTGATCACCAACTGGACCAAGGGGAAGGCCTGGCGAAACTGCCTGAGCGTGTTGAGCAACGGCTCGTAGTACGCAATAGACACCGCAGTGACCGTGAGTACGCCGGCAACCCCTTGCGCCACCTGGCGTGCGTATGCGACCCCCTGTTCCAGCTCCTTGAGTGTGCGATAGGCCGTCTGCACAAAGGCCTGGCCTGCCGGTGTCAGCACCACCTCGCGCCTGCTGCGGGTGAACAGGCGCAAGCCCAGCTTGTCTTCCAGACGGCTGATCGCCTGGCTCAGGGGGGGCTGGGCCATATGCAGGCGTTCGGCTGCCTTGTGAAAATGCAGCTCCTCGGCCACCGCGATAAATTGGCGGAGCAGTCGGGTTTCGATCATGTGCAGTGTTCCTTACTTTGAACCGTGGTATCTACGCGGTGGGAGCGGGCTTGCTCGCGATGCAGGCGCCGCGCTGCTTCGGTTGAACGGCGTCAATACTATCGCGCGCCAGCCGAACCGTCGCACTGGCGCTCCTGTCAGGGGGCGGCGCTGATATGCACCGGGTATCAATCGGTCTGTCGATCGGTATTAAACAACGCGTCTGTTGATTGCTACGGTGACGTCTCAATCAAGAGGACAGCCCTATGGACTTTACCGGCAAAACCGCAATTGTCACGGGCGCTGGCCGGGGCCTGGGCTTGAGTTATGCCAGCGAGCTGGCACGGCTGGGCGCCCATGTGCTGATCAGTGATATTGGTGCAGACAGCCAGGGTGCGGCGGCGGATGCCAGCGTTGCCCTTGATGCCGCGCAGGCGCTTGCCGCCCGGGGCTACAGCGTGATTGGCCATCACGGTGAGCTGGTCAGCGAGGCGGGGTGCCGGCAGTTGGTCGAAACAGCCGTCGAAGCGTTCGGGCAACTGGATATTGTGATCCACAACGCCGGCTGGGTCGGTTACCAGGCCATTGAAGAGGCACAACCCGAGTTTATCGAGCGGACGCTGGGGGTCAATGTGTATAGCCCGATCTGGCTGTGCAAGCATGCCTGGCCGTACCTGCGCCAATCATCGGCGGCGCGGGTGGTGCTGACGTCTTCGGACCGGGCCATGTACCAGCCCTATGCCCAGCCGGGTCTGACGGCCTACGCCGCCGGCAAGATGGCACAACTGGGCATCATGAATGCCCTGAGCATGGAAGGCGCGGTCGATGGCATTCTGGTGAACGCGATTTCGCCGGTGGCCAAGACCCGGATGTGGGGTGTCAACGGCGAACCGGACAATCTCAAGCCCCAGTGGGTGACCCCGGGGGTGATCTTTCTGGCCTCGGATCAGTGCCAGGACAGCGGCTATATTTTGCGGGCCAGCAATGGCCAGTTCACGGCAACCCGGTTTGTCGAGAACCCGGGGGTGGACTACCCCCTGGATCTGGCCCGGATCAAGGCCGGCAGCGCCGAGCAGGTCGCCCGGCTGTGGGCGCGGATCAAGGAGTGTTGAGGCCGGGTTCGGTCGGGTTAATTGTGCTTAACACTTAAGTAGGGAGGGGTTGGCGCAATGGCTTGAAAAAGCCCGGGGCGGGTGGATCAGCGGCGGTTTTTATCACTGCAGTATTAGTCCTTAAGTGCAGTCACGGCCGCCCTATAGAGAGTGTTAATACCAAGGAGTGAGTTGTGGGTTCGCGCGCGTGGCGTTGTCATGTTTCAAGGATGGAAACTCCCTCTGATGCGAGTGCAGGGAGCTTTCGAACTCAGGCATGACAGATTCAAGGGAGCTGATTATGAACACCTCACTCTGGTTGAAAACAAGCACGGCCCTGTTGTTGGTCATGAGCGCCAGCCTGGCGGGCTGCCACAGCGGCGGTGGCGGCCATCACAGCAGTGACAGCGCAAGTACGCCAACGACCCCGACCGATCCGACCACACCCACGGATCCCACTACACCGACTGACCCGACCGATCCAACCACACCGACCAACCCTTCAGTTACCCCGCCTCTGGTCACGGGGCAGGTAGCCGGTGAGGTCGGCACTGGCTTGGGCGGTGTTGGTACCCTGGTCAGCGGCGTGGGCACCACCCTGACCAGCGTTCCGGTGGTCGGCGCGGCGGGCGGGCTGGTGGTCAATACCGGCAATGCGGTGACGTCCATTACCGATGGCGTCACCAACGGCCTGGGTTCGCTGGGTACGGACAAAAACTCGCTGGGGATCACCGTTGCCGGTGTTACCAACGGGGTCAGTGATATTGGCAAAGGGGTTTCATCACTCGGTACCGGTGTCAGCGGTCTGGTCGACAACACACCGATCAGCCAGGTGCCGCTGGTGGGCGGTGTTGTCGGCAAGGTCACCGACACCGCAGGCGGGCTGGTGAACAAGGTCGGCACCACCGTGACCATGCTCGGCAACACGCTGACCACAAATGTGACCAGCGGGCAGTTGGGCAAGGCTACCGGCGGTTTGAATGACAAGGTCGTGGTCCCCGTAATCTCGCTGGTGGAAAACGTCACAGGCAAGGTGGGCACCACCACCGGCCTGGGGCAGCCAGTGGACGGGCTGTTGACGAAGGTTGGCGGCGTGGTCGGCGGGTTGGGTGACAAGGTGGTCGATACCGGCAAAAACCCGCTCACCAATGTGGTGGGTGGTGTACTGGGCGGTGTGGGTGGGGCACTGGATAAATCCGGCGGTTACCTGAACCCGGCGACAACCACCGGCACTGGCACCACTACCGGCGGGCTGGGCGGTTTGCTGGGCGGGCTGGGCGCTGCCACCGGCGCAACCGGTACGCAGACAAACACCGGCGGCTCAGGCGGTTTACTGGGTGGCAGCACTGGCTTGCTTGGCAGCCTGGGCGGTACTACCGGTACCCAGACCGGCACCGCTGGCTCGGGTGGGGCAAGCGCTTCCGGTGGTCTTGGTGGCCTGCTTGGCGGCTTGCTCAACAAAAACTGACGGGGCGCGCGCGGACGGTGTTGTACGGTTCGGTCTGTACCCCTGTTGTTCAGGTGCAGACCGGGCTGTTTTTCGTTCACCTATGGCCTGTTTTATTGGCAATTGCGTCCTCTGCCAGCGCTGGGCATTATCCATGTCCGCACTCAAGGAAGCTTTCCCATGGTCACTGCGACACTGCATCTGATGTGCGGCAAGATTGCATCAGGCAAATCAACCCTGGCCAAAACCCTTGCTGTGCAACGCCGCGCGATTTTGCTGAGCGAGGATAAATGGCTCGCCTCCCTTTATCCCGGGGCGATCAATTCGGTAACCGATTACACAGGCTACAGCCTGAGGATTCGCAGTGTGCTGGGGCCTCTGGTGGTCGACATGCTGGAGTTCGGTGTGAGTGTGGTGCTGGATTTTCCGGCCAATACCATCGCCAGCCGCGAGTGGCTGCTGGGCCTGGCAGAAACGGCACGAATGCCGCACTGCCTGCACTATCTCGATGTAGACGATGAGGAGTGTCGTGCGCGGCTGCATGTGCGCAACCGGCTTGCCGAACATGACTTCGCCGCGTCGGATGCCGAGTTTGACCTGATCACCAGCTACTTCCGTGCCCCGGGCGCAGACGAGGGCTTGGTGATTGTCACTTACCCGCGGCTTCTTGCATGATCCAGTGCATAAATGCCCTGACCTCATCCCGTTGCATTGCCTCCGCGCGCGTGACGGCGTAGTAGGCAAAGCGTGCCGGCCACGGCTTGTCCATGACTTGCACCAGTCGGCCTGCAGCGATTTCTTCGGTTGCGTATTCCTGGGGCACCAAGGCCAGCCCCTGGCCGGCTTCGGCTGCGCGGATCAATAAAAAATCGTCCTCGAAAGCCGTGCCGCGTTCTGCGCGCGGGTCTTTGCCTACGTCATGGGCGCTGAGCCACAAAAGCCAGTCGGCACGGTCAGCGTCGTGCAGCAGGGGGAGGTCGAGACAGTCCTGCGGCTGCGTCAGCGGCGGGTAGTCGGCCAGCAAAGCCGGGCTGGCAACGGGCACCAGCACGGGCGCCATCAGGCGGGTCACCTGCAGGCCGGGATACACCCCAAGCCCGTGGCGCAAGGCAATATCGACACGCCCGCGGTGCATGTCCACCAGCGCGGAAGTGGCCTCGACACGCACCTCGATTTCCGGATGCAGGCGGTTGAATCGCCCCAGGCGCGGCACCAGCCATGAGGCGGCAAAAGTGGCCACCGTGCTGATCGTCAGGGTCTGGCGCGCAGTGCTTTGTTGCAGCGTCTGCATGGCCTGTTCGATTTGCCCGAAGGCCTCGAACAGGGCCGGGTGCACAGCGGCGCCGGCCTCTGTGAGCCGCAGGCCGCTGCGTTCGCGGGTAAACAGCGGCATGCCGACCCGGTCTTCCAGCAGGCGGATCTGCTGGCTGACTGCACCTGAGGTGACATTCAGGGCTTGTGCGGCCGCCTTGATGCTGCCTTGCTGGCCTACTTCGACAAACGCTCGCAAGGCGAGAAGGGGCAGTGAAGTCGCCATGGGCTTTAGTTTTCCTGAATCCGGTGTGCAGAAAGGATCGTTTCCGCCGACGCACAGCGCAAGCGATGATGTTCAGAGTTTAGAGAAGCTGAGCAGGTTCAGTAAAACTATATCTAACCGGACGCCCTGCATGAACCCCATGATCACGTTGTATACCGACAGCTCGCCCAATGGTTTCAAGATCACCATTGCCCTGGAGGAACTCGGTTTAACCTACCACCTGCGGCACATAAAAATTGACCAGGGCGAGAACCGCAGCCCGGCGTTTTTGCGCCTCAACCCCCACGGGCGCATCCCGGTGCTGGTCGATGCCAGCAACGGCATCACGCTGTTTGAATCGGCAGCCATCCTGCTGTATCTGGCCGATATCACGGGTCGACTCTTGCCCGTCGAACCGGCTAAACGCTGGGAAGCCATCCAGTGGCTGATGTTTCATGCTGCCAGCGTGGGGCCTGTGATGGGCCAGCGCGTTCACTTCGAGCTGTTTGCCGCAGACAAAAATCCCCAGGCCATTGCACGCTACCGATCCTTGATGGATGAAGCCTTTGCCACCCTGGACAACCGCCTGGCCGAGCATCCCTATCTGGCCGGTGACGAGTATTCGATTGCCGATATCGCCCAGTTTGGCTGGAGCCATATCGCCCAGGTCATCGACTTCGATTTCAGCGCCTATAAGCACCTGAGCACCTGGTACCAACGCATTGGCGCCAGGCCCGCCGTGCAGCGCGGCATTGCTCTGCCAACGCGCGCCACAGGCGCTTGAATCAGGGGGCCAACATGAACACTACTGATCAGGCCACAGGCCAGTCCTCGCCCGCATTTGCCAGCCACCGCGGTTATCGGCGCATGTTCGCGGCCAATCAGCTGACCCTCGGGATTTTTTTGCCATTGCGCTTTTACAAGGGTGACATGGCGGTGCTGGCCGGGCAGGCCGAGCGGGTTCGCGACCTCGACCGATATGGTTTTGCCGCGGTCTGGGTGCGCGACGTGCCGCTGTTCGATCCGGCGTTCGGTGATGCGGGGCAAGTATTCGACCCCTTTACCTACCTGGCTTTTCTGGCAGCGCACACCCAGCGCATTGCGCTGGCCACCGGCAGTGCGATCTTTTCGTTACGCCATCCCGTTGACCTGGCCAAGGCCAGTGCCACCATCGATCAGTTGTCGAATGGACGGCTGGTCATGGGTATTGCCTCGGGAGACCGGGCCATTGAGTTCCCCGCCTATGGTCTTGAACACGCCCGGCGGGGTGAGCGGTTTGCCCAGAGCGTGACGTATTTCCGCCAGCTGATGCAGGCCCGTGCGCCCGTTATCGATTCTGCGCTGGGGCACATGGCCGGAGCCGAATTTCTGCCCCGACCCGTGGCGGGGGCCATCCCGCTGATGGTCACCGGTTCGTCCCGGCAATCACTGGCATGGATCGGCGAACACGCCGACGGCTGGCTGACCTTTCCCGAATCGACCCACGACCGCCAAGGGCCGCAGCGCCTGGCCGAGAAGATCCGGGCCTGGCGCCAGTTGATCCCGGACGGCGGGTTCAGGCCGCATATGACCAATGAATGGCTCGACCTGGTTGATGACCCCGATTATCCCCGCACACCTTTGCAGGGCGGTTATGTGTTGCGCACCGGACGCAATGGCTTGATTGACCTGCTGGGTGAATGGCAAGCGGCAGGTGTCAACCATGCGGCCCTGGGGCTGCAGTTTTCGGCCCGGCCTGCGGCAGAGGTCATCCAGGAACTGGCTGAAGACGTACTGCCGCATTTTCCGTCACATCAGGTGCCGGAGGGGGCTGGGCTGGCATGGTGAAGACAACGATCAGCTTACCGTTTTCATCTCCACAACCGGCGTGCTGCGTGTGCGTGACACGCTCAGGCCCAGCAGCCCGCCGAGCACTAGCGCGCCGGCCATAAAGTACATGGCCGCCTGGGTGTTGCCGGTCAGTTGGGTCAGCCAGCCGACCACAATGGTGCTGAAAAAGCCGGCGACATTGCCCAGGGAGTTGATCAGCGCGATCCCGGCCGCTGCTGCGGCGCCGCCGACCACGGCGGTGGGCATGCCCCAGAACACCGGCAAGCTGCTGATCATCGCCGCAGTGCCGATGGTCAGGCCGATCATCGATAACCACAGGCTGGCGCCGAACAGGGTGCCGAAAATCACCCCGCCAGCGCCGATAAAGGCGCAGATCGCCAGGTGCCAGCGATACTCGCGAACCCGGTCGCTGCTGCGCCCCACCAGCACCATGCACACGGTAGCCACCGAGTAGGGAATCGCGCTCAGCACGCCGATGGCCCAGGGTTCGGCGACACCACTGTTGCGGATAATGGTCGGCATCCAGAAACTGATCACGTACTGGCCCAGCACCAGGCAAAAATACACCGCGCCCAGCAGCCAGATTTTCGGGTTGAGCAGGCCGTCGCGCACCGAATGATGGGCCTTGGCCCTGGCTTCGCGATCCAGCGCGGCCTGCATGCCGCGTTTTTCGTCGGGGCTGAGCCAGCGGGCGTCGGCAATCCGGTCGTGCAGCAGGAAGAACACAGCGGCGCCCAGGGCCACGGCCGGCAAGCCTTCGATCACGAACAGCCATTGCCAGCCGGCGTAACCCGCCACGCCATCGAGGGTCTGCATGATCAAGCCGGAAATCAGTGAACCCAGCATGCTGGAGATCGGCAGGGCGGCGATAAACAGGGAAATCATCACACCCCGGCGATGGCTCGGAAACCAGGTGGTGAGGTAGAAAATGATCCCCGGGAAGAAGCCCGCCTCGGCAATGCCGATCAAAAAGCGCAGCAGGTAGAAGCTCATGGGCGTTTCGACAAACATCATGGCCGCCGACAGCAGGCCCCAGCTCATCATGATCCGCGCGATCCAGCGCCTGGCGCCGTACTTGTGCAAGGCGATATTGCTGGGGATCTCGAACATCAGGTAGCCGACAAAAAACACCCCGGCCCCCAGCCCGTAAACCGCTTCGCTGAACTTCAGGTCATCGAGCATCTGCAACTTGGCAAAGCCGACATTGACCCGGTCCAGATAGGCCACCAGGTAACAAACCATTAGCAGCGGAATGACCCGCCATGCGGTCTTGCGGTAGGCCGAGTGCAGGGCGTGGTCCGGCATGTCGGCGGGGAGCGGCGCTTGGGTGTTCATGTTGAGCCTCATTGTTGTTGTTTTAGGGGCGGTTTGCAGATCACAGCGCACGGCCTCCCGGCCAGTCACCGCCCGCGCACATGGCGCGCACGACTTCGCGGATCAATTCGCTGATCAGGGTTTTCAGGTGGCTGGCAGGCATCGAGGCACAGCTGCAAATGCCCAGGGTGCGGGACAGGCCGTCAGCGGCAATGCGGTGGGCAACCAGACGGCCGTCTTCAATTTCGCGCACGGCCAGGTTCAGCGGCATGATGGTGTGCCCGATACCGGCCTCGACCGCACTTTTAAGGATATGCACGGAGTTGACCTCCATGACGATTTCGCCAACGGCCAGGCCGTGCTGTTTGACCGCGTGTTCAACCAGCGTGCGCGTGCAGTGGCCGTGGGCCTGGCTGGGGAACACCAGCGGCCGGGCCAGCGCTTGCTCCAGGCACACCTCGCCGGCCGCGGGGGCATCGGCGGCATCGGCGCGGTGGATCAGGTAAAAATCCTCTTCGATCAATGCGCTGAACAACACTTGCGGGGGCAGGTCGATGGCGCTGAACAGGGCCAGATCAATGCGCCCGTGCAGCAACTGGTCCATGACATTGCCGGTCAGTTCTTCGTTGAGATGGAAGGCCACCTGCGGGTAACGGGCGGCCACGGCACGCATCAGCGGCATGGCCAATAGGGTGGCGACGCTTTGCGGCAGCGCCACGGTAATCGAACCGCTGAGGGAGTCGGGGCTGCTGCTGACCGCAGCCCGGGCATCACCCAGATGCTTGAGCATGCCCTGGGCGTATTCGTAAAACACCTTGCCGGCCTCGCTGGCGACTACGCCGTTGTGGCTGCGATGGAACAGCTGCACCCCCAGGTCGTCCTCCAGCGCCGACATCTGCTTGCTCAATGCCGATTGCGCCACATGCACCTGGCGGGCGGCGCTGGACAGGCTGCCGCAATCGATCACGGCGACAAAGTATTTGATCTGGCGGATTTCCATTGCGGTGCTTCCTGCAGGGCTCGGCTATACGGGCCGACGATGGTAGCGCGGGTCAGCCTGCGGAGCGTGCGCGAGGGAAAATCTTGCCGGGGTTCATCAGCTGTTTCGGGTCGAGCGCCGCCTTGATCGACTGCATGACGTCCACGGCGTTTTGCCCGTGTTCAACGGCCATAAAGTGCTGTTTGGTCAAGCCGATGCCGTGTTCGCCGGTGCAACTGCCCTGCAGGGCAATGGCCCGCTCGGCCAGGCGATGGGCCACGGCTTCGGCGCGTTCGATCTCGTCGGGGTTGTGCGGGTCGACCAGGATCACGGCATGGAAGTTACCATCGCCGACATGGCCGAAAATCGGTGCGAGAAAGCCGTTTTGCGCCAGATCCGCCGCCGTGGCTTCAATGCACTCGGCCAACCGCGAAATCGGCACCACGGCATCGGTGGTCAGGGCGCGGCAACCGGGGCGCAGGGCGAGGGCGGCGAAGTAGCCGTCATGCCGGGCCTGCCACAGGCGGCTGCGATCCTCTGGATGCACGGCCCACTCGAAGTCCATGCCCTGATGTTCATCGGCGACCATGCGCACGGTCTCGATCTGCTCTTTTACGCCGGCTTCAGAACCATGCAGCTCAAATAGCAGGGAGGGCGCCTCGCGCAACTGCGTGCTGCTGTAGGCGTTGAGGGCGCGCATGGTCAGGGCATCGAGCAGTTCAATGCGGGCGACCGGTACACCGAGCTGGATGATCTGGATCACCGCGCGCACGGCCAGGTCCACGCTGGGAAAGCGGCACACGGCCGCCGAAATGGCTTCAGGAATCGGGTGCAGCTTGACGGTCAGTTCGGCGATGGTCGCCAGCGTCCCGCCCGAACCGACCAGTAAATGGGTCAGGTCATAGCCGGCGGAAGACTTGCGCGCCCGCCCGCCGGTGTTGATCACCCGGCCATCGGCCAGCACCGCCGTCATGGCCAGTACGTTTTCGCGCATGGTGCCGTAGCGCACGGCATTGGTCCCGGAAGCACGGGTCGCCGCCATGCCGCCCAGGGACGCATCGGCACCGGGGTCGATGGGGAAAAACA
The DNA here is from genome assembly GCF_900105835.1 of Pseudomonas fragi. Lineage (NCBI taxonomy): Bacteria > Pseudomonadati > Pseudomonadota > Gammaproteobacteria > Pseudomonadales > Pseudomonadaceae > Pseudomonas > Pseudomonas fragi. The sequence goes on from NZ_LT629783.1 coordinate 556,306, forward strand.
GCCCGGTGCCATGCAACGCCGCATTCAACTGTTTGCGGGTTACCCCCGGTTGTACGGTGGCGTCCATATCGTCAACGCGAATGGCAAGCACCTGGTTCATCCCCGACACATCCATGCTGACGCCACCGTGGGAGGCCTGCAGCCAGCCTTCCAGCGAGGTGCCGCTGCCATAGGCGATCATCGGTGTATCGTGGCGATAACAGGCGCTGCTGATATTGACGATATCCTCAAGGCTGTTGGCGTAGGCCACGGCATCCGGGGGCATGGGGTCCAGCGCGGAAATATCGCTGCCGTGGTGCTCGCGCACGCTGGCCGAGGTGGAGAAGCGGGTGCCGAGCAATTGGCCCAGCTCCTCGCGCAAGGATTCGGCCAGGGGCGGATGCTCACAGGCAGCAGGAAGGCTCATCAGGCAATCTCCGTTTTTTCTGCGCCATCTGTGGCAGGCGGCATATATGGGGAGTTATGGCTTATCTTAGGCAGCCTTTGGTACACACTCGTAGTGCTGATTTCAGATGGAGCCATCTGTTTTTGAGATGGCCTGTGACAGACGTGATGATCAAGAAGGAACTTGAGTTGAGTGACTGGGAAGCCTATTACCAGGCAAGTGAACAGCGCGGGCAATCGCCCTTGCTGAGCAGGGCCTTGAGCCTGATCAGCGCGAATGAGGGTTCACGTCAGGCCGTGGACCTGGGGTGTGGGGCCGGAATGGAAACCCGGCAATTGCTGGCCGCAGGCTGGGACGTACTGGCCATTGACCGCGAAGCTGGCGCCATTGCGCGAACATCTGCCTTGTCACAGGGTGTCAGCGGTGGCCGGCTGGCGACCCTGGCCTGCGATTTTGAACAGCTGACGCAGTTACCGGCCTCCAGATTGATCCATGCTGGTCTCGCCTTGCCGTTCTGTCGGCCAGAATATTTTGAGACCCTTTGGCGGCTTGTTACTGCGGCGCTTGAACCGGGTGGTGTATTTGTCGGCCATCTGTTTGGCGAGCGGCACGGCTGGGCGGCACTTGCCCATATGACCTTTCACACCGAAGCGCAGGCGCGCTTGCTGTGCGGTAATCTTGAGCTGCATCTGTTACGCGAATTCGAACAGCCGGGTGCCAGTTTGCAGGGGGACATGGCCTGGCACCGCTTCGATATCATTGCCAGCAAGCCGCAAGGCGACGATAAATACCGTACTGAACCAAGGAGCCGGCGATGAAGGGAAGTTGCGCCTGCGGTGCCGTTGGCTATGAAATTGACCGTATCGACCTGCCTGTCAGCCATTGTCATTGCCAGTCATGCCGCAAAACCCATGCTGCTGCATTTGTCACCACGGCCGGTGTATTGCGTGAGCACTTCCATTGGACGAGGGGGCAGGAAAAGCTCAGCAACTACGAGTCTTCCCCCGGCAAGCTGCGGCGCTTTTGCTCGCTGTGCGGTTGCCACCTTGTGGCTGAACGTGATGGCGCCGCGGCTGTGATTGTTCGTATTGCGACCCTGGACGAGGACCCGGGCGATCGCCCGCAATACCATATCTGGGCTGAGCAGGATGCCCCATGGCTTGAACATGAAGACCTTGCGGTATACCCGCAATGGCAGCCGGGGCGCTAAGGCTTCAGTGGCATTCTTTAACTTTTATCAGGGAGATAACCGTTAGTGGCCCGTGCATCCATTCAAACCCTGCGCCCGCTGCACGAGCTGGATTACCATGACAGCAGATCAGTCCTGCTGCCTGTGCAGATCACGGCTCTGCAAGCCTGGAACCTGATGACGGCCGAGCAGGGGCCGCTGATGCGCCTGGCGTTTCGAACCCGGGACGCAATTTCTGCGTTATTTGGCGTCAAGCGCATCGGTGGTTTCTCCGGTACCCGGCGTGAGGCCGTCCAGGCAGGCGATTATCTGGATTTCTTCCTGGTGGAGTACAGCGCCCCCGAGGTACTGGTGCTGACCGAGCGTGACCGGCATCTGGATGTCATGACCTGTGTTTCGCTGGCTGATCGCGTACTGACAATCACCTCCTCTGTGGTCACCCATAACACCTTTGGCCGCCTCTATATGCTGCCGGTGGGGCCAGCACACAAACTTATCGTCAACAGCTATCTCAAGCGCCTGCAGCGCAAGCTGCAAGGGATGGAGCCCTGAATTTATGAACATAACCACAAGACTTGCCGACCAGGCGGATATCCCGGCGATTTTTGCCATCCGCACCAGCGTCAGGGAGAACCATCTCTCCCTTGAACAGCTCACTGAAATGGGCATCACGCCCCAAGCCATCAGCCAGGCACTCCTGGCTGCGCCATGCATTTGGGTGGCTGAAATCCAGGGTGTGCCGGCAGGTTTTGCCATGGCCGATGCAGACGATGGTTGCGTATTTGCCGCTTTTGTACGGCCTGAGTACGAGGGGCAAGGGCTGGGCCGTAGCCTGATGGCCAGGGCCGAGGCGTTCCTGTTTGAACAGCATCGCACGATATGGCTGGAAACCGCAGAAAACAGCCGTGCCAGCGGCTTCTATCGAAGCCTTGGCTGGCAGTTGGTGGCGCACTTGCCCGAAGGCGATGTGCGTTTTGAAAAGAACCTGATATAGGGTCGCAAAGGAGCAAGATGCAGATTCGCTTAACGCAAACCAGGGACTGGATGCTCTTGAAAAGTGTACGTCTTGCCGCACTGCAGGATGCGCCGACGGCATTTGGCGTGAGCTATCAGACGGCGGCCAGCGACACCGATGAACAATGGCAGGAGCGCGCCTCGTCGCAGATCGGTACGCAGTTCTGGCTGGCCTTCGAGGGCGCCAGGCCGGTCGGCATGATAGGCGCGAGGATCAGCTAGGCGGCCCGCTATAACCTGATCGGCATGTGGGTTGCGCCTCAATGGCGCGGTGCCGGTGCCGCTGCCCGACTGGTGGGCGCAGTGAAAGCCCGGGCGCGGCAGAGTGGTCATGACAGTGTGTATCTGGACGTATCCCCGGACAATGACAGAGCTTGCGGCTTCTATCTGAATCAGGGTTTTGTCTTTATGGACGAATGGGAGCCCTTGGCCAGCCACCCCCATATCAGGGTGCAGACGATGCGTTGGGACGTGGGCGGCTGAATTGTGCTGTAGGGACAGAGGCGGGGGCGGGCCAGGTTCCACTTGCTGCCGCGCTGCAAAAACCAGCCTGAGCCAGCCCATAAACGCCTCTCGTCGAAATATCTGTCAGATAAATTGACCAGAATAGTCCTACGCAGTTAACTGTACGTTCATACAGTTATCGTAAGGCGTGCGTCATGAGCTTCACTTCCCTCGGTCCCATTGCAGCAGATGGCGTTCGCCTGCCACTTTGCTCCTTCAAAGTCCCCGCCGGGTTTCCGTCGCCGGCGGCGGATCATATCGAGAAGGAGATTTCCCTTGATGAGCTGCTCGGTATCCGTGCGCCCCATGTGTACCTGGTGCGCATCGATGGCGACAGCATGCAGGGTGTGGGGATTTATTCCGGCGACCTTGCGGTGGTTGACCGCGCCATCGAGCCAGGCCACGGTCATGTGGTGGTGGCGCTGCTCAATAACGATCCGATCTGCAAGCGTCTGTGCCTGCGCGGCAAGAGCGTGGTGCTGCAATCCGAAAACCCCAAGTACCCGGATCGTTATGTACTGGAAGGCGATGAGCTGACAGTCTGGGGCGTGATTACCTACACCGTGCGCAGTCATGGCCACTAAGTCTGCGCCGGTTTTCGCGCTGATCGACTGCAACAGCTTTTACGCCAGCTGCGAGCGCGTGTTCAGGCCTGATCTGGCCAGGGTGCCGATCGTGGTGCTGAGCAACAACGACGGCTGCGTGATCGCCCGCAGTTATGACGCCAAGCCCCATGTGAAGATGGGCGAGCCGTATTTCCAGATCAAGGATCGCCTCGAGCAGTTGGGGATCGTGGCGTTCTCGTCCAACTATGCGCTGTATGGCGACATGAGCGAACGGGTCATGAGCCTGATCGAGGCGATGCTGCCTGCGGTGGAGGTGTACAGCATCGACGAGTCCTTTGCCGACCTCAGCGGCATCGTTGATGCCACCGCGATGGGGCGCCAGTTGCGCAGCCGCATCCTGCAATGCACGGGCATTCCGGTGGGGGTCGGCATTGCCCATACCAAGACCCTGGCCAAACTGGCCAACCACACGGCCAAGCGCTTGCAGGCGCACACCGGTGGTGTGGTCAACCTGTGTGGCGACCATGAACGCGACTGGGTGTTGCGCAACACCGCAGTCTCGGAAGTCTGGGGGGTAGGGCGGCGCATGACCGCGCATCTTGAAGGCATGGGTATCAAGACGGCGATGGACCTGGCCAAAGCTGATCCGTGGTCATTGCGAAAAAAGTTCAGCGTGGTGATTGAGAAAACGGCGCGTGAGCTATCGGGCACGGCCTGCCTGGAACTGGACGAGCCCGATCCGCCCAAACAGGAAATCTGCTGCAGCCGCATGTTCGGCAAGCGCCTGACCGAGCTGGCGCCGATCAAGGAAGCCGTGGCCACCTACATGATGCGCGCCTCGGAAAAGCTCAGGGCACAGAAATCGTACTGCAAAAAGGTGCGCGTCAGCATTCGCACCGGCATGTTCAACCCGGACGAAGCGAAGTACGCCAAGGGCGTGGTGGTGACCCTGCCATACCCCACCGATGATGTGCGGCTGCTCACCCGGGCTGCAGTGGATGCTGTGGCGCATGTGTTCCAGCCAGGCTTCAGATACAGCAAGGCCGAGGTCATGCTGCTGGACCTGCGTCAGCCGGGGGAGTTTTCCGATGATCTGTTTGCCGTCAATCAACCGGCAGAGGCTTCACGGGTGATGGCGGTGCTGGACGCCATCAATGGCCGCTGGGGCAGGGGCACACTGCGGGCAGCCAGCGTGCCGGGCAAGCCGGACTGGGGTATGCGCCGGGAAATGATGAGCCAGAGTTATACGACACGGGTGGATCAGCTTTGGCGAGTGTCGAGCCATTAACGATGCGCCTCACACGGTGACCGCCAAACCTGTGGGAGCCGCCATCGCGTAAAGGCCCGACTCCCACAACAGGCGGCGAGTTAACGCACGGCTTGGCAAAACCCGCTGATCGCCTCGCAAGCCTTGTGCAAGGACCTTTCATCCAGCGCATAGGCAATGCGCAGATACGGCCCCAGGCCAAAGGCGCTGCCCTGCACCACGGCCACATTGGCTTCGTCGAGCAGGGCCAGGGCAACATCTTCGTCGGTGTGCAGCACCCGGCCTGCTGGCGAGGTGCGGCCGATCAAGCTGGCACATGAGGCGAATGCGTAGAAAGCGCCGGCCGGGCTACAGCACTCCAGGCCGATGGCGTTGAGCCGTTCGACCATCAGGTCACGACGGCGCTGGAACGCCGCGCGACTGGCATGGATAAAGTCCTTTGGCCCCTCCAGTGCCGCCAGTGCGGCCTGTTGCGAGACCGCGCAGGCCCCCGAAGTCTGCTGGCCCTGCAGCGTTTCCATCGCCTGCAGCAGCCAGCGCGGGCCGGTGGCAAAGCCGATGCGCCAGCCGGTCATGGCGTAGGCCTTGGACACACCGTTCATGGTCAGGGTACGCGCCGCCAGCCGGGGCTCTACCTGGGCCAGGGTGTAGAACCATTGATCATCGAAGATCAGGTGTTCATAGATATCGTCGGCCAGGATCAGCACATGGGGGTGGGCCAGCAGCACGTCAGCCAGCTCGCGCAGTTCGTCGCGGCTATACACGGCGCCGGTGGGGTTGGAGGGCGAATTCAGGATCAGCCAGCGGGTCTGCGGGGTAATTGCAGCGGCGAGCAATTGGGCGGTGAGCTTGAAACCGCTGGCCGCGTCACAGGTCACGATGTGCGGTTCACCGCCGCACAACTGCACGATTTCAGGGTAGCTGACCCAATACGGCGCCGGGACTATGACCTGGTCACCCTCATTGAGGGTCGCGGCCAGGGCGTTATAGATCACCTGCTTGCCTCCGTTGCAGACCAGGGTGTCCTGCCAGCTGACATCCAGGGCATTTTCGCGACGAAACTTGGCCGCCACCGCTTCTCGCAGTGAGCGCACACCGGCGACCTGGGTGTAGCGGGTGTGCCCCTGTTCAATGGCCTGGAACGCAGCGGCACGCACATGTTCCGGGGTGTCGAAGTCCGGTTCGCCCGCGCACAGGGAGATGATCTGCGCGCCTTGTGCCCGACGCTCCGCCACGCGGTCGATGATCCGGTAGGTCGCCGAAGGCTGTGCGCTGGCCAGGCGCCGGTTGAGCCGTTGGATATCGTCGGTCATGCGCGGCTTCTCCATTCGGTCAGGTTCATCAGTTCAAGGGTGGTACGGCCTTCACTCAATGCCTGCATCATGTGGGCTTCCTTGTCGGCACGCGCTTCGCCTTCGGCCAGGGTGCGCGCCACTTGTGTATGGGGAATGATGATGACGCCATCGTCGTCGGCCACCACCCAATCCCCCGGCGCAACAGGGACACCGGCGAAATGGAAAGCCTGTCCCACGGACGGGGCGCTGCTCTTGAGCGTGCCCCTGACCGAAATGCCCCGGGCAAAGACCGGGAATTGATGCTTTTTCAGGGCCGCGATATCACGAACCCCGCCATCGATGACCAGGCCCGCCACCCCGGCGGCTTGTGCCGCAACGGTAAGTACCTCGCCCCAGTAGCCGGCCATAAAGTGGCCGGTGCCCACCACCAGCACGCTGCCACGCGGGGCGCGCTCCAGGGCCAGATGCAAGGCCAGGTTGTCACCCGGTGAACACTGCAGCGGGTAAGCCGGGGCGGCGATAAAGGCGCCTTCCCAGATCGGGCGGATATCACTGTCCACGGCGCAAGGCAGGTGCGAAGCCTCATAGAGCGTCGAGCTGCCCAGCGCTTTTGCCCGTTGGTAGTAAGGGTTCATCAGGCTTTCCTCTGCAGGTTGTGATACCCCAGGGCGGCCCGGGCGCTTTCAAGGGTCTGGCCTTGGCCGATAAGGCCACGGATATCGGCTTCGACCCGCTCGATCTGGCGCGCACAGGCTGCCACTTCAGCGGCCCGGGCACGGGGCACGATGACCACGCCATTGGCATCGGCAACCACGATATCGCGGGCGCAAACCCGTGCCGTGCCAATGGACACGGGCTGGTTGAGCGACTGCACCTGCACACGGTCCTTGCCGGTGCGCATAAAGCGGCCCCGGCTGAAGATCGGATAACCGTCGCCCAGCGCCTTGTTGACGTCACGGCATACACCGTCGATCACAGTGGCGGCGATATGCCGGTTTCCGGCGTACTGGGTCATGATGTCGCCCCACACGGTGCAGTCGGTACGCCCGGCATTGTCGATCACCACCACATCACCTGGTAGCACGGCGTCGATAAAGTCGCCTACGGTGCCGGCAGGCACACTGGCGGCAACGTACTGCACGGTAAATGCCGGGCCGACGACCACCTGGCTGTAGTTGCCCAGCGGCGCGATGCCCAGGCATTGGCCGGGCAGGCCGAGCTTGTCCAGGGCATCGGAAACAGCAGGGGTGTCGAGGCCGTCAAACAGGGCCACCAGTGCTTTGTCATCAAGGTTCATCAGGCGTGCTCCGGGGCAATGGCGTCGAACTGTGCGTCGTGCATGACCTCAGCCACCGAGCAACCGCTGCGCACAGCCTGCAGCATGCCTGCCTGGCGGTGGGCGATACGCTCGCCAAGTTCGATGACTTGCTCGATATGGCCCTGAGGCACAAATACCGTGCCGCAGTTGTCGGCGATCACATAGTCGTCTTCACTGACGGCCACGCCTGCCACGGTGATAGTGACCCCAGCACCGATCTGCCGCACGCGGTTGCGTGCGCTGATCATGGTCACGCCACGGCCATACACCGGGTAACCGATGGCGGCACTGCCGTCGATATCCCGGCTGCAACCGTCGATCACGGTGCCCCGCAGTTGTTTTGCCGTGGCGGCGTTGGCGAGGATATCGCCCCAGCAGGAGATGCCTTCGAGACCGCCTGCGATTACCAGCACCCGGTCAGCACTGTTGATCTGTGCGACCACGGGGGTGATCAGGTGCGCGCTGGAGGCCTTTTCGCACTGGGCTGCCAGCAACACGGTGCTGGCGCGGCCGACAATTTTTGGACAGTTCCACAGGGGCCGCAGCCCCACGGTGGCACCTGCCAGGCCGAGGAAATCCAGGGCATCGGATACCGTGTTGGTATCCAGTGCCGCCAGGCGTTCGAGCAAGGTGTTGCTGGGTTGAGTCATTGCGCTGCCCTCAGGTCATTAAGGCAGCCAGTGTCAGCGAGGCTGTTTGATAGGTATATTCCTGTTAACGTAAGACTTGCATATGTTTAACCTATGGATGAAGCATGATCAATTTTCGCCTGATTCGGCATCTGTGGCTGTTTCTGACCGTGGCCGAAGAGCAGAATTTCGGCCGTGCCGCCAAGCGCCTCGGCATGTCCCAACCGCCACTGAGCGAGCAGATCCAGGTGCTGGAACAGGCGCTCAAGGTCAAGTTGTTCGAGCGCTCACGCCGCGGCGCCAAGCTGACCCCGGTGGGCGCGGCGATCCTGCCCGCGGTGCGCAAGTTCGCCGAGCAACTGGAGCGCCTGGAGCTGGCTGTGGAGGAAGCGCTGGGAGGGCAGTCGGGGATGCTGACCATCGGTGCGATTTCAACGGCCATGTTTGATGTGCTGCCGGGGTTGATTGAGCAATTGAAAGAGGCATACCCGCACCTGACCGTCTCTGTGCGGGAAATAGACAGCGTCGAGGCGGTGCCGGCGCTGGAAGCGGGGGATATCGATCTGGCGTTCGCCCGCCTGGACGGTGACCTGGGCGCCTCGATCCAGTCCGTGCCGCTACTGGAAGATCGCCTGGTGCTGGCCCTGCCCAGCGACCATCCCCTGGCGGCGCGCACGCGGATCAGCCTGTCGAGCTTGTCCAATGAACCTTTGGTGATGTTTTCGCGCCAGGTCAGCCCGGTGTATTTCGACAACTTGATTGCCACCTGCCGGGCCAGCGGTTTTTCCCCGCGGGTGCTGCATGAAGTGCGTTCAGTGGCCTCGCAAATTGCTTTTGTCAGCTATGGCCAGGGCATTGCGCTGGTGCCGGCATCCATGAAAAAACTGGCCCCTGCCAATGTGGTGTTTCGCGCGCTGAGCCAGAAACTCAGCGTGGTCACCACCGCCGTGGCCTGGAATACCGGACGGCCCAACCCGTTGATCGCAGAGGTGCTTGCCCGGTTAGGCGCCAAGGCTTGATGGCGGCCGACTTTCATGGCGCCGCTTCAGGCTCGGGCAATGCCTCTGCAACCAGTTCGATCCAGTGTCGCACCGGGGTTCTGCCAGCGCTGTCGAGGTGCGCCTGGCAGCCGATATTGGCGGTGACGATGACCTGCGGGTGCCCGCTTTCCAGCGCGTTGAGTTTGTTGTCGCGCAGTTGCCGGGACAGTTCGGGCTGGGTCAGTGAATAGGTACCCGCCGAGCCGCAGCACAGGTGGCTGTCGGGCACGGCGCTCAGGTTGAAGCCCAGCTCAGTGAGTACGCCTTCAACCGCGCCGCCGAGTTTTTGCGCGTGCTGCAAGGTGCAGGGGCAGTGGAACGCCAGTCGCAGATCGCTGCGCACGCCAAGTGTGCCCAGCGGCTCGTCGCGCAGCACTTCCACCAGGTCCCTGGCCAGCGCACTGACCCTGGCTGCTTTTTCGGCATAGGCCGGGTCGCTGCCGAGCAGGTGGCCGTAGTCCTTGATAAAGGCACCGCAGCCGCTGGCGGTTTGCACGATCGCTTCGGCCCCTTGGGCAATCCCCGGCCACCAGGCATCGATATTGCGGCGGGCGCGATCAAGGCCGGCGGCCTGGGCGTCCAGATGATAATCCACGGCACCGCAGCACCCGGCTTGCGGCGCCGGGATTACGCTGATACCCAAGCGGTCGAGCACGCTGGCCGTGGCTGCGTTGGTGTTGGGTGACAGGCCCGGTTGCACGCAACCTTCGAGCAGCAGTACGAGCCGCGCATGCTGGCGGCTCGGGCGGGGGATGGGTGCAGGCGGGGTGCGCGGCAGCCTGGCCTGCAGGGGGGAGGGCAGCCAGGGGCGCAATACCTGCCCGCTGCCGATCAGGCCCTTGAACAGCGCGGCATTGGCTATTACGCGGCGCAAGCCTTCGCGCACCAGGCGCTGGGCCAGCGGCCTTGGCACCCGGGCATCGACCAGCGCGCGGCCGATATCCAGCAGGTTGTGGTAGTCGACCCCCGAAGGGCAGGTGGTTTCGCAGTTACGGCACGACAGGCAACGGTCCAGATGCTGCTGGGTCTTGCGTGTCACCGCATTGCCTTCAAGCACCTGCTTGATCAGGTAAATCCTGCCCCGGGGGCCATCCAGTTCATCGCCGAGCAACTGGTAGGTCGGGCAGGTGGCGTTACAGAAGCCGCAATGCACGCAGGTGCGCAGAATGCGTTCGGCTTCTGCGGCACGGGGCAGTTGCCGGGCGAGTTCGCTCAGGGTGGTCTGCATGGCTCAAAGCTCCGCGTACAGTCGACCGGGGTTGAAAATACCCTGCGGGTCGAGCTGGTATTTGAGGCTGCGCTGATAGCGCAGCAGGGCCGCAGGCAGCGGCTGGAACGGGCTGTCGACAAGGCCGCGGCTGTAGCAGGTGGCATGCCCGCCGACCTCGGCGACGACAGCGCGAATCCAGCTCGCTTCGGCATCCGACTTGAGCCAGCGCTGGGCGCCGCCCCAATCGATCAACTGCTGGCCGGGCAAGGCCAGGGCCGGGGTGTTGTTGGGCAGGGACAGGCGCCAGAGAGGCGAGCCAGCGGTGAAAAAATCCAGGCGCTGTGCGTTCAGATCAGCCCAGAAGGCGCCGTCCAGCAGATCGCCGCCCAGCCGCTCACGGGCGGCTGCCACCGAGCCTTCACCGCCCTCAAGGCGCAGGTGCAGACGCTGCCCGTCGTGGCAGGCGGCGCTGATCGGCAGCGGTTGCTGCCCCCACTCGGCCAGGCGCAGCAGGGCACGTTCGCTGCTCATCTGCAGGCTGATGCTCAGGCACTGCCGTGGTTTGGGCAGCACCTTGAGCGACACCTCGGTGATCACCCCAAGAGAGCCGTAACTGCCTGCCATCAGCCGTGACAGATCATAACCGGCAACGTTTTTCATCACCTCGCCGCCAAAACGCAAATGCTTGCCGTGCCCGGTGATGACCCGGGTGCCCAGCACATAGTCCCTGACCGAGCCCGCCCACGGCCGGCGAGGCCCTGACAGCCCGCTGGCAATCATGCCGCCCACCGTGGCGCCAGCGTAGGCGGGTGGCTCGCAGGGCAGCATTTGGCGTGACTGTTCCAGTACATGGGTCAATTGCGCCAGCGGTGTGCCGCAACGGGCAGTGATCACCAGTTCGGTGGGGTCATAGCTGACGATACCGCGATGGTTGCGAGTGTCGAGCACTTCGCCGGCCACGGCGCGGCCCAGGAACATCTTGCTGTTGGCGCCCTGAATGCGTAGCGCAGTGCCGCTGTGCAGGGCCTGGTTGACCTGCTCCAGCAGCACGCTGCTGTTATCGAGATCCTCGCTCGTGTGCATCAGAAACGCTCCAGTTCGGGGAAGGGCAACTGCCCGCCGTGTACATGCATGGCGCCGAATTCGGCGCAGCGGTGCAGGGTCGGGATGTTCTTGCCGGGGTTGAGCAGGCCAGCAGGGTCGAAGGCGGCTTTGACGGCATGAAACAGGGTCAGTTCGTCGCTGTTGAACTGCGCGCACATCTGATTGATCTTTTCGCGACCCACGCCGTGCTCACCGGTAATGCTGCCCCCGACTTTCACGCACAGCTCAAGGATCTTGCCGCCCAGGGCTTCGGCGCGATCAAGCTCGCCGGGCTGGTTGGCATCGAACAGGATCAGCGGGTGCATATTGCCGTCACCGGCGTGGAACACGTTGGCAACCCGCAGGTTGTAGGCGGCCGACAAGGCGGCAATGGCCTGCAGCACGCCCGCCAGTTGCCGGCGCGGAATGGTGCCGTCCATGCAATAGTAATCCGGCGCAAGGCGGCCCACGGCGGGAAAGGCGTTCTTGCGTCCGGCCCAGAAACGTACCCGTTCGGCCTCGTCCCTGGCCTGGCGGACTTCGCTGGCACCCGCCTGCTCCAGTACCTGGCGCACGCGGTTGCAGTCGTCGTGGACATCGGCCTCAACGCCATCGAGCTCGCACAGCAAAATGGCCTGGGCATCAACAGGGTAGCCGGCATGAATAAAGTCTTCGGCGGCGCGGATGGCCAGGTTATCCATCATCTCCAGGCCGCCGGGGATGATGCCGGCGGCGATGATGTCGGCCACGGCCCGGCCGGCTTGCTCGACACTGTCGAAGGCCGCCAGCAGCACCTTGGCGGTCTGCGGTTTGGGCAGCAGCTTGACCGTCACCTCGGTGATGACCCCGAGCATGCCTTCGGAGCCGGTAAACAGCGCCAGCAGATCGAAACCTGGCGCGTCGAGCGCGTCCGAGCCCAGGGTCAGCGGTTCGCCGTCGACGGTCAGTACCTCGATCCTGAGCAGGTTGTGGACGGTCAGGCCGTACTTCAGGCAATGCACGCCACCGGCGTTTTCCGCGACATTGCCGCCGATTGAGCAGGCGATTTGCGAGGACGGGTCGGGCGCGTAGTACAGGCCAAAGGGCGCCGCAGCCTGGGATATCGCCAGGTTGCGTACCCCCGGCTGAACCCGTGCAGTGCGCGCGCCAGGGTCGATATGGAGGATTTTGTCAAAGCGCGCCATCACCAGCAGCAGGCCTTTTTCCAGGGGCAAGGCACCGCCGGACAACCCCGTGCCGGCCCCCCGTGCGACCACCGGCACGCGCATCTGATGGCAGATGCGCAACAGCTCTTGCACCTCGTCGAGGTGACGGGGCAATGCCACCAGCAGGGGCGTGGTGCGATAGGCCGACAGCCCGTCGCACTCGTAGGGCGCGAGTTGTTCACGCTCATGCAGGACTTCAAGCTGCGGCAAGCGCGTTTGCAAGGCGTGCAACAGGGCGGCTTTATCAACGTCAGGCAGTACGCCGTCGACGCGTTCATCGTAGAGGATATTCATGGCGGCTCACGACACTCGATTATTTTTATATGAGGTGTGTATCCGGTGCAGCCTAGTCGCAAAGTTCGCGGCGCATCACCACCATGGCGATAGCAGCCTTGTCGGTATTGTTGAAGTCAGACCGAGCATTACCGCCAGCGAGGCGATCGTGCAAGTGCCTTGGGCTACAAAAAACGCCGGGTGCTCAGTGCAGAGTCGCGGCGCGACCCATTTCGCCAATGCGGATGCGGTCCAGCGCCCGGTTCAGGGCGTCCAGCGCATCGAGCAGGGCCTTGGCTTCAGTTTCGCGGCCATCGCCCCACAGGCGTTCGGCCATTCGGTTCAGGGTCAGGATGGCGTGTTCTATCTCTGCTGCAGTCGCCATCGGGCTTTCTGCGGCTGGTTTGCTGGGCATGTTCAACACTTCTGCGGGGCCAGGCAATCTGGATTGAGGGACGGTACTTGCGGGGGGTATTCAACGCACAGGGTACGGGGAATCGGGCGGGTGCTTCAAACCTTTGTTTGCGGGAGGTGGCAGAGGAACCTTCGAGGCGCACTCGCGGCGCGCCCCGAAGGGTTTATACGCGCTTAGACCCGATGGATCTGGGTAATGTGCGGTTTGCCATTAATTGGCGCGTAGGTTTCCACGATGGCTTGCCATGATGTGCCGGGCGAGCCAGGCAGTGTTGCGGTGCATTTGAAGCGATAGTTGGTGCCATTGACGACCTGGGTCGAAACCAGCTCCGGTGAGTACTGCACACCCACGAACCCGGTCAGGGCTTCTTTGAATACTTCCTGATCCTTTGGAGTCAGCTTGTGGTAGACAGTCCATCCGCCAACGAGTTGCTCTTGAGCAGTCATACGTTAAATCTCCTTATTTAAGTTCCTACTCGTCTGGCTTTTCGGAGTTCGCCCCGTATATTCAATGGTTTCCGGAATCCATTTCCTGAAGGTTTTCCCATACGATCCTTTTATCCCTGTACCGGAGCGTCTAGAGAAACTGCACCATGACTGTTGATTAAATCGAGCATAGCAGTGCCGCCATTGGCCTGTAGGACGAATCGGCAGATGGCAGATGGCCGGTCATCAGGGTGGATGAGCGGCCACCGGGGCACAAAAAAGCCCGACATCAGGTCGGGCTCTTGGGCCTTAACTATAGGGCTCGTTAGCGGTGCTTGTTTTTGTGCTTGTGTTTACCCTTGCCATTGCCATTGCCATTGCCATTGCCATTGGAGTGATGGCGGTCGCCATCGTTGCCCAGGTTGTTGCCGACTGCGCCGCCGACGGCACCGCCCACGCCTGCGCCGATGGTCGAGCCGGTGGAGCCACCCAACTGATGGCCGATCACAGAGCCGCCTGCCGAGCCAAGCCCGCCACCGATGGCGGCTTCGGTTTTACTGCCTTTTTGCGCGCCGAGTGCGCCACCTGCAGCACCGCCCAGACCAGCACCGACGGCGGCCCCGGTGGAGCCACCCAGCTGTTGGCCGACAATATTGCCCAGCGCACCGCCAACACCGCCGCCGACGGCGGCAGATCCATCTCCAGCGGCCATTGCTCCCTGCGATATCACCATGCCCAGTAGTAGAACGGGTAATGTAATCCGCATGTCATTAACCTCAGTCGATAGTTAGCAAGACACTCATTCAGGGACCTTATGCCCCTAAAGATATAGAGGGCGCATAAAGTTTAAAGTTCGATCGTTACGTGTTTAACGCCTGATCCGGTTTTTTTGCCAGCTGACATCGCTGTGGAAAATGCCCGTATCACCTCGCAGCACATACAGGGTCGCCCTGTAGGCTGAGGTTAGCCGGGAGCACTGCAGGCCGCGAATCTTGTTGTAGGCCCATGCCCAGCCGTGGGTCGTTTTACTGCTCATCATCCAACTCCTGCGTTCAATCACATGAACGATATGAGTTGGGTTTGACCCGCTCTGGCCCAGTAGTTCCCTGTCAATTGCAGGGGGCCGGCACGGCGGTTATGACGGCGTCTTGACGGGCGGGGCAAGCCCCGGATTTTCTTCTTGAAGCAGCACCAGCGCACCGACGATAAGCGCGCGCATGCCTTGGGCCAGCTCGATTTCCATTTCTGCCTCCTCACTTGCGCGGTCCGCCTCCAGCAGCGGTTCGCGGCAGGTGACCGAATACACCGTGTCGGCGACGGCAATGCCGTGGAAGGCAATGGTTGCCAGCAGCCAGCGGGCATTTTCTATAGAAATGGCATAGATCTGGGCTATGTGGCGCTGATGTTCGTCGATCTTGGTGAGCATCGGCTGCGTCGCGGCCAGCCTGCGAATCACATAAGGCGTCAGCCCGGGGTGGGCCTTGACGAACACCCGCACCGAGGTGGCAAACCCGAGCAAATACTCCTTCAGGGTACCCGGCTGGTCGGCCTGGGCGCGGGGGATCTGCCAGCGGGTGAAGATCTCCTCGGCGACCATGCTTTTGAGCGCCTCCAGATTGGCAACGTGCTTGTACAGCGCCATATGGCTGACCCCCAATGCAGCGGCAACGCCGACAAAGGTGATGTTCGGCAAGCCGATTTCGATGCCTGCATCGACGATGCGTTCGCGGGTGATGGTGCGCGGACGCCCTCGAGCGGCAGGTGGTTGTGGCGCTTTCATGACAAATCCTTGAACGGTGAAGGCTGTGTTTTAGCTGGCTTGTCAGGATTTCGCAAATTAGTTTATAGTCATGCAACTAATTAGTATTCTGATTCCAGGGGCCAATCCCGGTGCTCCGGCACCTTGAGAAACACCCCCGGCCTTTCCTTTTTGTGTATTTGCGGACCCTTGATTGTCATGGACTCTCCTCATTCAGCCTCGGCCAACCCCAAGGTGCGCGGCCCGATCAGCCAGCTGCTGGCCCCTATCCGTGGGCGCCTGATCGTCGCTGCCATGCTGGCTGCCATCGGCTCCATGCTGACCCTGGTGCCACTGGCCGCCATTGCCCATATCGGCCAGACAGTGCTGGGCAACCTCGAACATGGGTCGGGCCAGTTGTGGTGGTCGGTACTGGTCGCTGTCACCAGCCTGTGCCTTGGCATGTTGCTGATCACGGCGGGCGAGTTGCTGGCGCACCTGGCCGACAACCGCATCACCCATCATTTGCGCCTGGCCATTGTGCGGCGCCTGAGCCGTGTGCCGTTGGGCTGGTTCACGCAGCGGGCAGCGGGGGAGGTCAAGCAGGCGATACAGGACGATATCAATACGCTGCACAGCCTCACCGCGCATTTCTACACCACGGTGGGGCGCGCGGGCGGTGCCGTGGCCATTTCGCTGATCTATCTGTTTGCGCTGGACTGGCGCCTGGCAATGGTCTCGATCCTGCCGTTTCCCGGTTTCTTTATATTTTTCACCCGGGCGGTCAAGGCCAGCGAGCACAATATGCAGGCGTTCGTCGCGGGCATGGGCCGTATCGACAATGCCGTGGTGGCGTTCGTCAACGGCATGCCGGTGCTCAAGGCATTTGCTGGCGCAGACAAGGCCCAGGGCAGCTACCGCGAGGCTGTCGATGCGTTTGCCCGCGCCTTTATCGGTTTCACCCGCCCGCTGGTGGGGTCGATGGCCAATGCCAATGCCATGATCGCGCCCGTGACCGTGCTGGGTGGGGTGCTGGTTTTCGGCAGCCTGTTTGTGGCGCTGGGCTGGATAACGCCGTTGCAGGTGCTGCCGTTCGCCCTGGTCACCCCCGGGCTGTGCGGGCCTCTGCTGTTGTTGCATTACCTCACCCATGACCTGAACCACGGCGTGGCAGCCGCCAGCCGCGTGCAGGCCCTGCTGCAAACCCCGGTGCTGGAACAGCCGGCACCCGGCATGCAGCACACGCCTGTGGGCAGCGAAATTTGCCTGGAGCACGTCGGCTACAGCTATGACCACGGGCAGCCGGTGCTCACGGCGATCAACCTGAGGCTCAAACCGGGCACCACCACCGCCATTGTCGGCCGCTCCGGTGCTGGCAAGTCGACCCTGGCGCGCCTGCTGCTGCGCTTTTTTGACCCCAGCCAAGGGCGCATCACCCTGGGCGGCGCGGACCTGCGTGATCTCGACACGGCAACCCTGTACCGGCATATCGGTTTTGTCTTGCAGGAGGTGCGCCTGATCCACGCCAGTGTGCGCGCCAACATTGCCCTGGGCAGGCCGTCGGCCAGCCAGCAGCAGATCGAGGACGCTGCGCGCATGGCCAACATTCATGAACGCATCCTGGCTTTGCCGCGTGGCTATGACTCGGTGGTGGGTGAAGACGCGCAGTTGTCCGGTGGCGAGCAGCAGCGGGTGAGCATCGCCCGCGCTGTGCTGCTCGACCCGCCCGTGTTGGTGCTGGACGAAGCCACGGCGGCAGCCGACGCCGAAAGCGAAGTCGCGATCCAGGACGCGCTGTCGCACTTTGCCCAGGGTCGCACGCTGCTGGTTATCGCCCACCGGCTCGACACCGTGATGCACGCCGACCAGATCATCGTGCTCGACAACGCCAGGGTGTGCGAGCAGGGCAATCACGCTGAACTGCTCGCCCGCGGCGGCCTCTATGCGCATTTATGGGCGCAGGGCGGCTATCAAACTCTCGACCAACTGGCGGAGCCGTCATGCTGAAGTCCTTTTTACAGCTGCTGGGCGACGACGCGCCGGTGTTTTATCGTTATCTGCGCCTGGCCGTGGTCTATGGCTTGCTCAGCGGTTTGACCCTGACCACCCTGGTGCCGGTGCTGGGGCGTCTGCTTACTGGTGATATGCGTGGTGCGGCACTCTGGCTGGCACTGATGCTGACCGGCATGCTCGCCTGCTGGGCCGGGCGGCGCCGCGTGGAAAGGGCAGGCGTGGCCGTGGGCGTGGTCATTTTGCAAGGCGCCCGCCATCGTATCGGTGACCATGTGGCAGGCTTGCCCCTGGGCTGGTTTACCGCGCAAAACACCCGCCAGTTGGGCCATGTGATTACCCAGGGCATGATGGCCCTGGCCCAGTTGCCGGCGCATGTATTCACCCCGGTGATCACCGGGGCGGTGACGCCATTGGTGATCGTTGTTGCGCTCTGGCTGCTGAACTGGCCAATGGGCCTGATTGCACTGCTGGGGCTGGTGGTTTTGACCGCGGCCTTATGGCTCAGCGCGCGCCTGGGACGGCGCAGCGACCGGGCTTTCCAGGGGCAATTTGCCGAGGCCAGCCAGCGCATGGTCGAGTTTGCCCAGGCCCAGTCGGTGTTGCGCGCGTTCAACGGCGCAGGCGCCAGTACCCGGTTGCTCGAACAAGCCATCGAGCGCCAGCGTCAGTCTGGCTTGCGGCTGATCGTACAATCGTCACTCTCGGTGGTGCTCAATGCCTGGGTGGTGCAGGCGATCTTTGCTGCGCTGCTGGTGGCCGCAGCCCTGTGGCTCAGCCCGCGGCTGGGCCTGGAGGTGCAGGGGGCGTCAGTGGTTGCCGTGATCGTTGCGCTGGTCCTGAGCAGTCGCTACATCGAGCCGCTGCTGGACGTGGCCAGCTATGCCGAGATCCTGCGCAGCGCCTGCGGCCAGCTTGCGGCCGTGCAGAGCCTGTTCGCCGCCCAGCCCCTGGTGCAACCGCAACAGCCGCAGCAACCGGCGGATGCTTCGATCGAGTTGCGCAGCCTCGGCATGCGCTATGCCCCCGACCAGCCCGAAGTGCTGCAGGGCATCAGCCTGCGTATCGAGCCGGGCAGCATGACCGCGTTGATTGGCGCCTCCGGTTCGGGCAAGACCACCCTGGTACGGATGATTGCGCGGTTTTATGACCCAAGCCAGGGCTGCGTACTGATCGGCGGGGTGGATGTGCGGCAGATGACCAGCACTCAACTGGCCGCTCAGATCAGCCAGATCTTCCAGGACAGTTATCTGTTCCAGGGCAGCATTGCCGACAATATTCGCCTGGGCAAACCCGCCGCCAGTGACGCCGAACTCCTTGACGCAGTGCAGCAAGCCGGAGTCAGCGAACTGATCGAGCGTTTGCCGCAGGGGCTTGATACCCAGGTCGGCGAGGGCGGGGCGCGGCTGTCGGGTGGCGAGCGTCAGCGTATCGGTATTGCGCGTGCGCTGATCAAGGATGCACCCATCCTGTTGGTGGACGAGGCCACGGCCGCGCTGGATGCCGACAACCAGCAACTGATCGCCCAGACCCTGGCCAGGCTGCGCGGGCGCCGCACCCTGGTGGTGATTGCGCACCAACTGTCGACGATTGCTATGGCCGATCAGATCGTGGTGCTCGACCAAGGCCGGGTTGTCGAGCAGGGAGCGCCGGCGGCATTGCTGGCCGGCGCAGGGCGTTATGCCCATTTCCTGGCGCAGCGCCGGGTGGCCAAGGGCTGGCGTATCGGCGGGCAAGCCTGATGCGTGCAGGCGGGTTGGCCGTATTTGCCTTGCTTTGCGTGACCTCGTTGCTGGTGGGGGCGCGGCAACTGGAGTGGTCGGGGGATGCCTGGCTGACCTTGACTGCCAGTCGCCTGCCACGCCTGGCCGCACTGGTGCTCACTGGCGTTGGCCTGTCGGTGTGCGGGGTGATCTTGCAGCATCTTGTGCGCAACAAGTTTGTCGAGCCGGCCACCTCGGGCGGCCTGGATGCCGCCAAGCTTGGCATCCTGTTGTCGCTGGCCCTGGTGCCCGCTGCCAGCGTGCCGGTACGCATGCTGTTTGCGCTGGTAGTCTGCTTCGCCGCGGGGTTGGTGTTTGTGCTGCTGATTCGCCGCATCCAGTTCAAGAGCACGGTGCTGGTGCCGGTCATCGGCCTGATGTATGGCGGCGTCTTGAGTGCCATCGCCGAGTTCTACGCATATCGCCACAACATCATGCAAAGCATGCAGGGCTGGCTGCTGGGGGACTTCTCCCGGGTGGTGCAGGGCAGTTACGAAATCATCTACCTGATCTTGCCGATCGTTGCGCTGACCTACCTGTATGCACACCGTTTCACCCTGGTCGGCATGGGTGAGGGCATGGCCACCAGCCTGGGTCTGAACTATCCGGCCACCGTGGCGCTGGGCCTGCTGCTGGTGGCGGTCACGGTGTCGGCCACGGTGATCAGCGTGGGCGCGATCCCCTTTGTCGGGCTGGTGATTCCCAATCTGGTGGCGTTGCGTTACGGCGACAACCTGGGGCGTACATTGCCCATCGTGGCGCTGAGCGGGGCCAGCCTGCTGCTGGCCTGCGATATTCTCGGGCGCGTCCTGATCTACCCGTTCGAGGTGCCGATTGGCCTGACCGCAGGCAGCGTGGGTGGCGTGCTGTTTCTCGCGCTGATCATCTGGAGGCAGCGATGAGGCGCCTGCAACCCCGACTGGCCGTGTGGGGCACCGTTACGCTGCTGGCACTGGTGTTTGTGTTTCTGGGCGCAGGCATGGACGTTGAGTATGTGATCCCCAGGCGGCTGACCCGGCTGGGGGCGATGGTCATCGGTGGCGTGTGCATCGCCTGGTCGTCAATCACCTTCCAGACCCTGACCGGCAACCGCATCCTGACGCCGGCGATCATGGGCTACGAGGCCGTGTACCTGTTGTTACAGGCCTTGCTGGTGTTGTTTCTTGGCACCAGCAGCGTGGTGTTGCTCGGCATCCACGGCAACTTCCTGCTGTCTGTGGTGGTGATGCTGGCCTATTCATGGGGGATCCACCGCTGGCTGTTCCGGGACGGCAACAGCAACGTGTACACCCTGCTGCTGGTCGGGCTGGTGCTGACTCTGGTGATCAGCACGTTTACCCAGTTTGTCCAGCTCAAGGTCAGCCCCGGTGAGTTTTCGGTACTGCAGAGCTTCAGCCTGGCCTCGTTCAATCGGGTGCAAACGCCGCAATTGTTGTATGGCGCGCTGGTGGTGGCAGCAGTCGCCCTGGTGGGGCGCAAGAGCCTGGCCACCCTCGACGTGCTGTCGCTGGGCCGTGACCAGGCGATATCCCTGGGGGTCGATTATCGGCACAGCGTGCGCCTGCACCTGGCCCTGATCGCGGCCCTGGTTGCGGTATCGACCAGCCTGCTGGGGCCAACGGCCTTTATGGGTATTTTCGTTGCCAATAGCACCTATGCCCTGGCCCGCACGTTCAGGCACCGGGTCACGCTGGCGCTGGGCAGTGCGGTTGCCATCGGCCTGTTTATCGCCGCCCAGCTGCTGGTCGAGCATGTTTTCAACTACACAACCACGGTCGGCATCCTGATCAATCTGCTGTGTGGCGGATATTTCCTGGTGCTGATGGTGCGTACCCGAGGAGCGCCATGATCACCGTTCACAACCTGCACAAGGCCTATGGCAGCAAAACCGTTTTGCGAGGTGTTGATGCCCGCTTTGCGGGGCAACGCCTGACCTCGCTGATCGGCCCCAATGGCGCGGGCAAAACCACGCTGCTGATGATGATTGCCCGGCTGATGCAACCCTGCGTCGGTACCGTTTGCCTCGAGGGGCGAACGGTGGCGGGCATTCCCGTGGGCGAATACGCCCGGCGTGTCGCCACGTTGCGCCAGTCGCCGGACTTCAACCTGCGCCTGACCGTACAGGAGCTGGTCGCCTTCGGGCGCTTCCCCTACAGCCGGGGCGCCCTGACCCGCGAGGACCACCAGGTGATCGACGAAGCCATCGCCTTTTTGTCGCTGCAGCCGCTGCGCCATGCCTACCTCGACGAACTCAGCGGCGGGCAACGGCAAATGGCGTTTCTGGCCATGACCATCGCCCAGCAGACCGACTACCTGCTGCTCGACGAACCCCTCAACAACCTCGATATCAAGCACGCCGTGCAGATTATGCGGGCGCTGCGCCGGCTGTGTGACGAGCACGGGCGCACGGTAATTCTGGTGGTGCATGACATCAACTTTGCCGCCAGCTACAGCGACCATATCGTCGCCATGAAAGCGGGGGCAGTGCAGTGCGCCGGCAGCGTGGACGAGGTGATTACCGAAGCGCGGCTGGGTGAACTGTACGGGCTGGACTTCGACATCAGCCAGGGCCCGCGCGGGCGTTTGTGCAACTACTTCAACCCCTAATGAGAACGGCAATGACCTTCCATCACATATATCGCCTCAGGCCGCTGGTCCTGTTGATTGCCGCCACGCTGGCGGTGCAAGGGTGCAATGACAGCAGCGGCGAAATACCCCGCCCAGCCACCCGCGCACCGGCAGAGCAGGGAGGGTACGCAGCGGTTCGGGTGCAGCACCAACTGGGCACCACCCTGATCGAGCATGTGCCACAACGGGTGGTTGCGCTGGACATGAATGAGGTCGACTTTCTTGATCAGTTGGGCGTGCCCGTGGCGGGCATGCCCAAGGATTTTGTCCCGCACTTTCTTGCCCGCTACAAGGATGCGCCGGGTGTTGAGGACCTGGGGGCCATCGTGCAACCCAACCTGGAGCGGGTACATGGCGCACGGCCGGACCTGATCCTGATCACCTCGCTGCAGGCCAGCCACTATGGCGAACTGAGCGAGATGGCGCCGACCCTGCACTTCGATGTCGATTATCGCGACAGCGAGGCGCGGCATATCGACGTTATCCGGGCTCACCTGCTGACCCTGGGGCAAGTGTTTGGCAAGCAGGCGCTGGCGCAGCAAAAAGTGGCCGAACTGGATGCCAAGGTGGAGCAGGCCAGGGCCATTACCCGGGAGCGCCCTGAAAAAGCCCTGGTGGTGTTGCACAACAACGGCGCCTACAGCGCTTTCGGCGTTCACTCGCGTTACGGCTTTGTCTTCAACGACCTCGGGGTAAAACCCGCCGGGCCGTCGACTGCAACCGGTCTGCATGGCCAGCCGGTGTCCAGTGAATTTATCCAGCAGGCCAACCCCGACATTATCTATGTGGTGGACCGCACCGCCGTGATGGAGGGCCGCCCGGTCATGGATGCCCGGAGTATGGGCAACCCACTGTTGCGCCAGACCAATGCCTGGAAAAACGGCCGGGTGATCTTTGTCGATGCCCAGGCCTGGTACGTCACCGGGGCCAGCCCGACCTCCTTGAAACTGCTGATCGACGACGTGCTCAAGGGCTATCAGGGCTAAGGCAGGGCAGGCCCGGGCCAGGCTTTTTATTGAGGTTTAACGATTCTCATTAGTTTCATTTCTAGCATTCTGATTCATATAAAAAACAATCTCTCAACCAACGGAGTCCTCGCGTGAGCAAACGCCCTCTACATCCTCGCATTGCGCCACCCTGCGCAGTTTTTGCCTTGAGCCGCACCGCTAAAGCCGTGCAGACCGTGCTCCTGGGCCTGACCCTGGGCATGACAGGGCTGACAGCCTGTGCCGAGAGTTTGGCCGAAGAAGAACACGGCGACGTCTCAACCCTGCCCGCAACCCTGGTCGAGGGCGACATGGCCGGGCCTGCCGGTTTGCCCCCCAGTTACGCGGGTGATCAAGTGGCCTATGGCAGCCGGGTGGGCCTGCTGGGCAACAAGGACTTTATGGAAACGCCGTTCAGTACCATCAGCTACACGGAAAAATACATTGCCGATCGCCAGGCCCAGAACATTACCCAGGTGATTGCCGCCACCGACCCTGCAGTGTTCAGCAACGGCCTGACCGGCACCTTCAGCGAGAACTACTCGATCCGCGGCTTCGCCAGCAGTATCAGCGATGTGAGCATCGGCGGCCTGTATGGCGTGGCGCCTTACTACCGGATCTCGCCAGAAATGTACGAGCGCATCGAAGTGCTCAAGGGCCCGTCGGCCCTGCTCAATGGCATGCCGCCGGGCGGCTCGGTGGGCGGCAGCGTCAACCTGGTGCCCAAGCGGGCAGGGGATGAGCCGTTGACCCGACTGACCGGTACCTATATGTCCGATGCGCAGTTCGGCGGGCATGTGGACGTCGGTCGGCGTTTTGGCGATGACAACCAGTTCGGTGTCCGTTTTAACGGGGTGTACCGCGAGGGTGACGGCGCGATCGACCATCAAAAGCCGAAAGCTGAGCTGACCTCGCTCGGCCTGGACTGGCGTGGCGAGCGTGTACGCCTGTCTGCTGACCTGTATGAAGCCGAAGATCGTGTGCGCGGTCAGAACCGTGGCATTAACCTGGGCCCAGGCGTGGCGGTGCCCAAACCGCCCAAGGCCGATACACTGCTCAACCCTGACTGGGCCTATGTGCAGACAACGGACCGGGGGGCCATCATCCGCGGTGAGTACGACCTGACCGACAGCCTGATGGCCTATGCCGCCTACGGCATGAGCCAGACTCACTACGAATACAGCGGCACGATGTTGGCGACGGTATTCAACGATGCGGGTGACTTTGAGACCAAGATGGGCCAATTGAAAATGGACCTGGAAAAAACCTCCGGGGAGATGGGCGTGCGGGGGCATTTGCAAACGGGTGCGATCAAGCACCAATGGACCCTGAATGCCACCCACTATGGCGATACGCAAAAGGACTACGGGCGCAGAAATGTGCCGGGGGCCGAGTGGGTCACCAATATTTACAACCCGGTGTGGGGCCCGGCGGCGGCCAGGGACTTTCCTTATATTGCCCACTCCGAAACCCGTCTGACCAGCTACGGCCTGGCAGACACCCTGTCGATCCTTGATGATCGGGTGCAGCTGACCCTTGGCTTGCGCCGCCAGCAAGTGCGCACCGACACCTTTAACGTCAAAACCGGCGCACGCAACGTCCCGGGGTATGACGAGGCGGCCAATACACCGGCGGCGGCATTGCTGGTCAAGGTCACTGACCAGGTCTCGCTGTATGCCAACTACATCGAAGGACTGAGCAAGGGCGCCACTGCGCCGATGACGGCAGAGAATGCCGGGGATGTGTTTGCACCCTACAAGTCCAAGCAGAAGGAGGTCGGGGTCAAGGTGGACCTGGGCGAGTTCACCCACACCTTGAGCCTGTACCAGATCGAGCGCCCCAACAGTTACACCGACCCGGTCAGCAACATCTTCTCCTTTGGTGGCGAGCAGCGTAACCGTGGTGTCGAGTGGAGCTTTTTCGGCTCGCCGCTGCAGGATGTGCGCCTGATGGGCGGTGTGGCCCATGTCGACCCCAAGATCACCGCCGGGGACCACAAGGGCAAGACGGCCACCGGCCTGCCCAAGCTGCAAGGCAAATTGGGGGTGGAGTGGGACACACCGCTGGTACACGGCCTGACATTGACCGCCAATGCCACCTCGGTGTCCTGGCAGTACATAGATACCAACAATACCCAGTCGATTCCGGGGTATACCGTCTATGACCTGGGCAGCCGCTACGCCACCCAGGTGGCCAGCCGTGCGCTGACCTTGCGCGCCAGCGTGACCAACGTGGCCAACAAGGCCTATTGGGGCACGCCGCTGCTGTCGAGCCTGGGCCTTGGTGCGCCGCGTACCGTTGAGCTGTCTGCGACAGTGGACTTCTAAAAAGAAGTACCCCCGGCTGCTGGCAGTGAACGGCCAGAAGCCGGGTGTCGCGGGTGATCCTGAACCGTCAGCCGCGGTGTCCAGCGCTGCCTTTACAGGCGGTGACGGTGGGATAAGGCCGACACACCAGCATCATTTTGTCCTTCGGTTCAAAGCCGTGATCCATCATGCAGCGTTGCGCCCGGGCTGTGCGCCCGATGTCGGCGACGTCCAGGTTCGACCCCAGCGGCCGTGGATAGCCGCAGGCATACATAACCGGCAGCGCTTCGCGATTATTGGCCACTTGCATCGAGAAGTGGCGGGGTGCGCCCACCTTGCGCCAGGTGACCTGCATGTCTTCATAACGGCCGGAATCAGGCTTGATCGGATAGAAGCCTTCATCGGCTTCAAACGGCAGGGCCTCGAGCTGGGACACGCTCAGCGCATGGCCCATTCTTGCTTCGACGCAGGCCGGCGCATTGATCATGACTGCACAGAAATCAAAGCCGTCTTTACGGGTAAAACCCAGGCGCTGCATGCACTGAAACTGCAGCACCCGTTCGTTTGTCGGATAACGGTTCATTGAGTGCCCTACGGGCTCGCCACATTCAGCCATCGCCGCCTGGACTCCCACGACGGTAGTGGACGTGCGTTGCCACTGGGTGAATTCAGCGGGCGGCGGACAACCGGTCAGCAACAACACCGATGCGATCAGGGCCGGGAAGGTAATGATCTGGGCTTTGCGCAGCATATCGATCCTTGGAGGGGCATGCGCCTGACCGCGCAAAACCGCGAAGAGGGGCTCTATTTGATCCTGTGATTCCAGAATGTTTGGAATTATTTGTGGATTATCTTTTATTTGAACAGGCCTACAGTGATGGTCATTACTCGGCTGAAGCTGGCATGCCCCTGGCGCAGTCAATGTGCAGGCTAATGTCTGTGCAGTCCAGCCGACCCATCATCTACGAGGTCACTTGCATGGATATCCAGCTCAAGGCACTGCTCGATCGTGAAGAAATCCGCACTCTCAGGACCCTTTACGCCCACCATCTGGACAGCAACAACATCGCCGCACTCGACCAGGTGTTTTCGGCAGATGCCGTGGTGGAAGTCACCGTCGGCAAAATGCAGGGCATCGATGCCATACGTGCCGGTCTGAATGATGCCTTTACCCTGTTTGATCGCGACCGCCAGGGCAGTTATCCGTTCCTGCATGCCATCGCCAACCACTGGGTGAAGCTGACCGGGCCGGATACGGCACAAGGTCGCTGCTACCTGATCGATTTCGAGACAGCCTCCAAGGCTGATCCCAATCCGTTGCTGCTGCTTGGGCTCTATGCCGACGAGTACCGGCGCATCGATGGCCAATGGCGCATCACCCATACCCGTCTCGAAGTGGTCTGGCCGCAACGCAACAGCAGCCGCGAACAATGCGCCTCCAGTTGAGGCGCATTTTTGTTTGAGCGGGGCCATCGCTGATGCGCCATTGATGCTTGCCCATTGCTGTATGATTTTGCGGATATGCAATCAGAAATTCCTACATTTCAGCTCTGGAAGCCATAATGACTGCAAACCCGTTTGACGGTATTCGTGAGTTCGTTGCCTCGGCTCAGTCCTTGAGTTTCACCGCGGCGGCACTCGAACTCGGGGTCACCAGTTCGGCGGTGGGCAAAAGCGTCACCCGGCTTGAAGCGCGCCTGGGCGTCAAGCTCCTGCACCGCACCACGCGACGCCTTATCCTCACCTCCGAAGGTGAGGCCTACCTGGCCAGTTGCCTGCGGGTGATGGATGAGCTGGCCGAGACCCAGGGGTTCTTGACCACCGGGCAGCAGGAGCCTATCGGTCGGCTGCGCATAGACCTGCCGGCCGCCTTTGGCCGACGACATATTTTGCCGACCCTGATCAATATGGCTGTGCGCTATCAACAGCTCGATCTGTCCGTGAGTTTCAGTGAGCGGCTGGTGGATATCGTCAACGATGGCATCGACCTTGTAGTCCGTATCGGCAACTTGAAGGATGACGCAGAAATCGTCGCGCGCAAGCTGGGCAGTCAATGCCTGTTGATTTGCGCGACGCCCGGTTATTTGCAAGAACACGGCACGCCTCAAACCCCTGAAGACCTTTTGCACCACGATTGCATTGTTGGCTGGCGCAACGGCACCCGTAAAACCTGGATGCTGATTGACGAGAAGGGGCAGACCAATGAGCACGAAGTACGGGTCAAGCACGAGATGGGGGACGGGGAAATGCTGCTGGACATGACGCTGGCCGGGGGCGGGCTGGCGCAACTGCCCACCTGGCTGGTGCAGACGCATATCCGGGAAGGTCTACTGGTGCCGGTGCTGGACACTTATGCAGGCGCCGAAATGCCCATCCATGTGATTTGGCCACGCACGCGCTATATACAACCCAAAATCAGGATGGTCGTGGATGAGCTGTTGGCATTGGCCCGGCGTGATGCAGGCATTTTCCGGCCTGATCAGGGCGACCAGACTGCGGACAATAAAGCCCGCTGACGGAGGTTGAGTACAAAACCCGACCTCGATCCAGCGCCCGTGGCCGGATATCAGTCAAACGAGGCTGGCTGCAAGCAGCCCATCGCCATGCCAACCAGGCTATCAAGGAATGCTGCGGATTCCATTTGCGCCGGCATATCATCCAGCACCGAGCGGATCACGCTGCGCAAGCCTTGCCCGAGCAAATAAGCCGCCAGGGCCGGGTGCTCGGTGTTGATCTCATGCTCGTACAGTCGCACCAGCGGCAACCAGGTGGCCTCAATGAACTCGCCTGTCGTCTGGTAGGGGCCGCCCCACTTGCCCAGGTGAAGGGCAGAGTGGTAACGCAAGTGAAAGGCCTTGTTCAATTTGAACAGTCGCGTTTCCACCCGAATGATGTTGGCCAGTATATCCCGCAACGCCAATCGCAAAGGCTTGCCGGTCAATTGCTCACGCATGCGCAAGAGCGTCTGGGTTTCTTCATCGAGAACACGCTCGTACAACAAGGCCACAATTGCATCTTTGCTGGGGAAGTACTGGTAGATGGAACCGACCGCGACCCCTGACAGCTCCGAGATAAGGGCGACGGTCAGCGATGCTTCGCCTTTTGCATCGAGAATCTGCAAGCACGCCTGTTCCACGGCGTCCACCAGCGCGCGCGAGCGTGACTGGCTCGGGCGCTTGCGTAGCGCGGGAAGCTGAGCCGGGGAAATGTTTGGGGCCATCGCGGTTTCATCGCCTTGGTTGTTTGCAAAAAGCCGAGCGGGCCATTTCACATGGCCCTGCATCTTGAATATAAACGAACAAAATCAATACCTTACCAAGGTAAGTTGTGCCTTGCGGAATGCGAATATCTGAACCTTGGCGACGTCAGTATGATCATTTTCGTCGATCAGACAACGTCCAAACGCGCAGCGATGCGCGCTACAGGATCGGTTACTCCACACCTGCCGGGAGATTGCCCATGTCATCAGCTTTCACCGTCCGCCCCCTGGGGCCAAGTATTGGCGCCGAGGTACTTGATCTGGATCCCGCTTGCGTATTCTTGCCAGATACCCTGGCAGGGCTTGAAGCGGCACTTGTTCAACATGAAGCCCTGGTACTGCACGTCCCGGGCTTGAGGCCTGAGCAACACCTGGCGATTGCCAGGCATTTTGGCGAGCCGGAAGTCCACACGTTCTATCCCAATCTGGGCGAAGGCCTTGAGCAGATCACCGTGATTGACTCCAGGCATGGTGACCGTGCCGATATGTGGCACCACGACGAAAGTTTTTTACCGAGCCCGCCCATCGTCACCATGACCCACGCGCACATCTTGCCGCCGGTGGGCGGTGACACCTGCTGGATCAGCATGACCACGGCGTATGACGCACTGTCAGAGCGCATGCAGCACTACCTTGAGGGCCTGAGTGCCTGGCACGACATGAACGGGCCGATGACCGCAGCGTTGCGCCAGAACGTGGTCAGTCACGAGCGCTACCTGGAGGTGATCAACATGAATCGTCGGCACTTGCATCCGCTGGTGATCAAACACCCGGTAACAGGTCGCAAGGCGCTGTATGTGAGCCCGACGTACACCACCTACATCGACGGCCTGGCCATCCCTGAAAGCGACGCGGTGCTTGCTTATTTACACGGCCACTGCCAGCAGGCGCATTTTGCCTTTCGCCATCGCTGGGCTGTCGGTGACATGGTGATCTGGGATAACCGCAGCGTACTTCACAACGCCATCCTTGATTATCAACCGCACCAGCGGCGCATGCAGCGTGCCTCTGTATTCGCTCGCCAGAGCATCCACGCGTGATTGAAGGGGGATTATCCATGTTGCACGACAAACTGAACCAGGCGCTGTTGGCGCGCTTCACGCCCAAGCCGGGCCGGCATGCGCTGCTGCCCGAACTGACCCCCCGCCAGACGCTTGCCCTGCTGTGCCGGGTGTTGTGTCGCGAAGGCTATAACGACCATATCGCCGGCCATATCACGGTGCGCCAGGACGACGGCACATACCTGGCCAACCCGTGGGAGCTGACGTGGGCAGAGGTGAGCGCTTCGGATATCGTGCGCCTCGATCATGCGGGCAAGGTGATTGAAGGAGAATGGAACATCACCCCGGCCATCAACTTGCATATGGACTTACATGCCGCACGGCATGATGTTCAGGTGGTGATCCATAATCACCCGCAATGGGGATCGGTGTGGTCGGCGGCGGGGCGCATTCCGCCGGTCTACGACCAGACATCGGCCCTGGTTGACACCGACCCGGTGCTCTATGACGAGTACCGCGGTACGGTTGAAGACGGCGAATTGGGGCGTGCCGTGGTGAACGCACTGGGCCCCAACAAGTGGGCGTTACTTGCCAACCACGGTGTGCTGGTGGTGGGTAACGGTATACGCCAGGCGCATTTGCGTGCGATCACCCTGGAGTGGCGCAGCCGTCTGGCCTGGCATGTAGAGGCACTCGGAGGCGGTTCGCCGTTGCCCGATCAAGTGGTGCTTGCCACCGGCAAGCGCACTGATGCCAACGGGTTCCCGTTCTTGTGGGAAGCTATGGCCAGGGAAGAAATCCGCCGCGATCCGGGGGTGCTTGAGTAAGCGCTTGGTTAACCTTGGGCGCCGGCACAACAGGCGCAAATGCTGTCGTCCACAGCCGTTGGCCCAGGAGCCGTTACAATGGCGGCCCGGGGGGAACCTTTCAGACGCGCATCAAAATAGTGCCCATCGCTTGTCGGGATCCCAGTCGCAAGTAGGCTTCGGCGTATTGATCCATGTGGAAGAGGCTGTTTACCGAGGGCTGAAGAGCGCCATTGGACCAAGTATAGGCATAAAAGGAGGCCTATACCTCGGCTCAGGGTAGCAGCCAAGTGCTGTTTGGGGTGGTCGACCGGATGCCGACTGCCTGGCACTGCTCAAGAATCGGCAGAATGTAGGTGATGTTGGTACGGCCCGGCTTGCCTTCTACTCTGTAACGAGCCGCCTGGCAGAGTGGGCCGGCTTTTTCGTACGTATGGTTTGAGCTGATGTCCACAGCTTGTGCTTGGCCGAAATGATGGTTGCCGGCGAGATAGTCCAACGTTTGCTGGAATGCTGTGCGAGTCAGCGTCAACTGCGAGTCTTGAGATCCGGTCTCAATCACAACGCGATTTGCATCAACAGTCGCTATACGGAAACGGGCGCTACGCGACGGTGTTTGCAACTCCTTGCCTTGCAGGCGGCTGATCAATGCCCAGAGAGTTTTGTCGACTTGAGTGATGTGCTGCATGGGATAGTTCCTTCGTTTCTGAACGGGGGCGAGCTTTAATCTGAAGCGACTTATGGAATCTTGATCCCCAACGCATTCAGCGAAGGCGTATCCATCCGGCCATTCACGGTCAGCCCGGTGTCCATCTGAAAGGCCATCAACGCACCACGTGTCGCCTTGCCCATCACCCCATCAATCGTGCCTTGGTAATACTGGCGCACCATCAGCGCGGTCTGCACACGGGTGACCAGGTTGCTTTTCTGCTCATTGGCCGCGCGGCTCTTTGAAGTGCTCGAACTTGATCCGCTGGTAGTGCCAGACGACTGGTAAAGGCTGTTGCTGCTTGAGGTGCTGCTCGAAGCATTAGGCGCGCTGTAGCTTCGGGTACTGGTAGCGGGTGGGCTGTAGTAGCGAGGTGCGCTATAGCCTCCCGAGCCGCTGTAGTGAGAACTGTGCGAACTGTGGGACCGGTGTGAACTGTGTGAGCGATGTGCCGCATAGATGTTGACGGTGTCTGGCGCATTGAGCGTATCGGCAAAGACCGGTGGCTGTAGCTTGTCGTTGGGTTGCCAGTTCGCATCGGCGAGCGACAGATGGCCCGCCTGTGCCAGGGTGGCACCTGCCATAGGCAGCAAGCTGATGCCACTGATCAGGACTTTCCAGCGGTCGAGCAATTTCACTGTGCGCTCCTTGTATAGGCGCTAAAGGCCTCGGTCGATAGTGGTTGTACGCCGCGGCTCTGCCAGCGGTCGGTGTGGGATTTGAAGAAGCCAGAGCAATGTTTGACGCCAGCGCATTGCTGGCAGGTATCGATGAACAGGTTCTTCCAGTCCGAAATGCTCTGGCGAGCGAAACGTGAGAGGTGGGCCGGGATCAGGCACAGGGGCAAGTTGTAGATCGAGACCGGTACTCCGCGGTTGAACAGGAAATACACCGCCTGGCTCAACGACTCCTGATAGTCCAGCGGGTCAATCCACAGTTCTTCGTAGTTCTTCCTGGCCAGGCCGGTACTTTCGATACCCATCAGCGCAACATGCCGCACGAAGGGCAGATTCCTGAACACGTAGTGGGCGAGCTCTGGCAAGCGTGGCGTGGTCAGGTGATTGAGCACCACGCGTATCTCGATAATCTGGTTGGCACGCGCCAGGTTGTAAAGACCTTGCAGGGTTTCGCTGAACGCGCCTGGAGCCTGCACCACATGGTCATGGTCTTCGGCATTGTCGGCATACAACGGGATGCCCCAACTCAACTGAGGGTGGCCGATGGCCGAGAGCGCTGCGATCCAGCTCGGGTCTTGAAACAGACGCCCGTTGCTGAGCACATGAATGGATTTCTGCGGCAAAACGGCTTTGCACTTGGCCAGTATTTCGAGCAGGCCGTCACGATAAAGCGTTGGTTCTCCGCCGCTGATTCCCAGATTTTCCTCGCCCTTGTCCATCAGGTCGATCAGCCGTAGGTTCTCTTCGATGTGCCAACGGTCATCGATATCTTTGGGTGGCTGCGAGCACATCAGACAAAGGCTGTTGCAACGATCGGTCATAAACAGCAGGTTGCTGTCTGAGCCTCGTCGATAAAGCACTCGTACCAACGCGTTGCCGGGTGTTATAGCAATGACATCACCCGGTTGCACGACATCCACATCTTTGGGGGTGTGCAGGTGTGGAAGCGCGCTGTCGAAGTCGCCGATCAATGGCTCCGGGATCAGGAATCCACCCACTGGTAATGAGAGCAGATGCGGGTTCTGTAACCGTTCTTCGTTTGGCAGCCAAAGCAGCAGGTCACCGAACTCAGCGTCTCCGGCACAAACAGCCAGCCCTTGTTCGATGAACTCATCCAGAGTGATAACCTTGAGAAGTTTCGGCTCATTCAGGTGATGGATTTCGAAGTGTGTATCTTTGCGCAGCATCACCATCAGCCCCTGTAACCCGGTAACCGGACATCGTTGTAAGAGCGCCTGTTCAACCAAGACAGCAGTACCCTCTGCACGTTGTCGTCGCCATCGTAAAGCAGGCCGAAAAGATGCTTCAGCAGCCCCATATTCTTATTGCAGAAGCTGCTGAACTCTCGGTGTCCGATCGGGTCAGCTTGACGGGCATAGTGTTCGACGGGGTCAGCACCACAGTACGGGACAAGTGCGCAGTCAGCGCAGCCCGGCAGCGCCTCTGCTACGCCACTGGCGAGCAACACATTCATAACGGGTGATGCGAGTAATTCAGACAAGGGCTGCTGCACGGTGCCGAGCCTCAAGCCGTCTTCTCCCATCTCCAGCAACATTCGGGCTTCGTCCGAGGGGTAGACGTAACCGTCATAGTTGTAAACCAGCGCCGCGATGCCTGCGCCAGTTGGGGAGCGCAGATCTACGTAACCGGAGGAGAAGGGTGTCAGGATATTTCTCAGCAAGAGGCTCGTATAACTCTCTGAGAGGTATACGCCTTGTTGGTTGATGTGTAGCAAATAGGCCAGTGCCTTCTTGTAGAAGGCCAGGTATCGCTCAATCGGGTAATCAAGTCGATGGGCACTCTTGGTGGCAAACCCATAAGGGCTCAGAGGCCGAAGCGAGATGCTGGAAAAACCCTGATTTACATATTCATCGATGATTGCTTCAGGTTGTTCGAGGCTTCTAGAAGTCAGCGTGGTCAGCGCGGAAACCGCATCATGGCCAAGACGCTCACGGACCCACCGGATGCCTTTTACAGTGCGTTCGTAGGAGTCTCGTGACGGAGTAGGACGGTTGGCATTATGCAAGGGCGCCGGGCCATCGAGCGAGGTCGAAAACTGGATGCGATTTTGCTCAGCGAAATCGAGTATTTCCTCCGTCAGGTGGTGCAGCGTGGTGGTGATGACGAACTGGATATCCCGTTGTTCGACCACGTTCCGCTCCACGATCCATTCGACAATTTGGCGGACGCGCTCGAAGGCCAAAAGTGGTTCGCCACCCTGAAACTCCACAGTCAGGGCTGGAGCGTTCGATTCGAACAGGCGATCGACCGCCGCCTGTGCATCCGCTTCCGACAGGTCGTGGCCGGATCCTCCCAGAGGGGCCCGCGACACCTGGCA
The DNA here is from genome assembly GCF_900105835.1 of Pseudomonas fragi. Taxonomy (NCBI): domain Bacteria; kingdom Pseudomonadati; phylum Pseudomonadota; class Gammaproteobacteria; order Pseudomonadales; family Pseudomonadaceae; genus Pseudomonas; species Pseudomonas fragi. The sequence continues at coordinate 590,345 of NZ_LT629783.1, forward strand.
GTACTGGCAGGTGTGGTTGCAGCGCAATGTCACCACGAACAAGTGCAATGCAGGGCCCTGGAAGAGGAAGTCCTTGCGGCTGCGATACTGCGCGGCCATTTCCGGGAACGGGTCGTGGCGGCCTGGTTCGTAGATGAAGTGGCGAGCTAGCAGGTCCTTGTAAAAACGCGTACTTGCTTGAACGTCGAAGTAACTGAGGGCTCGTAATTGCGCGTCGTTCACGTGCATGTACTCACCGGTATCGGAGGTGAGCAGAATGTCACGGTCATGTCCCGTGTTCATGCGCATGAATCGAAAAGGTAGCAAGCGGTAGTGCTTGGCGTCTGTCGCAATTAGCGTCACTGGGAAATCCCACATCCAGCGAGCGCGGCTCGGGCTAGGACCTCGCGCAACCCTGCTGTTTCGCGGTTGATATGGTCGCGTAGGGCGAAGTCGTTCAGATGCTGAAGGATTAGCGAGTGAGCCTGCTCCCGGGAAAGGGTTAGCCTTTCTTCAGCGGGGTGGGCCGTGAGGCTTATGTGATTGGCTTCAATACCGACCTGGATCGTGACAGTGCCAGCCAGGGAATAAGCGGCGCGTTGCACCACGCTGAGCGGGTAGGCAGTGCTGTCGAGTTTCAGCGTGACTGGCCATGTCATCGGAACCGATCCTTATCCGTTGGGGAAATGTGGGTTTTGCAGGGTTGCGAGGCATTATGCCATCATACTTTTTACATTTGCGCGCTATTTGTGCAGCATCACCTGGGTGTGTTCACAACGGCTCGGTCATTGATAGGGAGGTTGTCAGGCGCTGCTGGCCGTCGATGACGAACTGCTTTGCTTGCTGGTGATCGCGATGAATCAACAGCGCGCCCATGTAACAGTCGAGCCCGCTGGCCATCGTTGGCTGAACCTCGATCTGGACGGCCGATGACGGCTATAGGCCTTATTGCTGGCAGGCGCCGCCTGTCGTGCGCGCTGAGATGTCTAGTTCGAGCTTTTCCTATATGCTCTGGCGCTTTGAAAGCCTGAACGCAAGGTTCGTGCTGGCAACAAACGTCACGTTCTGCGTATTCAGCCATTCCATCCCGACTTGAAACGCAGTCATGACCGAAAAAACCGCATCGCCCATTTATGAGGTCAGCGCGCGCATAGATAAATGGCAAGAGGGGCCATATGGCTTCTTCGGCTTTGCAAAAGTGCTGTCCGCCGACCCGCCTGCCGCCGAAGCGATTTACTTTGCCAGCGCAGCGAAGGCCCTACCCGAACTAGGTGAACCTTTTGATTGCAGCATCAGCGTCGTCAAAGACCGCTGGCGTGTGATTGCGCTGGCATCGGAACGCGAGCCTGTCGAGCAGGAACTGAGTGGGATCGTACTGAGCTGTTGCGGCAATGGCATGAAGCGCAGTTGGCGTATCGAACTAAATGCGCCAACGGATGAGACCCGTTTTGCAACGCTGACTACCCAAGTATTGAACCAAGCAAAGGTTGCGCATTTGGAGCACGGCCAACCGCTCTCATTCATGGCGCTGCTACCGCCCGAAGGGGACTGGAGCGTGACGAAGGTGCTGACGCCGTTGGCAGCGGAGGCGATCACCGACCACGCTAGCAACTGCGCTATTTTTGCACTCGCATTGACGAATTGGACAACGGACACCGATAAAAAGAGCCTCGCCTTCGCCGTCAATTCACCGCCCTCGAAGGTTTGGCCGCTTGTATATGTCCCGACCTCACTACTGTTCAAGCAGTCGATCCGCACCATCCATCCGGCTGACGCCATTGATGCTTCGGCCATCGCCTCTGCCAAGCCAACGGTGCTGCAGGCAGCGCAGGTATTGCAGTGTGGCTCGGCGCAAGAATTGGCCGGGTTGAGTATCGATTGCCTGCAACTGGCCCTGACTTGGGATGCTGCAGGCGCGCGCTGGAACTGCCGTCGCCTGCTTGCACCCTTGAGATTGCGTGATCCGAACCCGGGTGAGGTGATCGATTGGGTCAGCGCTCGTGTAACCGAGCTTGAAGCTCCCGCCAAAGCCAAGGTCGAGGAAACCGCTGATGTTGCAGAGCCCTGCGGCGATGACGAAGCCGACAGCCCTGTGGTGAAAAAAACGCAAGTGTCGATAAAGGTCAGGATGGATATCAATGACCCGCGTGTGGGGCGCGGCAACATTTCAGGTTACTTCACGACTTCGATCGTGGACGCCGCCGGCCTGGCCGAAGGGGTAACGGTGGTGGTGCGCATCAGCTCAAGTACTCCTCCCTACTGGAACGCAAAACGCCTGCATCGCTCTACGCCACTTCGAGAGGATCTATGAAAGCTCGCCAACGGATAAGTGACTTCCTGATCAGCCTGGCGTCGATGATCAATAACGCAAGCATCGACGAACCTCCAGCTACGGTAGTGGGCTCACAGCACCCAGCGGCTGCAGCGCCAGAGGCAAAGCCGCGTGCACCAGCACTGCCGCCGCAGAGCGTTGCCGCGTATTGGCAACGGTCTCTGGATTTCATTAACTTCAAGTCGTACAGCACCGACAAGTCCAAGGACTCTAACGCTGCCGAGCCATTGCTGGTTCTGCCCATCGCCGAGGTGCCTGACCTGGGAACGCAGGTAGATGAAAACGATCAGTCGCGCACCACCGTCGATGTTAATGTCGTGGTAGTGGTCTGGGAGATGAACGCACGCGGGCAGCGCGCGCTTAGGCGCCACCCCTTGTTGTCGGTGCCCGCGGTGCTGGTCGATGGCCAATTTTTTGCTCCCCGTAGCAACGCCGCGCCGATGCTTAACCCCGATTACCTGGCGCCAGACCAGGCTGCCAGGGGGTTTGCGATTGCCGAACGTGATGTTGCCAACGCACGTATCTACAAGGCCATGGCCGATCTGGCAGCTGATGACACCCTAAACCTGGACTGGGCCACGTGGTGGTCCGCCTGCCAGGATGTGATGCGCGAACTGCTTGAAGTCGATGAAGATGCTGGCGTTGAGCGTGAACTGGTGAAACTGGCACGTGAATCACGAGCGGCCAATAGCCGTAATGGCAAACCGGCCGAGTGGTCGCTGCAAGTTGCGGTGTTCGCCAGCCAGGGCGGTGGCTCGCAGGGTATGCGCGGGGTGTACTCGACCTATCTGGATGCAGCCGAAGCCCCGGTGGTACCGTTGTTCGACTCGTTTTGCGGCACCGAAGTTGCGCGGCAGACCCACGAGATGCCGGGCACCATCGCCAACCTGATCGTCGGGCATATCGACGAGTACGATGAAAGTAAAAGCAACCGTCCGTTGTTTCCGCTCGACGAATCGCAGCGCAAGGCGGTATGCGCCGTCGCCAGTCTTCAGGAAGGCGAACTGCAAGCCATCAATGGTCCCCCAGGCAGCGGCAAAACGTCGATGTTGCGGGCGGTGGTGGCCAGCCGATGGGTCAGCGCCGCGCTACAAAAGGGCGAGTGCCCGATCATCGTTGCCTGCGGTGCAACCAATCAATCGGTCACCAACGTCATCGAAGCGTTCGGCAAGGCGCCACACCCTGATGCCAGGCTGGCGCATGCTCAGCGTTGGCTCCCTGACTTACAGAGCTATGGCGCATACCTCCCTTCCCAGAGTGTCCTAAACGACAAGAAGAAGCAGGCCGAGCTGGCACGCTTCGTCTGCCTGATCCCTGGCCACGGCACTGGTATGCTGTGGCAGTACCGCAACCGCCCTAACGTGCTGGACCCACGCAAGGCGCTGGAATTCGAGGAGCAATACCTGCAGCGCGCGCGTGAGGTGCTGGGTAATGATCGCCTGAGCCGTTTGGAAGATGCAGTGGCGGCGGTCTGGGAAAGGCTGGCGGGCAATGAACAGGCAGGCCAGGCGTTCCTTGACGCAGTGAGTGCGCGCAGCGCGCGCTGGTTGCCTTTGATCGAAGCCGCAAAACCAGCTGATCCGACGGTATGGCCGGCTAAGCGACACGAGGTGGTTAGCGGCCTTATCGGTCAACTGCATGCCGACCTCGACGATGTCGAGGCCGCTCAAGGGCTGATGGATCTGACCTTCCGTAGCGATGCGTTCCATTGGGCGGCCCGCTATTGGGAAGGGCGTTTTCTGCTAGCCCAGCGCGAGCGCTTATTGTCGCAGCACCCGTTGAACGTCGAAGCCGCTTTGCGGCGCCTTTGCATGCTCACACCGTGCCTGGTGTCGACACTGCATAGCGTGGCGTCATTGTGCAAAGTGCAGCCCCCCAGCGATGGTGACCCCAACGTGATGCACCGCTTATCTCTGATCGATCTGCTGGTGATCGACGAAGCTGGGCAGGCCTCTCCAGAGCTGGCTGGCGCGGCCCTTTTGCTGGCCAAGTGCGCGGCCGTAGTGGGGGACTTGAAGCAACTGTCGCCAATCTGGAACCACAACAACCTGAGCGAAATTGCGGTGGCGGCCAGTGTTGAAGCGAGCGGCCTCATCAGCGGGTTGAAACAGTCGCGACGCTCGGTAGCCGACGGCAGCATCCTTGCCGCCGCGCGGCTGGTGTCGAAATGGCGCGAAGCCAATGACTTGGGCATTACCCTGCGCTACCACTACAGGTGCAAGCCAAGCATCATCGGCTACTGCAATGAGTTGAGTTACGCAAAGACATTGGTCCCTCGCACGACGGAAGGCGTTGCCTTGCTGGAGCCCGCCATGGCCTGGGTGGCGATCGAGAGTTTGCCGGGGCGTTCGGGCGGTTCGTTGAGCAATCCGCAGGAAGTCGAGCACATCACCAGCTGGATAGGCGAACGCTGGCCGATATGGCAGGCAGACGCTGAAACCCGTGGCAAACGATTGCAGGACATCGTAGCGCTGATCACGGCCTACCGTGCTCAGGCTGACCTGCTGCGCAAGGGGCTGGAAAAGGTATTCGAACGGCTGCGCGCCACGGCCGGTATCCAGTGGCCTACCGTCGATGACATCGAGAAGGTCACGGTCGGAACGGTTCATCAACTGCAAGGCGCGGAACGCCCGATCGTATGCTTCAGCGTGGTGGAAGGCCCGGAAGACGCCAGTGGCAGTTTCATGGATCGCGATGCGGCGCTGCTCAATGTAGCGGTTTCGCGGGCGAAATCATCATTCATCGTTTTTGCTCACCCGCAGCGGCTGTTTGCCGAAGGTGGCTCACAGGAAAGCAACACCCCTCTGGCACCGATCCATTTTCTCGGTGCGTATCTGCGCAGAACCACTCAAGCCCGCCTGTTGTATCCACGGCGCATGGTGATCATTGAGGCCGGAGGCAAACAACGTACGCTGGCGAACATGTTGGGCAAGACCTGTGCCGTGTTGACTACCGGCGGTGCGCTGCAAGGCCTTTCGCTCGACGGTGGGGTCGACATTGGCGCCGGCCTGGTGCCGTTGCCGCATCCCGAGGAGCGTGCACCGGCCTTCCTGGCAGAGGCCTTCAAGCTTCTGGCGGCGGTGGAGGATGTCATCATCGCAACCGACGACGACCGCATGGGCGAGTTGATTGCCTGGCAGGTCCAGCGTCTGTTGAGGGATGGCAGCGGCGATAAACCCGTTGCCCGTGTGCGCCTGGGTGCGATCAATGGCCCGGCGGTGCGTGGCGCCTTTGCCGCGCCAGGCCAATTGGACGAGGGCAAGGTGCTGGCGGAGGCGGTGCGCGAAACGATCGACTGCTTGGTGACGCAACGTTTCGCCCAGGCCACCGTGCTCAAGGCCAGCGTGGACATGGGCGAATTCCAGGCCCTGGTGGACTGTGGCGCGTGCTTGATCCCTGGCCAGTCCACCAGCCGCGTGCGCCGTGTTGGTCGGGTGCAGGCTGCGGTGTTGAGATTGCTGCTTGACCGTGCCAGGGAAAGCGCTCAGCACCAGGCCAGCAGTCGCATACGCGCCACGTTGGTAGTAGAGGGCGTCGAACTGCACGGTTATGTGCTGAATTTTGACGAGCAACGCGAACTGACCAAGACCCACGACGTGGCTCGCATCATTGAGAAGATCAAGCCTTACTGTTTGAAGGTAACGCAACAGCCGGAAGTCATCCGCGAGCGAATCAGCGTGCCCCATGCAGGCACTTTTTCCGTGCTGGCCGAGGCGTGGCGACGCTTCCGGCATCTGCCTTGGGACAGTATGATGGCGTTACAGGCGCTTTATGACGGCTCATGGTCATCCAGCACTGAGGCAGCGGATGGCTTCGAGCCCGAGCAGCCGATCGTCGTTTCGAATGAGCAAGCGGGCCATCCGCCAATCATGCCGCTGGACCGCGCTGCGTCGCCGCAGGTGCTTAGCGCGGTGCTGCACGATCCGGTCTGCCGCGACATCTATACCATTATCTGGGAGCGTTTCCTCTTCGCTGAAAGCGCACAGGATACCGCACCGATCATGACCGACATACGGGTCGACTACCGTTTCGATGGGCTGGAAAGGTCGGCACTCGGTGTGCGCTTTGAGGGCGTGGGCTGCACCTCGCTCACTCAGGAGCAACTGGTTTTGTTGCTTGAGGGCGGCGCGCCGGGCAATGACGCCGAACATCTGTTGACTTATTACCCTGACCTTACAGGCCTGCAAGCGACTTTGCAGGCCGAGTCTGCCGGCTTGTGGCGCATGTCGCTCGACCGCTTATTGCTGGAGATGGAGCGTGCGCAAATCGGTCGCCCGTCGACCTGCTCGGCGTCTTTGCAGGGCTTGATCGAAAAGAAACTGATCGAACTTCCGATCGACAGTGGCCAAGTCCGTTTGACCGAGATGGGAGTCAAGACCGCACTTGCGCTAGAAATGATGGAAAACGCGCTGTCGGCACCTGGGTTCTCCGCCGGGCTGGCCCAGCGGCTGGTGGCCATCGAAAAAGGCGATGAGGGGCCGCAGGAAGTGTTGGGCGATCTGCTGGGCTTGTTGATCCCCGATTGCGCGGATGAAGCGGCGTTGCGCAGCAAGATCTGGAACTCCCTTGACGCCCTGCAATCGGCCCAGGACCGCCACCCCGTGCAGGTGCGAGGCACGGGCATCATCAGTGCTCCGACAGCAAGGGGCTGGGCATGAGTGGTGGTGTTACCTCATACCCACGTACGGGCGGCGGCGGCGGTTCTACCGTGCAGCAGATCAACCAACTGATTGCGCGGTTGACTGCGGCGCTGGGTACGCAATCGCTGCAGGTACAGGGCGACCAACTGATCGTCCTGCTGCAGCAGTTCGCCCTATCCGCAGCCACGGCGCAAAGCATCGTGACCCTCGCTCGGCGGGTGCGCGACGCATTGTTCATTGCCCGCTGCAATGGCAACTTGCCGGTTGCCAGGCATCTGGAGGCGATGGTGATCTGCGCGGACGCATGGCGCACGGTATTTCCGCTAGCTGCCACCGCGCTGGGACCTCGTGCCGCCAAGGCCGAATTGGACCTCGCACAGCACAAGGCTAATGGTGGAAATACCCAGCAGTTGCGGGCGATCAAGGAAGAAATGGGCGTGATCGCCTGGCAATACGAAGCCTCTGCATTGCTAGGTGAAGATTTGTCGGCGGGGGTTGCGGGCCAGGCCACTCAATTGGGTACCAGCAAATACATCGGTGCGCGTGACGCTAAAAACCGGCTGACATACCTGGAGTGTGCGGGACCCTACAACGTCAATGTGCTGCTGTGCATCCACGTACCGAGCGCAGGCAAGCCGCTGGTCCTCGTGGGCGAGGCTAAGGGGGGCAAGAGTGCGTACGGTAACGTCGAAAGGACGCCGGCTTTCGTCAACTCAACCGGGCTTACTGGAGGGCGCATCAGCCAAACGGACCTGCTTTACGCGCCCTCTCGGGCGCTGTACATGGTCAACGCCTGCGCGGCAGGTGCCACGTCGGCCGGTCAGCCGGAACTTGAGGCGCGTCGGGACGCGGGGAACATCATTCTGCAAGCATACAATGCACTAACCTTGTGTTATATGACGGCCCGTGGTGATGCTGCGATCGGGTCGCCGGTCTCTGCTAAAAGGGGATATCTCGAATGCCAATGACCAGCGAGCAGTTGGAATTGCTGCGCAACTTAGCCAAAGCCACGCAGTTGCGTTATCTCGACGCTGTCGAGCAATGGGAGCGGAACTGGCGCATTGCGCGTGGCAGCAACAAAGTCATGCCAGTGCTGGCTGGCCGTATGGGCCTGGTCGACTACATGGCGGCGGCTCAGATATTAGATGACCAACCCGCCTATGAAGCAGCGGCCACAACAATTTTAAGCCATGCCAGTGAACTGGCCAGCCTGTTCAAACCCCTGCCCGAAGTGCTGCTGGTCGAACTGTCGCTGGCCATCATTTGCAAACAACGCAGTGCCCGGCGCGCGGTGGCCAAAGCTGTCAGCGCAGCCAAGCTCGACGACAACGCAGTGCTGTATGAACGCTCCCAGGCGTTGATGCTGGCGGCGTTGGTCGATCTCGATCATGACCTGGCGCGCAAGCTTGCTGGACAGCTACTTCAGGCATGCGCTGCACGCCAGTTTGACAAGGCGACGACCGAGCAGGCCGAACAGTGGGCGGTTGCCACCAGCAAATTGGCGGACCGTGACCTTGAAGGTTGTGCTACCGCACTCGCGGCATTGCAGGCGCTGCACTTCAAACGCATTGAACGCGAGTTGAGCCGCCTGAAACGTGGCGCGTCTTCGGCGCTGATGGCATGCGACCTGGTGGACTTGCCTGGGAATGCCCTGAGGGTGCTGTTGAGTGAGTCAGGTTACAACGCGCAGCAGGTTGGTGCCGCCCAGGTATGGGAGATGCCAAGCACCTCGACGGTGGTTGTCTGATGGGCGTGATCTTCGAGTTCTACGCAATACCGGCGGACTTGGTGCCGGACCCGCTGTCCGGGGAAGCCTATGAAGTGGACGGACACCTCAATTTCCTGAAAAGTTTTTCCGTCAACTCGCACTCGATCGCCGAACTGTTCGACGCACTGACTGGCACCGACTTGGCGGGGTTGATAGGCGATGGCAGCGATATGAGCCGTAGGGTTAGAGTACCTCGCACTAAATTTACGGGGTTGCTTGCCCAGACCGCGGCTTGGGCTGTCTCGGCTTCTCAGTTGCTGCTTGATGCACAAATCGCTGTTGAAGATGCTGTCGAGGAAGCGGAGTTTCTACAGAAGGATCTGTGGGTTGTGGTTATGTAAGCACCGGGCGATTTTTCGATTACGTACACAAGGTGCGCTCTTCGTTGAGCGCATCTTTTTAAGGCGCTGAAATTTACCTGCACCTCTGTCCCCACTCACTCTGGAGTGCAGTGGGTTCAGTTACAAACTCTCCGGATCCCCGAAAAACATTTGACTACAGCTCTAAGACGGTGGTTTCAGGATGAAATAAACTAGCGGTGCCCCCAGTTTTGCCCCCGCTCGCACGTAGTACACGAGCGAGCGAGAAAGGGGATACCTGACAGAATTCCAATATGGCACTGGGTGGCTTTTAGTATAACTCCACATTGGAGTTATATTGAGAGTTGGTGCTCATCGTGTATCGAGCAAGGTCGCTCTCGGTCGAGATCAGCAACCGCGACCTCTTTGGCGCTGCTTATCCTGGTGATAAGCTACTTCGCCATTACTGTGAATACCGGATGCTGTGCCCTGTCTGCCGATTACTATCCCACGCATACACGAGCCACCGATGGGCTGGGTAGCTTACGCCAGAGAACATGCATGCCCCGATTCGTTTACTGCAGCAGGCGATGGGCGAGGAGGTGCGTTAGTACTTCCAGATCGAGGTTGATGGGGTGTTCAGTACTGCTGTGTCTGTGAGAGCTCGCGCGTGTCGAGCGCGAAGAACTCAAGCCGCTCCTCTCTAGCAGCACTGCACTGTTTGTCGCGGAAAACTGGAGGGGGACTTTACTGCGTTCAAACCGTGCATTACTCATCTTCCCTAATGCGGCGCTGAGGCGTCGGCACTTACTCATAGCCAAACGTGCGATGCGCAATATAGCATAGGGCTACCATCGTGCTGCCGCCGATGGCCCATAAAGGCTGCTACGCGTCATTGAGGCACGCCTAACGTTCACCGCCCTAAAGAACCGCCTGCTTCAAACGATAACCTGGCATGCGCTTACGTCGAGCCCCCCGGCTTGTGAAGGATCTGCACCCAATGGATTGTGAATTTGATTCGAATCGACAAGCCCGTAACCTTTCTACTGCCCTTTGATCGGTACAGCCTGACGCTTTCGCACCGCTTGCTGGACAGCATGGGGGGCGTATCGCGTTTTTTGCTGAGGGCCATCGAACAGGAGCTTTCGCTCGCCGCGTTGATCGAGGTCACGGCGTTGAGCGAGGCAGTGCTGCTCAACCAGTTGGCGTACCTGCAGGCTCACCATTATCTGCAGGTAGAAGAGGGCGATGATGGCCTGCTTTTGTGGCTGACACCGCGAGGCGCTTCCATCGTGCAGGTGGAGCGCTTGCTTGAGGACTCGCGCCTCAGTATCTGGATGGATGCCTTCACCCTCTCTCGCCATGCGGTGCACATGGTGATGTTCGACGACTGCGCGACATTACCACCTCCCATGCCAGCAGATGATGCACCCTCGGCCGTTGTCGTCAATGTGCCTCGCCGAACAGGGCGGGCAGGGCGACCTCGGCTCTTCGATGATGCCAACCGCCTGAGGGGGCTGCTTGAGCAGAGCGGGCTGAAACAACTCCTCGAACATTGCTGGGGAGCCGATTGCGAATTGATCGCCAGTGAGTTCGAACACTGGGAGTTCGAACTTGGTAAAGACGAGGGTGAGCAAGCTGAGTTGCAGGTGCCCGTCGAGTATGCTGCGGGGGAACTGCTGCTGCGCTTGAAGACATCCAGCAATCAATGCAAACCAGACGCGTTGCCACTGCTGACCTTACCGGTGATCGAGCTTACACACTCCTTTAAGCGGGTTGCGCATTTCCCATGGCCAGTAGACCTGCCGCCTACGTGTGTTCAGCGGCTTGAGTTGGTCAGCTCCGGCACCTTGACCCGGTTCGCGGAAAACGAAGTGGCCGAGGCCGAGGATGCCAGGCATTCCAAACTACCCATGTGCCCTGAAACAACCGTCCCAGCAGCGCTTGGCACGGTGACCGTGCCGTCAGGCATCTCCATGCAAGCCAGCACCAGAACTCTGCGGCTTTTGTGTTCCATGGATGAGGTGCAATTTAGCCGTCATCTGCAGTGCACCCCTGACGCATTGATCCTGTCCCATAACCTCATGACGACAGAAACGGCGGAACTAGCATGATCACTGTCAACGTATTCGCGACCTTGTTCGACTGGGACGATAAAACCACGGAGCGGGTCAAGCGAGCCAGTGGCGTGACACGCACCCTGTATACGATGGCTCGCACGGGAAAAGCAGCCGCCAGCCCGCTGATTTTCGTCGAGGCGGGGCTGGCATTTCTGGATGCCTTGGGCGCTTATGCAGATTATCGCCAGGCTAAAAGTAAAACACAGGCGCTGGAGGCCGAAGGTGAAGCACTACGCCGTGAACTCAAGGAACTCGAGAAGCAATTCCGGATACAGGCCAAGACGCGAGACTTGAAGTTCATTGCGCAGATGGACGCGTTGCGCAATCAACTGGAGGAACGTGACGTGAAACTGAGCATCGGGGTTGCGAACCTGGAGAAACTGGGCAGGCATATCAAGCGGCTGGGTGATTATGTGACCCAGCAGCGGTTGGAGTTGGCGCCCAGTTGCGTGCCCTTGTTGAAATTGGAGCGCACCTATTATCAGTTGGTTGACGCACAGCTCAGTGCAGCACTCACGCTTGTAGACGAGTAAGGAGCCCACTATGAAAAAGGCAAAGCCGCAAAAGACTGCATCCGACGAGAAGGCAGGCGACAGCGAGAAGGTCACCTTGAAAAAGCTCGACCACGCCGCGGGTATCGTCAAAGCCGCTCTTACCACGGGCGGCAAGCTTGCCGATTGGGGTAAGCAAGCCACAGCGAGCAAAGCCTCGATTGAAGGCAGCAGGGCGCGCGTGCGCGCCGCCGAGGAGAAGACCCAGCAGGTGGCATGGAACGCTACGCAAAAGATGCATGAAACCGAGCGCCTGCGGCAGAAGGATTCCAATGAGCACACCCAGGCAATGGCCAAACTGCAGATGGAGCATGAGCAGATGGTGACCCTCGACCAGGAGCGGGGGCGTGTCCTCGATAAGATGCTGGAGGAGCCCACTAGCCTTGACCAACTGACGCACAGCTACCGCGCGCTCATTCCACCCAAGCCCTGAGACGGACGTCCTATGTATCAATACGTTGCCGCCGGCCTGTTCGTACTAGGTGCAACGGCTGTCGCCTGGCTCCTGGATCGCGAAACCGATGAAGAGCGCGAGTTGCATGAGGAATTGGAACGGCGTAACGCCCGGGCTCGCAGTGACTATCAGGCAGCCAGCAAGGCGGACGCCAGGGAGCAGGCGCGCGCGTATGAAAGGGCCGCGCTTGGGTTGAAGGCAGAGTATCAAGAGTACTGCTTCAAGTTCCGATCCCGGCTCCAGGGCCCCGCCAAAGAGTTCGACGCGCTGGCGCAACGGTTGGCCAACGACTTGGCAGATGTGTCGATCAGCCCCTACAGGCGTAACGCATTACGCCTGCTGAGCGGTCGTCTGCAAGACACGCAAAATCGCCTGGCTGGCTTTTTCGCGTACTGCGAGTGGTACTTGCACACCTTGGAAAAACTCGCCCAGCGGCAACAGTTCAGTGACCTGATGAGCATGGCGCAGCCGCAGTCCCGGCTGCCTGACGACTGGTTCTACAGCGGTAAGGTGGTCTTGGCATCAGTCGCGGAAATAGATCATGCCTTCAACGCCTATCGCCAGAGGCTTGAATTGCGTGCGGAGAAACAAGCTGACGTTTGGACCGACACGCAACAGCGCTCGCTGATGATGCAGTATCCCGATCAGAACGCTGTGCCGGTGCAGATGATAGGCAACGCAAAACGGCCGGACTTCTTCAAAGCCTGTGTGTTTCGTGGCGCCTTGCACGCCGAACACATACTTGAAAACGTGCCGTGCACAGCCTTCATAGAAAAAGCGCGAGTATCGCCACAGCATGGCGACGGTTACACCGTGCGATGTTTTCCAAGCTTCTGTTCCGTCGACAAACAGCAGGCCGCGAACGCCGGTATCGTCGCATTCCTGCCGCGCAGTGAGTCGAGCTTCCCCGGCAAGATTTACCCCCGTGGCGAGCGTATTGAGGTTTACGTTCATTACTATGATCTGCTGTTGAGCAAGGACCAGGTGACTGTGACACAGCACCCAGAGTCACTTCGTTACGGCGAACAGAGTACGGCGCCGGTGTTCATCCACGTGGACACTGCCGTACACGACCTCGAAGGTCTGGAGCGTGAGAGCGTCGGCGTGCAGTGGCAGCTACGGAGTACGGTTGAAGTCGATGGCGTGCTGATCGTCTCTCTGCAACTTGGCGCGTGGCAGGTCGAGGCCAAGGTCAGCGCCAAGCACGCTCAGCTAGAGATCTTGAGCGTGACACGCACCGGTTTCGACAGCGTTGAGCTGGATACTTTGCCTTGCCCGGTGCGGTTGATCGACTTGAAACTTAAGGACAGCGTCTTCTGTGATGCCTTGCAGTTCGAAGCTTTTATGACTTTTTGCCGTCAGCAGTCGCTGTTCGCTGGTGATGGCCTAGCACGCAAGTGGGCTGGGCAGTTCTTTGAGCGGTGGAATGCGGTAACTGATTACCTGCTGGCTGAAACTGGGCATGTCGTTTTCAGTTTGAGTGACGTTACCGAGCTGGATGAGCGGAGCCTAGAATGCTCCTGCAACTTGAGTCTGGACGACGGCCTAATGAAGCTGATCGAAAAGGCACGGAATACGCCACGGTTGTTCATAGAGGAGCTGTTCCTGAGTGCCAATGGCGAACAGCGCTGGTTGCAGGTTGCCGAGTTGCACGGGGTGCCAGAGGCCGTTGCTTCAAAGCGTTATGAAATCGAGCATAAAGGCCTGAAGCGGCCGGCCCCCAATAGCGGATACCTCGGCCTGCAGCCGTCTCAGCACCGAATCCGGTTCCCTAACCGGGGTGAGCTGGCAAATCTGGGAAGGCAAAAGGTCGCACACCAGGGGTTCTTGGGGGGGCGCCTGGTAAACCGGGAGCTGCAGCAGATCCTGCTGATGCCGGACCGGTACGCTCCGAAACCCGATCCCTTCTGGAGTGAACGGGTCGCTGATGGCTTGAAGTGGCGAGACCCCAATTGGCAGGAACCTGGCAAAGCGATGGCCGCCAAGCAGGTTATCGAGGCAGCCCTCATCGAGTCCAATTTGTACTTGGTCCAGGGCCCCCCAGGTACAGGCAAGACCACCTGCATCGTCGAATTGTTGCACCAGTTGTTTTTCGCAAAGCCAGACTCCAAGATCCTGGTAGTTTCACAGCAGAACACAGCGGTGGATAACGCCCTGGATCGTTTCCTGGAGCAGTTTCCGGGCTTCAGTTCCAATGTGCTGCGCATAGGTAACGACGTTGACAAGGTTCAAGTCGAAGTACAGCCGCGCATGACCGAGAACGTGCTGATGGAGTACCTACGTGCGCGCCAGCAGGACTACAGCCTGGCCAGTCTCGAAAACCCCGTAAAAGCCGATTGGATCGAAGCCTGGATGGATAGCATCTACCATCCCTCCGACCAGGGACGATCACAGTTCGATGACGAACTGGCTGAACTCGTTGTCCAAGATCACGGTTTGATCGGCGCCACCTGCGTGGGGCTATCATCACGGCGTTACGGCATGGATCGGCTCGCGTTCGACATCTGCATCGTGGACGAAGGGGGGAGGGCAACGGTTCCCGAACTGCTGATTCCGCTGATGCGCAGCCGTAAGGCAATCATTATCGGCGATCACTTCCAGCTTCCTCCGAGCATCGGCCGTGCCTTGCTGGAAGCCGACGCAAAGACGGCGTTGCCGTTTCTCGAAGAGACATTCCTCAAAACCAGCTTTTTCGAGCAGCTGTATGAAAACCTGCCAGCGGCGTGCTTCGGCAGGCTTGTGGAACAGTTCCGCATGGTCGAGCCAATCGGGGATCTGGTGGCTGATCTGTTCTACACCACAGATAACGTGAGGGGGTTGCACAATGGAAAGGTGCATAAGCGCGAGCATTTCCTCGACCGGGAACACTGCCTCCGCTGGGTGGATGTTCCTCATGGCAAGGAAGGAAACGAGGGCGACGGAGGTACCAGCTTGTTCAATGATGGGGAAGCCAAGGCGATAATTGACTTTCTGACAACGTCCGCACAAAAACTGGCTGTACGCCAAGCTGATGCACCTGACAGTTTTGAACGCAAGACCGTCGCAATCATTACCCCTTACGGCGCTCAAAAACGCCTGATCAACAAACTGTTCTCTGTGCTTAAAAAGAACTTGGCTGTTATTGACCAAGTGTTCGAAGTAAAGATCGATACGGTGGACAGCTTCCAAGGAAGCGAGGCGGATATCGTGCTGTATTCGACGGTTCGGACACAGGGGGGAATTCGTTTCCTGTTGGACCGGCAACGCCTGAATGTTGCGTGCTCCCGGGCGCGGGAGAATCTAACGTTCTTCGGCCACGCTCAGTTTCTGCGCAGGCAGGAACGCGGTAAGAACGCGTTGTTCAGTTTGATCATAGATCGTAGTGCGAGGGCCACGGCATTCAATCGTGCTTTGGCCAAGGTGGAGAAGAAAAAAGAGTCTATTGCTTCGCGCGGGTAGGCGACTGCACGCATTTTGACAATGTCGGGGGGAGCTGTCAGGACTGACTACAGTTAGCCGCCATCGAACACATTACAAGGATCGTCATATGAACCAAGCCGTGAGCGAACGGCAATTTGCCCCACATCTGTCGCTTGACGTGGAGGGCATAACCGTTGCTTCCACGAACCTGGACAATGTGTTCAACGCCAGGAAGATTCCGTCCAGCGACGGCAGCTGTATTTTCGGCAGCCTGAATTTGCCTGAATATCAACGGCCCTATCGCTGGAGCGAAGAGCAACTGGCACGGCTGCTCGATGATTTACGAGGTTTCTTCAGCACGGATGCGCCGGGTCACGATTTCTACCTTGGCAGCATCATCCTGCACCAGCAAGGTGGCGACGGCCGTGAGCGTGGCATTCTGAATATTATCGACGGCCAACAGCGCATCACCAGTCTGGCGCTGCTTCATTGCCTGCAGAAGGGCGACAAGGGCGCACCTGCGTTGGAATTCAACTCGCCAGAAAGCTATCGGCGTATCCAGCACAATCTTCGGTGGCTAGAGCAGCAAAAATTACCGCGGATAGACTTCTCGCGCATCAACGTGACCCTGGTCGTCACGCGGCGAGAAGACGATGCCTACCGCTTTTTCGAAACCCAGAACACTTCTGGTGTTCGTCTGGGCGGCGCGGACATCATCAAGGCTTATCATTTGCGCAGCGTGATTCCGGCTACGCAGAATGATTTTGCCCGGACCTGGGAGCGCCTCGGCGATCTCAAGCCTCTGGTCGCAACGCTGATGAAGTCCCGGCATTGGCAAAGCCTGCGCTGGCGAAATGTTGCCAGTGATCGTGACCCGCTGCTCGAGCGCAAGCAGATCGTCACGGAGCTCGCCGAGCGAACGCTGGCGAATACCGCCGATATTGCCTATCGGCCCTTGCAGGTGCACCGCGATGCCTGGGGTAAGGACATGCATAGCGTCCAGCCGGGGTACGCAATGCGACAGCCCCTGGGCTCTGGGGTTAACACGATGCGTTACGTCGCCTACTTCCATGGCCTTCGCCAGACGTTGCTCGACGTCGGTGAAGCACCACCTAAAGGCTCGTTCGCCTACTACTACAAACGCTTGTCCAAGGATGCGTGCGGCAGCGTGTTCCTGAGCAGGGCATACGAATGCGCTTTGCTGATGTATGCCAGCCAGTTCGGCACCGCCCGGCTGCTCGAAGTCAGCCTGTGGATGTTCCGGGTGATCTTTTCGATGCGCCTGATCAGGGAGGTCAGCGTACGGGAAGACGGTGTTCAAGCGCACATCAGGGACAATCCGCTGATGGACTGGATCGCCAGCAGCCATAGCGAAGATGAGCTATTGGAGTACTTGCGTAGCTATAAATACACGCCAACCGGGGCGGGACTCGATAAACACAGTATCAAGAAGCGCTTCGTAGAGTCGGTTTCCATCACGCTTCACTTGAACCTGCCGTGGCCGAACCCGATCCGTGTCGCCGCTGAATACGATGCCGAGCTGTGTGCCGCCATCAAACGAATCAGCCTTGCTGACATTGCCCGCCAAGGAGGCAAATGATGAGTGCTCAAGTCCAGTCCTATGTACAGACTGCCGCTACGCTGTGCCAGCAAGGTATATCGCTGACTATTCCCTGCTATCAACGCCCGTATGTCTGGCCCAGTGACGACGTGGAGGCTCTGCTGGAGCAGATCATCCTGGCGAGCGAGCGCGATGCCGACGATCAACCCGCACAAGCGCATTACTTTTTCGGCACCGTGCTGACCAGCGAAGTGGTTCCGGGTTCGACTTCTGATGCTGCCATCGTCTACGAACTCATCGATGGCCAGCAACGAATGACGACATTGATGGTGCTGGCGCTTGCTCTCTGTTCGTTGATGCCATCTTCGCCGCTGCGGTCGCTGGTGGTCCTGGGCAATGCTCCGAGACTTACCTTCAATATTCGTGAAGAAGTCCAGTCTCGGTTGAGCGCCTGGGCGGGTTTGACGGCGGACATTGAGCCGGATGAAAAGGAGGTTTCGAATCCCTACCTCATACACTTGCGCGCTGCCCGAAAAGTAGCCTGCGACAGATTCAAGAGGTTGCAGGCCAAGGGCGGCGAGCAAGCCCTTGAGCGCGTCGGGGACTACCTGTTCAACCACGTGACCTGGGTCAACAATGTCATGCCCGCGGGCATGGACCTGAACAAGCTGTTCGCGACGCTGAACACCAGCGGGCTCCAGCTTGAGCAGACGGATATCCTCAAGGCTCGCTTGATGAAAAGTATCAAGCAGAACCGTGCCACTTACGAAGGCATCTGGCAGGCCTGCGAAGATATGGGGAATTACTTCGAGAAAAACCTGCGCGATGTCTTCGCGGGTACCCATTGGGGGGCTTTGAGGTTCAACGATCTTGCGGATCATTCCTTCGACCATTTTACCCTTGAGCGCCCTGCAGACGGCTACGCAAAAGGCCGCACGATCAGCGAAATACGTTCGATGAAAGTGAAGGACGAGGCGGTTGAAGTGCCGCGCGAGAAGGATGAGGCTCGCTATCAGTCAGTCGTCAGCTTTGGCCTGTTGCTGATGCATGCCTTTCGAATTTATCGGCACACTCAGAACAGGCGTGATATCAGCTCACGGCTCAACGACAGCAACCTCAATGAGTGTTTCTCCGGCTTTATCGAAACGGCCACTGCGGCGCAAGCCAAGGAGTTCATGGAATGCCTCTGGAACGTGCGATTTCAGTTCGACCGCTGGGTCGTCAAGTGGGTGCGCCTGGGTGAAGAAGATGAACGCACCTTGCGCCTGAGCACCATCAACAATCGAAGCAAAGGCAATGGCCCCGATTGGCGCACGGTCACTCAGGATACTTCCGACTTGAGCCAACTGCAGAGCATGCGTTACCTCACGGGTGAGCGCAGTGCTCAGTATTGGCTGACACCGTTCCTGGGCAGGCTGGTCGACTCGCCTGATATGAAGGAGCATCAAGTGCTGGCGTTGCTCGAACAGATCGATAACCAGCTCTCGCTCACCGAAATGACCCAGAAGGAAGCGAGCTATCGGCTGTTGTCCAGTGACACCGCCGAGCCGGTGCCCATCGCAACGACAGTGGCTTATCTCAAGGAGCCCAATGGCACGAGTTTCGAGCACTACTGGTTCCAGAAACTGGAATATATTCTGTGGCGTGAACGCAGCACCTTCAACTGGCTTGACCTTGAAAAGCTGCACCTGTACAGGATTACGTCGAAGAACTCGGTCGAACATGTGCATCCGCAAAACGAAGAGTTCCGCAGGACATTACCTGACGAGTTGCTACACGGATTCGGCAATCTGGTACTGCTCAGCCCGGGTGAAAACTCCTCGTACAGCAACCTGGCGGTACTCAAGAAGCAAGCGGCATTCCGCGCCAAGCCGAAGTACGACTCCTTGAAACTTGCGCACATGTTCCACGTGCTGGGCAAAGGCGACGACTGGGGGCAGGATCAGATCAACGAGCATGCGCTAGCGATGCTCTCGCTCATCGAGACGCACTACGGCACGTGAACCTTCTGCCGTAGCCGGGTGCATCCGTCTCGCCTCGCTATCGACGCGAGATGGATCCCGTCATCTGCGGGCCGCAGACACATCAATCATTTTTTAAAGGGAATTGGCAGACAGATGGATCGGACGGCCTTTCTCGCGCAGCCGGATGTGCGAAGTTTTATCGAGTGGCTTCAAGTGGAGCTTCCCCGGCTAGCTGTGCACCTGCAGTTCCCGAAAAGCAGGTTTGTCGACGATGGGTTGAACCACAAGGTCGTAGGCATCGAAAAAGTGCACGCACTGTACTGTTGGGGAAGTGTTTGGCACGACTACCAAACCGGGAAATGGGTGAAGTCTGCGAACTGGGCCAGCACGAAGGTATCGCTCGATCTGCTTCGTATCCGGCTGACGAAAGCGCTGGCTTTGAAGTGTGACAACACTGCCTACAGTGCATGCCTGGCGGTATTGCAATGGGGCGGCGTTCGCGGAGCTATCCCTTTTCTTTACCAGCTCCGTCGTCATGGGAAGCTCGTACATTACCTCGATAGCTGTATTCCGCTTTTCGACCTGAATTCCATTCAGAAGCTCTCCCAATTGGATGCGAGCAGCATCCTGCGTTTCGATGCGGGGCTGACCAAGATTCACTCGTTGCTCGACAAGACTGGTTCGCCGATCTATGACAGCCGAGTTGGTGCAGCGATCGCCATGCTGTATGCACTTTACCGTCAAGGCAAGAAGACGCCAGCGCAACTCAGATTCCCTTCAGGTGCGGCGCGTGGAGCGCAGATCCGTGATCCTGGTGCATTCGGTTTCGCAAGGTCGCCGCAGTTCTTTTCCGAGGCTGTACCGAGCTATTCATGGGCGCGCAGCCAGCTCGAGCTCGGTTGGATCATCCAAGTGACCCTTGCCGGGGCGCCGACGATCTTTGCTGGTTCGCTGCAGGAGCGCAGTCATTGCTTAGAGGCGGCGCTGTTTATGATCGGCTATGACCTGCGCTGTCTTCTGTCGGCGCCCATGGTCAACCGTACAGTGCTCTCGCCCAGCCGTGGACGTGGAAGAGGCCGACACCGGGGTACTTGGGTGCCAACCAGTGTCAACTTTCCGCAGGTGCTTGGTGACTACTTGCAGTGCAGCCAGCCCGCCGGCCATGCCGTCGAGTTGACGGAGTTCAGGCAATGGCAAGTAAAGGTCAGGGGATATGCCGCAAGTACTGCGCGGTCGTATTGCACGCCACTTCGACCCAGCGAGTTTGACCTGGTCAGTTTCAGCCTTGAGGAGCTTCAGCGAATCGCTGACGGTGGGGCGCAAGGGTTAGTAACCCTCAGTGGTGGTAGCGAGCAGTTCATTGTGGGAGATGAGTATGAGCAGGTGTACCTCACTAGCGTGTACTTGTGCGCACGCGTGATCGAAATGGCTCGAGAGTATTCGGTTCAGCCCGTGCAAGTGCTGATTTGCGCTGGATTCGCTGGCAATACAAAGACTGCGAGCCTGATTATTCGCACGGGAAAGACACTGGGAAGACATTTCGATTTACTGGACGATGTGCAGGCGACCGTACTTTTCAAGGTGTTTTTCGGTCAGGCTTTGATTGAATTGGACCAACAGCTGATGGCAGCGGTGAAAGTCATTCAATCCGGTATTCGTGCATGAAAGTTGGGGGCTGAATCTGCGGAGAGCCGTAACGTATTATCCGCCGCAGGCAGACGGAATCTATGCGGATCGGCACTCTAGCAGATTAACCCTCAGCGCTTCGAGTCGCAGTGTAGTCAGTGAGTTTTAATGACGGCACGGTAGCTATAGCTCATAGGGAACAAGCCCAAATGATGATCCAATGGCATACCAGACGTTTTGCCACCGAACTTGCACTAGGTCGGTTCCGACGAAATGAGTCTCCTGGTTTCCAAGGCGCAGGAGCTTGCCATTGGCCAAGTACTTATTGGTAGACAAACCCACCTGTCGATCGCTGAGCTGTTGAGGTAGGACAGCTCGAAACGGGGCCGCGTAGACCGGGTCATCCGCGACCAGGATGAACTCATCGAACAGGTGAGCAAAGGCTTCCATGTGCTCACCTAGATCAAGGGTGTACCAGTCGCTTGTCAGGGTATTGAACCTGACCTCTCCAGTTTCGTATTCCATCACCAAGCTGTTCAGGTGATCGATTTCGTTTCGGTCTTCCGTTGGGCAAAAGACGAACACGGTGATGAACGACTTTTCGTGAAGCCAAGAAATCGCATGTGGAATGATGCTCTCGATCGATTGGGGTTCCAGAGTTTTGTCTGGATGAATGTCCCGATAAAAACTCAGCGCCAAGTGCATCTGCTTCATTACGAATGTGTAATCGACGTACATGACACGATATTTCGCTGGAGCCCGCTGCATGCGCTCAAGGTAGATTTGCCTAACATCCGCAACGCATTGCTGCACATCACGGTTGATCTAACGTCCAGTGAAGCGGATCACTGAGTAACCAGCACGGGTAAGGTACCGCTGCCGGATCGCATCCTTTTCGAGCTGTTCCTTTGTCGAGTGATATGCGTGGCCATCCAGCTCGACAATCAGCCGTGCATCTTTGAGAATGAAGTCGACCCTGTATCGATGATGTTTTTCGGTGTCTCCGAACCAGTGTTCGCTCTCGATGGCACTCGCGAGATCCTCAATCGCGTTCTGGAACTCCTGCTCGATGTAGGACTGCCCCCGGTCGTAGTACCACGAAGGCGGAGTCTCATCAGTGGGGTGGCCTGGGTACTTCATTCGTCGTCTCCGCTGACATACTGTCCGGTTGCCGTTGACTGCGTACACATACCACCGAGTATGAATGCTCTCTACGACTGTAGAGGGCGTTAGGGTGCTGGTGAATGGCCGCAGTACTCCCTGTTAGATTTCGTCTACAGCCCACCTTACGATGCTTTTTACGAAGTGTGTCAACGGTGCTGATTCGATTCTAGGCGCCTATGCGCGTAACTTGTCGAGTAGTTGGGTAAGGTTTTCTGAAGGTAAGATCGCCCCTTTGAATTTCGAGGAGATCTGGGTCGGCACGCCGTACTCATCCAACGCGGTGAGCAGCGGATCATGGAACAGATTTTAAGCTGTTCGGCGAAAAAGCCAAAGTCCCCTGGCTCGATGCCCCTGCGGGTCAAAACGTCCGCTTGGATCTTGCTCAGCGCCATGATGTCTCGGGGAGGGCGGTATGAAATGACGTTGCGTATGAGCTTGAGCCGTTGCCCTATCGACTCGTTGGGAGTCCGGTCGGAGCTATCCTCAGCAATAGCCTGCTGGAGATAGGCTTGGAAGTTTTTCTGGGCTCTAAGGGCATTGATATGCTAGGCGAGTTGCAGCCCTGAATGGATAACGTACTCCGGCAGCCGATGAGGAAGGTGCTCATATATCAGTGTACAGAGGTACTCAAGTTGCTTTTGCTCTGGGTTGCCCTTCCATGTAAGCCATACGCGAGCCTGCGCGAGCTTTCGCAGAATTCGGTCGGCCAATTCGACCTGGCGTTCGACTGGAATGTGCCTGTTTTCGATTAGCGTCGCGACTGACAGCTGGGGAGTCGCATAGGCAACCTCAAGACGCTGCCGCGACTGGTCAGTGAGGTAATCGGGTTCGAGTTTTATGAGTAGCCCCATAGGGGACGTCCCGTCTTGTAAGCCGATTGGATACTCGACTATTTGGCTTCGATCGTCGGTTGATGAATCCAGAGGGTTGGCGGGTTTTGGCGCTGCCTTCCAGGGTACACCTGAGACGATGTTCACTGATAGCATGTGGCCATTGATTAATCAGCGCTGATTTTCACATTTAATTTGGTGAATGCAATGGCCGATGCTGCAGGGATGTACTTAGACGTTTATCAAAGCTGGAAGCAACACCTCTTCAATTTCAACCTGTCAGTCCGGGAAACCAATACGCCAGGCTTGCGTAAGCCTCAGCTTGCCGCCCTATACGCTTCACTGGGCCACCTGGTGATGTCTCCGGCCACGACCGCAACGATCGTGATGCCAACGGGTACCGGCAAGACCGATACCATGCTTGGTCTGCTTATCGCAGGGCGGTTGGCAAGGACATTGGTGCTCGTCCCGTCAGATGCCTTGCGCTCCCAGCTTGTCGAAAAATGCCTCGGACTGAAAAAGCTTCGGGAGATCGGTGCTGTTTCTGCCACAGCACTTAACCCTGTGGTGAGGGCGATCGGCTCAGGAATGTCGGCTGAAGATGTGCAACAGCTTGCCGAGGCGAATGTAATTGTCGCTACCCCGCAAGCATTGCAGCGATTCGACACAGAGTCCCTCCAAGCCTTGGCTGAGCTCTGCAGCCACCTGATCATCGATGAAACCCATCATGTGGCAGCCATGACATGGGGGCGGGTGAAAACCGCGTTCAAAGAGAAGCCATGCCTGCAGTTCACTGCTACGCCTTTCAGGGAGGACAATCAGCCCCTCGAAGGCAAGATTATCTACAACTACCCGTTGAAGGATGCGCAGATCGATGGCTACTTCAAGTCGATCGAATTTCACCCAGTGCGCGAATACAACCTCGAGTTGGCTGACCAAGTGGTTGCTGATAAGGCCGTAGAGTTGTTGCGAGGCGATCGAGAGCAAGGCTTTAACCACCTACTGATGGTACGTGCACGATCGCAAAAACGTGCTGAAGCCCTGTTTGAACTCTACAAAAAGCATGAAGACCTCTCACCCATTCTCATCCACAGCAAGGTGCCGAATCGGGTCAAGCTGCTGGGTGAAATTGTCGAGAAGAAATACAAGATCATCGTCTGCGTGGACATGCTGGGCGAAGGCTTCGACCTGCCAGAGCTGAAAATCGCGGCTATTCACGACCAGCATCGCAGTCCGGCAGTCACGCTACAGTTCATCGGTCGGCTAACCCGGGTTGATGACACGCTAGGCGACGCCAAATTCGTCTCAAACATTGCCAACCAGAAAGTCGATTACCAGATGGCAGTGCTTTACAAGGAAAGTGCCGACTGGAGCGCCGTGATTCGAGACGTGAGTCAAGACAAGATCGCCCGCGAAATCGAAAAAGAGACGTTCACTGAACAGTTCCCGGATGATGCCGACTCCGAGGACATTTTCGGGTTGAACCCCAACCCCAAGATCAGTGCGATCGCCTACCATGTGGAGCGCGACCAGTGGCGGCCAGAGAAAGCGAATCACTTCTCGCAGAAGAAAGAACCGCTGCAGTTCCTTTCTATCAACGACGATTCAGACACCATCATCATGGTGACGCGACGAGAAACACCCGTCGGATGGGCTCAGACCTCGGCGATTGTGGACACGAACTGGATTCTGTACCTGGCGTACTACCACGCGCCCGACAAGACGCTCTTCATTCACTCCTCTGGTGATGAGTCGCAAGCGACGCGTTTTTTGAATTTGATTGCAAAGGATGCCAGGCGAATCAACGGCGAGCCTACCTTCCGAACCCTGCACGACATCAAGCTCATGAAGCTGCAGAACGTGGGGCTGTCCAGGACACGCAAGGATCTGAGATTCACGATGCACGTCGGGCGGGACATCAATACCGTCATCAGTGAAATCGAGAACGGCACGGCGAAAAAGTCCAACATCTTCGCAACGGGCTATGAAGATGGACAGCGCACCACCGTTGGCTGCTCTCACAAAGGGAAGATCTGGGAGATGAACTCTTCCAGCATCATTTACTGGATTGAGTGGTGCAAACGTGCCTCGCAGAAACTCAACGATGCCTCGATCAACCCTTCTGAAGTGCTCAAGGATGTGATTCGCTCGGAGAAGATTGAGGGAGCCTGGCCAACTGGACTCTTCTATGCTGATTGGCCTGAGTCCATTGCGATCGAAAACGAGCAGAAAATTTCGCTAGCGTTCAACGGTGAGATTTTCAACCTGCTTGATGTCGAGCTTGGCAAACCTCGGCGAAGCGATGACCTGACACTAGAAGTGCCCCTCATCGCCATTGCAGTAGATGGCACGGAGCGTCAGCTGCCTGACATCACGATACGGTTACTGAACGACAGCTACAAGTCCTCCTGCCCTGGGGTCAAGATCATTTTCGCCGAAGAGAGCTCGTTCGAGTATTACCTGGATGCGAACCCTTTGGTCCTGCTAGCCGTGGACGGTTCGATGGTCGAGGGCAATTACCGGTTCTACACACCCAATAGCTTGGACTTGAAGCTTCCTATAGCGCTGATTGAGGCTTGGGACTGGGGGACCACCCAGATCCACAGCGAGTCGATGAGGGCAACTCGTAACATGGACACCGTCCAAGGGTTCACCTACAGCCGAATTGAGGACGACTATGCATTCATTTTCAACGATGATGGCGCAGGTGAGATTGCGGATTTAGTGGCAATCAAAGAGAGCAAGGACGCAATCTTTGTCGACCTTTACCACTGCAAGTATTGCCCCCAAAAAGATGGCGAGGCTCGACCTGGCGCTCGCGTGAACGATGTCTACGAGGTCTGCGGCCAAGCGTCACGATCGGTGAAGTGGCTGCACACCGAGGAAAAATTCTTCAATCGCTTGATGGGTCGGTACCAGCAATCGCTGCCGAAAGGGTTCGACAGAATCCTCAAGGGTGACCCCATAGATTTGGAGCTGCTTCGCAACAAGTGCCACGACCACGAGATGATTTTCAGGTTCGTGATCGTACAGCCTGCCATTTCAGCAGCGAAAATCTCCGCTGATCAGCTTGCTGTCCTCGGCACGAGTTACTCCTACATTAAGAATGTATCTGGTTCAGATGTCCGGGTCGTAACCAGTGCATAACAGAAAGGTGGGCACCACATTGCCTCCGGCTTCTTGGCCAGGTGAATCTGGAGATAGGGCGGGAAGGTATTCATTGATCAAAGAATTTTGAGGCCTCGGAATTGGGGCAGGAGCAAGGATGGCCCAGTCAAAGAGAATCAAAGTAATGCTGTCCAGTCGTTGTAATGACCGCTTTCCCGCGGACAGCGATCAAACGCTCAGCAGTATCCGAGAGCAACTCAAGCGTGAGATTGAAGGCACGAAGCTATTTGGCAAACAGGTATTTGAAGTTTGGATTAACGAAGATGCACCTCCTGCGGATGGCATGCAGGACAGTTGGGACGCCTGTTTGCAAGCCGTGAGGGATTGCGATGTGCTACTGGTGCTGTCCAACGGCAATGCCGGCTGGGCCAGTGGCGACGGCGACATTGGTATTTGCCATGCGGAGTACATGGAGGGGCTCGCCACCACTCGGGGGAAGGTGCGCTTCATCGCTATGCCAAATATCCCAATAGACGATGGCCGGGAAGCTGAGGCAGCACGTAACCAGCGCTTCCAGGCGTTTATTGCACAGCAGACACCCTTTAGGGGGGGATTGGTCTCTACTGTGGATCAACTGCGTACACGAGTTCAGGAAGCGCTTCTTGATGCGTTGGTTGTTCTGGCCCAGCGTGGTGTAAACGCCGCGGCTTCGAGCCGTTTCGATATGGGCCAGGCGCTAGATTGGACACGGATGGACTTCCGTCAGCGCAAACGAGCGATGGAAACGGTGTTACTGCAGGCGCTCAATGGTGACAAAGACCCTGCTAGCGAAGCGTTAGCCATTGTTCCAATTGCTGGAGTGAATGTCGTTGTGTTTGTCCATGCAATCCCCGCTGCGTTCACGGTTGCTGCTGCGCGTGAGCTGGTGGGTAAGCCTTTCCTACGTGACCATGAGCATGCTGATCTGTTGAAAGGTGCAGAAGGGCCGTTGCATTTAATCGCCTGTCACCGTGGGGCGACAGAGACTCAGGCCACTGCGTTGCTAGGCTTTCCTGATGCTACGGTTGTCAGCGGTTCCTTCGGAATTTTTGTCGCTGATGATGTACAGAAAGTACAGTTTGCCTTCCTGGCCAACTGTCGCGATGCGTCGCAAACGCGACACGCGCTCCAGCGTTTTAGGGAATGGTTGGATCAAACAGGTGAAGCGCAGATTCTGGCCAAGAGAGCCGCTTCACGCGCCAAGATTGTCAAAGTTATTGCCGCCGAACTTGAAGGGAGATAACAGGGATGTCTAAAGCACTCTTTACTGTGGGGCCCGTGTTGTCCTTTCGAGGCGTCAGCAAAGCAGGGCAGTGGCAAGTGACCGCGTTAGTCGGGATTGTAAGTGGTTCTGCATTCCCAGCTCTTTCTATTGAAGGGCGGCCTTGTCCGGCGCCGAAGGTTTTACTGGAGCGTTCGAAGGAAACCATCCTTCGTTACGACCTGAGTTGTGATCAGCAGGCGCAGGAGCGAACGGTTAAGTTTGGTGTAGGGCCGGGAGGGCCGCAATGGCAGTTCTCCATTCCCGGTCAAGACTATGCCCCAAGAATGGCCTACGTCTCTTGCAATGGCTTTTCGGATCCTAGTGGAATGCGCAAGTTAGTGCGCCCTGAAAACGCCGTCTGGGCTGACCTGATCAGCAACCATGATAGTGACTTGCGTGCTGCCGGTTACTTGCTGGACAAGGAGCAGCGTTGGCACGAGGGACGAATACATGACAAGGGGTTGAAGCGGTTCCACTTGCTGCTGATGGGGGGCGATCAGATTTACTTTGACTCGATCTGGGAGGATGTGAAACCTCTCAAGAAATGGGTCGGAATGTCGCGCAAGGAGCAGTTGGCGTTCAAGGTGAGCGTGGCGCTGGAAAAGGAGATCGAATCGTATTATTTCGGGCTCTATGCCAATCGTTGGCTGCCTGATACTCGGCGTGACTGGGGTCACTCGAAACCGAATCTTGATGCAGCTGATGCGATGGCGAGAATCCCTACAGTGATGATGTGGGACGACCACGACATCTTCGATGGTTGGGGGTTCTACAGCCCGGCCATGCAGCACTGTGAGTTATTCCAGGTGTTGATGCGTCATGCGCGTAAGGCGTTCTGGGTGTTTCAGTTGCAGCATGCCCTTGATGATTTGCCGCCGTTGCAAATTCTCCAGCGTGCAAACGTTTCCCAGCAGGATCCACAGTATGAGCCGATGCACTGGAATGCACTATTAAAAGGGGACCGATTAGCCTTGCCGCTCCTGGATGGTCAACCGGGCTTTAGTTTTGGCTATCACATGGGGCCTGTATCGTTGTTTGTTGCTGATTTGCGCACTGAGCGTTCACGTACTCAGGTGATAGGGACCGATACCTGGACTGCCATGCAGTCTTGGCTCAGCACACTACGAGACGGTAAACCCGTTCATCCTGGAAGCAAATGTCAGCACTTGATCTTCATGTCATCGGTTCCGGTAGCGCACCCAAAATTGTCGCTGGCTGAGGGGTTACTCGATACATTTGGGCAGGATCATGTGCTCGACAGTAATGCTGATGACCTTAAGGACCATTGGTCGCACGGGGATCATGAGGGGGAGCGCAAGCGACTCCTGGAATCGCTAACACGTATTGCTGAGCAGAGAATGCTGCGGGTATCTATTGCTTCAGGGGACGTGCACGTCGCGGCGAGGGGCAGTTGCTATCGTCGGGATATTCCACCGACGTCGAACTGGGCGCAGATTCAGCAATTTACTTCGTCAGGTGTGGTGCATCCGTCGTTGATTGGAGTGGCCGAACGGCTTTTTCTTCAGTTGCTGAACCATACCGCCAGCAAGGTCCAATCCATCGATGTGCAGCACTGTGTCGAGATGATGTTGTTCCCGGGTTTTAATCGGTATGTGATGCCGGCCCGGAACTGGTTGGCGTTTGAGTTGGACATGGGGGGCGAGACGGGATGCAAGCTGTGGGCGACTTGGCGTTGTGAAACTGAGGCAGGTTTTTCCAACCATCTGCAGGCGGTGCATCCGGCTCAGAAATAGTGGTCCTCAGATGGGAGTTTTCAAGGGGCATGATGTGAAAGGCAGCGTAGAAGTTGTATGTGATGGCTGTGTGGGGGATATCTTTCTTCGGCAGCGTATTTGTGATCAATGCGATATGGCCAAGTGTTCGGTCTGTGAGCATGTGCGGCCTTGCATAGCCATTGAGGCCTTAGCGGATGATATTGCAGAGATTCTTTACAATTTCTACGGGACTGATCCGGTCATCAGATCTTGCGGTGCTGGGGGGCTGGGACGCTACATTCACGCAGGTCACCCCTTGGCGCTCATCGTCGCAGAAATACTTGAGTGCGGCGATAGTGAAGGCTTCGTCCCTGCTGCCATTGTCGAGTTGCTCACAGTTTGCTCTGACTATGATTTGAAACGCGGCGGTGAACCACGTTTTGCGGCTGACGTGTTGTACATGCGGCGCAGTATCCGACCGACAGACGTCGAGGAAAAATGGCAAGAGTTCAAAAGTGGTGTGATGCACCGCAGTCGTTTCTTTAACGATCACGGTAAAGCGTTCCTCGATTGGTTGTTTAAAGGTATTCATCACCTCAAAGACGAAAACAGCCAGGAGGTGGTGCGATTATTTGAAGTAGAAGACGGTTGGGAGCTGTATCGAGGACGCTACTGCCCACCGTCATCGGATCCTAAAAGCATTCTTGTGTCCCCGGAAACTGAACTCTCGGCACCGCCCAAGGAAAAGGCGCGCGCAGGAAGAATGAATCCTGTTGGCGTTCCTGTGTTTTATGGCGCATTTGATCGAGACACGTGCATCGCCGAGTTGCGCCCCTCAGTGGGCGGTATGGTGCTAACGGGGGCGTTTCAGTTACTACGGGATGCCCGGGTGCTCGATTTTGGTGTGTTGGAGAACATATTCGATTCTCAGCCTATGAGTTGTTTTGATCCAGGGTATCGAACGAACATGGAGCGAAGGCAGTTTCTACGCACCTTGCACAGTAAAATCAGTTCGCCGGTCACGCCTGACCAAGAACAGGAATATTTACTGACCCAAGTGATTGCAGAGTACCTTTCTACGCAGGTTGAGCCGCCTATTGATGGGGTGATGTTTGCCTCTGTTCAGCACCAGGACGGGATCAACATTGCTCTGTTTTCACGTGTGCTCGCCATCATTCCTTATCAGGAAAGGACAGAAGACGACCCCATCATCGGCAATGGGCCTTTCCCGTCTGGTCTTGCGTATATCCCGGATACTCTGGAGGCCCACAAAATCGGCTGTGTCACCTTTGAGGTCGAGCCGCTAGTTATAAACGGCGATATCGTCATCAGGGATTGGCGTTACGAGCAAGACCCCTACGGTGAATGGGACTATTGAGACCTATTTGTTTATCACCGATGCATAGGGCCACTTAGACACCCGAGCACTAACCGGTTGCACCATTTTGAGCGGACAAGCATCTCTATGACCATGGGAAATGAAGAAGGTGGGACCAACGCGTCCTACTACGGCTACGACTACCAGAAATTGGTGACTGTCTGGGTGGCGTTGCGCCTAATGTTTGGTCCGGGTGCCGTCACAGACCAGGTGGTGGTGGAGCCGGCGTCTCACGACGACGTCATGGCGCGCATGGCAGTGCCGGAGGAAGCGGCCGAAGCCAACCTCAAGATCACCGCTAGCGGCGAACTGCATGTGCAAATCAAGTTCAAGGGCGCCGGGGCCTGGAGCGCCAAGGAGTTTGCGAGCGTAGTCAACGAAAAGGGGGCCAAGGGGGCCAAGGGGCCGAAGCCGCGATCTCGTGCCAAAGCTCTGCTGCTTGCCGATAGCAGTCGTCGCTATGTCTTCATCACCAACTCCAGCGTGGATGGTGATTTGGCTAAGGGACGAGTCAGTTATCCTGAGCAGAAGTCAGATGCTGCCTTCCTCCCGAAGAATCTCAATCTCGATGCGGCGGGGAAACTAAGCCTAGCCGGTCGTTTCGCCCTGATCGAAGGCATGACCCATGAGGAGACGCGGCGACAAATCGACACAATCCTCGGTGGCGCGCTGCATGTACCTACTCAGGCCCTTGATGCCTGCGTTGAACGGCTTAAACGGGCCGTCGAGGATCGTTTTCTCACAGTCCCCGATCCACTGCGTAAGACGGATATCCAGAAGATTGCCGAAGGTTTCGGTGGTGTGCCGCACGCCAACCCGCAGCTCGCCCGGTACGTCCCTCCTTCCAACCTTCCTCTTGCCGAAGCTTACTTGACTAAGCTCGGCGCAGTGTTGCTGATTGGCCCATCGGGTTATGGCAAGAGTCTCACTGCCGACAAAATCGCCTTCAACCGCCGCCAGGCTGATCCGCCTTATAAAGTGGTCCGCGAAAGCGCGGGCCTACCAGCGATCGAAGAGGCATTTGCCGCTCCTGGTCGGGTGCTCTTCCATCTAGAAGACCCATGGGGTCAGTCCGGGTTGAAGAAGGGCGAGGCCGAGGATTGGACCAAACGGATCAGCGCCCTCATTCACCAGAGAGGCCCTGACAAGCAGTTCGTCATCACGTCGCGGAGTGAGATCTATCGCGCAGCTCTCAGCGCAGCGCCACCGCCAGTGTGGGCTGACTGTACCGTCGTCATCGACGACGACGCTTACGGTGAGGCGGCGCGCAACGTGATCCTGATGGGTCCCTTGGTTGCTACCGGCGCGTGGCGCCAGGACCTCACGCGCCAGCATGAAACATGGCTGCTCCGTGCCTTGAAGTCGCCGTTCGAGCTGAATGCTTTTGCGCGCGAACTGATAGCCGTCTCCGAGCCCGCTGAAGTGGATATCAGTCGGCTGGTGGATCGGGCGCTCAGTGATAGCCGGTTGCAGGTGGTCCGTGATCAGATTGGTGGCTTTGGCGATCGAGGCGTCCGCGGCGCCGCCGTGCTCTGGGCACTGCTGCGTAATTCGCGCAGCCTACCACCTAGCCAGCTTGTCCGACTTCGCCGTGAGGTTGATCGCGAGCGCGTGGTCGAGATCGGCCTCGACGACTTGGCTAAGCATTTGGCTCTGACCCAACTGACCAAGGACGGCAAGGACAACTACACCGCTCATGCCAAGGTCGTTGAAGCAATGGAACAGTTGGCTCGTGAACAGCCCCGCGCGGCTGAAGATGCGATCAATGCGTCTGCTCGAGCGGCCCTCGTCCTGGCCAAGAAAGATCTTGAGTTCTTAGGAGTAGTCGAACGTCTGGTGACCGGGGCGAGGGCGCTTGAAGACGATGGGGTTGAGTTCGACGAGGCCGTTGTAGCAGCCTTCGATAGCATTCTGATTGACGGTCTGATCAAGGCTGCGGGCGATGCCAACAACTTTAAAGGGGCGTGGAGTTCAGCGACTCGACTACTTAGCCCGGATTCTCCGATTCGCAGGCTCGTAGACTGGCTCGAGCGTGGTGGGCCGAGAAAGAAAGATGGCTTCGGTGCTGTCGGCTGGCAACCACCCAAGGTTTCCAAGACTGATCGCGATGCTGTGGTCGCCGCCGATCCAGAACTGCGCATCGTCAATGGATTCATCGCTTATTGCTTGCCATGGACGGATACCGACTATGCTGCCGAGGATCTAATTTCCTGGCTGCGGCCTTTTGCGGTGGATTTTACCGAGGCTTTCCTGGCAGCAGGCGAGGTGGTATCCGACAGCGCCGAATTTGCAATGAGTGCCGACGCGATTTCGGAATGTGCCTTGGCAGGTGCTGAGCCGCCGTATGACGCGGTGTGGGATCAGATTATGGAAATGCGGGCGAGCGTTGACTCTACCTTGGCTAGGTCCAGCGAGGAGCGCCGTCAAGCTTGGCAAGGAGAGCTGGATTTTGCTGTAAGTCTCTCCATCCAGGAACGCGCCGAGGAGGAAGGGCCTTCTTCGGCTGATCACTTTGCCAAAGGCTATGTCAGGGCGCGCCGGCGCCTGCAAGGTCACAAGTGGATCGCGAAACATCCCAGACCGGATATTATTCTGCCGCTTTGGGCCGAGGTCATGCGCTACAGTCAGCCCACGGTCAAGGCCGCCGAGCTTGACGCCTTTTTCGCGGCCGCTGGTGAGGACGACTGGCTTCAGGCCGCAGGGCTGAACATCATTGCCGACCGGCGCCTCGAATTTGGGCGAGACCGCGTTATGCGAGCACTGACTGGCGGCGGTACCGAGGCGATCGACGCCGCCGTCCGGGCTCTTTCATTTCTTGAAAGCGACGGGGAAGGGGGATCGGGCAAGCCATCGGCGCAGAGCATTCTGTTGGATCTTCTACAGCGGTTGTCGCCGGTTCGCGCTGTGCTGTTAGCACCGAAGATTGCCAGCTTGGAATACGGGAAGAAGAAGGCTGCGCTTGCGCAGCGCATTCTAAACGCTAGCCCACCCAATGCTAAGGCGGCCTTGCACCTGGCGCTTTCGCGTGAGTTCCGGGCTGAAGACTCCACCCTCTTGCAATGTTTTCAGGATATTCCGCTGGACCAGAGACAAACCCTGCTGAATGAAGGGCCCCGAGGGCTGGCGCGTCTACTGCTTACGGCCTCAGCTGTTGAAGGCGAGGATGTCCAAGTATTAGCTGAAAAATGGGTCGGATCTGAGGATGAAGACGATGCCCAGGCGGCCGTTGGGGCTTTAGCCGCGATCGGCAGTCCAACGGCCCGGCGTTTGATCGCCAAGGCGCTCGCTCATCCGCACTACAGGGTAAGGCGCGCCGCCATATGGGCCCTGGCCCCGAAGGCAGACAGGGATGAAAAGGCAGCACTATTTGACTTGGTCACAGATAGAAGTGCGCCGGTACGAGCGGCACTAGCCGTTGTCATCGGTCAGCATCGCTGGACTGACGGACTCGACGCTCTCCTAACGCTTCTTGGCGACCGTCGAA
The DNA here is from genome assembly GCF_900105835.1 of Pseudomonas fragi. NCBI lineage: Bacteria > Pseudomonadati > Pseudomonadota > Gammaproteobacteria > Pseudomonadales > Pseudomonadaceae > Pseudomonas > Pseudomonas fragi. Next base: position 624,020 of record NZ_LT629783.1, read on the forward strand.
ACTATGCTAGGCATTTTCTGCATCAGCACCGAGACGAGCCCGAGTATCACGTCGCCCGTGCCGCTGCGAATGCGTTCGGTCAGTTAGACTCCCTGCCGGTGGCTGTCTTGGACCGCATCTCGGATTTTCTCATCCGCGAAGACGACAAGGCCATTGATACCCTTCTGCACGGAGCTTTGCTCGACCTCATGATCACTCCAGACTATCCGACGGCCTGGAGGGTGATCGAACACTGTCTTTGCGACAACCATGTGGTCGGTAGCCGCGAAGAAAATCTTTATCCTGTGCGTTACGCGGCGGCTTGGATCGCGGTACGCAGGTTCAGCCATCACCCCTCTGAGCTCAATCTCGTGCCTTGGTCGGTGATTAATCAAGCAGTAGACCACATCGATCCGCAGTTAGCTGCGCCGCTGCTTCTGGCGCTTGGCGCGAAGCTTGCTCGTTGCTGCGATGCTGACTCTTTGGAAGCCCTTCGCGGCACGAATACCTCAGATTCCCGCGTGGCACTTGCGTTATCTATGCTCGACGAGCTAGGGATGGCAAAGTCGCTGGCCATCAAGCACGATCTTTTGGCGACGAGCCACCCTTTGTTTGAAGACAGTGATGACCTCTCCACAGATGATGCTCAGCTCTCTCGCTGGGCACTATCCTCATCCGGCCGTTCTTGGCTGGCTTCCATGCAGGGCGAAGCCGACGTTGAGTCGACACTTTTGTGGATGATGACCCTTCGAACGGGGCTACCACTCATCGATGACACCTTTGAGCCGTGGTCGCTCCGGCGGAAGAAGGTCATGCCTATCATGACGTTTGCCGAGATGTTAGGGGAGATGGAGTGACCCCGGTAGTAAGGCGCAAAGGGGCTCGTAGACTGTCGCGCGGTTATAAACACTTGAGCACTGCGCTCTAAAAGGCCAAGCGCAAGATCGGAAAGTCCAAAGCCCAAGTCTGTTTTACAACAGCAGTCGACTGCACTCTGCGCTGGGCTACCGTTCTCCGAACGAATATGTCAAAGGCTTGAGGCAAAAAGCTGGATAACCAGCTTCTTGGCGTCCGTTGTCACGGGACAGGCCCATGGTTACTCCTACTATTTTTTTCCAACGACCTCTGTGTTTGGCGTTCCTGGACGGGATTATCAGGATTTCAGAGGCACCAGAAGATCGCTTCAAGTCTACAAACTGAGGTGATCGGATAGCGCTCGACGGCGGTTTGGGAGCAGCAGCGTATGACTTTTTCGAGAAGTGGCTGTTGGACCTCAGGCTGGGGGCATCGTTTTCAAACCATCCAATGCATGCCCTCAGATGTGCCCCCAATGTAGCAATCCACTGGAAGTGAATGGAGCTCCATGGTTTGTGGAAAGGCAAAAATGATCAGATGAACAGCCTGTCAGACGACGCCTAAAGACTCTCAGGGTCGCCAAAAAACATCTGAATCCTTGACCGCAACCAGCGCTCCCCCGGGTCGTTGTCCTGGGCGCCGCGCCAGGCCATGTGCAGTTCGAAGCTTTGTGTGTCCAGCGGCGGGTCTTCGGCGCGTACGCCACCCGCAGCCGTCAGTGCTTCGGCCGTGTAGTCGGGGACGGTGGCGATGATGTCGGTGCCCGCCAGCAGGGTGCTCAGGCCGTTGAACTGCGGCACGGCCAGGACCACATGGCGCTTGCGGCCCATTTTTTCCAGCTCAGTGTCGATAAACCCGCTCAGGTCGCCAGCAAAAGACACCAGAGCATGGGGCCGCTCACAGAAATCGTCCAGGCTCAGTGAACCCGGCATGGTGTCGGCACGCAGCAGTTTCGGACGGCTGCGGCGCAATACCTTGCGCTTGGCGTTGGCCGGCAGGTCACTGGTGTAGCTGACGCCCACGGAAATTTCCCCCGAGGCCAGCAACGGCGGCATCAGAATGTAGTTGACCCGGCGAACCACCAGGACAATACCCGGCGCTTCCGCGCGCAAGCGCTTGAGCAGCAAGGGCAGCAGGGCGAATTCGACATCGTCCGACAGGCCAATGCGAAATACCGAGGTGCTGGTGGCCGGGTTGAACTCGGACGCACGGCTGACAGCCGTGGAGATCGAGTCCAGGGCCGGCGACAGCAAGGCGAAGATCTCGATCGCCCGGGCGGTCGGTTCCATGCTGCGCCCGGTACGCACAAACAGCGGGTCGTCGAACAGGTTGCGCAAGCGTGACAATGCCGCACTGATGGCCGGCTGCCCCAGAAAAAGCTTCTCGGCTGCACGGGTCACACTGCGTTCATGCATCAGGGTTTCAAAGACGATCAGCAAATTCAGATCGACGCGACGCAAGTCGTTACGGTTCATCAGGCAGGCTTCGCTGGGGGTTCAACAGGTAGTCAAGTAACGGATCTTACTGGCAAAAACGATTTTTCGTCACTCGGTAGATTTTTTTCTTACTTTTCTGCAGGCGTTTTATCACCCGTTTAAAGCGGGTTTGCCGGGTTTTTGCGGGATGTGGTGCGGGCCAACCTGTCGGCGGATCAATGTCAGGCATGTCGACTATTAATGCTGTCTGTTAGTCTTGCGCACAAAGCCCGGATAAAGTCCCGTGGTATTAGCGATTAATTAGGCGAGGTTGGTAATGTCGCGCACGATCCGTTTTCACAAGTTTGGACCGGCCGAGGTGCTCAAGTGCGAAGAGCACGAAGTCGCTGCGCCTGCGCCTGGCGAAGTACAGGTCCGTGTCGAGGCCATTGGCATCAGCTGGTATGACGTCCTGTGGCGCCAGAATCTGGCCCCCAGTCACGCTCGTTTGCCTGCGGGTATCGGCCATGAAATGGCGGGTGTCGTCACCGCCGTGGGGGCCGGTGTGGAAGATTTGGCCATTGGTGACAAGGTCGCCAGCTTCCCTGGCCAGAGCGCCAACGACTACCCGACCTATGGCGAGCTGATCTTGATGCCGCGCTCCACCCTGACCCGCTACCCGGACGTGTTGTCTGCGGTCGAGGCCAGCGTGCATTACACGCCGCTGCTGATTGCCTATTTTGCCTATGTCGACCTGGCGCAGGCCAAGCCCGGGCAGAGCGTGCTGATTACCGATGCCAGCCACTGTGCCGGGCCTTCCTTCGTGCAATTGGGCAAGGCCCTGGGCCTGAAGGTGATTGCCGCGACCAAGGATGCCAGCGAACGCGAGTGCCTGCTGACCCTGGGTGCCGACCATGTGATTGTCACCGAAGAGCAAGACCTGCTGATGCAGATCAACAAGATCACCGACAGCAAGGGCGTGGATGTAGTGCTCGATGGTCTGGGCGGTCCGCAAATGTCGGTGCTGGGTGATGTGCTGGCACCGCGTGGCAGCCTGGTGCTGTATGGCTTGCAGGGCGGCAACCAAACGGGGTTCCCGGGCTGCGCGTGCTTCCAGAAGAACATCAAGTTTTTCGTCCACTGCATCGGCAACTTCACCGGCAAACCCGAGCTGGGCATCGCCCAGGACGAAGAAGCGATGAAACGTGCCTTGCGTGATATCAACCAGCTCACCGCCGACGGGGTGCTGACGCCGCTGGAGATCAAGGTTTTTCCATTTGAAAACTTTGTTGAAGCCCATCGCTATATGGACGATTGCCCTTGTCGCGGTCGGGTGGCCTTGCAGTTGGCTGCGGTCTGACAAGTACACGGTAATAAACGCGCCCCTGAACGCAGTGTTCAGGGGCGTTTTTTTTGTGCTGGCGAAAGTTGTATTTTTTTCCCTGTGTTGCGCTCAGCAGGCCAGGGCGAATACATGCATTTTAGTGTGGAAAGAAAGGGCAAAAGTAATTCATAAAGTTGTCATGTAGCACAATATGTATTTTTTCGAAGGTTTCCTTGTAGGGTTATTCCTGTGCGTATGTGCGCCTAGTCTGTTCTGACCAGCAGGGTTGATGTAAATGTGGGCGCGTCAAATCGGGCTGCCGATAATAAGACCCTCGATATGGAGGGATAGCCCATGAATAACTTTCATGAACAAGCCATGAGTTTTGTCTATCAACAAGTCCTGCACCGACTCCTGGGTTTTTTCAGCCGCCCCGAGCGCATTGCCTTGCAGTTGTTGATTCAACGTTTAATGGTGGCAGCCGGGGGGCTTGAGCGAATAGGGCGCTATCGGGTGATGGTTGTTCATGAAGGCGGCAAGGAGTGCGCTTATACCCTGGCGTTTTTGCGCGCGGCACAACTTAGTATTGCCGGGCGCTCGCCGCACACCTTTATATTGCGCATTGCAATACTGCGTCAGCCGCGGATGACGGCCAATGTGATGGAGCGCATCCAGACCCAATGCAGTGAGTTGTTTATTTATGACGATGATCGCGTGGAGTTATTGCTGGTCGATGAAAAGGGCCTTGGCAGGTTGCATAAGCCGGGTGCTTTTCAGAGCCAGGCATCGGAGCTGAACCGAACCCAGGTATTGATGTCGGGGCATTTGACCCAAGGCGACGCCCGGGCAACGTTCTTTTATGCCGACCTGCTGGGGCGCGCCAAGTTATATCGGCATGCCTGCGAGTGGGGAGGCAAGGTCGACGCGTTGATTGACCGCCGCCCGCCCAGCCATCTGGGCCAGTATGTAACCTGGATTCTGGAGGTCGCCCACCGACAGGGACACTGGCCAAAGGGAGGCGGGCGTGATGGCTTTGAAATGGCAGTCAAGTTGTGCAGCCAGCTGGATGATGACTACAAGCAGTTGTTGCATCTGGCCCCGGCGCACAGTGGCGAAGTGACGGTTGCCGGTGTCGGCACGGATATCAATGTGATCAATATATTTGATTGCCTGTGCCATGAAGTGGATGTGTTGCACTCGCAAGTGCTGATGTTTGTAGAGGGACCGTGGAATATCAAAGCGTTTGATATCGAAGAACCCCAGGCTGCCGTCGTATTATTGGCCGCCCATGTCCACGGTTTGCGCGGTACTTATCAATATGGTGTGGAATACAGCGTGGGGGCGGATGCGTATTTGCGCCGCGCTTCCCAGGAAAACAAGGCCAATGATCGCTTTAAAGGGCAGTTGATCAAGCAGTTGGGAGCAACCTTCAATACCCCCAAACGAATCCAAAAACTGCACGGGGTGGCCACGCAATATCTGAGCGAGTTGCACGGTGTCAATGATGAACAACTGGGTTGTTTTATCTGCTCGCCGTTTGTCAATCAGGCCCGTGGGCTGGAAGCCTTTTTACATAATTGTTACCCCGACAAACTGCGTTTTCTCCAGGACTTCCGTCAGTTGTTAATGGCGGCCGGCACCACGACGCAGGTGGATGCCGGTTGGCTCGAGTCCGTCAGCGGTTTGTCGCTGGCGTCGTTGCAGGCGCTGTATCAGATGCAAAGAATCGACTTCAAGCAATGCGATTCGTTGATCGCCAACCTGTCGGCACACGATCCGGGCAAGAAACCCTGGCAGACGGCACCGAAGGGTTGATACCCGCGTTCAGCAGGCCCGTTAGCCAGCCTGACGGGCTGCCCGCCTGTAAGCCGCTCATCCAATAGGATTTGCCAGAGTGCCGGGCAAGCTGGTATCTGTACGCATATCCAGTATTCAAAGCCAGTGGTCCGTTTTGCCCGTGATTTCCAATCCCCTCGAAGACCCGTTTTATTACCTGAAGAACTTCCAGCATGTTCTCGACTGGATCGCCGCCCGTTATGACGATGTCCTGAGCGTCGACGAGCAGTGTTTTATCGCGGGTTTTGCCCAGCTGCCCGTGGCCTCGCAGGCGTTGTGGGTGCGCATGGTGATGCGCAAGGGCGTGCATTTTCGGGCCAGCAAGCTCAATTACCCGGAGATCGGCGAGCCGTCACGGGCCGCAACGGCGTTGCTGGCGTTGGGCTGGCTGGACGAGCAGGCGCCCCTGGGGTTGGCCGAGGTGTTTGAACTGCTGCAAAAACCGGAGATCCTCGGCCGTTTCAGCGCACATATCACTCGGCCCAAGGCCAGGAAATCGGACTGGCTCGAGGAACTGGCCGGCGTTTTTCCACAGCAGCAGAGCCTGGGGCAATGGCATCCCGGGCTTGGCGAAGCACTTTATACCCTCAACCACCGGGCGCTGTGCGATCGCCTGCGGTTGATGTTCTTTGGCAACCTGGGGCAGAGCTGGTCGGACCTGGTGCTGGCAGACCTGGGCCTGTTCAGCTATGAAAGGGTCGAGTTCAGCCCTGAATCCCGGGCGTTGCGCTGTCGGGCCGATATTGAAGGTTACTTGCACCTTTACGCCTGTCGCGAGCAGTTTGAGCTCAGCGGCGATGCCGAGGCCGTGCTGCAACAGGTGCTGGACTACGAGGCGGATAACCGCTGGTTGCAGCGCCGGCGTGCACGTTTGCTGTTTCAGCTCGGCCAGCATCTGGAGCGGGCAGGGGAGCTGGACCGGGCATTGCAGTTGTACCAGCACAGCCAGCACCCTGAGGCACGCCAGCGCAGTATCCGCGTGCTTGAGCGCCAGGAGCTCTACCAGGCCGCGTTAAGCCTGGCGCAAGTTGCGCAACAGGGGCCAGTCAACGACGCAGAGCATCAGCATCTGTTGCGGATTATCCCGCGGTTGCGGCGCAAATTGGGGCTGGCAGCCCTGGCGGTGGTCAAATCGACAGCCCCGGATCGCCTCGACCTGTGCCTGCCACGGGACACTGCCAGCAGCGTGGAACAGCAGGTGGTGGCGCATCTTCATACTGGCCAGGCACCGGTGCATTATGTGGAGAACACCCTGATCAACGGCCTGTTCGGCTTGCTGTGCTGGCCAGCCATTTTTGCGCCGCTGCCGGGGGCATTTTTTCACCCGTATCAGGTCGGCCCCGCAGACTTGCACGAAGACGATTTTTATCATCAGCGTACCGAGTTGTTCGAGCGCTGCCTGGCGCAGCTCGATGATGGTCGTTATCGGGCCACGATTGGCGAGACCTATGCCGCCAAAAAGGGCCTGCAATCGCCTTTTGTCGCCTGGAATCACCTGCCCCCCGACCTGCTCGCAGAGGCGCTGGAGTGCCTGCCTGCGGCGCACTTGAAACTGTGGTTCCTGCGTTTGTTGCTGGATATAAGGGCCAATCGCACAGGTATGCCTGACCTGATCCAGCTGTACCCTGAGCAAAAAACCTACCGCATGATTGAGGTCAAGGGCCCGGGTGATCGCCTGCAAGACAACCAGTTGCGCTGGCTGGCCTTTTGCCAAGCGCATCAGATGCCGGTGACAGTGTGCTATGTGCAATGGCAGGAGCCAGCGCAGTGAGTTATCGCGTTGCAGTGCGTGCCCTGTGCGAATTCACGGCCAAGGCGGGTGACCTGGATTTGCGCTTTACCCCCTCACCTACGGCGCAACAGGGGATTGCCGGGCATCGCACGGTGGCTGCACGGCGCCATGCACAGTATCAGGCCGAGCTGAGCCTTGAAGGCCAGTTTGGTGCCTTGACCGTGCGTGGCAGGGCAGACGGCTACGACCCGGTGGCCAATGTGCTGGAGGAGGTGAAGACTTTTCGTGGTGAATTCACCGCGATCCCGGCCAACCATCGCCAATTGCACTGGGCACAGGCCCGGGTCTATGGCTGGTTGCTGTGCCAGAGCCTGCAACTGGCGCAGGTCGATCTGGCGCTGGTGTACTTTGATATCGTCAGCGAAAAGGAAACCCGCCTGCAGGAAACCTGGTCAGCAACGGCTCTGCAGCAGTTTTTCGAGCAGCAATGCGGACTGTTTCTGGCCTGGGCCGAACAAGAAATGGCCCATCGGCAGGCGCGGGATGATGCGGCCCGCACACTGGCCTTTCCCCATCAACACTTTCGTACCGGGCAACGGGCACTCGCCGAGGCCGTGTACAAAACAGCTAGTACCGGGCGCTGCCTGATGGCCCAGGCGCCGACCGGGATTGGCAAAACCATCGGCACCCTGTTTCCGCTGCTCAAGGCCATGCCGGGCCAGCAGCTCGACAAGCTGTTGTTCCTGACTGCCAAGACCCCGGGGCGCAAACTGGCGCTCGATGCAGCGCAGGTGCTCTATCCTCCCGGGCAACCGGTGCCCTTGCGGGTACTGGAACTGGTCGCGCGGGACAAGGCTTGCGAATATCCCGAAAACGCCTGCAATGGCGACGCCTGTCCGCTGGCCAGAGGCTTTTATGATCGCTTGCCCGCAGCGCGCATGGCCGCAGTGGCCCGCTCGCCGCTCGATCAACAGACCTTGCGCAGCGTCGCCCTGGCCCATGAAGTGTGCCCCTACTACCTGAGCCAGGAGATGGCACGCTGGGCAGATGTGGTGATTGCCGATTACAACTATTACTTCGATTTCACGGCGTTGCTCTACGGCCTGGGCCAGGCCAACCAATGGCGGCTGGCGACCCTGGTGGACGAAGCGCACAACCTGGTGGAGCGGGCACGGCAGATGTACAGCGCAAGCCTGGACCAGCAAACCTTGAACACTGTGCGGTACTCGGCCCCGGCGCCGCTGGACAAGCCCTTCAAGCGCCTGAACCGTGAATGGAATGCCCTGCACAAGGAACAGGTAGGTCCGTATCAGGTTCATTCGCACTTGCCTGGCAAATGGCTGGCGGCCTTGTCGCTGTGCATTACCGCCATTGGCGATTACCTCAACGATCACCCTCAGGGGCTGAGCGGCAATCTGCAGGCGTTCTACTTCGAAGCGCTGCAATTCAACCGGGTGGCGGAGTTGTTCGACGGGCATTTCCTGTTTGATATCAGCCTGCGCGAAGACGGCAAGCGGCGCCTGTCGCAACTGAACCTGCGCAATATCGTGCCCGCCGGTTTTATCGGGCCACGGCTGGCCAGCGCGCAGAGCAATGTGTTGTTCTCGGCCACCCTGAGCCCGCAAACCTATTACGCTAACCTGCTCGGCTTGCCTGCGGATACGGTGTGGATGGATGTGGAGTCGCCGTTTCAGGCCGAGCAATTGAAGGTACAGGTGGTGAGCCAGATATCCACCCGTTTTGTCCATCGCCAGGCTTCACTGGGGCCGATTGTGGAGTTGATTGCCCGCCAGTTCGAACAGCGCCCGGGCAATTACCTGGCGTTTTTCAGTAGCTTTGATTACCTGCAACAGGTGGCCGGGTTGCTCGCCGAACGCTACCCGCAGGTCACCCAGTGGGCGCAGGCGCGGCGCATGGACGAAAGCGCCCGCCAAGGTTTTCTTGAGCAGTTCACCCTGTCGAGCCAGGGCGTCGGTTTTGCCGTGTTGGGCGGGGCATTTGGCGAGGGCATTGATTTGCCCGGCGCGCGGCTGATTGGCGCGTTTGTCGCGACCCTGGGGCTGGCGCAGTTGAATCCGGTCAATGAGCAGATCAAACAGCGCATGGCCGCCCTGTTTGGGGCAGGTTATGACTACACCTACCTGTACCCCGGCGTGCAAAAAGTGGTGCAGGCTGCCGGGCGGGTGATTCGCACCCAGAGCGATGAGGGCACGCTGTTTCTGATCGATGACCGTTTTGCCGAGCCCAAGGTGCAGCAGTTGCTGCCGCGTTGGTGGCGATTGGGGTGAAATCGGTTGTCGGGGTTAACTTGGGTACCGGGTACTTGGCCGGCATTGGCGTTTGACTGGTAGCTGGGTAACGCCATGTTTTCTCTGTGGGAGCCGGGCTTGCCCGCGATGCAGGCACCTCGTTCTATATGGATGATCGAAGTGCTGCTATCGCGGGCAAGCCCGCTCCCACAGGGGGGGAGGTGTGTTGTTTCGGGCTTTTTGCTTTTGCTGCGCTTTAGTCGCGGTAAAACACCTGAACCAGGTGATAGCCGAACTTGCTCTTGACCGGGCCATGTACCACCCGCAGCGGCTTTTTAAAGATGATCTGGTCGATGATCCCGACCATTTGCCCCGGCCGCACTTCGCCCAGGTCACCGCCGCGCTTGCCCGAAGGGCAGGTGGAGAATTTTTTCGCCAGCACATCGAAGGCTTCGCCCTTGGCGATGCGTTGCTTGAGCGATTCGGCCTCTTCGGCGGTTTTCACCAGGATATGGCGGGCTTGAGCTTTCATGGGTCTTTACCTTGGAACTGTGGGGCATAGTGCGCGGGCGCGGATTATGCCTGAGTTTTCGCCTCGAAGTGGTGATGGCGCGGCAGGTACAGGCACACCCGGGTGCCACAGCCGCTCTTGCTGCTGATACTGACATGCCCACCCGACTGCTGGGCAAAGCCGTAAATCATCGACAGCCCGAGCCCGGTACCCTGGCCCACCGGCTTGGTGGTGAAAAACGGGTCAAAGGCCTTGGCCAGAATCTGCGGGCTCATGCCGGTGCCGTTGTCGCTGACCTCCAGCATGACGTAGTCCCCCGAACTGACTGACTCCAGCGTGCCCAGGTCAGTGGCATCGAGGTAGTGATTGGCGGTCCTGACCCGCAGTGTGCCGCCGTCGGGCATCGCGTCACGCGCATTGATCATCAGGTTGAGTAGGGCACTTTCCAGCTGGCCGGTGTCGGTGTTGACCGACCAGATGTGTTGCCCCAGCTCCAGGATCAGCTCGATATGCGCGCCTTTGGTGCTGCTGAACAACGCCAGCAGCGACTTGACCAACTGGTTGGGGTCCAGTGGCTTGCGGTCCAGTGACTGGCGCCGGGAGAAGGTCAGCAGGCGGTTGGTCAGCGCGGCGGCGCGCTGCGCTGAGTTGACGGCGGCATCGGCAAAACGCTCGACCTCGTCAATGCGGCCTGCGGCGATATAACGCTTCATCAAGTCCAGGCTGGCAATGATCCCGGTGAGCATATTGTTGAAGTCGTGGGCGATGCCACCGGTAAGCTGACCCACGGCCTCCATTTTCTGCCCGTGGCGCAGGGCCTCTTCGGCCCGTGCCCGCTCGAGGATCTCGCACTGCAATTGCAGGTTGGCCTCGGCCAGCGCCCGGGTGCGTTCGGCCACGCGCTGCTCAAGGGTTTCGTTAAGCTCAAGCAAGGCTTGTTCGGTGGCAGTGGCCTGCAGACGCTGGCGGCGCCTAGAACTCTTGATTGCCATGGTCGTTCCCGGGTTTGAATCTGTTAGTCAGTGTATGTAATGCCGGATACCGGCTCAAGGCTATAAACCTTGCTGCAAGGTGCAGTCTTGACCGTTCGACTAAGGTCGAATGAGGCTGGAGCTTAGCCTTTCGTACAATTGCGCCCCTTTTTTTGATTGCGCACGCCGAGTGTAATGCCGGGCGTGCCTGCGATCGTTTTCACCTTGCCAATGATTGGCTGCTGGAGCTTGTACATGGTTGTTCCTTTTTCATTGTTGGCGCAGAGCCGGGTAACACGCTTGGGCGCGCTGGCAGTGTGTGCCGGTTTTGCCGCACCGTCACAGGCCGGCGGTTTTTTTGAAGACAGCAGCGCCAAACTGGAAGCGCGTACGGTGTACTTCAACCGCGATTTTCGCGATGGCTCAAGCTCAAACCCCCAGGGCGCGTCCAAGCGCGATGAAACCGCGCAGGGTTTTATCCTCAATCTGCAATCGGGCTACACCGAAGGCACCGTGGGTTTTGGCCTCGATGCCCTGGGTATGTTGGGCCTGAAGCTGGATTCCAGCCCTGCCGACAGCAACAGCGGCCTGTTGCCTTCGACCGGTAACGATCCCCGTCGTTCCAAGGACCAATACGCCAAGTTCGGCCTGACGGCCAAGATGCGCGTGTCCGACACCGTGCTCAAGTACGGCGCGTTGCTGCCCGACCTGCCTTTGCTCAAGTACAACGATGGCCGTTTGCTGCCGAACATGTTCAACGGCGCGATGCTGGTGTCCCAGGAAATCAAGGACCTCAAGTTCATGGCCTCGCGCCTTGATCGCTATACCGCCCGGGATTCCACGGACTCCCAGGACCTGCGCCTTAACTGCAAGAACAAGCGCTATGGATGCAACATCACTGCCGATCACTTCACCATGTACGGCCTGGACTACAAGGTCAACGAGCGCCTGACCGCGCAGTATCATTATGGCGAGTTGCAGGACATCTACCGTCAGCAGTTTGTCGGTTTGCTGGCCACGCAGCCGGTGGGCCCGGGCGTGCTGTCAGCGGACGTGCGCTTGCTCAAAAGTGACGATTCGGGTTCGGCCAGGGCCGGGAATATCGACAACCGTGCCCTGGGGGCCATGCTCGGTTACTCCCTGGCCGGGCACAAGCTCAGTGCCGGCTGGCAGCGCATGAACGGCGACACCTCGATGCCGTACCTGGATGGCAGCAACCCGTACCTGGTCAACTACCTGCAGGTGAATGACTTCGCCAATGCCCAGGAACGTTCATGGCAGCTGCGTTACGACTATGACTTCAAGGCCATTGGCATTGACGGTTTGTCGTTCCTGACCCGCTATGTCAATGGCGACCATATCAAGGTGGTGGGCAGCACGCAGGAAGGCAAGGAGTGGGAACGTGACAGCGAGCTGAAGTACGTCGTGCAGAGTGGCACGTTCAAGGACGTCAGCCTGCGCTTGCGCAATGCCACCTACCGGACCAACTACGCCCAATTCGCCCGTGACGTGGACGAAACGCGCCTGATCGTGAGCTACAATCTGTCGATTTGGTAACCTCGCTGTGTAGTCGCTGACGAGTGCAGCGAGGCTCGTCAGCGGCTACAGACTGGGAAAAAGCGATCGCTGAAAGCCCCTCACCCCAACCCTCTCCCGGAGGGAGAGGGAGCTGATCAGTGGAGATATTGATTCCGCGTACGGTCAGTGCCCTCTCCCTCTGGGAGAGGGCTAGGGTGAGGGCTTTTGGGATGGACATATGAAAACACTCTTGCTGATTGGCATTGGCGCCGGCGACCCGGAACATATCACCGTGCAGGCCATCAACGCGCTCAACCGTGCCGATGTGCTGTTTGTGCTGGACAAGGGCCAGACCACCAACGACCTGGTACGCCTGCGCCTGGACATCTGCCAGCGCTATATCCGCGAACCGGGTTACCGGGTGGTGCAGGTCAGTGATCCGCAGCGTGACAGCTCGACGCCGTCCTACACCGAGGGTGTCGAGCATTGGCACGAGCAGCGGGCCGAGGTGTTCGCCCGTTTGATCGACGAGGAACTGGCTGACGGCGAATTCGGCGCATTTTTGCTGTGGGGCGACCCCGGGTTATACGACAGCACCCTGCGCATCCTTGACCGGGTGCGGGCCGGGGGCTGCGACGATTTCGACTATCAGGTGATCCCCGGTATCAGCAGTGTGCAGGCGCTGGCTGCGCGTCATCGGATTGCGCTCAACGGCATCGGCCAGCCGATCCGCATCACCACCGGGCGCCGGCTGCACGCCGGGGATCTGGACAATGTGGTGGTGATGCTCGATGCCCATTGCGCCTTCGCCGCGTATGTCGCCGAAAACGTGGATATCTACTGGGGCGCTTACCTCGGCACGGCGGACGAAATCCTGATTGCCGGCAAGCTGGCCGACGTGTGCGAGCAGATCAAGCAGGCCCGCGAAGCGGCGCGCCTGCGCAAGGGCTGGATCATGGATACCTATCTGTTGAGGCGCACCAGTCATTGACCCACCGGGCAAGTCCCGAGTGGTTCAAAGAGTGTGCGGGCGGTTCTTGGCCTCGATCCATTGCGCCATGTACTGGGTGCTCTTGTGCTGGTGGTGGCGCAGCATCGCCCCGGTGAAGTTGTTGCGCCGGTGCTGTTCCAGCCCGGTGCGGCAACGTTCGATGCATTCAACCAGGGCCGGGCCGTGGCTGGCTTGCAGATAGCGTTGCGCCAGCAGGGTCTGCCCGTGTTGTTGGGCTTGATGCCAGGCTTCGGCGTTCTGGTACAGGTGTACAGCCGCCGCGGCAATCGCAGAGGCGCTCTGTTCGATGGCACCGGCCCACGGCAGTTCGCCATGCATGCCTTCGGCACCTACCGGCGTGGTGACGTTGGGTGTGCCGCAGAGCATGGCATCGGCGATCTTGCCCTTGATCCCGGCACCAAACCGCAACGGCGCCATGCAGATACGTGCATGGCTCATCACCTCAAGGGCATCTTCGGCCCAGTTGAGCACATGAAAACCCTGCGCCGGGTTGTGCAGCGCCGTGGCCTTGGGCGGGGTGTAGGCGCCGTAGACATGCAGTTGCGCGCCGGGCAGTTGCTGGCGAATCAGCGGCCAGACAGTGGTTTTCATCCAGAGCACGGCATCCCAGTTGGGCGCGTGGCGAAAGTTGCCGATGCTCAGAAAGTGCTGACGCTGCTCAAAAGGCACGAACGTGGCGGGCACGCTGTCGACCATCAGCGGGCACCAGTGCAGCAGGGCCCTGGGCACGTTGAAGTGCTCAACCAGCAGGTCGATTTCGTACTCGGAGATCATTAGGCTCAGGTCGCAGCGGTAGATCGCGGCGATTTCCCGCTGGGCCAGATCGGTGTCGGCCATCTGCTCGAACGTGTCGCGCCGGGCCGGAGCGAACAGGCTGCTGAAGTCATCCAGGTCGGCACTGCTTTTGAGGCGCGCCTTGAGCTGTTGCTGGCGGGCGTCGCGCAGGCTTTGCAGGTCGGAGGTTTCCAGTACGCGCAGGGCGGCGGGGCAGTGCTTCTCGACGCGCCAGCCGAACTGCTCTTCCATCATGAAACGGTCGAACAGCACGATATCGGGGGTCAGCTGGCTGATAAAGGTATCGAAACTGCTGTTATTGAGCTCGATTCCGACTTCGTCGATGCCCAGGCTGGCCAGGTCAGCCTTGTGTTCGCCAATTCCGGCCGGGCTGCTGAACGTGATATGCCAGCCGCGCTGCAAAAAACTCTCGATGATCTGCATCATGTGCCCGCCGGCCGCCGAAGAGCGTGGCTCGGGCCACACGTAGCCGATAATCAGGACGCGGGTGGGGCGGGTGGACGGCATGGGCAGATCCTTGAAGCACTGTGGCTGAAAAAAGGCAGCAATTAGAACACATGTGCAACGAAATTCCTGTGTGGGAGCGGGCTTGCTCGCGATACAGGCGACCCGGTTTTGCGGGCAGATCGCAGTGATGCCATCGCGAGCAAGCCCGCTCCCACAGTCGATGGGTCAAAGCTGCGCATTGACCTGTTACAAAGCACTGCGTAGCCTTGCGCGTTCGAGGTTCTTCGCAGCGCGAAGCTAAGAAGGGAACGCGGTATGCCGCGGCTGCCCCCGCAACTGTAAACGGTCATTGATCTTGCACTGCCACTGCCAAACAGGCGGGAAGGCGCAAGGTAGGTATCAGCCGTAAGCCAGGAGACCTGCCTCGTGACAGATTCTTACTTCAACCGGGCGGGGTGATCCGGTGGCGAAGACTGACCGCGCACTGCCTGCGGTCGTCGTCCCGTATGCCCGCCGTTTTGCCAAAGGGCATCCGATGAAAACACTGGCCAAAACCCCCGTCACCATCGTTACCGGCTTTCTTGGCTCGGGTAAAACCACCTTGCTGCGCCATATGCTGGACAACGCCCAGGGCCGCCGCATTGCCGTAATCGTCAACGAGTTCGGCGAGCTGGGCATCGACGGCGAAATCCTCAAGCAATGCTCCATCGGCTGCACCGAAGAAGAGGCCAATGGCCGCGTCTACGAGCTGGCCAATGGCTGCCTGTGCTGCACCGTGCAGGAAGAATTTTTCCCGGTGATGCGCGAGCTGGTGGCGCGCCGTGGCGATATCGACCATATCCTTATCGAAACCTCGGGCCTGGCCCTGCCAAAACCGCTGGTGCAAGCCTTCCAGTGGCCGGAAATCCGCAGCGCCTGTACGGTTGACGCGGTGATCACCGTAGTCGACAGCCCGGCCGTGGCCGCTGGCACCTTCGCTGCCTTCCCGGACCAGGTAGACGCCCAGCGCAAACTCGACCCCAACCTGGACCACGAATCGCCGCTGCACGAGCTGTTCGCTGACCAGTTGGCCAGTGCCGACCTGGTGATCCTCAATAAAACCGACCTGATCACCCCTGAAGACCTGGCCCGTGTACGTGCCGAAGTCGCCGAAGAGCTGCCGCCTGCGGTCAAGATCATCGAAGCCAGCAGCGGTCGCCTGCCGCTGGACGTGCTGCTGGGCCTGGAAGCAGGTTCGGAAGACCATATTGATGGCCGCCACAGCCACCACGACCATCACCACGATGGCGATGATGACCATGACCATGACGACCACGATCATGATGCCTTCGATTCGATTTCCATCGAACTGCCCCAGGCCGAAGAACGCGCCCTGATGGAGGCCCTGACCCAACTGGTGGTCAAGCACGGCATCCTGCGGGTCAAAGGCTTTGCCGCGATCCCGGGCAAGCCGATGCGCCTGCTGATCCAGGGCGTGGGCACACGCTTTGACAAGCACTTCGACCGCGCCTGGGGCAGCGACGAGGCACGCACCACCAAGCTGGTACTGATCGGCCAGGATCTGGACGCGGCCCTGCTCGAGTCCACCCTGCGTACAGCGTTGAGCGTCTAAACCATGCATTTGCTCAGGACCCAGCCCGGCGGCTTTGTAGCGGACGACAATATTGCCGACCTCGGCCAGACCCCCGCCGAGCTGGTGATCCTGTGCAGCGGTGATTCAAGCCTGGCGCTGCTGGCCGAAGCGGCGCAGCAGTTGCCTGACGATTATCCAAGCCTGCGTCTGGCCAACCCGATGCAGGTGCAAAACCACGGTTCGGTCGACCTCTATTTCGATGAGGTCTTGCAACACGCCAAGGTGATTCTGCTGTCGTTGCACGGTGGTATCGGCTACTGGCGCTACGGCATCGAGCGGCTGGTGCAACTGGCCGAGCGTGGCGTGACCCTGATCCTGGTGCCCGGTGATGACCGCCCCGACCCTGAGCTCAGCGCCCTGAGCACTGTGCCCGCGGGGCAGGCCGAGCGGCTCTGGCACTTTTTGCGCCAGGGCGGGCGGCATAACGCCCTGCAGCTTTATCGTTGCCTGGCAGGCCAATGGCTGGGCCGTGACTATGCCTGGGACGAACCGCAGATCCTGCCGCGTAGCGCGATTTATCATCCGGCTCATTCCAGCCCGGCACTCAAGGACTGGCAAGCCGACTGGCAGCCGGGGCAACCGGTGGCCGCGCTGTTGTTCTATCGCTCGCACCTGCAGGCGGCCAACACCGCGTTTGTCGATGTGTTCTGCCAGCGTCTGCAGGCGGCGGGGCTCAACCCCTTGCCGATTGCCGTGGCCAGCCTTAAAGAGCCAGGCTGCCTGACGATGGTGCAGGATTTGCTCGACGAGGTAGAGGCCGGGGTGATTCTCAATACCACCGGTTTTGCCCAATCCAGCCCCGAAGCTCCGCACTTGCGCCCGTTTCGCCGCAATATCCCGGTGATCCAGGCCATCTGTGCCCAGGATAACCAGCCCGGCTGGCAAGCCAGCGAGCAGGGCCTGGGGCCGCGCGATTTGGCCATGCACATTGCCTTGCCGGAGCTGGACGGGCGGATTATCAGCCGTCCGATCAGCTTCAAGGACCTGGCATGGCGCAGCGAGCGTAGCCAGTCCGATGTGGTGTGTTATCGCGCTCACCCCGAACGCATGGATTTTGTCGCCGAACTGGCGCGGCGCTGGGTCGAACTGGCCCGGGTGCCCAACCCGCAAAAGCGTATCGCCCTGATCCTGGCCAACTACCCGACCCGCGACGGCCGTATCGGCAACGGCGTGGGCCTGGACACCCCGGCCGCGGCGCTGAATATCCTGCGTGCCTTGCAGGCCGAAGGTTATCCGCTGGAAGGCGAGTTGCCCGACAGCGGCACCGGGCTGATTCAGGCGCTGCTGGGCGGGGTCAGCAACGACCTGGACAGCCTCGACCTGCGCCCGTGCATGCAAAGCCTGGCGCTGGAAGAGTACCTGACGATGTTCGATCGCCTGCCCGAGGCCAATCGCCAGGCCGTGATCGAGCGCTGGGGCGAACCGCAAAACGATCCCATGTTCCGCAGCGGCCGCCTGATGATCGCCGGCTTGCGTTTTGGCTTGACCTTTGTAGGCATCCAGCCGGCGCGGGGGTATCAGGTGGATGCCAGCGCGGTGTACCACGACCCGGATCTGGTGCCGCCCCACGGCTATCTGGCGTTCTACTTCTGGCTGCGCAACAGCTACGGTGCCCACGCGGTGGTGCATGTGGGCAAACATGGCAACCTGGAATGGCTGCCGGGCAAGGGCGTCGGGCTTTCCGAGCATTGCTGGCCGGACGCCATATTGGGCCCCATGCCCAATGTCTACCCCTTTATCGTCAACGACCCGGGGGAGGGCGCACAGGCCAAGCGCCGCACCCAGGCAGTGATCATTGACCACTTGATGCCGCCGCTGACCCGCGCAGAAACCTACGGCCCGTTGCGCGACCTGGAGCTGCTGGCCGACGAATACTACGAAGCGCAACTGCTCGATCCGCGCCGGGCGCGGGAGTTGCAGCGCGACATTCTCAAGCTGGTGCGCGAGACCCGCATCGACCGCGAACTGCAACTGGACGGTGCGCTGGACAGTGAAGCCGATGCCGCCATCTGGTTGCCCCGGCTGGATACCTATCTATGTGATCTCAAGGAATCGCAGATCCGCGACGGCCTGCATATCTTCGGCGAGTCACCGGCCGGGCGCCTGCGCATCGACACCCTGTTGGCGCTGTTGCGTATCCCCCGGGGCGACGGGCGGGGAGCACAATCGAGCCTGCTGCGGGCGCTGGCCAAGGCTTTCGAGCTGGGTTTCGACCCGCTGGACTGCGCCCTGGCCGAGCCCTGGACGGCGCGTCAGCCTGCGGCCTTGCGTGCGGTCAGCGATGAACTGTGGCGCACCGCTGGCGATACCCGTGAGCGCCTGGAGTTGTATGCCGCGCAGTTGATCGAGCAAGCGCTGCAGGGCACCTTGCAACTGCCGGACACTGCGCTGTGGGATGAAACACGGAGCATTTTTGCCGCGTTGCTGGAACAGGTGGCACCGCGCCTGGATGCCTGCGGCCCGGCGGAAATGCAAGGCTTGCTGGATGCCCTCGGTGGCCGCTTTGTGCCGGCTGGCCCCAGTGGCGCGCCGAGCCGCGGACGGCTGGATGTGCTGCCCACGGGGCGCAACTTTTTTTCCGTGGATGTGCGCAACCTGCCTACGACCACGGCCTGGCGCATCGGCTTTCAATCGGCCAACCTGATTCTTGAGCGGCATTTGCAGGATCACGGCGACCACCTGCGCCAGCTCGGCCTGTCGGTATGGGGCACGGCGACCATGCGCACCGGCGGTGACGATATCGCCCAGGCGATGGCGCTGATGGGCGTGCGTCCGGTGTGGGCCACGGGCAGCCAGCGGGTCGATGACTTTGAAATCCTCCCGGTGAGCTTGCTGGACCGTCCGCGGGTGGACGTGACCTTGCGCGTGTCGGGGTTCTTTCGGGATGCGTTCGCCAATCTGATCCGCCTGTTCGATGCCGCCGTGCAGGCGGTGGCGGCGCTGGATGAGCCGGATGACCTCAACCCGCTGGCGGCCAGGGTGCGCAGTGAGCGTGAGCAGCTGGAACGTGACGGACTTGCCCCGGAACTGGCGGCGCGCCAGGCCGGTTGGCGAGTGTTTGGTGCCAAGCCCGGGGCGTATGGCGCCGGGGTGCAGAACGCGATAGATGGCCGCCTGTGGGAAAGCCGCGACGATCTGGCCGAGGTGTACATGAATTGGGGCGGCTATGCCTATGGCGGCGCCGATGAAGGTACGGCGGCCCGTGGCCAGTTTGCGCAACGCCTGGGGCAGATGCAGGCGGTGGTGCAAAACCAGGACAACCGTGAGCATGACCTGCTGGACTCCAATGACTACTACCAGTTCCAGGGAGGCATGCTGGCAGCGGTCGAAAGCTTGCGCGGTGAGGCGGCGGCCAGTTACCACGGTGACCATAGCCAGCCCGACTTGCCGAAGATCCGTACCCTCAAGGAAGAGTTGAACCGGGTGATCCGCTCCCGTGCAGCCAACCCGAAATGGATAGAAGGGGTCAAGCGTCACGGGTATAAAGGCGCGTTCGAAATGGCCGCGACCCTGGACAACCTGTTTGCCTTTGATGCGACCACGCATCTGATTGACGATCATCAATATGCGTTGTTGGCGGATGCTTATTTGCTGGACCCGGATACCCGTGAGTTCGTGCGTGAGCATAACCCGCATGCCCTGCGCGACATGACCGAGCGCATGCTCGAAGCGCAGCAGCGCGGGCTGTGGAGCGAGCCGGGGGAGTATCAAGCGGCGCTGGAAAATCTGCTGCTGGATATAGAAGAAGAATAACCAAGCAACCCTCACCCTAACCCTCTCCCAAAGGGAGAGGGGACTGATCGGGGGATGTTCAGGATTTGCGCCTCACCACAAATCGGCCCCCCTCTCCCTTTGGGAGAGGGCTGGGGTGAGGGGCTTTTGAGGCCGATCAATATTCTAAAATCTGGAGCCCGAAAACATGACTGACACCCCGCATTTCCCGTTATCGGCGGTGGTCGGCGCGGACTCATTGAAACTGGCGCTGTGCCTGACCGCCATCGACCCGAAAATCGGCGGTGTGCTGATCGAAGGCCCGCGCGGCATGGCCAAGTCGACCCTGGCCCGCGGGCTAGCCGATTTGCTCGCCAGCGGTCAGTTTGTCACCTTGCCGTTGGGCGCAACCGAAGAACGCCTGGTCGGCACCCTCGACCTCGATGCTGCACTGGGGCAGGGCAAGGCGCAGTTCTCCCCGGGGGTGTTGGCCAAGGCCGACGGCGGGGTGCTGTATGTCGATGAAGTCAATCTGCTCGCCGACCATCTGGTGGATGTGCTACTGGACGTGGCGGCCAGCGGCACCAATGTGGTCGAGCGCGATGGCATCTCCCATCGCCACGCCGCCCGTTTTGTGCTGATCGGCACCATGAATCCGGAAGAAGGCGAGTTACGCCCGCAGTTGCTCGATCGCTTTGGCCTGAATGTGGCCATGAGCGGCTTGCCGCAACCTGCCGAGCGCGGTGAAATCATTCGTCGGCGCCTGGACTTTGACGCCGATCCGCAGGGCTTTTGCGCCCGTTGGGACGCCGCGCAAACGGCTTTGCGCGAGCGCTGCCAGCAGGCCCGTGAACGCTTGGCCAGCATCGCCCTGGATGATCAGTCGCTGGCCATGATTACCGAGCGCTGTTTTGCTGCCGCGGTGGATGGCATGCGCGCCGATCTGGTCTGGCTGCGCGCTGCGCGTGCCCATGCCGCATGGCGCGGGGCAACCGCGATCGAGCTGGAAGACATCGATGCCGTGGCCGAGTTTGCCTTGCGCCATCGACGCCGTGAGCTGCCGCCCCAGGCACCAGCGCCCGAGCCGCAACAGGCGCCGGCAGGGACCTCGACCACCAGCGCGCAATCAGGCCAGGGGCAGTGGGGTGAATTGCCTGCAGCGCCCCAGCCGATGGGTGTACGCCGTGAAGTGCCGAGCTGGCCAAAAAAGCTTTAGGCATCCGCCCTCAAACTGTTACGGGGGCGGATGCCATACCCCGCGCCGGTCAGCTCGCCACGGGCAGGCAGGGTGCCAGTCGCAGCGCTGGCGACGGCCTCGTCGACTGGGTGCAAACCCTGCTTGGTGGTCGCCCGCAGCGGCGTGCCGATCTGGCCTTTAAAACCCGGCAAAGTGCAGCGCAGACGTTGTGGCTGGTGGTGGTGGATGCCTCTGCTTCAACCCGTCGGCATCAAGCGTTGAGCGATGCCAAAGGCTTGTTGGCCCAGCTGTTCGAAGATGCCTACCGCCAGCGCGCGCGGGTGGCCGTGATGAAGGCCAGCGGCAGTTCGCCTGTGTGGCAGGTCAGCGGGGAAAAGGCTTCGGCAGCGCTCAATGACTGGCTGGAACAGCTGGGCGCCGGTGGCGGGACTCCCTTGCTGCAAGCCCTGGAAGAAGTCTCGACGTGGCTGGCCATGCGGCGCAAACGGTTCCCGCAGGAACAACAGCGTTTTTTACTGGTGACGGACGGACGCTTGAAAGCCTGGTCGGCTCTACCGGCAATCGACTGTCCGGGGCTGCTGATCGATATCGAGCGGGGCCCGATTCGCTTGGGGCGCGCGCCTCAATTGGCGGCAGACTTGAATGCAGATTACCTGCACATTGATGGCTAACGGCTAACTAAATAGCCCGTGGGAGCTGGTCCGCTCCCACAGGGGCACGCAAACGGCTTTATGCAGGCATGACCCAAGGCTGCAGGGCATAGCCTTCGCTGCTGATTTCGGCACGGGCCTGGGCCAGCAGGCTTTCGAGCTGGGCAGCGTCTGCGCAGGCGCTGCGCGGGATCTGTTTGCGGCCGATACGGGTATTGGTACGGTCGATGACCGTAAGGCTCAACTCGCCGTGGCCATCCTGTGCAGCCCAGGCAACGCATTGAAACGGTTCAAAGGCGTGACCGGCAATCAAAAGAGCTTCGTTGAAACGGAGCGGGGCGTTCATAGGGTGTTCTCTCAAGTATGCCCATCAAGTGATTAACCGTCGGCTGGGCTTACCGTTCGGTTGGTTACTTGTACTGATGACCTCAGACCGGTATCAGGTCACACACTTTGCTCATTTTTTTAAAAGTTTTTTTATATGACTGATCCAGATCAATTTTCAGAGAGTGTACCCAGCGTCTTTCTACTTTGATCGGCCCTGCACAGTTTGATTGGCTATTAGCGTTATAAGCAAACAATCGAGAAAGCCCCCACTGCCTTGCTAAGGTTACGCGTAGGTATAACAAGGGACTGTTTTGAATGCGGTTTTATGTTTTTCTGGCGCCAAGGAACAGTCATGCTTGCAATGTCCTCTCCCCGACGTCTACTGGTGGTTGATCCCTGTGAAAATTGTCACGAGTTGCTCCCGGGCCTGCGCACCATCGGCTGGGCGGTAGACAGCTGCACGCTGGCAACGGTGGTCGACCGTTCTTGCGACGTTGGCCTGTTGAGGTTGCAACCTTTTCATCTGGAACGCCCTGAAGCCGTAAAAGACATGATCAGTCGCAGTGGCACCGAGTGGATTGCGGCGCTGACCCCTGATGTCCTGAAAATGAGCAATGTCGGGAATTTTGTCTGTGAATGGTTTTTTGACTTTCACACGTTGCCATTCGATGTCTCCCGGGTGCAGGTCACACTCGGCCGGGCCTTTGGCATGGCGTGCTTGCGCGGACAGGCGACAACCGCGCCCGATATACCACAAGATGAGCTGCTGGGTGACAGCCGCTCGATGCGCGACCTGCGCACGATGGTGAGCAAATTTGCACCCACCCAGTCGCCCATTCTGATTCGTGGCGAGAGCGGTACGGGCAAGGAACTGGTCGCCCGCACACTGCACCGTCAATCCCAGCGCAACGGCAAACCCTTTATTGCCATCAATTGCGGCTCGATACCCGACCATTTGATCCAGTCTGAATTGTTCGGCCATGAAAAAGGTTCCTTTACCGGTGCCCATCAACGCCGGGTTGGACGAATTGAGGCGGCCAATGGCGGTACGCTGTTTCTGGATGAGGTCGGAGACCTGCCATTGGAGCTGCAAGCCAGCCTGTTGCGCTTTTTGCAGGAAAAACACATCGAGCGAGTTGGCGGCAACCAGCCGATCCCCATCGATGTGCGTGTCCTGGCGGCGACCCATGTCGATCTGGAGACCGCGGTTGCCAATGGTCAATTTCGCGAGGACCTGTACTACCGCCTCAATGTGTTGCAAGTCACCACCTCACCCTTGCGCGAGCGTCATGGTGACCTGGCCATGCTGGCCAGTCACTTTGCCCGCTTCTACAGCCTGGAAACCGGTCGCCGCCCGCGTACGTTCAGTGATGAGGCCCTGATTGCCCTGGGCAATCATGCCTGGCCCGGGAACGTGCGCGAACTGGCCAACCGCGTGCGCCGCGGGTTGGTGATGGCCGAAGGACGGCAGATCGAAGCACATGACCTGGGTCTGGAATTGCGCCCGTTGCTCGTCGCCACGATGAACACCCTGGAACAATACAAGGACCGCGCCGAACGCCAGGCGTTGTGCGAGGTGTTGAACCTGCACAGCGATAATCTGAGTCTGGCTGCCAAGGTACTCGGGGTGTCGCGGCCGACGTTTTATCGATTGTTGCACAAGCATCACATCCGCTGAGCGGCAAAAAGGCCCGCAGCATTGCCATGCTGCGGGCCTTTTTTGTGAGCTAGAAGTAGTAAGGGAATTTCAGGCTGAACGTGAAGTCCGGCGCATCGTCGGTCATGCCAATCGACAGGTTGGGTACGATGGTCAGGTTATCGGTGGCCGCCACGGTCATGCCGATGTTGAAGTAACCGGCGTTGGCATCACTGGTAGTGACAGTTTGCCAGTCACCGCCATCCTGCTTGAGCTTGCTCTTTTTCTGAATCAGGTCGGATACGGAAAACGACATGCTCATTTTTTCGTTGAGGGCAAAAGCCACGCCGGCCCCAATCTGGAAGCTGTCACCCAGTTTGACCTTGCCGGGCTGCTTGAGGTTTTGCGTGGAACTGATGTCGTCAAATGACTCTTCGAGGTTGTGGGTGTACGACAGGGTGCCAAACAACACGGCCGGGTCGAAGGTCTTGACCAGGGAAATGGCGGGGCTGATCGACCATACACCGTTACCGGTAGGCAGGTCTTCAGGGGTAAATACGTTGGTATTGTCAACCGATTGAACCAGCTTGATCCCGAACGGATCCTTGCCGGTGGGTGCCTTGACGCGCACGCTGAACACCGCGTCCGGGGTATTGACCGATTCATCGAGGAACTTGTAGGCCACGCCGAAGTTGATATCACCGATGGTCGGGTCACGGGTGACCGTTTGCTCGGAAGTGGCTTGTGCATCACCGCCGTTGGCCCCGCCGGACTGGTAAGTACTCTCGCGGTAAATGACTGGCACGTTGACGTCGAACTGCCAGCGGTTGTCCAGGTTATAGCGACCGGTGAGGTCCAGGGTCCAGTTGTCGGCCTTGATCCGGTCCAGGTTCAGGTTGCCCAGGAAGATCGAGTCCAGGGCCAGGAAACCATTGAGGATCAACTGGCGGGTGTCATAGCGCGAATAAGTGATGCCGGTTTCGAAGCTGAACTTGCCACCGCCGAAGAACCCGCTGGCCTCATCGTAGAGGTTGACCACGCTTTGCGCCGGTGCGGAGTCATCCTTGAGTGCTTGCCCGTAAGAGCTGCCTGATACCGCAGCAGCGCCCCCTGCAGCACCACTGCTGGCTGCGGCTGCGGCAATACCCTGGTTGCCTTTCATGTCGGCCGGGGACTTGGCCAGGCGCTTGGGAGGAGGAGCCGCAGGCTGGTCCTCCACTTGTCGAACACGCTGTTCAAGTACAGCCAAGGCTTTTTGTTGTTGATCGTAACGCTGGCGTAGCTCCATAAGTTCTTTTTTCAGTAGCTCTACATCACTATCAGGGGCTGCAAAAAGCAGGGCTGACGGGAAAAGAGTGCTTATACATACAACTGCGCGAAAGGTAAGCGTTCGATGCATGAAATAGGCCGTCCAAAATAACTCGAATTATAAGAATTTGAGCCTAGTTCAATATCCCATGTTGCGAAGACCTTTTAGCGGACTCAAATCACAGTCCAGTGCGCCTGTACTGGGCAAGTTGTTGCGCAGCACCACATTAAGTTGGGTGAGGTTGTTAACCATATTGCTGCCGCCCAGTAGCGTGGTGTTCTGCAACACGCCGCCTTGGGCGATTTGTTGCAATGAACTGCCCTGGTTGTTGTTCGCCTGGATCGCTACCTGCACGCCACCACCGGTTGCAGAAACGGTCAGGTTACCTGCACCGCCCGTTTGGGTAACGGGGTTGTTGGCGCTCAGCAAGGTGCCTTGCTGGCTGACCACAGGGGCCTGGTTGGCCTCGCTGACATTGATGTCGACATTGTTATAGGCGCTGTTATTGTCACCCGCAGCCCTGACGCTCTGGGTTACGCCCTGGCCGGTGGTCAGCCCTGCGCCGCCGGTGACCGAACCAGTGCCGGCAGCGACATGTGCGCCGTTGCCGGGCGTGCTGTAGGTAGACACATAGAAGCGCGGTTCAACCGTGCTTTGCACCGTCATGGAGGCTTTGGCGCCGATAACATCGCCATTGCTGCTGGTCCAGGTGCTGTTCATCACCACGCCAAAACTGATGATCCGTCCGGGCATGACATAGCGGCCACGCAACTCGGACATTTCCTGGTCTTTCAATTCGACCGGTTTAAAGGCCGAAGCTGCCTGGACGGGCAGGCTGGTCGCAAGGCAGGCGGCAATCAGCCAGATGGGCATTTTCATGTGCTGCTCCAGGAGCCCTGGGCTCCGTAGTCATGCTGCGCACCTAAAAAAAGTCGCTTTGGATAAATCCGAAGTCCATAAGTTCTGCATCCTTTACCGGGCTGAAACCATCGAGCTGGTTTTTCGCCGTCAGCGGAGCAGGGGGCGTCAGTAATGCATTGGTCTTGTCGTAGCCGGGGCCGATGATGGCGAACACAATGCCATTCCAGCCCTTGAGGAAATCTTCATGGGAGTAGCGTTTGTGACCGAGCACCGGGTCGCCGATATACACCCAGTCTTTTTGCGTGCGCTGCAAGACCACAAAGTGCTTGTAGCCGCGAATGTCCAGCAGCACCACAACCGGTATATTCACACTTTCCAGGCTTTGGGCCGGAATCCGGTAACCGCGGGCGCGCATGCCGATGCTTTCGACGTAGCGTTTCATGTCGAGCATGGAAAACCCCTGGGTGCGCACCAGATCCTGATCGGCGTTTTGCAGCATGCCCTTGATGATCTGGTCTTCGTTGACATCCAGCCAGTAGGCCTGGCGCAAAATCGTGGCCAATGCAGCTGCGCCACAACTGAAGTCAGTTTTTTGCTCGACGATATCCGCAAAACGCCGCTCACGAATGCTCTGTACGTGCTTGAACACCAGGTTGCCCCCGGGCATGGCGGCGATCGGCATTTGCGCGGCCTGGCTCATACCGGTCAGGCAGAACAACAGGCTGAGGGCGACAATACGCATGATTGATACGCCTGGCAGGGGAGTGAAAAGGGTCTCGTGAACGAGACCCTTCGTGTGCTGTCGCGATTACATGCAGACTTTGCAGCCTGCCGCGATGGACAGCGAGTTGCTTTGCTGGTTGCCCACACCCGCTGCGATGTTGGCACCGCCATTGCCCGAAATGCCATTGAACGAATGGTCCATGGTGGCATTGTTGACGACTGGCGTTTTGTTGTTGTTCCAGCTTGGCCCTTGCGACCAGGTATTCACATTGCTCAGATAAGAGGCACCGGCCTCGTTGATCACCGACAGGTTGTTCGAGGTTTGGCTGGCAGTTGCGCCAGCGGTGGCGATGCGGCCATTGGAAACGGCGATGGCCAGGTTGTTTTTCTGTTGGTTGAAGTCGCCGGCAGCCACGTTTATACCCACGTTGCCCGAACTGCCGTTGCCGGAGCTTTTGAGCAGGGCGTTGTTTTGTGTGCCGTAATTGTGGTCGTTGTTGTGGCTGTTGGTCTGGGTGACGCTGGTCAGGGACGCGGCGGTACCAAACACAAAGGTTTCATCTGAGGTGGCTATTGCCGCGGCATTGTCTTGTTGGTTGCCGGAACCGGCGGCGGCGTTGACGCCCATGTTGCCTTCAGCACCTTTGACCGAGTCTTTGACGGTCGCGGTGTTTTTGATCGCCTTGTTGGTCACTTTGTTGTTGTGACTGTTTTGCGAGTCGATCACAACTGCAGCCGCCGACGCATTAGGATCCAGCGTATAAGATGGCGGGTTGGATGGCGGTGGTGGGCCATCGTTGTGGGCCTGTGCTGCAACGGACAGAAGGGCGGCCATGGCGAATGCCAGAGGTTTCAAAGCGCTTGAAGGTTTCATGGTGATTCTCCGTGCTTCATTAGTTGTGTTAAGTGTTGGCACTTTCTAATTGCACTGCGTTGTTATCGGGTCAATCAGCAACCCGGATATTCAGGGTGTTAGCCATGCGGTTCCCCACCCCGGCACTCTGGTTCAACTGCACCACCCCTCGGCTGCCGGTGAAGGCCTGATCGCTGTTGACGATCTGGCGACTGCCGCTGGCGGGGAGTGCGGTACCCGAGTTTGGTAGCGCCACGTTCTGTTGGGACAGGGCGCTGTCGTCGATGCCTTGCGGCTGGGCACTGATGCCGACCCGTACTGCATTAACCATTTGATTGTTGGCCCCGGCGGACTGGTTGATACCAATCGCGCCGCTGCCGTTACTGAAAGAGTTGCCGCCAATCGCGGCCCTGGCATTGAGCGCGGGGTCGGTCGCCGTGGTGATTTTTTGACTGACCGCAGTACTGGCCTTGGCCGCGGTACCGATGGCCACGGCGCGTACGTTGACCTGTTGCTGCTGGTCGCCAGCTGCCTGGTTGAGAGTCACGTTGCCGTGGTAACCGGCGCCGGAATTGTCGATGGTGGCGTTGTTATCAGAAGCTGCCAGCGCGCTGGACGTGGCTATCAGCGCGGCAATCAGCACAGGCAGGCGGCAGGCAGTCATGTTATTTCCCCTGACTCAGTGCAGAGAGCGGCCGCATGCCCTGTTCGATGCTGTTACCTATGGTGTTGGACAGGGTGCCGCCGCTGCCGCCACCGTGGCCGTTGCTCATGCCTGGCAGGCCGTTGCTGGTGTTGAGCCCGGGCAATGTGTTGCCAGAAGGCATGATGCTACGGCTGAGTGCAGTACCACTGCTGACGCTGGCAAAATCACCATCACTCAGCTCGCGGGTGGCACCCATGACCTGGACCAAGGGGCTGGCATTGACGGTGAGCGGGTCGGGATCTGGGTGCATGGGCGGATTGCCCACTGCATGGGGCTGCACGGTACGGGTCAGGATAATTTCGCCGTTGCCAGCGGCCTGAACAACGCTGCACCAGCCCAGCAAGACGCCGATGCTGCACGCCATCAGCAGCTGACTATGACCACGACTTGTATGCCCCATGAAGTGTGCTCCCTTTGCGCCGCTGACCCAAGTCAGCGTGATAAGGAGAGAGCATTAGCTGTGCCACTTTTAATTTAATCTTTGGAAACAACAGCACGCAGCGCGATGACTGTCAGGGGCTTGATCAGCTGTAACGAACTTGAGAGGGCGGGCAGCAGGCCACACGCTTGCGCAATAAGGGCCCAACTGTTTTTTGCGTAAAATGAGGGGGTGTTTCAAGAACTTTACAAATTCGCAAGTTGTGCTTCAGGCCCGTATTTTAGCGGCTTCACGAAATTTTCATGTATCAGCAACGGACATGGGCAGCAAGCTGAAACCATTAAGTGGTTTGTGTGCCAGTTGTTTATTGTAAACAACACAACTTAATGACTAATACTTGCGCAATAAGTTTCTGCGCAACTCAATAATTGTTCGACGGCGGCACAGGCATGCTGTTGCCGGGCATGCCAGTTTCCGGTTATCACCTGTACGGGTTGTTGATGATCGGTGAGCCATTGAAGGCTGGCCGCAAAAAACGCCTGACGTTCCGTAAGCGAGGGTTGGCAGCGCTGGCCGTCAGCGGTCCACTCCACATCGTCAGGGGACAGCAGCAAATGCAGGTCGTAGTGACGTTTGAGCAATTCGGCTTCAAGCCAAGCGGGGCAGTCGCCAAACAGGGTCTGGCTCCAGAGGATATTGCTGAGCAAATGAGTATCCAGAATCAGCAGTCCGGGTTGTTTGGCGCGCGCCTCGTCTTCCCATCGAAGCTGCCCGCGAGCGATGTCCGGAATATCAGCCAGGCAGGTATCGCGTGGGTTCTGCTCGATAAAGTAGCGCACATACTCGCCCACCATGGTGCCGCCAAAGCGCTGCTGCAAAAGCGCGGCGAGCCAGCTCTTGCCGCTTGATTCCGGCCCCGCCAGTACCACCACCTTCATGTGCGCAGCGCCGGGTCGCGGCGCCAGTCACGCCAGCCCTGGATGGCAATCAGGGTAAACAGCGCGTACAGGCCGGCGGTGAAGTACAGGTCCTGCCAGGCGAAAAAACCGATATAGAGCACATCGATTACGCACCACAGTGCCCAGCACTGCAGGCGCTTTTGTGCCATCCACAATTGCGCAACCAGGCTGAAGGCGGTCAGCGTGGCATCTGACCAGGGAAATGTGGAGTCGGTCCAGTGAGCCATTGCTGCGCCGAGCGCCACGCTGCCGATGGCGCCTGCAACCACGCCGCCGAGCACTTGCAAGGTACTTAAACGGCTGACCATACGGCCTTCGTGCTGCGCTCCCGAGCGGGTCCACTGCCACCAGCCATAGACTTGCAGCAGGGCAAAAAACACCTGCAAAAGCATGCCGGAATACAGCTTGATCTCAAAAAATATCCAGCTGTAAAGCAGCACCATCACCAGGCCAATGGGCCAGCACCAGGGGTTCTGTTTGACTGTCAACCAGACGGCAATGACGCCGAGCGCGGCGGCAAACAGTTCGAGCCCTGACATTGGGATTCCTGGGATAAGAGAGAAGGGCGGGGATTGTAACCGCAGGCGCAATGTTTGTGGTCTGCCGTTTTGCTGTAGTTGTGGGAGCGGGCTTGCCCGCGATGATATCGACGCGCACTGCCTGACAGACCGCAGCGCTTGCATCGCGGGTAAGCCCGCTCCCACAGGGTCAAGGCAGATGCAGCAACACGTAGTCGTTCTTGTCGAAGCGCCCGCTCAGTGCCGGTGCCAGATTGCCCAACGCGGTGCCTTGCAGGGCTTGATAATCCTTGAGGTCCATGATGATCCAGGCCGGGGGCGGCAAGGCGGCAAGCTCTGTTGGCGACTGGGTGAACAGTGGCAGCAGGTCACGGTTGACGTTGACCATGAACTTGATCGCCTTGGCGTCCTTGCCCATGCCGTGCAGCACCACCGGCGCCGGGGCCTGGTCGATCAGTTGCAGCGCCTTGAGGGTAAAGGTACGGGTATCGTAGAGGCTGCGTTCGGCAGGTTCGAAGACCATGATGTAGCTGCTCCACAGCGCCAGTACTGCGCAGGCTGCCAGCCCGGCAACACGCCATTTGGCCTTGAGCAACAAGGCAATGGCCAGAACCTGCAGAACCACCAGCACGACGAAAATGACCGTCAAGGACGGAAGTTCATCGCCAAAACGCTTGCGTACCACCATCAGGCCAACTATCAGCAAACCCGGCAGCAGCAGCAACAACCCTTGAATCAAGCCGCGCAGGCCAGCAAACACTCGCCCGTTCACGACCTGGAACGGGTAGGCCGCAATAATCGCGGCCATCGGCAACATGGGCAGCAGGTAGCGGGCTTTTTTCGCCTGGGGAATCGACAGCCCGATCATCACGACCAAAGCCGCGGCAACGCAGTATTTGACCAGTTGCAAGGCCGGGCCAGAGTGATGGCGCCCGGTAATCAGGATTGCCAGCAGCACCGCCACGGCGAGCGGATACGCCAGCGCGTAGTTGCCCATGGAGCTGGTGAAGTAGTACAGCACGCTGCTGGCGCCTTCGGTGCCGTCCATGCGCCCGGTGACTTGCATGCGGATCACTTCGTGTACAAAGGCTTCGCCGCCACTGAGCCAGGCCAGCAGCAACAGGGTGCCTATGCACGCTATCAGCAATACCAGCGCTTGCAGCCCGAAGCTGATCAGGCGGCGCCACTGGCCATTGAGCAGGTAATAACTGCACAGGATACCGGTGGGGATCACCAGGCCGATCGGCCCGCGAATGGCGAAGCCCAGCACCAGCAGGGCCAGCAGCCAGAAATGTCGGCGCGGTGCAGCAAAGTGATCATGGGAGTAGGCCAGGTAAAAGGCACTGAAACTGACGGCGGCGAGCATCTGGTCCAACGATACCGCACGGGTTTCGGTGACAAAGGTCATGCTCAGCAACAGCAGCGCCACGCTGACCAGCGCCCAGGTTCGCGATTGCGCCGCAACCAGGCGATACATCAAGGTCACAATCGTAGCGCTGGCAAAGGCCGAGGGCAGCCATGCGGTGAGGCTGGTGACTTTGCCGAAGGGCAGCGACAGCAACCAGGTGATCACTGTCGAGGTGGCGCTGTAATCCGCATAGGGCTGGCCGTAGGTGGTCGGGAAAAAACCGGGGCCGTTGCGCAGCATTTCGTTGGCAAACATGACAAAGCGCGAATCAAAGCCGATCGCTGCCTCCTGATGGTTGCCCAGGATAAACAGCAGCAGGGCGAGCGCGCCCAGCATCAGCGATTGCCTGCGCAGGGTGAGCAGGGCTGGGGAGGTGAAAGCGGCAGGCATGTCGAGTCTCCTTGACTCATCGCAGCGCACATGAAAACGCCGCCATTGTTGCCAATGGCGGCGCTGCTAGATCATTAAAGGGCTGTCGAGCCTACCGGCAAGTTGCAGGACTCGCCTCGCCCCATCGGGAAGTACTGCAAGCCGATCTTGGCCAGGCGCTCGCCGTCATACAGGTTGCGCCCGTCAAAGATCACCGGAGTATTCAGGCGCTGCTTGATCAGGTCGAAGTCCGGCGCCTTGAATTGCTGCCACTCGGTACACACGATCAATGCGTCGGCGCCGTTGAGGGTCGACTCTGGCGTGCCCATCAGGCTCAGGCGCGGCTCGTCGCCGTACAGGCGCTGGGTTTCCTGCATGGCTTCGGGGTCGAAAGCGCGCACATTGGCCCCGGCAGCCCACAGGGCCTCCATCAATACGCGGCTGGGTGCGTCGCGCATATCATCGGTGTTGGGTTTGAACGCCAGGCCCCATAACGCAAAGGTCTTGCCTTCAAGGTTGCCCTTGAAGAACGCGTTGATGCGTTCGAACAGCTTGTGCTTCTGCCGCTCGTTGATCGCTTCGACTGCTTGCAGCAGATCGCTGGAGCAATTGACCTGCTGGGCACTGTGGATCAGCGCGCGCATGTCTTTGGGGAAACACGAGCCGCCATAGCCGCAGCCCGGGTAGATGAAGTGATAGCCAATGCGCTGGTCGGCGCCAATGCCCAGGCGCACGGCCTCGATGTCGGCGCCCAGGTGCTCGGCCAGTTCGGCAATCTGGTTGATAAAGCTGATCTTGGTTGCCAGCATGCAGTTGGCGGCGTATTTGGTCAGCTCGGCGCTGCGCAGGTCCATGAAAATGATGCGGTCATGGTTGCGGTTGAACGGGGCGTAGAGGTCACGCATGACCTCGCGCACTTCATCGCGGGCGCAACCAATGATGATACGGTCCGGGCGACGGCAGTCGGTGACGGCGGAGCCTTCCTTGAGAAATTCCGGGTTGGACACTACGTCAAATTGCAGCGTGCGCCCGGCCTGTTCCAGGGCCTTGTTGATATGGGCGGTGAGGGCATCGCCGGTGCCCACGGGCACGGTGGATTTCTCCACCAGGATCAGCGGCTCCTTGCGGTGGCGGGCAACGGCGTCACCAACGGAGAACACCTGGCCCAGGTCAGCCGAGCCATCTTCGCTTGGCGGCGTGCCCACGGCGATAAACAGTACCTGGCCGTGTTCGACGGCGGTTTTTTCGTCGCTGGTAAAACGCAGGCGCTTGCTTTCGAGGTTTTCGCGCACCAGGGCGGAGAGCCCCGGCTCGAAAATACTGACGTGGCCTTGTTGCAGTGACTCGACCTTTTTCTGGTCAATGTCCATGCAGATCACATCGTGGCCGACTTCCGCCAGAACCGTCGCCTGCACCAGGCCTACATAACCACTACCAAATACACTGATTTTCATGCGCAGTTCCTGCGGGTACGTCGAGAATTGATGGTCAGCACCCCCAGAATGACCAGTGTCACTCCAAGGGTTTTTGAAAGGGTGAAGCTTTCATGGAATACCGGCAGGCTCGCCGCCAGCAGGTACACCAATGCATAGCTGATACTCAGCAGCGAATAGGCGCGGCCCAGCGGCAAGTCGCGCAGGGCCAGCAACCAGCACAG
This sequence comes from Pseudomonas fragi, assembly GCF_900105835.1. Lineage (NCBI taxonomy): Bacteria > Pseudomonadati > Pseudomonadota > Gammaproteobacteria > Pseudomonadales > Pseudomonadaceae > Pseudomonas > Pseudomonas fragi. The sequence continues at coordinate 657,561 of NZ_LT629783.1, forward strand.
CATCGACAGGGCATACGCAACGATCGCGGCAAACACCACGGCCAAAGCCATCAGCGAGACATCGCCCTGGCTGATGGCGGCCAGCCATTGAGCCGGCTCAGGCAGGCGCGTCATGCTCCAGCGCATGCCCAGTTGGGCACCACTGACCAGCAACACGCTGCCTGAAGCAAAAGCAAATCCACGGTACAGGCTCATGCGTGTTGCCCCAGCAAAACCACCCCGGCAATCACCAGCCCGACGCCCAACCAATGGCGCAGGTCGATGGTTTCCTTGAACAGGTAGCGGGCCACCAGGGTAATCAGTACAAAATTCAGGCTGAGCATCGGGTAGGCAACCCCGACCTCAAGCCGTTGCAGCACCAGCAACCACACCAGCAAGCCCAAGCCCAGGCACAGCAGTGCCAGCCATAACCAGGGTGAGCGCAGTTTTTGCCCCACTCCGGTGTCAACCCCGCGCCAGCCTTCGACCGCGTACTTCTGGGCGATCTGGCCGGCACAGGTCAACAGGCATGCCAACAGCAATAGCGTCAGGGTCATGGAGCAATCTGCGGGTAAATCAGAATCACCATATTGCCTTCGTCATAGCGTTTGGCATCTTTGGGCAGCTCGTCCATTTCATGGCTTTCATCGCTGTCCTTGACGCGCATCACCACGCCGACCGGGCCTTTGCGGCGGGCATCCGCCATCCACTGGCCCACTTCGGCCAGGCCAATGCTTTTGCCCTTGGCATCGTCGTAGGTCAGGCCGTACTTGACCTCACCCTGGGTGTTGTAGAGCGTCACGTCGGGGCGGCGCAGGCGCCAGGCCAGGGCAGAAGCGGCGCCCAGGTCGTTGCTGAGGAAGGTTTTGGCCTGGGACAGCTCATCCTTATGTTCAAGGACAAACTGGTCAGGCATTTTGTTGTGCACCACGCTGGTCGGCATGGCGGCTGGCAGCAGCAGTACCAGAACACCCATTGCCAGCGCCGGCGCAGCCCACATTTTCAACGGTTTGCTCAATGTCAGCAGGCCGGTGATGATCCACGTCAGCAGCACCACGACCAGCAGGGCCATATGCAGCGGTTCGTTGTCATAGAACGGCTGCTTGACCTGGAAGTACACCAGGGCCAGCAATGCCGCAATGCCGCCGATCAGGTTGAGCGCGCCATTAAAGCGCAGGGCGCTGGTTTTGGCCTGTTCAACCCGTTGTATCATCGCGTGGCCCAGCAGCAGCGCCAGCGGCAGCATGCACGGCATGATATAGGTCGGCAGCTTGCCCTTGCTCAGGCTGAACAAGCCCAACGGCAGCAGCAGCCACAGCAGCAGGAACACAATGCTTGCATGACGCTTGTTGTTCCAGGCGTCCTTGAAGGCAACCGGCAACAGGGCTGCCCAGGGCAGGCTGGAGACCACCAGCAGCGGCAGGTAGAACCACCACGGGCGACCGTGCTGGGCGTCGTCACCGGCAAAGCGGCGGATATGCTCGTGCCAGAAGAAGAAACGCCAGTAGTCAGGCTCCTGGGCGTGTACTGCCAGCACCCACGGCAGCGAGACAATGGCCGCTACCAGCATGGCCACCAGGCCGTATTTGACCAGCTCCAGGAAGCGCTTTTGCCACAGCATGTAGGGCAGGGCAATCAGTACCGGCAGCAGCAGGGCCAAGAAGCCCTTGGTCATAAAGCCCATGCCGCAGGCAAAACCCAGTACCGCCCAACTGATCAGGCGATCACGGCTGGAGCTGCTGTCGACGGCAAACCACAGCGCTACCATACTCAGGTTGACCCACAGGGTGAACTGCGGATCGAGGTTGGAATAACCCGCCTGGCCGGCAATCAGGCCAAAGGTCATGTACACCAGGGCACAGGCAAAGCTCTTGCGCGGGTCATTCCACAGGCGGCGGGCCACGGCATAGGCCAGGAACACGCTCAAGCCGGTGGCAATGGCCGAGGCAATACGCACACCGAACAGGTTTTCGCCAAAAATGGCCTGGCCGATGGCAATCATCCAGTAACCGGCAATCGGCTTCTCGAAGTAGCGCAGGTCCATGAAGTGCGGCGTGACCCAGTTGCCATCGATCAGGATTTGCTGGCCGATCTGTGCATAGCGCGTTTCGTCAGGGATCCACAGGCCGTGGGTACCCAGCGGCAACAGGTAAAAGGCGATAAAGGCCAGAACCAGCAGCGGTATTGTCCAGCGTGACGTCATGGCTTCTGCACTCCCAACCAGCCTTCTCGGCCTTCCAGTACGCCACGGCTCAACTGCCCGGCGGGCAGGCTGTCGAGGTCGGCGGGGAGCAGGTCGCGCAGGGGGTGAAAGTGAATGTCTCGCGCACGGGCTTGCGCCAGCAATTGACGGAAGTCGTTGGCCATTAGAATCCCTTCTACTTCAGCGTGAATGGTGTACGCATTCAGCTTTTGCGGGCTGAAGCGATCAAGAATGAATGAATTGAAGTCGGCGGCACTCAGCTCTGGCCCGACCACTTCATCGAACGTGGGTAAATCCACAGGGATTTGCGGCGCGCCCAGCCTGCCGTCGGCCAACCTTGGCCGAAACAGACTGTGCCCGCGGCAATCACTGTTGTAGCGAAAACCAAAGGTTTCCTTGGCCTGGACCACGCGTTCGTCAGCACGCCAACCGGCGGCGGCCGAGCATTCGACAGCCTCCCCGGTGATGTCGCTCAGGGTGTCGACACCCCGGCGGATCTGGTCGATCAGCTGCGCTTCGCTCCAGCGTGCGGTGTTGGCCTGCCAGCCGTGGTGATCCCAGGCGTGCAGGCCGACCTCATGGCCAGCGGCCAGGGTCTGGCGCATCAAGTGCCCCAGATCCTTGCCGATCGGTTTGCCCGGCCAGGCGGTGCCGGCGAGCAAAATATCCCAGCCATAAAGGCTGGCGGCCTTGGAGCGCATCATTTTCCAAAAGAACTGGGGCTTGATCAGCCGCCATAAATGGCGACCCATGTTGTCGGGCCCCACGCTGAAAAAAAACGTGGCCTTGATCTGGGCTTCGTCGAGCAGCTCGAGTAACCGCGGAACCCCCTCACGGGTTCCGCGGTATGTGTCGACATCAATGCGTAGTCCAGCTTGCATCAGCGTTTTTCCGCGATTTCTACCATGGCTTCACGCAGGAAGAAGTCCAGGGTCTTGCCAATGGTTTCGCTCAGTTCTGTGGTCGGCGTCCAGTCGATCAGGCGACGGGCGTTTTCCACGCTTGGCTTGCGATGGCTGACGTCCTGGTAGCCAGTGCCGTAGAACGACTGGCTTTCAACATCACGGAAACCGGCAAACGGCGGGAAGTTGTCACGCAGCGGGTGCGCTTCGAACTGACGCAGCAATTCTTCGCCCAGTTGACGAATGCTGGCTTCGTTGTCCGGGTTGCCGATGTTGATGATCTGGCCGTCGCACTTGCCACCCTTGTTGTCGATGATGCGTGCCAGGGCTTCGATGCCGTCGGCCACGTCGGTGAAGCAGCGTTTTTGTTCGCCGCCGTCTACCAGACGGATCGGGGTGCCTTCCACCAGGTGCAGGATCAATTGGGTGATGGCGCGCGAGCTGCCAACCCGTGCCGAGTCCAGGCGGTCAAGACGCGGGCCCATCCAGTTGAACGGACGGAACAGGGTGAACTTCAGGCCTTTCTGGCCGTAGGCCCAGATTACGCGGTCCAGCAGCTGCTTGGAGACCGAGTAGATCCAGCGTTGCTTGTTGATCGGGCCAACGATCAGGTTGGAGGTGTCTTCGTCGAAGTTCTTGTCCTGGCACATGCCATACACTTCGGATGTGGACGGGAAGATCACGCGCTTGTTGTACTTGACGCAGTAGCGCACCAGCTTGAGGTTTTCCTCGAAGTCCAGTTCGAATACGCGCAACGGGTTGCGGGTGTATTCGATTGGCGTGGCGATCGCCACCAGCGGCAGGACCACGTCGCACTTCTTGATGTGGTATTCGATCCACTCGGTGTGGATGCTGATGTCGCCTTCCACGAAGTGGAAGTTGGGGTGGCTGCGCAGGCGGTCGATGGCGTCGGAGCCGATGTCCAGGCCATACACTTCGTACTGGTCGTCCTGCAGCAGGCGCTCGGACAAGTGGTTACCGATAAAGCCGTTGACACCCAGGATCAGCACGCGGGTGCGGCGTGCCGGGCGGCCGGACTCAGCGCCACGCAGGCGCGAACCTTCCACCAGGCCCAGCTCGCGGGCCAGTTGCGGGCCGCTCAGATACAGGCCATTGTCATTGCGCTGGCCGGCAGTGATGACCAGCGAGTCTGTGCCGCAGGCAATGCGCAGCGGGTCGCAACTGATGACCTGGCCAGGTGCATGGCCCTGGTTGCCGGCAACCACTTCGGCGCCCCAGACGATCAGCTTGTGCTCGCCCACGGCGCAGAAGGCGCCCGGGTACGGTTGAGTGACAGCGCGCACCAGGTTGAACAGTTCTTCAGCCGGGCGGGTCCATTGCAGCAGGCCGTCAGCCGGAGTGCGGCGACCGAAATAGGTGGCCTTGGATTCGTCCTGCGGGGTTTCGGTCAGCTTGCCTTGCGGCAGCAGCGGCAGGGCCTCGGCCAGCAGTTGGGCAGCGGTTTCGCGCAGCTTGGCGTGCAGGGTCAGGGCGGTATCCGAGCGTTCGATGCTGATGCGCTGCTGGGCCAGGATGTCACCCGCGTCGGCGCGCTTGACCATGCGGTGCAGGGTAACGCCGGTTTCGGTTTCGCCGTTGACCAGCACCCAGTTGGCCGGTGCGCGGCCACGGTAGCGCGGCAGCAGCGAACCGTGCAGGTTGAAGGCGCCCTTGCTGACGCTGGCCAGCAGCTCTTCGCCCAGCAGGTTGCGGTAGTAGAACGAGAAAATGTAATCGGCGTTCAGTTTGCGGATACGTTCGATCCACAACGGGTGGTTGGCGTCTTCAGGGGCGTGGACCGGGATGCCTTTACGCGCACACAGTTGCGCGACGGAACCGTAGAAGTTGTTTTCCTTGGGGTCGTCAGCATGGGTGAACACAGCAGAAATTTCATAGCCTGCACTGAGCAAGGCTTCGATGCCTGTGCAGCCAATATCGTGATAGGCGAAAACAACGGCTTTCAAACTCATGATTGGACCTGTGTCGAAGTAGAAGAAGTCGGGGTGCTAGTTGTAACCGAAGAAGTTGCAGGTTCGGCGCGCACGATTTTCTCGATGAAGAACCGTGGCCGTGCGCGAACATCGCTGTACATGCGGCCCAGGTATTCACCCAGAAGGCCCATGCCGATAAATTGGCCACCGGTAAAAACGAAGAGCACCGCAAACAGCACGAAAGTGCCGTCGCCTGCCCAGCTTGCACCGAAGATCAGCCGCAACATGATCAGCGCGACAGCGAACAGCGCGCCCAGTGCAGCCATGCTGAAACCGATGATGCTCAGCAGGCGCAGGGGGGTGGTGGTCATGCAGGTGATCAGGTCGAACATCAGGTTGATCAGGCGCATGGCGCTGTACTTGGAGTCGCCGTGCTCACGCTCGGCGTGCTCGACCAGCACCTCGGTGGTGTGGCGGGCAAAGCTGTTGGCCAGGATCGGGATAAAGGTGCTGCGCTCGCGGCAGGCCAGCATGGCGTCGACGATGCTGCGGCGATAGGCGCGCAGCATGCAGCCGTAGTCGCTCATGGCAACCCCGGTGGAGCGCTGCACGGCCAGGTTGATCAGGCGTGAAGGCCAGCGGCGCCAGGCAGAGTCCTGACGGTTGTTACGTACCGTACCCACCACGTCGTAGCCCAGTGCAGCCTGTGCCACCAGCCGTGGAATTTCCTCCGGCGGGTTTTGCAGGTCGGCATCCAGGGTGATCACCACGTCGCCTTTGGAATGCTCAAAGCCGGCCATGATTGCGGCATGCTGGCCGTAGTTGCGGTTGAGGATCACGGCAACCACCGGGCTGCCTTCACGCGCGGCGGCGTCTTCGAGGATTTGCGCCGATTTGTCCCGGCTGCCATCGTCGACCAGGACGATTTCATAGGCCTGGCTCAATTGGGCGCAGGCGGCTTCGGTGCGGCGCAAGAGTTCGGGAAGGCTTTCTTCTTCGTTGTAGACCGGAATGACGATCGACACACACTGGATTGGGTAGGGTTTCAAGGTATTCGTTCCAGTCAGTTTCAATGGCACAAGACGACATGTCTTTGTTGACCAAACTCGGGGCACTGCAAAGACTCTGGCCCTTTACGAGTAAAGCCGTTTTTTAACAAAGGTAAAGTCGTTCTAAAGCGTTATCTACATGATTTTGTTGCAAACTCTTCGGGCTTTGCCTGATGGGCTGTTGCATACGTTAAACGCCTCCTTGTGAAAAACCTATGAAAGTTGGATCAACAGCGCGTCCTTTCTAAACGCTAGACAGGTGCTATTCAGGAAAGTAATTACAGTACCCAAAGTTTGCATGACAGTACGATAGTGGTTTTCATGAATCAGAAGATTCTTACATTGCTTGAACGATTTTGAACAGTGACCTGGCGCAGGTTTTAAACTCTGTGAGTAATAAATACGGGAATAATGGCACAGCGCCAACCTGCGGATATGTGACGTAAGTCACATCGGTTGGCGCTGTAAAAAGCCTTGAATCAGTTCAAGCCAAGCTTGCCGCGCAGGGTCGACAGGTCTTCAGCCAGGGTATTGACCGGTCCGACAAGGGCCTTGCGGTCGTTTTCCTTGACCTTGTCGTAGGTCTCAAAACCGCCATCGGCGGTTTTGTATTTGGCCAGGATGGAGTTCACCGTGGCGAAGTTTTTATCCACCTTGGCAGCAAAAGCCTTGTCGCTTTGCTCGATTTGCGTGCGGAACAGGTCAAAGATTTTTTTCGCGCCGTCGACGTTGCCCTGGAAGTCATACAGGTCGGTGTGGCTGTAACGGTCTTCCTCGCCGGAAATCTTGGTAGCGGCCACTTCTTCCATCAGCGCAGCGGCACCGCCCACGACTTTCTCTGGCGGGAAGGTCAGCCCGGCCACGCGGGCTTGCAGGTCCTTGACGTCGCTGTTCAGGCCGTCCGCGAGCTTGTCGAGGCCCTGGGTGCTGTTCTGCGCGAACAAACTGTATTCGATGCGGTGAAAACCGGTGAAATCGAGTGCGGTGACGCCTTTTTCGTGGTCATCGACCCGTGAGTCTATCGAGGCGTCAAGGTCGCTGAACAGCTCGGCAATTGGCTCGATCGACTCGTAGTACACCCGGGTTGGCGCATAGAGTTTCTTCGCCGTGGCCAGGTCACCTTTTTTCACTGCATCGGTGAATTTTTGCGTGTTGCTGGCCAGTTCATCCAGTTGTTCGGTGACGTAGATCTTGTAGTCCGACACAGGTTGCACCAGGTCCAGTGGCGCAGTGGCGGCCAATGCCGAGAGCGGGGTGTGGAGCAAGCCCAGGGCCAGGAACAGCGCGAGCGGGGTCTTCTTCATGGGACTTTTTCCGGTGAGGTTAAGGTTCAGGTGCGTGTTGCAGCTTCAAGCAGCGAGCGGCCGATAAAATCCTGCCCGTCGCGTACACCCGGCAGGGTGAAGAAATAGCCGCCCCCTACAGGCTTGAGGTATTCCTCCAGCGGCTCGCCGTTGAGGCGGGTTTGCACGGCGATAAAGCCTTGCTCCAGGTCGCGCTGGTAGCAAATGAACAGCAGGCCCATGTCCAGCTGGCCGTTTTTGTTGACGCCATTGGAGTAATTGAACGGCCGGCGCAGGATCAGGCTGTTGCGCGTTTGCGCGGTGCGCGGGTTGGCCAGGCGGATATGGGCGTCGAGCTTGGTTAGCTTGCCGTGGGGGTCCTTGCTGTAATCCGGTACGTCGGTTTCCCGAGTCCCGTCCATAGGAGCGCCGCTGGCCTTGGTGCGGCCAAAGATGCTTTCCTGTTCCTGCAGCGGGGTGCGGTCCCAGCGTTCAACGAAATTGCGGATGATGCGCACCGCCTGATAGCTGCCATTGACTGCCCACTGCAGTTCGTCGCTGCCGGGCTGGACCCAGACAATCTGGTTCATGGCCGTGTTGTCGTTGGAGTCGGGGTTGGCCGAGCCGTCACGAAAACCCAGGAAGTTACGGGCACTTTGCGCCGGTTCACCGGGCTTGGCCGGGGCTTGGGGCGGCACGGTGCCTTCCTGTTTCCAGCGCACCAGCAGCAGGTCAGGCAGGTTTTTTACAATGTCGCGCAAGGCGTGGATATTGGTGTCCGCGGTATTGGCGCAAAACTGCAGGCTCAAGTCGCCGTGGCACTGGGCCGGATCCAGGGCATCGTTGGGGAAGCCTTGCATGCGGCTGAGGCGCTTGGGCTTTACCCTGGACAGGCCAAACCGCTCATCGAACAGGGACTCGCCCACGGATACGGTGATGGTCAGGTTGTCCGGGGTGACCACCGGGCCCAGGATGCCCGAGTCCACGGGCGGCAGCTTGGGGTCGACCTGGGCGACCGGCCCGCCTTTTACCAGAAAGGCGATGCGCTCATTGAGGGTGCGCAGCAGGCGTTCGAGGTCTTCGCGGTTCGTGGCCAACACATCAAAGGCCACCAGCATGCCTGCGGCCGGGCGCGGGGTGACGATGCCGTTCTGGTGCAGGCCGTAAAAGTCGTGGTGGTCCTGGGTCTTGTCGCTGCTGGGGGCCTGGGCGACCTGCGCATTGCCGGGGTTGCTGGCGGCCAGGGCCGGGCAGCTTAGCGCACCGCCGGCCAGGGCGGCACCGGCGACGCCCATGCCCATGAGAATGCGCCGGCGCTGAAGGTTGAACTCGTTCGGGGTGTGTTGTGAATCGCTCATGTGCGTCTCGTCTGCAATTACAGGCCGCTAAGGCCGAGGGCGGGATCGATTCCATCGAGTGCATCGGCCAGAGCCTTGGCCTTGTGACTGATTTGCTGGCGTTGCCCGGCATTGACCGTGTCGTAGGTGTTGAAGCCCTGCGCCGTTTTCAAACCGTCGAGCTCGGCGTCCAGCGCTGCACTGGCGTCATCAATGGTGCGCAGCAGATCGGCATTGTTCTTGGTCAACAGGGGGCGCAGCAGATCGACCACTTTGTGCGTTACCTGCAGGTTGGCGGCAAAGCCATTGAGGTCGATATGGCTGTAGCGTTCCTCTTCACCGCTGCCGGCACGGGTATCGGCCAGATTGTGCAGGGTGCGGGCGACGATGCTGACCAGTTGCTCGGGCGGCAGCGACTGGGCCAGCAACTGTTGCTTGAGCAGTACGCTATTGGCCTGCAACTGTTGCGCAATGGGCGTCAGGCCCTGGGTACTGCGCTGCTCGAACAGGCCGTACTCAAGGCGGTGGAAGCCGATAAAGCCCGGGTCCTGTTCGCGTTTTTCGAAATAGTCGGCGCGGGCGTTGATGCTGTTGTCCAGTTCGGCCAGGCGCTGTGCTGCCGGGGCCAGGCGCTGGTACGCCTCGCGAGCCGGTACATACAAGGCTTGGGCCTGAGCCAGGTCGCCTGTGGCAATGGCCTGGGACAGAGCATCAACGGCCTTGATCAGGGCATTGCCCTGGCTGCTCAGGTAAACCCGGAACTCCGACAGCGGGCCAATAAATGCCACCATGGCCGGCCGTGCCCTGGCGCTGGCTTCGGACGCTGCGGTTGGGGTTACATGCAGGGTGCCGCGTGGATTGCTGAGCAGGCCGCAGGTGATCGCGTAGTCGCCGGGGGCGAGTGTGGCGTTGATCACCTGGCTCAGGCCCGGGGCGATATTTTCCCGTTCTTCGACCACCAGCACGCCGTCGAGAATTTCCCATTCCACTGCGCGTTCGGAGGCATTGACGATACGAAAGCTGTTAAAGCCGGCAGGTACCGTCAGTGCGTTGGGTTCGCAACTGTGGGGGTTGATGGTCACGGTGACTTCATTGCCGTGAACCTTGCGCTTGGCCGCAGCCAGTTGCGAGGCGTAGTAGAACAACCCGCCGGCCGCGATCATCACGATCACCGAGCCGGCCACCGCCCAGCGCAAGGCGCGTGGCGGTGTACCGCTTGCAGGGGTAGGCATGCTTGACCTTATGGGGTTGTGACTGAAGAAGAGTGGGCGGTCTTGGGCGGTGCCGGCGAGCGAAAGAACATCACCAGCGTCACGACCAGATAAATCACATAAGCACCGAGCACGCTGACCGTGGGGGCGTCCTGGTAGCCGAACATCCCGGCGAGCACCGAGCCCAGCGGGCCATCCATCGGCAGGTGGGCACTGATGTCAAAGACCACGTCTTGCCAGTGGTTCCACAAGCCTGCCTCGTGCAGGGCCTGCACCGAATTGGCCAGGATGCCAGCGGCGACCACGAGGATAAACAGCCCGGTCCAGCGGAAAAACAGACCGAGATTAAGACGCATGCTGCCGCTGTAGATGGCAAAGCCCACGCCAATCGCCAGGATCAGCCCGAGCAGGGCGCCAATCGGTGCGCCGGGGCCTTCGCTTTGCTGGAAAACAGCGAGCAGGAAAAACACGGTTTCGAGCCCTTCGCGGGCGACGGCGAAGAAGACCATTGCGATCAAGGCCGTGACCTGATGCTTGGAGCCGGCGAGAGCGTGGTCGAGGGAGGTGTGCAACGAGTGTTTGATCGAGCGGGCGACCTTGCGCATCCAGAACACCATTGAGCTGAGAATGCCGACGGCGACAAGGCCGACAATGCCTTCAAACAGTTCCTGCTGCTTTTGCGGGAATTCGGCGCTCATCAACTCCAGCCCACCGCCCACCAGCAACGACAGGGCGGCAGCGAGGAAGACCCCGATCCATACAGCGGGCATCCATTGCCCACGACCGGTTTGCTTGAGATAACTGGCAATGATGCCGACGATAAGCGCGGCCTCAATCCCTTCGCGCAGCATGATCAGAAATGGAACCAGCATGGTGGGCTACCGCGTCACAAATTAGATAGGGTGCTAATTTGTAACATATTGATACGTATTGCCAAACAAGAATCGATTGCATTTGCTGAACGGTAGCTGAACGAAGATGGGTGTGTCTATTCAGCTTTTGTGGGGGAGGTCTGCTTGTGGGAGCGGGCTTGCTCGCGATGGAGTTACCGCGGTATGCCTGAGAGACCGCAGTGCCTGAATCGCGAGCAAGCCCGCTCCCACAGCAAGCCCGTTCCCGCAGGGTTGGGCCTGGGTCAAGTCAGGTAGTTCTACTGATCTTTGGTGAGCACGCTTTGTTCCGCATCCTTGTTTAACGCCTGCAGGCTTTCCAGTGCGGTTTCAGCCTTTATGGCGCGCAAGGAAAGGGCCGCGTGGCTTTCCTGGATCTGGGTGTGGGCCTGCTTCAACCCTTCACTTTCCTGTGCGGCCACGCGCAGGCGCTCTTGAAGCAGGGTGCGCTCACTCTGCAGTTGGCCTAGCTGGGCGGTGAGCTGTGCATTGAGGTTGCCCAGCTTGTGCTGCTGGTCGCCAGCCTGCTTCAGTTCCTTGCTCAGGGCACGGCTCTCGCTCAATACGCGCTCGTTGTCGCGATGCAGCTGGGTGATTTCGTCCTGACGCACCAGTGCGCTTTGTTGTGCCTGGCGTAGCTCCATCTGCACTTGCTGCAGCTGCCCTTCGTGGCGGCGCTGATCCTGCTCGCGCTGCTCCTTGACCGCGCTGCGGTAGTGCTCAAGGGCGTCGCGGGCGTGCAGGTGCTTCTCTTCCAGCGAACGGATCTGCTCGTCGCGGTCCTTGAGGCGCAGGTCAAAGTCGCTGCACGCCTGGTTCAGGGCGGCATTGCGGGTCTGCTCGGTCTGCAGCATGGAGCGGGTGGCGTCGAGGTTGGCGCTTTCCTGCTGCAGGGCCGTGCCCTGGATCTCCAGTTGCTGTTCCAGCTGAGCGCGAGCGTCCTGCGCCTCGCTCAGTTGCGCCTGCAGCTGCACCTTGAGCTGCTCGTAATGCGCCTGCGCCCGGTCGATGGGCTCTTGCGCCTGTTCTTGCAGGCGCTGGGCGAGGCGGGCGACCAGCTCGGTCAGTTCGTCATCGATCTGCTCGCGGGGCGCGCCACGGCGCGAATCTACCTCGTCCAGCTCTTTCAGGTAGCGGTGGATGGTGGTCTTGGACCCGGTATTGCCCATTTCGATACGTACCGCATCAATGCTCGGATGCTCGCCGCGGGCCAGGATCGCTGTGCGTGCAATTTGTACGACTGCCTTGTTTACACCGCCACGGGCCATGGCTATCTCCTACGATTATGTGCTGTGGTATGTATCATGTAATTACATACTATATTAGCACATTATTTTTGGTTTATTTTGTTAAAAATAACACGGGATATACTGGTATTATCCCGTGCTAGAGCCTTTGAACTGCTTTTAAGGCCCGTTTTCAGTACGCCAGACAAGAGAGCTGCCCCATGAGCGAGCTGGATCGCTATTTAAATGCTGCGACCCGCGACAACACCCGCCGCAGTTATCGAGCTGCCATCGAGCACTTCGAAGTGACCTGGGGCGGGTTTCTGCCGGCTACCAGCGAGAGCGTGGCGCGCTATTTGGTGGCCCATGCCGGGCAACTTTCGATCAACACCCTCAAGCTGCGCCTGTCAGCCATTGCCCAGTGGCACAACAGCCAGGGGTTTGCCGACCCGACCAAGGCGCCGGTGGTGCGCAAGGTGTTCAAGGGCATACGTGCCTTGCATCCGGTACAGGAGAAGCAGGCCGCACCGTTGCAATTGCAGCATCTTGAACAAGTGGTCGAGTGGCTGGAGGGTGAGGCCCTGTCTGCGCAAGCCTGCGGCGATCGGCCAGGGCTGTTGCGCGCAAGGCGCGATGGCGCCCTGATCCTGCTCGGTTTCTGGCGCGGGTTTCGCAGTGATGAGTTGTGCCGCTTGCAAGTCGAGCATGTGCAGGCAGTGGAGGGGGCAGGCATTACCTTGTACCTGCCGCGCAGCAAAAGCGACCGCGACAACCTGGGCAAAACCTTCCAGACCCCGGCGCTGCTGCGCCTGTGTCCGGTACGCGCTTACATTGAATGGCTCAACACGGCAGCCCTGGTGCGCGGCCCGGTGTTCCGCGGGATTGATCGCTGGGGCAACCTGGGGGAGGAGGGGTTGCACGCCAACAGCGTGATCCCGCTGCTGCGCCAGGCCCTGGAGCGAGCCGGCATCCCGGCCGAGCAGTACACCAGTCACTCCTTGCGTCGCGGTTTTGCAACATGGGCCCATCAAAGTGGCTGGGACCTGAAGTCGCTGATGAATTACGTCGGCTGGAAAGACATCAAGTCAGCCATGCGCTATGTTGAAGCCACCCCGTTTACCGGGATGAGCATCACCGCGCAAAAAAACATCGGCAACTGATCGACATCAAGTTGAAACCTGTTCAGGTGGATCATATTTAGTTTTCGGCTATTTATAGGTACGCCTGATAGCTAAAACCAATCGTCAGCATCAGCTTTGCCAATGAGCCAGATACGCAATGAGTTGTTAGGATTCACCCCATCAACTTTTCAACCATGACGGAGAGTCAACGATGCCTATCATCAACAGCCAAGTTAAACCATTCAAAGCAACTGCCTACAAAAACGGCAGCTTCGTGGAAGTGTCGGACGCTGACCTGAAAGGCAAGTGGTCTGTCGTGTTCTTCTACCCAGCCGACTTCACCTTCGTTTGCCCAACCGAACTGGAAGACCTGGCTGACAACTACGAAGAGTTCAAGAAACTCGGCGTGGAAATCTACAGCGTGTCGACCGACACCCATTTTGCCCACGCTGCCTGGCACAACACTTCGCCAGCCATCGGCAAAATCCAGTACACCATGATCGGCGACCCTACGCTGACCATCTCGCGCAACTTCGACGTGCTGATCGAAGAAGCAGGCCTGGCTGACCGCGGTACGTTCGTGATCAACCCTGAAGGTCAGATCAAGATCGTTGAACTGAACGACGGCGGCGTTGGCCGTGACGCTTCCGAGCTGCTGCGCAAAATCAAGGCTGCTCAGTACGTTGCTGCCCACCCAGGCGAAGTGTGCCCGGCTAAATGGAAAGAAGGTGAATCCACCTTGGCTCCATCGCTGGACCTGGTCGGCAAGATCTAAGTCTGTGATGAACCCTAGGGCGGTGATCCGCACCTGAGTTGCAAGCAGCATCGCCCTCAAAACGCCCGGGCGACATTCGCTCGGGCGTTTTTTTTACACAGAATTCAGTATTAAGGAGATCGCCCGTATGTTGGACGCCAATCTAAAAGCTCAGTTGAAGTCATACCTGGAGCGGGTCACGCAGCCGATCGAGATTGTTGCCTCACTCGACGACGGTGCGAAATCCCGTGAAATGCATGACCTGTTAAAAGAAATCGCCAGCCTTTCCAGCATGATCACCTTGCTGGACAACGGTAACGATTCGCGCAAGCCTTCGTTCTCGCTGAACCGCCCGGGCGGCGATATCAGCCTGCGTTTTGCAGGTATCCCCATGGGCCACGAATTTACTTCGCTGGTGCTGGCCTTGCTGCAAGTCGGCGGCCACCCATCGAAAGCCAGTCCCGAAGTGATTGAACAGATTCGCTCCCTTAAAGGCGAGTTCAACTTCGAGACCTATTTCTCGCTGTCCTGCCAGAACTGCCCTGACGTTGTGCAGGCGCTGAACCTGATGGCCGTGCTGAACCCGAATATTCGTCATGTGGCGATTGACGGCGCCCTGTTCCAGGACGAAGTCACCGAGCGTCAAGTGATGGCGGTACCTAGCGTCTACCTTAACGGTGTCAACTTTGGCCAGGGTCGCATGGGCCTGGAAGAGATTCTGGGCAAGCTCGACACCAGCGCCATTGAGCGTCAGGCCGAGAAAATCAGCGCCAAGGAAGCCTTTGACGTGCTGGTGATCGGCGGTGGCCCGGCAGGTGCAGCAGCGGCCATTTATGCTGCGCGCAAAGGCATCCGCACCGGCGTGGCAGCCGAACGCTTCGGCGGCCAGGTGCTGGACACCATGGCCATCGAGAACTTTATCTCGGTGCAGGAAACCGAAGGGCCGAAGCTGGCCACGGCACTGGAAGAGCACGTCAAGCAATACGACGTCGATATCATGAACCTGCAGCGTGCCGACAAGCTGATTGCCGGCAAGGCAGGGGAGTTGCACGAGGTGAAGTTTGCCAGCGGCGCTTCGCTCAAGGCCAAGACCGTGATCCTGGCAACCGGTGCGCGCTGGCGTGAAATGAACGTGCCGGGCGAGCAGGAATATCGCAGCCGCGGCGTGGCGTACTGCCCGCACTGCGACGGCCCGCTGTTCAAGGGCAAACGCGTTGCAGTCATCGGCGGCGGCAACTCTGGCGTTGAAGCAGCCATCGACCTGGCCGGTATTGTGGCCCATGTGACGTTGCTGGAGTTCGACACCAAGCTGCGCGCCGATGCCGTGTTGCAACGCAAGCTGCACAGTTTGCCGAACGTGAAGGTCATCACCAACGCACAAACCACCGAGGTCACCGGTGACGGTCAGAAGGTCAACGGTTTGCGTTACAAGGATCGTCAGTCGGGTGAAACCCACACGGTCGAGCTGGAAGGCATCTTTGTGCAGATTGGCTTGCTGCCAAACACCGACTGGCTCAAAGGGTCGGTCGAGCTTTCGCCTCGCGGCGAAATCGTGGTCGATGCCCGCGGTGAAACGTCCATCCCAGGCATTTTTGCAGCCGGTGACGTGACTACCGTGCCCTACAAGCAGATCGTGATAGCCGTAGGTGAAGGTGCCAAGGCCTCGCTGAGTGCCTTTGATCATCTGATCCGCACATCTGCGCCGGACTAAGCGCGCAGACATAAAAAAACCCATGAGCAATCATGGGTTTTTTTTGCGTCCGGTTTTTACATCGGTTGCGGCTGGATGATCTCGACCCAGTAGCCGTCCGGGTCCTTGACGAATGCCAGGGACTTCATGCGGCCGTCGTTCAGACGCTTCTGGAAGTCCACGCCCAGGGTTTCAAAACGCTCGCAGGCGGCGCGAATATCCGGCACCGAAATGCAGATATGGCCAAAGCCGCGCGGGTCGGTGTTGCCGTTGTGGTAAACCACGCTGTCGTCGGTTTCCGAGCCGTGGTTGTGGGTCAGCTCCAGAATGCCGGGAATCGACTTCATCCACAGTGTGCGGGCTGCGTCATCTGCCGGGATCTGTGCCTTGTCGACCAGCGCCAGAAAGTACAGGCTGAATTCGGCTTCGGGGAAGTCACGCTTCTCAACCAGGGAGAAACCCAGGACGCGGGTATAGAAATCCAGGGACTTCTCGATGTTCTTGACGCGCAGCATGGTGTGGTTGAATACGAAATTTTGCGTTGCGCTATCCGGGGCAGCAGTGACACCGGGGATGTTGTTCAGGTCTTGCAGGCTCATGAACCCTCCGAAAATGATGCATAGGTGATCGGTCGCTACGGTGAGCGTGATGGGCGAATGATACGGAATGTGACGTCTGGCGCCAAACCCGTTTTCAGCGGTGCAGGCGGTCTGCGGCAAGGGGCAGAGCAGGGTGTGGGGCAAATCCTGGGCAAAAAGAAGCCCGCCGAAGCGGGCATGGGGCGCTAATCCTTTAGCAGCCTCTATCCTGTGACCCTCGATGTGAAAAATTTGTGAAGTGTCGGCGCGTTTTCAGCCTTTTGGTCGCACGGATCGCACAACAGGACAATTCCTACAAGGTATTACTGCTTTAGACGTAGGGCATTGATTATGGGCGCACTGATGGGGGAGTTAATTACGCGGACATGTTCAACGAATGAAATAGTGCATGGGTTTAACGGGTGGGTATCTTCGAGTGTTGCACTCAAACAACCAGATGATAAGTAGGGGCTTGAGCGAAGCTGAATGAAGTTGAGTCTTTGTAATTAAACAACTTTAATGGCGTTGACGATAAAAAAAGCCCCGTACTGGCGCAATGCTGTTCACTTAAGAGCCACGCAGTTCAAGTGTGGGAGCGGGCTTGCTCGCGATGGTTTTCAGAGCACCGCATTTACTCAGTAAATACGCGTCTTCGTTCACGACCATCGCGAGCAAGCCCGCTCCTACAGATGCACAAATCGCTTAAGTGACAACATTGCCGCTTTGTCGGGGCCTTGATTGTGTACAGGCTTTAAGCGCGCAGCCAGCTGTCCACTGTGGCAGCACCGTACTCTTCTTTCCAGGCTTTCAGGCCGCGGTGATTGCCGCCCTTGGTTTCAATTAGTTCACCGGTGTGCGGATTCTGGTAGACCTTCAACACTCGTGCCTTGCGTTGTTTGGGGGCAGCAACCCCTTTTGCCGCAGCAGGGTTGGGGTCAAGAATGGCGATGATGTCCCGCAGGTTTTTGCCGTAGGTTTTCATCAAGGCTTGAAGTTTTTCTTCAAACTCGATTTCTTTTTTCAGTCCCGCATCATTTTTCAAGGCTTCCAATTGAGCCAGCTGTTCTTGTAGCGCTTTTTCAGCAGCGCGAAACTCAGCAAGTCTAGACAAAGTCATTACTCCATTCACAGGTTCGGTGGCATGTCACCGAAGCGAATTAATGATGTTTGGAATGCACAAGATTTACAGGGCTAACGTGCAAGTGCCATTCACTTGCTGCCGCGCCCGCTGATGCAAACATTTAAAAGTTCATGTTGACACAAAAAAATTGTAGATGTTAATTGCTGCGCTGCCAAGTGCTGCAGGCGGTCTATTGGAAAAAGTTTTATGGACAACGCCTGCCTTATATTAAGAGGGGGTTAAGCGTGCCTGCAAAGCCAGAATAAACTCGGCGGGCGGCATGGGCCGGGCAAACAGATAACCTTGTAAAAAATCAACGCCCTGATCAGCCAGGTACTGACTTTGTTCTTGTGTTTCTACCCCTTCGGCGACAATCCCCAAATCCAGCTTGGCACTCAGCTCGATGATGCTGTCCAGAATATGCCGGGACAATGCATCGGCGCCAATCATGGCGACGAAACTCTGATCGATCTTCAAGTAGTCGACATTAAACTCGCGCAAGTAACTCAA
Organism: Pseudomonas fragi; assembly: GCF_900105835.1. Lineage (NCBI taxonomy): Bacteria > Pseudomonadati > Pseudomonadota > Gammaproteobacteria > Pseudomonadales > Pseudomonadaceae > Pseudomonas > Pseudomonas fragi. Next base: position 675,345 of record NZ_LT629783.1, read on the forward strand.
GCTTGAATGCCCGGTGCCAAAGTCATCAATTGCAATCATCACCCCCAGCGCGTGCAGTTGGCTGAACAAGTGGTGGGTGGTGCTGCTGGGCACGATCAATTCACGCTCGGTGAGTTCCAGCACCAGATTGATATGCCCGGGGGGGAACGCGGCAAGAAAACGCTGGCAGTCCTCAACCAGCTCAAGGTTTTGGCAATGGTGGGCGGCAATATTGAATGCCAGGTGAAAACCCGGTTCCAGTTCGCTGGCATGGGGGGCCAGCCACTGTGCGGTTTGGGCCATGAGCGAACGCGTCATGGGCACAATCAACCCTGAGTGTTCGGCAAACGGGATAAACAAGTCCGGCCGCACCAGGCCTTCTTTTGGGTGTTGCCAGCGCATCAAAACTTCTGCGCCGGCCCATTGTTTGGTATCGCCGCGAACAACGGGCTGGAAGTAAGGAATAAACTCGGCAGCGTCCAGTGCCCGTTGCATTTCATGGGTCGGGGAAGAGGAGCGTTTTTTAAGCCGGTTAACCGTGGCAGCAGAGATCAGCCCCAGGAAGATCAACAAACCCAGTAACCCCGGGTATTCAACAATAATGCGGCGCCATACTTCATCTTTATCAAATCCGGCGACAACCCGGTAAGGAAACGCTGGCGATGACACGGCAGTTAGTGCCGAAGGCGGTTGAGGCGTGGGCGTGTTGCGCACCTGGCCATAGCGGTCAATCCAGTGGTTACCGACTTCAATGATCAATTCGGTTTTAGGATTGATCAGGGCCAGTAGATTAACCAGATGCGAGCCATACAACACGATCAGTACGCCACGCTCGCCGTTGTTTTGCCGGTAAACCAGAACGGGGTCTTCGGGGGTTACGTCCGTGCCGTCCATCAGTGACAGCACGCCATCCTTATACAGGTCAGGGTTGACCGCCGCTTTAAAACTGCCAAACAAGGAGGTGCAGTAAACCTGGTTGTGCCAGACCAGAATCACCGAGCGTACAAACGGGCGCCGTACAACTTGTTCGCGCAGGGCCAGTTCAACCTGAGGGCACTCCTGGCCTGCCAGCGGCAAGACGATATCCGCGGCCAGTTTGGCATTGTCGAGCATCAGGTCGAATTGGCGCACGGCTTCAGTGGCGGTGCGGGTGGCTTCAAGTTCAAGCGAGCGGTGGGCCTGCCAGATAATGATCAGGACCCCCAGCACTACCGGCAACAGGCCACTGAGCACAATCAAAGCATAGCGGTCGGTCCATTTACGGCTCAGTTTCAAGGTGAGTGGCATTCAGAGTCCTGGTACACATTAGGAAGACTTGGGTGCAAGCTACAGAACAATAGTAAATGTCCAGCGTTGCCTGCGGGTATTTCACATGGGGTAGGACAAACCGGATTACGCCATGTAGAATCGGCTTACGCATACAAGAATAACGACTTCTGCCACCAGAAGCCCAACCGCGTAAGAGATGGATCGAAATGAAGCGATTCGGGTTGCAATTGATCTACGGAGATTTCCTCGCGCGCAGTGTACGCGGGATCTCCTGTGCGCCTCCTGCCAGCCTCGGCATTGTTAGTGAATAACCCCCTGTTAATTCTAAAAATGACCATGATGAGGCGCCGAAAATGGCAGATCTATACGAAAACCCGATGGGCCTGATGGGCTTTGAATTTATCGAATTCGCGTCCCCTGTTCCCAATACCCTTGAGCCTGTGTTTGAAATCATGGGCTTCACCAAGGTGGCGACCCACCGCTCCAAAGATGTCCATCTGTACCGTCAGGGCGATATCAACCTGATCCTCAATAACGAGCCCCACAGTGTTGCGTCCTACTTTGCAGCCGAGCACGGCCCTTCGGTCTGCGGCATGGCTTTTCGCGTGCGCAACGCGCAACAAGCCTACAACCGCGCGCTGGAACTGGGCGCACAACCGGTGCATATCCCTACCGGACCAATGGAACTGAACCTGCCAGCCATCAAAGGCATTGGCGGCGCGCCGCTGTACCTGATTGACCGTTACGGTGAAGGCAGCTCGATCTACGACATTGATTTTGTCTTTATCGAAGGCGTAGACCGCCACCCGGTGGGGGCGGGGCTGAAGATCATCGATCACCTGACCCATAACGTGTACCGCGGCCGTATGGCGTATTGGGCCAACTTCTACGAGAAGCTGTTCAACTTCCGTGAAATTCGTTATTTCGATATCAAGGGCGAATACACCGGCCTGACCTCCAAGGCTATGACCGCTCCGGACGGCATGATCCGCATTCCGTTGAACGAAGAGTCGTCCAAGGGCGCAGGGCAGATCGAAGAATTCCTTATGCAGTTCAATGGCGAAGGCATTCAGCACGTGGCATTCCTCAGCGATGACCTGATCAAGACCTGGGACGCCCTGAAGAAAATCGGTATGCGCTTTATGACTGCGCCGCCCGAAACCTACTACGAAATGCTCGAAGGCCGCCTGCCAAACCACGGCGAGCCGGTGGAAGCGCTGCAATCGCGGGGGATTTTGCTGGACGGTTCATCTGACTCGCAAGACAAGCGTCTGCTGTTGCAGATCTTCTCGGAAACCCTGATGGGACCTGTGTTCTTCGAGTTTATTCAACGCAAGGGCGATGACGGCTTTGGTGAAGGCAACTTCAAGGCGCTGTTTGAATCCATCGAACGCGACCAGGTGCGTCGTGGTGTGTTGAGCACTGACTAGCTGACTAAAAGCCGACTTGAATCACAACCCCCTCACCCCAGCCCTCTCCCAAAGGGAGAGGGAGCTTGATCGAGGGATATTTCAAGGTTGTGGCAGTCTGATAGTGCCGAGTTGAATCCTGCATCAACTCGGTCAGTCCCCTCTCCCTCCGGGAGAGGGTTAGGGTGAGGGGCTTTTTGTTGCCCCCTAAAACAATCCCGCCGCAATATTGATCGAAAACCCCAGCACGGCCGTGTTGAACAAAAACCCCAGTAGTGAATGCCCAAGCACTGCCTTGCGCATTTCGCGGGTGGCGATACTCACATCGGCTGTCTGCACCGCAACGCTGAGGGTGAAAGAGAAGTACATGAAATCCCAGTAGTCCGGGTTCAGCTCTCCCTCAGGGAAGCGCAGCGCCGGCTCGGTCCCTTCGTTGTTATAGAACAACCTCGCGTAGTGCAGGCTGAAAATAACCCCGATCATCAGCCACGATCCCACCACTGTCAGCCCGGTAAAACCGTAATGCATCAGGCGATCGCCATCGCTGAGCTTGTTGCCTGACAGTTCCAGTGTCACTGCCGCCAGGCTGGCAATCGAAGCAATGCACACGGTGATTAACACCATACTGGCGTTTTCATCTTCCACTTCAGCCGTGCTTTTCACGTCACAGGCTTTGGCGCGGATCACCAGCCAGAGCGTCATTGTCAGGTACAGCCAGACCCCGGCATTCCAGCCCAGCAGGAACTTGGTGGTCAGTGTGGAGGCGGGGGCAAAAATGCCGACCGCCACCCCGAGCAGGGTGGCGATGGTGAGGCGAGGATGGGTGCGAGCAAGGTGCGACATAAACAATCCCTGTTACCAAGTAATGCAGCACCTTAGCACGCACCGCGCTGGCTTAACGCTGGCGAGGCTTGCTTCTTGTCAGTTTCATGACGACCACGAAGAACACCGGCACAAACACCACCGCCAGGGTGGCGACGATCATGCCGCCGATCACACCGGTACCGATGGCCTGCTGGCTGGCCGAGCTGGCCCCCGTGGCAATGGCCAATGGCACCACGCCGAGGATAAACGCCAGCGATGTCATGACAATCGGACGCAAACGCAAGCGCGCGGCCTGCACGGTCGCATCCACCAGGTCATGGCCTTCGTCGTACAAGGTTTTGGCAAACTCGATGATCAGGATGGCGTTCTTCGCTGACAAGCCAATGATCGTGATCAGGCCTACTTTGAAGAACACGTCGTTAGGCATCCCGCGCAGCGTTACCGCCAGCACGGCACCGAGTACGCCCAACGGCACAACCAGCAGGACCGCAGTCGGTATCGACCAGCTTTCATAGAGTGCGGCCAGGCACAGGAATACGATCAGCAGCGACAAGGCCAACAGAACCGGAGCCTGCGCGCCGGACACCTGCTCCTGCAACGACAGACCGGTCCATTCCAGGCCCATGCCTGCAGGCAACTGGTCGACCAGACGCTGCACTTCTACCATTGCTTCGCCAGTACTGTGACCGGCCGCCGATTCACCGGAAATGCTGATAGCCGGGTAGCCGTTATAGCGCGTCAACTGCGATGGCCCCTGGATCCAGCGGGCTTCGACAAAGGCCGACAGGGGGACCATCTTGCCCTGGTCGTTGCGCACATTTATTTTCAGCAAATCTTCGACCTGGCTGCGCTGGTCTCCTTCAGCCTGGACCACGACCCGCTGCATGCGCCCCTGGTTCGGGAAGTCATTGATGTAGGCCGAACCCACGGCCGTCGACAGCACGGCACCAATGTCGGCAAAGGAAACCCCCAAGGCATTGGCGCGCTTGCGATCGACTTCAAGTTGCACCTGCGGGCTCTCTGCCAGCGCTTCTTCGCGGACATTGGCCAGTACCGGGCTTTTTTCCGCCAGTGCCAGCAGCTCGCTGCGGGCTTGCATCAATGCGTCGTAGCCAACCCCGCCGCGGTCTTGCAGGCGGAACTCAAAACCACTGGACGTACCCAGGCCACTGACCGGGGGCGGCAAGATGGCAAAGGCAATCGCGTCCTTGAGTTCACTGAAGGCCGCGTTGGCCCGGTCGGCGATCGCCGCTGCCGAATCGCTGGCTCCGCGCTGCGACCAATCCTTCAGGGTGGTGAAGGCCAGTGCCGCGTTTTGCCCGCTGCCCGAGAAACTGAACCCCAGAATCATGGTGGTGTTGCCCACGCCGGGCTCGCTGGCGTTGTGGGCCTCGATCTGCTCGACCACGTTGATCGTGCGGTTCTGGCTGGCACCCGGTGGCAGCTGGATGTCGGTGATGATGTAGCCCTGGTCCTCGACCGGCAAAAAGGAGGAGGGCAGGCGTGCAAAGCACACCACCAGTACCACCAGCAAAGCGCCATACAGCAGCAGATAGCGGCCGCTGCGCTTGATCAGATGCACCACCCAGTTTTCATACCCTGCGCTCAGGTGCTCGAACTTGCGGTTGAACCAGCCAAAAAAGCCGCCCTTGGTGTGATGTTCGCCCTTGGCGATCGGCTTGAGCAGGGTTGCGCACAGCGCCGGGGTCAATGACAGGGCCAGAAATGCCGAGAACAGAATCGAGGTCGCCATCGACAGCGAGAACTGCTGGTAAATCACCCCCACCGAACCTGGCATAAAGGCCATGGGGATAAACACGGCCACCAGCACCAGGGTGATGCCGACGATTGCGCCGCTGATCTGGGTCATCGCCTTGCGTGTGGCGTCGCGGGGTGACAGCCCCTCGCTGACCATGATCCGCTCGACGTTCTCCACCACCACAATGGCATCGTCCACCAGAATCCCGATGGCCAGCACCATGCCGAACATGGTCAGTACGTTGATCGAGAACCCCAGTACCAGCATGGTGGCAAAGGTGCCCATCAGTGCCACCGGCACCACCAGCGTCGGGATCAGGGTGTAGCGAATGTTCTGCAGGAACAGGTACATCACCAGGAACACCAGCACCATGGCCTCGACCAGGGTGTAGATCACCTTGGTGATCGAGACTTTGACGAAGGGGGTGGTGTCATAGGGGATGGTGTACGACACGCCTGCTGGGAAGTAGCGGCTGAGTTCGTCCATTTTGGCTCGAATCAGGTTGCCGGTGTTCAGCGCATTGGCCTCCGGGGCCAGCTTGACGCTGAAGGCGCTGGCAGACTTGCCGTTCAGGCGGGTGCCGTACTGGTATTCCTGGCTACCGATCTCAACCCGGGCCACATCGCTGACGCGTACCGTTGAGCCGTCGGGGTTGGCGCGCAGGACGATATCGGCAAACTCTTGCGGGGTTGAGAGCTGGCCCTTGACCAGTACCGTGGCGGTGATTTCCTGGGTGGAACGGCCCGGCAAGTCGCCGATGCTGCCTGCCGAAACCTGGGCGTTCTGGCTGGCAATGGCCTGGTTGACATCCGCTGGCGTCAGGTTGAAGCCAATAAGCTTTTGCGGGTCGATCCAGATGCGCATGGCCCGTTCGGCGCCATACAGCTGGGCCTTGCCCACGCCGTCGATGCGCTTGACCTCGTTCATCACGTTGCGCGCCAGATAGTCGCTAAGCGCGACTTCATCCAGGGTGCTGGTGCTGTCGGCGGTAAGGGTCACCAGCATCAGGAAGCCCGAGGAGATTTTCTCCACCTGCAAGCCTTGCTGGATAACCGCCTGGGGCAGGCGTGACTCGACCGCCTTGAGGCGGTTCTGCACATCTACCTGGGCCATTTCCGGATCAGTGCCGGGCTTGAACGTGGCGGTAATGCTGGCACTGCCCAAGCTGCTCTGGGATTCGAAATAAAGCAGGCCGTCGGTGCCGTTGAGCTCCTGCTCAATCAGGCTGACCACGCTTTCGTCCAGGGTTTGCGCCGAGGCCCCCGGGTAAATCGCGTACACCTCGACTTGCGGCGGGGCCACGTCGGGATATTTGGCGACAGGCAGCTGCGGGATGGCCAGGGCCCCCGCCAGCAGAATGAACAACGCAACGACCCAGGCGAAGACCGGGCGGTCGATAAAGAACTGCGGCATGCTCACCGATCCGTGGAGTGTGCGAGAGGGAGTGTCGGGTCATCGATTTGGACTTGTTCGCCCGGGCGGGCGTGTTGCAGACCTTCAGTGATAATCCGGTCACCGGCCTTGAGCCCCGACGTGACCGCCCAGCGATCATTTTGCGCGCCGCCCAGTTGTACCGGTTGCAACTGCACGCGGTTGTCGGCATCGATCAACAGCACTTGGGCGATACCGGCGCTGTCGCGCAGGATGGCCCGTTGCGGCACGCTGATGCCTTCCTTGTTGACGGCCTGCTCCAGCCGTACCCGCACAAAGCTACCGGGCAGCAAGTCATAGTCGGGGTTGGGGAATTCGCTGCGCAGGATGATCTGCCCGGTGCTCGGGTCAACCGTCACATCAGTGAACAGCAATTTGCCCGGCAACGGGTAAGCACTGCCGTTGTCGCGAATCAGGGAGGCCCTGGCCTGCTGCTTGCCGACTTGCTGCAGTTCGCCGGCGCGGAAGGATTCGCGCAGGTTGTCCAGGTCGCGGGTGGATTGGGTGAGGTCGACATGGATCGGGTTCAGTTGCTGGATGCGCGCCATCGGCGTGACTTCGCCCTGGCCGACCAGGGCGCCTTCGGTGACCAGCGCGCGGCCAATGCGCCCGGAAATCGGCGCGGTCACGGTGGCATAACCCAGGTTCAGTTTTGCGCGCTGCACGGCGGCCTTGTTGGCGGCCACATCGGCGTTGGCTTGCTGCGCTGCTGCGCGCGCGTTGTCATGGTCCTGGCGGCTGATGGCATTGATGCCGATCAGCTCGGCATAGCGCTGATCCTGCAGTTTTGCCTGCAGGGCCACTGCCTCGGATTTGCGCAGTGCTGCACTGGCGCTGTCCAGATCGGCCTGAAACGGGGCAGGGTCGATCAGGAACAGGACATCGCCCTGTTTGACTTCACTGCCTTCGGTGTACACGCGCTTGAGCACCACGCCTGCAACCCTGGCGCTGACTTGCGCCACACGCGGGGCGACCACGCGCCCGCTCAATTCGTTATTGACCGACAGGGGCGCCGTGGCGATGACTTCGGTGCGCACCTTGGCCAGAGGCGGCCGGGTTTCAGCGACCGGGCTTTTGTCACAGGCGCTGATGGCCAGGGCCAGGGCCGTTAGAAATAGAGGGGCGAAGAGCTTTTTCAACGATCGTGCCTTCTGAAATATGCGGGATGTTTCTGTTTGGCATGCTAAGCGCAGCACGCAAGGGGCGTTGTGAAGCTATGTAGAGGGTGTGTGAAAAAGTGTGAAGGTTATGCGGCTATCCCTGCCAGGTTGTATATCCTTCGGGTTTCCACCGGTTGTAAGCAGTTATTATGCCCACTATTTTGCTGGTCGAAGACGATGCCGCACTTTCGGAGCTGATTGCCAGCTATCTGGAACGTAATGGCTATCAAGTCAGCGTGATTGCCCGCGGCGATCAAGTATGTGACAGAGCAAGAAGCAACCCCCCGGACCTGGTCATTCTTGACCTGATGTTGCCGGGCCTCGATGGCCTGCAAGTCTGCCGATTGCTCCGTACCGAGTCGGCAAGCCTGCCGATCCTGATGTTGACGGCCCGCGACGATAGCCATGATCAGGTGCTGGGGCTAGAGATGGGTGCTGATGATTATGTGACAAAACCTTGCGAGCCCCGCGTCCTGCTGGCCCGTGTGCGCACTCTTTTGCGTCGCAGCAGCCTGGCCGAGCCGCAGATGGCCAGTGACCGCATCATTATCGGCAACCTGTGCATCGACCTGTCGGAGCGCACCGTCAACTGGCGCGGGCAGACCGTCGAGCTGTCCAGCGGCGAGTACAATCTGTTGGTGGTGCTGGCCCGCCACGCCGGTGAAGTGCTGAGCCGCGACCAGATTTTGCAGCGTCTGCGCGGTATCGAGTTCAATGGCACGGACCGCTCGGTCGACGTGGCTATTTCCAAACTGCGGCGCAAGTTCGACGACTGCGCCGGTGAAGCGCGCAAGATCAAGACCGTATGGGGCAAGGGCTATCTGTTCAGCCGCTCCGAGTGGGAATGCTGAGGCCATGTTCAAGATCCTGATACGCCTCTATCTGGTGACCATCGTCACGTTTGCCATGGCCAGTTACCTGGTGCCCGGGGTGATCGTGTCGCTGTTTCACGAGCGTTTCATGAACTACAACATCGACATGTCGCGGGGCATGCAGGCCCTGCTGGTCAAACAGTTCCACCATCTGCCCGCTGAACAATGGCCCGACCTGGCCCGGGAAATCGACACGCAGTTCCAGCCGATAAGAGTCAACCTGCTGCCCATCACCGATGCCAAGTTCACTGCCGGCGAGCAACAACAGTTGAAGCAGGGGCAGGGCGTGTTGCGCATTGGCGAGTGGGGCTGGCGGACGCTGGTGGTTTCACCGCTGGACGATCAGGTGGCAATCGAATGGGTCATGCCGCCTGATCCGTTTGACATGAATGTGCTGTACTGGAGCATCAACGTGCTGATCGGTGCCGCCATGCTCGGTGGCCTGCTGTTGTGGCTGCGGCCGCACTGGCGCGACCTGGAACGGCTCAAGCTGACGGCGGCACGCATCGGCCAGGGGCAGTTGAGCGAACGTACGCAGATCTCCCAGCGTTCCAATATTCATGGTCTGGCCACGGTGTTTGATGCTATGGCGCAGGATGTCGAGCATCTGCTCAACCAGCAGCGAGACTTGCTCAATGCGGTGTCCCATGAGCTGCGCACGCCTTTGACGCGCCTGGACTTCGGCCTGGCCCTGGTCTTGTGTGACGACTTGCCCGAAGCCAGTCGTGAACGCCTGCAAGTGCTGGTGGGGCATATCCGCGAACTCGATGAGCTGGTGCTTGAGCTGTTGTCTTTCAGTCGCCTGCAGAACCCGGCGTTGCTGCCGGAACGGGTCGACGTGTCGCTGGATGAGTTTATCGACAGCATCCTCGGCAGTTTCGATGAGGAGCTGGAGGCCCCGGAAATCGTCCTGGATGTGCTGTTGCACGGTACTCAGGAGCGCTTTGCCCTTGATCCACGGCTGACCGCGCGGGCGCTGCAAAACCTGCTGCGCAATGCCATGCGTTACTGCGACCGGCGCATTCAGGTGGGGGTCAACGTCACTGCGCAGGGCTGCGAACTGTGGGTGGATGACGATGGTATCGGTATTCCCGAGCAGGAGCGCGAGCGCATCTTCGAGCCGTTTTACCGTCTGGACCGCAGCCGCGACCGGGCGACCGGCGGCTTTGGCCTGGGCCTGGCAATCAGCCGCCGTGCCTTGCAAGCACAGGGCGGCACGCTGAACGTCGAGCAATCGCCCCTGGGCGGTGCCCGCTTCAAACTCTGGTTACCGGTTTGAAGCGGGATGTTGCGGCCTAGATGGAGCGGCGCTGGCGGCTCACGTGTTTCAAGCCTTCAATGATCAGTACCACCACCGCCAGCCAGATCGGCCCGTAGGTCAGCCATTGACCGTCCTGCAGGCTGTCGCCCAGCAGCAGGGCGACGGCGACCAGCAGTACCGGTTCGACATAACTGAGCAGGCCAAACAGGCTGAAGGGCAGCAGGCGGCTGGCCAGGATATACGAGAAGCCGGCGGCAGCACTGATGATGCCCATCAGCGGGACCAGCGCATACAGCGCCTGGCGTTGCTCGCCAAGGTCGATATGCGGCCCAGCCAGCACAAACCACAGGGACGCCGGAACCATCAGCAACATGTCCAGCCAGAGGCCACCCAGGTTGTCGATGCCGATCTTTTTGCGCAGCACGAAGTACATCGGGTAACCGATGGCGACCACCAGGGTCGTCCAGGAAAACCCGCCGGTGCGATACAGCTCATTGGCCACGCCGACCACGGCCAGGGCCGTGGCGATTTTTTGCAGGTGCGACAGGTGCTCGCCGTACACAATGCGCCCGGTGAGGATCATCGTCAGGGGTAACAGGAAGTAACCCAGCGATACATCCAGGCCGTGCCCGTTGAGCGGCCCCCACATAAACATCCAAAGCTGCAGACCCACCAGGAAACTGGTGAGCAGTACGCAAGGAATCAGTAGAGGTTTATCGCGTAAGCGCTTGAAAATGATAGGAACCCATTTCCAATCGCCAGAGAGGCAGATAAACAGGGTCATGAAAGGCAGCGAGATCAGTATTCGCCAGCCGAAGATTTCCTGGCCATCGAGGGGCCAGAGAAGGGAAGTGAACCAGTACAGGACGCCAAACAAGCAAGAAGCCAAAATCGATAGAACAATGCCTTTAGACACAACAACCTCAATGGATCTACAACGTTACTCATGTGAGTGGGCACATAGCTTGAGGCTGTTGGAGGCCATTGGCAAACGCCTTTTAAACCAGTTACTTGGGAGTGATTCTTGTTGGTGATGTTTAAGTTTAAAAAACGCAAGCAATTACTGGGCCAAAGTCGTTTAAAACGTGCGTTCGTGTTTTTCAAAAAAACTGATTAACGGTGTGTTTTGCGGCTGATTGTGGGAGCGGGCTTGCTCGCGATCGGAGCGACGGGGTGCATCGGGCAGACCCCATTGCCTGAATCGCGGGCAAGCCCGCTCCCACATGGAAACCGGGTCGCTACACCGATCGGCGCTGACGCACCAGGTGCTTGAACCCCTCATAAATCAGTACCAGCACCGCCAGCCAGATGGGCAGGTAGGTCAGCCATTGCCCCGCGCTGATGCTTTCACCCAGCAGCAGCGCCACCAGTACCAGCAGCACCGGCTCAACGTAACTGAGCAAGCCGAACAGGCTGAAAGCCAACATTCGGCTGGCGAGGATGTAGCTGATCAGTGCCAGGGCACTGATGCCTCCCAGCATCGGGATCAGCGCATACAGCGCCGGGCGATGGCTGGCCACGTCAAAGCCTTGCTCACCGCTTTGCACAAACCACCAGGCCACCGGCATCAGCAGCAACATGTCGACCCACAGGCCGCCGAGGTTGTCGGTGCCTGCGCGTTTGCGCAGCACAAAGTACAAGGGATAGCCGATGGCCACCACCAACGTCGTCCAGGAGAACCCGCCAACCCGGTACACCTCGTTGGCGACCCCGAGCGTGGCCAGTGCCGCAGCGATTTTTTGCAAGTGGGACAGTTGCTCGCCATACACCAGGCGCCCGGTGAGCAGCATGGTCAGCGGCAACAGGAAATACCCCAGGGATACGTCAAGGCTGTGGCCATTGAGTGGCGCCCAGAGGAACAGCCAGAGCTGCACACCCACCAGTGCACTGGATGCCACCAGCACTGCAGCGAACCGGGGTTGCTGGCGCAGCCGCGAGAAAATCGCCGGAATCAATCGCCAATCGCCGGAAAAGCACATGAACAGGGTCATGCAGGGCAGGGTCAGGAGCATCCGCCAGCCGAAGATCTCGGCGCCGCTCAAGGGCCAGAGCAGGGATGTGAAGTAATACATGACACCGAACAGGCTCGATGCCAGAACAGACAGAACAATACCTTTGGACACAACAGCCTCGTTGAAACACGCATTTTGATTATTAGAAGTGCGTAGCTTGAGGCTCGGCGGGCTGTAGGGCAAATCCTTGATTGATTGTGGGCGCCAGAGCATCTGTGGGAGCTGGCTTGCCTGCGATGCAGACGCCGCGGTCTGTCTGTCAGACCACGGTGTTGCCATCGCGGGCAAGCCCGGCTCCCACAGGTTGTGCTTGATTAAGCGTTCTTGATCCCGCGGGTCATGCGCAGTGCCAGCAGGCTGCCACCCACGATCACCGCCGCCAGCAGGTACAGGGCCACATCAGTGGAGCCTGTAGCGTCTTTGACAAAACCCACCAGGTACGGGCTAAGAAAGCCGGCCATCTGCCCCATTGAGTTGATCAGTGCTAGCCCGCCGGCTGCCGCGCCAGCGCTGAGCATCGCTGTGGGCACGGGCCAGAACATCGGCAAACCGGTCAGTGCGCCCATAGTCGCAATGGTCAGGCCGAGAATCGCAATGGCCGGTTGGGTGGCGAAGTTCACCGCAATCACCAGCCCCAGCGCGCCCATCAGCATCGGCACCACCAGGTGCCAGCGGCGTTCCTTGTGCAAGTCGGCCGAGCGCCCGACCAGCAGCATGAATACCGCTGCCAGCAGGTAGGGAATGGCGCTGATCCAGCCAATCACCAGGGTGTCGCTAAAGCCCAGGTTCTTGATGATCGACGGCAGCCAGAAGTTGATCGCATACACGCCACTCTGGATGCAGAAGTAAATCAGGCCAAAGGCCCAGATGGCCGGGTTCTTGAATACCGCCAGCAGGGAATCGGTGGAAGAGGCCGGTTTGCTCGCCGCATCCAGCCGGTGGTCAGCTTCCAGTACCGCCCGCTCGTGGGCGCCCAGCCATTTGGCATTGGCAAAACTGTCACTGAGCAGGTAGATCGCCAGCACGCCCAGCAGTACGGTAGGCACGCCTTGCAGCAGGAACATCCACTGCCAGCCGGCCAGACCGCCCTGGCCGGCAGCGAAATGGCTGAGGATCCAGCCGGAGAACGGCCCGCCAATCAGGCCTGAAACCGGAATGGCGCACATGAACAGGGCCATGATCCGGCCACGGCGAAAGGTCGGGAACCACTGCGACAGATACAGCACCACACCCGGGAAAAACCCCGCCTCGGCGGCGCCGGTCAGCAGGCGCAGCAGGTAGAAGCCGGTGGGGGTGGTGACAAACATCAGGCAGGTCGACAGCGTGCCCCAGGCGATCATCATCAGCGCGATCCAGCGCCGCGGACCGAACCGGGTCAGGGCCAGGTTGCTCGGCACGCCGCACAGCACATAGCCGATAAAGAAGATCCCGGCACCGAGGCCGTAGACGGTTTCGCTGAACTTGAGTGCGTCGAGCATCTGCAGTTTGGCAAAGCCGACGTTTACCCGGTCAAGGTAATTGAACAGATAGCAGATAAAAATAAACGGGATCAAACGCAGGGTGATGCGCTTGTAGATGGCGTTTTTATCGTCATCGCTGATCAGCGATGCGGTGGCGCTCTGTGACATCTTATGTCTCTCTTTATTATGTTTTTTCACGATCCAGGGGTAACGTTGACCGCAGCTTGAGTCTCGGTCACCACAACGCCGCTGTCTTTGTGCTGTCGCACAGCATTTTGCTCCGTCGACTGTGCCCGTGAACAAATGTATCCAAGGATAGTCACCCCATGTTTGAACTGGACCACGATTTGGCGCAGGACATCGTTGACCGCGCCATGGCCATCTTGCCTTACAACGTAAACGTTATGGACAGCCAGGGCTTGATCCTGGGCAGTGGTGAACCTGAGCGTATCAATACCCGGCACGAAGGGGCGCAATTGGTGCTGGCCAATGGACGGGTGGTGGAAATCGACGCGCAAACCGCCAAGTGCCTCAAGGGTGTGCAGCCGGGTATCAATTTACCGTTGCTGCTCGACCAGCGCCTGATCGGGGTGCTGGGCCTGACCGGCGAGCCCGAGCTGCTGCGCACCTATGCCGAACTGGTGCGCATGACTGCTGAAATGCTGGTGGGCCAGCGCTTCCAGCAGGCCGAGCAACAATGGCGACGCCAGCGTTGTGATGATCTGGTGGCGTTGCTGCTTAGCGAGGGCGGTGACTCCCCGCGGCTGATCGATGAAGCGCAGCAATTGGGGCTCAAGCCGCAGTTGTCGCGCATTCCCTATCTGTTTGAATTGGGCCAGGGGCAGAGTGCCGAGGCCCTGAGTGCCTGGCTGCAATCGCGCTACCCCGACAGCTGGTGTGTGTGCCCTGCAACCGGATCCCTGCTGTGGTGTCGGCCTGCAACGGCTGCACTGGATGATCTGCGTTTGCTGGAGAGGCTCGACGGACACGGCTGGAAGGTGTTGCGCATTGCTGCAGGCGGGCAGGCTGATGCCCTAAAGGGCTTGCGCCGCTGTTACCGCCGCGTGGGTGACTTGTTGGCCTATGGCCGTGATGTGCTGCCGCAGACCCGCTTGCTGACCCTCAATCGTTATCGCTTGCCGGTGATGCTGTGGCGCCATCGTAATGACGACGCCCTCGAAGAGCTGCTCGGGCCGCTGCACAAAGTGGTGGCCAAGGATGCTAACGGGCAACTGATCGCCACGCTGCGCAGCTGGTGTGAGCACGACGGCCAGAGCCAGGCCTGCGCCGATGCGCTGGGGATCCATCGCAACAGCCTGCGTTATCGCATGGAGCGTATCGCGGAACTGAGCGGGGTTGATCCGTTGAGCCTCAATGGCATGCTGGCCTTGTATCTGGGGGTGCAGTTGCTGCCCCAGGGTTGAGCGTCTTGTCCAAATGAACAACAAAGCCCGTGATTGCTTGTGCGCCCGACTGGCGTGTTTTCGCCCCGTTGCTGGCAGCATGGAAGGCATAAGAACTGGAGATTCGCCCCATGAAAATCGTGATTGCCCCCGACTCGTTCAAAGACAGCCTGAGCGCCGAAAAAGTCGCCGACGCGATCGCCGCAGGCCTGGCTGATGTCATGCCCCACGCGCAGTTGGTTAAATGCCCGATGGCCGATGGTGGTGAAGGCACGGTGGAAGCGATTGTCGCTGCCGGTAATGGCCAGTTGCGCCGCAATCATGTGCAAGGCCCGCTGGGCGCACCGGTAGAGGCCCATTGGGGCTGGTTGCCGGACAGCCACACGGCCATTATCGAAATGGCTGAAGCCAGTGGCCTGCAGCTGCTCAAACCGGAGCAGCGCAATGCCTGCATCACCAGCACCTTTGGCACCGGCGAACTGATCAAGGCCGCGCTGGATGCCGGCGCTCGCCGGGTGATCCTGGCCATCGGCGGCAGTGCCACCAATGACGCCGGGGCCGGCGCGCTACAGGCCCTGGGCCTGGGGTTGTTCGACGCCCAGGGCAACAGCCTGCCGCGCGGCGGCCTGGCACTGGCCCATGTGGCGCGTATCGAACTGGCGGGCCTGGACCCGCGCCTGGCCGAAGTACGCTTTGAAATTGCCGCCGACGTGAACAACCCGCTGTGCGGCGAACACGGTGCCTCGGCGATTTTCGGCCCGCAAAAGGGCGCATCGGCCGAACAGGTGCGCTTGCTGGATCAGGCGCTTGGGCACTTTGCCGATCACTGCGCAAATGTGCTGCCCAAGGATGTGCGCCACGAGCCGGGCTCGGGCGCTGCCGGAGGTTTGGGTTTTGCTGCCAAGGCGTTTTTTGGCGCGCAGTTCCGCGCTGGGGTTGAAGTAGTGGCCGAGCTTGTGGGGTTGGCAGAAGCGGTGAAGGGCGCTGACCTGGTGATCACCGGGGAGGGCCGTTTTGATGCCCAGACCCTGCGCGGCAAAACCCCCTTTGGCGTGGCGAGCATCGCCCGCGCTGAAGGTGTCCCGGTGGTGGTATTGGCCGGCACGTTGGGCGAGGGTTATCAGGCGTTGTACGAGCACGGGATCAACGCTGCGTTTGCAATTGCCAGCGGCCCGATGACCCTGCAGGATGCCTGCACCCGGGCGGCGCCATTGCTCACCGACCGGGCGCGGGACATTGCCCGGTTGCTGATCCTGGCCCGGGGTTAAATAAACCTCCCCCTGTGGGAGCGGGCTTGCTCGCGAAGGCATCGCTGCGGTTTACCAGACAGACCGCGTCGCGCGCATCGCAGGCAAGCCAGCTCCCACAGTTTCAGCGGCGTACTCAAGGTCTGATGCTGACCTGATTCCCCTGTGGGAGCGGGCTTGCTCGCGAAGGCATCGCTGCGGTTTGCCAGACAGACCGCGTCGCGCGCATCGCAGGCAAGCCAGCTCCCACAGTTTCAGCGGCGTACTCAAGGTCTGATGCTGACCTGATTCCCCTGTGGGAGCGGGCTTGCTCGCGAAGGCATCGCTGCGGTTTACCAGACAGACCGCGTCGCGCGCATCGCAGGCAAGCCAGCTCCCACAGTTTCAGCGGCGTACTCAAGGTCTGATGCTGACCTGATTCCCCTGTGGGAGCGGGCTTGCTCGCGAAGGCATCGCTGCGGTTTACCAGACAGACCGCGTCGCGCGCATCGCAGGCAAGCCAGCTCCCACAGTTTCAGCGGCGTACTCAAGGTCTGATGCTGATCTGATTCCCCTGTGGGAGCGGGCTTGCTCGCGAAGGCATCGCTGCGGTTTGCCAGACAGACCACGTAGCCTGCATCGCAAGCAAGCCAGCTCCCACATTGAGGTCACTTATCACAGAATCGTGTAAGCTTTGCGGCTCTTCGCATTCGACCCTTAGCGAGCCCTATGCCGTCGCTCTTCAAACGCTCCTTGCTGCCTAAACTGCGCAGCTTTCCGTTGTCCGCCGATGCGCTAAGCATCCTGCCCAGCCCTGCGGACTTTCGTCGCTGCCTGCTGGAGCACATTGCAGGTGCACGCCATCGCATCACGCTGGTGGCCTTGTACCTGCAACAGGACGAAGCCGGGCAGGAAATCCTCGATGCCCTGCACGCGGCCAAGGCTGCACGCCCCGAGCTGGAGATTGCAGTGGTGGTTGACTGGCTGCGCGCCCAGCGCGGGCTGATCGGTGCCGGTAAACAGCCCGGCAACGCGGCCTGGTACCAGGCACAGACCGCAGCACACCCGACCCAGGTACCCATTTATGGTGTGCCGGTACAAACCCGGGAACTGTTCGGGGTGTTGCACCTCAAGGGCTTCATTGTCGACGACTGTGTGATCTACAGCGGCGCCAGCCTGAACAACGTGTACCTGCACAAGCTCGACAAGTATCGCTTCGACCGTTACCACCTGCTGCACAACAAGCAGCTGGCCGACACCATGCAGCGTTTTGTCGAGCACGACCTGATCGCCAGCAAGGCCGTGCATCGTCTCGACCTGCCCACATTGCCGACCACCCGCAGCCTGCGCAGCGCCATCGGGGATTTTCGCAGCCACCTGAAAAAAGCCAGCTACGACACCAGCGCCGGAACGGTCGGCCACTTTGGCCTGTCGGTCAGCCCGCTACTGGGGGTAGGCAAGAATAATCAACTGAGCCGGGTGATTTGCGAACTGATTGCCAGCAGCCAGCAACAGCTGACCATCTGCACGCCGTATTTCAACTTGCCCTTGCCGGTTACCCGGGAAATCAATCGCGCCCTGGAGCGTGGGGTGCGCATTGATATCGTGGTCGGTGACAAGACCGCCAACGACTTCTATATCCCGCCGAGCGAGCCGTTCCGGGTTATCGCGGCGTTGCCGTACCTGTATGAAATGAGCTTGCGCCGGTTTGCCAAGAGCCATCAGCGGATGATCGACAATGGCCTGCTTAACCTGCATCTGTGGCGCGAAGGTGACAACACCTACCACCTCAAAGGCATGTGGGTGGATGACCGCTACACCTTGCTGACCGGCAATAACCTCAATCCACGCGCATTCCGTCTGGATCTGGAAAACGGCCTGCTGATCGACGACCCGCGCCGTGAATTGCTGGAACCGCGCCGCAAGGAGCTGGAGGCGATCTTCGCCCACACGCAGCGTATCGACAGCTTCAAGAACCTGGAAACCCTGGTCGATTACCCGCCAGCGGTGGCCAAGTTCCTGCGTCGCGTAAGCCGGGTGCGAATCGAACGCCTGCTTTACCGGATTCTCTAAATATCTGTGGGAGCGGGCTTGCTCGCGATTCAAACGGCGCGGTCTGTAAGGTAAACCGCGTCGATGCCATCGCGAGCAAGCCCGCTCCCACAGTATGCCGAGTCGGGTCAGGGCGTTTGCGGGATATACACCACGCTGCCACCCTCACGCTGGTGCAATAACCGGTCGCCGTTGTCCGGCTGGCTGGTGAGGGTTTGGTGATCCACGCTCAAATAGCCAAGGGGCAGGGGATCGCCACTGCGATATTGGGCAAAGATCAGCGTGCGCTGCGGGTTGAAATGCTGGCCGCTGGTTTTGTCCAGCCAGGCCATCAAGCCGGCACTGTCGCCAGTGCGGGGGTAATCCTGGCTCTGGTCGACATAGAAAAACGGTTCGCCGCCGTTCTGCACATACATCGGCAGCTTGTTGTCCACATCGATCATCACCATGCGCCATTGGTCCCAGGGCGCCTGCTTGCTGGCCTGCGCCTTCACGTCCTGGCCAAACTGCACAACTCCGCCGCCACCGTTGGACCACGGATAGAACACCCCCAGCACCAGCAGCAGTAACGTCGCACTCATGCCGAAACCGATGTTCCAGCGGCGCGGGGAGGTTTTGCCTTGCGCCAGGCGCCGGGTCACCCACCAGGCGGCCAACAACTGCGCAAAAGGCACCAGCGGCAACACGTAATAACTGCGCCGACTGCCGCTGGCGGTAAAGAACACAAACAACAAACCCAGCCCCCATACCAGCCAGCGCGTATTGGGCTCGATATGGCGCCACTGACGCAGGGCAACCCACAGCCCGATCATCCAGAACGGCGCCCAGGGCAAGGTGTACGCCGGCAGGTAAATCAGGTACGTGTAAATCGGCCCCATATGGTCAAAGGGGTTGAAGAAACGCACCACGTTTTCACGCAGCACCAGCCCCAGCCCGCTCTCGCCATAGGTGGGCGCGCCATACAGGCGCGATAGCGCGAAGGGCAGCATGTACACGGCCCCGGCAATGACCAGGGCCAGCAACAGTCGCCCGTTGAGATGGCGTTTCCAGCGTTGTTCGCTCAGCAGATGAGGCAACAGCACCAGCCCTGGCAGGATAAAACCGATCAGGCCCTTGAGCAGCGAAGTCAGGGACAGCAACAGGAAAAATACACAGTAGCGACTCAAACGCGTGTCATCAGGTCCGCGCCAGTACCACCAGACGGCCGCAAGCAGGCCGAACACGGTAAGGATGTCCGCCGTGGCCACCCGTGCCCAGAATACAAAGTAGAAGGTCGTGGCCAGCATCCAGCCAGCGATCAGCCCGGTACCCTTGCGAAACAACTGTTCGCCGATCAGGTACACCAGCCATACGCTCAGCCAGGCGGCAAGCACTGAAGACAGGCGCAGTGACCAATGCCCCAGCCCGCCCATCAGCCCGGCACTGGCCGTGATCAGCCAGTACGAGGGCAGGGGCTTGTCGTAGTAGGGCGAGCCCTTGAGATAAGGGTCCAGGTAATCACCGCTTTGCAGCATCTGCAGGGCGATATTGGCCCAGCGGGTTTCCGGCCCCCACAGCTCCCGTGAACCCAGGCCCAGCAACAAGAGCAGGGCAGACACGGCTAACAACACCAGCAAGGCTTTTTGCTCGCTGTTCCAGCGTTTGATCAGAGTCATTCAGGCTGAACCTTGGGGAAGATAAAAATCGCCAGATCGCCGCGTTCGTAGCGCTTGCCGCCCTGCGGCAGCAACTCGACTTCGTGGGTTTCCAACGCCGAATGAACCCGCATGACCACGCCGACCGAGCCGCGTAAACGTGCCTCCTTCATCCAGCGATCGATGTTATCCATATCAACCTGACGCCCGGCTGAATCGGCATAACCCAAACCATATTTAAGCTCGCCGGTGGTGTTATAGAGCGTAATTTCAGGCCGGCCCAGGCGCCAGGACAGGGCCGATGCCGCACCCAGGTCATTGCTGAGCAGCGTGCCGGCCTGGCTCAGCTCCTGCACATGCTCGGCAATAAACTGATCGGGCATTTTGCTGTTGACGATCACCCCGGGCATCGCGGCGGGCAACAGCGCCACCAGCACTCCCATGCCCACCGCAGGTGCAGCCCACAGCAGCAGCGGGCGCAAAGCTTGCAAGGCATTGCTCAGCAGCCAGCCCAGCAACACGATATAGGCCAGCGACAGGCTGAACACCTCGGTGTTCGCATACACCGCACGACTCAATTGCAGGTAAGCCAGCCCCACCAGCCCGGCCACCGCCAACAGCACATTCAACAGGCCGTTGATACGCAGGATGCGGCCCTTTGCCTGCTCCCTCCACGAAACCACGGCATGGCCCATCAGCAGCGCCAAAGGCAGCAGGCACGGCATGATGTAGGTGGGCAGCTTGCCCTTGCTGAGGCTGAAGATCGCCAGTGGCAGCAGCAGCCACAGCAACAGAAAACCTGTCACCGGTTCGCGCCTTTGCTTGCAGGCATCGATCAGCGTGTTGGGTAGCAGGGCAGCCCAGGGCAAGCTGGCGGCCAGCAGGATCGGCAGGTAGAACCACCAGGGCTGGGTGTGT
The DNA here is from genome assembly GCF_900105835.1 of Pseudomonas fragi. Classification (NCBI taxonomy): domain Bacteria; kingdom Pseudomonadati; phylum Pseudomonadota; class Gammaproteobacteria; order Pseudomonadales; family Pseudomonadaceae; genus Pseudomonas; species Pseudomonas fragi. The sequence goes on from NZ_LT629783.1 coordinate 696,015, forward strand.
TGCGCATCGGCCGCGCTAAAACGACGGATATGTTCGTTCCAGAAAAAGAACTGCCAGAAGTCCGGCTCCTGATGATGGATCGCCAGCGCCCACGGCAGGCAGATCGCCACTGCCACAAGGATCGCCAGCGGGCCATAGCTCAGCACCTCCTTGATGCGCCGCTGCCACAAGGCATAGGGCACGGCGATCAATACGGGCAGTAACCAGGCCAGAAACCCCTTGGTCATAAAGCCCATACCGCAGGCCAGTCCCAGTACGGCCCATGCGCACAGGCGCGCACGCCGAGCGCTGCTGTCGAAGGCGAACCACACGGCCACCAGGCTGAGGTTGACCCAAAAAGTGAACTGCGGGTCGAGGTTGGCATACCCGGCTTGCCCGGCCACCAGGCCGAAGCTCATATAGATCAGGGTACTGGCGAAACGCTTGCGCGGGTCGCGCCATAACCGCCCGGCGATCAGCCAGACCAGCCACACGCTCAGCCCGGTACTCAGCGCCGAAGCGATACGCACACCGAACAGGTTGTCACCGAATACGGCTTGCCCGATGGCGATCATCCAGTAACCGGCAATGGGCTTTTCGAAATAGCGCAGGCCCATAAAGTGCGGGGCCACCCAGTTGCCGCTATGGAGCATGTCCTGGCCGATCTGGGCGTAGCGGGTTTCGTCAGGAATCCACAAGCCGTGGATCATCAGGGGCAACAGGTAAAACACCACAAACGCAAGGATCAATCCGGGTATTGCCCAGCGTTCAAGACCTTGAGTGCGGGTAGTGTGAGGTACAACGCCAGCCATGCTTTCCATCTGCGCGCCTGTTATCGACGTAAGTTATGGCCGGCACGTTAATCGGGAGGAGGTGGCAGGGAGGTGAAGCCGATGTGAAAAAAATGCGGGTCAAGCGGGGGTTACCCGATACACGCAACGGCGACTGCCGGCGATCATGTGTTCTGTGCGCTCAACCTGCCCGTAGTCACCGATGGCCGCCTGGAACACTTGTAGCTCTGCCCGGCAAAAACCCTGGCATTGCTGCGCCGCAACACAGATCGGGCAGTGGTTTTCGATGATCAGCCAGTTGTCGCCTTCAGCCTCCATGCTCGCCATATACCCGGCGGTGTCGCGTATGGCCACCAGTAATTGAACCTTTTCTTGCAGAGTTCGCCCTTGCTCACAGGCGGCAACGTATTCGCGGGTATTGGCCAGCTCCATGCTCTCGACCACTTTGTCGATCCCTTCATTGCCGTAGATCAGCTTGATTGAGTCAATCAACTGCGCCGTGAGCTGTGCATGGGTGTTGGGGAATCTGGCTTGAGCGGCATCGGTCAAAACCCATTTTTGCGAAGGGCGCCCGGCCCCAACCGGCGGCATCAGGCAGCCAACGATCATGGCGCCGTCTACCAGCTTCTGGACCTGCTGGCGCGCAGCTTCCGGGGTGATATTGAGCATGGCCCCAAGATCCGCGGTTTTCAGCGGCCCGCGGGTTTTGAGCAGAAACAGGATGCGCTCGGCAGTGGCGCCGGTGTTGCGTGCGGCATCAGGGGAGTCGGTCACGGGCATAGAACAAAGCCACCAGGGTCATAAGGTTTGTGGGCTGGGATCATACCGCCCGGATGATAAATTAATTACCAAAGACTTTCCTTTTATAATAGGCTGATTGCAATAAAATGGCATTCAAGGAAGGCAAATGACAACGGCATCGGGATGGTCTGCATTGCTATGGGGCAGTAACGGGCTGCGCTCAGCGGCACTGGCAGGCGGGGTGGCGCTGCATGCCATCAACGTCTATCTGGTGACAACCATTTTGCCCTCGGTGGTCAAGGATATCGGCGGGCTGGACTATTACGCATGGAACACCACGCTGTTTGTGGTGGCCTCGATCATCGGCTCGGTATTATCGGCCAAATGCCTCTCGGCCCTTGGCCCCAGGCTCGCGTACAGCCTCGCCGGGCTGGTGTTTGCGTTGGGTTGCGGGGTTTGCAGCAGTGCTCCGGACATGGCCGTGCTGGTGTTGGGGCGAACCATACAAGGCTTGGGTGGCGGGCTGTTGTTTGCCCTGCCGTATTCAATGATTCGCCTGGTGTTCGACGAAGGCCTGTGGCCTAGGGCAATGGCCCTGATTTCAGGTATGTGGGGCGCCGCGACCTTGATTGGTCCGGCCGTGGGCGGGGTATTTGCGCAGTACGATGCCTGGCGTGCAGCATTCTGGGCGCTGATCCCGGTGACCCTGCTGTTTATGCTGCTGGCCTGGGCCATGCTGTCCGGCAAAAGCGTCGAGGCCCCCCCTCGTCTGGTCTTGCCCTGGCTGCAACTGGTGCTGTTGACCGGCGTGGTGCTGGCGATTGCCCTGGGCAGCATCACGCCATCGCCGCTGTATAACGCGCTCGGCCTGATGTGCGGGCTGGTGCTGTTGTATGCCGTGTACCGTGTCGAAGGCAGCGACAGGCATCGCATGTTGCCCAAACACAGCTTGACCCCTGGCAGTGCCCTGTTGCCGATCTATCTGTCGATGAGCCTGATGGTCATTGGCATGACCAGCGAAGTGTTTGTGCCGTACTTCTTGCAGGTCCTGCATCTGCAAACGCCGCTGGTGGCGGGCTATATTGCAGCGTTGATGGCGGCGGGCTGGACCTTGGGCGCGCTGTACAGCAGCGGCCTGGCACCGGCATCCGCGAATCGGGCCATCCGTTGCGGCCCGCTCTTTGTGGCGTCGGGGTTGGCACTGGCAGCTCTCAGCGTGCCGCAAATTGGCAGTTCATTGCTCAGCCTGGCCGGTGTATGCCTGGCAATGATGGCCGTCGGTACAGGTATCGGGCTGGCGTGGCCGCATTTGCTCACTCGCGTATTGGCCAATGTGCCAGACAGTGAAAAGGACATTGCCGGTGCGTCCATTACCACCGTGCAACTGATCGCCACGGCGATCGGTGCAGCATTGGCGGGGATGATTGCCAATATGGCCGGTTTAACCACGCCGGGTGGCGTGACAGGGGCCGCCAGGGCTGCCGCCTGGCTCTTTGGCCTGTATGCCGTGTTGTCGGCGTTGCTGTTTATTACGGTACGGCAGGTGATTGCCCATAGCGCAAAGCGCTAAATCCGCCAGAAATCAGACCTGTGTCGATTTGTCGCAGGCCTTGCTGTACCCCGCGGTTTTACGGGCTGGCGACGTGGCCATGCACCATTGAGGGGCATGGCTGCCGTGCGACAGACCTGCGACAGTGGTAAATTCCATGCCCATGCAACACGTCTACCCCACAGCAATCGTGCGCACTGAGCCGGTCACTCCAGGCATCGGGCAGCGTACACACCTGCCTGACAGTGCGCAGGTTAAAGGCCTTGTTCGTTGGAAAAGGCCGCTTAAAGGAACCTGACATGAATGATTTACTGACTCGCCGCCGCGTAGTCACCGGTCTTGGCTTGCTCAGCCTGGGGCTGATCGCAGGTTGCGACCCCGGCAGCGGTTTGTCATACAAATACGGCAAAGACCTCAGCAATGAAATCCTCGGGCGTAAGTTCAAGCTCAGGGATGCGCAAGGCAACGAAATGATGCTGGGCAGCTTTCGCGGGATGATGCCGATGATTTTCTTCGGCTTTACCCAGTGCCCGGCCGTGTGCCCGACAGCGCTGGCCCGTGCCGCCCAGGCGAAGAAAATGATGGGCCCCGACGGTGACCGCCTGCAGGTGGTGTTTATCACCCTGGATCCTGAGCGCGACAAGCCGGCGATGCTTGATGCCTATGTAAAAGCCTTCGACCCGAGTTTTATCGCCTTGTCCGGCACCCTGGAAGAAACCGCGGCTACGGCCAAGGAATTCAAGGTGTTTTACGAGAAAATCCCGACCGGCGATTCGTACACCCTGTCGCACACCGCGACCAGTTTCGTTTTCGATTCCCGTGGTGTATTGCGCCTTGGCCTGTCGCCTTCGCTGTCCGCCAAGCAGTGTGCCGAAGACCTGCTGACAGTGATGTCAGTCTGCTGATCCTGTGCCCTTTGGAATGAGCCAACCCTATGAAACCTGTTAAGTATCTGTTGTTGTCACTGCTGGGCATGAGCCTGCATGTTTCTGCGCAAACCGTAGTGGACGATGCCTGGGTGCGTGCCACCGTGGCCGGCCAGCCTTCGACCGGTGCCTTTATGCACATTACTTCGAGCACCGACAGCAAGCTGGTTGAAGTCCGCTCGCCGGTGGCCAGGACGGTGCAGATCCACGAGTCGAAAATGCAAAACGATGTGATGAGCATGAAGCCGGTGGCAGCGGTAGCGTTGCCTGCAGGCAAGAGCGTGGCCATCGAACCTGAGGGCTACCATGTGATGCTGATTGACCTGGTGAACCAGGTTAAAGCCGGTGATCAAGTGCCCTTGACCCTGATTGTTGAAGACAGCAAAGGGGTCAAGGAGCTGATTGAGGTCAAGGCCGAGGCGCGGGCACTCAACAGCATGCCGATGCACCACGACCATGGTGCGATGCACTGAAACACGGTTAAAAGCCTGTAGCCGCTGCCGAGGGACGAAGGCTGCGACCGGGTGCGTAGCGCCCGTGAACCCTGAGCACTCGGTGTACCGCACTGCCCGATCTTACGGGCGCTGCGCACCCGATCGCAGCCTCGCTTCGCTCCTCAGCGACTACAGTTTTATAGGCCGTTAATCATCAAAACCGCCCCGTCAGCGGGTATTCGACCGCAAGGCGAATCTGGTCCGCATCCAGTTCGGCCTGTGCAGTGTTGCCACGATGCACATTGTGTCGCAATGACATGATGGTGCCCTTGGCCACACCACTCTGCACCACATAGCGCGCTTCCAGATCCCGTTCCCAGTGTTTCCCGCCTTTGCCATAGCCCAGATACGCATAGCCGCCCCGCGGGTCAACGTGCGTACCGTCAATCTGGCTGCCTCGTACATACGCAGCGCTGAACACCAGCCCCGGCATGCCCCAGGGGGTCATCGCCAGGTCGTAGCGCGCTTGCCATGATTGTTCGTTGGGGGCGTTGAAGTCAGACAATTGCACCGCGTTGGTCAGGAAAATCGCGCCCCGCGTCACATAGTCAAATGGCGTGTCGCCATGCACTTTCTGATACCCCAGGCTGAAGCTGTGCGGGCCCTGGGCGTAGGTGCTCAACAAGCTCCAGGTGGTGTTGTCGATAGTGCCCGACAGCGCCTTGCCTTCATCGGTGGTGCGGTACAGGTTGAGGTTCAGCGACAGCGAGCGGTTTTCATCCAGCGCGTGGCTGAAGACGGCGCCCAGGTAATGCTGGTTCCAGGTGTTCTCGTAGCGCGAGGTGTAGAGGCTGGCGCTGAGGTTTTTGCTCGGGGTGTACACCAGCCCGGCCAGGTCGAATGCATCGCCCTTGGGGCCATTGGAATAATTGACCACGAACCCCTGGTCGTGGCTGCTGGCATTGCGGTCGGTGCTTTCGGTGAAATGCCCACCGACCATTTTCAGGGCGTTGAACTCGTTGCTGGTGAGGAACACCCCGGTGGCAGTCTCCGGCAGCAAGCGGCTGTCGGATGAACTGAACACCGGGGTCTTGACCCGTTGTTCGCCCCAGGACAGCACCGTATTGGACATCCGCAGCTTGAGGGCCGCGCCGCCGCGGCCGTAGTTGTCCTTGGGGTAGCCGTCGTTATCCAGGCCCAGCAGGCGAGCCTTGCCGGCGCGACCACCACCGCTGTCCAGCTTGAGGCCTATATAGGCATGGGCATCCACCCCGACACCGATCAGGCCCTGGGTAAAACCGGACTGCAAGGTGCCCATCAGGCCGTAGGCCCATTCTTCGGCATAGCCATTGCGTTCGGCGCGTGGTTTGTATGCATTGCGAGCGCCGCTGTTGCTGGCGCCGTGGCGATACTCACGATTGTCGTAGACCGTACGGTTGACCAGGCTCCAGGTACTGTCTTCGATCAAGCCCTTGGCCTGCTCCTGGGCCGACTCCGCCAACGCCAGGGGGCTGGCGAGGGCGATCAGGATCGCGGAGCGCGTGCTTACGGCACTCATTTCGCCACCTGCTGTTGCAGTGCTGCATTCAAGCGGTCAAGTGCGCGTTTGGGCAGCGTGGCGGGCAGTACCGGGGGCTCGGCAGCAGGCTCGCCCACCTGGATCAGCATGACCATGCCCATGGCCAGGTGCGGAGTACATTGAATGCCGTAGAGGCCGGGCACGCTGAAGGTTTGCTCCACCTCCTGATTGATCTTGCCCTTGAACGGTTGTGCGCCTTCAGGCAGCAGCCCGGGCAGGGTCGCAGCATTGTGGCCGCTTTGCGTGGGGATGAACTTGACCGTGTCACCGGGGGCAATCCGCAGGTAATCCGGTTCATAGACCATTCCCGCATTGGCGCTGCGGGTGAGCATTTTGACTTCGTGGGTTTGTGCCAGTGCCGAGGTGCAGAGCAGGGCAGTGGTCAGTAGCAGTGTCAGGGATGAAATACGCATGTTGGGTTCTCTTAAATAGTGTTCAAACGCGCATGCGCAGGATCTGCGCGCCGTCAAAAGGGTCAGTCAGGTAGTGCGCCTGTACCCCGAATGTGGCCTGCAGCCGTTGCGGGGTCAGGACTTCAAGGGGTTTGCCAAGCGCCATCAGGCGGCCCCGCTCAAGAATTGCCAGGCGATCACAGCTCAAGGCCTGGTTGAGATCGTGCAGGGCAATCAGGGTGGTCACGGGCAGGGCCTGTACGGTTTTTAAAATGCTCAGCTGATGCTGGATGTCCAGGTGATTGGTGGGTTCATCCAGCAACAGTATTTGCGGGCGCTGCGCCAGGGCCCGGGCGATATGCACGCGTTGGCGCTCACCCCCCGACAGCCCGCGCCAGCTGCGGTCGCGCAGGTGAGTGGCATCCACATCGGCCAGTGCCTGCTCGACGATGGCTGTGTCCTTGGCCGACCACGGGCTTAGCGCCGACAGCCAGGGTGTCCGGCCCAGGGCAACAGCATCGAACACGCCAATGGCGTCATGGGTGTCGGCATGCTGTTCGACCACCGCCAGTGTTTGCGCAATAGTGCGCTGGCTTATTTTGCGCAGCGCCTGGTCGTGCAGTAACACCAGGCCCTCGCCGGGCACCCGCAAGTTGGCCAGCAACTTGAGCAATGTGGACTTGCCCGAGCCATTGGGTCCGACAATCCCCAGGGTCTCGCCGCGCTGCACGCTGAGGGTGATGCCTTGCAACAGGTTTGCATCACCCACGCGGTAACCCAGATCGCTACAGCTAAGTACCGTCATCGTGCATGTCTCCTGCCGATCAGGATCAGTGCAAATACCGGCGCGCCCACCAGGGCGGTGACCACGCCGACAGGAATCACCTGGCCTTTTATCAGGGTGCGCGACAGTACATCGGCGGCGATCAGGAACAACGCCCCGCCCAGTGCGCTGGCGGGCAACAGGCGACCATGCCCGGTACCTGCCAGCAAACGCACGGCGTGGGGTATGACCAGCCCGACAAAGCCGATGGAGCCGACAATCGACACCATCACCGCCGTGACCAGCGCCGCACAACTGATCAGCAACAGCTGTACCCGGCGCACCGGGATGCCCAGTGACGCCGCCGAGTCCGCACCAAAGGTGAAGGCATCCAGCGCCCGCCGATGCCACAGGCACACGGCCAGCCCCGCCACGGCCACGGGAACCGCCAGCCACACTGCAGGCCAGCGCACGCCACTGAGGTTGCCGAGCAACCAGAACATGATCCCGCGGGCCTGCTCGGAGCTGGCCGACTTGGTGATCAGGAAGGCCGTGATTGCGTTGAACAACTGCGAGCCAGCGATGCCTGCCAGGATGATCTGGGCACTGGCGCCGGTGGGCCCGCTGGCGCGTGCCAGCAAAATAACCAGGGCGAAGGCGCAAATCGCTCCGGCAAAGGCCCCGGCCGAGAGTGATACCGCCCCCGCGCCCAACCCCAGCACCGCCACCAGCACGGCACCGGTCGAAGCACCGGCGGATATCCCCAACAGGTAAGGGTCGGCCAGCGGGTTGCGCAGCAACGACTGCAACACCACGCCACAGGTGGCCAGCCCCGCACCGCAGGCAGCAGCCACCAGGGCTCGGGTCAGGCGGTAGCTCCAGACAATCCCTTCGTCGATCGGGTCCAGCACATGCCCGGCGGCCCACAGCTTGTTGGCCAGAACCTGCAGCACGACCCCGGGTGCGATCGGAGTTTCACCGATGGCCACTCCGGCGAGCACTGCCAGTAACAGTGCAACACAGGCTGCCAAGGCCAGTAGCGAGCGTGCAGTCATTTAGGCAGGTCGTGTTGGCGGATGGCAGTGGCGAGTGTTTCGATCCCGTCGAACAGACGCAGGCTGGCCTGCATCGCATGGGCATCGAGGACGATGATGCGGTTGTTTTTTACGGCATCCATAGTGCGGGTTACCGGGTCGGTGCGCAGGAATTCGAGTTTTTTCTCGACGTCATCCGCCGGGAAACGTCGGCGGTCCATACGCGCGATCACCAGAAACGTCGGGTTGGCCTTGGCCAGGGTTTCCCAGCCAACAGTTGGCCATTCCTCATCGGACTCCACGACATTACGTACACCAAGGGTGTTGAGCATAAAGTCGGGGATGCCTTTGCGCCCGGCAACATAGGGGTCGATATCCATGTCCGCACTGGAGAACCAGAACAATGCGCTGGTGGAACTCAGGTCCTTGCCCTTGAGTGAGGCGATGGATTTTTCCAGGCTGGCCTTGAGCTGATTGTTGAGTTGTTCGCCGCGCTGCTGCACATCGAAGATCTCGGCCAGCTGGCTGATGCTCTTGTAGACGCTGTCTATGCTGAACGGCTGCAGGCGTGTGCCGTCGGCCCCGACCAGGTTGTCCTTGCCTTCGCAATCCGAAGGCATCAGGTAGGTGGGGATGTTCAGTTCGTGAAACTGCTCACGGGTACCCACAACCCCCTGCGGCCCCACCATCCACTCCAGTTGCACGGCCACCAGCTCCGGGCGCTTGGCAATGACGGCTTCAAAGCTCGGGTCGTTGTCGGCCAGGCGTTCAACCTTGTCGTTCTGTGCCTGGTATTGCACGGGGACATCGTTGAACCACAGCGAAGTGCCCACCAGCCTGTCGCCCAGCCCCAGGGCATAGAACATTTCGGTGCCGGCCTGGCCGATGGTTACCGCGCTTTTCGGGGCATGTTGAAATGTCAGCGGGCTGGCGCAGTTCTGCAGGGTCAGGGGGTAGTGTGTGGGGGCGGCATGGGCCAGTGCCGGCAACGCCAGGGTGGTGATGAGGGTAACAACACGGTGCAACAGCATGGTGCAATCTCCATTTGATCGTACACGGGGCACAGGTGCACGGTCGGGAATGCATCATCGGGTACTGCTGCAGCAACAGTACTAAGCAGGATGCCTCCCCGGACACCCCGCCGGTTAGTTTTTGGACTTTGCCGGCAGGTCTCCTGACTGATGGGTCATCGCCTGCACCAGCCTTCCCGGGGGGCTCCCAGTGGCAATTTTGGTGCAGGCTCGTCATCTACAGTTGCGGGGGCAGTTCCGTTGGGTGCTGTAACAGCACTGCGGATTCCCTTTTAACCCCCCGCGTGGGGGGACCGGCGGCGGGATGATAATCGATCTTGTTTGCTAATGGGGCCGCCGTCAGAATCAGAAATACTTAAGCCAGGTGATATCCCGGCGTCGGGCTTTCAGGTTGGCGAACCAGCGAACCGGCAAGTACAGCGAAATGGCCAGCAGCACTGCCGTTAGCCACACCGCACCGATGCTGTCGAAGCCGAAATAGGTGGTCTGATTCAGGCCAAACAGGGCGACGCAGGCCAGGTACAGTACTTTGAGTGCATACAGATGCAACAAATAGAAAAACATCGGCGCCGCGCCAAATACGGCGAGTGTGCTGATCCACTTGCGTTGTTGTACCCGCTCAAAAGCCAGTAGCAGCAACAGGCCCACGCCCAGGGTCAGGGTCAGAAACAGCAGGGAAGGCGGGTACTTGGTGATATTGAAAAAGCTCATCAAGGTTTGTGTGGTATCGGCATGGCTGGCCCAGGGCGCCTCGCCGTAACCGTTGAGCAAACGCAGCGCAACAAAGCCGAGCAGGGCACCGCTGCCTGCCAGCAATAAATAACGCTGGCGCAAGGCCGCCGGAGCGGAGCGGGCAAACCAGGGCCCCAGGCAATAGCCCAGTGCGATAACGCCGATCCACGGCAACACCGGGTAGGAGGTGCGCATGCGCAAGCTGTCACCCACTTCAATCCAGCCGCGATCATGCAAAATCGCCCAGGGCACATGCATCACTGACCCCCGGGCAAAATGCAGGGTGTCGAGCAGGTTGTGCCCGGCGATGATCACCAGGCCGAGTACCAGCAGTACCGGGCGCGGCAGCCACACCAGGGCAGCAAGGGCGATCATGCTGACGCCAATGGCCCAGATCACCTGCATGTAGATCACCGACGGCGGCAACTGGAAAGTCCAGGCAAAGTTGACCAGGGTGAATTCCAGCACCACCAGAAACAGCCCGCGCTTGAACAGGAACGCCGAGACATCGCGTTTGCCCTGATACTTTTCGCCATACAGATAAGCCGACAGGCCAGTGAGCAATACAAACACCGGCGCGCACAGGTGGGCCAAGGTACGGCTGAAAAACAGGGCAGGGTCGGTGATCTCGATATTCATCGGGTCAGCCACCTGGCGGTGCAGGAAAAACGTTTCGCGCACGTGGTCCAGCAGCATAAACAGGATAACCAGCCCGCGCAGGGCATCGATGGACAGCAGGCGCTGGTGTGAGGGAGGGGCAGTGGCAGTCATTGAGGGATCGCTGGCAAGGGAATGTTATATAGTATTGATACTGTATAACATTCCTCTTTGCCCTGTCATCCCTTCGAGAAACATTCGCAAATGTCGGCGGGGTGTCTAGTGCCGCACTTTCACCCATGCCATCAGCAGTGCTGAAGACAGCACCCCGGCGGTCATAAAGATATAGGCTGCGCCCGGATTGCCGGTCAGACCGATCAGATAGCCCACGATCCACGAACCGACAAAAGCCCCCAGCGCACCGCAGGCGTTGATCAGGCCGATGGCGCCGCCAAACACGTTGGCCGGCAAAATCTCCGGGATCAGCGCGAAAAACGGCCCGTAGGGTGCGTACAACGCGCCCCCTGCCAGGGTCAGCAGGGCGAACGACAGCCAGAAGTGCGAAGACCCCAGCAGGTACGAGCAAAAGAACGCCAGAGCCCCCAGTGCCAGCAGCGGCCATACAAAATGCTTGCGCTGCTGGGTCTTGTCGGAGGCCCATGACACCACCAGCATGGCTGCCACCGCCGCCACATAAGGCACCGCACTCAACCAGCCAACGGTGACGATATCCGCAGCGGCCGCCTGTTTGATAATGCTCGGCAGCCACATGATAAAACCGTACACGCCGATGCTCCACAGCGCATGCACGCAGCACAACTGCACCACCACCGGGCTGGTGAAGGCCTGGCGGTAATTGCGCACCTGCTTCATGCCTTTCTGTTCATCGGCCAGGGTGGCAGCTAGCCGGGCTTTTTCCTGTGCGCTCAGCCAGTTGACCTGCTCGGGCTTGTCCCGCGCCATGCGCCACCAGACGAAGGCCCAGAGCACCGCCGGCGCGCCTTCAATAACAAACATCTCGCGCCAGCCCCAGGCCTGGATCAGGTAGCCGGACACCACCGACATCCACAGCACGGTCACCGGGTTGCCCAGCACCAGAAAGGTATTGGCCCGCGAACGCTCTTTGCGGGTGAACCAGTTGCTGATAAAGATCAGCATGGCCGGCATCACGGCCGCCTCGACAATCCCCAGCGACACGCGGATAACCATCAGCATCGGGATATTGGTCACCAACCCTGTGGCCATGGCGCAAAAGCCCCACAGGATCAGGCTCCAGAACACCAGTTTGCGCACGCTGTACTTCTGCGCGTAGATCGCCCCCGGGACCTGGAAGAAAAAGTAGCCCAGGAAAAACAGCGCGCCGATCAGCGAGGACATGCCCTTGGTAATACCCAGGTCCTGCTCGATGCCCGCCGCACTGGCGAAGCCGTAGTTGGCCCGGTCGAGGTAGGCGAGGCTGTAGGTAATGAAAATCAGCGGGATCAGGTACAGCCAGCGCTTGGTCGCGAAGCCCTTGCCCGTTGCTTGTGCGCTGCCAGGGTCGAGTGCCGGCAGGGCCTGTTCGTTAAGGTTGCTCATGGGTGTTCCTTGTTATTGTTTTTTTGCCGGTGCGGGTCAAACAACGCTGGTCAGGCCTCCGTCCACAAACAGGGTTTGACCGTTGATAAAGTCAGAGGCAGGGGAGGCCAGAAACACAGCTGCGCCGCACAGTTCGTCAACCCGCCCCCAGCGACCTGCCGGCGTGCGTTTGCACAGCCACTCGGAAAACTCCTGGTTATCGACCAGGGCGCGGTTCATTTCGGTGGCGAAATAGCCGGGAGCCAGGCCATTGGCTTGAATACCGTGGCGGGCCCATTCGGCGCACATGCCCTTGGTAAGCATCTTTACCGCCCCTTTGGAGGCGGCATAAGGGGCGATGGTGGGGCGTGCCAGCTGGCTTTGCACCGAGCAGATATTAATGATCTTGCCGCGACCACGGGCGATCATGTGCCGCGCCACGGCCTGGGACACATGGAAGACCCCGTCCAGGTTGGTGCGCATCACATCGTGCCAGTCGCTGGCGCTGAAGTCCTCCAGCGGCGCGCGGCGCTGAATACCGGCGTTGTTGACCAGAATATCGATGGCACCGATATCGGCCTCGAACCTGTTGATCGCAGCCAGCAATTGTTCGCGGTCGGTGACATCGAAGGCCACGGATTCAGCCTTCAGGCCTTCATCGCGCAATTGAGCGGCAACCGCCAGGGATTTTTCGATATTGCGAGTGTTGATCACCACGGTAGCGCCCGCAGCGCCCAGTCCACGGGCCAGCTCCAGCCCGATACCCTGGCCTGAACCGGTAATCAGGGCACGGCGACCCTCCAGCTGAAAGCTGCTGATATTGAATGACATGTTGTTCTCCACATACGGCCGCTTATTATTTTGACCGGCCCTATGGTTACTTCACCCCAGGCTGGCGGTGCAGTCCAATCGTCATTGCTGATATGGTGATCAATATTTTTGATTATCGCGGTGGAACGTACTGCAGCGCCCGCTTGTCCATTGAGCCTGTACTCCCATACGTTGAGGTGAACATGCGCAGCTTGATTTCTGCATCGATAGTGGCTGGTTTCCTGTGTGTCGCGCCTTATGCCGCGCAGGCTGATGATGCCAAACCCGCAGACTGCAACCCCGGGCAGATCCTGGCCGAATCAATGGACCTGAGCAGTTGCTATGGTCACGGCGACAAGGCACCTGATCAATACACGCGGGACGATGTTGCGATCAGCGACTGGAAGGCCAAAGGGCTGCCCCAGCCCGATGAGCATGAACAATGGGTGCAAATCAGCGGGCATTATGTGCTGGTCAATCGGGTCAATGCCGTGATCAAGGAAATCCGTACCCGGGACGGCAAAGTACTGGGTAAATAGTCACAGCGCGGCGCGTTCTTGCTCGCGATGGCCGGAACGCGCCGTACCTGCCAGTTTGCGCTTAACCCGCCTCGCGGCCGTGGGCAGCAGTGGCCAGTTGCCCGGTATCGACGCGCACAAAAATCGAGTCGCCCAGCGCTGTCAGCACATCCCCGGCATACACTTCGCAGAGGATCCGCGTCTTGCGCCCGACATCGCCCTCGACCCTGGCCCGCAGGGTCAGCGGCACGCCCATCGGCGTCGGCTTGATAAACTTGATCCCCAGATTCCCCGTGACACAACTGATGCGTGGCAAGCTGGCCACTTCGCGGTGCTCCATGCGGTAGTGATAGGCCATTGCCGTCCAGTTGGAGTGGCAGTCGACCAGCATGGCGACCAGGCCGCCATACACCAGCTCGGGCCAGCCGCAGTACTTGGGGTCGGGCAGGTACTCGGCGCGCACATGCACGCCGTCTTCATCCCAGAAGCTCTTGATATGCAGGCCGTCGGGGTTGCTGCTGCCGCAGCCGTAGCACACGCCATCCGGCGCAGCGGTGTCTTGTAGCGAAGGGGTAAGCTCAGGCATGGCGTGATCGTCCGTGGAATGAAGGATGCCTTACGTTAACGTAAACGTTGGTATGAGTGCACGGCTTTGATGTGTGTCAGGCAGGGGCAGGGCAAGCGGGGCCATACTGCGCAAACCCGGCGTGACAAGCGGCCGCAGATAGGCCAGATCTTTTGCAATTGCAGGATCAATCCTGTATTTGTTGCGCCATAGAGCCAAGGCTCGTCTGTTTTTTGAATCTGCCCATCAGGAACCATGATGCCTAACCAGTTCCCCGCTGTACGCCCGCGCCGCCTGCGCCGTTCCCAGACCCTTCGCGACATGTTCCAGGAAACCGAATTCAGCCTCAACGACCTGGTGCTGCCGATTTTCGTCGAAGAAGAAATCGACGACTTCGTGCCTATCACCAGTATGCCGGGGGTGATGCGTATACCTGAGTCGAAACTGGCGGGTGAGATCGAGCGTTATGCGCGGGCGGGGCTCAAGTCGGTGATGCTGTTCGGCGTGTCCCATCATCTGGACGCCACTGGCAGCGATGCCATGCGCGAAGACGGCCTGGTGTCGCGTATGGTGCGCATCAGCAAGGATGCCGCGCCTGACATGGTGGTGATGAGCGATACCTGCTTCTGCGAGTACACCTCTCACGGCCATTGCGGCGTGATGCATGACCACGGTGTCGACAACGACGCGACCCTGATCAACTTGGGCAAGCAGGCGGTCGCCGCCGCGGCGGCAGGTGCCGACTTTATCTCGCCTTCGGCAGCAATGGACGGCCAGGTGCAGGCCATTCGCAGCGCCCTGGACGGTGCCGGCTTTAGCGACACGTCGATCATGGCGTACTCGACCAAATTCGCCTCGGCTCTCTATGGCCCGTTCCGTGAAGCGGGCGGCAGTGCGCTCAAGGGCGACCGCAAGTCCTACCAGATGAACCCGATGAACCGCCGCGAGGCCATCCGCGAGTCGCTGCTGGACGAGCAGGAAGGTGCAGATGTGCTGATGGTCAAGCCCGCCGGTGCTTACCTGGACATCATCCGCGACATTCGCCAGGCCTCGCACCTGCCATTGGCGGCTTACCAGGTCAGCGGTGAGTACGCAATGATCAAGTTCGGTGCCCAGGCCGGTGCCATTGACGAGGCCCGCGTAGTACGCGAGAGCCTGGGTTCGATCAAGCGTGCAGGTGCCGACATGATCCTCACCTACTTTGCGATGGATCTGGCGCTGCAGGGCATCTAAGCTGCAGGCGGCAAGCAATCTCGTGCTGGCTTGCCGCCCCTCTTCCAAAGGAGAACTCCATGCCCCACGCCCGACTCGAACGCATCCTGATTACCAACGACGACGGGATTGACGCCCCGGGTCTGGCCGCACTTGAGGCCGTGGCCCACGAGCTGGCGGACGAAGTCTGGGTAGTGGCACCGGACCATGACCAAAGCGGTATCTCCACGGCCATCAGCATTCACCACCCGTTGCGCGTCACCCAGCGCGGCGAGCGCCGCTTCTCGGTTTCCGGAACCCCGGCCGACTGTGTGGCGATGGCCTTGCAGCAGCTGCTGGACAAACCGCCGCAACTGCTGCTGTCAGGTATCAACAAAGGCGCCAACCTGGGGGTTGAAACCTTGTTTTCCGGTACCGTAGGCGCGGCCATGACCGGTTTGTTGATGGGCGTGCCGTCCATCGCCTTGAGCCAGTACTTTACCCGTCGCAGTGCCGTGCGCTGGGATACCGCCCGCACCCTGGCCCCCGGCGTGATCCGGCAGTTGCTCGGCAAGGGCTGGGAACAAAGGGCCTGCCTGAATATCAACTTTCCCGACGTACCAGCCGATGACGCCGGGCCGATCCAGATCACCCGCCAGGGTGCCGGGCGCATGGACGGTGTGGAAGCCATCGAGCGCACCGACTTTCGCGAGGCCAAGTACTACTGGCTCAGCATCACCCGCCATCAGCACGCCGAAGCCATCGACACCGAAACCCAGGTGGTAACCCAGGGCGGGATCTCGGTCACGCCACTGGAGTTCGATCGCACCGCCATGCCCCTGCGCGAGCAACTGCGCAGCGCGCTGCAAGCCAGTTAAGCCCAATGGGCCGGGTCATCGACGATGGCCTGGTGCCCTTCAAGCACCTTGGGGATTTCCTGCTTGAGGAACTCCACCCAGGTCTTGACCTTGGCATCCAGAAACCGCCGTGAAGGGTAGAGCGCGTAGATGCTTTTTTCGTGCAGGCGGTAATGTGGCAGCAGACGCACCAGCGAGCCGCGCTGATAAGAGCCTACCGCCACATAATCGGGCAACAGGCACACCCCGAGCCCGGCCTCGGCCGCTTTGGCCATCGCTTCCGCCACGTTGACCTGGAACACGTTGCCGGGGCGGATCACTTGTTCGCCCTGATCATCGCGAAAGGTCCAGCTGTCGGTAAACAACGGGTCGACCAGGTGCAGGCAGCGGTGCTGGTGCAGATCGTCAGGTACCGTCGGGATGTCCCGGCCCTTGAGGTAGGAGGGGGCTGCACTGATGACACTGAAGATGCTGCCCAGCGGCTGGCCGATCAGCTCCGAATCCGGCAGATGGGCCGACAGGGTAATCACCAGGTCATGCCCCTCTTCAAGCAGATCGGGCTGGCGTTGTGACAGGGTGAGGTCGACATGTACCTGCGGATACAGCTCGGTGTAGCGGGCCACCAACGGTGCCAGCAGCTGGATGCCCAACCCGGTGGTGGACTGCACACGCAAATGGCCACGGGGGATCAGGTGCGCACCCGCCGCTTCGGCATTGGCATCCTCGATCTCGCCCAGAATCATCCGGCAGCGTTCCAGATAACGCGCACCCACCTCGGTCAGGGCCAGGCGCCGTGTGCTGCGTTGCAACAGCCGGGCTTGCAGCGAAGACTCCAGCTCGGACAGCAGCCGCGAGGTTTGCGCCGTTGAATAACCCAGCGCCTGCGCCGCCGCGGTGAAGCTGCCGGTTTCGACTACGCGGACAAACACCCGCATCGCCTGAAAAATATCCATCCTGATTATTACCCCACACGTAAGCGTGCTTTCTTGTGGCGGCAATAATTACACAGTCCGGGCCACTGTGCCGTGGTGACGTGTGCTTTCCAGGAAAGCGGCGCAAATACGTTGTGACTTTACCCTGTTTTTTGTGAGGTAATTCTCATTAGAGCGCAGGAGATATCCTATTTTAAATAAAGTAGTTGGATATCATTTTCTAATTACTTGCTTTTGTTGTTCTATGTGCTTGATTTATATAGAAGCGAATTTTCCTAGGAATAGCCTGTCAAACACATTGCGTCATCATGTGGTCGATACGCCCTCAGCAGCCAGCTTGACTAAGCTTTATTTACAAGGTGCATTCATTTGACTATTCATCAGTACCCAAAAGGACGAAAAGTTGACGCTGAGATCGATTTGTTTGAATTGATCCATTCTTTTTGGCGACAAAAAAAACTGATTGCAGCCACTGCGGTAATTACCGGATTAGTGGCAATTGGCTATGTTTCCTTTGCGCAAAAAATCTATCAAACCAGCAGCCTGCTGCGCCCTGCAGCCATCAACGAACTGGATGCCCTGAATCGTTCCGAGGTCTACACCCTGCCTGCGGCAGAGGCTTTAGGTAAAGTAGGGCTGGCACTTGATTCCTATGAAAACCGCTTGAATTTTTTTCGCGATCACCCGGAGTTATTCAAACCCCTGGAACAGCCCGGCAGATCACTGGAGCAAAGCTTCGAAATGTTTAACCGGGATGCCATTACCCTGGTACAGCCTGCTGCGAACAAGGGTGATTCAACCAATCCTTATATAAGGCTGGAACTTACTTACCCTTCCTCGCTTGATGGGGTGGCGATTCTCAATGGTTTTGTTGACTACGCGATCAATAACCAACGTGAGCAAATTAGTGCCGACCTCAAGGTTATTATCAGTAACCGGCTCAGGGAACTGGATACCCAGATAAATGCTGCGCGATCAAGCTATCACTCTGAAAAAGAAGGAAAAATCGCAACTTTGGTCGAAGCTGACACGCTGCAAAAAGCCCGTCTGGAAGATGAGCTGAAGGCGTTGCGCCTGCAGCTTAAAATGGAGCGCGAATCGCGAATCCAACAGCTCAACGAGGCCATTTCGATTGCCAAGTCACTGGGCATTACCCGCCCGACCACGCCGGCAGCTATGGCCGATGCGGCACAGGGCGCCTCATCGAGAGTAGTGCGCACCGAAATCACGTCGCAAAGCACGCCCTTGTATTTTATGGGCTCCCAGGCCCTGGAAGCCGAGCGCGCAGCCCTGCTCAAGCGTACGACCGATGACTTTACCGACAACCGCATTTCGCAGATTCATAAAAAGATGCAGTTGCTTGAGGTCAATCGCCAGGTCGAAATGCTCGGTAAGCGCTCGAACGAAGATGTGTTCCTCAAGGATATCGAGCCATTGCGTGCCGAAGTGGTACGCCTTGGCCGGCTCAATACGGACATGAGCCATCTTGGCCTGGTCAGCATTGACCGCAAGGCCCAGGCCCCGACGGAAGCGGTCAAGCCGAAAAAGGCACTGATTGTCGGGCTGGCCGTGGTGCTGGGCCTGTTGCTGGGGCTGACGATTGCGACCGTGCGCTTCCTGATCCAGCGCCGCCAGCAAGGGGTCAAGCCAGCACTGCCACCGACTTGATCTGTGCCCATAGCCATTGCCCGGGGTGCAGGCCCAGTTGGTCCCGGGAATAGCGGGTTATCCGGGCCAGCAGGGGAGTGCCGTCGGCATCCAGGCGTATCAGCACATGGGCCTGGTTGTCGGCGACAGTTTCGCTGACCACCGTTACCCGCAAGCTATTGAGGATGCTGCTGTGTTCGGCCGGGGTCAGGCTCAGGCTGATATCCCGGGCCTGTACCTTGACGCGTAGCGGCCGGCCAACGGCCATTGAGGCATGGGTCACCCTCAGATGCTGGGCGCTGCCAGGCAACTGCAGGGTCAACAGCTGATAATTGAGGTTATAAGCACCCACTTGCCCCTCAATCACCACCCCGGCGTCATCCCCTCGCGCCAGGGGCAGGTCGAGCCTGGCCAGGGTCTCGCCAATCGGGCCGCTTGCTATTACTTTGCCTTCACTCAGCAGCACTATATGGTCCGCCAGCCGCGCCACCTCGTCCTGGGAATGACTGACGTAGAGCACGGGTATGTCCAGCTCGGCGTGCAGGCGCTCGAGATACGGCAAGATCTCGCTCTTGCGCTGGCTGTCGAGCGCAGCCAGGGGCTCATCCATCAACAGCAGCCTGGGGCTGGTGAGCAAGGCCCGGGCGATACCGACCCGCTGGCGCTCGCCACCGGACAAGTTGTGCGGCGCCCGTTGCAGCAGGTGGGTGATGCCCAGCAGCTCGCTGGCATGGGCCAGGTCCACCCGCCGCTCCTGGCGGGCGATGCGCTTGAGGCCGAACTCCAGGTTGGCCCGCACCGACAGGTGCGGGAACAGGCTGGCTTCCTGGAATATATAGCCCAGCGCCCGCTGGTGTACCGGCACAAAGTGCTTACGCTGGCTGTCTTGCCAAACCTCGTCATTGATCTGGACATAGGCCTGGCTGGCCCGTTCGAGCCCGGCGATACAGCGCAGGCAGGTGGTCTTGCCCGAGCCCGAATGACCGTAGAGCGCAGTCACCCCTTTGCCTGGCAGTTGCAGGTCGAGGTCCAGGGCAAAACCTGGATAGTGATGCTGCAAGCGAAGGTTGATCTGCGACGTCATCTTCAGCTCCAGCTGGTTTGCGATTTGCGACTGGAATACAACGCCAGCAACACCAGAAAGGAAAACACCACCATTGCCCCCGCCAACCAGTGTGCCTGGGCATACTCCAGCGCCTCGACGTGGTCGTAGATCTGCACCGAGACCACGCGGGTTTTTTCCGGGATATTGCCGCCAATCATCAGCACCACCCCAAATTCACCCACCGTATGGGCAAAGCCGAGAATCGCGGCCGTGATAAACCCGGGCCGGGCCAGGGGCAGGATTACGTTGAAAAAACTGTCCCAGGGGGTTGCCCGCAGGGTGGCAGCGACTTCCAGCGGCCTGGGGCCGATGGCGGTAAATGCGTTCTGCAAAGGCTGGACGACAAAGGGCATGGAATAGATCACCGAGCCAATCACCAGCCCGGCAAAACTGAAGGTCAGTGTGCCCAGGCCCAGAGACTGGGTGAGCTGGCCGATATAACCGTGCGGGCCCATCGCCAGCAGCAAATAAAAACCGATAACGGTGGGCGGCAGCACCAGGGGCAGGGCGACGATCGCCCCGACCGGCCCACGCAACCGCGAACGCGTATGGGCCAGCCACAGGGCAATGGGAGTGCCGACAATCAGCAGAATCACTGTTGTCAGTGACGCCAGTTGCAGGGTCAGCCAGATGGCAGCGAAGTCAGCACTGGTGAGCGGCATGGTTACAGGTGATAACCGTAGGACTTGATAATGGCAGTGGCTTTTGGCCCTTTGAGGTACTCGGCCAGGGCCTGGGCAGCAGGGTTGTGCTCGCCTTTTTTCAGGATCACTGCATCCTGGCGGATCGGGTCGTGCATGGCCTCAGGGACAATCCAGGCCGAACCCTCGCTGACTTTGCCGTCCTTGTAGATCTGCGACAAGGCCACAAAACCCAGTTCGGCATTGCCGGTGGAAACAAACTGGTACGCCTGGGTAATATTCTGGCCCTCCACGATCTTGGCTTTGACCTTGTCGGTCAGGCCCAGTTTGGCCAGCACCTGGGTGGCCGCCAGCCCGTAGGGCGCTGCCTTGGGGTTGGCAATGGACAGGTGCTTGAACTGATTGGCCAGCAACACCTTGTCAGTGCCGTCAATATAGCCGTCTTTGGCGGACCACAGTGCCAGGGTGCCAATGGCGTAGGTGAAACGTGAACCAGGGACAATATCGCCTTCTTTCTCAAGCTTTTCTGGGGTGCTGTCATCCGCAGCCAGGAACACTTCAAAGGGCGCACCGTTCTTGATTTGGGTATAGAACTGGCCAGTAGCCCCGTAGGCGGCAATCAGCTTGTGCCCGGTGTCCTGTTGAAAATCACGGGCAATGGCCTGAATGGGGGCGGTGAAGTTGGCGGCCACTGCCACCTGCACCTCATCGGCCTGGGCCGAAGCGAACGCGAAACAACCGATCAGGGCGGCAAGCGCGGTGGGAATAAAGGTGCGGGCACATGAATTCATCGCAAAACTCCGTTTTTATTGGTGTGTCGGGCGCAGGGAAGATAGCCGCTATATATAAATATTTACAGCGCTTTGTAAACCTGTGGCCGTAGAGGAGGGGGCAACGATCAACGTTGGCTCAGCCAGCCTGGCGCAAGGTGATATTGATTCGCTGCTCGCCCAGCAACCCGTGCCGCGCTGGCTTGATCGGCATTACGCCGTGAAAACGCAAGCGGTCAACACCGCCCCAGACCATCACATCACCATGAAACAGGGAAATACGTTGGGTCGGGTCGCTGCGCGCGAAGCCGCCAAACTGAAAGATCGCGGGCAGGCCCAGGGACACGGAGACAATGGGGGCGGTATAAGAACGCTCGTTTTTGTCCTGGTGCAGGGACATTTTGGCGCCCGGGGCATAGGCATTGATCAGGCAGGCATCGGGCACAAAGTCACTGAAGCCAGCCACGCTCGCCGCGGCGTCTGCCAGGCTCAGGAACACCTCGGGCATGGCCGGCCAGGGCCGGGTACTAAGGGGGTCGAGGGGGCTGTAGCGGTAACCGTCGCGGTCTGTGGTCCAGCCCAGGGTGCCACAGCTGCTCAAGCGGGCAGACATGGCAAGGCCGCCCGGGGTGTGCATCTGGCGCAAGGGGGATTGCTGTAAAACACCCCTCAGGGCTGCCAGCAGTTCGTCGACCCGGGGCAAGGCAAACCCGCGCAACACAAACCCCTGGGCGCTGATACGCTCGACGCGAGCGGGCTGCTGCAGGTCCTGCTCGGTGAACAGGTCCACTGTTACAGCGCCTTGCTGGCCTTGATCTCAGTGATCACATCATCGGCATCGCCGTGAATCTTCTCCAGGGCGGCGCGGGCCTCTTCTTCCGAGCCCGACTGCAACTGGGCAAACTCGAAGCGACGCTCGCCGTTGAGCTTGTACTTGATGACGTACTTGGTGGTTTGCACGGTAATTCCTGCCTGAGGTTTAGCGAAGTTTGGAGCTGGAGCGGCGCACGATCTTGATCGTCGGCTTGAAGCTGGGCTTGCGGGTGACGCTGATGGCCCGGGTGGTCACGGTATCAATGGTGATGTTCCAGAAACCGGTGCTCGGCGCCGTGATACGGGCCGGGAAGTCCTTGAAGGCACCGCCATGATAGGAGTGGCGGCCACCATTTTTAAAGCTGCGAAAGTGCGCATCGCTCATCAGGCGGATGTTGCAAGGCTGGGAGCACTCGATGACGACAATGTCGTCTTCGTTGAGGTGCTCGCGCTGGTGAATAAATTTCATGGTGTCTCCAAAAACGTGAATCTGCTGAATAATCAGCACGATAGCATGTGCTTTAGCCCTGTCAGGGGGCTAAAGCCGGGTATTATGCCGTGATGCGGGTGAGTTTGACGTAAAACGTGGATAATCCGCCACTATTGAGTATTTATTCACGATGGCCCGGGAGAAATTTCGGATATCCATTGTCGTAGTGTCTTTAACGGAGAATGTCTATGAAGTGGGGCTTATTGGCGGCGTTGCTGGCCTTGGGTGGCTGTGCATCAGTGACGGATATTGAGCAGACGCTGCCGACCATGAGTGTGATTTCGGGCAAGAAACCCGATGCCTATGCACAATGCGTGGTGCAACAACTGTCCAGCACACGCAGGGCGCCGCAGATTGAACCGCATAAAGACGGTTTTCGGATTATCGTGCCGCAAAAGCTGACCTCCAATCCAACGGCGGTCATTGATATTGAAGAACGTTCCGGCGGCAGCAGCATCAAGGTCTACGAAAGCATGTCCAATGTACCGGTGCGCCCGGGCGATATTCGCAAAGCCGCCACACACTGCATTTCCGGTGACTGACGCTTATCTCGGTCACCCCCCGACCTGACGATTGCCCTGCGCAACGTCAGGTTTTTTTTCGCCCCGATATCGGTATCGGATCCAAAGTAGTGTTGTGACCGAGTGGGAATTCTCCTAGGATCTATAGGCTTATATTTTATAGGCCTAAGCATATAACAATAATGGAGCTGGTCATGATTCCACTCAAGCGAACGCTATTGAGCAGCCTTGTGCTGCTCGCCGTGAGCAACGCCCAAGCGCAGCCTTCCCCCAACATCTACCTGCAAGGCGGGGCGCAGCCTGGCGCCACGGCCTGCGTGGCGTGCCACGGGGCAGATGGCATGGGGCTGGCACCCGCCGGGTTTCCGCGATTAGCCGGTATTTCTGCCGATTACCTGAGCAAGCAGCTGCACGACTTTCAAAGTGGCAAGCGGGTCAGCCCGGTGATGCAACCGCTGGCCAAGGCGCTTTCCGATCAGGAAATTGCCTCGGTCACGGCCACCATTGCCGCCATGCCGGCCCCAGCAGTGCCAGCCATCAACCGCAGCAGCCTGCCCGCAGGCCTGGGTGAAAAGCTGGCCCTGCGCGGCGCCTGGGATCGCCAGATCCCCGAGTGCGTCAGCTGTCATGGCCCGGGCGGGGTGGGCGTGGGGAGCGCCTTCCCGCCACTGGCCAATCAACCGACCCTGTACCTGACGGCGCAGCTCAATGCGTGGCGCGACGGCACCCGGCACA
This sequence comes from Pseudomonas fragi, assembly GCF_900105835.1. Lineage (NCBI taxonomy): Bacteria > Pseudomonadati > Pseudomonadota > Gammaproteobacteria > Pseudomonadales > Pseudomonadaceae > Pseudomonas > Pseudomonas fragi. The sequence continues at coordinate 719,715 of NZ_LT629783.1, forward strand.
ACGATCCCAATGACCTGATGGGGCATATCGCCAAGGCCATGACCGAGGATGAAGTCAAGGCGGTTGCTGACTATTTCAGCACTGTGGGGCACACGGAGGCCAAGCCATGAAGCGTCTGATACTTACCTGCGCGGCGTCCGTGCTCCTCAGTGGCGCAGTTCATGCGGCGACCATCGCGATGGAAGACCAATCGCAGATAAAAGTGCCTGCGCCTGCCGAGCACATCACCTACTTTCAGCCACCGCAACAAAGTGATTTGCCTGACAACGCCTACGGCAAAATGGTGCTGGATGGCTACGCCCTGTTTGTCGACACCAAGCGCCAGGCGCCACAGTTTGTCGGCAATGGCCTCAACTGCACCAATTGCCATCTGGATCAGGGTCGGCTGGCCAACTCGGCCCCGCTGTGGGGGGCGTACCCCATGTACCCGGCATACCGCAAGAAAAACGACAAGGTCAATACCTTTGCCGAGCGTCTGCAGGGCTGCTTTCAGTTCAGCATGAATGGCGGCACCCCACCGGCTGCCGATAGCCGTGAGATTACGGCGCTCTCATCCTATGCCTATTGGTTGTCGACCAAGGCGCCTACAGGGGTTGAGTTGCCGGGACGGGGCTATCCCGATGTGCCCGCACCCAAGGGTGGCTACAACCTGACCCGTGGTGCGGCGCTGTACAAGGATCAGTGTGCCATCTGTCATGGCGACAACGGGCAGGGGCAAAAGGCGGGGGCGGATTACGTAATGCCGCCGCTGTGGGGCAAGGATTCCTACAACTGGGGCGCCGGCATGCACCGGATCAACACAGCTGCATCGTTTATCAAACACAACATGCCACTGGGTAAGGCCAACAGCTTGAGTGATGAGCAGGCGTGGGATGTGGCGGCCTACGTCAACACCCACGAACGGCCACAGGACCCGCGACTGGTCGAGGGTTCAGTGGAAAAAACCCGGGTGAAGTTCCACGCCAATGACGGCGTCAACGTCTACGGGCAAACCGTTAATGGAGTGTTGATCGGCCAGGGCACCGAGTAACCGTCTATACCGCTAAAGCCAAGCACTTTAGCGGTATCCACTTACTTGCAGGCCACCACGATCGTGCGGCTTTTGAAATTGCCTACATCTGCACCCAGGGTTTTCTCGCTGTCTGCAAGCGCAGGCGTGCCATCGGTGGCAATGATGTTGTAGCCCGTACCGGCACAAGACGCTTCAGCTTTCTCGTAGCACTTGGCCCAGGACATGGCCTCGCCCGAACAGTCTATGCTCAACCCTTGTTTGCCGTCGGCCAGGTAAGTATTGGAAGCAGTCGCGCAGCCACCCAAGGTTACCAATGCGAGCAGTGTCAGAACTTTGTTCATCGGGGTAACCATTACATAAGTGGAGTTGAAATTAGTTTTTACCGCGGCGTGCTGCTGGCTCAGGTTGGTCCTGAAACACCGAGGCAACTTCTGCTGCGGCCTGTTGCGAACTGAAAGGCCCGGCAACGTTTTCGCCGCTGGCTGAAAATACGCACCATTGGCCCGATGCATCGGGTTTGATCTCGTAACCGTTAACGCTGATTGTTGCTGACATCGAAAAGCTGCCTGATTGGCTGGATTAATGGCGTGATAATAGCGCAAGGGCATCACGGGTAGTGCTAAACACGATGGAGTACCCATCAAATTCAATCGCCAAGGAACTAACGGGCAAAATATTTATCTAGGTTGGCATCAGTTTGCTATCGAGAAGCATTGTAACGTCGATGCTGCCTGATTAGACTGCGCCAAATTTGGAACGTACAGCCCTTTAAAGGACTCATATGATCAAGAAATGCTTGTTCCCAGCAGCCGGTTACGGCACTCGCTTTTTGCCAGCGACCAAGGCCATGCCAAAAGAAATGCTGCCGGTGGTGAACAAGCCACTGATCCAGTACGGGGTTGAAGAAGCACTGGACGCTGGCTTGACTGAAATTTCCATCGTAACGGGCCGCGGCAAGCGCGCCTTGGAAGACCACTTTGACATCAGCTACGAGCTGGAAAACCAGATCAAGGGTACTGACAAAGAGAAGTACCTGGTTGGTATTCGCCGTCTGCTGAGCGAGTGCTCGTTCTCCTACACTCGCCAGACCGAAATGAAAGGCCTGGGCCACGCGATCCTGACTGGCCGCCCGCTGATCGGTGACGAACCCTTTGCCGTAGTTCTGGCAGACGACCTGTGCGTCAACCTGGAAGGCGACGGCGTGCTGACGCAAATGGTCAAGCTGTACAACCAGTACCGCTGCACCATCATCGCGATCCAGGAAGTTGACCCGGCTGAAACCAACAAGTACGGCGTGATCGCTGGCGACCTGATTGGCGACGATCTCTACCGTGTACGCAACATGGTGGAAAAACCGGCTCCGGAAGATGCACCTTCCAACCTGGCCATCATCGGCCGTTACATCCTGACCCCGGACATCTTCGACCTGATCAAGCAGACCGAACCGGGCAAAGGCGGCGAAATCCAGATCACCGACGCGCTGATGAAACAGGCGCAAAACGGTTGCGTGATTGCCTACAAGTTCAAGGGCAAGCGCTTTGACTGCGGCGGCGCCGAAGGCTACATCGAAGCAACTAACTTCTGCTTCGAAAACTTCTACAAAACCGGCAAAGCTTACTGATAGCAGCCCGTTGTAGAACGCTTCAAGACAAAGCCACCCTCGGGTGGCTTTTTCGTTTTTTTGCTGTCGGCAACCTCCTGTGCTGGTCAATCGCGCTGGAGCGATTATGCTGATGGCCTGCTTAGGAGAGTGAAATGGCCTACGAATTTGATCTATTTGTAATTGGTGCGGGTTCCGGTGGCGTGCGTGCTGCACGTTTTGCCGCTGGTTTTGGCGCAAAAGTGGCCGTAGCCGAAAGCCGTTACTTGGGTGGCACCTGCGTCAACGTGGGTTGCGTGCCGAAAAAGCTATTGGTGTACGGCGCACACTTTGCCGAAGACTTCGAACAGGCTTCGGGTTTTGGCTGGAGCCTGGGGGAGGCCGATTTCGACTGGGCGACCCTGATCGCCAACAAGGACCGCGAGATCAACCGTCTCAACGGTATTTATCGCAACCTGCTGGTCAATAGCGGCGTCAGCCTGATCGAGGGCCACGCGAAAATTACCGGCCCCCATGAAGTTGAAATCAACGGTCAGCGCCATACTGCCAAGCATATCCTGATCGCGACTGGCGGCTGGCCGCAGATCCCGGAAATCCCGGGCCATGAACACGCCATCAGCTCCAACGAGGCGTTTTTCCTCAAGGAACTGCCCAAGCGTGTGCTGGTGGTGGGCGGTGGCTATATTGCCGTCGAATTCGCCGGTATTTTCCACGGCCTGGGTGCCAAAACATCCTTGCTGTATCGCGGCGAAATGTTCCTGCGCGGCTTCGACGGTGCGGTGCGCAAGCATTTGCACGAAGAGCTGGTCAAACGCGGCATGGACGTGCAATTCAACGCCGATATCGAGCGGATCGACAAGCAGCCCGATGGCAGCCTGAAAGCCACGCTCAAGGACGGTCGCGAGCTGATCGCCGATTGCGTGTTCTACGCCACCGGGCGCCGGCCGATGCTCGACAACCTGGGCCTGGAAAACACCGGGGTCAAACTCGACAAGCGCGGTTTTGTCGAAGTGGATGATTTGTACCAGAGCGCCGAGCCGTCGATCCTGGCCATTGGCGATGTGATTGGTCGTGTGCAGCTGACGCCGGTGGCGCTGGCTGAAGGTATGGCCGTGGCCCGTCGCCTGTTCAAGCCCGAGCAATATCGCCCAGTGGATTACCGGATGATCCCAACGGCAGTGTTCAGCCTGCCCAACATTGGCACCGTAGGCCTGAGCGAAGAGCAGGCTGTTGAAGCGGGGCACAAGGTGCAGATTTTCGAAAGCAGCTTCCGGCCGATGAAACTGACACTCACCGAGTGCCAGGAGCGTACGCTGATGAAACTGGTGGTGGATGCTGACACCGACAAGGTGCTCGGTTGCCATATGGTCGGCCCGGAGGCGGGGGAGATCGTGCAAGGGCTGGCGATTGCCCTGAAGGCCGGGGCGACCAAACAGCACTTCGACGAAACCATCGGGGTTCACCCGACGGCAGCCGAAGAACTCGTGACCATGCGCACACCGGTCAAACGCTGACTTTCACTGTGGGAGCGGGCTTGCTCGCGATACAGGCGGCGTGGTCTATCGATAAAACCGCGTCGATCCAATCGCGGGCAAGCCCGCTCCCACACTGCAGCAATTCGACAAAGCCATCGGGGTACTCCCGACGGCTGCCGAAGAATTTGTGACCATGCGCACACCGGTCAAACGCTGACTTTCACTGTGGGAGCGGGCTTGCTCGCGATACAGGCGGCGTGGTCTATCGATAAAACCGCGTCGATCCAATCGCGGGCAAGCCCGCTCCCACACTGCAGCAATTCGACAAAGCCATCGGGGTACACCCGACGGCTGCCGAAGAATTTGTGACCATGCGCACACCGGTCAAACGCTGACTTTCACTGTGGGAGCGGGCTTGCTCGCGATGCAGGCGGCGCGGTCTATCGGTTAAACCGCGTCGATCCAATCGCGGGCGAGCCCGCTCCTACAGTTAACGATTACCTGAAATCCGCATACGGGATCAAAGGCTGCACCGGCATCGGCAAGTTGCCTTGCCACACGTCGAAAGTGTAACGCAGATACAGCATGGCCCTGCTTGGCGCGTAGTCATCACTGTGTTGATAGAGCACTCCGCCGCCCAGTACCAGGTGATCCGACAGCCTGCGCTCTACCAGTCCCTGTACGCGATAACCGATGCCCGTGCTGCTGCCGCTGGAGGTCTGCCCCAGACCGTCGGACAACTGGTAGCCAGCATCATCGAGGCGTTGCAACAGTTTGCTGTTCAGCCCGTCCAGCGGGTAGAGGTCGTTGGCATCGGTTTTCGCATACGACCAACTGACCGAGCTTTCCAGTGCCACTGACCAGTTAGCGGTGCGGAAGGCGTAGTTGAGCGGTACACCAATCGAGTAGTACTTCTGCGGGCTGTAGTAACCACCCTGGCCCAAGGTGTATTCACTTGAGTCCTTGTCATACCCCCAGTACATCAGCGTCAGACCGGTGCGCAAACGTTCGTCGGCGCGCTCCACCAAGCGATAGTAGTAACCGGCCATGGCCGTACTCTTGTGGTTGTCTTCGACGTTCTTGCCGCACAACCAGTGCTGACCGAAACTGGCCCATACACCGTCCACGCCACCTTCGTCGTGGCTCAGGCTCAGGGTCACGCCGTTGGAGGTGACACCGCCCCAGGTGACGCCGGTATTGAGATCGGTGGCACCGGCATAGGACAGAATCGAATTGCTCAAAGGCCGACGTGAACCGGTCAGGGTCCAGCCCAGTGAGCCGATCTTGCTGCTGTAGGCTACGCCACCGAGCCAGTTGGGCACTTTGAAGTTGTCCGGGGTGCGGCCGATATCGACATTCCATACCTCGTTTTTCCAGCCCGCAGCCATCATCGTGCCGTTGACCGATTGCGAGCGGTCTTCACAGCCTGAAAAGTCCGGGCCATCGGTGCCCTTGCGTTTGACCGCTACTGCACAGGTACCGTAGTTCTCGCGCACCAGCCCGTCAGGATCCGCATCGAACTTGCCCGCATCCATATTCAGCTGTTCTGCACGCAGAAACCCGGTGCCATCGGCCACCGGCAAGTCCAGTTGCAGAATGGTGGTGCGGGTGTCGGTGTCCGACGTACCGGCCGAAGCGTTGTCCGAGCGCCAGCCATAGTCGGTATACAGATGCAGGGTCGGGGTTTGCCGCTGATAAAGCTCGTCCACGTCACTGCGCAGACTGCGGGCCAGCCACTGGTCATCGTCTTTTTCGCGACTGGCCAGGGTCATGGCACGGTTGTCCCGGGGGTTGGCCTGCCCGGGCTCGATCAGGCCGGCGGCAGCCATGCTTTTGGCGTAGTAATCCAGAGCTTGTTGCGGGTCCTTGGCGGCATTGAGCCGCGCGGCATCGCGGTACATCAGCGGGTCAACCTGGGGTGACTGCAGCAGCTGAGCGTAGATGGCCTGAGCTTTGTCGGGTTCGCCTACGCCAGCCCAGGCATTGGCCACGCGCCGTTGCTGGGACGGGGTCAACGGCGTGGCGGGGGCAGGGCTGAACTGCACCAACTGCTGGCGCGCTGCAGGCAACTGCTTGCTGGCAATCAGGGTTTCGATCTGCCCCAGTTGCGCCTCGGTATTGCCCGGGTCTTTTTTCAGCACCTGGCTGTACAGGCTTTGCGCCTGAACATAGTCACCGCGCTCCTGGGCCCAGCCGGCAATGGTCATCTGGTCGTCGGGGCTGTTGTCCTGCATCAGCAAGGCAATGGCCTGGGGTTCCTGGCCAGCGGCGCGCAGGCTTTCGGCACGGGCCACCAGAACGTTGCGCTGCAGGCGCGCGTCCAGTTCACGCATGGAGTCGGTCCATTGCGCCCGGGGCAGTTGCGCCATTACGTTAAGGGCGCTGGCATCGCGGTCGCTGGAAGACAGGTAAAGGGCGTAGGCATACACCGCTTCAGGGTTTTTCCCCTGGCGGGCCATCAGTTGCTTGAAGCTGTCGTCGGCAGCTGCGGGCTGGTTGATCTGGCGCTGGGCGTTGGCCAGGCGGTAGGTCACCCAGGGCTCGTCGGGGCTCAGGTTGCGAATCTTGCCAAGCAAGGCCACTACTTGCGGCCAGTCCTTGCGCTCGGTGGCGGCGTCGGCTTGCTTGTTCAGGTCGTCCAGTTCCATGCTCTGGCGCAGCCCGGCGAATTCCTTCTGGCTGGAGGCGGGCAGGCTGGCGAGAAATGCCTTGGCCTTCTGCGGGTCTTGCGCGCTATACAAGCGCACCAGGCCACGCACGGCACTGCCATTGTTCGGCTCCAGGCGCCGGGCCTGCAACAGCAGGGCTTCGGCCTGGATATCGTCGTGTTCGGCGCGAGCGACACCGGCCAGGCCGATCAGCGGGTCGGCATCGCCAGGCTTGGCCTTGCGGGCCTGGGCAAATGCGTTGCGCGCCGCCGTCAGGTTGTTCTGCTCCAGGGCCTTGTCACCCTGGCTGAGCAGCATGCGGTAGCGGCTAGCGTCCATCAGGTCTTGCCACTTGCTGATATTGGAGGTGTCCTGCTCCTTGGCGCGTGCCGTGGTGAAGTTGGCGTTGGCTTCGGCATAGCGGCTCTGGCGGAACTGGGCCATGCCCAGGGCACCGTAGAGGGTCGGGTCGTCGGGGTATTGCTTGAGGGCGCGGCGCAACTGCACCTCGGCTGCGGCCGGGTTGCGCGACTGATCGATCATCTGTTTGCCCTGGGCCCCGGCGGTCCACGCCGGGTCATTGAGCAACTGCTCCTGCTTTTTCAGGTTCTGATTGGCCTGGGCGATCAGTGGCGAGTTCGGGTAGCGGTCGATAAAACCCTTCCAGGCCTGCGCCGAGCTGCGGTCCACCGGCAGGGTGCTGAGGTAGGTGAACTCACGCTCGGCTGCCTGGTTGCTGGCGACCGGGTCTTTGGCCAGTTGCTGCAGGACGACCAGGGCTTCTGGCGCCCGGTCTTCGCGAAACAGCAGGTCGGCCAGGGTTTGACGCAGGCCGGGATTGCCCGGGTACTGCTTGTCGAGGGTACGCAATTGCTCGATAACCTGCGGCCGTTGGCCCTGGATATTGCTGCGAATACGCAGGTATTCCAGTGCCGTGGCGAAATCCGGCGGGGCATTGCCAAACAGGCGCTCGAAGATCGCGGCGGCTTCTTCAGGGCGGCCGGCAGCGGCAAACAGGCGCGCCTGTTGCAGGTCTTTCTGGCTTTGCGGGTCCTGCAGCTTCATCAGGCTCTGGGCCTGACGCAATGCCGCCGACTCCGGGGCGACACTTTGCAGCTGGGCCAGGCGCTGCTTGGCCAGCTCGGGATTTTTCTCCAGCAAGGCCTGGCGTATGGACGCCACCAGCGCTTGCGGGTTGTTGGGTGAGATCAATTGCAGGCGTGCCAGCGAGTCACGTACCAGATCTTCGCGGTACATGGCTTCGCCGATGCGCACCTGCTCCAGTAGCCATTGTTGCTGTTCCTGCACCGTGGTCGGTTGTGCAATGGCTGCAGTGGACAATCCACCGAGCAGGAACGCCCAAGTTGTTATTTTTGGCATGTTTTGATCCACGAAGGTAGAAGCTGTCCATCCTTGTCAAAGCGATAGCGTTGTTCATCCCAGCCCTGGCCAAACAGCAGCAGCGACTGGTTGTAATAAGCATCGGCCGCAGGCGGCTGTTGCTCAATCCTGGCTTTTTGTGTGGCCAGGGCGGGAGACTCCAGGCTGGCCAGCAGTGGCAGCATGGCGGCAGAGAACCCTACCGGCCCCGTGCCGGTGTATTTGCCGGTGACGGCATTGACGCTTTCCGGCACATACCCCAGGGTCTGGGTGAGGCTGGCCATCGGTGCAAAGTGCTGTTGCAGGGTCTGGCGATTAGCCGCGTCCTGGGCCAGCATGCCAACCCACAGGTAGACACGAATGGCATCGTAGTCGCCCAGCGAACCTTCCTTGCTGTCCGCAGCCCAACCGCCAGCGGCTTTCCACACCAGCCAGTCCGGGGCAAAGCCCTTGGGTGAGGTCTCGATCAACATGCGTTGCTGGTTGCTCGCCAGTTCGGCCCAGATCGGTGAGATCCGGGCAAAGCGGGCCAGCAGTTGCGGTGGCAAATAACTGGGGTTCAGGCGCCAGCCCTTGGTGTTGTCAAAGCCAACATCGCCGGGCAACAGCATCAGGCCCAGCCCGGGCAGTTTGCGCAGGCTTTGTGCCGCGCTGCGCCAGAGCATGTTCTGCCCCAGTGCCACATATTCGGGCCACTGCCACAGCCGCCCGGCTTCGAGCAGGCTATAGGCGATCCACAGGTCGGCATCGCTGGCATTGTTGCTGTCCAGGATCTGCCACTTGCCGTTTTTCGCCAGGCCCCATTGCCAGGCCGGCAGGTGTGCCTCCAGGCTGCCACCGGCAAGGTTGTTGCGGGTCCATTCGAGAATGCGGGCAAAGCTTTTTTTGTCATTGCCCAGCAAGGCAAAAAACAACCCGTAACTCTGACCTTCCGAGGTGGTGATCATTTGCGCCGACGAGCCATCGATAATGCGCCCGTCGCTGCTCATCATGGCTTTCTTGTAGCTGTCCCAGGCGGGCCAGTTACAGGATTGTGCACTCGCACCCTGGGGCAAAAGCCCCAGGGTGGAGGTGATGGCGAGTACCGCCAGCCGCTTCATGGCCTTAGTCATGCTTGTTCAGACGACGGTTGGCTGCCCAGCTCAGGGCACGCCACAGCAGGAAGGCGCTGAGCAGAACGCTGATCACGGCCAGTACGGTGAGCAGTACCGGGTGCTCGGACAGTTGGTACCACAGCAGCAGGTACCACGGCAGGTTACCGACAAAGTACTGATCACCGACCAGTTGGCTGTACACACCGCTGCTGCGGATCAGGGCCGCCGAGCCCGCCACGGCATCCAGCTTGCCGCTGTCGGACAGGACTTCGCGCAGCAGGTTGTAGTCCGCATCATCATTGGCCAGCAGTGCCACGACACTGCGCTGGTTATGGGTGGGCGACTGCATGCCCAAGATAGCGGCAATCGGCGCCTGGGCGGTGACTTCCACTTTGTTGGCAGGCACGTTGCGCGCGTCGGTTGACGGCGTGCGACGGTTGTTGGCGTCAATCCCGCTGGTGCCATGAGGTTGAACCAGCATGTCGCGCTGACGTTGCAGCAGCACGCTCAAGTCCGGGTTGTCACGCAGGTCAGGCGCCATTTGTCCCAGTACCAGCAGGTCGGCATCGGCCTTGGAGGCTGCTTGCCAGTCATCGGTCAGGCGCAGGCCGAAAGCCGGGTAGCCGGAGCGTGCAGAAATGCTGGCCACGGTTTCCAGCAGGGTGCTGATTTGCGTCGGCGTGGTGTCTTTGGGGACGACCACGATGGATTCAGACATGTCGGCCATGCGGCTGAACGGGAAACCACTGCGGGCAAAGGCCTTGAGGTCGGGCATGCTGATGTAGTGGTAGTAGCCGGACATATCGATGGTGGAGTCTTCATCGATAATTGCCTGGGTATTGGCCGGCAGGATGGTCTGGCAGCGATCTTTCTGCGAACTGCCCATGGTGCTGGCAAAGTTGAAGTCAAAGCGCAGGCGGTTACGGTCGCCAATTTTCAGCGAAGGCACGATCAGCTTGTCGTTGACGTTGGCCGAGTCATTGGACAGGACCGCCAGGCGCAGTTCTTCCAGGTTGCTGGTGTCTTTGCGCAGCAACGGCAGGCTGGTGAGGAACTGGTCGTTGAGGCTGATATTCAGGCGCGAATCATCATTGGCCGACGGTGCGGTGTAGCGGTACTGGGTGCGCAGCGGGATGCCCTGGTTGCGCCAGACAAACAGGTCAGGCGGCAGGTTGACGTCCAGGGTGATGGCGCGTGGCACCAGCCCGCTGACTTGCAGTTGTTGCGGGTAACTGACCAGTTCGGCAAAACGAACCGGGCGGTCGGTACGCATCCAGGCCGGTGCATCGTAGGGTTTGCGTGGCTGCAGCTCCTGGACCTTGTCGATGGTCACGCGCGAACCGCGCAGCAGGTTGCCGCCCAGGGCCAGGGCCTTGGCGGCCGTGGCCAGGTCTTCTTCGTTGCGGCCCATGACCAGCAGGATTTTGCTGTAAGGCGCATCCGGGTGGTTGATCATCTCCACTACCGGCGCAGTCACGGCCGGGAATTTCTCCAGATCGCTCATGAACGCAGGGCGGTGATCGTTGGTGGCAAATACTACAGTGGGCTGGACGGCGTCCTTGTCCTGCACGTTGGGCAGGGTATCGAACACTACCGGGAAATTGGCCCCGCGCCAGTTGGACTGGCTACCGAAGTAGGAGGCCAGGATCGCAGCGGCTTTCTGCTCGCCCAGGGTCGGGTTGGCAGCGAAGACAAACGGCAGTTCCAGCTTGCCGCTGTTACGCGGGTCGAAAAACGGCAGCGGGAAAAACGCCAGGTCGTTTTGCAGGCTCAGCGCCTGCTCTTGCAGGGTGATGCTGCTGCCACGGCTGATATTGACCCACAGGGTGCTGTTGGCCGGGTCTTCGCAGAATTCGGTGTAATGGCCGACAAACTCCAGGCGCACGCGGTTGAAGTCCGAAATCAGTCGCGGATCAAGGGCCATCTTTTGCGTGGTTTTACGCCCCAGCTGGTCCTTCTCGATCGGCAGCACGCCCATCAGCACATCGTTAAGGTAGACCCGGATATGGGAAACCGTCGGGATCAGCGAAGGCGAAGGCGTGTATTCCAGCTGCAGGCTGGCGTCGCTGGCAATGCGGTCGCGACGCATGCCGAATTCCACCTGGTCGGCGCTGTTGATACCCAGCAGCAATGAATCGCCGGGGCGCCCCAGTTGCTCAAAGGTATAGGTCACCGGCCAGCTTGGCAGCACCTGATCGGTTTGGGCGAACGCAGGCTTGGGTAGCGTTTCGGCCACCGGCGAACTCCCTGGTAAAGGCAGGGTGGCCGACATCAGCTGTGAGGCAAAGGTCATCAGCGCAAGGCTGGCGAATATAGTTTTTTTGGTTATACGACTCATGATCTGCTCACTGGCCGGGAAGTAAGAGGGGTGGAGGTGGGCATGCGCGGCAGGAAGCTGCCCAGCCACTGAAAGATGTGCAAAAAGGGTTTTGCCAATACGCGGATCCACGCCGGCAGGTATTCATACAAGCGGTAATAGCCCTTGATGCCCAGGGCCAGGATTTCCTTGAGGCTCTGGATCGGCTTGTCGGCTTCAAATCCGCTGTTGTGATCAAGCCATGCATCGGCGCGGCCAAAGGTGCATTGCACAAAGGCAATCTTTTCTTCAGCCGGCAACTGGGCAAAGCTCAAGCCGATAAAGCGCTCGTTGGCCCGGGTCAGGGTGCCGGTGAACACAAACTCGCGATTGCCGCGTTGCAGAATCAGCGACACCGGGCTGCCGACCGGCAGTTGCAGGGCCTGGCTCAATTGCAGGCCGACGCCGCCGTCGGAGTAGTCCACCAGTTCACAGGGGTAGCTGTGCCCGTCAGCCAGTTTCACCGCCCCCGGCAAGCGCGCGAGTACGCGGTGGGTGTTGCGTACCTGGCGCACCTCGGCGGCCACCGCCACCGCGGCACCGATGATCAGCAGGTTGTAGATGACCCACAGCACGCTGACGATCACGGTGAAGATTTCATCCCGGGGGCCATAGAACAGGCGCCAGACGGCAAAGCCCAGGCCGAGCACGTTCAGCACTGACAAAATCAGGTACGGCTTGGCGGTCTGCCAGTCGAACTGGTTTTCTTCCATCATGCCGCCCTTGGCGGTGACGTTGAACTTGCCCCGTGACGGGCTGAACAAGGCCACCGTGGTGGGCCGGGCGATATACCAGGCCAGTACGGTTTCATACACTTCGCCCCAGAAGGTCTGGCGATAGGCGCCTTGCATCCGCGAGTTGGTCAGGCTGGCGTGGATCATGTGCGGCAACACGTAGAGCAGGATCATCACGGCCGGGGCGTAGATGATATAGGCGTGAAAGAACAGAAAGGCCAGGGGCGCGGTGAGGAACACCAGCCGCGGCAGCCCCACCAGAAAGTGCATCATGGCGTTGGTGTAGCAGATACGCTGGAAGATCGTCAGGCCCTTGCCCAGCAGCGGGTTGTCGGTGCGGAAAATCTGCACCATGCCCCGCGCCCAGCGGATGCGCTGGCCGATATGCGCCGACAGGCTCTCGGTCGCCAGCCCTGCTGCCTGCGGAATGCGCAGATAGGCCGAAGTCCAGCCATTCCGGTGCAGGCGCAGGGCGGTGTGGGCATCTTCGGTCACGGTTTCCACCGCAAAACCGCCAATCGAGTCAATCGCGGTACGCCGCAAAATGGCGCAAGAGCCGCAGAAGAACGCTGCGTTCCACATGTCGTTGCCGTCCTGGATCAGGCCGTAGAACAGCTCGCCTTCATTGGGACGGTTACGGAAAGTGCCCAGGTTACGCTCGAAAGGGTCCGGCGAAAGGAAGTGGTGCGGGGTTTGCACCAGCGCCAGTTTCGGGTCACGCAGAAACCAGCCCACGGTCAGTTGCAGGAAGGAGCGGGCGGGCATGTGGTCGCAGTCAAAAATCGCCACCAGATCGCCGTCGAGCAATTTCAGCGCATGGTTGAGGTTACCTGCCTTGGCGTGACGGTTGTCGGTGCGGGCGATGTAGTTGATGCCCACTTCCTCGGCAAACGTCTTGAAGCTTGGACGGTTGCCGTCATCGAGCAAATGGATGCGCAGCTTGTCTTTAGGCCAGTCGATGCCCAGCGCCGCATACACCGTGCCACGGGTTACGGACAACTCTTCGTTGTAGGTGGGAATCAGCAGGTCGACCACCGGCCACTGGCTGGTGTCTGCCGGCAGTTGGGCCGGTTTGCGATTGAGCGGCCATGAGGTTTGCACATACCCCAGCAGCAGGATCAGCCAGGTGTAGGTTTCAGCCACCAACAAGGTCAGGCCGCAAACCAGGTCGAACGTGTCGTTCCAGTTCAGGGTCGAGGTGTAGCGCCACCACAGATAACGGCACGACACGATGACCGACAACACGATCAGCAACAGGGTCGGGAAGCGCCCCGGCATGCGCCGCACCAGCATCGCCAGCATCCACAGCAACACCACAAACACCAGTTGCGCGAGGAAACCGAAGGGTTCGGTAATGCACAGCACAATCAGCGCCAGGGCCAGCACGCCCATGGCGATATACAGGCCCTTGCGCAGCGGCCAGTGAATGTTGTCCCACCAGTGCGAGCCTTTGGTCACTTGCGGGCTGAGGGTGGTGGGCAAATGGGCAAAGGCATTGGACAGCAGGTTCCACGGCCGTTGCACGATCATCAGCAAGGCCGAGAAGAAGCTGGCTGTACGCTGGCGAAAGCGTTGGCGGCCGATCTGGTTCTGGTTGGGCGTGCGCACCAGCAGCAGCCACAGGGTTTGCACCGTGTAGCGCAGCGGGTCACCAATGGTCGAGGGCTTGTCGGCCAGGTGCGGATACAGGCGCCGATGCTGTGCCCGCAAGGCTTGCCAGCGGGGCGATTCCAGGCGCAAAAACATCCAGCCCAGCGCTTGAATCAAGGCCAGGGTGAAGGCGGTAAAACGGGTGCAGTTCTGCTCACGGCGCAAGCGTGTATAGGGGAACCAGTGCCTGATCATTCGAGCCTCCTGCCGCGCAGCAGGCACCAACTGGCCAGGCTGATGATATCCAGGGCTATCAGGCTGGCGGGCGCATAACGCCCGGCAGGCTCGCTTCTGGCCAGGGCTTCGCCCATCGCTTCATCGGCATGCAGGTTGACGGGTACCAGGGCGTGGGCGTAACGCTGTTGCCAGATCAGCAGCAGATCGCGTTGCAACTGGCTGGCGGCATCGAAGCGATTGACCAGAAACAGCGGGGTCTGCGCCAGTTGCGGTTGCAACAGCACATGGCAGGCCGCGTCCGCGTTGATTACCATCATCGCGAGGCTGCAGTGCGGGTTGCTCATATGGCCAGGCAAGCGTTGTGGCAAGTCGAAGATAATCCAGTCGAAGCCGTTCGCCAGCGCAGCCTTGCGCTGGGTCCAGAGTTTGGGCTGCTCGATCAGCAGGGCATCGAGGGCAAACACTTCGCTGGGCTTCAATTGCCCATAGGGCAGCACGCACAGGCCTGGTTCCACCACCCAGGCATGTTCGTGCCAGGATTGCTGGTCCAGGGTCGCTCGTGCCCAGCCTTCGCGGGGGGCAAGGTCCATATTGAAGTGCAGGCCCAGGGAGTTCTCCGGGCACATATCCACCAGCAGCACTTTCTGCCCCAGCGCATGCAGCGCATGGCCCAGGGCCGCCACCGTGGAGCTGGTGCCCACGCCACCTCGAACACCACGCAAACTCATGGCGATCATGGGGTTTGCTCCGGGTCTTTGGCCAGATCCAGGGGCTGCTTGTACTGCGCCTCAAGATAAGCCAGCAACGGCCAGCGCTCGAAGGCCTGCAACAGCTCCATATGTGCCGACACATCGACATATTCCAGAGCGTGCAGCTCCATCATGGATTTAAGCCGGGCAATATCATCGGCCCGCTCTTTGCGCGAAAGGATATCGGCGCTTATTTGAACCGCTGTGGGTAAGGCAGCCATCCGCCGTTCTCCTTGATTCGCACATAGGGTTTGCCGTTGTAATCGAGTACCACGGTCCCTGAGTTTTCCGAGACTTTCGGGGTTTTGGGCAGATCGGTCAGCAGTTTCGACCAGTCCACGGTCTGCCCATTGCTCAGCGCCGGGTCGGCATACAGGCGGGCAATGATCTCTGCCACGGCCAGGTAGCTGCTTGGCTCGCTGACATGAATCGGCTGGGTTTGCGCGTTGTCGCCCATATTGATCAGCTTGATGCCCACCGGTACATGGGTGATGGAGTCACTGGGGATTTCGCGCATGCCGGCGATCTGCATGCGGTCACCGTGCAGCGCTGCGCCGTGTTCGGGCACGATGGCAACCACCACGCGACGGCCGCTTTTTTCCAGCTCTTTAAGGAAGGCATTAAGGTCGTCGAGCAGGACCTGTGCCCGGCTGCGGTAGTCCGCCGCCTGGGTGCCGCCGTCGGACTGCACCTGGCGGTTGCCGTCGTGCAGGCTGGTGGTGTTGTAGAACAACGCCATATTGGGTGTGTCTTCAGCCATGCGGTGTTGCCACCACTTGCTCAATACATCCCGGTCGCGCCAGATCGGTGAACCGTCAAAACCGACATAGGTGCGTGGCAGCCCGGCGGGCACCACTCCCAGGGCAGGGGGCGGCAACTGGCCCTGTTCGCGCACTTCCTGCAGGAAGCCGTCGAATTCGCCGGTGTGGTTGAGCATCAGTTCATTGGCAAAGCCCAGCTTGCGCAAGTCATCGAACAACAGGCACTGGTCGGCCGGTTGCTTGTACAGCTGCGTATGGGACGTCTGGCCGCAACTGGCGCGCAGCAAACGAATCGCTGCCGGGCCGCTGTAGGCCGTGGCCGAGTTGAAGTTGTCGAAGATCACATCCATCTGGCTGAACAATGGATTGTCACGCAGGCCCACGGCATCCAGGTCATCCCAGGCCATCGAGCAGATATTGATTACCAGCAGATCGAACGGCGGCGGCTTGACGGCCGGCTCCTTGAACTCGACCTTGCGCGTGGATTCGTTGAGATAGAACTTCTCCAGGTAGCCATTGAGCGTTGCATCGTCCGGCTCGCCCACGCTGGTAGCTGGCCCGCCCGTGGCAGTCTGCGTGCCGGCCATTTGCGGTTGCACGGAAGGTGGCAACAGCCATTGCAGATTGCCCATGCCCAGCCAGGCAAAACCCAGCAGGGTGAGGGTGGTCAGGCGCAGCCACTGGTTAAGGAACAGATAGGCGACAAACAACAGCAGCAACAGGGCGCACACTTGCCAGTCGATAAACCGCCCCAGCAGCTCGACGATATAGTCGAACGAAAAGTTCAGCACACCCGGTTGTGCCAGCAGGCGGCTGAAGGGCGGGAACCAGGTGTCCTGATACAGCAGGGCCACGGCCACCGGGATGGCAATCAAGGTGCGCAGGCGGCGCAGCGCCGGGCTGGCGATCGGGATCAGCAACACGGCAGCAAAGATCAGGTTGGGCAAAATCTGGATATTCAGATGGCCCGTCCAGGCCAGCAGGAACTTGGCCAGGAAATACAGGTTCCAGGCGCCCAGGCCGCTCCAGGATCCGGCAACTTTTTGCGCCGGTGCGTCGGACTTAAACAGACTCATCAGGCGTTCTCTGAGCAGGGCTGGCTGGCATGCGACGGCGAACGCCACACGATTTCAAATAGCGGGGTGACAGGTACTGCTCGAAATGATTTTTCAAGTACAGGCGCATGCGCTGCCAGAACAGCGTCAGCAGCACGGTCACCACACAGGTCAATGCAATGACATCGAGTAGCTCAAGGAACGTCATGACTGTGGCTCACTGATAGGCAGGATGAATCTTTGCGGGTTTAACGGCGCACGTTCGCCCGTAGCCGATACCGCCTGCGTGGCATGGGTCTCGACGGGGATATGCAGGTGTGCAGGCACGGCGCCTGCTTTCATAAAGGCCTCGGCCGGCAGATCGGACAAGCCGCTGAGCATGCGCCGCTGGCTGAACATGTCGCGCCAGGGCAGGCGGCACACATTGCCCAGCGCCGGTTCCAGGCCGTCAGCGCGGCAGGCAAACAGAAACAGATACAGCTCACCGTCCAGCAGGCAGGCAAAATCGCCGAAGCGGCGCAGGCACATCTGATTGAGGAACAGTTCTTCGCTGATGCCAGGCATCGGTTCGAACTTCATTAACTGGTGGGTCACTTCGCCCGAGCTGTCCCGGTAGATCTGCGCCACCGCTTCGAAGAACTCACGGGGGCTTACCAGCCCGCGAATTTGCGGTGGCCGCTGGCGTTCAAGGAGTGTCTTGAAATCAATGTTCTGGGTGTACTGCCAGCGCTGGCCCTGGATGCTTTCGATCATGCTCAGGAAGCGTGAGAGCAGGGTGCCGTCGGGCACGATCAGGTTGGCCCCGCACGCCAGCAGCAGGCGTTCATCGCGGTAACGCACCGAGGGCTCCATTTCACGCATCACGATCTTCAATTGCGGGCCGCAATGCTCGCGCAAATCGTGCAACTGCTGGGCAAGCTCAAGTAACTGGTAGCTGTTGTCGATGCCCACAATCACGGTCGCGGCGCTGGCGGACTGAGCCGCTTCGAGCAATGCATCACGGTTTTCGAACAGGTACCAATGCTTGGACATTGACGGCGCGCCTTCCAGCACGGCGCGTTCGGCCAGGTAGACGTGCTGATCGTCGGCCACCCGCGGTTGGGTGTCGACCTCGGATTGCGGGATCAGGCGCAAGGTGGCGCCCTGGTCCGACAGCTTGAATTCCTGGCCGGCAGAAACCCCCAGGTCACTGTGCCAAAAGTGCAACTGATAGCGCAGGTCACCGTTATAGCGATACAAGCGGCTTAAGCCGCTGAGCGTCTGATTGATTTGCAACAACTGCGCGTGCAACAGCGCCGCTTCGTCGTGGATGATCACCAGCAAGGTTGCATTGCGCTCCTGCAACCAGGCGCGCATGCGCTCGACCCAGCGTTGCAGTTGCGCGGCCGTGGTGGTTTCGGCCCAGCTGCTTGCAGGCAGGAACAACAGGATCTGGCTGGAGGGGGCGACGCCGGCACGGGCAAAGTCGCGGGTCAAGGTGGCCAACCCGGGCTCGATGACGCGTGGCGCGATCTCGAACAACTTGAGTTTTTCCGGCCCGCGATCCGGAGCCATCTCGCTGACCAGATCTTGCACGCAACCGCTGCTGGCAATCAGCGTGGCCGGCACGCTGGCGGGTATGGATTCAAGAAATTGCCGGGCAAGCAGTTTTGCATCAGCACAGTGGTCGACCGTGACCCAATACAAGCCGCCTGCGCGCAACACGATGTGTTGATCCGGCAATCCGCCTATGGCCAAACTGATATGAACCAAGCGTAACGTCCCCCCCTGGGTAAAGCTTGTCGTAAGGCGTTTGGGTGCTGTCATGAATAAACAATCACTCTTTGCCGCCCTCAGGTTTAACCTTTTAGGGCGCCAATAGAATGACTGTCAACATCTAACCCTTCACGTCCCGGCTGTTTATTCTTGTACTGTGCGGTCTGCATCATCTAGAACAAGCGTAGTACTACACTAGAATGCATGTAAGAAAGTGCGCAGCTTATCACCGGAAAATTGCCAAACACATGGCATTCAGCGAATAAATGTCAAAAAAATAGCACCAGCTCGATACTAGTCATTAAATTGGCACGCAGGCGGGAGAGGGCGACGCAAAAGGGCCGGGCACTTGGCCCCAGGTGTCGGACCTGTAAAACCCATGAGAAAACCGCCGGCAGGAGCAGGAAAGTACACGCCTGGCTTTCTGATAAACCCATTGCGTGCTATTGCTTACGGGTGTTCATAGTGAACTGAGCAGTTTTGATCAGGTTCGCCCTCAGAACCTGACCCCGCCACTGAACTATCCATGAGGTGCAGATATGCCAGTCAAGCACGACTTGTTACAGGACTTGGGGCTCACTAAAGAGGCCGTCAGCAAGTTTCGCAGCGAAAACCCGCATCTGAATCAGTTGTTTGTCCAGTACGGCGAAAAAGATGCCGAAGTCGTTGAAGCAGAAGCCAACGATGCCATCGGCGTACCGGATGATGCATTGCGCGCGCTCAAGGAGCAGCGGTTGCAGATCAAGGATAAGATTGCGCAAATCTTGAGCGCCTAAGTCACCGCAAGCTGCAGGAAGTCGATATGTCCCAAATCATCAAAATTGTTGCCACATTGCGTGCCAAGCCAGGCCAGGGCAAAACCGTCGAGCAGGCCCTGCGCGCCTGTGTCGAAGGTTCGCGAGCCGAGCCGGGCTGCCGCTTCTATGACTTGCACGTGGATCGTACCGACCCCGAGCGCTTTGTGTTTATTGAAGGTTGGGCCGACATGGAGGCCATTGAACATCACAAAACCACCCCGCACTACCAGGCAATGGCCCAGGCCGTGGGTGATCTTCTGGCGCATCGCGAAGTGTTGCTGCTGGACGAAGTGAGCGTTTAAGCCACGGTTCCCAAGTGCAACAGCCTGCGGCGGCCCTGAACGGGCCGCCGTTTTTTATGGGCGGGTTTAAAAGTGGCTGGCGTCCAGTTCGAACAGTGATTCGCTGCCAGCCCGTATCCCTTGCTCCAGGCTCAAGGTGCGGGGCAACAGGCGACTGAAGTAGAACTGTGCGGTGGCCAGCTTGGCGCCATAAAATCCGGGGTCGGTGCTGTGCGAGCGCTGCGCCACATCGGCCATGCGTGCCCATAGCCAGGCATATGCCACATAACCGAACAGGTGCAGGTACTCGACGCAGGCAGCACCCGTTTCGTTGGGGTTGGCCTTGGCCCGCACCTGCAACCAGTCGCTGACCTGTTCAAGACGCGCTACGGCGTCCAGCAGTTCGCTGGCGTAAGGTTTGCCGGGCTGGCTGGCGAACTCACGGATTTGCCCGGTAAACAGGCGCAGGCTCTCACCGCCATTGGCGATGACTTTTCGGCCCAGCAAATCCAGAGCCTGAATGCCGTTGGTGCCTTCATAGATCTGCGCAATGCGCACATCGCGCACCAGTTGTTCCTGGCCCCATTCGCGGATATAGCCGTGGCCACCGAACACCTGCTGGCCCAGCACACAACTGTCAAACCCGGTATCGGTAAAAAAGGCCTTGGCCACAGGGGTGAGCAAGGCCACCAGCGCCGCGGCGTGCTGTTGTTCCTGTGGCTCGGTCGAGAACTTGGCCAGATCCAGTTGCTGGCCCACATAACTGGCAAAGGCCCGGCCCCCTTCGGTCATGGCCTTGATGCTGAGCAACATGCGCCGTACATCGGCATGCACGATAATCGGGTCGGCGACTTTGTCAGTTGCCACCGCCCCGGTGGCGGCGCGACCTTGCAGGCGTTCGCGGGCGTAGCTGCGTGCATTCTGATAGGAGGCCTCGGCGCAGCCGATACCCTGGATACCGATCGACAGGCGTTCGTAATTCATCATGGTAAACATCGCGGCCAGGCCTTTATTGGCCTCACCAATCAGCCAGCCCCGGGCACCGTCAAAATTGATCACGCAGGTGGCCGAGGCCTTGATCCCCATCTTGTGCTCGATGGAGCCGCAGTTCACGGCATTGTTCTGGCCGAGCGAGCCATCGTCATTGACCAGCACCTTGGGCACCAGGAACAGTGAGATACCGCGTGGCCCGGGTGGCGCATCCGGCAGTTTGGCCAGCACCAGGTGGATGATGTTGGCGGTCAGGTCCTGATCACCTCCGGTGATGAAAATCTTGCTGCCAGTGATATTGAAACAGCCGTCCGCCTGCGGCTCGGCACGGGTACGGATAATTCCCAGGTCAGTGCCGGAATGCGCCTCGGTCAGGCACATGGAACCGGCCCAGCGGCCTTCATACAGGGGCGGCAGGTAGCGGCTTTTAAGCTCTTCGCTGGCATGGGCGTCGATGGCCAGGCAAGCACCGCTAGTTAGCGCTGAATACAGGGCAAAGCTTGAGTTGGCACCGTAGAGCATTTCTTCAAATTGCACAGCGAGCATTTTCGGCATGCCCATGCCGCCGAACTCGGGATTGCCCGACAGACCGACCCAGCCACCTTCGATATAGGTGTGGTAGGCCGCCTTGAAACCTTCGGGAGTGGTGACCTTGCCGGCATGCCACTGCGCGCCTTGCTCGTCGCCGCTGCGGTTGAGCGGGGCGATCAGTTGGCCGGTGACCTTGGCGGCTTCTTCGAGAATGGCGTCGGCGGTATCGGCATCCACATGATCGGCAAGTGCCGGCAGCCGGGCCCACAGTGCCGGGGCCTCGAAAACTTCGTGCAGGACAAAGCGCATATCGCGCAGGGGAGCGTTGAATTCAGGCATGAGAAACCTCGTTGTTACAGCGGCAGGCATCCTGTGGGAGCGAGCTTGCTCGCGATTTGGGCGCCGCGGTCTGTCTGGGTAACCGAGGCGATACCTTCGCGAGCAAGCTCGCTCCCACAGTGGGTCTATAGGGGGCAGTTACAGCGCTTTGGCCATATCTCGCAGCACGAACTTCTGGATCTTGCCCGTGGAGGTCTTGGGCAACAGGGTAAACACCACGGTGCGCGGCACTTTGAACCCGGCCAGGTGATCGCGGCAAAAAGCGATGATTTCGGCCTCGCGCACCTGCTGGTGGTCGGCCTTGAGGGTGATAAAGGCACAGGGGGTTTCGCCCCATTTTTCGCAGGGCCGCGCCACCACGGCCGCTTCCATCACGCCGGGGTGGCGATAGAGGACGCCCTCGACCTCAATGGTGGAAATGTTCTCGCCACCGGAAATGATGATGTCCTTGAGCCGGTCGCGAATTTCCACATAACCGTCCGGGTGGCATACGGCCAGGTCCCCGGTATGGAACCAGCCGCCTTCGAAGGCTTCGGCCGTGGCACTGGGGTTCTTCAGGTAACCCTTCATTACCGTGTTGCCGCGCATGAATATCTCGCCCATGGTTTCGCCGTCGCGCGGGGTGGGCTGCAGGGTTTTCGGGTCGGCCACCATCACGCCTTCCAGCGTCGGGTAGCGCACACCCTGGCGGGATTTGATCTGTGCGCGTTCGGCCAGAGGCTGCTCATCCCACTTGGCATGCCAGGCGCAGATGGTCACCGGGCCATAGACCTCGGTCAGGCCATACACATGGGTGACCTTGATACCCATTTCCTCTACCGCACCAATCACCTTGGCCGGCGGCGCCGCGCCTGCGACCATCGCATGCACCGGGTGGTCGATGGCGGCCTTGGCGGACTCGGGCATATTGACCAGGGCATTGAGCACAATCGGCGCACCGCACAGGTGGGTGACCTGGTGCTCGCGGATCAGTGTGAGGATTTTTTGCGGGTCAACCCGGCGCAGGAACACATGCACACCGGCCAGCGCCGTGATAATCCACGGGTAGCACCAGCCGTTGCAGTGGAACATCGGCAAGGTCCACAGATACACCGGGTGATTGCCGATGGCCCAGACCATCTGGTTGCCCAGGGAATTGAGGTAAGCACCGCGATGGTGATACACCACACCCTTGGGGTTGCCGGTGGTACCGGAGGTGTAGTTCAGGGCAATGGCCTGCCACTCATCTGCGGGCCATTGCCAGTCATAGTCGGGGTCGCCTTCACCCAGCAGCGCTTCATAGTCCAGCTGGCTCACCGGTAGGCCTTCACCGTACTCGGGGTCATCCACATCGATGATCAGCGGCGGGTGATCGAGCATGGCCACGGCGGCATGCACCACATCATGGAATTCACGGTCGGCAATCAGTACCTTAGCTTCGCCGTGGGCGAGCATAAAGGCGATGGCTTCGGCATCGAGGCGCACATTGAGGGCATTGAGCACCGCACCGATCATGGGTACGGCAAAGTGGGCTTCGAGCATGGCCGGGATATTAGGCAGCATCACCGCCACCGTGTCGCCCTGGCCAATCCCGCGTCCGGCCAGGGCACAGGCCAGGCGGCGGCAACGGCTGTAGGTCTGTGCCCAGGTGCGGCGAATGGAACCATGAATCACGGCAGGGTAATCAGGGTAGACGCTGGCCGTGCGCTCAATAAAGCTCAGCGGGGACAGGGCAATATGGTTTACGGCAGTCGGCTCAAGGCCGTGCTCAAAAATCGACATGAAGGTCATTCCGGTGGCTGATTGTTAGCTCTATGGCTGCCTGCTCTGCCGGTGGCGAGCGGGTCAGTTTTATGTCCGGTCTGACTTATAGCTCACTCAGTGTTTGATATGGAAGTAATACCTAAGCACTATAGTGCTTGTACTATATGAAAAAACCTTGCCCAAACGCCTGGATACCGAATGTCGCTTGCACTGCTCACGCATGACCCACAACCCACTGCAGTGCTCGACGCAGACGGCTCGCCGCGTATGGTAAACCCTGCGCTGAGCCGTTTACTGGGCGGCAAGGCGCTGGATCACGCCCGTGCGTTACTGCCCGGCAATTTGCCGGAGCTGGTGCGTGCCTGCCTCGGGCAGAACCGGGCAATCGAGCAGGTAGAGGCGCAATGCGGTCAGCAGGTGTGGCTCTGGACCCTGATCCCCGACCCCGACAGCCAATGCGTGGTGGCTCGCGGGCGTGAAGCGAGTGGCGAGCTGCTGGCCGGGCGTGAGGCGGCCAAGGCCCGGCGCCTGTACCGGTTGATTACCGAAAACACCACAGACCTGATTTCGCGCCATACCCCTGACGGGCGTTTTCTGGATGCCTCGCCCGCGTCCTGGACCTTGCTCGGTTACTGGCCCGAAACCCTGCGCGGGACCCTGGCCCAGCGCCTGTTCCACGGCCATGACATGAAGCTGGCGCTGCGTCAGGCCCGTGATGCCTTGCAACTGGACGGCTATCACACCATGACGTACCGCATTCGCCATCAGGCGGGGCACTACCTGTGGTTTGAAACAGCCAGCCGGGCAATACGCGAAACCTATACCGGGGCGGTGGTCGAGGTGATCAGCGTATCTCGGGATATCACCGCGCGTATCCAAGCTGAAGAGAACAAGCGGCGGCTGGCGGATGTGGTCGAGGCCAACCCGGATCCGGTGCTGTTTATCGACCCGGCTGGCGGGGTGTCGTATCTCAACCCGGCAGCACGCAGCCTGCTGGGCTTGCTGCCCGCACAGGGCATGCCGGCATTGGCCGATTTTTTCAGCGCGCAAGTCCTGGCCACCCTGGAGAGCAGTGGCTGGCGCAGTGCCGAGGAGCAAGGCCTGTGGAGTCTCGAAACCCGCTTGCTGCCCATGAATGGCGAGCCTTCGGTGCCGGTGTCGTTACTGCTGCTGGCCCATCGTTCGACTGCGGGAGAGCGGTTTTTCTCACTGATGGCCAGGGATATGCGCGAACGCGAATTACGCGAAGCCCAGCAGCGCCATCACCAGGATGAAATGGCCCATACAGCGCGGTTGGTGACCTTGGGTGAGCTGGCTTCCGGGATTGCCCACGAAATCAATCAGCCGTTGGCGGCCGTGGTCAATTACGCCAATGCCAGCCAACGTTACTTGCAAACCCTGGGCAGTAATCCTGCGGCGGTCGAGCGCGTAGCCCAAGGGCTGGAGCGGATCAATCTGCATGCCAATCACGCCTCGCAAGTGATCAAGCGCCTGCGCGGCTTTTTGCGCAAGGGACGGCGTAACCTGCAAGCGCTGGATATCAGTGAGGTGGCACGCCAGGCCGTCAGTCTGTGTGCCTGGGAGGCCGGGGAACGGCATGTCACCATTGAACTGCAATTACCCGGCTCCCTGCCACGGGTCTACGCCGACCGGGTGTTGCTGGAGCAGGTGCTGCTCAACTTGCTGCGTAATGCTATAGACGCCAATAACGAACAACTGCCGGGCCAGCCTTCACGGATCCTCCTGCAGGCTCAAGCCCTTGACGCCGTCACCCTGCAAATCAGCGTGCAGGATCAGGGCCCCGGGGTCAGCGCCGGGCAGCTTGAGCACTTGTTCACGCCGTTTTACACCAGCAAGGCCGATGGCCTCGGCCTGGGCTTGTCGATGAGCCGCAGCATCGTTGAAGGCTTTGGCGGTGAACTCAATGCCCGACCACAAGCCAGCGGCTTGCTGATGTGCTGCTGCCTGCCCGTGATGGCTTCACTCAACCCAACAAGAGAATAACGATGACAACCCCGACCCGCTCAGTGGTGTATGTGGTGGATGACGATCAGGGCATGCTCGATTCGACTGTCTGGCTGCTGGAGTCCGTGGGCCTCAATGCGCTGGCGTTCACCAGCGGGCAGGCCTTTCTGGACGCTTGCGACCCGGCGCTCAGTGCCTGTGTGGTGCTGGATGTGCGCATGCCGGGCATGGGCGGCCTGAATGTGCAGCAGGCGCTGCAAGCACGCGGGGTCAAGATGCCAGTGATCTTTGTCAGCGGGCATGCCGATGTGCCCATCGTGGTGCGGGCCTTCAAGGCGGGGGCTTATGACTTTATCGAAAAGCCCTACAACCAGCAGTTACTGCTCGACAGCGTGCAGCAAGCCCTGAGCGGTGGCAGTACGCAGCACACGGCCAGCCAGGATCAGACTGAACTTGACGCCCGCCTGCACAGCCTGACCCCCCGCGAGCGCGATGTATTGATGCCCTTGGTCAAGGGTTACACCACCCGGGAAATTGCGCTGTTGTTGGGGGTCAGTGTCAAGACCATCGATCTGTACCGCTCCCGGGTGATGAAACGCATGCAGGCCCAGCACTTGCCTGATCTGGTGGGCATGGCCATTGCTGCCGGACTGGTTGATCCACTCAGGTTGCGTTAGCCAGTAGCGCCTCGACGCCTGCCATGACGGCTGGGGTGTCAGTGTGGGCAACGTTGAAGCGCATGCAGTTGCGTAAATGGGGATCGAGGCCGAACAGGATCCCCGGCGCCAGTACCAGGCCACGGGCAAGCCCCTGCTGCGCCAATGTTTCGGCATCCAGCCCGGCAGGTAATGTGGCCCAGATAAACATGCCGCCGGTATAAGGCACATCCAGGGTGAAGCCCAGGCCCTGCAGCCAGCTCGACACCCGTGCGCCACTGGTCTGCAGGCCTTGCACCACGCGCTTGCGATGTTTGTGATAGGTGCCGTCAGTGAGCATCGAACACACCACCTGTTCGAGCATCTCCGACGTAATCCCGCCACAGATCAGTTTCATCTGGGTCAGCTCGGCGGCCCGCTGCGGCGGTGCCACGACAAAGCTGACGCGCAGGTTGGCACTGAGGGTTTTCGAAAAACCGCTCAGATAAGTCACTTGCTCAACGCCTGCCAGCGCTACCAGCCGGGGTGGCGGCTCAGGGTGCAAGTCACCGTAGAGATCGTCCTCGATAATCGAGCAGCCATAGCGCTTGGCCAGTTCCAGCAGCCCGTAGGCCTGGCCGGGTGTGAAGGAGTGCCCGGTGGGGTTATGCAGCAGCCCGGTGGTCAGGTAGAGCGCGGGGCGGTGCTGGATCAACAGTGCTTCCAGATTATGCAGGTCCAGCCCTTGGGCAGTGCGGGCCAGAGTCACCACGTTGACGCCGTGCAAGGCCAGATTGGCGTGAAAATTGAAGTAGCAGGGCGTGTCCAGCAGCACCGTATCGCCGGGGCGTAAATGCAGGCGTAACAGCATGTCCAGAGCAAGCACGGTATTGGCCGTGGTGATGATCTGTTCGACCCCCACATCCAGGCCCTGGCCCAGGAGCTTTTGCTGCAAGGCCTGACGCAGCGGCAGATAGCCCGCCGGGTCGCCATAGCCGGTCAGGCGCAAGGCCGGCGAGCGGCTGAGCTGACGCAGGTTGGTGCGCAGGGCGCTGGCGTCCAGCCAGTTCTCCGGCAAATGCCCGCTACCGGGTCGCAGGGCCCCGCTGGCACCGGTCAGGGAGCGGCGCAAGACGCTGTTCAAGTCTTGTGGCAGCAGGTCCAGGCCGACGGCGCGCCTGGCTGGCGGCGTGGTCGTTGCAACAAAGTAGCCCAGGCCCTGACTGGATGTGATCCTGTCCTGCCCACGCAGGCGATCCAGCGCCTCGATCAGGGTGAACTTGCTGACCCCCCAGTGCGCTGTCATCTCACGCGCAGAGGGCAACTTGCTGCCGGGGCCAAGCTGGCCCTGATCGATAGCCTGGCTCAAGGCATTCACAATCTGCTGGACCTTGGACAGGCCGGGTTGGAACACAACGGTAGGTAGGTGCATGCAGGGCCTCGTACTTTGCCGGTCATGCTACCAGTAAAGGTCGGTAAAGTTTGCCGGTGCTTGATCTGCCAATGTTCGGCAGGGCCTGCCTAGACTGCGCGACCGAATTGACTGGATTGAACCACGGTAATGGCCACGCAACTGACACTCGCTTCATTTCTATATTTTCTGATGTTCTGCGCCACCATGACCTTCAGTCCCGGCCCCATGACCCTGCTGCTGATGGGGTTTGGCATGCAGGAAGGCTTGAAACGGTCAATGCCGGTACAGCTGGGTGCCAGCGCAGCGTATCTGGTATCGATGCTGATTTTTGCCGTGGGCTTTACCGAGCTGATCAAGGGTAATCCGTTGATCAGTCGCGCCCTGCAGTACATCGGGGTTGCCTACCTGCTGTATCTGGCCTGGCGCCAATGGAACAGCAGCGGGCTGGCGCTGGAGCGTACCGCCACCCTGGACAGTGGTTTGCGGGGGCGCTTTGGCAAAGGCTTGCTCACCGGGTTTTCCAACCCGAAAACCATCGTCATGTTCAGTGCCGTGTTCCCGCAGTTTGCCGGGCAGGGCAGTGCCACCCACGCGCAGGACTTGCTGGTACTGGGGCTGACCTTTCTGCTGCTGCAGTTCGCCAGCGGTTGCCTGTACTGCTACTTCGGCCAGCGTATTCGCCGGGCGCTGCAAAGCCCGTCGCGACAGGTGTTGTTGCAACGGGCTACAGCCTGCATGTTACTGGGGGTTGCAGTAATGCTGGCGCGAGGTTTCAGCCAGAGCTGACCCTGCCAGGCGCTGGCGCCATCACGCCGCCAGAGGCTTGCTGTTCAGGGATTTTTTGTACTCGGCTTTCATCGCCTCCATCTGTTTGCCCAGTTCCTCGAGCACTGCCTTGCCAAGCAACTTGCGGGCCTGGGGAAACATCTCGGTTTCCTCTTCTTCGATATGGTGCTCGAGCAGCTCCTTGACCACCTTTGCCCGACCGGAGAACTCCAGAGAATCGGGGGCGGTTTTCTTCAGGTCAGGCAATACCAGGGAGTCCACAGTGCGGTGTTCTTCCTTCGCTTCGTGGTACATGACGGCTTGCTCTTTACCACCGGCTTTCTTGAACACCGGGTAGAGGATTTCCTCTTCAAGGCGGGTGTGGATAGTAATTTCCATTTCAAGCTTGTTGAGCAGTTCAGTGCGTTTTTTCACGGCGCGCTCGGTGGAATCACTGAGCTGGTTCAAGATGGCCTTGACGCGCTTGTGGTCTTCCAACAGCAAATCGATGGCATTCATATTCACTCACCTGTCTCTTTCACGGATAGGGATGGGCCTTTTTGCATGCGACCCTCAGGGATGAACGTTGCATTAGCTGTACCAACTTGAATGAACGATATGAAATCAATAAAAATCAATTGGTTAGGTTTTAAGGCTGACATTTTTATTCGTGCAGAATGCATGTATGCCATGACCGGGCCATGCAAATCGCGAGTGGGTGGGCGTTGATGCGCTAAACGCGGAAATCCCCGGCGCATGGGGTATATTGCGAACTGTTTCTGCCTGTAATGAGATTGGTTTTGTCTACGATTGACTCCCCGCTGCCGTCGCTTTCGCCCTCGCTGTTAAACCCGGTGCAACCCCCCGTGGCGCTTTACCTTCAGCGACTTGCCCCCTCCAGCCGCCAGACCATGCGCTATGTCTTGCAGGAAGCGGCGGATCGCCTGGGCGCCGAAGATGTGGCGATTGATGAATTCCCCTGGCATCAATTGCAACCGGGGCATATCACCGCGCTAGTGGCAGCGTTGCGTGAGGACGGCTACGCGCCGAATACCTCGTCGCTGTACGTCAATGCCATTCGCGGGGTGATGAACCAGGCCTGGCAACAAAACCTGATCACCCAGGATCATTTGCTCAAGATCCGCGCCGTCAAGGCGGGGGGTGGTTCGCGGCTGGTCAAGGGGCGTAACCTGCGGCGTAACCTGATTCGCGAATTGATGGATGCCTGTGCGGCAGACCCGCGTCCCCAGGGGCTGCGGGATGCGGCAATCATCGCGATTCTGTATGGCTCGGGGATGCGCAAGTCCGAGTCGGTGAACATGGACCTGTGGCAGGTCGATGTAGAACAGCGCAGCTTGCAGGTGCTGGGCAAGGGCAACAAGGAGCTGATCAAGTTCGCCCCGGCCTGGGCCTTTGAAAAACTTGAAGCCTGGCTGGCATTTCGCCGGGCCAATCTGCCAGATGGAGTGGAGGATGACAGCTTCCTGTTCAATCGCATCCGACGTGGCAATCACATCACCCGTGACCGCCTGACCAAACACGCCATTTACTACATTGCCAAGCAGCGGGGCAGGCAGGTGGGTGTCGACATCATGCCCCACGACTTTCGTCGTTCGTTTATTACCCGGGTGATCGAAGAGTACGACGTGTCGATCGCACAAAAGCTGGCGCACCACGCCAACATTGCTACCACGGTCAGCTATGACGTGCGTGATGACAATGAGCGGCGCAATGTGACAGACCGTTTCTTGTTGTGACCCTCGTGGGGGTGGGGCACTGAATTAGCAGACGCAGTGTGGGAGCCGGGCTTGCCCGCGATGGCGTACACCGCGGTCATTCAGACAAACCGAGGCGCCCGCATCGCGGGCAAGCCCGCTCCCACAATGATCCCGCGCCACATACGACGCGGTCTGTCAGGTATTGGTCTTGAGCTTGGTCCACAAACGGGTGCTCAGACGGGCGATTTTGGCCGGCAGGTCTTCCACGGTGAACAGGGTGTCGATCACGGCACTGGACGGGTAGATCGCCGGGTCCTGTTTCACGTCCGGCGCCAGGTACGCGTCTGCCGCCTGGTTGGGGTTGGCGTAGTGGATATGATTGCTGATATTGGCAATCACTTGCGGGGTCAGCAGGTAATTCATGTAGCTGTAGGCATTCTTCTCATGGGGCGCGCTTTTAGGCATGACCACCATATCCAGCCATAACGTCGAACCTTCCTTGGGGATCGAGTAGGCGATATCGATCCCGTTCCTGGCTTCCCGGGCACTGGCCGCAGCCTGGACCACATCACCGTTAAAACCGATCACCGCGCAAATATTGCCGTTTGCCAGATCACTGATGTATTTGGATGCATGAAAATACTGAACATAAGGTCGTATTTTCAGCAGCGCCGCTTCGGCTTTCTTGTAGTCCTCAGGCTCATGACTATGGTGCGGCAAGCCCAGGTAATTGAGGGTGATCGGCAGTACTTGCGTCGGATTGTCGATGATCGCCACACCGCACTGGCTCAGTTTTTTGATGTTGTTTTCATCGAAAAACAAGCTCCAGGACTGGGTGACATCCGTGGTGCCAAAAATCGCCTTGATCTTCTCGACGTTGTAGCCGATCCCCGCCGTACCCCACATATAGGGGTAGCCGTACTGGTTGCCGGGGTCGTTGACTTCCAGCTTTTTCATCAACACCGGGTCCAGGTTCTTCCAGTTGGGCAACTGGCTCCTGTCCAACTTTTGGATGGCACCGGCCTTGATCAGGCGCGACATAAAGTGGTTCGAAGGGCTGACCACGTCATAGCCGGTATTGCCGGTCATCAACTTGGATTCCAGCACTTCGTTGCTGTCGTGAATATCGTAGGTAGCCTTGATCCCTGTTTCCTTGGTGAAACTGGTCAGGGTGTCGTCGGCGATATAGCCGTTCCAGTTGGAAATATTCACACTCTCGTCGGCCTGGCTGATCGCCGGAAACGCTGCGAGCATGACCGCAAGGGATAGCGTGTTGATGTGCATGTTCAATCACCTTTTCAAGGAGCTTTTATTCTTCTGTGCTGTGAGAGTGTTCAGATTTCTGTTTTGGCTCTGACGGCTTCCATGCGCATGCGCAGTACGGCGCCGATATCAAAGAACGGACGGGGTGGCAGCCAGCCCGGTTTGGCTCGCGCCATAACCGACTGCAACAGGGCAGAGCTGGCGCCAGATGCCAGCTCGGCGAGCAGACGACCCCACAGCGTGCCGCGTGCGACTCCGGAGCCATTGCAGCCGGCCACGGCATAAATACCTTCTTCGACCTTGGCAAAGTAGGGCTGGCCGCTACGGCTGGCGCTTAGATGGCCGGTCCAGGTGTAGGCAATATCCTGCTCGTCAAGCCCTGGAAAACGCCGTTGCAAGCCCAGCACATGGTGCTTGCGCCGTTGCAACAGGTCACGGTTGGACAGGTCCCTGGTGCGGTAT
This sequence comes from Pseudomonas fragi, assembly GCF_900105835.1. Classification (NCBI taxonomy): domain Bacteria; kingdom Pseudomonadati; phylum Pseudomonadota; class Gammaproteobacteria; order Pseudomonadales; family Pseudomonadaceae; genus Pseudomonas; species Pseudomonas fragi. Next base: position 751,064 of record NZ_LT629783.1, read on the forward strand.
TCCGCGGTGTTGCGGATCATCACCCGGCGATCGGGTGTCAAGCGCACTGTGGCGCCCAGCGGCCGGGTCGACAGTACCCCCCAGGGCTCGACACTGCCGATGGCCTCATACTCCTTGTCTGTCAGTGGGCGGGTGAGGCTGGCGCTGAGTTCCATCGGGAAGGTTGCGCCAGTGTCGATCCCGGCGCGGGGGATAAAGGCATTCAGGCAGACCAGTACCTGCGCAGCTTCAATGCTGCCCTGGCTGCCGCTGGCCCGGATGCGCCCGCCACTCAGGCGTTCAAGCCCGCTGATGTCGGTGTTTTCAAACAGACTGACATTGGCCGGCAAGGCATCCAGCAGGCCCTTGACGTATTTCGCCGGATGTAACAACGCATTGCCATTGCCGCACCAGATGGCCGCCTGGTAATGGCGGGTACCGAGGGTCTGTGCCAGTTGCGCGCCTTCCAGAAAGTGCGCAGATGCGCCCACTGCCTGCAGGGTTTTAAGCTTGGCCTCAACCTGAGTCAATTTGCCCGGGTCGTTGACGGCGAAGTAGTAGCCCGAATCCCGGTATTCGCAGTCAATGCCGTGGCGCGCAATGCGCATGCGCACTTCATCAGCGGCCGCCTGGCCGATGGTCGAGTCCACGGCATAGCCGGCAAAACCGCTGTTGCCGATGAGTTCGTCATCAGCCGGGTTTTCATGGGCCACCGCGTAGCCGGAGTTGCGTGCCGATGCCCCTTGCGCAGCCCGTTGCCTGTCGACAATCACGATACGAGCTTGAGGGTGCAATTGCGCCAGGGAATGGGCCGCACTGAGACCGGTAATGCCCGCACCGATAATCAACCAGTCGGTTTTTTCAACGCCCTTGAGGTGATCGCGCACAGGGGAACTTCCTGCCAGGGCAATCCAGCCACATTCATTTTTCACGTTTCACCTCATTTGCCGGTCAGGATGCAGCGCGGCGTCTGCATACATGCGCTATTTGCATGGCTGGCCGCTGCTGGCACGGGTTATGGATAGAATTTATGCTGTGGCAAGTGATATAACCAACGCTATTAATTCATTGATTGATGCATAAAACACATGGACAAGGTTCGTCATGTACCGTCATTGCAGGGTTTGCAGGCATTGATTGAGGTTGCCGAATCGGGCAGCTTCACCCTGGCCGCGCAAACGCTGTGCCTGACGCAAAGCGCAATCAGCCGGAAAATCCAGCAACTTGAAGCTCACTTTGGCGTGACGTTGTTGGCCAGAACCAGTCGCAGCGTGCGCCTGACGGTCGAAGGCGAGCAGGTACTGGCCAGTGCCCGCAGCATGCTTGAGCAGTTAAAGCTGCTGGAAGATCGTTTATCGCCGCAAAAGCGGCCGTTTCGTATCCGCATGCATGTGTCGCTGGCCGTGCGCTGGTTGCTGCCAAAGCTCAGTGACTTCTACTTGCAGCACCCGGACATCGCCTTGTCGATTGAAACGGTGGCCACCGAGATAGTCGAACCGGCCAGCGACAGCGATGCCTATATCCTGTACTTGCCTCGACCCTCCACTGATCCGGCCTGCATGGCTTTATTCGACGAGGCTCTGGTACCGGTGTGTGCACCTGATCTGGGGCCGCTGACGTCAATGGCGGACCTGGTGTGCTTCGCGTTGTTGCATCGTTCGGCCGACCAGCAAGCCTGGATCGACTGGCTCGCGGCCAATGACGGCAAGCCGTTGCACAGTTACCGGCATATCCCGTTCAATCTCGATGAACTGGCCCTCGACGCTGCCGCGCGTGGCCTGGGGGTTGCAGTCACGGACATGACCCTGGCGGCCGAGTCCATTCAACGCGGGGTACTGGTGATTCCCTTTGGCGAACCGTTGAAAACCGGTGGCAACTATTCGTTGTGCCTGCAACCTGCTGCAGCCTCGCACCCGGCGTGTGCCGCGGTGTTGCAATGGTTTGCCAGGCAGGTCGAGCAAGGCGGGGCAGGGAGGACTTGTTAAATTTTGTAATAAGTCCGCTAGCAGGAATTGAGGTTAATCGCTGTAGGATTGCATCCCCAATTCACTAAAGGCTTGTATGAACACCCTTCAGGAACCACCCAGTCGCAGCTCTGAACCTGCGCCCCTTCTTCGCTTGATCACCTCTGTCGAGCGTGCTTTACCTTTCTCCAGCCCTCCGTTTTGCGTTAGCACATCCGCTGCTACGCTTGCCCGCGCGCGCTCGTCGTTAACCCTGAACCTTCGTGAGATTGACTGATACCTATGGAATGGATTGCAGATCCCACGGCCTGGCTCGGCCTGTTGACGTTGATTGTGCTGGAACTGGTACTGGGCATTGATAACCTGGTGTTTATCGCCATCCTGGCGGACAAGTTGCCGCCGGAGCAGCGCGACCGTGCCCGGGTGATCGGTCTTACGCTTGCACTGGTAATGCGCCTGGGCCTGCTGGCCAGCATCTCGTGGATCGTCACGCTGACGGCGCCGTTGTTTGAAGTGTTCGACAAATCGTTCTCGGGTCGCGACCTGATCATGCTGTTCGGTGGTCTGTTCCTGTTGTTCAAGGCGACGATGGAGTTGCATGAACGACTGGAAGGGCATGTGGCCGAACGTACATCAAACATGGGCTACGCCATGTTCTGGCCGATCGTGGCGCAGATTGTGGTGCTCGATGCCGTGTTCTCCCTGGATGCGGTGGTAACTGCTGTGGGCATGGTTGAACACCTGTCGGTGATGATGATCGCGGTGGTGTTCTCGATCGGCTTGATGATCATTGCCAGCAAACCCCTGACCAAATTCGTCAACAGTCACCCGACGGTGATCATGCTGTGTCTGGGCTTCCTGATGATGATCGGCTTCAGCCTGACCGCCGAAGGCCTGGGCTTCCACATTCCCAAGGGCTACCTGTATGCGGCCATCGGCTTCTCGATCCTGATCGAAGTGCTGAACCAGATTGCCCGTGCGCGCCGCAAGAAAAGCGTGCAGGGCCTGCGCCCGATGCGCGAGCGTACGGCTCATGCAGTGTTGCGTTTGCTGGGCGGTCGTACCTTGAATGCAGATGAAGTGGGCGAAGACATTGCTGACATGCTTGAAGGCGGCGAAGACAAGGAAGTTTTCCACCGACGCGAACGCGTGATGATCAGTGGCGTACTGCAACTGGCAGAGCGCCCGATTCGTACCGTGATGACGCCTCGGGCCGAGATCGATCATATCGACCTCGCGGATTCAGCAGACACCATTCGTACGACGCTGATGCACTCGTCGTACTCTCGACTGCCGCTGATCCGCGAAGGCCGGGTTGACGAGCCGCTGGGCTTTATTCATAAAAAGGAATTGCTCAAAGAGCTGTTGGCAGGTCACGAACCTGATCTGGAAGCCATGGCCCGCAAGGCCATCAACCTGCTGGACAGTTTCACGATACTCAATGCTCTGGAACAGATGCGCAAAGAGTCGACGCACATTGCGTTCGTCATCAACGAGTTCGGTGACTTTATCGGGCTGCTGACCATGACTGACATTTTGGAGTCCATCGCCGGCGAGTTGCCGGATGCCAGTGAGATAGCAGGACCGAATATCGTGGCCCGAGAGGACGGGTATCTGGTCAGTGGTGCCTTGAACCTGAGCCAGATCCGCCAGCACACCGGCTTTTTGGCCAAGGCGACAGACGACTACCAGACGATGGCCGGGATGGTGATGAGTTTGCTGGATCGTCTGCCAATGATTGGCGACAAGCTAACGTGGGAAGGCTGGACCTTGACCGTAGTCGAGGTAGAAGAGCGGAGGGTGACGCGGGTGTTGCTGAGCAAGGCTGGTTAGAAGCTGTGGTAGCGGTGCTGCCATCGCGGGCAAGCCCGCTCCCACAGTTTCAGAGGCTGTACCCAGGGTAAAAAGCTCCCACATTATTAGGGGGTGTACCCAGGCTAAAAAGCTTGCGCGATCATTGTGGGAGCCGGGCTTGCCCGCGATGCAGGCACCCCGGTCTGTCTGAATGACCGAGGTGCTGCCATCACGGGCAAGCCTGCTGCCACAGGGCATGGCAGTGCTTAGTTGTTGTCAGGCAACGCGTAAGCGATCACATAGTCACCGCGATCCGGCGACTGACGGGCACCACCGGCGGTGATGACGACATATTGCTTGCCTGTTTTGGGCGAAACAAAGGTCATCGGGCCGCCCTGGCTGCCAACTGGCAAACGGGCTTTCCAGGCTTCTTCACCGTTGGCCGAGTTAAAGGCGCGCAGGTAGAAGTCTTGAGTGCCGGCAATAAAGATCAGGCCACCTTGGGTGGACAGCGTACCGCCCAGGGTCGGCATGCCAATCGGCAGTTGCAGGCCCATCTTGATACCCAGCGGGCCGGTGTCCTGCACAGTACCGACCGGTACTTGCCAGGCGACTTTCTGGGTCTTCATGTCAATGGCGGTCAAGGTGCCGAAAGGCGGCGCCTGGCAAGGGATGCCAGCAATCGACAGGAAGCGGTTCTTGTTCACGGCATAAGGCGTGCCTTTAAGCGGAACTGCACCCATACCGGTGTTCAGCGCTTCGCCGCCGGAAGAGGCCTTGGCGTCTTTTTGCTGCGGTACCATCTGCACCCACAAGCCCAGGCGCATATCGTTGACGAAGATAAAACCGTGTACCGGGTCAGTCGACAGGCTGCCCCAGTTCATGCCACCCAGCGAACCCGGGAAGCTCAACGACACGTCAGTGCCCGGCGCAGTGTACAGACCTTCGTAACGCATTTTCTTGAAGGAAATACGGCACAGCATCTGATCGAACGGGGTGGCGCCCCACATGTCCGATTCGGTCAGGGTCTGCGCGCCAATCTGTGGCATGCCCACGGATTTTGGCTGGGTAAGCGAGTAGGGCTCGTCCGGGATGTTCGAGGCCTTGACCGGTACTTCTTCAACTTTGGTCAGCGGCTGGCCAGTATGGCGATCAAGCACAAAAATCTGCCCGGCCTTGGTGCCGATCACCAGCGCTGGCACTTTGCTGCCGTCGGCGACAGTGAAGTCCATCAGGGTGGGCTGCATCGGCAGGTCGAAGTCCCACAGGTCATTGTGAACGGTCTGGTAGACCCACTTTTCGTCACCGGTAGTGGCATTGAGTGCCAGCACAGAGGCGCCGTACTTGTGGTTCAGTTCGGTACGTTCAACACCATAGATGTCGGTGGACGAGCTGCCCATTGGCAAGAACACGGTGTTCATCAGCGGGTCATAGGACATCGGCGCCCAGCTGTTGGGCGTGCTGCGAACGTAAGTCTTGCCGTCTGCCGGTGCTTGCTTGTCCTGCGGGTTGCCCGGGTCGAAGGCCCAGCGCATGGCGCCGGTCACCACGTCAAAACCACGGATCACACCACCTGGCATATCGGTTTGCACGTTGTCAGCCACGCGGCCGCCAACTACCACCGTGGTGCCTGCCATCAAGGGTGCCGACGACAACTGGTAGTAGGAATCAGGCACATTGCCCAGGCCAGCCTTCAGATCAACCTGGCCATTGCTGCCGAAGTCCTGGCAGAACTTGCCGGTGTCCGCATCGACAGCAATCAAGCGGGCATCGATGGTGTTGGTCAGCAGGCGACGCTGGCAGGCTGCGCCCGGTGCAACGGTGACAGCTGCGGCCGGGGTGCTGCCATCGGTAGGTGCGGCGACTGGGGCGCTGGCATCAAAGTACGCCAGGCCACGGCAACGCTGCCAGACGGCGGCCTTGGCATTGATGTTGTTCTTCCACAGCTCTTTGCCGGTGTCGGCATCCAGTGCGATCAGGTTGTTGTGCGGCGTACAGATAAATACTTTGTCGCCCACTTGCAGCGGGGTCATCTGGTCTTCAGCACCGTTGCCATCGCTGATAGCGACGTCGCCGGTCTGGTAGGTCCAGGCCGGTACCAGCTTCGACACGTTGCTGCGGTTGATCTGGTCCAATGCAGCAAAACGGCTGCCACCTTCGTCATTGCCGTAGTGTGCCCAGTCTTTCTGGGCCTTGGACGGGTCGACCTGGGTCAGGCCTGGGCCGTCACCGGTGGGGGCGATCGAAGCGTGAGGCTGGAACATGCCCCAGAAACCGGCAGCGATGGCCACGGCCAGTACCGCGCCCAGCGCATAACCGCCGTTGCCGCCCAGGCCATTGGCCTTGCGCAGTGTCGGGTAAGCCAGCGCCACGACCAGGCTGAGCACGGCCAGGGCAAACAGACGCGACACCAGCGGCCAGAAAACCAGCCCTGCATCGACCAGCGCCCAGACAAGACTGGCGACCATCACGGCCGCGAACAGCCAGGCACCCGCCAGGCGGCGCTTGAACAGCAGCACGGCCGAGACCAGCATGCCCAGGCCTGCGATCAGGAAGTACAGGCTGCCACCGAGCGTGGCGAGGTAACCACCACCGGCGATAAAGAGTAATCCGAAGACCAGCACACCGAGAGCTGCGACCCAGATGGGCCAACGGCTTACGGCTGCCGAAGGTTGAGGCTTATTCATGGTGCATGACCCTATTGATACATGAACGGTTGGAAGGAGGGCATCGTCTTTGACTGTAGCTGTTTGCAGCGCAGCCCTAGACGCAGCCGGCGTTTCTGCCCGCCGCCCAGGCCTTATGCAGGCAGTAACGACAGAGCGGAAAACGTCCGGAATTGGAATGTACTAAACGGTTAGTTTTATAACTTTAACAAAAACACAGCCCTGCGACAAATTGTCAGTGCAGGGCGTGCCAGAGGGGGAGTGGGGCTAGAAGCGCCAGTCCTGTGCCTGGACCAGTTGGCAGAAGGGCCCGGCAAGGCTGGCATTGTGATGAGCAACAATCTGTTCGGCCTTGAGCTCGGCGGTATCCGAGCATGTATGACCGTCAGCTATCAGCACGGCATCAAAGCCCAGGTCTCGAGCCGCCCGGCAGGTACTGTCGATGCAATACTGGGTTTTCATCCCGGCAATCACCACACCGGTAGCGCCGCAAGCACGCAACTGCTCGGCCAGCCCGGTCATGGCAAAGGCATTGGGCCTGTGTTTTTCAAAGACCACTTCACTGCCCAGCAACGTCAGCTCCGGTGCCAGCAGGGTCAACGGGCTGCCTGGCTCAATGGGCGAGCCAACGGGACCGATATGCCGAGCCAGAAAAATCCCCGCACCGGCACTGCGCGCCTTATGCAGCAGGGCATTAACGGTTTCCAGCAACTCAGGGCCGCGCCAGGGGCGGTCCGGGCCGTGAACAAGTCCAACCTGCATATCAAGAACCAAGAGGGCGTACATGGGTGCATCTCCTTGCGTTAGAACCAGCGAGGCAAGGGCATAAAAAAAGGCCCTGTCCATCGCTGGCGGGCCTTTGAAATTCGTTTGCCATCGGCTCACGACACTTCGCACGCTCCGCATTCAGCGGTCGTGGTGGTAGTGGTCGAGGTGAGGCGATAAGAAGTCATTGCCCGACACTAGCAATGTCGTCGAGCACAGGCAAGCCGCAGTGGGCAGGGGGTGGCTTTGGCCAGTGTGCAGGGTGAGAATCAGCGCACTAAAAACCCCCTATTAATAACTATACTAAATAGTTCTTTAGTTTAGTTATATCAAAAGCGCATATCAAACCAAGGCTACACGCAGCGGAAAAGGTCGCGAATACGCAATATTGAGGCCGGTTCCCATGGAGTCATCGCCACAAAACACTCGATTTGCCATTTTTGAGACTGCACGGCCTGGCGGGCTGCAGGCTGGCTCCAGGGCGGATAAACCCGCAAAGCGCGCTTGCCGCCGCGACCATTGATGGCAAAGACACCGCGTGACAACAAGGTTTCACGATCAAAAATGAACTGCCCGCATTGTCCTTCAGAAGAGACATGAACCACCACGAAATCGATATCATCCGCGCTATCCAGCGGCGTAATTTCGCCGCCTGGACAGGGCCGTTTCCACAAGGTGACGAACTGGCCGACCTTGGTTGGCGTGACTTTGGCGACCCTGAAGACGACTTTGCGACCTGCAAGGGTAAAGCGCACACCGCCATATTCCCGGGCGGCACTTTCTACTGAGTAATCAGCCGGATACGCCAATGCTGCGGGCAAATACAGGGTCTCGATGGCTGTCAGCAAAGGTTGTGGGAGGATCAATTACTTAACGCCATCAGGTATTCAGCATGGCCTGTCTGCGCGTCAATTTGCTCGCGCAGCACCGCAAAGCCCTGTGAGCGATAAAAGGCCAGGCTGGGCGCATTCTCTTTATAAACCGCAAGGGTCAGCTCGCCACGAAGGTTTTTCGCGTGTTCAAGCAACTGCTTGCCCAGACCTTTGCCTTGATGGACCGGGTCAACAAACAGCGCGGCCAGTTGATTGCCCAGCAAGGAGCAAAACCCCTGGACACCGGATTGATCTTCGAGCACATAAGTCTCTGATGCAGGGATGTAAACATCACGCATCGTTGCTGTATGGGATTGCCAGTAAGCCGCGTCGATAAAGTCATGGGCCTTGATCGATGCGCTCAGCCAGATTTCCAAAACACGCTCCATGTCGTGTTGTTCAAATGCTCTGATCATTTGTCATTCCATTGTGGCGGGTGCAGTACGAAGGTGGTGATTATGCCGTAACGCAATCAATCAGGGATCGGTACAGAATGGGCGAATTATGACGCCTTGAAATCTGACCTCCACTGGCCCTGATACATTATGCGTAATTACGCATAATGTATATTATGTTAAATCATAAGTTATGTTAGAAATGCTTATGAACCTCGTAAGGCACTAGCGCTTACTGAAAATTAAACTAACGAGCCACCAACCTCGACACTGATGAAATACTATTTACCATTTGACTAGATTGGAGCTCGCGCCGATTTTATACGTCGAGCTTCGGCCCTCCCTTCTGTGTTTCAAAAAGGCCCCACTTTGCGGGGCCTCTTGTCACTTGAGTTTGCCTTGCAGCATCTTGAACATTGCTTCTTTGGCGCGGACCACGAATTCATCCTCTGTCTCACCGGACTTCGGAAGCCCGATTTCGCTCTCGAGCTCACCTAAGAATTGTTTGTCAGTCACGAGGTTTGCTGCCTCCTCAGCGAATGTCGATGCCTTGGATACTCCCAGCGTCGCACCCAGGATGGCGACCGCCGCAACTTTAATTCCCGCCTGAGTGCTAACCGCCAGTGATTCAGATGCAGGCTGTCCGGCATCCGTCTTGGCGTATACAACATCTACGAGAGACTTCATTGTGCAGCCCCTGAGTTAGCCTTGAAAAATTCTCGGAAGGCTTTGTCCATGAGATCTACGAAAGCTTGGCATATCGAGTCTTTTTGCTCTTGAGAGAGCGATGACCATATCTGTGAGATGAAGCTGTAGATCTTCAGAAGAATATCAAGCATTTAACGCTCCCTGTGGTACTGGTTTAAACCTAAGGATATCGGGCAACTCAACCTTTCCTTGAGCTCTAGAGCGACATTGGAGGCCAACAGGAAATTCAGATCCTGCTCGGCCTGCTGCAAGGCTACTCAGTTCGAGTGCTCTGATAGATGACTGCGATGTGTCAATGGGTGCCGCTTGCAGCGGCCAGCGCATAGAGGCTAGATGTGACGACGAAGCCGACTGCAGGCTAACAGGCAAGCCCCCTTCGATTGAACTCGCCGCTCGACATCAGCTGACGCATGTTGTCCACCCTCTTCTGCTCTCTACGCCTTATGGACCACTTGTAGAACTCGTTGCAATCCCAGCTTTCTAACCTATGCGGTAAGTCGGGAGCTGGCTTTCAATGAAGCCATCTTGGCAGCCCGTTTTGAGGCGATTTTCAACTACCTGCACCCGACCTGTTTTTGTGATGCTTCAACACAAACCAGACCAACAGGCTCAATGCCCCGACCAGTGCAGCCGCCGTCAGTAAAACCATGCTGTGGGAAGCACTAAAAGCCTTTTGCCCCGCTGCAGCCAGCTGCTGGCCTTGAATGCCTCCAAGTGTTTTGGCCGCAATCATCGTTTCACCAATAGACCGGACGGCTGTCTCGGCCATGGCAGATGGAATGCCGTCAGGCAGCTGTATGGATTCTTCATAGGTGGAAACTAGGAGAATACCGAAAACGGTTATGCCCAATCCGGTGCCAAGGTCGTAACTGGTGGCCTCAAGGGCTCCGGCCGAGCCCGCCTTCTCCATTGGAATACTGTTCATGATCGCCACCGACGAGGCGGTCAAGCCGATGCTGAGGGAAAGCCCCAGAGCCACCAGCATCACAATAACGGCCACCCCGGCGCTGCCCAGGTGTATTTGGGCCAATCCGACCAGACTTGCAGCGGACACCAGCAACGAGCAACTCGCAACCCACCTCAGGCCAATCGCCCGCAGGATAACGCCTGCAAGAGGCCCACCGATTGCAGCCGCAATCATCAGCGGCATCATGAAAATACCGGCTTCCAGGGGGGTACGGCCCATGACGAACTGCAGTTCTTGAGCCAGCAGCAATTCGAACCCGGCAAGCGCACCCATAGTGACCAGCGCCATGACGATACCCGTGCTGACCGCCGGAATGGCAAAAAGGCTCAGGTCAAGCATCGGGGTCAAGGTATGACGTTGCTTGCGTACAAACCACACCAGCATCAGTGCTCCGAATACAAAACAGGCACCGGTTACGAAATGAGAGCTGTTGGTTTTGAAACCCGATTTAAGGGCGTAGACACTTGCCATGACACCCAGGATCAGAATCACGGACTGTCCTATGGTCCAGTTTCCATCGCCGACCACACTGCGTCGCGGTATCCAGGCGATCACCAAGGGTATGACCAGCAGCATCACGGGCACATTAATCAGGAAGACCGCCCCCCACCAGAAGTGCTCAAGCAATGCGCCCCCTACCAAGGGCCCGATGGCGGCTCCCGTGGAGGCAACAGCGCCCCAGATACCCAGCGCTACGGCTTGATCGCTCTGGTCTTCAAACGTCTGTCGAATAATCGCGAGGACACTGGGCATGATCATGGCGCCGCCGAATGCCATGAACGCCCGTGCCCCGATCAACGCTGCGACATTGGGAGAAAAGGCCGCCAGTACGGAGCCTGCGCAAAAGATACCCAGCCCGGCCAGCAGCATTCGGCGATGGCCGACCCTGTCCGCAAGCGTGCCCATGGGAATCAGCAGGCTGGCCATCAACAACGGATAGATGTCGATGATCCACAGAATCTCGGTACCCGTTGCTTGCAACGCAAGGGTCAGTGACGGAACCGCGACATGGAGAATGGTGTAATCCAGGACAATCGGCATAAAAGCCAGAATGACCGACATAAGGACTAACCAACGGTTTGACTTGCCTGTACGCACAATAAAGAGACCTTTTAACCGGGATCCCGGCTTTCAAACGCTTGTCAGGCATTTTAAGCCGTTGCTGTCAGCACGCTTGCGCCCCAAGGCAGCGCCGCGATGCTAACCCATATCCCCGCCCTTTCCCGCCGTGCAAATGTGAAGCTTTGTGAAGTCGCAGGTATGAATCAGGACGGTCCATACTGGGCCCAGGCCACGCCCTGCCCGCCCTCTATGCCTCGGTCAAATGCTGACGGGTCAAATCAACCGCCCTCACCCTTGGCTCAGCACCACATCCAGCGCCATGCGCGCGTCTTCGAGCTGTACCAGTGTGGCCTGGCGCGCGCCCAAAGCGTCGCGGCTTTCGATCGCGGTCAAGATTGCCTTGTGCCGTGGCAGTGCAAGTTCGTGCAGGTTGGGTCGACGGTTGGAGTGCTTCATTGCTTCGCGCAAGGCCAAGGACAGCATGTTGCACAAGTTGGCCAGCAAGTCGTTATGGGTTGCGTCGGCAATCCGGCTGTGAAAGTCCAGGTCGGGTTGCAGCAGCTCTTCAGGGCTGGAGGCACTTTCCATGCGTTGGTAGGCTTCATGGATCGATGCCACATCCTCTGCAGTTGCATGCTGGGCTGCGAGCGCTGCCACGGCGGGCTCGATAATGCTGCGCACGGTGGTCAGCAAGCCAAAAAATTCATTTTGGGGCGAGGCCTGCAGCAACCAGTGCAATACATCAGGGTCGAGCATGTGCCACTCGCGGCGTGGCTTGACCACGGTGCCCACGCGCGGCCTGGAGTACACCAGGCCTTTGGCAACCAGCACCCGGGTGGCTTCGCGCAATACCGGGCGGCTGACCGCATATTCGGCGCAGAGCAAGGCTTCGGCAGGCAGTTTGTCATCGGGTTTGAAGCGCCCGGAGACAATCTGCAGGCCGAGTTCCTGAACGATGCGCGTGTGCATGCTTTTGCGGTCGGAGGGCTGACGATAATCCATGGGGCGCAGGTCGATCCTTTCGGTTGAAAGCGCGGATCATAGCAGGCGCGGGTTGAATCGCGCCCGCTATGATTGTCATGGCGGGCGCGCTTGGCCGGTGGCGCCACTCAGTGGGAATGACGGGGTACTTGCGATCCTCGGCAGCCCACCAGGAAATCGAAGTCGCAGCCTTGGTCAGCCTGCATGACATGGTCGATGTAGAGCTGGCGATAGCCGCCAATCAACAGGTTTTTTGGCGGCTCGATATCGGCCAGGCGAGCGGTCAGTTCGGCCTCGCTGATATCCAGGTGCAGGCGTCCAGTGGCGCAGTCCAGTTCAATCCAGTCACCTTCCTGCACAGCCGCCAGTGGCCCGCCGGCCGCGGCTTCCGGTGCTACGTGCAGCACCACTGTGCCGTACGCCGTGCCGCTCATGCGGGCATCGGAAATGCGCACCATATCGGTCACGCCCTGAGCCAGCAGCTTGGCGGGCAGGCCCATGTTGCCCACTTCGGCCATGCCCGGGTAACCCTTTGGTCCACAGTTCTTCATCACCAGAATCGAGTCGGCAGTGACCGCCAGCTCAGGGTCATTGATGCGGGCCTTGTACATGTCGAAGTTCTCGAATACCACGGCCTGTCCGCGATGCTTCATCAGGGCCGGGGTCGCAGCGGATGGCTTGAGTACCGCGCCCAGAGGCGCCAGGTTGCCGCGCAATACACAGATACCGCCGTCGGCCACCAGCGGGTTATCGATTGCGCGGATAACTTCGTCGTCACCATAGATCGGTGAGTTTTTAACGTTCTCCCACAAACTCTTGCCGTTGACGGTCAACGCGTGTGGATTGGGTATCAGGCCGTTCTCACCCAAGCGCCGCAACACGGCCGGCAGGCCTCCGGCATAGTAGAACTCTTCCATCAGGAAACGACCCGACGGCTGCAAGTCCACCAGGGTCGGTGTGCCCTGCCCTATGCGGGTCCAATCATCCAGCTCCAGGTCCACGCCGATCCGCCCGGCGATGGCCTTGAGGTGAATCACGGCGTTGGTCGAACCGCCAATGGCGGCATTGACCCTGATCGCATTTTCAAAGGCTTCCCGGGTCAACACTTTGGACAGGCGCAAATCTTCGCGGACCATCTCGACGGCGCGCATGCCCGACATATGGGCCAGCACATAGCGGCGCGAATCCACCGCCGGGATGGCCGCGTTATGGGGCAGCGAGGTGCCCAGGGCTTCAGCCATGCAGGCCATGGTCGAGGCCGTACCCATGGTGTTGCAGGTGCCCGCCGAGCGCGACATGCCGGCCTCGGCCGAGAGGAATTCGTCGAGGCTGATGGTGCCGGCTTTGTAGGACTCGTGCATCTGCCAGACGATGGTCCCGGCGCCGATGTCCTTGCCTTTGTGCTTGCCGTTCAGCATCGGCCCACCGGTGACCACAATGGCCGGGACATCGCAGCTGGCCGCGCCCATCAACAGCGCCGGGGTGGTTTTGTCGCAACCGGTCAACAGCACCACGCCATCGATCGGGTTACCGCGAATGGCTTCTTCCACATCCATGCTCGCCAGATTGCGCGTCAGCATGGCGGTAGGTCGCAGATTGGATTCGCCGTTGGAAAACACCGGGAACTCGACCGGGAAACCACCGGCCTCGATCACACCGCGTTTGACGTGCTCGGCGATGGTCCGAAAGTGCGCATTGCAAGGCGTCAGTTCCGACCAGGTGTTGCAGATACCGATGATGGGTTTGCCCTGGAACTGATGATCGGCAATGCCCTGGTTCTTCATCCAGCTGCGGTACATGAAACCGTTTTTATCAGCGCTGCCGAACCATTGGGCAGAACGCAGGGGAGGAAATTTGTCTGACATTATGGCGGGCTCTTATTGTATGACTAATTATTTTCCGTACCGCTAAATTAGCCTTAAAAAAGCCATTGTGGAAGTGTTGTTGGTTAAATAGTAATACTATATAGTCGCTTTCACTGAGAGCTGATCCTGGCGATAACCCGCTTGAGGCCACTCCAGAGGTGCCATAACAAAAACAATGGGAGACCGTCTCATGAGCCAGGAACTCCGGCTTATTCGTCGCATTACGCTTAAACTCATTCCCTTCCTGATCCTGCTGTACCTGATTGCTTATGTAGATCGTTCCGCGGTGGGCTTTGCAAAGCTGCACATGGGCGCGGATATCGGCATTGGCGATGCCGCCTATGGCCTGGGCGCCGGGCTGTTTTTCATTGGCTATTTCCTGATGGAAATCCCCAGCAACCTGATGCTCGAGCGTTTCGGCGCCCGGCGCTGGTTTGCCCGGATCATGGTCACCTGGGGCGCCATCACCATTGGCATGGCCTTTGTGCAGGGGCCGCACAGCTTCTATGTCATGCGTTTCCTGCTGGGGGTCGCCGAAGCGGGGTTCTTTCCTGGCGTGCTGTACTACATCACCCAATGGTTTCCGGTCCGCCATCGCGGCAAGATCCTGGGCCTGTTTATCCTCTCGCAACCAATCGCCATGATGATCACCGGGCCCGTGTCTGGCGGCTTGCTTGGCATGGATGGCATCCTTGGCCTGCATGGCTGGCAATGGCTGTTTATTGTGATCGGCACGCCCGCCATTCTGTTGACCTGGCCCGTACTGCGTTACTTGCCGGACGGCCCGCAACAGGTCAAGTGGATGGATCAGGGTGAAAAGGACTGGCTGCAAGGCGAGCTGGAAAAGGACTTGCAAGCCTACGGCCAGACCCGTCATGGCAACCCGTTGCATGCTCTGAAAGACAAGCGCGTATTGCTGCTTGCGCTGTTCTACCTGCCCGTCACCCTGAGTATTTACGGGCTGGGGCTGTGGCTGCCAACGTTGATCAAACAGTTTGGCGGCAGTGATTTGAGCACCGGGTTCGTGTCTTCGGTGCCCTATGTCTTCGGCATTATCGGCTTGCTCATCATCCCTCGCAGTTCCGACCGCCTCAATGATCGCTATGGCCACCTGGCAGTGCTCTATGTGCTGGGCGCCATCGGGCTGTTCTTCAGCGCCTGGCTGACGGTGCCGATGCTGCAACTGGCGGCCTTGAGCCTGGTGGCATTCTCGTTGTTTTCCTGTACCGCCATCTTCTGGACATTACCGGGACGCTTCTTCGCCGGTGCCAGCGCCGCCGCCGGCATTGCCCTGATCAACTCGGTGGGCAACCTGGGTGGCTACATCGGACCGTTTGTGATCGGTGCGCTCAAGGAATACACCGGCAACCTCGCCTCGGGCTTGTACTTCCTGAGCGGGGTGATGCTGTTCGGGCTCTTCCTGACGTTCGTGGTGTATCGCACCCTCGAGCGTAAACACGTGCTCCAGTCGAGCGAATTTGCCGCCAGCGCCCGCGCGGCGACCCATCTTTAATCAAGGGACACCCGTTATGCGTTTAGTACAATTTGAACTCACCACCGGCGAGCGCCGCGTCGGCCTGGTAGACGGTAACCTGGTACATGAAGTGTCGGGGGCCAACAGCGTGCGTGATTTGGCCCTCGCTGCCATCGAAGCGGGCGTGAGCCTGGCACAGCAGGTCGACCAGCACGGCCTGGGCATTACCCATGACTATCCCGCGTTGTTGGCCGAGTTGCGCATCCTGCCCCCTCTGGATCACCCGGACCCGGCCCATATGCTGATTAGCGGTACGGGCCTGACCCACCTGGGCAGCGCGTCTGCGCGAGATAAAATGCACCAGCAGGCCGGTGACGAAGCGGCGCTGACCGACACCATGCGAATTTTCAAATGGGGAGTGGAAGGCGGAAAGCCCGCCGCTGGTCAAGCGGGGGTGCAACCGGAATGGTTCTACAAGGGCGATGGCAGCATCGTTGTACGGCCTGGCGCTGCATTCCCGCTGCCACCCTTTGCCGAAGACGCGGGCGAGGAGCCGGAAATCGGCGGCCTGTATGTCATCGGCCATGACGCAAAACCCTATCGACTGGGGTTCGCGGTAGGCAATGAATTCTCCGATCACGTGATGGAACGCAAGAACTACCTGTATCTGGCACATTCCAAATTGCGCAGTTGCTCGTTTGGTCCGGAACTGCGGGTCGGTGCACTGCCCCAGCATTTGTCGGGCCGCAACCGGATCCTGCGCGATGGCGAGGTGCTGTGGGATAACGAGTTCTTGAGTGGCGAAGCCAACATGTGCCACAGCCTGGAAAACCTTGAATACCATCACTTCAAGTACAGCCAGTTCCTGCGCCCGGGTGATGTGCATATCCACTTTTTCGGCACGGCGACCTTGTCGTTCGCCGACGGCATTCGCACACAACCGGGGGATCGCTTCGAAATCAGCCAGGCCGAGTTCGGCGCGCCTTTGATCAACGGTATCACCCCGGTCGATGGGGTGTTCGCGCCCGGCGGCATGGGCACACTTTAAAGGAGACCCCCAATGACTCAGATTCTCGGTCACAACTACATCGGTGGCCAACGCAGCGCCCTGGGCAGCGTCATCGTCAAGAGTGTCGACGCCAGCACCGGCGAGGCCCTCGCCTACGACTTTCACCAGGCCACCGCCGAGGAGGTTGACCATGCCGCCGCGGCTGCGGCGTCGGCATACCCGGCCTACCGCGGCTTGAGTGCGGAGCGCCGCGCCAGCTTCCTGGACGCGATCGCCGATGAGCTGGATGCCCTGGGCGATGACTTCGTGGCGGTTGTCTGCCGGGAAACGGCATTGCCTGCGGGTCGTATTGTGGGTGAGCGCGGGCGCACCAGCGGACAAATGCGCCTGTTCGCCAAGGTGCTGCGCCGTGGTGATTTTTATGGCGCACGCATCGATCAGGCACTGCCGGATCGCACTCCCCTGCCTCGTCCCGACTTGCGTCAGTACCGCATTGGCCTGGGGCCGGTGGCGGTGTTTGGCGCCAGCAACTTTCCCTTGGCGTTCTCCACAGCGGGCGGTGACACCGCCTCGGCACTGGCAGCCGGCTGCCCGGTCGTGTTCAAGGCCCATAGCGGGCACATGGCTACTGCAGAATGGGTCGCCGATGCCTTGCTGCGTGCCGCCGAACGCACCGGCATGCCCGCCGGTGTCTTTAACATGATCTACGGCGCTGGCGTGGGTGAGGCGCTGGTCAAGCACCCGGCAATTCATGCCGTCGGCTTTACCGGCTCGCTCAAGGGCGGCCGCGCGTTGTGTGACATGGCAGCGGCACGCCCCCGGCCTATCCCGGTGTTTGCCGAGATGTCCAGCATCAACCCGGTGATCGTCCTGCCCCAGGCCCTTGTGGTACGCGGCGCCAGCATCGCCCGCGAACTGTGCGCCTCGGTTGTGCAGGGTTGCGGGCAGTTTTGTACCAATCCGGGGCTGGTCATTGGCCTGCGCTCGGCAGCATTCACGACCTTTATTGACCAGTTAGCCGGGCAAATCAGCGAGCAACCCGCGCAGACCATGCTTAACCCCGGCACCTTGCGCAGCTACGGCGAGGGGCTGGACAAGTTGCTTGCCCATGACGCTATCCAACACCTGGCCGGGCAGGCGCAGCAAGGCAACCAGGCATGGCCGCAGCTGTTCAAGGCTGATGTCAGCCTGTTGCTCGAAGGGGATGAAGTGTTGCAGGAAGAAGTCTTCGGGCCAAGCACCGTGGTGGTTGAGGTTGAGGATCAGGCTCAGCTCAGTGCCGCGATAAACAGCTTGCATGGCCAACTGACGGCCACCTTGATCGGCGAAGTGACTGACATTGAGCAGTTCGGCGAATTGACTGCGCTACTGGAGCAGAAAGTCGGACGCATCCTGCTCAATGGTTACCCGACCGGCGTGGAAGTCTGCGACTCGATGGTCCACGGCGGACCGTACCCGGCCACCTCCGATGCCAGGGGCACTTCCGTGGGCACCCTGGCGATCGATCGTTTCCTGCGCCCGGTGTGTTTCCAGAACTACCCCGACAACCTGTTGCCTGACGCATTGAAAAACGCCAACCCTCTGGGCCTTCACCGCCTGGTGGATGGCCAGTTGTCTGACCGCTCGCTGGGTTGATCCTGGCATAACAGAGGGGATCGCCGAGACCACACAATGATGTGCGCAGATGCCAGGGTGTCTGCGTTACATCTGCGTGCCTGCTCGGGCCAGAGTTTCTACTCCGAGCCCCCTGACTGTTCGTCGAGTTCACGCTCAAGCTTCAATGCACGTTTCCAGCTGTCCAGTTCAGCCAGACGTTGCAGGTAAGCCTGCAGATGCGGGTATTGCGCCCCGCATTTCATCTGTTCGACCACCGTGATGGCAACAAAGGCCAGCATAAAGTCAGCCCCTGACAATGTGTCCCCCACAATAAAGGTTTTGTTCACAAGCGCACTGTCCAGATACCCCAGGACTTTATCAAACTCAGTCCGGGTGTAGCCGTCCAGGAACTTGAGCTGAGTCCCTGCATTGGTCTCAAACTGGGTGAACAGCTTGAGTAGCACCGGCACCATCGCCGAGCTTTCTGCAAAGTGAATCCATTGCAGGTACGGAAGGTAATCCGGTGAGCTGAACGCGGGTTCCAGCCGGGGCGCAAACCGGCGGATCAGGTATTCGACGATGGCGCCGGATTCAACCAGCACCTGCCCGTCCAGCTCAATCACCGGTGACTTGCCCAGCGGGTGAATGTTTTTCAGTGAAGCCGGAGCAAGACGAGTGGCAGGATCGCGCTGATAGCGAACCAGGGTATAAGGCTCTCCCATTTCTTCGAGAAGCCAAAGAATACGCAGCGATCGGGACGCGTTGAGGTGGTGAAGTGTGATCATGAAAGTCTCTCTCTGATTAGGGTGGATGATTAGAAGTTCTTTTTATATATTTTCCCGCCTTTCATGATCAGGCTGATGGTTGCATCCGGGGTCTCCAGAAACGCCAGGCTTACCGTGGGGTCACCCTCGACAACCAACAGATCGGCCAATGCACCTGCTTCTATCCGGCCAATTTTACCGGGATATGGATTACGGGCGCCCGACAGTCCCAACAGTTCCCCATTCATCTTTGTCGCCATGTTCACGACGTCGTGCGCAGCGTAAAACCGGGTCAACTTTGCAAGCTGTCTTCCCTGAGTGGATGTTTTTTGCGGATTAAATAAAACATCAGTCCCCCAGGCCGTTTTTATATTGAAGCGCTGAGCAAATTCATAAGCCCTCGCGGTGCCCTCAGCCACCACGCGCTGGCGCTCACGCCGAACAGGATCAGGGTAAACACTGGCATCTTCATCCTGCAGGAAAGGCTGAAGACTCCACCAGATATCGTTGTCGGCCATCATGCGCACGGTTTCTTCATCCGCCAGTTGGCCATGCTCGATCGATTTCACCCCGGCGCGAATGGCACGCTGGATACTTCTGGGCGTATACGCATGCACCATCACATAGGTGCCCCAATCGGCAGCGGCTTCAACCGCCATTCTTAATTCCGACTCCAGAAACTGGGTGCTATCGAGATGATCATAAGTAGACGCGACGCCACCCCCAGCCATCAGTTTCAGCTGTGATGCCCCGAGCATTAGCTGCTCTCTGGCCCGCCTGAGCACTTCGGCATCGCCATCGGCTATGGCTGCAGCCCCCAGTTGCTCAGTCACGCTCAGTGGCCTGAGTGAGCCGCGGGGAATCTCGGATCGCATCCTGAAATCACCGTGACCTGAGGTTTGTGAAATCATGGCGCCGGAAGGATAAATGCGAGGCCCTGCAATAACGCCCTCATCAATGGCACGCTTCAATGCAAACGAAGGACCCCCAGGGTCGCGTACCGTGGTAAAGCCGCGCATCAAGGTGCTTTCTGCTTCGCGGGCGGCGATTAAATGGATATAGCCCGGGTCTGCACTCATGGCGTCAAGTTGCGTGATGCCCGCTAACGTAGTGTGCCAATGGGCATCGATCAACCCCGGCATCACCACCCTTCGCTCGCAGTCGATAACCACGGCGCCTGCAACCTCTGTATTGGCGGGGAGCAGTGAGTCGATCACGCCATCCTTGATCAGGATGCAGACGCTATCGTCGAGCACAGCGCTGCCGTTGAACAAGCGAAGATTCTTGAGCAACAGCGTGCTCGCGCTGGGTTCAGCGTTGTTACCTTGCCCTGAAGTACTCGATGGGCGCACTTGAGAAAGCTGCGCAGCTGTGGGTTTGATACCGCCATAAACGTCACGTCGAGACAGATCGTGCATCATTCTGGCGTGGAAATCCTGTATAGCCGGCGAGCTACAGGTGCACAGGTCATGTACTTCAGGTTCAACAGGATGACAAGGTGTAAAACGCGCATTGGCCCTGGCCGATTTAAGCCTCATATCGTGCGTTCCGTAAGCATTTTCGGGAACAGAGACTATAGATCGAATTAAAAACACGGATCGAAAAACGCACATTCCTTGTTAACGCGGCAAGGTCACGCTGCTTTCAACCGGGCCGTGAAATACCGTGGTGGCGCAGTTTGCGATAGAGCGTATTGCGGCTAATCCCTAGGCGCGCTGCCACATGGGCGATATGCCAATGTTCTGCCTCGATCAACGCCAGCAGCGTCTGCCGTTCGGATACGCCAAGTGGATCTTCGGCCAATGCGACTGTCACGGGTACTGCCGGTAGCAACTCCGTCAAGTCGTCTTGAGTGACACGCCCCTCCAGCGACAAGGCGACCAGCGTGCGCAGGCATGTACGCAGTTGCCGGACATTGCCCGGCCAGGGTTGTTTCAGCAGGCGCTCCCTGACGCCCGCCTCCAGCCGAATTTTTGAACCTTTGCTCTCTTCGAGCAGCAGAAGGTCAAGCAAACGGCCCTTGTCTGCTCGGTCGCGCAACGGCGGTAGCTGCACGGTGAACCCGGCAATGCGGTAAAAAAGATCTTCACGAAAACGCCCTTCGGCCACACAGGCATGCAGATCCTGGTGACTGGCACTGATAAGGCGCAGGTCAAGAGGACGTGCCGTCGCGCCACCGAGCGGCACCACCTGACGTTCCTCCAGTACTCGCAGCAGGCGAGTCTGTAACGCCAGTGGCATGTCGGCGATCTCATCGAGAAACAGGATGCCGCCATCGGCCTGCTCCAGTTTGCCGATCATCCCGTCCTTGCGTGCGCCAGTGAAGCTGCCGCCGCGATAACCGAACAACTCGCTCTCGATCAGCGTTTCCGGAATGGCCGCGCAGTTGATCGCCACAAACGGCTGCTTCGCCCTGCCGCTGGCTCGGTGCAGCGCTGCCGCAAAAGCTTCTTTGCCGGTACCGGTTTCGCCTTGTAAAAACACCGGTACGTCATGTTCCAGAACACGTATTGCACGGGTAAAGCCGCGTTGCAGGCGCGGGTCTTCCAGGCACACATGCACGTCGTTGATCATGGGCGCTGGTGGCGTGACCAAAGGCGCCGGCTGCGTGGGTTCGCGCAACTGTGCGTAGAACAGGCGTCCGTCCACCAGGCGCATTGGCCAACAGACACTCGACTGGGCGCTGGCCTGGCTCATCAACTGATCGACGGGTGTTTCCAGCAGCATGGTCAGGGATTGCCCAAGCACCTGGTCACGGCCGAGGCCCAGCAGATCCAGCGCAGCATGATTGATGGAACAGATACGGGCACTCTCGTCGAAACTGAGCAGCCCTTCACCCAGCAGCCCGACGAAGCCAGCTTCAGGGTGAAAACGCAGCAAATAGCGCTGCGGATCCTGGCCCAGGAAAAAACAGCTCTCAATCAGCCTGGCTGACAGGTGGGTCAATGCCACGGCCTGGAAATGTTGCTGAAGGCTGAGGTCATCCCGCACAGAGGAGAGGTTAAGCACGGCCAGCAACTCACCACTGGCATCAAATATCGGGCTTGCCGAACAGGTTAGACCGACATGCTTGCCACGGAAATGTTCATCACGGCGGATGGTGACGTGCTGTCGCTCGACCAGGCAGGTGCCGACCCCATTGGTGCCTTCATATTCTTCACTCCATACCGATCCGAGCCACAACCCGGAACGCTGAAGCTGCGCTCGCTCGGTTTCGTTGAACACACTGTCGATTGCTACGCAGCGGGCATCGGTGAGAAGCACAACGTGGCCATCACGGCCGAGTTGCTGGTGCAGGTTGCCCATCTGCCAATGCGCGCCAGCGATGATGTGTTCCAGGGGCGCGCGGTGGTCCTGCAAGCGTGGATGCTCAAGCACGTTGGGTGCGCGGCGGCTGGCAGGGTCGAGCTGATGCTGATCCAGGCAGCGGCGCCAGGATCGGGTGATGGCCAGGTCAGCATCGGGGCTGTGGCTGGCGATAGTGCCCTGCACGGCTTGTAGCACTTGTTGTGCATGGGCGTTGATCAAGGCCGGTTTCATTATTCTTGTTCTCCGTTACGGTCAGGATACGGGGCTGTTTGCAGCTTATATCAAAAGCTCGCAACGGGCGCTTTTCGTACCGGGTGACACTCTGTCATCCACCCTTTCCAAAAACGTGACAGAGATCCGCGTCCGGGCCTGAGCATTACAGCAGCCGCCGCTCTGCAACGGGGCTTTGACAAAGATGGCCCGGGCCTTGCTCTGGTCTGGTTGTTACCAAAACAACAAGATCGGGAGAAACCCCATGAACATCGCTGTCGAAACACCTCTGCACACGCCAACGGCTCAGCTTGCGGCCTGGGTCGAAAGCCTCAACGAGCGTCTTGCCCAACGTGATCTGGACGGCACGCTGGAATTGTTCGCCAGCGAGTGTCACTGGCGTGACCTGCTGCTGTTCAGCTGGAATCTGCTGACCCTGGAGGGCAAGCCTGCCATCCGCGAGATGCTTGAAACACGCCTCGACCAGACGCGCCCTGAGCGGTGGCAAGTGGAAGGCGAAGCGACGCTCAATAACGGTGTGCTCGAAGGCTGGATCAGCCTGGAAACACAAGCGGCGCGAGGTAAAGGCTATGTACGCCTGAAGAATGGCCTGTGCTGGACGCTGCTGACGACCATGCGGGAACTCAAGGGATTTGAAGAGCCCAGCGGTCGCCGTCGCCCGATGGGTGCCAGCCATGGTCACGCCCACGCAGACAAACGCAACTGGCAGGAGCGTCGACGTGATGAAGAAGCAACGCTGGGTATCTCCACGCAACCCTACTGCCTGATCGTGGGCGGCGGCCAAGGGGGGCTGGGGCTCGCTGCGCGGCTCAAGCGAATGGGCGTACCTACCCTGATCGTCGACAAGGCTGACCGGCCTGGCGATCAATGGCGCGGTCGCTACAAGTCGCTGTGCCTGCACGACCCGGTCTGGTACGACCATATGCCTTACCTGCCCTTCCCCGATCACTGGCCGGTCTTCACCCCAAAAGACCAGATTGGCGACTGGCTGGAAATGTACAGCAAAGTCATGGAGCTCAATTACTGGCCGCGTACGGAATGCGTCAGCGCCAGCTTTGACGAGCAAAGCGGCACCTGGACGGTTGAAGTGCTGCGTGATGGCGAACGTGTGACGTTACAACCGACCCAGCTGATTCTCGCCACCGGTATGTCTGGCGTACCCAATGTGCCAAGTTATCCGGGAGCCGAGGTTTTCAATGGCCAGCAGTATCATTCCAGCCGCCATCCCGGTGGCGACGCCTGGAGCGGCAAGCGCGCGGTGGTCATCGGCGCGAACAATTCGGCTCACGACATCTGCGCCGACCTGGTAGAGAACGGCGCCGAGGTGACCATGGTGCAACGCTCCAGCACCCATATCGTGCGCTCCGACAGCTTGATGGAACTGGTCTTCGGCGGGCTCTACTCGGAAGATGCCCTGGAATCGGGTTTGACCACGGACAAGGCCGACATGCTGTTCGCCTCGATCCCGTACAAGGTGATGCCAGGCTTTCATCAGCCCATCTTTGCCGCGATCAAGGAGCGCGACAAGGACTTCTACGAGCGCCTGACCAAGGCTGGCTTTATGCTCGATTTCGGTGACGACGAGTCCGGGCTTTTCATGAAATATGTACGCCGTGGTTCCGGGTACTACATCGATGTCGGCGCCAGCGAACTGATCGCTGACGGTACGATCAAGCTCAAGAGCGCACCTGGCCTTGGCGTCGAATGTATCGAAGCCGATGCCGTCGTACTCACCGATGGCAGTCGACTGCCGGCAGACCTGATCGTCTACGCCACGGGCTACGGTTCAATGAATGGCTGGGCGGCGAAGCTGATTTCCCGGGAAGTAGCGGACAAGGTCGGCCGTTGCTGGGGCCTGGGGTCTGGAACCACGAATGATCCCGGCCCGTACGAGGGCGAACTGCGCAACATGTGGAAGCCGACGCAGCAGGAAAACCTCTGGTTCCACGGTGGCAACTTGCATCAGTCACGGCATTATTCGCTGTATCTGGCGTTGCAGTTAAAAGCGCGTTTCGAAGGGCTCAACCCCTGCGTCTACGGTCTTGCCAAGAGCCACCATACGGGGTGAATCAAATGGCGCCCGGCCGTGGCCGGGCGCCTCTGCACAATGCCTGGACGCAGCATCCAGGCCCTCTCGTTCTCCATCGGTGGCCATGTAGTCGTGCGTATAATGTGTTTTCTCTCAAACACTTAAGCTGTCCAATGAAAAAACTGCTTGCTGTAGTAGCGCTGTCCCTCGCGGTCATTACCCCTGCCTTTTCAAGCCCTCCATCGACATTTTCCGAAGCCAAGGTCATCGCAAAGCAGAAGATCTATCTCGACCAGGCCAACAGTGCTACGGGTGAGCTGTATTGCGGCTGCAAATGGACATGGGTAGGCAAGTCAGGTGGCCGAATCGATGCCGAGTCTTGCGGCTATCAAACCAGGAAACAACAAAGCCGCGCGCAACGCACAGAATGGGAGCATATCGTTCCTGCCTGGACTTTCGGTAACCAACGCCAATGCTGGCAGAACGGTGGGCGAAAACAGTGCGTGGATGATGATCCCGTATTCCGGGCGATGGAAGCCGATCTGTTCAACCTCTACCCCTCTGTTGGCGAGGTGAATGGCGATCGCAGTAATTTCAACTACGGCATGGCCACCGGGGTAGCGCCACAGTATGGGCAATGCAAGACGCGGGTTGATTTCGATCAACGTGCTGCGGAGCCGCGTGACGAGGTCAAGGGGCTGGTCGCCAGAACCACCTTTTACATGTTCGACAGATACCGGCTGAGCATGTCTCGTCAGCAGCAACAGCTACTGATGGCCTGGGACAAGCAATACCCGGTGTCGTCCTGGGAGAAAGAGCGAGATCGGCGCATTGCAGCCGTCATGGGGCACTCCAATCCTTTCGTAACGGGCGAGCGTCGATGGAGCCAAGGGTACAAGGCGGTGGGTGACGGGGTGGTCAGTGCCATTGCGCTTGATCCTCAACGTGTACCCGTGCAGCCAACCCTGGCGAGTGCGAGTGGCGCAACTACGATCAAGGGCAACCGCAAGAGCCAGATCTACCACCTGTCTACGGGGTGCCCTGGTTATGCCCAGGTGTCCGCGAAAAACCAGATAGCTTTCGGCTCTGAATCAGAGGCTCAGGCGGCGGGATATCGAAAGGCAGGCAACTGCAAATAGTTGCCTTTCGGTGAAAACCGGCCTCACGAATTCATGAGGCCGGTTCAGCTCCGCGCAACGGCTATTTCAACTGAATCAACACCGGTGCAGCCAGCTTCGTCTACGGAGCATTGAAGCACTCTATAGATCTGCGAAATCACCTGCATCGTTGCTACTTCAACGGTTCCTTCATTACGACATAAAACCCAGCCGTGATCGGTGATCGCCCGTTCGAACGCCTGAGTAGAAGCGACATGTTCCTCCAGCTTATGCATCACCGTACTGCCCAACCCGCGTGACCGTGCCGCGGCCCTCGCCCATGATATTTCAGGGGCCGTGACCACCCCGACATGCAGATCCGGGACTTGCACGTTGCGATCGATATTCAACTGCAGAATCTCTGCAAACGGGGTTAGCCGGCGAAACGCGGCATCAGACGGGTACCAGCGATCGATCAGGATGATGCTGTCTGAGGGCTGTCTAGCCAATACGTGCCGGGAAATCCAGCTACGGCTATCGGCAAGGCGCTCGCAAACCCGTAACTCCAATTCCCGGTCGGGATATCTGACGAGCTGGTTCACCAGGGCCATTGTTGCACCCCGACCGGGATCGCTTTTTTTCTCGCAAAGCCGGATGACCTTTTTGTTGTCTGCCCTCAGTACTTGGGTGACGGCTTCCAACAGTGTGGTTTTACCGGCGCCCTTGGGCCCATCCAGAGAAACAAACAGCGCACGATTCATTCTTCACATAACGATTGATTGGGTGATGGGCACTCTAACCTGATTACTGGCTAACCGGTCGCAAAATAGATGGCACAGCCGCTGCAGCCGATAGCCTGGAGCCGCGCATAACCCTTGCGGGGCAAAGTTTCCTCTATTGGCGGTTGCATCGGGTTTGGATTAACGTTCAATCCACCTGCCAACGTGACTTGAAGCCAGTCACTGCGTGCCCTTTCAGGAGGGCTGCTGGATGTCCCGGCGCCTGCCGCTGAGCCTGTTGTTGATTGCCCTCGCCGGTTGTACCGTGGGGCCGGACTTCGTGCGGCCCGAGCTGGCTGCGGATGCCGACTACGCACAACAGGCATTCACCCGCACCGTGCAGGCTGATATTGGCGCAGGGGGCGCTGCGCAACGGCTGATCGCCGGCATGGACATCCCCGGGCAATGGTGGACGCTGTTCCGCTCGCCGGAGTTGAACGCACTGGTCGAAGAGGCGTTGCGCGCCAACCCGGATGTCAGCGCCGCCCAGGCAGCCTTGCGTCAGGCCAATGAGCTGGTCTATGCCGATCAGGCGTCATTGTTTCCCTCGGTGGGCGCCAACCTGTCGAAAACCCGTGAGAAGGTCTCCGGGGCCAGTACCGGCGCTGCGTCTGCGCCGATTCTGACCCTGAGCTCCGCATCCCTGAATGTGTCGTATGCACCGGATGTCTTCGGCGGTACGCGCCGGCAAATCGAATCGTCCACGGCGCAAGCCCAATACCAACGCTTTGCGCTGGAGGCCACCTACCTCACGCTGTCCACCAATGTGGTCAATACTGCGGTGAACCTGGCGTCCCTGCGCGACCAGATCGCGGCGACCGGGCAAATCATCCAGCTACAAAGCGACCAGCTCGACCTGCTGCAGGCGCAGCGACGCCTCGGCGCTATTGCCGATACCGATGTGCTGACCCAGCAAACCGCCCTGGCGCAAACCCGCGCGACGCTGGCACCGTTGCAAAAGCAGTTGGCGCAAACCCGTAACCAGTTGATGGCCTACCTGGGCAGGTTCCCCAATCAGGACAAGGGCGAGCGTTTCAACCTGGTCTCTCTGCATCTGCCACAAGAATTGCCGGTGAGCCTGCCCTCGGCACTCGTCAGCCAGCGCCCGGACGTGCGTGCCGCTGAGGCGCAACTGCATGAGGCGAGTGCCAATATTGGCGTGGCGGTGGCCAATCAATTGCCACAGTTCAGCATCACCGGCTCATTGGGTTCCACGGTGGCCAGTGGCAACACGCTGTTTTCCGCAGGCTCGGGCGTGTGGAGCCTGGCCGGGGCCATCGCCCAGCCGCTGTTCGATGCCGGTGCGCTTGAACACCGCAAACGGGCGGCGGTGGCGGCGTATGACCAGTCGGCGGCGCAGTACCGGGGTACGGTGATTACTGCGTTCCAGGATGTGGCCAACGTGCTCAGGGCGCTGGAGGCCGATGCCGAGGCACTCAAGCAGCAAGTGGCCGCAGAACGCTCGGCCCAGGCCAGCCTTGCGCTGGTGCAGGCGCAGTACCGCCTGGGTGCGGTGGCTTATATCAACCTGCTCACGGCGCAGCAAACCTACCAGAACACCGTGCTCACCCGGGTCCAGGCCCAGGCCGTGCGCTACAGCGACAGCGCAGCGCTGTTCCAGGCGCTGGGCGGTGGCTGGTGGAACCGCCGCGACGTTGACCCTGGCAGCAAGGGTCACCCTGACCGCTTCGGCCTGCCAACCCGGGAAGAACTGATGCCGGCCCATAACAAGACCATGCCTGCCGCCCCCACCCGGTTCGACTGACCGGCTCACTGAAACAGCGAGTACCCCCATGGCTGATGACAAGACTGCCTCTGCCCTGCCTCCCCAGCCCACTGCACCCGGCGGCCCGCGCAAGCGTCGGCTGTGGCGGCCGATGATCATCATGATCGTGGTGGTGCTGGTTATCGTGGCGATCATCGCCGGGGTCAAGTTCACCCAGATTTCAGCCCTGATCGCCCAGTCGAAACAGCCCTTGCCCGCCGCCGTAGTCACGGCCCTGAAGGTACCGTTCGACGACTGGCAGCCAACGGTCTCCGCCATCGGCTCGATAAAGGCCGTGCGCGGGGTTGATGTGACCACCGAAGTAGGCGGCATCGTGCGCAGCATCGGCTTTGCCCCGGGCCAGGAAGTGGCCGAACAGGCGCTGCTTGTGCAATTGAATGCCGACTCGGACATCGCCCTGCTGCACTCGCTGGAAGCCACCGCGGACCTGGCCGCCATCGTCCTCAAGCGTGACCGTGCGCAACTGGCGGTCAACGCCGTGTCCCAGGCACAAGTGGACAGCGACAGCGCCGACCTCAAAGCCAAGCTGGCCGCTGCAGAGCAGCAGCGCGCACTGGTGGCGAAAAAAACCATTCGCGCCCCCTTTGCCGGGCGTATCGGGATTACCGCCGTCAACCCCGGGCAATACCTCAACCCGGGCGACAAAATCGCCACGCTGCAGACCTTCGACCCCATTTATATCGACTTCAACATGCCCCAGACCCAACTGGAAGCGATTGCCGTCGGGCAAACAGTATCGGTGAGCGCCGATGGCCTCTCCAACCAGACATTCAAGGGGCGCATCAGCACCATCGACACCCGGTTCGACCCGACCACGCGCAACATCACGGTCGAAGCCAGCGTGGCCAACCCCGGCAAAAAACTGGTGCCGGGCATGTTTGCGCGTGCGGTTGTCGACTCGGGGGCGGTGCTGCGCTACCTGACCGTGCCACAAACAGCGGTCACCTATAACCCCTACGGCACCACCGTTTTTATCGCGTTGTCGAGCAAGAACGACAAGGGTGAAGAGGTACTTACGGCGCAACAGACCTTTATCAAGACCGGCCCGACCCGTGGCGACCAGGTCGCCATCCTGTCCGGCGTGAAGGAAGGCGACCTGTTGATCACCAGTGGCCAGATGAAACTCAAAAATGGCTCGCCGGTGCACATCGATAACAGTGCTGCGCCGCTCAACGATGCGGCACCAACGCCTCAAGAACACTGAAGGTGACCCATGAAGCTCACCGATACCTTTATTCAGCGCCCGGTCTGGGCTGTGGTCGTTTCGCTGTTTATTCTTATCCTGGGGCTGCGTTCGATCTTTGAGTTGCCGGTCAACCAGTGGCCACGCACCGAAAATGCGGTGGTGACCATTACAACCGCCTACTACGGCGCCGATGCGGCCACAGTCGCCGGGTTTATCACCCAGCCCCTGGAGTCGGCGATCGCGCAGGCCCAGGGCATCGATTATCTGTCGTCGTCGAGCATTACCGGGGTCTCGACCATTACCGCCACGCTGCGGCTGAACTTCGACGCCAGCAAGGCCCTGACCGAGATCAACACCCAGGTCAACTCGGTGAAGAACCAGCTACCGGCCCAGGCCCAGGAGCCGGTGCTGTCGGTTGCCGTCGGGCAAACCACGGATGCCATGTACCTGGGGTTCTACAGCGACACCCTGCCCACCAATAACATCACCGATTACCTGGTACGGGTGGTCAAACCCAAGCTCGACTCGATCCAGGGCGTGCAAACCGCAGAAATCCTCGGCGGGCGCCAGTTCGCCCTGCGCGCCTGGCTGGATCCGGACAAACTGGCCGCCCATGACGTCAGCGCCCAGGACGTAGCCACGGCCCTGGCCAACAATAACTACCTGTCTGCCGTCGGCTCGACCCGCGGGCAGATGGTCACAGTCGACCTGACCGCAGGGACCGACTTGCACACGGTGGATGAGTTCAAACGGCTGGTGATCAAGAACAACCAGGATGCCCTGGTGTACCTGGAAGATGTCGCGACCGTGACCCTGGGCGCAGAAAGCTACGACAGCAGCGTGGCGTTTTCCGGCAAGCGTTCGGTGTTTATCGGTATCAAGGCCGCGCCCAATGCCAATATCCTCAGCGTCGCCACCAGCGTGCGCAACGCCTTCCCTGAACTGCAGGCGCAATTGCCTGCCGGCGTGCGCGGCGAAATCGTCTATGACTCCACGGCGTTCATCAACACGTCCATTGTCGAGGTGGTCAAGACCCTGGCGGAAGCCATGGTCATCGTGTCTGTGGTCATCTACCTGTTCCTCGGCTCATTGCGCGCGGTGATCGTGCCGCTGGTGGCGATACCGCTGTCGTTGGTCGGTACCTTCTTTGTCATGTACCTGCTGGGTTATTCGATCAACCTGCTGACCTTGCTGGCACTGGTTCTGGCCATTGGCCTGGTGGTGGACGACGCGATTATCGTGGTGGAAAACGTCGACCGGCATATCAAGGAGCAAGGCAAAGGCGTATTTGAAGCCGCGCTGGTGGCAGCGCGGGAACTGGGCGGCCCGATTATCGCGATGACCGTCGTGTTGATTGCCGCCTATGTACCGATCGGGCTGCGCAGCGGCCTGACGGGGGCACTGTTCAAGGAGTTCTGTTTTTCCCTGGCCGGTGCGGTAACCGTATCGGCGGTGGTGGCCTTGACGCTGTCGCCGATGATGACCTCCCGGCTGTTGAAACCCGGGCAGGATGAAGGTCGCTTCGCACGCTGGCTCGATCAGTGTTTTGACTGGTTGCGCGGGCGTTACCATCGCGTCCTGTCAGCTGGCCTGGACGTCTGGCCGGTGCTGGTGATATTTGGTTTTGTCCTGTTTGTGCTGGTTGCTGCCAGTGGCATGACCGCCAAGAGCGAACTGTCACCGACCGAGGACCAGGGGCTGGTGTTCATGATGATCAAAGGCCCGCCG
Organism: Pseudomonas fragi; assembly: GCF_900105835.1. Classification (NCBI taxonomy): domain Bacteria; kingdom Pseudomonadati; phylum Pseudomonadota; class Gammaproteobacteria; order Pseudomonadales; family Pseudomonadaceae; genus Pseudomonas; species Pseudomonas fragi. The sequence continues at coordinate 782,070 of NZ_LT629783.1, forward strand.
ACGGCTGCGCCCCAGCAGATGGAGCGCATCGCCGACCAGGCGTTCCAGATCGCCAACAAGGAACCTGAATACGCGCAAATGTTCCAGTTGACCGGGCTGCCGGCCCTCAATCAGGGCCTGGGCGGGGTCTTGCTCAAGCCCTGGAACGAACGCACACGCTCCCAGGCCGAGCTGATCATGGACCTGCAGAAAAAATGGAATCAAGTGCCGGGGGCTACCGTCGCCGCCTTTCCATTGCCTTCGTTACCGGGCGCCCAGGGCTTGCCGGTGCAGTTTGTGATCACCACCACCGACTCGGTAGAAAACCTCAATGAAGTGGCGCAGGCGGTGATGGCCGAGGCCCAGAAACAACAGCTGTTCTGGTTTGCCGACATGGACCTGAAACTGGACAAGCCGCAGGCCAGGCTGGTGGTCGACCGGGAAAAAATTGCCGCACTGGGCATGACCCAGGCTGATGTCGGTGCCGCCCTGTCCGCGGCTCTGGGTGGCAACTACGTAAACTACTTCTCCACCGCCGGGCGTTCGTACAAGGTCATCCCGCAAGTGCTGCAGGTTGACCGGCTCAACCCCGGGCAGATTCTCGATTACTACATCCGCACGCCCGCCGGGGTCATGATCCCGGCGCGCACCGTGGCGCATATCGAGACCTCGACCCAACCCGAGTCGATCAACCACTTCCAGCAGTTGAACTCGGCGACCCTCTCGGGCGTCAGCGGTGTGTCCCAGGGCGAGTTGCTGGCGAAGCTCAACACCATTCTTAGCAACATTGCGCCCTCCGGCTACACCTCGGACTTTTCCGGTGAGTCGCGTCAGTTCATCCAGGAGTCCGGTGGTTTTGTCGGCTTGCTGCTGTTTTCGATTTTGATCGTCTACCTGGCGCTGGCCTTCCAGTTCGAAAGCTTTCGCGATCCGGTGGTGATCCTGTTCTCGGTGCCGCCAGCACTGTTTGGTGCGCTGGCCTTTATCACCATGGGCTTTGCCTCGATCAATGTTTATACCCAGGTGGGCCTGGTGACATTGCTGGGCTTGATCACCAAGCACGGGATCCTGATCGTGCAGTTTGCCAATGAACTGCAACGCGCTGGCCGCAGCAAGCGTGAGGCCATTGAGGAAGCCGCCGGCGTGCGTCTGCGGCCGATCCTGATGACCACGGCTGCGATGGTACTGGGCGTAGTGCCACTGGTGTGGGCTTCCGGCGCCGGCGCTGCAGGGCGCCATGACATGGGCCTGGTGATCTTCGCCGGGCTGTCCATCGGCACCCTGCTGACGCTGTTTATGGTGCCGGCGATGTACCTGTTTATCGGTTCCAGCCATCACCTCCAGGCGGCACAGCCATCGACCGACCCGCACGCCTGATGAATACGGGGGGCAAGGTTGACAGGTTCGCATACGTGCTCTAGGTTGACGCAAACGTAAACGGAAGCCATCCCGACCCCGTTTACCAAAACAATAATTATAAGAGAGTCACCCATGAGCACGATGGCGATACTGATATCCCTTCTGTTGTTGATGTTTCTCGCCTATAGGGGCGTGACGGTGTTGATCCTGGCACCGCTGATGGCCGCCCTGGCGGTTCTGCTCAGCGGCGCCGCCGCCGATATCATGCCCACCTATACCCAGCTGTTCATGAAAGAGCTGGGGCTGTATGTGATCAAATTTTTCCCCCTGTTCATCCTCGGTGCCCTGTTCGGCAAGCTGGTCGCCGACTCCGGGGCGGCGCATACCATCGCTGACTGGTTTATGCGCAAACTGGGCCATCGCCATGCCATTCTCACCGTGGTCCTGGCCTGCGCACTGCTGACCTACGGGGGCGTGTCGCTGTTTGTGGTGGCCTTTGCCGTATACCCCATCGGCGCCGCGATTTTTCGTGAGTCCGGCACGCCAAAACGTTACATGCCTGCCGCCATCGCGCTGGGGGCCTTTACCTTCACTATGACCGCGCTGCCGGGCGCGCCGTCGATCCAGAACTCGATTCCAACCGCGTATCTGGGCACAACCACCTTTGCCGCCCCGGGCCTGGGCATTATTGCCTCGATCGTCATGCTCTGGATGGGCAGCTGGCTGCTGCAGTCACGGGCCCGCAAGGCCATGGCCAACGGTGAAGGCTACGGCCCCCACGACGACGAAATACCGGCCAGTGACGGGGTCAAAAGGCCCGGGCTGCTGGTCGCCCTGCTGCCGATTATTGTGGTGATCGGCCTTAACGCGGCCTTCAGCTACTGGATCCTGCCTGCGCTGGACCTCAGCGTGTTGCGTGAAGAACGCTTTGGCAATATCGACCCGCTGAGCGTCGTAGGCCTGTGGTCGGTGCTGCTGGCACTGATGTGTGCGATCGTCTTTGTGATCCTGCTCAACTGGCGGCGCTGGGACAACCTCACGGTCACTATCAACAAGGGCACCATTGGCGCACTGCTGCCAATCTTCAACACCGCCTCGGAAGTGGCTTACGGCGCAGTGATCGCCGGCATGGCCGGGTTTGCGGTCATCAAGGACACCATCCTCAATATCTCGCCGGAGCACCCGCTGATTTCCGCCGTGCTGAGCATGAACGTGCTGGCGGGCATCACCGGTTCTTCGTCCGGCGGCCTGAGCATCGCCTTCCGTACCCTGGGCAGTGACTATCTGCGCATGATCGAGGCCGCCGGCATCAGCCCGGATCTGTTCCACCGGGTCGCCACCATTGCTGCCGGTGGCCTGGACACCCTGCCCCATTCGGGCGCGGTGATCACCTTACTGGCGATTTGCAATCTCACCCATCGCCAGTCATATCCGCAAATTTTCATGATGACGACCGTTGTGCCCATGACCGCCTTGCTGGTGGTGATGGTGCTGGGTTCAACGTTCGGCAGCTTCTGATCATGGCGCATAACAACAAGGACTCGACCATGCACACAGCGCACGTCTCTGCCCGCTACCCGCAATGGGATGCCCCGCAGCGTTTCAATATTGCCCGGGCCTGCTGCGACCGCTGGGCAGAGGACCCCGCACGCATTGCGATCATCGAAAAAAACGCCGATGGTTCGGTACACCACCACAGTTTTGCAACCCTGCAACAGCACGCCAACCGCCTGGCCAATAGCCTGCGTGAACACGGTGTGCAGGCGGGGGACCGGGTCGGGATCATGCTGCCACAGGGGCTGGAGGCCGGCACCGCGCATATTGCCCTGTACAAGCTGGGTGCCATCGCAGTGCCGCTGTTCAAGCTGTTCGGCAGCGATGCCATCGAACATCGCGCGTCGAACTGCGGCATGCGCGGGCTGATCACCGATCTGAGCGGCCTGCACAAGATCGACGGGGTACGCGCCAACCTGCCGCAATTGCAGCTGTGCTATGTCATCGATGCTCCCGCGCAGCGTTCCGATGTGCTGGATTATCACACCCAGCTCAAGCGCCAGAGCGACCGTTTCGAGACCCTCGACACCGCAGCCCAGGACCCGGCCCTGATCATCTACACCTCCGGCACCACCGGCCACCCCAAGGGCGCGCTGCATGCCCATCGCGTGCTGCTTGGCCACCTGCCGGGGGTATGCAGCTCCCATGACGACTTCCCCCAGCCTGGCGACCGCATGTGGACCCCGGCGGACTGGGCATGGATCGGCGGTTTGCTCGACGTGCTGTTGCCCGCCTGGTACCACGGTGTGCCCGTGGTGGCCTACCGGGCCGACAAATTTGTCGCCGAAGACGTGTTCGAGCTGATCGCTAACTTGCAGATCAAAAATGTGTTCTTCCCGCCCACCGCGCTCAAGCTGCTGCGCAGCGTGGAAAACCCGCGCCAGCGCTGGCCACTGGCGCTGCGTTCAGTGGCCAGTGGCGGCGAGTCCCTGGGTGATGAGCTGCTGGCCTGGGGCGATCATGCACTGGGGGTGCGCATCAACGAATTCTACGGCCAGACTGAATGCAACCTGGTGGTGTCCTCCTGCGCCAGCCAGGGCATCTACCGTGCCCACGCCATAGGCCGTGCAGTCGAGGGTTTCAACGTGGCCATCGTCGACGACTATGGCGTGGTCGTGCCCGCAGGTGGCTCAGGGCATATTGCCGTGGCCACGCCCAACGGCAGCCAGATGCTGCGCTATTGGGAAAACAGCCAGGCCACCGAGGACAAATACCTCAATGGCTGGCTGGTGACCGGCGACAAGGGCTCGATGGATGACGACGGCTATATCTACTTTCTCGGGCGCAATGATGACGTTATCACCAGCGCCGGCTACCGCATTGGCCCCACCCCGATTGAAGACTGCCTGATCAAGCATCCGGCGGTAAAACTGGCCGCGGCCATCGGCAAGAAAGACCCGATACGCACGGAAGTGGTCAAGGCCTTTGTCGTGCTCAACCACGGCTACGCCGCCAGCGACGATACCGTGCGCCAGCTGCAGGCCCATGTCCGCGCCCAGCTCGCCGCCCATGAGTACCCGCGGGAAATTGAGTTTCTCGATGAACTGCCCATGACCACCACCGGCAAAATCATCCGCAAGGCCCTGCGCGAGCTTGAAGAACAACGCACTGCAATGGAGCTTGATACATGAACTTTCTAGGCAAGGCATTCGACGAAATCAGTGAAGGCGAAACCTTTGGCCAGTCACTGACCATTGATGCATCCCATATCAGCCGGGCCTGCGGCATGTTTGGCGATTTCAACCCGCTGCACAGCGATGCCGAATTCTGCGCCAACAGCCGTTTTGGCCGCCCGATCCTCCACGGCCCGATGACCAGCGCTTTTATGTCGGCCTCCATCGGCATGTACTTCTACGGCACCGCCGTGGCCTACCTTGAGCACAATTGCCGGTTTGTCGCCCCGGTGTTCGCTGGCGACACCCTCAGCGTGCAATGGACCATCACCCAGACCCTGGACAAACCCCGCAGCAATGGTGGCATTGCCGTGCTGCGCGGCGAGTGCAGCAACCAGCGCGGCGAACAGATCGCCGAGGCCAGCGGCAAGATTCTGCTCAGTAACCGTGCCCTGCTCGACGTGGTGCAGGCAGGCGGGTAAACCGCACGCGGCCAGGCGGGCCTGTGCTGCTGCCTCAAGGCGCCAGCTCAGGTCAGTTGCAGGCCTGGGCAGCCCTTGAGCCGACTCTGCGCCCTCCACACCTGGAGCCTTGAACATTTCGTAAAAAAGCGTAGCATCCCCTCCATGATTCTCGAACAGCTCAAAGCCCTGGGCAATGACACTCGCATGCAAATGATGGAGTGGCTCAAAGACCCGCTCAGCAATTTCCCGCCCCAGGACCACGGTGATCCTGCGATCGGTGTGTGCGTCACCCATTTGCAGCACAAGGCCGGCCTGTCGCCTTCTACCGCGTCGGCGCATCTGGCCATTTTGCAGCGCGCCGGGTTCGTTCTGACCACGCGTATCGGCAAGTGGACTTACTACCGACGCAATGAGCAGGCGATTAATGACTTTGCGGCTAGGCTGAAAATCGAGTTGTAATTTTTACCTATACATTTCGTTATTTCGCGCAATGTAAAAACATGAGGAAGCCCCATGAGCACTAAAGCAATCTTCGTCAAACCCGGCGGCGGCTATCAGAATGTAGTGGTCGGCCACAGCGAAGCGCCTGCGCCAGGTGCCGGTGAAATCACGGTGCGTTTGCATGCCAACTCGCTGAACTATCACGACTTTGCGGTGGTTAGCGGCATGTGGGGGCCGAGCGAAGAGCGTATCCCGATGGCCGATGGCGCGGGTGAAGTGATTGCCGTAGGCACGGATGTGAGTGAATTCAAGGTCGGCGATTCGGTAGTCAGCACCTTCTTCCCGCAGTGGATAGACGGCACCCCGCTGGTAGAAGGTTTTGTCACCGTGCCGGGTGACGGCATTGACGGCTATGCCCGTGAGCAGGTCACCGCCAGCGCCGCATCGTTTACCCACGCCCCGGCCCGCTGGAGCCATGCCGAAGCAGCGACCCTGACCACCGCCGGCCTCACCGCCTGGCGTGCGCTGATGGCCGACGACTCGCTCAAGCCGGGCGACACGGTTCTGGTGCAAGGCACCGGCGGTGTGTCGATCTTCGCCCTGCAATTTGCCAAGATGGCGGGTGCCACCGTGATTGCGACCTCCTCCAGTGACGAAAAACTGGAGCGTCTTAAGGCGATGGGCGCCGACCATGTGATCAACTACCGCAAGGACAGCCAGTGGGGCGCAACCGCCCTGGCCCTGACCGGCGGGCGCGGTGTCGATCACATCATTGAAGTCGGCGGCCCGGCAACCCTGGAGCAGTCGATGATTGCCATCCGGGTGGGCGGGCATATCTCGATCATCGGTATCCTCAGCGGCGTCACCGGGGCGATGGACTTTGTACCGATGCTGATCAAGCAAGTGCGCCTGCAAGGTGTGCTGGTCGGCAGCCGCAGCCAGCAGCAGGCGATGATCCGGGCCATCGATGCCAATGGCATGCGCCCCGTAATTGATCGCCACTTCCCGCTTACCGACATCGTCGAAGCGTTCAAGTACCAGGAAACCAATCAGCACTTCGGCAAGATCATTCTGGACATCTGACCCACCCTCGCCGATGGCGCATTGACAGTGCGCCATCGGCTTCTCTAGATTCAGGCTTTTGCCCAGAGAGTGAGCCTGATGAGCCTTGAATCCGTACGCGCATTTTTTCACGCCAACGCCCCCGACCTGCACATCATCGAATTGGCCACCAGCACCGCAACTGTCGCGCTGGCCGCCGAGGCCCACGGCGTGGAGCCCGGGCAAATTGCCAAGACCCTGGCCTTTCGGGTGGGTGAACGCAACGTGTTGCTCGTGGCACGGGGTGACGCACGTATCGACAACAAAAAAATCAAGGACGCCTTGGGCAGCAAAGCCAAAATGCTTGATGCCGAAACGGTCGTTGCCTTGACCAGCCACCCGGTGGGGGGTGTTTGCCCATTCGGCCTGGCCACCGATCTGGCGGTGTACTGCGATATTTCCCTGCAAAGCTTCAGTGAAGTCATGCCCGCCGCCGGCGCCACGCATACAGCGGTGAAGATTTGCCCGACGCGCATGGCCGATCTGGTCAAGGCGCAATGGGTCGATGTCTGCCAGCCCCTGCCGGCCGCCTGAGTTCACAGCGAAGGCTCTGGAACAGGCATCTGCGCGAAGATGATTGTCTGACAATGTAGAAAATACAGTTGCGATCGATTATCATCCGCCGTTCGCTCAGCATCCTGCAAGCGTGTATCGACATAACTAAAACGTCGCAGGGTGCTGTTTCAAGGGAACGACCTGAGGCGCTCATGCACCGCTTTACTTTCAGCAAATCTTTGATTTGCGCAACACTGGGGATTATCAGCCTGCCGTCTTTTGCGGCATTGCAACCGGCATCAGAGGCCGCACTGGCGGGCGAAACAACCAAGACCTGCCATTTCAACCAAGACACCAGCAGCGATTGCAGCACCACTTACCGTTACACCATCCTGACCAACAATGGCCGCGAGATGCTGTCGCGCATCGACTTCAGCTTTCCCGAAACTGATCAGCTGGAGATCATCGACGCCCAGTCGACGCAACCCGGCGGCAAACCGGTCGCCCTGGCCCCCACGCAAATCGATACGCGCATGGCGCCCAACCCCGACCAGGGCTTCCAGCGGGCGCGGCAAACCTCGATCGCGTTCCCCAACCTGCGCATCGGCACCCAAATCAGCTACACCGTGCGTGAACATACGGTGGCCAAACCGCTGATGACGCACTTCCATTACCCGATGATGTTCGGCCCTGCCCCCGTGCGTTCGGATGCCTTCAAAAGCACTTTCACCGCCGAACAGCCCATCGTCTGGCGCAGTGAATTGATGGAGGACTTTACCTTCAGCCCGTCATCCGACAACAAGACCTTGGTGATCGAGCAGAAAACACCGCGCTTCGTTAACTACATCAACGAAGCGGGCAACGCCTATATCCGCCAGATGCCACGGGTTGAAATCGCTAGTTCCGGCCAGGTGCAGGATCATCTCGCCAGCCTGGCCACGCGCTATCACCAAATCCTCGCCGCCAACCTGCCAGCGGGCGCCGCCAGGGTCGTCTCAGGCCTCAAGGGTTTGCCTGCTGCCGGGCAAGTGGCCGGGGTGATGCAATACATCCACGAGCAATACCGGTATATGGGCGACTGGCGCGCCACGGATCGTGGCTATGTGCCGTTTACCCTGAATGAAATCGAAGAACGCGGCTACGGCGATTGCAAGGATCTGTCAGTGCTGCTGACCGCCATGTTGCAGGCCAGCGGCATAAACGCCCAGACCGCCTGGGTCAGCCGTGGCAGCAACCCGCTGGGGTTGCTGCTGCCTGGCATCGGCGCGGCCAACCACGCCATTGTCAAGGCGCACGTCAATGGCCAGGTCTGGTGGCTGGACCCGACCAACCCGGTGTTTATGCCGGGGCGCAGCATGCCCGACATCCAGAATCGCTGGGCGCTGGTCATCGATGCCGAGGGCAAGGTGTACCAGGACCATATCCCTGAAGAACAGCCAAGCCTGAGCATGGCCGTGAAGAAGTTCGAGCACTTCAACCGCGACGGTCAGGCCCGCACCACGGCTGAGGTACAGATGGGGCAAATGACCCTGATGCAGCTCAGCTTTGCCGACACCGACTCCGGAGTCAGCGCGACCGACCTGAACCTGTGTAACCATTTCGGCAAGGAAATCAGCGACTGCAAGATCAACCGCGAGAAAACCGCTTTTGTCGTGCCTGAGCGCTACAAGGTGCAGGCCACGCTGACCAACCTTCGGCCACTGGACAACCTGTCAGGGCAACTGGTGTACAAACCGGCCTTTGCCAGCGAGCGCTGGGACAGCCTGATGAACTATCGACGCACCGGACAACTGGCGGATTTGTACATGGCCGATCCGGAAACCGTGACCTACGACATCACCCTCTCAGGTGCCAAGGTGGGCAAGGCGATCAAGGCCTGCAAGGTGAACTCGCCGTGGTTCGATATGACCTTGAGCAGCCAACGCAGCAAGGATGAGTACCGCTACCTGTACACCATGACGCAAAAACACAGCTGGTTGAGTCATGACGAGATCATGAGTGCACCGTTCGAGGCAATGCTCCAGCAAGCCCGGGCCTGCAACGAGAACATGCAGCAAGTGGTGCAACTCAACGCCAAGGGCTAAGCGCTTTGCGCCCAGCCACAAAAAAGCCCGACCCCTTGCGGGGCCGGGCTTTTTATTGGCTTAGGCGATGGCGGTATCGACCAGCACTTGTGCTTCCTCAACCAGGCGGTTGAGGTGCTCGTCGCCGATAAAACTCTCGGCGTAGATTTTGTAGATGTCTTCGGTGCCCGAAGGGCGTGCCGCAAACCAGCCGTTTTCAGTCATGACCTTGAGCCCGCCGATGGCCTGGTTGTTACCCGGTGCATGGCTAAGGATCTGGGTAATGGCTTCGCCTGCCAGGTGAGTGGACTTGACCTGCTCGGGCGACAGCTTGCCCAACAGCGCTTTTTGCTGCGGGGTGGCCTTGGCGTCAACGCGGGTGGAGAACGGCTGGCCCAGTTCCTCGGTCATTTTCTGGTACAGCTGGTAAGGGTCACGACCGCTGCGCGCAGTCATCTCGGCAGCCAGCAGCGACGGGATCAAGCCGTCCTTGTCGGTGGACCAGACGCTGCCGTCCAGACGCAGGAACGAGGCACCGGCGCTCTCTTCGCCACCAAAGCCCAGCGAGCCGTCAAACAAACCATCGGCGAACCACTTGAAACCTACCGGTACTTCGTACAGGCGACGGTCCAGGCGCGCAGCGACACGGTCAATCAGGCCGCTGCTGACCACGGTCTTGCCCACGGCAGCATCGGCGCGCCATTGCGGCCGGTTGCGGAACAGGTAGTTGATGGACACGGCCAGATAATTGTTCGGCGCCAGCAGCCCGCCCGATGGGGTAACGATACCGTGGCGGTCGTGGTCCGGGTCACAGGCAAACGCCACGTCGAAGCGCTCTTTAAGGCCGATCAGGCCTTGCATGGCATAGCTGGATGACGGGTCCATGCGGATGCGGCCATCCCAATCCACGCACATAAAGCGGAACGTCGGGTCGACTTCGGTGTTCACCACGTCCAGGTTCAGGCCGTAGTGCTCGCCGATCGCCGACCAGTAGCGCACACCGGCACCGCCCAGCGGGTCAACGCCCAGGCGCAGGTTGGCGCCGCGCAGGGTGTCCATGTCGATCACGTTTCGCAGATCGGCAACATAGGTGTTCAGGTAATCATGGCGGTGGGTGGTGGCGGCTTTCAGGGCCTGCTCGTAGCCCATGCGCTTGACCCCGCGCAGCTTGTCGGCCAGCAACTCGTTGGCCTTGGCCTCGATCCATTTGGTGACATCGGTATCGGCCGGGCCACCATTGGGCGGGTTGTACTTGAAACCGCCGCTTTCTGGCGGATTGTGCGACGGCGTAATCACTACTCCATCCGCCAGGCCGCTGGTGCGGCCACGGTTGTAGCAGATGATGGCGTGGGAAATGGCTGGCGTCGGCGTGTATTCATCGCCCGCTGCGATCATGGTCTCGACACCATTGGCAGCAAACACTTCCAGGGCACTGGCGCCAGCAGGCGTCGACAATGCGTGGGTATCGATGCCTACAAATAGCGGGCCATTGATGCCCTTCATTTGACGGTACAGGCAGATGGCCTGGCTGATAGCCAGTACATGCCACTCATTGAAGCTCAGCTCGAACGAACTGCCGCGGTGCCCGGAAGTACCAAAGGCAACACGCTGGGTGGCGATGGCGGCATCGGGTTGACCGGTGTAATAAGCGGTCACCAGTCGCGCAATATCGACCAGCACGTTAGCCGGAGCCGGTTTGCCCGCAAGAGGACTGAGTGTCATGCAAAACCTCGGGAAATATGTGATTCGGAGGAAAAAAGGCAGTTTACTGGCAGTTCGACACTGGCGCGATGCAATCTATCCATGCCAAGTGATCTGTTTTGCACTTTAATGCACTCTGCGTTGTCTGTAGTTGCTCCAGACACGTTGTTTTGTACATCTTCAGATCTGAAATAAGGAAAGCACCATGAAATCACTGGTGAACAGTGCGGCTGTACTACTTGCCCTGGGTACACTGTGCAGTGCGGCCAACGCCGCCAAACTGGAAGACGTCGCCCCCTATCCCAAAGCCGAGGCAGGCTTTAGCCGCCAGGTCATTCATTTGCCCAAGCAGAAGAATGAAGACGATTACAAAGTCCAGATCATCGCGGGCAAGACCCTGCAGGTCGACTGCAACCAGCAGCGCCTTGGCGGTAAACTGGAAGAAAAAACCCTCAAGGGCTGGGGCTACCCGATGTATCGCCTTAACAAGGTCAGCGGGCCGATGAGCACGATGATGGCCTGCCCCGATGGCAAGGCCCACCCCGAATTCGTCCCCGTGATCGGTGAAGGCTTTATGCTGCGCTACAACAGCAAACTGCCGATCGTGGTGTATGTACCCAAGGATATCGAAGTGCGCTACCGCATCTGGTCAGCCTCCAAGCAGATCAAGCAGGCTGTAAGCGAGTAAGCGCTTGGTCTTTGCCTTGTGGGAGCTGGCATGCCTGCTCCCACAAGGGTTGAGGGTTATTGCAAGCCCACTCGATACAGCACGCCATTGTCCTCATCGGTCAGCACATATAAATAGCCATCCGGCCCCTGGCGCACATCACGAATACGCGCCTTGAGTTCACCCAGCAAGCGCTCCTCATGCACCACCTTGTCATCCTTGAGCTGCAGGCGGATCAGGTTTTTATCGGCCAGGGCACCGATAAACAGGTTGTGCTGCCATGGCTTGAACCGGTCTGAATCGTAAAAGGCCATGCCACTGATACCTGGCGATTTCTCCCAAACGTGATACGGCCCCACCGTACCTTCGACAATTGTGCCCTGCGCCTCGGAAATCGGCCTGGAAGAGTAGTCAATGCCGTGGGTCGCCAACGGCCAGCCGTAGTTTTTACCGCGCTCGATCAGGTTGATTTCATCCCCCCCTTTTGGCCCATGCTCATGGGTCCACAAGGTGCCGGTCCAGGGATTAAGTGCCGCGCCCTGCTGGTTACGCTGCCCGTATGACCAGATTTCCGGCCTTGCGTCCTTGTTGCCGACAAACGGGTTGTCATCCGGGATGCGGCCATCCGGGTAGATGCGCACGACCTTGCCCTGCAGTTTGTCCAGGTCTTGTGCTGTCGGGCGCTGATTGTTTTCGCCCAGGGCGATAAACAGATAGCCGTCGCGGTCGAATACCAGCCGCGAGCCAAAGTGGTTGCCAGTGGAGAGCTTGGGTTGCTGGCGGAAGATCACTTCAAAATTGGTCAAGCGAGTCAGGTCATCCGACAGGCGCCCACGGCCCACCGTAGTGCCCGCCTTGCCGTCTTCGCCGCCTTCGGCGTAGGACAAGTACACCAGCCGGTCTTCACCGAAACTGGGCGACAGCACCACATCGAGTAAACCGCCCTGCCCTTTGGCCCACACCTGGGGCACGCCTGAGAGCGGTGCCGAGAGTTTGCCATCAGGGCTGACGGTTCGCAGGTTGCCCGGGCGCTCGGTCACCAGCATGCCTTGCTTGTCAGGCAAAAAGGCCAGTGCCCAGGGATGGTCAAGGCCTTCTACCACTGGGGTTACGGTGACGGTTCCGGATTCGCTGGCAAAGGACTTTTGCGGATCGGCATGGGCCGTGAAGGCCGTAGTGAGTAGCGAAGAGGCGCACAAGGTGGCCAGCAAGGTTGTTCTCAACATCAGCAATTCCTTGTTTTGTTAAGGTTTGTCTCGCGGCTGGAGCGATGGAGCTGTCGGTTTGCGGGTGGGTGGCGGCGCCTGGTGACGTGGGTAGCCATTGCCGATGGCTCCATTTTCCAGGCTCGGTGCTCGCGGCACAGGGGCTGTTGACGGGCCTCCTGCCCCTGGAACGGATGCGCCCGTGCCCTGGCGGCTATTGGGGTTGATGCGGCGGATGGCATCATTGGCCGGCGGGGTATTGGTGATCGGCGTATTCTGCGCCAGCAGCACTGGCGAACCTGGCGGGGTGTGCGCCTGCGCCTGGCCAGCCAGTACGCCGCCGATCAACATGAGTAAACAACTGTATTTAAGCGGATTCATTACGCCCTCCGGATCACGTCTCGATGTCGGGGCCAATCTCAATCACCGTCGACTCCCGCGCTTGCGCCAGCAATGCTTCGCGGCAGACCTGGTAGCAATCTTCGATATGACCGTTGCCGACCACTTTCATCACGCCGAAGCTGATGGTGGCCGCCACGGCCTGCCCCACAAAAGGAACAAAACGAATCACCGACTTGGTGGCCACCTTGGCGCCCATTTTGCGCACCAGCGACATCACCAGGGTGCGGCTGATAAATTTGCCGATCACTTCACTGCCAATACCGGTGACTGCCACCACGATCAGGCGTTTGGAGCGTGAGTCCATCTGCTCGATCTGGTGCGGGGTCAAGCCGAACTTGCTGTTGATAGCCGGCAGCATCTCTACCAGCAGCGCCACGTCGGTGCCGATGTCCAGCCCCGGTATCGGCAACGCAGCCGCACCTGCCGACACAGCCGAGCGCTTGGTGACCATGGCACGACACTCGTCACGAATACGGTCAAGTTCGGCTAATGATCTGATTAACATAGGATTCCCCCGACAGATAGAGATAGAACCAGCGTAGTTTACTACGCTCTTGCAACCAGCAAGGCAGGCCTGTCTTTATGTAGAGGGGTTACAGCGCAGGAAATTCACAACAACGGGGATGTTTTTGCCCGCAAGGGCCGCGCAGGCCCACAGAGGGGGTAGCCTGTACTCTTGTGAAGTACAGGCCGGGCGTGGCTTACACGTCTTTCTTGACCTTATCCCACTCAGCCTTGAGCTTGGAAACAAAGGATTCTTTCGGGGTTTCCTTGCAGGCCGTCACCACCAGCGGTGTGATTTTGGCGATACCGTCAACATCCAGTACGGCATCTTCAACCCTGCCCTTCTTGTTGATGGCTTCACCCAAGCCAACCGCAGTTGGCTGGAAGCTCTCGTCCACGGCCAGGAAATCCGCGCATGTCCATTTTGCCACGGGCTGCTTGGTTTCAGCTTGAGCCAGTGTGGAAAGTGCCGCCAAGCCAACGACGCCCATAAACAGAATGTGCTTTTTCATATGCCAATATCCCTATTATCAACGATTAAGTAACATGAGTTCTGCCACAAACAACATAGTAGTGGAAGGGGTATCTGTCTATTTTTGAGACAGGATAACCTTCATGGCCTTCTCCTTGGCCGCATTGCCGAACACCTCATAAGCCTTGAGGATATCCGCCAGCGCAAAGCGGTGGGTGATCAACTTGCCGGCGTCGACTTTCCCCGACTGCACGGTCTTCATCAACAACGGCGTGGTATTGGTATTGACCAGTCCGGTGGTAATCGTGACGTTCTGGATCCATAGCTTTTCCAGGTGCAACTCGACACTTTTGCCATGCACGCCGACGTTGGCAATGGTCCCGCCCGGGGCAATCACCGACTGGCAGGTGTCGAACGAGGCCGGGATGCCTACCGCTTCAATCGCGACATCCACGCCAACGCCATCGGTCAGCTGGAAAATGCGCTCAACCGCATTTTGCGTGTTGATATCGATTACATCGGTCGCGCCAAAACGCTGTGCAACTTCCAGCCGATTGGTATCGCCATCGACCATGATCAACTGGGCGGGTGAATAGAACTGAGCGGTCAGCAACGCCGCCATGCCCACAGGCCCGGCACCGACGATCACCACGCTGTCACCCGGTTTGACCTTGCCCGCCAGTACGCCGATTTCAAACCCGGTGGGCAAGATATCGCTGAGCATCACCAGGGCTTGCTCATCGGCCCCGGCAGGCACGGGGTAGAGGCTGTTGTCCGCATGGGGGATGCGGACATATTCGGCCTGGGTGCCGTCGATCGTATGGCCCAGGATCCAGCCGCCATCAGCGCAGTGCGAATACATCTGGCGCCGGCAATTGGCGCAACTGCCGCACGAGGTGATACAGGAAATCAGCACATGATCGCCCGGTTTGAAATTGCGCACCGCCGAGCCTACCGACTCGATCACGCCGACCCCTTCATGCCCAAGCACCGTGCCAGGGGTCACCTCTGGCACATCGCCCTTGAGGATATGCAGGTCCGTGCCGCAGATGGTGGTGTGCAGGATTCGGACAATGGCGTCGGTCGGTTTGTCGATGACCGGATTCGGGATCTCGGCCCAGGCTTTTTCGCCTGGCCCCTGATAGGTGAGCGCTTTCATGATGGCTTTCCTTTATCTGATCAAAAATCATCAGCGGCTGCCGTTGAGGTGGCAGCCCCCCAAAATCATTGATGCAGTTAAGCAGCCTTTTACCGACTCACCCTTGCCACAGGTCATAAAATGCCCTTTCGGACTAACGGTGCGGGTGAACCGTAAACGCCACCAGCTTCATCACAATGGGTCGCACGACCAGGATGCACAGGAAGGCTACCGGCATTGCCAGTTGATAGGCATGCAGGGCATTGCTCAGGTAATCCCCCTCAATGCCGGAGTTTGCCGCAGTAATCACCAGCGACATCAAAAAAGCCATGATCGCTGACATGTAAAACGCAAATACATATGGGGTAACCCGGGCCGAGAGTTTGAAACGCCGGCCACCCAGGGTGTTTTCAGTGTTATGTGACGTCATATACAGACCTTTTTTCAGCTTGGATTTCAGGTGTAGCGCACCTTAGCAAGATCGAAAACCGGCAACTAGACGCCCGGCAACAGTTACTTTATAAATAAAAACTTACGAATGCCTGCGAGTGTGCCCACAGTGAATTTGTTAGCAGCGATTGCCAGTTTTATCAAAGTGGTGGAAACCGGCTCCATCGTGGGCGCAGCCAGAAACCTGGGGCTCAGTGCGGCAGCCGTCAGCCAGACCCTCAACCGCCTGGAAGAACATCTGGGCACCCGCCTGCTGCAACGCACCACCCGGCGCATGGCCCTGACCGAAAACGGTGCACTGTATTACGCCAAGGTACGACGCATCGCCTCCGACCTTGAAGCCGCGCAAATGGCCATTCGTACTGACGATAACGAACTGCAAGGGCGCCTGTGCATTGCGTCTACCTCTGCGTTCGGTCGGCATGTAGTCGCCCCGCTCATCGCTGGCTTTGCCGCGCGTTATCCGCGCCTGGCACTGGAACTGTGTACCAGCGACGGCAAGATCAATCATATTCAGGACAATATTGACCTGAGCCTGCGCATCAAGCCGCAACTGGAAGACGGCATCGTGGCGCGCAAAATAGCCTCGGTGCCGTTTATTGTCTGCGCCGCGCCGGCCTATCTGGAGCGCGCCGGCATCCCCCGCACGCCGGAAGACCTCCAGCACCATGCCTGCCTGGGTTTTCGCTACCCCCTGGACGGGCGGCTGTTGCGCTGGGGGTTTACTCGCAATGGCCAGCACGCTTACGCAGCCTTGACCTTCAGCGCAATCAGCGACGATATCGACGCGCTTACGCAAATGGCCATTTATGGCGCCGGGGTGGCACGCCTGGCCGAGTTCCTGGCGGCGCCTTACCTCGAATCAGGCCAACTGATAGCGCTGCTCAAACACAGCCATGAGCCCAATGAATCCAGCGCGCAGCCGCTGGACATCTATGCTTGTGTCCAGGATCGCGCAGCCATGACCGCAAAAGTAAAAGCATTTATGGACTACCTGACCGAACATCTGGATAAAAGCTGGATACAGACCAGTGCTGTAATAACAAGGCCCAACTCACTGCACGACTTAAGTGCACCGAATTAGTGCAAACTCATTTGAATTAACTTTAACTTTTATACATTCAAAACAGTATAAAATCGTACTTTGTTATCCATGGCAACACAGATTATCGAGAAAAAACACCCCTATAGGGGGTAGTTGAATTTTTTAATGTACTGATACACTTGTCTGTAGAAACCATTCAAGGACGAATAAAAATGAGCGCCTCAACTAAACGTGGATGGACATGGGCCTACCGCAAGATGCGCGACCTGCACTGCAGCCGCAGCTCCGCCTTGTACAGGGCGACGCGTTACTGGCTGCGCGGGGATACGGGTACATTTATTTGTGAACTAACGCACAAAAAAATCCGTATTAATCGTTAACTTATAATTATTACCAACGCGCCCCACTCGTTAAGCAAAAGTGTGAACTCACGCACGCTTTGGTTTTTACCAAATCAAGGCAGGCCTGTGCAGCCAGGCCAGTGACTTTATATGATGCCTTGGCAGTTGCTTATACCAAGTTCAACTACCTGCCAACGTCTGCGCCTGGCAGGGCCAATCGTTAATGTGCGGTTTTTTTTGCGTGGCCCGGCATGCGTCGCAATGTCGCAAGTAGCACCACCGCAAGCCCTGGAAAAAACCGTACCTGCACCGCCCGTTGTCGCTGGGCGAGCCTGCCTCTGGACTGCTGATTCGGGCAAACCCCTGGAAACACCCTTAATCAGTCATCGCCTGCCGTACAACTGTCGTCACACCTATGCGACAATACGCGTAATGTCCGGTTTGAATCCCGCCTTCATTTCCCAGCAGCTTGGCCATAGCGTCCAAATGTTGCTGTCAACGTATGCGCATTGGTTCGACTCAAGCTCAGATTGGAGCGAGCTGGAAAAGCTCCAAATTGGTCCCAAATGGGTACCGGCTGAAACCAGCGAACTCTAAGCTATTGATAGGTAAAGTAATTGATCTCCACAGCAAATATCACGATGCAGTTCGGCGCAAAGCCGCTATTCGAGAACGTTTCAGTAAAATTTGGCGCCGGTAACCGCTACGGCCTGATCGGTGCCAACGGTTGCGGCAAGTCCACCTTCATGAAAATCCTCGGTGATGACCTTGAGCCGTCCGGCGGCCAGGTCATGCTGGAGCCGAACGTGCGTCTGGGTAAATTGCGCCAGGACCAGTTCGCCTACGAAGAATTCACCGTGATCGATACCGTGATCATGGGCCACGAAGAGCTGTGGAAGGTCAAAGCCGAGCGCGATCGCATCTATTCGCTGCCGGAAATGACTGAAGAAGACGGCATGGCCGTTGCCGAACTCGAAACCGAGTTCGCTGAAATGGACGGTTACACCGCCGAATCCCGTGCCGGTGAGCTGCTGCTGGGCCTGGGTATCGGCATCGAGCAACACTTCGGCCCGATGAGCGAAGTGTCGCCAGGCTGGAAGCTGCGCGTATTGCTGGCGCAAGCGCTGTTCTCCGATCCTGAAGTGCTGCTGCTCGACGAACCGACCAACCACCTGGATATCAACACCATCCGCTGGCTGGAAAACATTCTGACCCAGCGCAACAGCCTGATGATCATCATCTCCCACGACCGTCACTTCCTGAACAGCGTGTGCACCCACATGGCTGACCTGGACTACGGCGAGCTGCGTCTGTTCCCGGGTAACTATGACGAGTACATGACCGTCGCTACCCAGTCGCGCGAGCAACTGCTGTCGGAAAACGCCAAGAAGAAAGCGCAGATCAACGAACTGCAAGCGTTCGTCAGCCGCTTCTCGGCCAACGCCTCGAAATCCAAGCAGGCCAGCTCCCGCGCCAAGGCGATCGACAAGATCACCCTGGCCGAGGTCAAGCCTTCGAGCCGGGTCAGCCCGTTCATTCGCTTCGAGCAGAACAAGAAGCTGCACCGCCAGGCGGTTATCGTCGAGCAAATGGCCAAAGGCTTTGATGGCAAGACCCTGTTCAAGGACTTCAGCTTCACCGTTGAAGCCGGCGAGCGCGTTGCGATCATTGGCCCGAACGGCATCGGTAAAACCACCCTGCTGCGTACCCTGGTCAACGAGCTGACCCCGGATGCAGGTACAGTGAAGTGGACTGAAGCCGCCGAACTGGGCTACTACGCCCAGGACCATGCGCACGATTTCGAAGATGACATGACCCTGTTCGACTGGATGGGCCAGTGGACTCAGGGCGAGCAAATGGTGCGTGGCACCCTGGGCCGCATGCTGTTTTCCAACGATGACATCCTCAAGTCGGTAAAAGTCATTTCCGGTGGTGAGCAAGGTCGCATGCTGTTCGGCAAGCTGATCCTGCAAAAGGCCAACGTGCTGGTCATGGACGAACCGACCAACCACCTGGACATGGAATCCATCGAGGCGCTGAACCTGGCACTGGAGAACTACCCGGGCACCCTGGTATTCGTCAGCCATGACCGTGAGTTCGTGTCCTCGCTGGCCACTCGTATTATCGAGCTGAGCCCAAGCGGTGTGATCGACTTCAGCGGCACCTACGATGACTACCTGCGCAGCCAGGGCGTGACGTTCTGATTCAGACGCAGCCCTGCAGGTTGTAACGAAAACCCCGTCCTGGTGACGGGGTTTTTCGTTTCTGGCCTTTTAATCACTCGCGGGGGGCCTGATACAACGCAGCGCTTTTATCGCGGGCAAGCCCGCTCCCACAGGTTGTGTGCCTGGCTCACTATTACCGTTAGCCTGCTTTCTTTTATGCCGGGGCCACGCCATCATGGCGGTTACCGATCGCCAGCCGGACTCCCCGCTCATGCCTGTGCAACACCCCTCTTCCCCGAGCAGCCTGTCGATCACCCTGCAAATCCTGTCGATCGTGTTCTACACCTTTATTGCCTTTATCTGCATTGGCTTGCCCATCGCCGTATTGCCGGGCTATGTGCATGACCAACTGGGCTTCAGTGCCGTGGTCGCCGGGCTGGCCATCGCTTCACAATATCTGGCTACCCTGCTGAGCCGCCCGTCAGCCGGACGCCTGGTCGACAGCATCGGCACCAAGCCTGCCATCGTCTATGGCCTGGCTGGCATCGCCATCAGCGGCGTGCTCACGTCCTTGGCCGTTGCGCTGCAAGACTGGCCCCTGCTGAGCCTGGGCATTCTGATCGTCGGCCGGGTATTTCTCGGTGTTGCCCAGGGCCTGATTGGCGTCGGCACCATTTCCTGGTGCATTGCCCGGGTAGGCTCACAACATACCGCCAGAGCCATTGGCTGGAATGGCATTGCCTCCTACGGCGCGATCGCCATAGGTGCACCGCTGGGCGTGGTGATGGTCGAGCGGCTGGGCTTCGCCATGCTGGGTGTGACCCTGTTGTTGCTGGCCCTCGCCGCCCTGGGGCTGATTCGCAACAAACCGGCAATCGCCGCGATCCCGGGCGTGCGCCTGCCTTTTTGGTCGGTATTCGGCCTGATTGCCCCCTATGGCATCAGCCTGACCCTGGCCTCGATTGGTTATGGCACGCTGACTACCTTTATCACCCTGTTTTATATCGACCAGGGCTGGGAAGGTGCGGCGTATTGCCTGTCGGTATTTGGCGTGTGCTTTATCCTCGGCCGCCTGATCTTTACCAACAGCATCAGCCGCTTTGGTGGCTACAACGTGGCAATCGCCTGCATGAGCATCGAAGCGGTGGGCCTGGTCATGTTGTGGCTGGCACCCAGTACCGCTTTTGCCCTGGCAGGTGCCGGGCTGACCGGTTTTGGCTTGTCCCTGGTGTACCCGGCGCTGGGGGTCGAGGCAGTCAAGCAAGTCCCGGTTTCTAGCCGCGGCGCGGGGCTGAGTGCCTATGCCGTGTTTTTTGACCTGGCACTGGCCATTGCCGGACCCATCATGGGGGCCATTGCGCTGAACCTGGGTTATCCGTGGATTTTCTTCAGTGCGGCAGTCATGTGCTGTATGGGTTTGTTGTTGACCTTAGGGCTGTCAAACCGAAAATCCGATTAAACCAGCAAAATTTGCCATGCAACAGTTTGTCCTGGACGGCTGCGTGGTTGTACCGGGAAACACTTGGAAAAAGTTAAACCTGTTTGCCATTATTGTAATAAACATATTGAATAATATTATTCACTGCGCTGTAAGAACGATAACAATCCAATTGATATTGGTATAAAAACCTACAGGGCATTACATGAAGAATAATCTTAAAACAGTCGTCACTCCTTTTTTACTGCTGGTCCTGAGCACGGCGGCCCAGGCGGACTCGAAGGACTATTATGACTTCCCGCCGGGCTGGCCATGCTGCCCTTTCAGTGATGAGAACCTGAAAACCAATATCAACCCACTGACAAATTCCACTGACACGTTACTGCAAATCCAGGGCGTGACTTTTGAATGGAAGGAAGGCGGTCGCAAAGACATCGGCGTCCTTGCCCAGAACGTTCAAGAAGTTTACCCGCAACTGGTACGTGAGGATAACAACCAGTTGCGCGTCGACTACGAAAAACTTGTTGCCCCCCTGATCGAATCAGTTCGGGAAATGGATGCGCGCATCAAACAACTTGAAGCGGCACAAAAACACTAAAGCTAGCAGTGGTGTAAGCCAAACCGGTCAACAGGGCACGCCTGATGACCGGTTGACGCTGTCCTGCTCAGCGTTGCAGGTTCCAGCACGTTGCTGAAAAACCGCCCTGCCTCGTAAATCAGGTCGCGATGGATGTCGACCCGATCAACCCCTTGCGCATCGGTGCACAAGCCGGGCATGGCCGCCATTTGCTCGTCATTGCAGGGGGCCATAAATACAAAATGGCCGGCACCGGGTATCACCTTGAACTCCGGTTCCACTGGCAACTTGCGAGCCAGGGCATCAGCGTTCTTGTCGGGGAACACCAGCCTGTCGTTTTCGCCGCTGTACAGCAGCACAGGCACATGCACATCGGCCAGGGTCTGGCGGCCAAACATCAGGCTCAAGGGTGCCATCAGCAGCAGCGCGTGTACCCGGGGGTCGGCAACTGGCATCAGGTCATCACGGTCGGCGATCAGCTCCCCTTTTGTGGTGCAGGCATCACGGTCTTCGGGGCGCTCCTGGCAGTAGCGGCGCAGGCGATCCAGGTCAGGCTGGGCGCCTGCCAGGATCAACGCAGTTTCGCCACCTGCCGAATAACCGATCACCCCTACCTGGTCGTCATGCACATAGGGTGACAGCTCAGGGTCGTCCAGGGTTGCGCTGATGGCGGCCGATATCTGCATCGGCCGCCCGTAAAGGTTACTCAAGGTACCCAGACGGCTGTGGTCCTTGTAATTGTCGCCAGGGTGCAGCACCGCCACCACCACAAAGCCCTTGCGCGCCAGCGAGGTGGCCAGGTCATGCAGCGCCAGGGGCGTGCCGGTATTGCCATGGGACAGCATCAGCAGCGGGTAACGGCCGATGGCAATTTTTGCACCCTCGGTCGCCGCCACTTCATAACTACCTATTTTGGTCAGCCCCTGGGCCTCACTGGACGGGTAAAAGGCGATGGCCCGCATGGGTTGATCGTCCAACGGGTCGAGAAAACTCAAACGGTGAAAACCCACGCCCCATTGCAAAGCGGGCTCGGCCTGCACCATCACGGGGCAACATGCCAGCCACAACATCAGTACCGCCCTGAGACCCATCATCGAGGTTCACCTGCAATGGCGCGTGGCTTGAAATCGGCTGTGCCAGAAGCTTTCGCCAAAAGCAGTGCATAACCTGGGCCAAACGCAAAAAAACTCCGTACTCCGGTCTTGGCAAGACACCCGGAGTACAGAGTTTAGCCGGTGAAGCGCTGCACAGGCTTACGCGGCGCTGAACAGATCCTGCTTAATCTGCGCATGGGCATCGTTCATCGCTTTGCTGCGTACTTCGTCGCCATAGGCCAGGCCGTGGGCGCGGACAAATTCAACGTCGGTGATGCCGATAAAGCCCAGCATCACTTTCAAGTAATCTTCGTGGGCTACGCCAGTTGCCTGACCGGCATGCAGGCCGCCGGAGGTGGAGACCACAATGACTTTCTTGTTGCCGCACAGGCCTTCAGGGCCGGCTTCGGTATAACGGAAGGTCTGACCGGCTACGGCGATACGGTCAATCCAGGCCTTGAGTTGGGTCGGAATGGTGAAGTTGTACATCGGCGCTGCAATCACTACTGCGTCAGCTGCCAGAAACTGCGCCAGGGTGTCGGCGCTCAGTTGGGCTTCGTGTTTCTGCGCGGCATCACGCAGCTCGGCGGGTGTGCCGGCAGCCACCAGGGTCGCGGCCGAGAAGTGGGCAATGGCTTCGCTGGCCAGGTCACGGTAGCTGACTTCAACCTGTGGATCCGCTGCCTGCCAGGCTTTGACCACTTCGCCGCTCAACTGACGGGATGCCGAGTTGTCGCCCAGAATGCTCGAATCGATATGCAAAAGTTTCATGGTGATCTCCAGATGATGACCGCCTCTGGGCGATCTCGATGGAATGGATACTACCGATGAAAGCAATCGACGATAAGTTAGCCATTATGCGATAGTTCGTCCCACCTGCAGGACAGTGAGCACGCCATGCAAGACCTCAACGACCTTTACTACTTCGCCAAGGTGGTCGAATCCGGTGGCTTTGCCGCTGCCGGGCGACTGCTGGGCATCCCCAAATCACGCCTGTCACGCCGTGTGGCCGAGCTTGAGGAGCGCCTGGGCGCCCGCTTGCTGCAACGCACCACGCGCCAGTTGAAGCTGACCGCAGTGGGTGAGCGTTATCTGCGCCATTGCCAGGCCATGCTGCTGGAAGCCGAGATGGCGGACGAGGCCGTGGCCAGTATGTCCAGCGAACCGCGCGGCCCCTTGCGCGTGTCATGCCCGGTGGGGCTGGCCCATGAATTCATGCCCGGGGTGATCAGCTCATTTTTGCAGGCTTACCCCCTGGTACAGCTGGAGGTCAACCTGCTCAACCGCCGGGTGGATCTGGTCACCGAAGGCATTGATGTGGCCTTGCGCGTGCGCGAGGAAGGCGACGAAGACCCGTCGCTGGTCACGCGGCGCCTGCGCCAGGCCCGCACCGTGATGGTGGCCACTCCCGAGTTTGCCAGCAAGTGGCCAGTCGACCGCCCCGATGACCTGAAAAGCGTGCCGCTGCTGGGGGCGCTGGAGGCCGATCGCATGGTGCATTTGCGCATGCTCGATGAGCATGGCCAGGCCAGCACCCTGGTACTTGAGGCGCGGCTGGGGATTGACGATTTTATCGTGCGCAAGGCCTGCACCCTGGCTGGCCTGGGTTTTACCGTGCTGCCCATGATGTATTGCGAGCAGGAACTGCAAGACGGCCAACTGGTGCAACTGCTGCCCAAATGGACCCTGCCGGGGGGCTGGCTGCACGCGGTGTACCCTCACCGGCGCGGAGTGATGCCGGCGGTGCGGGCCTGGATCGATCACCTGGTCGAGTCATTTGAACGTTGTGGAGAGAAACTGCTATGAGCCCGATGAGCAAGCAGGAAGTCGCCGAGTTCTGCCGCAACCTGCCGGGCGCTCAGTACGCGGTGAAATGGGGTGGGGTCGAGGTGTTTTTCGTCGATGACAGCAAGATGTTTGCCCTGTTCAACCTCAACAGCGACGGGCTTTCATTCAAGGTCGAGAAAGACCTGTTCCTGGGTTATATCGATCGCCCGGGTATTCGCCCCTCGCCCTATCTGGCGCGCGCGTACTGGATCAATATGCAGGCGCCCTACCCGATGGGCGCTGCGGAACTCCAGGACCTGTTGCGCCGTTCCCACCAACTGGTGGTGGGAAAACTGGCGAAAAAGCGTCAGATCGGTTTATTGCTGTAGCTGCAACAGGTGGAGAATGGAGCGGTTGAGGAACAGTGCGTCAATCCATACCACCTGATGCACAGCCACAATCAGCCAGAACGACAGTTGATAGGACAGCTTGCGGGTTTTGTGGCGAAACATCTGTTGCGCCAGCAAAGCCCCTGGCCAACCGCCCAGCAGCTCAACCCCGTGCAACACCTTCTCCGGGGTTCGCCATTGCCCTGCCCTGGCTTGCTGCTTGTCATGCCAGTACAGGCCATACGCCAGAACACTGGCAACCCCATAAGCGAGCAAGGGCAGCCAGGTGCCCCCGGTGAGCCACAGGCTCACCGAGCCGCCGACCGGCAATGCACACAGCACAACCCAGGCCAGCAGCTTGAGCTTCAGGGCGCGAACCGGCGCACCCTGTCGTTCAGGCAAACCTCTCAAGCCTCGGCCCAGTTGATCCAGCCAAACTGCCAGGTGGCCAGGATCAGCAGACCAAAGGCAATGCGATACCAGGCAAAGGCGGCATAGCTGTGGTTGGAAATAAACTTGAGCAAGGCCCGTACTGCGATCATCGCGAAGATAAACGAGGTGACGAAACCGATGGCGAACACCGGCAGGTCATCAGGCTGGAACAGATGACGGTACTTGTAGCCCGAGTACACCGCAGCACCGACCATGGTCGGCATGGCCAGGAAGAACGAGAACTCGGTGGCCGCCTTGCGCGACAGGCCAAACAACAGGCCGCCGATAATGGTCGAACCCGAACGCGAAGTGCCGGGGATCATCGCCAGGCACTGGGCGAAACCGATTTTCACCGCGTCTTTCCAGGTCATGTCATCCACGGTTTCGGCGCGAATCACATGCTGGCGACGCTCGGCCCACAACATGATCACACCACCAATCACCAGGGCCGTGGCCACGGTAATCGGGTTGAACAGGTACTCGTGGATCACATCGGCAAAAATCACCCCCAGCACCACCGCCGGCATCACCGCGATAATCAGGTTGGTGGTAAAGCGGCGTGCCTCGGGTTTGGTGGGCAAACCGACGACAACATCGATGATCTTGCGGCGAAATTCCCAGACCACAGCCAGAATCGCACCCAGCTGGATGATGATGTTGAACGCCATCGCCCGCTCGCCGCCAAAGTTGAGCAAGTCGGCCACAATAATCTGGTGGCCCGTACTCGAGATCGGCAAAAACTCCGTCAAGCCTTCAACGACGCCCAGTATCAACGCCTGAGCGGCAGTCCAAAGATCCATTATTCCCCCATAAAGCCCTGCCTCATGCAGAGCTGATTAGTCTTGATTAAGGTGTTGCAACCACGGCCCTGGAGCAGGTCAAAGGTGCGACATGTTCCCCAGAACGCTGTGAAAAAACTGTCAGAAATCAATAAAGATGAAGCTTTGCCAATTTCGGCCGAGATCCTATCAGACACGTTCTACTTTCGCTGCTATGACATGACTTCGGTTTGGTCTGACAGACAAGTCTGGAAAAAGTTGTCCTGTGAAACACCACAACAAGAAAAACAAGGAGTCGCCCTTTATGAATACCCTGCGCGGGTTATCCATCAGCCGCCGTTTGTGGCTGATCCTGATTGTGGCCATGGCCATGTTGCTGGCGTTGGGCTTGCTGATGCTAAAGCAGATACATGACGATTTGTATGAAGGCAAAGCCCAGAAGACCCAACATGTGGTGCAGGCCGTCAGTGGCGTACTGGGCTACTACCACGGCCTGGAAACCGCCGGCAGCCTGAGCCGGGAAGCCGCGCAACAGCAGGCGCTGACCGTGATCAGCACTCTGCGCTATGACCACGATGACTATTTCTGGATCAATGACCTGCGCCCTTATATGGTCATGCACCCGACCAATGCCAAGCTCGACGGCAAGGACCTGTCGGCCATCAAGGACCCGGACGGCTTTGCGATCTTCAACGAGATGGCCAGCCTGGCGAAAACCCGGGGCGCGGGCATGGTCGACTACCGCTGGCCAAAACCCGGCGCCCAGGAGCCGGTGCAGAAAACATCCTATGTGCAATTGTTCGAGCCCTGGGGCTGGGTCATTGGTTCAGGGGTGTATATCGACGATATGCAGGCCGAGTTTCGCGCCCAGGCCTGGAAGGCCAGCTGGGCGGGCCTGGGCATTGCGCTGATTATGGCCGTACTGGTCACCCTGATCGCCCGCAGCATTGTGCGACCGCTGCAAGAGGCCGTGCAGGCAATGGCTAATATTGCCAGTGGCGAAAGCGACCTGACCCGTAGCCTGGATACCCACGGCCGTGATGAAGTAACCCTGCTGGCGCATCATTTCAATGCCTTTACCGCCAAACTGCGCAACGTCATCAGCCATTTGCAAGCCACTGCCAGCGCATTGGAGCAGTCCTCGACCGAGATGGGCAGCGACGCCAGCGACGCGCAACAGCGCAGCCAGCAACAGGCCCTGCAAATGGATCAGGTGGCCACGGCGATCAACGAAGTCACCTACGCCGTGCAGGAGGTGGCTAAAAATGCCGAACACGCTGCCAGTGAAATGCGCGGCGCCCAGTCGCAAGCTGAGCAAGGCCAGCAGAACATCGACAGCAGCTTGCAGCAGATCGACCAATTGTCCGGCACCATTAACCAGGCGGTCGAGGTCATCCGCACCCTGGCCGCCCAAAGCAGCGAAATTGGCAGCGTACTGGAAGTGATCCGCTCGATTGCCGAGCAAACCAACCTGCTGGCCCTTAACGCGGCAATCGAAGCGGCGCGGGCCGGTGAACAAGGCCGCGGTTTTGCCGTGGTGGCCGATGAGGTGCGCTTGCTGGCCCAGCGCACGCAAAAATCCACGGCCGAGATTCAGACGATGATCGAGGGCCTGCAAAAGCATTCCGAAGCCGCCGTCGATGTGATCGGCAGCAGCAGCCGCGCTTCGCAACTGACCATCGAGCAGGCCACCCAGGCCGGGCAGAGCCTGACCAGCATCGGCCAGGCGCTGACTAACCTCAACGACCTCAATGCCTCCATTGCCAGCGCCACCCTGCAGCAGGCCCATGTGGTGGAGGACATCAACCAGAACGTGACCCAGGCCGCCGAGCTGTCCCAGGGCACCGCCCAGGCGGCAGAACAGTCGAGCGCCGCCAGTGTCCACCTCAAGGAATTGAGCGTTCAGCTCAATGGGTTGTTGCGTCAGTTCAAGGTGTAGAGGCAGCGGCCAGCGGCAGCTGGCCGCTGGCTGTCAGGCGATGACGATGTCGGTGCCCGCCAGTGTGGCCAGGGCAACGCCCACCAGGGTCACCGAATCGTTGCCAAAGCTGAGCACGGTGTCATGCCCCACGGCGCTGGCATGGGCGCGGTAATCGCTGTGATGCCCGCCCTCCACGCCCAGGAACACCAGCGTGTCAGTGGGTTGGTAGCCCAGCAGCGTATCGTTGCCAAAATGCCCGCTGAACACGAAGGTGTTGCTGGTGCCTGCCGATTCCAGCAGGTCGTTGCCTGCACCGCCGACAAACACGCTATTACCGTGCAGGCCAATCAAATGATCGTTGCCGCCCTGGCCCAGCAACCAGCCTGCGGGGCCTGGCGCCGTGACAGTGCTGTCCCCGGCCCCGGCCTTGAGCGAGTGGGTGTACTCACTGCGGGTATTACCCGCCCACAAGCCATCGTCAGCCACTCGATGGCTGACCGGGCGATGGCTCAAGCCCAACCACGCGGGTTCGTCACTTAACAGCACGCTGATATCGCGGGCTAGGGTGATGCCGCCGTGGCTATCGCGCACATACAAGGTGCCCTGCCCGTCATTGACCACCTGTGTGCGGCTCAAGGATTGCTGCAGGTCGAGGGTGTTGACGCCCTTGCCGCCCAAAATGATGTTGTAGCCGCCACTGTCACGGAAGGTGTCATTGCCGTCGCGACCTTCGAGAAAGTCATTGCCGCGCCCCCCTTGAATCAAGTCATTGCCGTCACTGCCGATGATAAAGGTGCTGCCCTTGTGCGGCTCGGCGTTGCGATTGAGGTCCTGGACCCAGGTGTTTTCCCGCGCCGGGTTGGACAGGTTGGCGAGCACGAGGGTCGAGTCCCTGGTCGTCAGGTCATAGAACGCCGAATCGAGGATGCGCGTCATCGCGCTGTCATAGCCATTGGGCAAGTGGCTGATCCAGGTCGAGACATTGGCAATCGAAAAAGGCATCAGATTCCACGCGGTGGAGGCGTAGTGATCGTTGAAACTGACAATGTTGTTGGTAGCGGACGGTTGATGCGCGTCATGCACACCCAGCGACGACAGATTAAAGTCCGAACCGTCCAGGGCGCGAAACACCGGGTCGTTCTCAAAGCCGATATTAAGCACGTTTTCCGTGGTTTCGCTCTGGGTGGGCGAAGCAAAGGCAATGTAATTGGCATCGCGGTAAAACCCTGCCCAGTGCTCGCCACTCAAATCTGCCAGGCTGTTGACGGCCAGGCCGCCCAGGCTGTGGCCACTGACCAGCACGTCCTTGCCGCTCAACCCTTGCGCGCTGGCAAAGGCAGCCACTTTGCCCAGCAGCAGGTCAAAGGCGTTGGCGCTGTAGTTTTTCGCATAATCGGCAGGGCCGATCGCGGCAAGCAAATCGCTGATGGCATCGCCAATGGAATCGCTGATCAGCGACTCACGCGGGCCACTGGTGCCGCGAAACCCGATGCCGATCGAGGTCAGTTGGCCATCGGTGCCGTACTTGCCGAGGATTTCCACTTGAGCACTGCCATAGCCCGCTTGCTCACCGAAAAAGGTGCCGCGCTGATCGATCTTGCCAGCGTACCCCAACTGATCAGCACTGATGGGGGTCCAGCCGGCTTTTTCGACGGCTTCGCGGGCGAGTTTTTCCGAGTCCGGGTTCCACGGAATGCCCGGCACCACGCCCTGGGAATCAGTGCCACCGAGCACGGCCTTGACCAGGGTGGCGGGCAGCCCAAGGCCCATGCCGTTCTTCTGGTAGCCCACGGCAAAGCCATTATCGAGGTTGTGATAGCTGTAAAGGGTGATAGCCAGAGCATCGGCGACCAACGCCGTTGAAGCCTTTGATCCCACATCCATGTAGTCAAAAATCGCCATGACTGCTTACCTTCTTCGTTGATAAAACTGTCGCGCGCTCGCGCGGCACAAAGACTTCGTCGACCCGGGCCAGATCCTGCTCGCCCAAGGTGCCGGCGTAGAAGTGCAATTTGGTCCAGGCCAGCAGGTAGTCGTAACGGGCCTGGGCCAGGTCGCGCCGGGTGCTGTACAGCTGCTGCTCGGCGTTCAGCGCATCCAGGTTGACCCGTTCACCGCCGAGGATGCTCTGGCGCGTCGACACCACCAGCGCTTCGGCCGAGACCAGGGCTTTTTGATAAGCCCGCAATTTGCTCACCCCCGACTGGCACGCATTGAACTGGCGGCGCAGCTCAATCAGGGTTTCGCGGGTCTTGCCCTCCAGCTCGTACTCCACCCGCGCCAGATTGCTGTTGGCCTGGCGCACCGACGCGGCCACCCCGCCCCCCGCATACAGTGGCAGGCTGATCTCGATACCGATGGTGTTGGTGTCATAGCGCTGGTTGTAGGTGTTGCCGCTCTCGGACTCCATCTTGCGCACGCTGGCATAGGCATTGAGTTTGGGCAGATGCCCTGCCCGGTTGCGTTCAACTTCGTACCGCGCCACTTCCAGCGCCTCACGTTGCGAGGCCAGCAGCGGATTACTCTCCAGCGCCATTGTGTGCCAGCTCGAAAAGCTCGCCGGTTGCAGCGGCAAAGCGCTGAAGCTGGCGGGCAATGGCGTCAACTCGTCGATATTCACCATCGCCACGCCAATCAACGCGCCCAGCTCGCGCAGGGCAGCGTCCTGTTCATCCTGAGCCTGGAGTTGTTCGGCGGTGGCCAGCTCGTAACGGGACTCGGCCTCAAGAATGTCTGTGCGCGTGCCCTCGCCCTGGCGAAACAGCTGCTCATTTTGTTGAAACTGCTGCTCGTAGGCGTTTTTCTTGGCCCGGGCATTGTCGATCTGATCCTGCGCAAACAGGGCCTGGGTGTAATGGGTCAGCACCCGCACCAGCAGTTCCTGGCTTTTGCTGCGAAAGGTCTCATCGGCAAACAGCGCCTGCGCCACGCCTTTGCGGTAATTGGCGTACGCCTCGTAATCAATCAATGGCTGCTGCACCGTAAAGGTCGAGCCGTAGCTGTTGTAGTTGCGGTCTTCGTGGCTGTTACCGCGCTCATTTAAATAAGTGGCCCTGGAGTTGTTGCGGCCTTTGTTGTAGTTGTACGACAGCTTTGGCAACAGCCCCGCACGACCGATGGTGCGGCTCTCCTGGCCGGCATCGCGCTCCTGGAGGGCGGCCAGGAACTCGGGATCATTGCGCAACGCCTGTTCGTACACCTGAAACGGGCCCAGCGCCTGGGCATTGCCTGCCCACAGGGCAAAACCCAGGCCCAACAGTGCAGTAGTTCTCATAAAAGGCAGCATCCTAGCGCTCAGTCAACGCAGAACCTGCGCGGTCCAGCAGGGGTTTGAACAGGTAGTTGAGCAGCGAACGCTCGCCGGTGCGCACAAACATCTCGGCCGGCATGCCGGGCTTGATCACCAGCCCGTTGAGCTTCTCCAGTGCCTGATCACTCACCGAGCTGCGCAGCACGTAGTACGGCATCCCGGTTTTCTCATCGAGCAACTGGTCGGCCGACACCAGGTTCACCTGGCCCGACACCCGCGGCGTGCTGCTTTGATTGAAGGCCGTGAACAAAATGTCCACCGGCAACTGGCTGCCCACCCGGTCCACCAGATTCACCGGCAAGCGCCCTTCCACCTCAAGGCGCGTGCCCTGGGGCACGATCTCCAGCAGGGTTTCACCCGCTCGCACCACCGCGCCCTCGGTGTGCACACTGAGGTTGACGGCGATACCATCGGCTGGCGCATTAATCTCGCTGTGCAGCAGGTCAAACCCGGCCGAGGCCAGTTGCTGCTCAAGGGTCAGGGTCTTGAGCTGGGCATCGGCCAGCTGGCTGCGCACGTCCTTCTGATATTCATCGTTGTGCTGTGCCAGTTTGAGCCGCGATTCCACAATGCCCTGCTCGATACGCCCGCTTTCACCGGTGTTCTGCGCCAGATCCTGCTGAACCCGGGACAACTGCCGCTCGTACTCCATCAAACGATTGCGCGGGATATAGCCTTTTTCAGCCAGGGGACGAAGATTGTTCAATTGATCACGCAGGGAATCGGCCTGGGCCATTTGATCGCTGCGAGCTTGACGCATCCCGCTCAATTGCCGGGTAGCGCCTTCGATACTGGCCTTGAGCGCAGCCTGTTCGCGGGCAAAGGCTTCGCGCCGGCTACTGAACAACTGCTGCTGGCCCTCCAGGACCAGGGCCAGGCGCGGGTCAGCGGCCTGGCTTAATTGCGCAGGGAAACTCACCCGTGCCAGGTTGTCACGCTCGCTTTGCCAGCGGGCCTGGCTGGCCCAGGCCATGCGGTACTGCGCACGCAACGATTGCACGTCGGCTTCGACCTGGGTCTGGTCCAGGCGAAACAATGGCTCGCCCTGCTGCACCCTCTGGCCCTCGCGCACCAGAATCTGGCGCATCACCCCGCCGCCCAGCGATTGCACCGCCTTGCGCTTGCCGGACACCACCACCGTGCCTTGCACCGCAATGCCCTCGTCCAGCGGAGCCAGGCTGGCCCACAGGAAAAAACTGCCCGCACCGACCAGGGTCAGCACCCAGCCTGCGCGCACATAAAAGCCCGCACTGCGCTCAGGCAATGGCGATTGAGTGTGCTTGTTTATCAATGCAGCGTCCTTGCTCATGCGTCAGCACTCTGACGGTGGATACTGGCCGCCTGCGGCGCGGCCTGTTGCGACTGGGCTGCGGACAGTGCCTTGAGCACCTCGGCACTGGGGCCGAACACCTGGCAGCGACCTTCATTGAGAACCAGCAGCTTGTCGGCCTGGGCCAGCGACGCTGAACGATGCGTGACCAGCACCACGGTGCAGCCCTGCCCCTTGAGATGGCCAATGGCCCGGGTCAGCGCTGCGTCGCCGACGGCATCGAGGTTGGAATTGGGCTCATCCAGCACCACCAGCCGCGGGTTGCCGTACAAGGCCCGGGCCAGCGCGACCCGTTGTTTTTGCCCGCCCGACAGGCCACTGCCCTCGTCCCCCAGAACCGTGTCGTAACCTTGCGCCAAACGCAAAATCATCTCGTGAACCCCAGCCTGCTGCGCCGCAGCAACCACCTGCCGGGGGTCTGCGTCGCGAAAGCGGGCGATATTCTCGGCAATGCTGCCGCTGAACAGTTCGATATCCTGGGGTAAATAGCCTATATGCGGCCCCAACTGCTCACGGTTCCACTGGTGAATGTCCGCGCCATCCAAGCGCACCGTGCCCGCCAGCGTCGGCCATACCCCCACCAGTACCCGGGCCAGAGTCGACTTGCCAGAGCCCGAGGCCCCCAGCACGCCGAGCACTTCGCCGGCATTGAGGCTAAAACTGACGTGCTGCAAGGTGGGCTGGCGCTTGCCCGAGGGGGCCGCACTGACCTGTTCAAAGCTCAACTGGCCCTTGGGGGCGGGTAGCGGCAGGCTGTCCTCACTGGCCGGATGCTCGCGCAGCAGGCTGTCCAGGCGCTGATAGGCCAGCTTCGCCGAACTCCATTGCTTCCAGACCGCAATCAACTGATCAATGGGGCTCAACACGCGGCCCATCAAAATCGAACCGGCAATCATCATGCCCGCGCTCATGTCGCCCTGGATCACCAGCAAGGCCCCCAGGCCCAATACCAGCGATTGCAGGCACAAGCGCAGGGTCTTGCTCAGCGAACCGATCACCGCACCGGTGTCGCTGGCCTTGTTTTGCTCGGCCAAAAAGCGCGAGTGCAGAGCAAACCAGCGTTGGCGCAACACGCCCAGCATGCCCATTGCCTGAATGGTCTCGGCATTGTGCAAATGGCTGGTAGCCAGCTGGCTGGACTGCATGGAATACAGGCTGGCGCGGCCCAGGGCTTTACGCGTCATCACTTCATTGATCCACGCCAAAGCGATCAGCAGCAGCGCACCCGCCGTTGCCATCAGCCCGAGCCAGGGGCTGAATAAAAAAATCACCCATAGATACACCGGAAACCACGGCGCATCAAAAAAGGCGAATAACGCAGGGCCGGTGACAAACTGGCGGATCAGGGTCAGATCGGCCAATGCCTGGCCAGCATGGGCCTGGCCGCTGAACAGGTTGCGCTCAAAGGCGGCGCGGTACACCTGCTGGTTGAAGCGGCGCTCCAGCTGACTGCCGACGCGAATTACAATAAAACTGCGCACGGTTTCCAGCGTACCGATAAAGATAAAGAACCCCACCACCATCAATGACAGCATGGCCAGTGTTGTGGTGTTTTGCGACGACAACACCCGGTCATATACCTGCAGCATGTAAATCGATGGCACCAGCATCAATATATTGATCAGGGCCGTAAAACAGCCAACGCTGATCAATATGCTTTTATAGTCGGCCAGTGCATGTATCAGCGGCGCAACGGGGCTGTTTTTCAATCGCCTCATGAATCTTCCTTGATCGACAAAAACGGCAGGCAGGCCTGAACAAAACAGCCAGGCACACTTGAACCGTACTGTTCAGGTATCGGCTCAGGTATTGAGAACTCCTGCTGAACGGCCACACTCTTTATTCAGGGTTACGCACCATGACCAAGACCGTTTCGGTTTTGACCTGCGCTTCATAGTGCCCCGGCTCGATACGGTTCATATGCACCAGCGCCGTGCCGTCCGGTCCCATCAGATAAATACCGTCGGGGGTTGGCGACCAACTTTTGGGTACTTCGCCCAACCATGTTTTCAGGCACTTGACTTCACTGTTGAAGGTTTTGTGTTCGGCCACCAGCTGTACCGTACAGCGGTGCGTTGCATCATCCTGCGGGTAAAACGTCCAACTGCCCGCCAGTTGCGCGGGGCTCAGCAGCAGCAAGGAACTGGCCATGGTGCTCTCCGTGGTAAATGTCAGTAATGCGGCGATACAGCCCATTACCTTGAAATTTCTGCATGCCATAGGGCTCATCCATTGACACTGTCCGGCAGAGGGCAGCGCTTGCGCACTGCCCCGGTACCGGCAGGCTTAAACGACGATGTCGTAAGTTGCCACTTGTCCCACGGTATTCACCAGGAAATCGGCTACAGCATGACCGCTGAAGTCGACCGCAAAGTGGCCCAGGTTGCTGGCCGTGTCATAGCTGACAATCGCTTCACCGGCGCGGCCGGTAAAGGCATCGACAAAGTTCAGCCCCGCCAGCTTGGTGATGGCCGAGACATCGATTTTGTCGATGCCGGACTGGAAGTCCATGATGATATCGGCTGCACCCGGCGCGGAGTCAGACACTGCGCCAAACACAAAGACATCCGACCCGGTGCCGCCCCACAGCGTGTCAGCCCCGCCACCGCCATAGAGGATGTCGTTGCCGGCACCGCCCTTGAGCACGTTATCGGCGTCGTTGCCGATCAGCAGGTCATTGCCTGAACCACCAATGGCGTTTTCCACGGTCACGCCCTGGGCAATCGACACGTTACCGGTCATGCCGCCCACATCGGAGAACGAACCGGCCGTAAGGTTGATCTTCTGGTTTTGGGTGAAACCGGAGAAGTCCAGCGTGTCGTTGCCGCCGCCATCCCACACCGAAAAAATCAGCTTGGAACTGGCAGACGTTGCGCTGTAGTAATCGCGATCAGCGGTGGAGTTGAAACCGTAGACGGTATCGCCCGAGCGGGTTTCGAGATTGGCGCCATAGAGCTTTTGCACCGCGGCGATATCATCCAGCAATGGCGCCGATGCGTAGGCACCTTCGCCGCTGTTGGTGAAGTGCTGACCGGTGTTGCTTTCGCTCCAGTAGCTCATGACGCTGTAGGCACGGGTGTCTTCGCCATACACCGCATCGCGGTAAGTAGGGTTGCCATTGCCGGCGTTGTAGTCTCCCGGGTGCGACAGCCCAAGGGTGTGGCCGATTTCGTGGGTCAGGGTCTGGCGACCGTAGTTGCCTTCACCCGGGGTTTTGTTGACCGCATAGTCCTTGTTGATCAAGTACCACGATTCGCCTTTGCGCGCACTGCTGGGCAGGTAGGCAAACGCCGCGCCGCCGTTGCTGGCACTGAAATTGGCAAAGGTCATGTGGCCATCCCCGCCACGGGCTGCCGGGCCTTCGGTGAACGTCACCTTGGCGACATCGGCCCAGGACTCCAGCGACAGCTTGGCCTGTTCCTTTTGCAGCGAAGAAAACTGGCTGAACGTGCCCAGGCCACGGGTGGCGTAACCCACCGGCGGCGCCGTGAGGAAGGTATAGGTGAGGTTGATCACACCATCGCCGTTGAGGTCATGCCAACTGGCCCCGGAACGCGTGAGCTGATCCGCGGCCTGGTCGGTGGTGAGCGAAGGTTTGCCATTGACCAGATGATCACCGCGATCATAGAAATGGCTGAAGTTATCAATCTGAGTGAAGGCAGAACTGCCGGTGTTTGCCGCTTGCACCTGGCCAACGGACAATGCTGCTTTCTCTTTAAGTTTCGACATGTAAACATTTCCTTGTTTAGCAGTAGAAAGTTTTTTGACAGACCACGACGACCCCTTGGCGAGATCGTCCTATCACTCGCCGTTTTATGGCGGAGTGAAACTGACACAATCTGAAATATTTAGTCCAGCACTTTTTCAGGGCTCATTTGCGCAAACGCCGGAAGTTACCGGAAACATTGAATGTTCAAGAAAAAGTATTTTTTAATGCGCAAACGGCCAACAACTGACTGCACGGTCTAAATACAAAAAGTTAAATCGAGGGGCTTCTCATCCGTCTTAAACTTGGGCCGATACTGTATTTATATAACACTCGTCATATAACTTTCGTATCACTTCCAGCTCTTGATTGTTATATGCGAGATGTCGCTTATTAATAAGTTTTCGTCGTGACTTGAAAGTTGCCTGACCGTTGTAGCAGCTGACGAGTGGAACGAGGCTGCGTCCGGCTGCGCAGCAGTCGTAAACCAGGCGGCTCGATCTCTCAGGCACACCGTAATTGCCGGTTTTACGAGCGCTGCGCACTCGGACGCAGCCTCGTTCCACTCGTCAGCTGCTACGGGGCTACCCTTCCTTAAACCATTGTCACTTGACGCCACCCGGGCATTTGGGTTTCCATGAAACCGGTTTCAGCGTCCACTCGCGAAATCGCCTGCGATAACACCAATAAAAGGTTTCAGGCCGTGAACAGTTTTTCCGCAGCTCAGCGCACCCGCGTGACCATGCTCGATGTTGCCCTGCGCGCCGGCGTTTCCAAAGCCAGCGTGTCGCGCTTTATCGGCGAAGACCGCGCCTTGCTCTCCGAAGCCATCGCCGAACGGATCGAGCGCGCCATCAATGACCTGGGCTATCGCCCCAATCAGATGGCCCGAGGCCTTAAACGCGGGCGCACACGGCTGATCGGCATGCTGGTGGCCGATATCCGCAACCCCTACTCCATTGCCGTCATGCACGGTGTCGAAACCGCCTGCCGCCTGCACGGCTATAACCTGGTGGTGTGCAACACCGACCGCAATGACGAGCAAGAGCGCCAACATCTGGCTGCTCTGCGTTCCTACAATATCGAAGGCTTGATCCTTAACACTCTTGGCCATCACCCGGACGCACTGCAAGAGCTGCATCAGGAAATGCCCATCGTGCTGATCGACCGTAAAGTCGAACAACTGCACACCGACCTGGTGGGCCTGGACAATGCCGACGCGGTACGCATGGCCCTGGAGCATCTTGAGCAGCAAGGTTATCGCGATGTGCTGATGGTCAGCGAACCGGTCGATGGCACCAGCTCGCGGATCGAGCGCATCAACAATTTTACCCGCCAGCTTGCCAGCCACCCCACCCTGCGCGGCGCCGTAGTGAACACCGGTGCGGGCCTGCGCGACGCACTGCACCATTTCCTGCAAAGCCCCGGCAGCGACGCCAAGGCTATATTTTGTGCTAACGGCCTGGCCGCGCTGGCCTGCACCCAGGCACTGCGCGACTTGAACTGCCGCTTGTTTGAAGACGTGGGCCTGATTGCCCTGGATGACCTCGAATGGTTCCCGCTGGTGGGCAACGGCATCACCGCCCTGGCCCAGCCCACGCAACAAATCGGTGCCAGTGCCTTTGACTGC
The DNA here is from genome assembly GCF_900105835.1 of Pseudomonas fragi. Taxonomy (NCBI): domain Bacteria; kingdom Pseudomonadati; phylum Pseudomonadota; class Gammaproteobacteria; order Pseudomonadales; family Pseudomonadaceae; genus Pseudomonas; species Pseudomonas fragi. The sequence continues at coordinate 819,602 of NZ_LT629783.1, forward strand.
CTGCTTAAACGCCTGGGCGGCGACAAATCAGAGCCTCTGGCGCTGGATTTTGCCCCGCGACTGATTGTTCGCGGCTCCACCCGACAGCCCCTGACTGCCTGACACTTTAGCGGCTGGCAACCTTGACCCGGTTGCCAGCCGTTTGACACACAACAAAATGAAACCGGTTTCAGAGAATAATGACAATGACTACATTTCCCGTTTCCATCAGTTTGTCGAGCTACGGTGCCGATCTGGTTCGCCAGCGCGGCCAGGCCAGCTTTATTGAAGTGTTGGCCAACGCCGGTGTGTCACGCATCGAACTGCGCGAAGAACTGCTGACCACAGAAGATCCGCTCGCCTTCAGCCAGGCCGTACAGGAACAGGGCCTTGAATGCGTATTCTCATCGCCACTGGAACTGTGGGAAGCCGGGCAGTCACGGCCCAACACCCAATTGCAGGCCACCCTGCAGCGCGCCCACGCGTTCGGCGCCCAATGGCTGAAAGTGTCGCTGGGCTATTTCACCGAACACTGCGACTTGCAAAACCTCGCGGCCCTGCTCAACCAGCAGCCGGTGCGGCTGCTGGTGGAAAACGACCAGACCTCCTATGGCGGGCGCATCGAGCCCATGCAGCGCTTTTTCGATCAGGTCGAGCAGCAGCAGGCGCCGATCAGCATGACTTTCGATATCGGCAACTGGCACTGGCAGGATCAGTCGGCCAGCACCGCAGCCCGCCTGCTGGGCCGCTATGTCACCTACCTGCACTGCAAAGGCGTGAGCCGTCGCCCGGACGGCAAGCTAGTCGCCACCCCGCCGACCGACACCGACCTGCAACACTGGCAACACCTGATGACCCATATGCCCCACGGCCTGACCCGGGCCATCGAGTATCCGCTGCAAGGTTCGGATCTCGACGGCCTGACCCTGGAGCACGTCGCCGTACTGGCGCGCTTGAGCCACAAGCAACAGGAGCTGAGCCATGTCTAAGGTCGAAGTGCTGTCGTTCGGCGAAACCATGGCCATGCTGGTGGCCGAAGAAACCGGTGACCTGGCCCTGGTCGAACGTTTTCACAAGCGCATTGCAGGGGCCGACAGCAATGTGGCCATTGGCCTGGCACGGCTGGGCTTCAATGTCGCCTGGTTGAGCCGCGTAGGCGCGGACTCCCTGGGGCGTTTTGTGCTCAATACCTTGCAAGCCGAAGGCCTGGACTGCCAGCACGTAGCCGTCGACCCGCAACATCCGACAGGTTTCCAGCTCAAGTCTCGCGTCGACGACGGCAGCGACCCACAAGTCGAGTACTTTCGTCGCGGTTCGGCGGCCAGCCACCTGAACCGCTCTGCGCTCAACCCGCAGTTGCTCGGCGCCCGCCACTTGCACGCCACCGGTATCCCGCCGGCGCTGTCGGCCAGTTGCAACGAGTTGTCCTTTGAACTGATGAAATCGATGCGTGCCGCCGGCAACAGCGTGTCGTTCGACCCCAATCTGCGCCCGTCACTGTGGGCCAGCGAACAACAGATGATTCGCGACATCAATGCCCTCGCTGCCCACGCAGACTGGGTACTGCCGGGCCTGAGTGAAGGCCGTCTACTGACAGGCTTTGACGACCCGTCCGATATCGCCGCCTTCTACCTCGACCAGGGGGCTGAGGCCGTCATTATCAAACTGGGGGCCGAAGGCGCGTTTTACCGCACCGCCCAGGTTGAGCAATTTGTCCCGGCGGTGCCGGTGGCCAATGTCATCGATACCGTGGGGGCCGGCGACGGCTTTGCCGTCGGGGTGGTCAGTGCCCTGCTGGAAAACCTCGGCTTTGCCCAGGCCGTACAGCGCGGCAACTGGATCGGCAGCCGCGCCGTGCAGAGCCGCGGCGATATGGAAGGCCTGCCCACCCGCGCCGAACTCGACCACTACAACGCGCTGCGCGCACCTGATGAAACAACGCAATCTGCTTGACCTGTCACCTGCTGCGAAAAAACAAAAACAAGCTCAGGAGCACCCTCATATGCAATCGCTAAAACTCGCCGCCCGTCGTTGGTGGTACATCATGCCGATCGTGTTTATCACCTACAGCCTGGCGTACCTTGACCGCGCCAACTACGGCTTCGCAGCGGCCTCCGGCATGGCCGAAGACCTCAATATCACCCCCGGCCTGTCATCGTTGCTGGGCGCGTTGTTCTTTCTGGGTTACTTCTTCTTTCAAGTACCCGGGGCGATCTACGCCCAGAGAAACAGCGTGAAAAAGCTGATTTTTGTCAGCCTGATCCTCTGGGGCAGCCTGGCCACCCTGACCGGTGTGGTATCCAACGCCTACTGGCTGATCGTGATCCGTTTTACCCTCGGCGTGGTCGAAGCGGCGGTGATGCCAGCCATGCTGGTGTACCTGTGCCACTGGTTTACCCGTGCCGAACGCTCACGCGCCAACACCTTCCTGATCCTCGGCAATCCGGTAACCATGCTGTGGATGTCGGTGGTATCGGGTTATCTGGTGCAGCATTACAGCTGGCGCTGGATGTTTATCGTCGAGGGCCTGCCAGCAGTGCTCTGGGCCTTTATCTGGTGGCGCCTGGCCGATGACCGCCCAAGCGAAGCCAAGTGGCTGAGCCATCAGGAGAAGCAAGACCTGCAAAGCGCACTGGACGCCGAGCAAGTGGGCCTCAAGCCGGTGAAAAACTACGCTGCGGCGTTCCGTACCCCCGCCGTGATCCTGCTGGCCTTGCAGTTCTTCTGCTGGAGCATCGGCGTCTACGGTTTTGTCCTGTGGCTGCCGTCGATTCTCAAACAAGGCGCGCAGATGGACATGATCGAGGCCGGCTGGCTCTCGGCCCTGCCGTATCTGGCAGCCGTGATCGCGATGCTGGTGGTGTCGTGGGGCTCGGACAAGATGCAAAAGCGCAAGCGCTTCGTCTGGCCGCCGCTGCTGATCGCCTCTATCGCGTTCTACGCTTCCTACATGCTGGGTGCAGAACACTTTTGGTGGTCCTACGCACTGCTGGTGATTGCAGGTGGCTGCATGTACGCCCCTTATGGTCCGTTTTTCGCCATCATCCCGGAAATCCTGCCCTCCAACGTGGCCGGTGGCGCGATGGCGCTGATCAACAGCATGGGCGCACTGGGCTCGTTTGCCGGTTCGTACCTGGTGGGTTACCTGAACAGCTCCACCGGTTCGACGGGCGCGTCCTTTCTGTTGATGAGCGGCGCGCTGCTGATTTCGGTACTGCTCACCCTGATGCTTAAACCCGCAGCCAAAGATCCTGCTGCATCGCAGCACAGCACCTCACAACGCCTGGCCCACTCTTGAATTCAATGTCGGTGAATCCCTTGAAAAAGAATGTCGTGCTTTACAAAGAACTCTCCCCGCAACTGATGCAGCGCTTGCAGGCCCAGGCCAATGTCACGCTGATCGACAAGCTGGACGCAGCGGGCATGGACCAATTGCGTGCCGCCCTGCCCCAGGCCCAGGGGATTTTGGGCGCCAGCCTGAAACTGGATGCGCAACTGCTGGACCTGGCACCCAACCTGGAAGCAGTGGCCAGCGTGTCGGTGGGTGTCGACAACTACGACATCGACTATATGACCGAGCGCAAGATCCAGCTTACCAACACCCCTGACGTCCTCACCGAAACCACCGCCGACACCGGTTTTGCCCTGGTTCTGGCCAGCGCCCGGCGGGTGGTGGAACTGGCCAATATGGTGCGCAACGGGCAATGGGTGAAAAACGTCGGCCCCGAGCAGTTCGGTACCGACGTGCATGGCAAGACCCTGGGTATTATCGGCATGGGCCGCATCGGCGAAGCCCTGGCGCAACGCGGTCACTTTGGCTTTGGCATGCCGGTGATCTACCACAGCAACTCGCCCAAGCCCGCAGTCGAAGCGCGTTTCAATGCGCAGTACCGCAGCCTCGACGCGTTGCTGCAAGAAGCCGACTTTATTTGCCTGACCTTGCCCCTCACCGCACATACCGAAGGTTTGATCGGTGCCGAGCAATTTGCCCTGATGCGCCGCGAGAGCATCTTTATCAATATCTCGCGGGGCAAGGTGGTGGACGAGGCGGCGTTGATCAACGCCCTGCAGCAAGGCCAGATTCGCGCGGCCGGGCTGGACGTGTTCGAGCGCGAGCCTCTGGAGCCGACCTCGCCGCTGCTGCAACTGGATAACGTGGTGGCCACCCCGCATATCGGCTCGGCGACTTTCGAAACCCGCGAAGCGATGGCCCGCTGCGCCGTCGAAAATCTGCTGGCGGCATTGGCCGGTGAACGCCCGGCCAACCTGGTCAACCCGCAGGCATTGCGCTGATTATTTGCCGCTTTTGATATTGGTCCAGACGCGCGTGCGAACCCGGTCAATATTCAGCGGCATGGCCTCCAGGGCAAACAGCTTGTCCATCATGGCGGGGGTTGGATAGACCTTGGTGTCAGCCTTGATTTCAGGGCTGACCAGGGCATCGGCCTGTTCGTTGCCATTGGCGTAGTGCACATAGTTGCTGATCCCGGCCATCACGTCCGGGCGCAGCAAATAGTTCATAAAGCTGTAAGCGGCTTTTTCATCCGGCGCATCGGCGGGCATGGCAACCATGTCAAACCAGATCGCTGCACCTTCCTTGGGGATCGAATACCCGATCTCAACGCCATTTTTGGCCTCTTTGGCCCGGGTTTCGGCCTGCAAGATATCGCCTGAGAAACCTACCGCTACGCATATATTGCCGTTGGCCAGGTCACTGGTGTACTTCGATGAGTGAAAGTAGCTGATATAAGGTCGGACCTTAAGCAGCAACTCTTCAGCTTTCTTGTAGTCAGCCGGGTTTTTGCTGTGATGAGGCAAGCCCAGATAGTTGAGCGCCGCAGGCAAGACCTCCGGGCCATTGTCCAGAATCGCCACGCCGCAGGACTTGAGCTTCTGCATGTTTTCGGGCTTGAAGATCAGGTCCCAGGAGTCCACCGGCGCATCTTCGCCCAGCACGGCCTTGACCTTGGCGACGTTGTAACCAATCCCGGTGCTGCCCCACAGGTAAGGAAACCCATGCTCGTTGCCCGGATCGTTGACCTCCAGTGCCTTGAGCAGCACCGGGTTGAGGTTTTTCCAGTTCGGCAACTGGCTCTTGTCGAGTTTCTTCAGTGCCCCGCCCTGAATTTGCCGCGCCATAAAGTGGTTGGACGGAAATACCACGTCATAACCCGATGAACCCGTCATCAATTTGCCATCCAGCGTCTCGTTGCTGTCGAACAGGTCATAGCTGAAGGCAATGCCGGTATCACGCTGGAAGTTCTTCATCGTGTCGGGAGCAATGTAGTCCGACCAGTTATAGACCTTCACGGTCTCGGCGGCCTGACACAGCGTACCGGCCAGCATCAGGGGCAACAGGGTCATACGGATCATGATTCGATTCCTTGCATGTTTGGGGCAGCTGTTTTTATAGGCAGGTTTCGGCGATCAAAGGATCAATACATAAGTCTTGCGCACGGTCTCCTGGATATCCCAGATGCCGGTGCTGTTTGCAGGCAACATCAGTGCATCGCCCGCTTCTATGGTCAGGGTTTCACCGTTATCCGGGGTGAAGGTGCAGCGGCCTTGAATGAAGTGGCAGAACTCCTGCTCCATGATCTGCCGGCGCCAACGACCCGGGGTGCATTCCCAGATACCGGTTTCGACACCGTCGTTGCGCTCGACGCAGGTCACCGACGTCACGGCCACCGGCGTACCCAGCGGCACGGCGACGGGGAAAGATTCCTGCAAGGTGACGTTGGCGGTGTTTTTAAACTGAGTGATGCTCATGGCATGCTTCCTGTTAAGCGCACGTGGTGGTTAATGCATGAAGCCTTCCATAAACCCGGCCATGCGGCTGGCAAACTGCCGACGCCAGGGCGGGCTGTGTGGATTGGCCAGGGTTTTGTCTTCGTACACAAAGCTGCGAATGATCGCGTTGTAGCCCAGCCAGCGGCACGGCTCGGGTTCCCAGGCCTTGAGTGCGCCAAGCCCGCCCGCGGTCAATACCCACGGCTGCCTGACCTCAAGGGTGTCGCGCTGCAAAATCAGGTCGGCCAGGGTGCGCCCGCCCAAATGACTGGCGCCTACCCCCTCACCGCCGTAACCCCCTGCCAGGGCTATGCCCTGCTGGTGATCACAGAGCATGTGCGGCTGAAACCGTCGCGACATGCCCAGATTGCCGCCCCAGGCATGGCTGATCTCGACGTCTTCAAGTTGCGGGAACAGTTCGCGGAACAGATAGCGGCGCAGTTCGATTTCGTCACTGCTGAGGTCAAAATTCTCACGCAGGCGCCCGCCGAACTGATAGCCACCCCGGGCACCGAATACCAGGCGGTTGTCTGCCGTACGCTGGCCGTAGGTGACCTGCCGGCTGCTTTCACTGAAGGCCTGGCCATGACACAGACCAATCTCGTTCCAAGTGGCTTGAGACAATGGCTCTGTTGCCACGATCAGACTTTGTACCGGCAGTTGATAGCGCCCCAAAGGCGCCAGGGTGTTGGCGTAGCCTTCCACGGCAGGCACCACCCAGCGGCTGCGCACTTGTGCCCTGGCGGTGCGGGCAAAGCCTGCACGCCATTCAGTGACCGGGCTTTGTTCGAAGATTTGCACCCCCATGCGCTCAACGGCACGGGCCAGTCCACGCACCAATTTGGCAGGATGAAGGGTGGCGATATGGGGGGTGAAAATTCCGCCATACGGTTTTGCCACGCGGATTTGCTCTGCCAGTTCGGCGGAGCTCAACCAGCGGTAGTCGGATTCATTCAAGCCTTCGCTATACAGGTTTGCCAGATAGCGGCGCAAGCTGGCTTCCTGCTCCGGGTAGCGTGCCGCGCAATACAGCCCGCCGCCCTTGCGATAATCGCAGTCGATGCCTTCACGATCGATGACGTTTTTCACCTCATCGGGAATGCCGTGGAGCAAATCGAAGGATTGGCGCCGCTGTGCTGCAGGCAGGCCTGCAAGCAAGCGGTCTTCGCCCAGCAGGTTGCCCATCAGCCAGCCGCCATTGCGCCCTGATGCACCAAAACCGGCCGTTTGCGCTTCAACAATGGCAATGCTCAGTTCAGGCGCATGGCGCTTGAGGTAATAGGCCGTCCAGAGCCCTGTGTAACCGGCGCCGATAATGGCCACATCGACATCCAGATCATGCTCAAGGGACGGGCGAGGCGTCAGGTCCTCCCCGAGCTGGTCCATCCATAAACTGATTGAACGCCATGCTGGCATTTGCGACTCCACACCGATCCAGGAATGGCTCGATCCTAGTCGCTGGCATCAGGGCGCGTCTTGCGTGCGTGCCCGCAAAGAAATTTGTTTGGCGTAAGCCTTGGGCGATTGCCCGGTGTGCTGGCGAAAACAGCTGTAAAACGCCGAAATCGAATTGAAGCCTGCCGCAAAGGCCATTTCATCCACCTTGGCCGGAGTTGCAGCTGCGTCCATCGCCGCCAGCACATGACGCAGGCGCGCCTGATTCACATAGCGGTAAAAGCTTTGCCCGAGCACCTGATTAAGCAGGTACGACATCTGGTTGCGCGTGTAACCGCAGGCCCTGGCGACTTGCTGCAGGTCAAGTTCGGGGTCAAGGAAGGGTTGCTGGCGTTCAAAGTAGGTTTGCAGGTCTTGCGCCATAAAGCTCAGTTGCCGTGCCGACAGCCCCAAGCGGCTCACCGCCGGGCGCAACGAGCCCTGCCGGGCCGGGCTGGCCGCCGTTTCGTGAACCAGCGAGGCGTACTCATTGACCTGCCAGATCAGCCCGTCGCGCACGGTAATCGCCTCACTGGCGCGAAATGACACCAGGCCCTGGCTGCCACGCAAAGTCATGCGGTATTGAATAAACGCGGTGTTGCCATCCAGCCGGATACGGTCGCTATGCTCAAGGGCCTCGTCCGGCGCCCTGGGCATGGACGACTGCACATATTCGCGCAGTTCATCGAGCAGCATGACCCGATTCTGGAAGAAGTCGTTGTAGGTCACATCGGGGTGATACAGCGCCATGACCCCGTCCAGATCCCGATGCTTCCAGCACAGGTGGTAACGCAGCACGGTTTCGCCAGTGGCGCGGGTATTTTCGGGGCCGTCGTCTGGGGCTGGCATGGCAGGCTCAAGGGCAAAAAACACAGAGTGCCGAGTTTGCGCGTGGCCTTCAATGGGGACAGGCAGCGGATAAATCACCTAAGTGCATGATTCACATCAAAGTACGGGTAAACAACCAGGTTGCAGGGTAAAAAAGGCTTAGCAGCAATGCTTTTGGGTGCTAGGTTTGAACTCGAAATACTCGATATACAGATGCGGTCAGAAACAACCGCCCGATACCTTGAGCTAAAGGAATTGCTCTATGTACCCGATGGACAACATCAACAAGGTCACCTTCCCCAATGCCTGCCAACTGATGCGCTGGCATTTCCACCCGATGGGCTTCGAGGCGACCATGGACGCGCCCAGCAGCATGGTGGCCAGGCTGTTTGACCGCGCCAGTGGCGAAACCGTGATTGCCGTCGCCGGCATCCCCTGCTCGGCAGTCATGACGCCCGGCCAGGTGGGGCGCATCATCCAGTGCGTTGAAGACGAGCTAGAAAGCTTTGTGCCGCCAATGGCGTGGCAGGCACAAGCCTGAGTTTGCTGTAGCCGCTGAGGAGCGAAGCGATGCTGCGATGGCGTGGTACTCCGACGTCGCCTCGTTCCTTCGGCAACTGCTACAGACATCAATCCCCCAATGCAGTGCCTTCACGGCGCGGATCGGCACCGCCCACCCAACCGTCCTTGCTGCGCATGATGATTTGCGTGCCACTGGTCATTTCAATCAGCGCAACCTTGTGCCCACGGGCCTGCAGCTGCTGCACAAGGGCCGGGCTGAAGCGGCCTGTCTCCAGTTCGGTGTCGACATTGCGGCTGCCGAAATTGGGCAGGCTGATGGCGTCCTGAGGGTTCAGTTTCCAGTCCAGCAGGCCAACCACCGACTTGTTGACGTACTCGATGATCTGCGAACCACCCGGCGAACCAATGGTTGCGACCAGTTCGCCACTGTTGCGGTCGAACACCAGGGTCGGGGCCATTGAAGAGCGCGGGCGCTTGCCGGGCTCGATACGGTTGGCCACCGGCTTGCCGTTTTCTTCGGGAACAAACGAGAAGTCGGTGAGCTGGTTGTTCAAAAGAAAGCCATTGGTCATCACATGCGAACCAAACGCGGCTTCAACCGAGGTGGTCATGGATATGGCCCCGCCATGATCGTCGACAGCAGCTATTTGTGAGGTAGAAATGCGCAGTGGCGATCGATCGGGGGCCAGGGCCAGGTGAATACCCGCCGGTACCCCCGCCTCGGCGCGGCCCATGCTCCTGTCACCCATCAACGCCGCCCGGGTCTTGAAATAGCCCTGGTCTGTCAGACCTTTCACATTGACCGGTACATAGTCGCTGTCCGCCAGGTACTGTGCCCTGTCAGCGTAAACCAGGCGCTCGGCTTCGGCGATCAGGTGTACGGCTGCAGATGAAGGCTCAAGGCCTGCTCCGGTGCTGCTCGGTACAGGTGGCATTGTGGCCAGGTCAAAGGCCGGGGATTGCTGTTGCAGGGCCTCAAGTATGCCCAGGGTCTGGATCACGGCCACACCGCCCGAGGACGGTGGTGGCATGCCACAGATTTGCCATTGCTTGTAGTCACCACATACCGGCGTGCGCTCCCGGGCCTGGTAACCGCTGATGTCAGTCAGGGACAGAGTGCCGGCTCGCGGGTGGGAGCGCACCTTGTCCACCATCGCCCGGGCCACTGGCCCCTGGTAAAACCCGTCGGCGCCGCGCTCTGCAATGGTTTGCAGGGTGTGTGCAAGTTCCGGGTTTTTCAGCAAGGTACCCACCGGCAAGGCTTGCCCTTGCGGTGTGAGGAAATACCGGGCCATTTCCGGGGAGCCGGCGATAAACGGGTCGGCGGCGATTTGCGTATGCAAGCGTTTGGACACAGGAAAGCCGTCGCTGGCCAGTTTGATTGCGGGTTGGAACAGCTCACTCCAGGGCAGTTTGCCATGTTGCTGATGGGCCATCTCCAGCGCCCTGAGCACCCCGGGCACACCGACGGAACGCCCGCCTATCTGGGCCTGCGCGAAAGGTATCGGCTGGCCATCAGCCCCCATGAACATGCCCGGGGTGGCACCTGCCGGGGCGGTTTCGCGACCGTCGAAGGCCTGCACCCGCTTGCCGTCCCAATACATAATGAAAGCACCGCCGCCGATGCCGCTGGACTGCGGTTCGACCAGTGCGAGTACGGCCTGCATGGCGATCGCTGCATCTATTGCCGAGCCGCCCTTGCGCAGCATTTGCTGGCCAGCCTGCGTGGCCAGCGGGTTGGCGGCGGCGGCCATATGCCGGGTAGCCTGTACCGTAGCCATATCGGTGCGCAAACCCGAGGCTATTTCGGGTGCTGGAGGCAACTCGCTGGGCGGTTGCAACCCCGGCTGCACGGTACTGCATCCCCCCGTCCACAGGGCCAGAGCTGAAAGTGCGAATACACGGGCACGGTTGTTTTTGGCAAACAGGGCATACATCAAAAGGCAGTCCTTTAATTATTGTGGGTGAGGCGCAAATCCTCGAAAAACGCCTTGCCCTGGGGCACGCGGTCCGAGGCTCTGGGGTTATTCGGCCCTTGGCCATCCTGGCTTTCCACATACCAGTAGCAATGCTTCACGGCCCGGGTGATGCCGACATAGGCCAGGCGCAGGATTTCGTCTTTCTGGGCATTGTCGTACGGCTCGGGGTCAACCTCCTTGCCCAGGCCTGCCATGCGGTACACCTGGTTTTTGTAAGGTGAGGTTGTCAGATGCTGACAATCCCCCAGCAGGAAAACAGCATCGGCCTGCAGGCCCTTGGAACTGTGATAGGTCAGTTGCTTGAGCCTGCGCTGCTCCGGCGCCAACCTAGAATCCACATTAACTACTGACTGTATATCCTTTTCAATCAACAACTTGTCGCTGCTTTTTCGAAACAACATCAAGATACTGTCGCCGGCGTTGTAATGTTCGATCAACTGCGCGGCCAGGGCCTGATCATCGCGATTGAGCACATTCACCGGGACCGCCAGCTTGGGCTCACCGCTGGCTTTGGCCCGCTTGCCGGCAATCGACGGCGCGGCACGGACGATATGCTCGGCAGCATCGATGATGTGCTGATGACTGCGAAAGTTGTCGCTGAGCATCACCCGGGTAGTGGCGGGCGACAGGAATTGCTTGTCGAACTCCATAAAGTACTTGGGTGAACTGCCCCGCCAGCCGTAGATCGATTGCCAGTCATCGCCCACGCACAATAGCGAAGAACGCTGGGCTCCACGGCCAACATGCATGGCCGGGCCACGGCTGCGGATCTCGCGCAGGCTGGCGCGCAGCCAGGACACAATCTGCGGCGAGACATCCTGGAACTCATCGATCATCAAGTGCGACAGCGGGCGCAGCTGCTCGTGGCTGAGCAGCTTGAAGTTCTGCGGGGTGTTTTCGCCAAACAGGGAGAACATGCGGTTGTACGTCATCACCGGCGGGGTCTGTGCCAGCAAATGGTCTTCCAGCGCTCGCCAGAACAGGCTCAAGGCCTCAAAAAAGAACCGGTCCGGGTCATCCTTGGCAAAGCGCATGTCGCCCACGGCAGCGGCCACGTCCAGCCCCAGGTTTTCGATAAAACTGGCGGCCGCGACAAAACTGTCGAGCAAGGGCGCTGAACCCAGCTCGCCCTTGAGCTTGTAATCAAACCCGGGGCCTGCGCTGGCATCCCCTGCCAGGGCACTGACCACACGTTTGGCTGCGTCATAATTTTCAAGCCATATCAATGGCTTACTGCAAAAAGCTTGAAACAGCGTGCGCTTGACTGCCCATTCGGCGCGCACGCTGAGCTTGGCCCCGGGGCGGCAGATCTGCGGGTTCTCACGCGGGTCGAAACCCAACACCACCCAGGCATCCAGCTCGGCAATATAACCGTGGCAATGGAACTGCGAGCCATTGATCTCAACGGTTTCGCGATTGGGCTCGATGCCCTTGATCGGCCACGCGCCGGCGGCAAACCAGAGGTCTTCGAGGGTGTCACACAGTTCTTCGTCACGCCTGGCGGCCAGCTCGGTCACCGCCATGCGTTTTTGCACATCCGGGTGATCGCGCTCCAGCTCCTTGAGCTGCAAGGCATGCAGGCGCAGCGGTGCGAGGGTCTGGCGGAAACGCTCATCACGGTTATGCAGCGCGTGGTAACAGGCGTTGAGCTGCTGGCGTTGGGCGTCGTTGATGCGCAAGTCAAAGGGATTGCTGTCGGTATCGTCGTCGTTGAGCAGGTTGCGGTTATTCAGGGTCTCGAAGGCCTGTAACTGGCTATAGCCGGGCAAGCTGCGCACCATAGGCAAAATCCGCGAGTGAAAGGTGCGTACTACATCACGGGCTTCCTTGAGCGACAGATCGCGCCCCCACAAGGCGAAGACTTCCTGCAGCTTCTTGATAAAGTCCTTGCGTGACTCGCGGGTGAAGGTCACCACAGTCATCGAATCGAGCTCAAAGCCCAGGTAATGGGTCAGCAACAGAATGCGCAACACCAGCGAAGTCGACTTGCCAGCACCGGCGCCTGCAACCACCGAGGTTGACGGGGTATCGCTGAAGATCATCTTCCACTGTGCCGCACTGGGCTGGGCGTGCCCGGGCAGATTGGCGGCCACGTCGGCCTTGATCAGTTTCTTCAGTTCCGGGCCCAGCGGCAGACGCCAGTCATCGAACAGGTTATCGTCGATCCCGGGGGCACGCAGTTCCTGCGGGCGCATGTCGCTGATAAACAGCACCGGGCGGCCCTCTTCCAGCCCTTCGGCATGGCCCTCCTTGAAGCCGTAATCCACCCCGGCACTGTGCCCGCTACGAAAGCCGTCCGCCTGCCCCTGCAACCAGGACGGCGCATGCTGTGCGTGCAAACGGCTCAGGCCCCTGCCAAACAATCGCGCCGCCAGGCGCTTGAGCAAAGGCAATTGAGCAATGGGGGCAAGTTGTTCAGGCAGTTCGGGATTGTGTTGCGGCACGCTGACTCCAGGTGTGAGGCTGTCCGGGCGGAAGGGCTATGGTCGCCCCATTGCCCGCCAATTTCTAGCTAATTGCTTGGGCATCAGCCGTTTAGAGCTTGTTTTGAAGGTTAATAGCGATTTAATGGCTCAGAAACACATCAATCAAATAGATGGGTTTAACGCATTTTTTCAGCTTTTTATCGATAGGTTTCGGGTGGAGAATCATCCCATCGCCAACCGGGCAACCCTTGGCAGCCTACTCAGGAGAAGCATCATGCTTGAACTCAGACCTTTCAACACACTGGGCGCAGCTAACCACGGCTGGCTGGACGCCCATCACCACTTTTCGTTCGCCGAATACCACGACCCGCAGCGAATGAACTGGGGCAACCTGCGGGTATGGAACGACGACGTGATCGCCCCGGGCACCGGTTTCCCGAAGCATCCGCACCGCGATATGGAAATCATCACCTACGTTCGTGAAGGGGCTATCAGCCACGAAGACAACCTGGGTAACAAGGGCCGTACCGAAGCAGGCGACGTACAGGTCATGAGCGCCGGTACCGGGATTGCCCACAGCGAATACAATCTGGAGCCGACGCCGACCAGGATTTTCCAGATCTGGATCATCCCCAACCAGCAAGGGGATGCTCCGTCCTGGGGGGCCAAGCCTTTCCCCAAAGGCCAGCGCGAGGGTTTTGTGACCCTGGCCAGCGGCAAGGATGGCGATCAGCAAAGCCTGCGCATTCGTGCCGATGCGCGACTGGTAGCGGCCAACCTCAAGGCCGGTGAGACTGCCGAGTATCGCCTGGACAGTGGCCGCCGCGCCTATCTGGTGCCTGCCACCGGGGTGATCGAGGTTAATGGTCTACGGGCCAGCGCACGGGACGGTGTGGCCGTTGTCGATGAGACCGTGCTACGGGTCACGGCAATTGAAGACAGTGAGATTGTGCTGGTGGATGTGGCTTGACGAAGTGTGCGCTGCGCAACTTCTGTAGTCGCTGTCGAGGCACGAAGGCTGCGTACGGCTGGCCAACAACACGCGCCTGATTGGCTACAGGCGCGTTGTTTTGACTCGTTGGTGTCGGGAAAAACTGACCCACCGTGTACATATCCGGCATTTGCGTTTAACCGGAAGATGGGTTTCGCTCTTACAGCGAGTCACTTTGCAAAAGCGGCAAAGTAACCAAAGCGCTTTCGCCCCATCGTACGGCCTTCGCTTCGCTCAGGTTCCCTCGCTACAGTCCTGCTCCGTGGGCACGCCGCCACGGGCCATCCATGGCCCATCGCGGCTCTCCCGGCATCCATGCCGGTCGACCCACTCCACAGAACTTCCTCTCGGCCTCCCGGGAGGGCTGGCAGATCAAAAGCACTGCACCCCGAGGCGGCCGACCGGCCGGCCTGTTGGCATGGGTGGCCTACCCTCACTCTTTTGTGGCTCGCGCCTGATGGGTGACAGGTGCGTCACGGGAAGTTTCTTGAGTCAAGACGCCGCCAACACCTCGGCATTCACCTTGCGCCGCTGAATCAAATACCCCAGCACCGCCAGTGGCGCCGTCGCCAGCATCACTTCAACCGTGATTTGCAGCGGCTGGCTGATAAAACTCGACACCAGCAAGCTGCCCAAAAAACACAACCCAAGCTGCAAGGTGTTCTGCAAACCTGCGGCCTTGCCGGAGTTTTGCGAAAACGGCTTCAATGCACTCGCTACAACAATCGGATAGCTCGCACCATTGACCAGCGCCATTAGACAAAAGGGTATCAGCAAGGTAGTCAACGTCGGCACGGTCTGGGTCGCAACTACATACAACCCGACCATGCTCGCGCAGTACGCCACCAGCAACCAGGGCAACAGCACCCGTCCGCTGATGCGCTGCAGCGCGCTGCGACAGCTGTAGCCACCCACCATAAACGCAACAGTAGGCAACGCGTAGCTCAAGCCGATATCGCTTGGGCTATAGCCCATGTCACCCAAAATAAAAGGTGAGGCCGTCAACCAGGCAAAAAAGCTGGCCGAGCACGCGGCGAAGATCATCACGTTGCCACTGAAAGTTGCAGTGCTCAGCAGTTGCCAGTAACTCACCCTGGCCTTGACTGCCTTGGACGCTACGCGAGGGGGCTCCTTGAGCAGCAGCGTCGGAACGATTAACAGCAACGCCAAACCCAGCAACACCGCAAAAATTGCCTGCCAGCCCAGATGCCCCAGCACCACGGCCCCCAGTAACGGTGCCAACGCAGGTGACAGGCCCATCAGCGGCATGATCCCGGCAAACACGCGGTTGGCCTTGTCAGCCGGGTAGCGGTCAATGACCAGCGCCTGCCAGGTCACCGCCGCCGCGCAAATGCCGATGGCCTGAATAAACCGCAGGCTCAGCAGCAGCACACTGTCCTGAACCCAGAACATGCCCGCGCATCCCAGGGCAAACAGCGACAGCCCCGCCAGCAACACCGGCTTGCGCCCCCAGCGATCCGACAACGGCCCCCACACCAACTGGCCCAGGGCAAAACCGGCCAAAAAGATGCTCAGGCTTGCGCCCACCGCCCCCGCAGAGAGCCCCAGCTCACTGCGCAACGTGCCGAATGCCGGCAAGTACATATCCATCGCCAGATAACCCAGCATGCTGAGCCCGGCGAGGTAACAGGTAAATCCAAAAGAGTTCTTCATGTGCACCCAAAACTTGCCATCAAACAATTTGTTGACTGACGCGCATTATCCAGTTGAGCATTGGCTTGTGAAGCGATAATAATTGCCAACTGACATCGAATTTTTTGAAGGCAAAACCGTGTGGTCTGAATACTCCCTGGATGTGATTGACGCTGTCGCCCGCCACGGCAGTTTCAGTGGCGCAGCCCAGGAACTGCACCGCGTACCCTCCGCCGTGAGTTACACCGTGCGCCAACTGGAGCAGTGGCTGGCAGTGCCATTGTTTGTGCGTCGCCACCGCGACGTGGAGCTGACGCCCGCCGGGCAGATGTTTGTCAAAGAAGCCCGCGACGTGATGAAAAAAATGCTTGGCACCCGCCGCCTCTGCCAGCAAGTTGCCAATGGCTGGAGCGGCCAGTTGCGGGTGGCCGTGGACTCAATCATCAAAAAGCCGCGCTGCCAGCAAATGATCATCGACTTCTATCGGCACTTTCCTGATGTGGAGCTCATCGTTCAGTACGAGGTGTACAACGGTGTGTGGGATGCCCTGGTGGATGGCCGCACAGACCTGGTGATCGGCGCCACCCGTGCCGTGCCGGTTGCAGGCAGTTTCGCCTTTCGCGATATGGGCTTTCTGCACTGGTTGTGCGTTGCCAGCCCGCAGCATCCGCTGGCGGCCATTCCCGGTTTGCTCGGTGATGAGGACCTGCGGCCCTACCCTGCGCTATGCATGGATGACACCTCGCGCAGCCTGCCCAAACGCGACACCTGGACCCTGGATAACCAGCGCCGGATGATGGTGCCCGATTGGGCTTCGGGGCTGGCCTGCTTGAGTGACGGCCTGTGTGTGGGCATGGTCCCGGCCCATCTGGCCCAGCCCCTGATCGACCAGGGGCAACTGCTTGCACTGAATCTGCAGCGGCCCTTCCCCGCCAGCCCTTCGTGCATTGCCTGGGCACAGAAAAATCACTCCCCGGCCATGAGCTGGCTTTTGGAGTATCTGGGAGACACCGCCACCCTGAGCCAGGAATGGCTCAATGAACATCAAACAGAATCGGATACAGCGACACCACCAGCAGCATCGCCATCGTCAGGTTGAATGCCAGCAGCCACCTGGGCCTGGTCAGCACGCTGCGCAACGCACTGCCGCAGCCTGCCCACACGCACACGCTGGGCAAGTTGATGATGGCGAACACCAAAGCAATGATAAACACGTTGGCGATATAACCCTGGGACGGCGTGTAGGTGGTAATTGCACCAATGGCCATGACCCAGGCCTTGGGGTTGACCCATTGAAAGGCCGCCGCGCCCCAAAAGCCCAACGGCCTGCCGTGGGCCGCCTCCGATGGCGAAACTGGCCCCGAAGTGGCGACCTTCCACGCCAGATACAACAAATACGCCGCCCCCAGATAACGCAGCACGGTGTAGGCCACGGGGACGGCCTTGAATACCCCGCCCAACCCCAGGCCGACCGCAAGCACCAGGAACATAAAGCCGAAACTGATCCCCAGGGCATGGGGGATGGTGCGCCTGAAACCAAAGTTGACCCCTGATGCCAGGAGCATGGTGTTATTCGGGCCAGGGGTGATGGAGGAAACGAAGGCAAAGAGCGCGAAGGCAGAGATCAGTTCAAGGGAGAACGGCATAAGGTTATCCGACAGTCAGGGAGCAGTAGCTCCACCCTATCGGATTACCGTGCTGGCATTGCGCTACAGATGGGCACTATTTTCACCACACACCTTGGCAGTGGCTTGCGTCATTACAGCAAGGCTTTCACATCAATTTCACATCATTGCGCCTAGATTGGATCCACTCCTTTAGTGAATCCCATTTAGGCCCGCTCCCCCAGCGGGCCTTTTTTTGCCTGGCATTCAGTCATCCAGTGCCTGCACCGCTTTGCCCGGCTTAACCGACTTGCCCGCCGCGCTGCCTTTGGCGGGCGGCTCCACGGCGACCGGAGCCTGGGTCTCCTTCTCGGCCACGGGCAAGGCATCAATGGTTTTGAACAGCTCGGCGAGGTCAACATCACCCACTGTCTCGACTTTCTTTTCGCCATCCTTGCCGATCAGGATCACTTTGGCCTGGTCGATGATCATCCCCGGCTTGAGCCCGCGAATCAGCGACATGGTGCTCTGGGGTTCAAGGTCCTTGCCATCGCGTTTGCCGGTAATGCCCACAATCGTATAGAGCACCATATTGCGCTGGTCAAAAGCCTGCTTGTTGGCCGGGTCCTCAAGGGCTTTCTTGAGGTTGACCAGGGTTGGGTCGGCCTCGGCACGCGCAACGATAACCAGCGGGCGAAACTTGCCGCGGTCCTGTTCGAGCGGGCTTGGAACTTCAACGGCCTGCGCCGTGCCAGTGACCAGCACAGAGGCAAGGATCAATAAACGGATAAACATCCAGATCTCCTTTTACTATCGGACCGGCTTCGCGAGCGTGTTACCAATGCCTTGAAACCCTTGGCATTGAGCCTGTAGTTCAAAGCGTAGGCCAAGGGATCAGTCACGCAACCGGGTTCCCGGACTTTGCCTTTCATGTTTATTTTTTGCAACTGCATCCCGGGCGGGTATTGCCCATCCCCAGCGCACGCGACCCTCCCGACACACGCCAGAACATCAACGCCACCCCCTTGATCAGCCTGCCCCTTGCTCCCGCCAGGCTGACGGCAGCAGCGGGCACCTGGAGACCGTCGAGCGAGCCCGAAAACATTAGAGATCGTGGCGCTCACAAGATGGCAACAACGACAGTTGGCGCAGGAAAATTCCTCTATGAGCGCGAGTAAAATCCAATTTACCGAAAGGCATTTGGTGTTTTTTGACAGGACAAAAAACCCGGTTCAAAGACACAAATGGTAAACAAGTAGGCCGCGGATCAACTCGATTTGACGGCCTTGGTTTTCGCCCTGTAGTGACGGGCCACGGCCACCACCACCATCAATGCCACGACGCCCAGGGCAATCGGCAAGCGGTAGGGCTTGAGGTCGCCCAGCATGCCTTCGAGAAACTCCCCGGCCCAATATCCGCCACTGGCAAACAGCGTTGCCCAAGCAGCAGCGCCCAGGGCATTGATACAGAGAAACTTCAACGGCGACACCTTGCTGGCACCGATCACCATAGGCCCGATCAAGCGCATGCCGTACAAAAACCGCACCGAGAAAATCGACACCGTCGGATACCGGTTAATAAGCTGCGTCACGCGATCGATGGCGGCCTGCTGCTTGTGCAGGCGCGGCAACAGGCGAGCACCGAAATAACGCCCGGCCCAAAACAACAACTGATCCCCCAGCATCCCTGCCAGGCTGGCATAGCCAATCACCGGCAACAGCTTGAGCACATGCTGGTGCGCCGCCATCCCCCCCAGAATCAGAATGGTTTCACCTTCGAGCAGACAGCCGATAAAAATGGCCAGGTAGCCATAGGTTGCCAGCAGGTAATTAAAATCGATGTGTTCAAACATGCGCAGTCCATAGCTCCATTAAATCAGGGTGCAAAATGCAGCGACTCAGTGCCGGTGGCGATGATGGATATCCGGGAAATGCGGGTGGTTGTGGCTGATCACAGCATGCTGATGCGTGTGGCTGTGGGCCTTGCCGGCCGGCACATCCTCGGCATGTGTGTGCTGGTGGTGTTCATCGTGGGTATGGCGATGGGAGTGCTCCAGCGGCTGATGTTCATGCTCATGCTCATGGCTTTCGGTCAGGTGTAGCCAGACCCCGACCATCATGCAGGCTGCAGCCAGCCAGAACAGCAGCGACACCGACTCGCCCAGCAGCACAATGGCAATCGCTGCGCCCAGAAAAGGCGCCGTCGAAAAATACGCCCCAGTGCGCGCCGCCCCCAGGCCGCGCAAGGCCAGGACAAAAAGCACCAGGCTCACACCATAGCCTAAAAAACCGATCAGCAGGGTCGGGCTCAGCACCCCGGGCGCCGGGATCTTCGCCCCCAGAATCAAAGCAATCGCACAGTTCACCAGCCCCGCGAACAGGCCTTTGGCGCCCGCGATATAGAGCGCATCTGAAGCAGACACCTTGCGCGTCAGATTGTTATCGACCGCCCAACAGAAACAGGCCAATGCCACGGCCAACGGCCCAAGCCAGGACCGCGACACAACCGCGCCGCCCCCCGCCGGCCAGGACAACACCACGCCGCCGACAATGATTGCCAGCATGCCCAGCACAATCCGCCGATCGGCGTTTTCCTTGAAGACCACCCAGGCCAGCAGCGCAGTCAGCACCGGCTCCAGATTGAGCATCAGCGAAGCCGTCGCACCGCTGGTGAGGGTCAAACCGAACATCAAGGCGACAGGCCCCAGGATCCCGCCAAACACAATGGCCCCCAGCAGCCAGGGCCATTCACCGGCCCCCAGGCCCGAGCGCTTCCAGCCCCGATCGCGGACACAGCGCACCAACAACAACCCCAGGCCACTGCCCAGGTACAACAGCCCGGCCAGCATCACCGGCGAGACTTCAGTCCCCAGCACCTTGGCCAGTGGCGTACTGGCCCCGAACAGCGCAGCGGCTGCCAATGCATAAATTACACTCGTATTCATCACGCCCACTCATGTCCCGGCTGTGCAAGCAGCCTAGCCTACTCGGGAATACGCGCCGCAGCAGCGCGGCAAATGCCTGCGCCAGCACGGGCGCAAACCCGGGCCTTTACTTATATCTATGATTTTTCGACGGTTTTGGCCAGCCAACGGAAAAAAAATGTCGCCAAATACGCGTTATCGAACTTGCCTCATGGGCGCAGGCTCTATATATTCGTCCACCTGTTGCGCGGGCCTTGAGTACTTTGTTCGTTAAAGCACCGACCTTCGTGACCCGCTTTACAGCGCTACCGCCCGAATGGCGAAATTGGTAGACGCATGGGACTTAAAATCCCCCGTTCGTAAGGACGTGCCGGTTCGATTCCGGCTTCGGGCACCAAACAAATCAAGGGCTTGCATGAGATTCTTCGTGCAGGCCCTTTGTTTTTTGCACCGCAAAATTCAGACTGCTGCGCAATTCTGGCCCCCTCCTCAGGCCATCTCCTCGACAGCAACGGCCCGGCGCTTGCCCCGCCGCCGCTCAAACCACAGGTACACCACCGGCGTGGTGTAGAGCGTGAGGATCTGCGACACCAGCAAACCGCCCACTATCGCAATCCCCAACGGCTGGCGCAGTTCTGCGCCAGCACCATGACCGAACGCCAGCGGTACGGCGCCGAGCAAGGCGGCCAGCGAGGTCATCAGGATCGGCCGCAGGCGCAGCAGACAGGCTTCGCGCACCGCATCCCGGGGCGACAGGCCCCGCTGCTGCGCCTGCAAGGTGAAGTCGACGATCATGATTGCGTTTTTCTTGACGATGCCAATCAGCAGGATGATGCCGATCATGCCCAGTACCGACAGGTCCTGCCCGCTCAGCATCAGCGCCAGCAGCGCGCCAAAACCCGCGGACGGTAAGGTCGAGATGATGGTCAGCGGGTGGATGGCATTCTCGTACAGCACGCCCAGCACGATGTAGACCGTGAGGATGGCCGCCAGGATCAGCCAGGGTTGCGATTTGAGCGAGTCCTGGAAGGCCTGGGCGCTGCCCTGGAAGCTGCCGACCACGCTGTCGGGCATGGCCACGGCCAGTGAGGCCTGGTTGATGGCGCTCACCGCTTCGCTCAAGGCATGCCCGGGCGCCAGGTCGAACGACAAGGTAATAGCCGGGAATACCCCCTGGTGGTTGATGATGATCGGCACTTGCTCGCTCTTGACGCTGGCCAGCAGGCTCAACGGCACCAGCGCCCCGCTGTCGGCGCGGACAAATAAATGTTCCAGGGTCGCCGTGGACGCTTGCCAGGCTGGGTCGAGTTCCAGGATCACATGGTTCTGGTCCAGTTGGGTAAACAGGGTTGCGATCTGCCGCTGGCCAAAGGCGTCATAGAGCACGTCGTCGATGGCCTGCACCGTGACGCCCAGGCGCGCGGCCGTGGGGCGGTCGATCACCAGGGTCGACTGGGCAATGGCCTGTTGCTGGTCCGAGGTGACGTTTTGCAGCGGTGCCAGGGTCTTGAGCCGAGCCAGGAGCACGCCGCTCCAGTGATCCAGTTCGGCGCTGTCCGGGTCCTGCAGGGTGTACTGGTACTGGGTCTTGCTGGCCCGGCCACCGATCTGGATGTCCTGGTTGGCCTGCATGAACACCTTGACCCCGTCCAGCCGGTCCAGCGCCGGCTGCAGGCGACTGATGACCTGCCCCGCGCTGGCACTGCGCTCGCTGAACGGCTTTAGGTTGATCATTATCTTGCCCTGGCTCACGGTCGGGTTAGGCCCGATCCAGAAGTACACCCGGGCCACATCCGGGTCCTGGCCGATGATCTCGGCAGCACGGTTGACCTGTGCCTGCATGGCGGTTGGCGAGATGTCTGCAGCGGCCTCGGCAACGCCCTGGATCAGGCCGTTGTCCTGTTGCGGGAAGAAGCCCTTGGGGATGGCTGCATACAGCGCCGCGGTGACGACCAGGGTAGCCACGGCCACTGCCAGGGTGATGCGCTGGTGGTCGAGCACCCAGTCCAGGCTGCGCCGGTAGCGGTTCTGCACGCCATCGAACAGGCGTTCGCAGGCTTTGGCAAAGCGCCCCTCCTCGCTTTCGGCATGGGGTTTGAGCAGCCAGGCGCAGAGCATCGGGGTGATGGTCAGGGACACGATCCCGGACATGATGATCGCCACGCTCACCGTCACCGCGAACTCGCGCATCAGTCGCCCGACAATCCCCGACATCAGCAGGATGGGCAGGAACACGGCAATCAGCGACACGGTCATCGAGACGATGGTGAACGCCACTTCGCGCAGGCCGTCGACCGCCGCCTGCAGCCGTGACTTACCCATCTCAAGATGGCGCACGATGTTCTCCATCACCACGATCGCATCGTCCACCACAAAGCCCACGGCAATTGCCAGCCCCATGATCGACAGGTTGTCCAGGCTGTAGCCCAGCAGGTACATGACCCCGAACGTGGCCGTCAGCGACAGCGGGATGGTCAGGCTGGGGATCAGCGTGGCCGTTGCCTTGCGCAGGAACACGAAGATCACCACGACCACCAGGGCAATGGACAGCAGCAAGGTGAACTGCATGTCATTGACCGAGGCTTCGATGGTCTGAGTACGGTCACCCACCACCTGCACCTGCACGTCCCGGGGCAACGAGGCGGTCAGCTCCGGCAGGCGGGCCTTGATCGTGGTGATGGTCGACAGCAGGTTGAAACCCGGCTGTTTATGAATGTCGACAATCACCGTGGGCTCGGCGCCCAACTGCGCCGCCTGCTGGGTGTCTTCGGCCCCGGCGATCACCCGCCCGAGGTCGCCGAGCTTGATGGGCATGCCGTTTTTATAGGCCACCACCTGCTCGCGATAGTGTTGCGGGTCGAGCAATTGATCGGTAGCCCCCAGGCTGATGGAACGGGTCGGGCCGTCGAGGGTGCCCTTGGGCTGGTCGAGGGTGCTGACGCCAATGATGCTGCGCACATCCTCCAGGGTCAGGCCACGGGCCGCCAGGGCATCGGGATCTATCTGCACCCGCACCGCCGGTTTCTGTTCACCATGAAAATCCACCATGCCGACCCCGGGGATTTGCGACAGGCGCTGGGCAATGTAGTTGTCGGCGTAGCGGTCCAGTTCAGGCAAGGTACGGGTGGGCGAGGTCACGGCCAGGGACATGACCGTGCCTTCGGCCGGGTTGACCTTGTTGAAGGTCGGCGCGCTGGTCATGGTCCGCGGCAGGTTGGGCGTGGCGGTGTTGATCGCCGTTTGCACGTCCTGGGCGGCGCCGTCGATGTCCCGCGACAGGTCGAACTGCAACACCACCTGGGTTTTGCCCGCCGCGCTGGACGAGGTCATCGAGGTCACTTGCGGCACTGTGGCAAACGCACGCTCCAGGGGCGTGGCCACCGAGGACGCCATGGTTTCGGCACTGGAGCCGGACAACTTGGCGGTGACTTGTATCGTCGGGAAATCCACGCTCGGCAATGGCGCGACCGGCAGTTGAAAATAGGCAAACACTCCCAGCAGCATGACTCCCAGGGCCAACAGGCTCAGGCCCACACGGCGCTGGATCAATCCGGCAAGCCCCTTCATGGCGCCACCTGCGCCAGCTCGGCCGTGCTGTCAGTGTTGACCGGCGTGACCTTGAGCCCCGGGGCGATGCGGGACTGGCCCTGCACCACAACGGTTTCACCCGCCGCCAGGCCCTGGCGGATCCACTGTTTGCCATCGACCACCGTGGCGGCGTCGACCCGGCGTGGCTGCACCCGCTGCGCGGCATCCACCACATAGACAAAATGGCCGTCGCGGCCCAACTGCACGGCATCGCTCGGCACCACGGCCACATCATGGTGGGTCTGCACCAGCAACCGCGCACTGACCAGCTCGCCGGGCCACAGTTTGGCGGCGCTGTTGTCGAACTGCGCCTTGAGCTGCACCTGACCGCTGGCCGGGGCCACCTGGCTGTCGATAAAACTCAAGTGGCCACGGGCGATTTCCTGCTGGCCGTCACGGCTCATGGCGACCACCTGCAGCGCGCCCTTGGCATTTTCTTCAAGAATGTTCGCCAGCGCGTCCTGGGACACGGCGAACGCCACCGAGATCGGGTTCATCTGGGTAATGGTCACCAGCCCGGTGGCCTCGGCGCCGTGGGCGATGGCGCCGACATCCAGCTGCCGCTGGCCGGTACGCCCAGTGAACGGCGCCTTGACCCGGGTGAACTCCAGTTGCAGGCGCGCCGTGTCCAGCGTCGCCTGATCGGCCTGCACCGTGGCGTGCTGGGCCGCCAGTTGCGCGCGATAGGTGTCGACATCCTGGGTCGGCCCGGCCTGGGCGGCGGCCAGTTTGCTGGCGCGGTCGAGGCTGACCTTGAGGTTGGCCAACTGCGCCTGGTCCTTGGCCACCAGGGCTTGCGCCTGGGCCACCTGGGCCTGATACAGGCGCGGATCGACCACCGCCAGCAGGCTGCCCGCAGTGACGGTCTGCCCCTCATCGAAGAGCACTTGTTGCAACTCGCCGTCCACCCGCACCCGCACATTGACGCTGTTGAGCGGCTGCACATTGCCAATGGCGCTGATCCATACGGGCAGGTCCTGACGGCTGACCCGGGCCATCTGCACCGGCACGGCGTCCTCCCCGGTCTTGACCGGCGCGGCCTGGGCCTGCCGCAGCCAGTAGGCGCAGGCAAAAGCCACGGCGAGGCCCAGCACCGCCAGCCCCCAGAAAGTGACGCGAGGATGTGATTTCAAGGCATTCATGGCTGTGCCACCTGAGCTGGAGAATGGGAAGCGAGGGTCTGGGGCGCGAAGTCGCCGCCCAGGGCGCGGAACAGCCCGACAGCGGCCTGCAAGTGCTGCAGGCGCACCTGCAACAGGGTGTCTTCGGCCTGGTACTGGGTGCGTTCGACGATCAGCAGGGTCTGGAAGTCGGTCGAGCCGAGCCGGTAGCGAACCTGCGCCAGGCGTGCCGCCTCCCGTGCCGAATCGACCGCAGCCCGGTTCAGGTCGTAGCTTTTGTCCAGTTCGCGGGCGGCGCTGAGCTGGGTTTGCACATCCTGCAGGGCTTCGATGATGGATTCGCGGTAGCTCGCGGTCAGTTCCTGCACATGGGCCTGATCGAAATGCAATTGCCCCTTGAGCTGACCACCGGCAAACAGCGGCTGACCAAGGGTGCCGATGGCGCTCCAGATCTGCCCGCCACCCAGGGTGTCGAGGCCGCCGAGCAAGTCCAGCGACAGGTTGGGCAGGAACGCCGCGCGGGCGACGCCGACATCGAAGTTGGCCGATTGCAGCCGCGCTTCGGCGGCCTGGATATCCGGGCGCTGGCGCAGCAGGCCGATTGGCAGCCCGGCAGCAGGCTGCGGCACTTGCAGATTGTCCAGCCCGCCCGCTTGCAGATGAAAGCCCGCAGGCTGCTCACCCACCAGCACGGCCAGTTGATACAGGGCCAGATCCCGTTGCTGACGCAGGGGCGTCATCGCGGCCTCGAAGGTTTGCATGGCGTTGCGTTGCTGGGCGACTTCCAGGTTCGACACCGCGCCCTGGCTGGCCTGCACTTGCACCAGCGCCAGTACCCGCCGCGCATCGTCGGCAATGGCCTGGGCCAGGCGCAAACGCTCTTCGAGGGACAGCACCTGGAAGTAACTGTCGGCAATGCTGGCACCCAGGCTCATGCGCAGGGTCTGGGCATCGAACAGCGTGGCACTGGCCAGGGCATCGGCAGAGTCGGCCGCAGCCCGTTGCTTGCCCCAAAAGTCGATCTCATACGTGGCCTGGGCAAACACGCTGCGTTTTGCCGTGGTGCCGTAGTTGTTCTGGCGCTGGAAACTGCCGCCCAGGTTCAGCGCCGGATACTGCCCCGCACCCGCCACCTGCGCCGAAGCACGGGCCTCATCGATGCGGCTGGCGGCAGCCTTGAGGGTGTAGTTGCCGGCCAGGCCGCGGGCGATCAACTGGTCCAGTTCAGCACTGTGGAACTCACTCCACCATTGCCCGCCACGGGCCGCAGGGCCAGCTGTCGCGCCCTCCCACTGCGGGGCCAGGGGCAGTTGCGGCGAGTGGTAGGCGGGCACCATCGAGCAGCCGGCGAGCAGCAACCCGCCGAGCACGGCCAGGGAAAAAGGGAAAACACGCACGCGGCGCCATCTGCGCGCCGCCAGGGTTGGAACCGACATGGGCAAGCCATCTCCCGCTTGAGCCTGTGTGGAACACTCCACGAATGCGGCCAAGATAGCGGGGGGCGCCTGCCAGAGCGTTCGTCGGCAGGTAAACTTTTATTTAGCCGGGCGCCGCCGGTGCCTCGAAGCTGTAGCCGGCACCGGGCACGGTCCTGATCAACGAATAATCGAAGCCTTCATCGAGTTTGCGGCGCAGACGATGGATATGCTTGTCGATCACATTGTCGTTGGGGTCGAAGGCGTAATCCCAGGCACTGTCGAGCAACATGTCGCGGGTCACCACCTGGCCGCTGTGGCGCATGAGTTTTTCCAGCAACAGTGCCTCGCGATGCTGCAACGCAATCACCCTGCCCTGGCGCACGGCGGTGCGGGTGGCGCAATCCAGTTGCAGTTCGCCCACTTGCAGCTGGCGTGTCGGGCCGCTGCCTTGCTCACGGGTGCGCAACAGGGCGTCAAGGCGCGCCAGCACTTCGGCAAAGGCATAGGGTTTGGCCAGGTAATCGTCGCAGCCGGCCCGCAGGCCTTCGACCTTGTCGGTGGTTGACGCCTGGGCGCTGAGCATCAGTACCGGCACCCGCAGCTGCTGGGCACGAAGGGCCTTGACCAGGGCGATGCCATCGAGGCCGGGCAAGCGGCGATCGACCACCAGCACGTCATGAATGCCCTCCAGGGCCATGCCCAGCCCCGTATTGCCGTCGCTGGCGATATCCACCACATGACCGCTTTCGCTCAGCCCGCGCAGCAGGTAGGCCGCCGTGCGAGCGTCATCTTCAACCACGAGAATGCGCAAGGTAGTGTCTCCGCCCGTCAAAACTAAACTTTTATTTAGCCGACGACGACGTGGCGCCGCCGCAGGCTCTGCCACACTATGCCATCTCTGCCTGATGATGCGAGCGGTGCAACTGCCATGCCCCATGTACTGGTCGTCGAAGACGACGTGCCGACCTGCCGTGAAATCGAAGCGGCCCTGTGTGACCACGGCTTCACCGTGAGTTGCGCGCACACCGGCCGCGACGGCCTGCTCAAGGCCCTGAGCGAGCCTTTCGACCTGATCGTGCTGGACCGCATGTTGCCCGGCGGCCTCGACGGGCTTGGCCTGCTCACCGCCTTGCGCGCCGCGGGCGTGAGCACCCCGGTGCTGATCCTCAGTGCCCTCAGCGCCCTCGATGAACGGGTGCGTGGCCTGCGCGCCGGCGGTGATGATTACCTGACCAAGCCCTTCGAATTTATCGAACTGACGGCACGCCTGGACGCCCTTAACCGCCGGCGCGCCGAGCCGGCTGCCGAGGCACGGCAAACCCGCCTGCGCGTAGCCAGCCTGGAAATCGACCTGCTGAGCCGCACCGTGCGCCGGGGTGACCGCGTGATCGAACTGGTGCCCCGGGAATACGCCCTGCTCGAATACCTGATGCGCAACGCCGGCCAGGTGGTCACGCGCACCATGCTGTTTGAAGCCGTGTGGAATTACCGCTTTGACGAACGCACCAACGTCATTGAAGTGCATATGGGCCGCTTGCGGCGCAAGGTCGACGGCGAAGGTGAAGCGCCGATGAT
The DNA here is from genome assembly GCF_900105835.1 of Pseudomonas fragi. Lineage (NCBI taxonomy): Bacteria > Pseudomonadati > Pseudomonadota > Gammaproteobacteria > Pseudomonadales > Pseudomonadaceae > Pseudomonas > Pseudomonas fragi. The sequence goes on from NZ_LT629783.1 coordinate 847,433, forward strand.
CCATACCATTCGTGGAGCCGGCTATGTCCTTCGTTCGCCTGAGTGAAATCCCGCGCACCATCAGTTTTCGCACCGGCCTGGTGTTTCTCGGCCTGTTTGGCTGCTCGTTCCTGGCCCTGTTCGGCTATGTGTACTGGCAGACGGCGGTGTACCTGAAAACCGAGGCCGACACCCTGCTCTATCGTCAGGTCGAAAACCGCAGCGCGCAGGACCCGCAGCTGCAACTCAGGGAAATCCGCAACCACGCCGCGCAGGACGCTGACGGGCGCATGCCCCACAGTCTGTTCGACCAGCAGGGCCAGTTCCTCGCCGGGGCCATCGAGCAACTGCCACCGTTTACGGCCTACGACAAACCCCAGGAATTCCGCTGGAAAAAAGCCAACGGGCACCATCGCCCCGTGCGCTTTATCGTCCATCGCCTGGCCGACGGCAAGACCCTGCTGGTGGCCCAGGATATCCACGACATCCGCGAATTCGACGAACTGCTGATTCGCGCGCTGGTGTCCGGTGGTGTGCTGTTGCTGGTGGTGGGCCTGTTCGGCGCCGTGGTGCTGGGGTATTCGGCGCACCGGCGGCTGGACAAGGTCAGCCGCTCGATCAAGGGCATTATCGAAGGCGACCTCACCGGGCGCCTGCCGGTGCGGGGCAACAACGACGACATCGACCGCCTGGCCACCGTGGTCAACGGCATGCTCGATGAACTGGAGCGCTTGATGAGCGAGGTCAAGGGCGTGTGCGACGACATCGCCCACGACCTGCGCACCCCGCTGACCCGCCTGATCGCCGGCCTGGAGCGCACCCAGCGCCGTGGCCTGGATGAAGCGCAATACGCCGCCAGCATCGACGCGGCGTTGAACGAAGCCAAATCCCTGCTGCTGACCTTCAAGGCCCTGCTGCGCATCTCCGAAATCGAAGACAGCGCACGGCGCAGCCACTTCGCCCCGCTGGACCTGAACCTGATCAGTGCCGACGCCGTGGAGCTGTATGAACCCCTGGCACAGGAGCGCGACATCAACCTGACCCTGGAGCCCGCCCGGTTCCCGGCGGTGATGCCCGGCGATGCGCAGCTGCTGTTCGATGCCATCTGCAACCTGCTGGACAACGCCATCAAGTTCTGCCCGGACCACAGCGCAGTGCGGTTGACCGTGATCAGTGAACCGAACCGGGTCGGGCTGTGCGTGACGGACAACGGCCCGGGTATCGCCCAGGCCGAGCAGGAAGCGGTGCTGCGCAGGCTCTACCGTGCAGAAGCCAGCCGCCATACCCCGGGCAATGGCCTGGGGCTGAGCATGGTTTCGGCGGTTGCGCGCCTGCATGACATGAAACTGAGCATCAGCGACGCGGCGCCGGGCTGCCGTATCGAATTGACCACCCGGCGCACGGCCTGAGCTCAATTGGAGCGGGCGGTTTCGCTGCTGGACGCGGCCTGAGTGCTGGCCGTGGCGGTCTTTGTTGCCGACGGCTGCGCGCTGGCCTGGGCGGACGCCGTGGCTGCGTCCATCCGCGCCATGACCCGATCGGCACCGCCTTCGGCCATCGCAGCCACAGAGGCGGTCATCAGGGTTACAAGCAACAGGCTTTTGAGGGTATTCATGGGGCAAACTCCAGTGATAAATGGCGCCAACCCACAATTGGCTGGCTTGAACCTATCCTGAGGCCCCGGGCCTTACGGCCTGTTCTGCGCAACATGAATTTTTTGACAGGTACAGGTGGGAGCGGGCTTGCTCGCGATGGCAGCACCTCGGTCATCCTGCTGGGACGAGGTGCCTGCATCGCGGGCAAGCCCGGCTCCCACAAGGAAAACATGTCACTCGCAAACCCTGCATCCAGACAGCACCTGCGTTCGGTCGGCTGCGCAACTACAACGTCTGAACGGACGATGAGGCAACCCCCGCCCAGGTCGAGCATCAGCCTGGCCGGAACACTGCTGGCACACCGATAATCAAGGGGGCAAGATGGACATCGAACACCTGCTGCTTGAGCACCAGCTCAATGAAGTGCTGGCTCGCTATGCACGGGCCTGTGACCAGCGCGACTGGGCCGCGCTGGATGAGGTTTTTGTGCAGGAGGCAACCGCCGACTATGGCGGCTCCCTTCACCTGCAAGGGCGCGGGCCGATTGTGGCGATGATCCGCGCCCATCTCGGCGGTTGCGGCCCCTCCCAACACTTGCTCGGCAACCTGCTGGTCGAGGCCCGCGACGGGGCTGTGGCAAGCCGCGTGTATGTGCGCGCAGCCCATCGCGGCACCGGCAACCTGCACAGCATGACTTATGAATGCCTGGCCGAATACCAGGACCGCTGGGTGTCGACGCCCAACGGCTGGCGCATCGCCCATCGGCGCATGGATATCAGCCATGAGCTGGGATCGCGCGACGTCCTGCGTCCGGCGCTGGCCTGACAGATCAGTGGGCAAAGTCCCGTTGCGACTGGGTCTGGGCAGCTGCCTGCAGGGTGCCCAGACCCAGCCATACGATCAGCACCATCACCACCCCTGCGGCGATGGGCACGGCAAAACCGGCGCGGGCGCCATAGGCATCGATCACCAGCCCGGCCACCACCCCGCCCAACGCCACGCCGATGCTGATGCCGGTGGACATCCAGGTCAGGCCCTCGGTGACCCGCTCCGGCGGCAGTATCAAGGTGCCAAGGTTCATCACAATCACCATCGTCGGCGCAAATGACACCCCGGAGATAAACAGCATCAACGCCAGGAAATACACCCCCGGTGAAAAAATCGGCAACACTGCAGTGATCGCCGTGACCAGAATGCCGATGAAAAATTGTTGAGCCATAGGCATGGCAACCCTGAAGGCGCCAAAGGCCAGGCCGGCGATCAATGAGCCCAGGGCATAGGCGGCAAGGATAAAACTGGCGGATGCCGGCCAGCCATGGGCGTTGGCAAAAGCGACCACGGCCACGTCGACGGCGCCGCCAATCACGCCCATGCCCAGCAGGGCCAGCACAATGGTGCGCAGGCCCGGCAAGCGCCAGGTCGAACCTGCTTCAGTGTTATCGACCTTGATCACCTGCGGCTCGGTCTGGCGCTGCAGCACAAACGCCGTGACGCCAACTGCCAGTAGCACCGCCACCGCCAGCGGCCCGGCTTCGGCAAACAGCCCGGTACTCAGGCCAATCGCCAGGGGCGGACCGAGGATAAAGGCCATTTCCGTCAGCACGGTGTCCAGGGAAAAGGCCGTATGCAGCAGCGGCTTGCCGCGAAACAGTTGCGTCCAGCGCGCCCGGGTCATGGCCGGCATGCTGGGCATGGTGCCTGCCAGGGCCGCCAGCACAAACAACAACGGCGCATCGGCACGCAGATGTGAAGCGGCGATCAACCCCAGCAGCATCGCGATGCTGAACGCAGTAAACACCGGCAACACCCGGCGCTGGCCAAGGCGGTCGACCCGTTTGGAAATCTGCGGTCCTGCCACGGCATTGGCCAGGGTAAAGGTGCCGGCCACTGCCCCGGCCAGCCAGTAAAGCCCGGTTTGCTGGACCAGCATGGTGATGATGCCGATACCGATCATTGCCTGCGGCAAGCGGGCGATGGAGCTGGCGATCACCAGCCCCATGACGCCGGGTATGGCCACAAGGTCGCGGTAAGGATTGGCCATGAACACTTCCGTTTCAAGAGGCTTCAGATAAGCAATCAAGCATCGTATCCTGCATGCATTAAGTCAAAGCCTGCGGCCTTGATACCCCCTGCCCATTTGCGGAGCCCCAATGCCTGATCACATTGCAGCCGTCCCACTGGACAAAGCCTACCGACTGCTCAACCACGGCCCCACCGTTCTGGTCTCGGCCCGCCACGGCGGCGAACAGAATGTCATGGCGGCGGCCTGGGCCTGTGCGCTGGACTTTGCCCCGCCCAAACTGACCGTGGTGCTGGATAAAAGCGTGAAAACCCGCGAGCTGGTGGAAAACAGCGGCACCTTTGTCATCCAGGTACCTACGGTAGCCCAAATCCACCTGACCAGCCGGGTCGGCAGCGTCAGCCTGTTCGATGACCCGGGCAAGCTTGGGCATTGTGGAGTGCAATTGTTCGAGCGGGAGGGCCATGACCTGCCCTTTGTCGAGGGGTGCTCAGCCTGGCTGGCGTGCAAGCTGATCCCCGAGCCGCACAACCAGACTGCCTATGACCTGTTTATCGGTGAAGTGGTCGCAGCCTGGGCTGATACCCGTGTGTTCAGCGAGGGCCACTGGCATTTTGAAACTGCCGCCCCCGCCTTGCGCAGCCTGCATTACATCGCCGGCGGGCATTACTACGCCATCGGCGAAGCGCTGGATGTGGATGAAAACAATATTTAGCGTCGGGTGATAGCACGGAGGGAACTGGCATCTGGCAGGCACACCGTAGCGCTACCATCGCGGGCAAGCCCGCTCCCACAACAGAGCATCAAAGCCTGGCCATTTCCTGCAACAGGCGATCATCCTCGCCAATCGCGCCAATCACCTGCAGCCCTACCGGCAGGCCCCTCACCTGCCCGGCAGGCAGGCTGATCGCCGGCAGGCCGGTAAGGTTCCAGGCACTAGTGTGGCTGAGCACCGCGGCGCGCACGTCGATATCCTGCTCGCCCACCCGCACATCCCGCGCATCAACCGCCGTGGCAGTAATCGGCACGCTGGGCGATACCAGATAGTCATAGCGCTCGAACAACCGCGCCAGCTCGGTCTTGAACAACGCCTGGGCAGCCTGGGCGCGGATGTATTGCCAGCCCCTGACTTCCTGCGACAACACCAGCCGCTCGCGCACTTCCGGGTCGAACAATTGCGGTGCCTCGTGCATACGCTCGGCATGCACGTCATAGGCCTCAGCGCGCTGCAAGGTCAGCAGGGTGTCTTTCATGGCCGCCGCCAGCGGTGCCAGTTCGACAACCTCTTGCAACCCGTCACCGAACCACTGCCGCGCCACCTGCCGCACTTGCCGATCCACTTCGGCGTCAACCGGGCCGAAGGTGCCCGTGCTGATCCAGCCCACCCGTAGCGGTCGAACACGGTGCGCAGCCACAACCGCGCGCCCGGCGATCACGCCATACAGCAAACGCGCATCCGCGACGTTGCTGGCGATGGGCCCCACATGGTCAAGGCTCGACGACAGCGGGAACACCCCTTCCAGCGGCACGCCGCCAAACGACGGCTTGAAACCGACCGCGCCGCACAAGGCAGCCGGAATCCGGATCGAGCCGCCGGTGTCGGTGCCCAGCGCCAGCGGCACCATGCCGCTGGCGACCGCTGCGGCACTGCCGGCGCTGGAGCCACCGGTGATGCAGCGCTCATCCCAAGGGTTGCGTGCCGCTCCGTGCAACGAGCGGTCGCCAGTGGGGCCATAGGCGAATTCGTGGGTCAGGGTCTTGCCCACGATCACCGCCCCCGCCTCGCGCAGACGCTGCACGCACAGCGCATCCCGGCCCGGCCGGTGCCCTTGAAAATGCGCCGAGCCATAGGTGGTGATGTAATCAATGGTATCGATATTGTCCTTCACCGCCACGGGTATGCCTTGCAGCGGCCCCAGGTCCTGCCCCTGGGCAAACAGCGCATCGGCCTTGCGCGCCTGGGCCAGGGCGACGGGGGCATCGACCTCGACAAAGGCGTTAAGCGTCGGGTTCAGCCGCGCGATGGTGTCCAGGGCGGCTTGGGTCAGCTCGACGCTTGTCAGGCCGCCCGCGCGCAGGCGTTCGGCCAGCGCCGTGACCGATTGGCCACAAAAATATCCAGCGTGAACAGGCTTCACCAGGCTCATGCAAACAACTCCATCAAACAACGGCGGGAATAGGGGAACTGGCTGCCTGACGACCGCCCGGGCGCACCATCAGCATGGCGCTCATGCCCAGGGCCGTGGCCACTGCAGCGGCCACGAACATCGACGAATAGCCGTATCGCACGGTCAGGTAACCGGTGAGCATGGGCGCGATAAACGAAGCGGTGTTGGCAATAAAGTGGGTCATGCCGCTGTAGGCGCCTACGCGGTTGGATGGCGCGGTGTCGATCACTACGGCCCAGTAGACCGAGTTGGGCAGCGCGTTCAAGGCATTGGCCAGGGTCATCAGGGCAATCACGCCCCATACGGTCTGGGCTTGTGACACCAGAATGAAATACAGCGTGGTCAGCAACAGGCAGGTCGCGGCCAGCCAGCTGCGTGCCACTTTCAGGTTGCCGGTGCGGCGCAGCAGCCAGTCGGAAATCTTGCCGCCCAGCAGCACGGTGAAGCAGGCGCCGGTCCACGGGATCATGCCCATGTACCACAGCGAAGAGAGGTTGTAGTGGAACTCGTCCTGGAGGTACTTGGGCGTCCAGGTCAGCAGCAGGAAGGTCACGTAGACAAACGCGAAGTAACCGACGGCGTTGAGCAGCAAGTCCTTGTTCTTGAAGAAGTGCCACACCGGCGCCACGGTGGAGGTCGGGGTTGAAGCATTGACTGCTTCGGCACGCTCCTTGCGCAGGAACTCCAGCTCGGCTTTGGACACCCGCGGGTTTTCATCGGGGGTGTTGGTAAAGCGGGTCATGAAGAAAATCAGCAGCGCCAGGCTGACCACACCCAGTACGACAAACATGCTGCGCCAGTCGCCCGTCAGGGTTTGCAGGCCGACAGCCACCGGCGCGGTGAGCAATGCCCCCAGCGGGGTGCTGAGCAAGCCCACCGACACGACAAAACCGCGCTCCTTCGGGGTCGCCCAGTTAGCCACGCTCTTGTTGATCACCGAGTACGCCGGGCCTTCGGCAAAACCGAACATGACGCGAATCGTGGCAAAGCCGGCCATGGCCGAGCCACCGAGAAACGCCAGGCCAAAATCACCGGCAAATGCGGTGGCAATTTCAAAGATCGACCAGGTGCCTCCGGCAATCAGCCACACACGTTTGGCACCGAAACGGTCGGCCAGAATGCCGCCCACCAGCGCGCCGAGGATATAACCGTAACCGAAGTAACCCAGGACATTGCCCCAGTCGGCCTTGTCGAAACCGTACTCGGGAAGGATGCTCGCCGAGGCATAGGCAATCGCGCCACGGTCGATGTAGTTGAGCAGCGCCATCAGCATGATCAGGAAGAAAATCTGGTAGCGAAAAGACGGGATCACTGGGGTGTTCATAGGAATCTGACTCTTGAAGTGATGGCAGAAGTCAAAAAGTCGGCCGTAATCGGCGTATTTTTATTAGTTACCCAAACGTTTGGGTTGACGGAATGTAGAGCGCCGAAAAACTTTAGTCAAACGTTTGGGTAAAAATTTAATTCCGGGGCTAGGGCCTCTGTTCGGGTAGAATTCGCGCGTTGAATAACGGACTGCCGGAAGCCTTGCCACCATGTCGAATCAATCTCGCCCCGCCACTTTGAAATCCATGGCGACCGCTCTGGGTATTCATGTGTCCACGGTGTCGCGAGTGCTCAATGGCGACCCCGCCGCGGTCGAACGGGCTGCGTCTGCCGAGGTGGTGGAGCGGATTCGCGCACTGGCAAAAGAGCTGGATTATCGGCCGAATACCCAGGCATCCAACCTGAAACTGCGCAAAAGTCAGGAGATCTGCGTGCTGATGCCGCGCCTGACCGATCTGGTGATGGCGACCATCTACGACAGCATCGACAGCAACGCCGAACAGGCTGGCTACCTGACCTTTGTGTCCAATACCGACGACCAGCAACCCCGGCAAATGGCCCGCGCCGAACACGCCCTGCGCCGCTCGGTGGCCGGGCTGATCGTGGGCGACTCCCATGTGGGTGACACCCAGCCCCTGCTTGACCTGCTGACGCGCAAACACATCCCCTATGTGTTGGTCAGCCGGCAGATTGCCGGGCACCTTACGGCGGGCAGTGACGATGAACTGGGCGGCTGGCTGGCGGCAGAGCACCTGTTCCGCCAGGGTTTTACCGATGTGGCCATACTGGCGGGCGAGCGGCATGCATCCACGGGGGCAGACCGCACCCGAGGCTTTACCCGTTACTACCGCGAGCAAGGCATCACCCTGCGCCCGGAGTGGACCCTCAACGGCCCGTTTGACAGCTTGACCGGGCACCAGCAAGGCGAATACCTGCTGGGGCTCGAGCCGCGGCCGCAGGCGTTTTTCGCGGTCAACGACTTTCTCGCCATCGGCCTGATGGGCGCGGCGCGGGACAAAGGCCTGGTGCCGGGCAAGGACATTGCCGTGGTCGGTTTCAATGACATCCCGCTGGCCAATGAATTGAGCGTCCCCCTGACCAGCGTGCGCCTGCCGCTGGCCGAGATGGGTCAACGCGCCGTTGAGTTATTGCTCAAACGCATCAAGGGTGAAGCCTGCGAGTCGATTATCCTCCCGCCGCAGTTGCAGGTGCGGGCGAGTTCATCGGTAGTGCGCCGCACTGAATGAGAAAAACGCCAGGTACTGGTTAAGGCATACGACGCCAGGCTCGCTCCCACCGCCTTGATTGTGGAATTCAGCGCCACAATGTTTGGAATTCATAGCTGATTATCCATCCGTGGCTTCGCAGTATAGTGACTCTGATCGGCGCCACACCGCGCCCCACTTCAGAGGTCACAGCCCTATGAGCATGCTTTTTTCCCCCTTCAACCTGTCGGGAATCGCGCTGAAGAACCGTGTCGTGATGGCGCCGATGACCCGCGCCCGTGCCCTCAACGATATCCCTGACGCCCTGACCACGCTTTACTACCGCCAGCGGGCCAGCGCCGGCCTGATTATCAGCGAAGGTGTGCCGGTGTCCATCCAGGGGCGCGGCTACCTGTTCAACCCCGGCCTGTACAACCAGGAGCAAGTGCAGGGCTGGAAGCAGGTTACCGACGCCGTCCACGAAGAAGGCGGCAAGATATTTGCCCAGCTCTGGCATGTGGGACGGGTCTCGCACACCACCTTGCAGCCTGGGGGCGGCGCGCCGGTGTCATCGAGCGACAGGCTGGCGGCCAACTCCATGACCTATGCCTGGGATGAAAACCGCCAGCCGGGCCCGATCCAGGCCAGCACGCCGCGGGCGCTTTCAACCCTTGAGGTCGAAGGGCTGGTCCAGGACTTCGTACTGGCCGCCCGCCGGGCGATGGAAGCCGGTTTTGACGGTGTGGAGATTCATGGCGCGAACGGCTACCTGTTCGAGCAATTTATCAACCCGGGCGTCAACGACCGTACCGACCGTTACGGTGGCTCGATCGACAACCGCATTCGCCTGCTGCTGGAAACCATCGACGCCGTGGCCGAAGAAATTGGCGGCAGCAAGGTTGGGGTGCGCATCTCGCCCTTTGGCCGTCTCTTCGACATGGCCCCCTTTGCTGACGAAGCGCAGACCTGGGTTACCGTTGCCCGGCAATTGCAGGAGCGGCACATCGCCTACGTTCACTTGAGCGACCAGTTGACCATTGGCGCCGAGCGCATGCCCGAAGGCTTTGCCCAGGCGTTTCGCGACTCGTACCAGGGCACCCTGATTGCGGCCGGCGGTTTTGACCGGGACTCGGCACAGGCGACGCTGGAAGCCGGCGAGCTGGACCTGGTTGCGTTTGGCAGACCCTTTATCGCCAACCCCGACCTGGTGGCGCGCATGCAAAACGGCTGGCCGATCGCCCTGCCCGACCGTGCCACTTTCTACGGCAACAGCGGCGAAAAAGGTTATGTCGACTATCCCTGCCATGCATCTGCGCGATAGGTTTACCTGAACCCTTTGTGGGGGCGGGCTTGCCCGCGATGGCAGCGCTGCGGTGCATCAGCCAGACCGCGTCGCCTGGATCGCAGGCAAGCCAGCTCCCACAGGTGATGCATCGCCACCAGAATCCGCGCCTTGCCAGGCCCCTTTGTGGGAGCGGGCTTGCCCGCGATGGCATCCCTGCGGTGCATCAGCCACACCGCGTCGCCTGGATCGCAGGCAAGCCAGCTCCCACAGGTGATCCATCGCCAACAGAATCCGCGCCTTGCCAGGCCCCCTTGTGAGAGCGGGCTTGCCCGCGATGGCATCCCTGCGGTGCATCAGCCGCACCGCGTAGCCTGGATCGCAAGCAAGCCAGCTCCCACAGGTGATGCATCGCCAACAGAATCCGCGCCTTGCCAGGCCCCCTTGTGGGAGCGGGCTTGCCCGCGATGGCAGCGCTGCGGTGCATCAGCCAGACCGCGCCACCGGCATCGCAGGCAAGCCAGCTCCCACAGGTGATGCATCGCCAACAGAATCCACGCCTTGCCAGGCCCCCTCGTGGGAGCGGGCTTGCCCGCGATCAGCGCAAAACCAGACCCCCACTGCAATCCCGCCAACCGATATTTTCATATCAGTCCACCCTCGCCCCCTGTAAAATCACCGCCCTACGCCCCACACACCGAGCAGTAACCATGAATCGTCGCAAAAAAATCAACCAGATATTGAAGGCCAATGCCAAGAAGGCCAACGCCAAGCTGGCCCCGAAGAACAAGAACCCGTACATCAGCAAGGCTGACCGCCTCAAGCTGGCCGAGCAAGCTGAACAGGACGCAACCCAGTCCGTCGAGAGCTGAGCCATGCCCCTGTTCAGACAGGCAACACCCCAGGATGCCGAAACCTGCTATCAGATCGAAATCAGCGCTTATGAAGGTGACGAAGCCGCCACGCTGGCGAAGATTCGCACGCGCATCGCCCAGTACCCCCAGGGCTTTCTCATCCTTGAGCAGGCCGGCGAAGTGGTCGGGTTTATCAACAGCGGCTGTGCCCATTCTGTCGTGATGTCGGATGAGGATTTCAAGGAACTGGTCGGTCATGATCCCGTGGCACCCAATGTGGTGATCATGTCCGTGGTGGTGGCCCCGGCCCACCAGGGCAAAGGTTTTGCCAGGCTGCTGATGGACGAGTTTGTCGGGCAGATGCGCAGCCAGGGCAAGGCAACCATCCACCTGATGTGCAAAGAGCAACATGTCCAGCTTTACGCAAAAATGGGCTATGAATATGCTCAGCCTTCGCCCTCCGAACATGGCGGCATGGCCTGGCATGAAATGCTTATGACCCTCTGACTGCCTTGACGAGCGCCCGCGGCGCCCGCGGCGCTCGTTGCACGACCCAAAACACCCCCACTTATGAAAACCACGCCACCCGCAGAAAAGGCGTTGTATTGTCTCGAAAACAAATGTTATGTTCGTAACACAAGGCACGCAAATGACATGCCTATAACAATTAAACAGTCGGCGCGCTTATGTCCCTGGAAAAGAACAGTTTTCTTCAGTTGCTGGAACACGAGTTCTCCAACCTGACCCCCACCGGCAAGCGCATCGCCAGTTACTTGCTGGGCAATCCGCAGCAGTTGCCGTTCGAGTCCGCCGACAGCATTGCGCAGCAGGCCAGCACCACGGGTATTTCCGTGGGGCGGTTTTTGCGCTCGCTGGGTTACCAGAACCTCGATGAGGTCAAGCAAAGCCTGCGCGGTGAGGCGCCCTCTTCCTGGCTGATCACCGACCGCATCGGCGCCTTCCGCGCAGAAAACACCCACGACGATGCCCTCGAGCGCTCCATGCACCGTGAAGTCGAGGCCATTCAGCAGGTGTACGGCCTGGCCCGCAGCGACGCCTTTGCCAGCATCGTGCAACGCATTCACGACGCCGATGCGGTGTTTATCCTCGGCATCCAGTCCACCCGCGGCATTCTCACCGCCTTTCACAGCCACCTCGAATACATCCGCCCCAAGGTGTATTACGTCGACGGCCTGTCCGGTATTTATGCCGAAAGCCTGAATTCCGGCTTCGCCAACCCCTACGCGATCATTGCCGACTTCCGTGCCTATTCCAGCGTGACCCAGACCTTCTGCGACGCCGCCATCGAGCACGACTTGCCCCTGGCCCTGATCACCGATCTGCAATGCCCCTGGGCCCGGGATTACCCGCTGGACCTGCTGCAGATCAAGACCGATGTCGGCCAGTTCTGGGATTCCCCGGCGCCCCTGGCGTGCCTGCTGAACCTGATGGTTTCAGCCGTCGCAGAAAAATACGGCGAGCACCTGGATGCGCGCCTGGCGAAAAACCGTCAACTGCAAAAAGCCTTTGGCCAGTTCGAAGGCTGAGCCTGTCGCCCGAAACCAATCACCACTGGAGTGTTTGTGTGAATCAAAGCGTTGCATACCCAAGCCCGCTCGTTGATATCGATGCCGAGCAGTACCAGGTGCAGATCGAGATGATCTATGCCACGGCCGATAACCTGGCCGGCAAAGTGATCTACCCCACCGCCCGTTGCCAGTTGCACCGCGATGCCGCCGCGTGTTTGCGCAAGGCCGTCGAGCTGGCCGCCCTGGCGGGTTTTACCCTGCGCATCTATGACGCCTACCGGCCGCCCTACGCGCAATTCCTGTTATGGGAAGCCCTGCCCAATGGCGACTATGTGCGCGACCCGCACCTGGGTTCCCATCACAGCCGCGGCGTGGCCGTGGACCTGACCCTGGTGGACGGCGACGGCCAGCCACTGGACATGGGCACGGCGTTCGACGCGATGCAAGACCAGTCCCATCAGTTCTACCCCGACCTGCCGCCCAACGTGCAGCGCAACCGCCTGTTGTTGCTGGGCATCATGCTGATTGCCGGCTTCCACGCGATCGCCACGGAGTGGTGGCATTACGAGTTGCCCAACGCCGACGACTACCCCCTGATCAACCCCTGATCCGGCCTACGAAACCCCAGAGTTTCGCGGCCAGCACCACTGTTTGAACACAACAAGAAAACGCTGCACACCTGCTTCACCTGCTACTGCCCGGTTATAGATTCCAAAAATAAACCTACTTCCAGATATCGAATGTTGAAGGAAACCGGCATGACCCTGATAAACACCGCTTCACGCACCCGCAACCTGTTGCCGAGCCTGCTCTGCGCCGCCCTCAGCCTTGGCGCCTGGCAAGCCGCTACCGCTGCCACCGCCCAGGACACGCTGATCATCGGCAAGCCCGCCGACCCGCAAACCCTCGACCCGGCCGTGACCTTCGACAACAACGACTGGACCATCACCTACCCGTCGTACCAGCGCCTGGTGGGCTACAAAACCGACGGCGAAAAAAGCACCACCGAAGTCCAGGGCGACCTGGCCGAGAGCTGGACCGTGTCCCCGGACAACCTGGTCTGGGAATTCAAGCTCAAGCCCGGCAACAAGTTCGATGACGGCACCGAAGTGGACGCCAACGCCGTGAAGTTTTCCTTCGACCGTCTGATGACCCTCAAGCAAGGGCCGTCCGGTGCATTCCCCGAAGACATGCTGGTCGAGGTGGTCAACCCGCAGACCATCCGCTTCACCCTCAAGACCCCGTTCGCGCCCTTCCTGTTCACCCTGGCCCACAACGGCGCATCCATCGTCAACCCGCTGGTGGCCGCCAAGGGCGCCGAGGCCAATGCCTGGCTCTCCAGCCATACCGCAGGCTCGGGACCATACCGCCTGGCCAACTGGCAGAAAGGCCAGTCCCTGACCATGGAGCCCAACCCCCACTACGCCGGGGCCAAGCCCGCGCTTAAAACCGTAGTACTGAAGATCATCGCCGAGCCTTCGGTGCGTCGCCTGCAACTAGAGCGCGGCGACCTGGACATCATTGAAGACATGCCCGAAGACCAGTTGGGTTCACTCGCCAGCAAGCCGGGCGTAGTGGTCAAGGAATACCCGTCGCTGCGCGTCACCTACCTGTACCTGAACAACAAGCAAGGCCCGCTGACCAACGTCGATGCGCGTCGGGCCATTACCGAGGCGGTGGACTACAACGGTATCGTCAAGGGCATTCTCAAGGGCAAGGCCGAGCTGCTCAACGGGCCGATCCCGGACGGCATGTGGGCCTACGACAGCTCGCTGCCGGCCATGAAACAGGATATGCAGGCCGCCGCCGACAGCCTGGCCAAAGTGCCGAAAAAGATCACCAACCTGAGCTACATGTACTCGGACAAGGACGCCAACTGGGAGCCGATCGGCCTGACCCTGCAAGCGGCGCTGATGCCCCTGGGCATCAACCTCAAGCTGGAAAAAACCGCCAACGCCACCCTGCGCGAACGGGTCGGCCAGGCCGACTACGACATCGCCGTCGGCACCTGGAGCCCGGACTTTGCCGACCCCTACATGTTTATGAACTTCTGGTTCGACTCCAAGATGCAGGGCCTGCAGGGCAACCGCTCGTTCTACAGCAACCCCCAGGTCGATACCCTGATCCGCGAAGCCGCCACCACCAGCGACACCGCGAAACGCACCGAGCTGTACCAGCAGGCGCAGAAAACGGTGCTCAACGACAGTGCCTACGTTTACCTCTATCAGAAGAGCTACACCCTGCCGATGCGAGATTCGGTCAAGGGCTATGTGTTCAACCCGATGCTCGAACAGGTGTTCAACCTGGGCAGCATGAGCAAGTAAACCTGCTGCTGCATACGCGCCAGCGATGGCGCGCATGGCGTTGGATTTCTGTCGTTAGAGTGACTGAGGTGCCCTATGGCCTTCCTGACGTTGTTGCGCAAGCGCCTGCTTGGCCTGTTACTGGTCGTGTTCGGTGTCTCGCTGATTACCTTTACCATTTCCCACCTGATTCCCGGCGACCCGGCCCGGTTGATCGCCGGTGACCGCGCCAGCGATGCGCTGGTGGCCGGCATCCGCCATCAACTGGGGCTGGATTTGCCGCTGTACCAGCAATACGGCCGTTACGTGCTCGACCTGGTGCAGGGCGACCTGGGCACCTCGATCCGCACCAATCGCCCGGTGCTGGAAGACTTGCAGGCGTTTTTCCCGGCCACCCTGGAGCTGGCCCTGGTGGCGCTGTTTCTCGCCATAGTGGTCGGCGTGCCGCTGGGTGTGCTGTCGGCGGTGTACCACAACCGCGCCATCGACCAGATCGCCCGCACCCTGGCCGTGACCGGTATCTCCACCCCGGCGTTCTGGCTGGGCCTGGGCGCCATCGTGCTGTTCTACGGGCACCTCGGCTGGCTGCCTGGCGGCGGGCGATTGTCCGAAGGACTGACACCACCTTCGACCATTACCGGTTTCTACCTGATCGACTCATTGCTGGCGGGTAACTTCAGCCTGTTTGTCGATGCACTCAAGCACTTGATCCTGCCCGCCGCCACCCTGGGTTTTGTGACCCTGGGGGTTATCTCGCGGCAAATTCGCTCAGCCATGCTCGACCAGTTGGGCGAGGACTATATCCGCACCGCCCGCGCCTATGGCCTGTCGAAATGGACCGTGACCCTGCGCCATGCGCTGCCCAATGCGCTGATTCCTTCTGTAACCGTACTGGGCCTGACCCTCGGCGATCTGCTCTACGGCGCAGTCCTGACCGAGACCGTATTCGCCTGGCCGGGCATGGGTGCCTATGTGGTCAAGTCGATCCAGTCCCTGGATTTCCCGGCGGTGATGGGCTTCGCCATCCTGGTGTCGTTTATCTATGTTCTGCTGAACATGGCCATCGATCTGCTGTACCGGGTGATCGACCCGCGTATCGGCGAGGTGAATTGAAATGTCCGTGCCTTTAACCGCATCACACAGCCCGCAATGGCGTGAAAAACTCACCTACCTGGCCTACCAGATCCGCCGCAGCCCGCTGACCATGGCCGGTCTGTTGATCACCCTGATGGTGGTGATGTGCATGATCTTCGCTCCGTGGCTGGCCAGCCACGACCCCAATGCCCTGAACCTGGCCGAGCGCCTGGCGCCGCCTTCCGCCGAACACTGGTTCGGCACCGACGAAGTGGGCCGTGACCTGTTCAGCCGGGTGCTGTACGGCAGCCAGCAATCGGTGGGTGTCGGCCTGTTCGTGGCCTTTGCCTCGTGCTTTATCGGCGGCCTGCTGGGCTGTTTTTCCGGGGTGATCGGCGGGCGCTTCGACGCCCTGACCATGCGCCTGATGGACATCATGCTGTCGGTGCCGTCGCTGGTGCTGATCATGGCCCTGGCTGCCGCACTGGGTGCCAGCCTGTTCAATGCCATGCTGGCCATTACCCTGGTGCGCATCCCGTCCTATGTGCGCCTGGCCCGCGGCCAGGCCCTGAGCATCCGCCAGATGGGCTACGTCAAGGCCGCCGAAACCTTCGGTGCCCGGCGCTGGCACATGGTCCACTGGCATGTGGCGCGCAACGCCATGCCGCCCTTGCTGGTGCAACTGAGCCTGGATATCGGCAGCGCCATCCTCATGGCCTCGGCCCTGGGCTTTATCGGCCTGGGCGCGCAACAGCCCACCGCAGAATGGGGCGCGATGGTCGCCACGGGGCGCAACTACATCCTCGACAACTGGTGGTACTCGACCTTTCCGGGGCTGGCGATCCTGATCACCGCCACTGGCTTCAATTTGCTGGGCGATGGCGTGCGCGATCTGCTCGACCCACGGCAACAGGGGAAATGACCATGACTTATTCGCAACCCGTACTGGCCATCGACAACCTGAGCCTGGAGTTCCCGGCCTACAAAAGCAGCGTCAAGGCACTCAACGGCGTGTCGCTGCACGTCAACCCCGGCGAGATTGTCGGCGTGGTCGGCGAGTCCGGCTCGGGCAAGTCGGTGACCGCCATGCTGAGCATGCGCCTGCTGCCCGAACGCAGCTATCGCATCACCTCCGGCAGCCTGAGCATGCTCGGTCGCGACATGCTCAAGGCGCCGGAAAAGGACCTGCTGAAAATCCGTGGCCGCGATGCGGCGATGATCTTCCAGGAGCCCATGACCGCGCTCAACCCGACCCGGCGCATTGGCCGGCAGATGCTCGACGTGATCATCCACCACCAGAAAATCAGTACCAGCGCAGCCCACGCCAAGGCGGTTGCCCTGCTGCGCGACATGCATATCGCCAGCCCCGAGCAGGTGCTGGAAAGCTATCCGTTCGAACTGTCAGGGGGCATGCGCCAGCGGGTAATGATTGCCCTGGCCTTCTCCTGCGAACCGCAACTGCTGATTGCCGACGAACCCACCACCGCGCTGGACGTGACCGTACAACGCCAGGTGCTGTTGCTGCTGCGCGAAAAGGCCCGGCAAAAAGGCACTGCCATCCTGTTGATCACCCACGACATGGCGCTGGTGTCGCAGTTCTGCGACCGGGTGTATGTGATGTACACCGGCGCGGTGGTGGAACAGGGCCTCACCGCCGATGTGATGAGCAACCCGCAACACCCTTACACCCGGGGTCTGCTCAGCGGCCTGCCGGAGATGGTCGAGCCGGGGCAGCCTCTGCTGACCATTCCCGGGCAAGTCCCCAACCTGTCGCGTTTGCCCACCGGCTGCACCTTCGCCGAACGTTGTGTACATGCCATGCAAGTATGCGGTGAGCGCCCGGTGCTGACCGCCATCAACCGTGACGAACAACGCAAGCGTGCGTGCTGGTTGCCGCAACAGGAGCTTTCAAAATGAACAGTGCGCTGATCTACCCCGTCAACCAGAGCGGCCCCGAGATTCTGAAACTAGCCGACGTGCGCGTGCGCTTCCCCGTCAGCAACGACTGGCTGGGCAGACCCCGGGGTTACGCCCACGCGCTCAATGGCATCGACCTGCAGGTGCGGGCCGGGGAAACCCTGGGCATCGTCGGCGAGTCGGGCTGCGGCAAAAGCACCCTGGCACAACTGCTGATGGGCCTGCTCAAGCCCAGCAGCGGCGAACTGAGCTGGGCCAACGGCAGCAAAGGCGAAGGCAGCAGCAATGTGCAGATCGTATTCCAGGACCCGCAGTCGTCGCTCAACCCGCGCCTGCCGATCTGGCGCATCATCACCGAGCCGCTGTACGCCCGGGGCATGCGCTCGAACGAACAGATGCGCAGCATTGCCGCCAAAGTAGCAGCCCAAGTAGGTATCCGCCCCGAGTATCTGGACCGATTTGCCCACCAGTTTTCCGGTGGCCAGCGCCAACGCATCGCAATTGCCCGGGCACTGTCATCGGACCCGGACATCATCGTCCTTGACGAACCGACCTCGGCGCTGGATATCTCGGTGCAGGCACAGATCCTCAACCTGCTGGCCGAATTGCAGCAGGCGCGTAACCTCACCTATATCCTGACCTCCCACAACGTCTCGGTGGTGCGCCATATGGCCGACCGCGTGGCGGTGATGTACCTGGGGCAGATTGTCGAACTGGGCAGCGCCGCCCAGGTGCTCGACCAGCCGCACCACCCTTACACGCGCCTGCTGTTCGAAGCCGTGCCGCGCCTGGGTGTGCCCTTGCGCGCCGAGCAGGTCGCGGCGCCCACCGAACTGCCGGGCAACCGCAAGCTGCCTGAAGGGTGTTTCTTTTTGGAGCGTTGCAGCTCAAGCCGCGAGGGCTGCGGCCAGCCCCAGGTGATGCGAGGGGGTGAGCACCAGCGGGTAAGGTGCCACGTTATGGGTTGAAACGGCTGTATGGGAGGTGGTCGTCTGTGAGGAGGCAGCACCGCAAAAACTGTGGGAACTGGCTTGCCTGCGATGCTGGCGACGCGGTCTGGCCGGCACACCGCAGGGATGCCATCGCGAGCAAGCCCGCTCCCACAAAAGATCCTGTCAAACCGCAGGTTCTGCTGGCAATGCAAAACCTGTGGGAGCTGGCTTGCCTGCGATGCTGGCGACGCGGTCTGGCAGGTACACCGCAGCGATGCCATCGCGAGCAAGCCCGCTCCCACAAAAGATCCTGTCAAACCGCAGGTTCTGCTGGCAATGCAAAACCTGTGGGAGCTGGCTTGCCTGCGATGCTGGCGACGCGGTCTGGCAGGTACACCGCAGCGATGCCATCGCGAGCAAGCCCGCTCCCACAAAAGATCCTGCCAAACCGCAGGTTCTGCTGACAATGCATCACATGTGGGAGCTGGCTTGCCTGCGATGCTGGCGACGCGGTCTGACCGGTACACCGCAGCGATGCCATCGCGAGCAAGCCCGCTCCCACAAAAGATCCTGCCAAACCGCAGGTTCTGCTGGCAATGCATCACATGTGGGAGCTGGCTTGCCTGCGATGCGGGCTACGCGGTCTGGCAGGTACACCGCAGCGATGCCATCGCGAGCAAGCCCGCTCCCACAAAAGATCCTGCCAAGCCGCAGGTTCTGCTGGTAATGCATCACTTGTGGGAGCTGGCTTGCCTGCGATGCTGGCGACGCGGTCTGGCAGGTACACCGCAGCGATGCCATCGCGAGCAAGCCCGCTCCCACAAAAGATCCTGCCAAGCCGCAGGTTCTGCTGGTAATGCAAAACCTGTGGGAGCTGGCTTGCCTGCGATACTGGCGACGCGGTCTGGCCAGGACACCGCAGTGCTGCCATCGCGGGCAAGCCCGCTCCCACAAAGGCTCCTGGCAAGGCACAGATTCTGTTGGCGATGAATAACCTGTGGCAGCTGGCTTGCCTGCGATGCTGGCGACGCGGTCTGGCCGGCACACCGCAGGGATACCATCGCGGGCAAGCCCGCTCCCACAGAATCGATCTCGTTGTAAAGGCCGGCTTTTACGATCGCAATGCAACGGGGCTCTGCATCAACCGCAAGCCGCTGGCCAACGCACCCGCCAGGGCAAAAACGAAACCCAGCCACAACGCTAACTGCGGGCCACTGCCCGTGGACAGATGAAAACACAGCGCCACCAGCGACGCCCCCAGTGTCTGCCCCATCAACCGCGAGGTAGCGACAATGCCACTGGCGCCGCCACTGCGGGCCAGCGGCGCACTGGTCATGATCGCCTTGAGGTTGGGCGACTGGAAAAACCCGAACCCGGCACCGCACAACGCCATGCGCCAGCCGATATCGAAGGCCGAAGCCCCTTCGCTCAGCAGCGCCAGCGCCGCCATGCCTGCGCTCAACAGCAACAAGCCGATCCCGCACAGCAGCGCCAGCGACACCCGATCTGCCAGGCGCCCGGCAATCAGTGCCATCACCGCCACCACCGCCGGCCACGGCGTCATCAAAAACCCGGTAGCCACCTGGCTATGGCCCAATGCCGTCTGCAACAAGAAGGGCAACGACACGAAGGCCAGCCCTTGAGCACAAAACGCACAAATCGCCGTCAGTGACGACAACGCAAACAGTGGCCGCTTGAACAGATCGATTGCCAGCATCGGCGCCGGATGATCGGCCTGACGACGCATCAGCCACACCCCGCACACCAGCGCTACTGCGACCAGGCCCAGGCTCAGGTCACCTTCGGCGCCATGTACCGCCGAACCCAGACCCAATACCAGCAAGGCAAACAACCCGGCACACAAGATCGCCGCCAAGCGGTCGAAGGCGTGCCCGCTTCTGGGAATTTCCGGCAACGAGCGCAAGCCCAGCACAACCGCCAGCAACCCCAGCGGCACATTGATCAGATACAGCCAATGCCAGGTGGTCACCGCCAGAATAGCCGACGCCGCCGTCGGCCCCAGGGTAAAGGCCAACCCCACCACCAGCGAGTTGTAACCCAGGCCCCGACCGAGGATTTTCGCCGGATAAATGTGGCGCAACAACGCGATATTCACGCTCATGATCGCTGCAGCGCCCAACCCCTGCACCACCCGCGCTGCGGTCAGCGTGGGCAGCGACCAGGCCAGCCCGCAGAACAGCGAGGCGACGATAAACACCAGCAAACCGCCGAGAAACACCCGTCGATGGCCCAGCACATCGCTGAGCGAGGCAAACGGCAGCACCGCGGCGATGGTTGCCAGCTGGTAGGCATTGACCACCCAGATCACCGAGGCGGAATCAGTGCCAATACCTTCGGCCAGGGTTGGCAAGGCCGTGTTGACGATGGCGGTATCCAGGGTCGCCATGCCGATCCCCAGGGAGATCGCGATCACGGCGGGCAGGCGTTTGTTGCTGGGCAAGCCATCGGCAATTGAAGACATGAATCATCCGCACACAGACAAAGAGCTCAAGATTAAGGGCTGCAGCGGTTTTTTTCAGCGGCGGATTGCTCACTCGGACGAAATTTCATGTTCGTCGTTGCCCTCGCCACAGCAGCGGATTATTGCTGCTTTACCAACAATGTTTCTCAAACCTGCGGATTTATCGAAAAAACCATCCGCATAGACTGCTCCTGATTAATGAATACCGATATGTGTGTATCAACCATGGAGCATTTAACAACATGACGGACAGTAAACAGCCCCCGGCTGGTAATAGTGCGCGGGTGCTATTTTCCCTGCTGGTATTGGTCGTATCACTGGCCCTGATATATGGCGGGGTCAAGCTGGTGGCTCTGGGAGGATCCAGTTACTACCTGATCGCGGGCCTGGCTTATCTGCTGCTGGCGGTGCTGTTTTTTTTGCGCAAGCGCATCGGCATCAGTCTTTCAGTGGCCATTTTCCTGGCAACGTGCGTCTGGGCATTTTATGAAGTGGGTCAGTTCAGCTATTGGCAACTGCTGCCACGCCTGGTCGTCCCGGCCATTATCCTGACCCTCAGTCTGTGGGTCGGCGCGACCTTGCCAGGCCTTCCCCTGAACACCCGGCGTGCGGCTAACCGCAGCGGTGTTGCAGTGTTCGTGGCGTTGATCGCCACCTTGATCGCTGCGTTTTACCCCCACGGCGCTATCTCCAACCCGGTCGCCGCGTCTGACCCGGCGCCGGCCGCTGAGCCATCACCGGCTGCGCAAAACTGGGAGTTCTTTGGCCGCAATGCATCGGGTACCCGCTTTGCGCCTTACACTCAAATCACCCCGGACAATGTCAATGACCTGCAAGTGGCCTGGGTCTACCGTACGGGCCGCCGCACCAGCGGCCCGGGCGCGGGTGTCGACGAAAATACCCCGTTGCAGATCGGCAATGTGCTGTACTCCTGCACCCCGGAAAACCTGATCACCGCCCTTGACGCCGATACCGGCAAGCCGCTGTGGAAGTTCGATCCTCACGCCAAAAGCGAAGAGCATGTTACTTGCCGGGGCGTGGGCTATTACGACATCGACAAGGACGACAGCCTGAGTGCTGAAGTCAAAGCGTCCTACAACGATCAACAGCAATGCCGTCAGCGCATTCTGGTGTCCTCTGTGGATGCCCGTTTGTTTGCCCTGGATGCCCAGAGCGGCGCCCTGTGCCCGAGCTTTGGCGACAACGGCTATGTTGACCTGAAAAAAGGCATGGGCCCCACCGAACACAGCAAGCGCTACCACCCCACTTCCCTGCCGGTGGTCATGGGCCATCTCACGGTGGTGGGTGGCTGGGTGCGGGATATTGTGGCCGGAGAACCTTCAGGTGCCGTGCGCGCATTTGATGTGCTGACCGGTAAGCTGGCCTGGGCTTGGGATGTGGGTGCGCCGCAAAACAGCGACGTCACAGAGGCCGATCATCAGTTCGCCCTGGAAACCCCCAATGTATGGACCATTCCGACTTACGACAAAGAGCTGAACCTGGTCTACCTGCCCACCGGCAACGGCCCGCCCGACTATTGGGGCGGCGACCGCAACCAGGCCAAGGAGAAATACGGCTCGGCCGTGGTCGCTGTGGATGCTTCGACCGGCAAGGCCAAGTGGGTGTACCAGACCGTCCATCACGATGTCTGGGACTATGACCTGCCTTCGCAGCCTGTGCTGTATGACATCAAGAATGCCCAGGGCGTGAAAACCCCGGTGCTGATCCAGACCACCAAGACGGGCAATATCTTTGTCCTGGACCGGCGCACGGGCCTGCCGGTGACCGCCGTTGAAGAACGCGCCGTACCAACCTCCCCTGCAGCCGTAGGCGAACACCTGTCGCCGACCCAACCGTTCTCGACAGGCATGCCGATGATTGGCGCCGAGCCGCTGACCGAAAAATCCATGTGGGGCGTGAGCACATTCGACCAGCTCTATTGCCGGATCCTGTTCAAGGATTCGGTCTATATGGGCCCGTTCACCCCTCCGGGCGAAAAGCCCTATATTGAATGGCCGGGCTTGCTGGGCGGGATGAACTGGGGCGGGATTGCCATTGACGAAAACACCGGCATGATGTTCGTCAATGACATGCGCATGCCCCTGCGCATGGCACTGGTCACCAAGGAAGACACGAACAAGTTCAAGGTGTCGACCGACGAAGTGCCAGGCTTCATGGGTACCATTCGCCCGCAAGTGGCCGGTATTTATGGCGGTGTAAAAATCGACATTCTCCAGTCGCCCCTGGGCGTGCCGTGCAACACCCCGCCGTTCGGCAGCATGAGTGCGATTGACCTCAATACGCAGAAACTGGTCTGGCAGGTCCCGCTGGGCACTGTCCAGGATACCGGGCCGCTGGGGATCAAGACCCACATGCCGGTGCCGCTGGGCATGCCGACCCTGGGCGGCCCCACCGCCACCGCTTCCGGGCTGGTGTTCTTTGCCGGTACCCAGGATTACTACCTGCGCGCCCTGGATTCGAAAACAGGCAAGCAAGTGTGGAAGGCCCGCTTGCCGGTGGGTGCGGTAGCGGCACCGCTGATCTACAAGTCACCCGCCACAGGCAAGCAATATGTGGTGATCTCGGCGGGGGGGATGAGCCATTCGCCTGACGTGGGCGACTACATCATTGCCTATGCGCTGCCGGATGCTGTTGGCAAAGAGTAAGGCTCTGGCCTTGTAGGCACTTTGATGTGGGAGAGGGAGCTGGCCGCAAGCGGCCTCAATATCTCCACTGATCAGCCCCCTCTCCCTCCGGGAGAGGGTTGGGGTGAGGAGCTCAGCGCAATGCTTGCCCTGCATCCCGTCAGGTCATGCCGGCTGCAAACGCTCGACAATGAACGTCACAAAGGCATTGAGCTTGGGCAGTGCTTTTTTGCTGCGTGGATAGACCATCTGTACCGGTTTGGGTGCCGGTGCACAGGCATCCATGATGGTTACCAGCTCACCTTTGGCCAGGGCCTCGGCGACCAGAAAGTCGGGTTGCATCAAGATGCCGTTGCCGGCGATCGCCGCTTGCAGGAGGACCTGACCGTCGTTGCTTCTGAGCACCGCGTGATCGGGCCAGGGCATGGTTTTATTACCGTGTTGCAGGGGCCAGGCGAAACGGTTGGTCCACGAGGTGTGGGTGAGGATTCGGTGCTGGTAGAGCTGCTCCGGCGTCTGTGGCTCCTGGTGCGTTTGCAGGTACCCGGGTGCTGCGCAAATAACCATTCGGTACGGTGGCAGCGGCCTTGATTCGAGGTTGACCTCAATCAGCTCGGATATCCTGAAACCCAGATCAAATGAGCTTTCGTGCAAATCCGCCACGTCGTTGCTGAGGATCAGCTCCACTTGCACGTCCGGGTACAGCTGCATGAACTCGTTCACCAGCGGCCCCACCAGCGTGACGCCCAGGGTCATGGGCGCAGTCATGCGCAGCAGCCCGCCCGGCTTGCCAGTGGAGGCTTCGACCCGGCTCCAGGCGTACTTGATCTGTTCAAGGGCCTTTTTCGACTCTTCATAAAACAGCCGCCCCTCACCTGTCACCGACTGGCGGCGGGTAGTTCGTTGAATCAGCTTGCTGTTGAGTGCTGTTTCAAGGCTCTGAATATGGCGCCCCACCATCACCGCCGACATGTCCACCCGGACTGCCGCGTCGGCAAAACTGCCGGCCTCGACCACAGCCACAAAAACTTCCATCTGCCTGAGCTTGCTCATAAAACCGCCTTCTGGCCACGCTGGAAAAATAAACGGCCCATCGGCACGCCCATGCTTTTCATCTGAGTTTAAGCGCTTGTCAGGCATAAATTAAACGGGCTTTTTATCTATAAAACCCGGGCCATCCATTACAAACTTTCAGTTCCACCAGTCCTAACTCTTACTGCATTTATTGCCGCCCATTTAACCCCTACAGTTAGGCCCCATTCAATTGAACACTCAGGTATCAACCCATGCAAACCGTACTGGACAAGGCGCTGAGCGCGTTTCCCCGCGCCGACCTGTTACAGGGCCCTACTCCGATTCAACGGGCCAGCCGCCTTGAACAACAGCTGGGTTTGCATGAGCAGCAAGTGCAGCTGTATATCAAGCGCGATGACCATATGCTGATCGGTGGTGGCGGCAACAAGTTGCGCAAACTTGAGTTTCACTTGGGCGCAGCCCTCCAGGACGGTATTGATACGATCATCACCGTGGGCGGCATCCAGTCCAATCATGCCCGGCTGACGGCGGCGGTCTGTGCTCGCCAGGGCATCGACTGTGAATTGATCCTCAGCCGTGCCGTGCCCAGGTACGACGCCGATTACGAACTCAACGGCAACAGGCTCCTCGATCATCTGTTTGGCGCCCGGGTGCAGGTACTGGCTCGGGGTGAAGACCCGTTGGCACAGGCCGACATCAGAGCAGAGCAACTGCGTGCGGCGGGGCGCAAGCCGCTGGTGATCCCCACCGGCGGCTCCACCCCGGCAGGTTGTCTGGGTTACGCCCGCTGCGCGGCGGAGATCCTGGCGCAGGAAACACAGCTGGGGGTGCGGTTCAGCCAGGTCATGGTGCCCAACGGCAGTGCCGGCACCCATGCCGGACTTGCCGCCGGTTTTGAACTGCTTGGGCGCGGCGCGGCAACGGTCCGGTCCTGGTCGGTGCTGGCGGATCGCGACACGGCGGCGGCGGCCAGAACCCTGCAACTGACCCGCCAGACCCTGGCCCTGCTGGGCAGCTCGGCGGCCCTGCGCACAGACGCTATCGACATCGATGGCAGCCAGTTGGGCGAAGGTTACGGCTTGCCGACCCCGGCCATGCTCGAAGCGGTAGGCCTGCTGGCCCGTTGCGAAGGTTTACTGGTGGACCCGGTGTACTCGGGCAAGGCCTTGGCCGGCCTGCTGAGCGACTTGCGCCAGGGCCGTTACCAGGCTGGCGATAATCTGCTGTTTGTGATGACCGGTGGCACACCGGGGTTGTATGCCTACAGGGACATTTTTAGCGGCCATTGACCGCGTCAGCAGGACTCGCGCTCAACCAGCGGGCAGGCAACCTTGTGCACGGCGCAGTCGTCCAGACCTTCAATCAGGTGCAGCACCGCACGCCGGCCCATGTCGTAATACGGCAGCTGCACGGTGCTCAAGGGCGGGTAAAACAGCTCGGCAACCCCCACCATATTGTCAAAACCCAGCACCGCCACATCCTGCGGGATACGCAAGCCGCGGCTGAGCAGATACTGATACGCGACCAGGGCAATCCGGTCGTTGCCGCAAATCAGCAGGTCAAAGGGCGCCTGCCCTTCACCCTCACGCAACTTTTGTTCCAGTACAACCAGCGTTTCCTGATAGCCATCATCGTTGGACAGGTCATATTGCGGCACTTGCGCAGCCTCAATCCCGGCCTCGCCCAGGGCACGGGCCAACCCGCTCTGGCGCAGCCCCCAGGCCATGCTGCTTCGCGGCAGGTTTATGCATAGCGGACGGCGATAACCTTGTCGCAGCGCCTGGCGGACCGCCTGATACTGCCCGTCTTCATCGTCTGATATATAGCAGGCAATGCCGGGGTCGGTGCTGACGCAATTGCCCAGTACCAGCGGCACACTGCGCAGTACCCGGGGAATGTCCACCCGCCGCAGCTGCATGGCGCTGAAGATGATGCCGTCCGGTTGATGGGAGAGCATCAACTCGATGGCCTGCTGGTCTGGCGGGGTTTCAAACACGTTGAGGATAAACACGTTCCAGCCATGTTCGCGGGCCGTGTGCTCCATCGACAGCAGCATGTCAACGGCAAAAGGCGTGGTGGCCGTGTCCAGGGCAAAGATACCGATGGTCTTGCCACTGGAATGCCCGCCACGGGTCTTGCGCGCCGAGAGGCTGGGCACATAGCCAAGTGTTTCGACGGCCTGCAGCACTTTGGCCAGGGTCTCCTGGTTCAACTTTCCCGGGGTATTGAGGGCCCTGGAAACGGTCATCAGGGAAACCCCCGCCAGCCGTGCAACATCTTTTACTGAGGCCATCGGTGCGCGCCATTACCTGTCTGGCCGGGCATGATGTCATGCCTGCCAGCGGCAGAACAGCGCCAACCCGGGCGCCGCCGCCCCTGTGCAAAAACCTTGGCCTCAAAGCTGCAGATCAGCCAGCCCCCATACCAGGGCTTCGCCAAAGTGCCCTGTGCCATTGACGGCATACGCCCGCAGCGCAAGGCTGTTGGCGTGCGGGTAAATCCGGCTGCTCAGGCTCCAGGCGCCATCATCGACAAACACTTCAATGGACGAGCGATCGAGAAAAATCCGCAGGGCAATGTGTGTCTGGTCCGCCGCAACAGGTACGCTGCGAACCCCGCTCACCCCGGCACCCGAGTGCTGCCGGTCGAGCACCAGGCGGCGGGCCATGGCATCGTAGTACAGCAGGGTTTGCTCCTGCTGGTCATCGCTGCAGCGCAATGCCAGGCCGAAATGCTCGGCGCTGCTGCGGGCAATATCCAGCTCAATCTCGAGTTCCAGCAGCGCGCCCCTGGCCTCGAGCAACTGGCTCGCGGATTTGACCTGACCTATCTGCAGCACCTGCCCGGACTGCCTCAACGCCACCAGCTCGCGGGCCGGACGCATCCGCAGCCGGTCACCGTCGCGGCTCAATTCGCGGGGTAATGTCAGCGCGCCGCACCAGTGTTCGGCCTGGCTGGGCATCGGGCTTTCCCACATATCCATCCAGGCCCAAAGCAGACGACGACCGTCGGGCGCCAGCAGGGTCTGGGCGGCATAGAAATCGTGGCCATGATCGAGTTCATGCAGCGGGCCGCAGGGCTTGAACACGCCCTTATCGTCCAGTTGGCCCACCCGGTAGCTGTTCTGGTACAGGTTCCAGTTGTCGTATCCAACGGGGTTCAGGCCCTGGGGCGAATACAGCAGCACATCGCGGCCATCCAGTGCAAAGATGTCCGGACACTCCCACATATAGCCATCCGGCTCGCGCTGGCCTTGCAGGGCACAGCCCAGAAAGTCCCAGTGCAACAGGTCAGCAGATCGATAAAGCAGCAACTGCGGGTCATCGCCCAGCCGCGCGCCCAGTGCCATCCACCATGCACCGTTGCGCGGCCACACCTTGGGGTCGCGAATATGCATGATGGCGGGGTCCGGCGGTGTCTCGATGACCGGCCCGAGCTTGGTGAAGGTAATACCATCGGTGCTGCTGGCCAGGCACTGGACCTGGCGGATGTGCTGGTCATCACCCGGCTCTTGCAACCAGATGTGGCCGGTATAAATCAGGTAGAGGGTGTCATCGAGCACCACTGCCGAGCCAGAAAAGCAGCCATCGCGGTCGTAGTCGTCACCGGGCGCCAGGGCAATCGGCAAATGCTGCCAATGCACCAGATCGTCGCTACAGGCGTGCCCCCAGTGCATGGGGCCCCATTGCGCAGAAAATGGATGGTGCTGATAAAACACATGGTATTGGCCGCGAAAGAACACCAGCCCGTTAGGGTCGTTCATCCAGCCGGCCGCAGGGGCCAGGTGATAAGCGAGGCGATAGTCGTTGCCGCGTTCGGGCAGTGTTTGCGCGATGGCGCGATGGGCCTTGTCCAGCCGTACAGCGTGCATGGGGTGGTCCTTGTCAGGGTTCATAACGGGTAACCGATTGAGTGATAGCGGGCATTGCCAGCGCCTCTGCCACACTGGCCTTGCGCGGCGGCGGCCGGGGGTCGTTGCGCAGCAGGCTCCAGGACAACAACAGGCAGGCACCTGCCAGTGCGGACATCACCAGGTACACGTCGGCAAATCCGTACTGGTCATAACCGTAGCCCACCAGTGGCGAGAGGAGCATGGCGGTGAGCTGTTGGGCAAAATGAAAGCCCACCAGATAGATCGAGGCCGACAGGCGCGGGTCGAAATTAAACGCGATATATTTGAATACCGAGACCAGCAGGATCGGCACCTCTACCGCATGCAGCATCTTGAACACGGCGATGGCCCAGGTTTCTGTGGCCAGGCCGGAACCGAGAATGCGAAAAAACATGATGCTGCCCGCCAGGATCAGCCCGTATTTCGCACCGGTACGCCCGACCACCCAGGGCGCAACCAGGAGCAGGCCCGCTTCCAGCAAGACCTGGGATGAATTCAGGTAACCATAGGCCTGGATGCCCTGTTCCGGGGTCGAAAAAAACGACGAGAAATACACTGGAAACTGCTGCTCGTAGATCATGTAGATCCCGCAAACCCCGGTCAGGTAAACACTGAAGGCCCAAAACCGCGGCAGCTTGAGCAATGCCCACAGGTCGCTGACGGTTACCGGCACAGCGCCGCTTTCGCCGCCGCAGGCGCCGGGTTGCTTGAAGCGGCTCAAGTCCAGCCGAAACAGGATCAGTAAAAACACCGCGCCGGCAGCACTGCTCATATAGAAGGCAATATTGGGATCAATATTGAACACCACGCCCACAATGCAGGTGGCCGCCGCCCAGCCCAAGGAACCCCACATCCTGCTGGTACCAAATTCAAAACCCACATGCCGGGACAGGCGTTCGGTATAACTCTCGATCACGCCCACCCCCGCCAGCATGGCAAAGGCCAGAAAAATCGCCCCCACCACGGCGCCCAGCACCACGTTTTGAGCCAGCAAGTGGCTGTAGACATAAATTGCGAACGGCGCTGCAGCACACAGCAGCACGCCAATCCACACCAGCAGTTTTCTCGACAACCCGAGCTTGTCCTGCAAGGCCCCGTAGAACGGCTGGATCAGCAACGCCGCGATCGCGTTGGCGGCGAACACATAGCCGGTCTGCGCACCATTGAGGCCGATGACCTGATGCAGCCAGATGGAGAACAGCGAGTAGCTGGAAGACCAGGAAAAGAAGAAGAAAAACAGTAAACCGCTGATAAGCCAGTAATCACGCTTGACCGTCCGCTGCATGGGTTGCGCCTCTTGTTATTATTTAAGTTAACGTTAACATTTCCTCCTATTACGGCTGCCAATGGCTTCGCTGTCAAGCACCGGGCGCTGCAGAGCGCCTGGCAAAACAAGCAAAAACCCATCGTGCAGGCTGACGCATGCTGGGGTTTAAACTGGGCTATCGACCACTACCTGCAGGGTCTGCTGCGAACACCGTTCAACCCGTGCCCTGACCCCATATACCTCGGCAAACAGCTGCGCAGTCAGTACCTGCTCTGCCGCGCCAAAAGCGACCACCGCCCCTTCGCGCAACACAGCAATATGATCGGCAAAACGGGCCGCCAGGCTGATATCGTGCAGCACGATCACCGCAATCAGCTGGTGCTGGCCAACCATCTGGCGCACGCAGTCCATTACCCGCAATTGATAGCTTAAATCCAGCGCACTGGTCGGCTCATCCAGCAGCATGACCCGGGGCTTGCGGGCAATCAGCTGCGCCAGGCTGACCAGTTGCCGCTGGCCACCGGACAGTGCGTTGAGCATGTGATCGGCCAGCGCTGCAATGCCAATGCGTTGCAAAGCCCCGTAGGCTTGCTCCAGGCAATCACCGCTATTGCCCGCCACCCGCAGTGCCGCCATCACGCTCTCGATCACACTCAAGCCCAGCCCTGGCGGCAGGTGCTGGGGCATATAGGTGACCTGCCGCGCACGCTGCGCCACGCTCATCGGCGCCAACGGCTGACCGTGCAGGGTAACTGCGCCGGTCATCGGCTCAAGGCCCGCCAGCCCGCGCAACAGGGTGGACTTGCCCGCACCGTTGGGGCCGATCAGGGCGGTCAATGTTCCCGGGCGCAGGGCCGGCAGCGACGCGTCGGCAATCACCACCTTGCGCCCGTATTTAACTTGGGCGTGCTCGATCAACAACCCTTGTTCACTCATAACTGCCTGCCCCGCTTGAATACCAGTACGACAAAAATCGGCACGCCTACCAGCGCGGTCACAATACCCACCGGTACAATCACCCCCGGCATGATGACCTTGCTTACCACCGAGGACAGCGACAGCAACAGCGCCCCCACCAGGGCACTGGCCGGGAACAGAAAGCGCTGGTCTTCACCGATCAGGATCCGCGCAATATGCGGCCCCACCAGGCCGATAAAACCGATGGTGCCGACAAACGCCACCGCCGTGGCGGACAGCAGGCTGATGCGCAGCAAGGCGAAAAAGCGCAGCCGCCGCACGTCCACACCAAAGCTCTGCGCCCGCTCCTCGCCCATGCGCAGCAAGGTCATGCGCGAAGCTGCATGCAGGGAAAACGGCGCGGTCAACCCCAGCACCAGGGCAAGAATGCCCAGTTTGTCCCAATTGGCCCGTGCGACGCTGCCCAGGCTCCAGAACACCAGTTGCTGCAACACATCTTCGGTGGCCAGCAACTGCAACAGCGCCACCAGGGCGTTGCAACTGAACACCAGGGCAATACCGAACAGCACCAGGGTCTCGACCCCAGCCCCGCGCAGCCGCGACATGCCGTGCAGCAGGAACATCGAAGCACAGGCAAATACAAAGGCTGCCAGCGCCACCAGCGAGTCGCGGCTCAACAAGGCGCTGCTCAGCGGAAATACGATCACCAGCGAAGCCCCCAACGCCGCCGCCGAAGACACGCCCAGGGTAAACGGGCTGGCCAGCGGGTTATTGAGGATGGCCTGCATTTCTGCCCCGGCCAGCGACAGCGCCGCGCCCACCAGTACCGCCATCAGCGCATAGGGCAAGCGCACATTCCAGATGATCACCCGGTCCGTGACATCCAGGGTCTGCGGATGCAGCAAACCCTGCAGCAGTTGCCCCAACCCCATGCCGGACGAGCCGGTGGACAGGTCCAGCAGCACGCTGCCCAGCAGCGCACAGCCGATCACCAGCAACAGGCACACGCGCCGCGCCAGCAGGCGCCGATAACCGTGACTGGCAGCAAGCACTGCCGGGTTGGCGATAGCGCTCATTGTTGTTCACTGATCCAGTACTGACCTGCCAGCGGCGTGTCGAGAAACTCTTGGTTGAGCTCATTGAGGGTCAACTGCGGATCAAGGTCGGTGAACTTTTGCGGGTGAACCCACTTGGCCAGGGCCTCAATGGCGAGGATGTTGTACGGCGAGTTGTAGAAGTCATGCCACAGGGCATGCACCGTGCCCTCGCGTACGGCGCGCAATTCGGCGAACTGCGGCCGTTTCAACACCTGCATCAGTGAGGTACGGGCCGTTTGTACATCGATGCCCGCACCCAGCATCACCCCGGGCTGCTGATTGCCCGAGAGGATGTACACATCAGGGTCGGCCTTGAGCGCATATTCCACACTGATATCCCCCAGTGCACCGGCACCACGCCCGCAGCGATATTGCGCCCGCCCACAAGGCGGATCAGCTCGCCCATGCCTCCCTTGCCCGTAGTGTGTCCGGGGTTGGCCCAGACCCCGGCCAGCAGTTCGAGAAACACACCGGGGCGCTGGCTGTCATCGAGCGTACCCAGGGTGCGGGTAATGCGTTCGACATGCCGGTTGTAGAAATCGACAAAGGCACTGGCCTGCGCTTCGCGGCCCAGAGCCTGGCCCAGCGCGGTCATGCTGTCACGGGTGCCTTGCAGCGGGTTGACCCGAAAATCCACAAACAACACCGCAATACCGGCCTTTTCCAGCACATCGGCCACCGGGCTGTGTTCGGTGGGGCCATGCCCGGAGATGCTGAATACCGCCAGGTCCGGCTTGAGCGCCAGGATTTGCTCGGCGCTGACGCTCTGCTCCGACGCCTGACCGATCAAGGGGATGTCCTTGACCTGGGGGAACTTCGCCACATAGGCGGCATAGGTGTTGGGGTCGAGCTTGCGCAGGTCGTTCTGCCAGCCCACGATGCGCTGGAACGGCCGGTCGCGGTCAAGCAGGGCAAAGGCCGAAATCAGCCGCCCCTCCCCCAGCACCACCCGCTGTACGGTGTCCGGCACCTTGACCACCCGGCCCAGGGCATCGGTGACGTCCCTGGCCCAGGCCGTCGATACCGCCATACCCAGAAGGACGATAAGGGCGCCCAGGCGCACACAGGCTTGATGCAAAAACAGCTTGGACACGGTAAATCTCCCGCTCAATAAAAGGCTCATACGTCGCTCCAGCGGCGCAAGAGGTTGTGGTACACGCCGCTCAGTTGCAGCAGCGACTCGTCATCCGCCTGTTGGGTGGTGAGGCGTTGAATGGCCACGTCCATGTCCAGCAACAGGCTGCGCTGACTGTCTTCGCGCACCAGGCTTTCGATCCAGAAAAACGCCGCCAGCCGCTCGCCCCGCGTCACCGGGTTGACCCGGTGCACGCTGCTGCCCGGGTACAACACCAGATGCCCTGCGGGCAGCTTGACGCTGCGTTCGCCGAAGGTGTCGCGGATCACCAGTTCACCGCCGTCATAGCTGTGCGGATCGCTCAGGAACAGGGTCGCGGACAGGTCGGTGCGCACCCGCTCACGCACCCCCTTGATGCCGCGAATGGCATTGTCGATATGAAAGCCGAACCCCTCGCCGCCGCTGTAGCGATTGAACAGCGGCGGGTAGATACGCTTGGGCAACGCGCCGGACATAAACAGCCCGTGCTCGGACAACCGCGCCAGAATGCGTTGGCCCAGGTTAACGCCGACGGCATCGTCCTCGGCCAACTGGCGGTTGATTTTCACCCGTGCCGAGCCCACGCCAGCCGTCTGCTTGCCATCCACCCACGGCCGGGCAAGCAACTGGTCGCGCATCTCGTCTACCTCATGGGCGCTGAACACCCCGGCGATTTCGATCAGCATGGCGTGCTCCGCAACCGGTTGCGGTCAGAAGTCATAGTCGATGCTCGCCGTCAGCGTGCGCCCGGCCCCCGGTACGCCATACAGCTGGAAGCCATCGAGGGAGGCACCGACGCGGCTGAAGTAGAAGGTGTTGAACAGGTTGTCGACGTTGAGGTGGACGGTGGTCTGAGGATTAACCTGGTACTGCGCGGCAAGGTAATGCACCCAGTAACCGGGGGCTTTTTCCTTGTCTTGCGTGTAGATCGCCAGCACCCCGGACGGGCCGTCGGCGTAGCTGCTGTTGTTATTCAGGCCACCGACATACTTGTTGTCGGTATAGCGCCGGCGCCCGACATAGTTGGCGCCGTAGCTCAGGCTCAAGTCGTCGGTAAAAGCGTAGGTGGTCCACAGGTTGGCCGTCAGGTCGGGGACGTTCTTGGCTTCTGCACCTTTGTTGACCCCCTTGGTCTGCTCGCTTTTAAGCGCCGAAAAACCGCTGTAGGCCGTCCATCGACTGGTCAGGTTGCCCTGCAGGCCCAGTTCCACCCCATCGACGCGCTTGGCAGGCAAGGCACGCACCGGCGACGCTTCGCCCTCGGTGTACTCCCAGGAGTTGACCAGTTCGGTGCGAAACACCGCCGCCGTGACGCTGATGCCCTTGTCCAGCAAGTCCCACTTGGTGCCCAGTTCGTAGGTCTTGGACTTGGCCGGGGTGTAGCGGCTGGTGCTGGCGGCGCCGTAGATCTGGTTGTTGGTTGAGGCACCGATGGCCGAAGGCTGGGTCGACTCACTGTACGAGGCGTAGATCGTGCCGTTGGGTTGTGGCTTGAACACGATACCGGCACGGCCGCTCCAGGCGCCCGAGGTGTCCTTGACATCGTCCTGGCCACGCTGGGTGGTCTCGGCGCTCCAGTGGTCGTAGCGCAACGAGCCCATGACCTGCCACCACGGGTTGAGGGTCAGGGTGTCGCCAAAAAACAGCCCGGCGTTGTCGATGCTTGAGCGCGGTTCGCCCACGCCCTTGGTGGTGTACTCCACGGCAAAGTCATGTTGCGGGTTGGCCATGTCGAAGAACATATTGGCCGCCGGCACCTTGGCGTTGCGCTCCAGGCCACCATAGGTTTCGTGGTACACATCCAGCCCCGCCACGGCCTTGTGGCTGATGGAGCCGGTATCGAAGGCAAAGCTCAGGTCAGTCTGGTTATCGAGGATGGTGTAGCGCTTGGACAGGCCGAAATCGCTGCCGCGCAGGATGCCATAGGCGGTACTGCCGGTGTTGCTGTAGTCGGTATAGACCTTGACCCCGTTGACCGTCGACGCCGGGCCGATGCCCACATAGCCCAAGGTGGCGCAGCGGCTGCCGGTGCAGGTTTTCGCGCCGTCGGCACTGGCGGCATTGAAGCGCGCCGGCGACAGCACCGAGAAGTTGTCGGTGCGCTGCCAGCGCAGCTGGTTGGTCAGCAGCGCGCCGTTGTCAAAGTCGTGCTCCAGGCGTCCGGTCAACGAGGTGGTTTCGGTCTGCTGGGTGTACAGGCTGGAATCGCCGTACCAATTGCTGCGTTTGACGCCAGGCATGCGCTTGCCGTCGGTGCCGCGCAAGATCGGCAGGCCGCCGTCCGGGGTGTTGTCATCCTTCTGATAGAAAAAATCGACAAAGGCCCGGGTCGGCGTCGACAGTCCCAGGGCCAGGGAGTTGGCAATGCCCCAGCGGTCGTAATCCACCTCATCACGCTCGGCCACCTGACTCTGATGCTTCATCAGGTTGACACGCAGGGCGCTGGTGTCATTCAGCTCGTGGTTGATATCGGCCGTCAGGCGTTTGTAACCGTCAGTGCCGACCCCGGCAGAGACCCGGTTGGCATCCCCCAGATGGGCCTCCTTGCTCACCAGGTTGACGCTGCCACCCACCGCCGAAATGCCCGATTCGATGGCGCCGGTGCCCTTGAACACTTCGGCTTGTTGCAGGTTGAACATGTCGTTGCGGCTGGACATGCCCGCGTCGCGCACG
The DNA here is from genome assembly GCF_900105835.1 of Pseudomonas fragi. Lineage (NCBI taxonomy): Bacteria > Pseudomonadati > Pseudomonadota > Gammaproteobacteria > Pseudomonadales > Pseudomonadaceae > Pseudomonas > Pseudomonas fragi. The sequence goes on from NZ_LT629783.1 coordinate 882,740, forward strand.
CCATCGACTGTCAGGCTCTGCTCGGAGGAAAAACCGCGAATGGAAAACAGGTCGCCCCAGCCCAGGTTGCCCTCCCCCGACATAAAGGTGATACCCGGCACATTGCGCAGAATGTCCTGCAGGCTCTGGGCGTTCTGCTCCTTGAGTACCTGCTGCGGCACGATGGTGATGCTTTGCGGGGCATCGAGCAGCGGGGTCATGACCTTGCGCGATGACACTTCGTCGACCTTGAACGGCGAGTCATAAGTCCCCTCGACGTTCGACGCAGGCAGGGTCAGCACGTTGTTTGCCGGCTGCGCCGCCTCGCTGGCCGGGCTGAAAACCCCCAGGGCCAGCAGACTGATAACCGGAGCCAGGGTACCGTTCAATGCACAAGGGGTATTGCGAACTACTGCCGCATCGGGTGACGATGACATCGGGCCTTCCTTAATTACAATGACTCGCATTTAGATTCGCCATTCTAAAGAGCGTCATTGCCACGGATGGCCCGACTTTGTATCGGCGCTGCACGAAAACAGCGCCCACAACATTCCATTACATTTCGTTTGGCTCCACCGCGTGAAATCCGCTATTGCTGCGAGCCCCAAGGCGTACCCGAAGCCCATGTCCAGGCAAGACCATATATTGATCGTCGATGACGACCCCGAAATCCGCCAGTTGCTGGCCGACTACCTGCGCGACGCCGGTTACCAAACCTGCACGGCCTGCGACGGCAAGGAAATGCGCCGGCGCCTGGAGCTGAACGTGATCGACCTGATCGTGCTCGACCTGATGCTGCCCGGCGAAGACGGCCTGAGCCTGTGCCGAACTCTGCGCGCCAGCTCCAATATCCCGGTGATCATGCTCACGGCACGCGCCAGCCTGATCGACCGCATCGTCGGTCTGGAAATCGGCGCCGATGACTACCTGCCCAAGCCATTCGATCCGCGTGAATTGCTGGTGCGCATCAAGGTGGTGTTGCGCCGGGCGCAGAGTTTTCCTGAGCGCGCTCGTGTCGATGAGGCACCCTTTGTCCGCTTCGACCAGTGGCGCCTCGACACCCGCGCTCGCCAGGTGCTGTCCGCCGAAGGCCTGGTGATCAGCCTGGGCAACTCCGACTACCGCGTGCTGCGCCTGCTGTTGCAGCACCCCAACCGGCCGCTGAGCCGGGACTTTTTGCTCAACCATGTGTTCGACAAGGACAGCACGCCCTTCGACCGCTCCATTGATGTGTGCGTCAGCCGCCTGCGTCAGCAACTGGCCCCCGGCCTGATCAAGACCGTGCGCAATGAAGGCTATATGCTCACTTCGGCCTGTGTGACGAGCGAATCATGACGCTGTTGCCGCGTACCCTCTACGGTCGGCTGGTGGTGATCCTGGTCACGGGCATGCTCGCCGCCCAGGTGCTGACCAGCAGCATCTGGTATGACGTGCGCCACAGTCAGGTGCTGGAAATCCCCACGCGCCTGATTGCCAGCCGCCTGGCCGATATCGTGCGGGTTGCCCGCAGCGATCCGCAGCACATCGAGCTTTTTTTGCACAACCTCAGCACCCCGACCTTCAACCTCGAACTGCGCAACGCCGCCGATATGCAGCGCAACCCTCTGCCCCTTCAGGACCAGGCCACCGAATCGCTGCTGCGCAGCCTGGTTGATGAAAAAACCGCGTCGCGCACGGCCCTGAACCTGCTTAACCTCACCCTGCTCGACAGCCAGGGGCACAAGGCCGGGGTAGATACCCTGTTCGGTTCCAGCCCGGCTGCCGGGCAATTTACCCTTGAGCTGCGCCTGGCCGACGGCCGTTGGCTGCACGTGCAAGCCACCGAGGATCAGGGCTGGACCAGCATGGCGCCGGCCGATGTGCTGCTCGATTACTTTTTGCGCATCTATCTGGTGCGCATCATCGTGGTGGCAATCATCGTGTTGCTCGCGGTACGCCTGGCCGTTCGCCCGCTCAATCAACTGGCGCAAGCCGCGCAGGCACTGGGGCAGGATATCCGCCGCCAGCCACTGTCGATTAAAGGGCCAGTGGAAGTACAGCGTGCGGCCCAGGCCTTCAACCTGATGCAGCAGCGCCTGCTGGCCAGCATGGCTGAGCGCACGCGCTTTCTGGCGGCGGTGTCCCACGATCTGCGCTCACCCATCACCCGCCTGCGTCTGCGTCTGCGCACCGAAATGCTCGACGACGAAGCACTCAAGCAGCGTTTTCGCAATGACCTGACGGACATGGAGGGGCTCGTCTCTACCACCCTGGAATTTGTCAGCAGCGGTGAAATCAACGAGCCGCGCCAGAACATCGACCTCAACGCCTTGCTGCAAAGCCTGCAGGCCGACCTGCAGGACATGGGAGCAACCATCACCCTTAACGGACGCGCCAGCCGCCCGGTGTCGGGTTATGCCCGCAGCCTGAAACGCTGCATACAGAACCTGCTGGAAAACGCCGTGCGTTATGCGTGCAATGTGCAGGTGCTGGTCGACGAACACCGCGATGGCCTGAGCATCACGGTCAGGGACAGCGGCCCGGGGATAGCCGCGCAGCAACTGACCCAGGTGCTGGAGCCGTTCTATCGGCTGGAGTCTTCGCGCAACAGCCGCAGCGGCGGCTATGGCCTGGGCTTGAGTATCGCCCACACCGTGGCAGTCGCCCACGGCGGCACATTGACCTTGAACAATCGCCCCGAGGGCGGCCTGGATGCGCTGCTTATCCTGAAAAGCCAGGCGCCCGCGATCACAGGGCAATGACCCCAGCGTGGATAGGGTATTACCCCGTCCATTTACGTTTCGTATACCATATCTTTTTTACCAGCGAACGATGACCACCGTGGCCCACCCAAAACTCAATGCTCCCGACCTGGGTAACTCACCTTCCACGTCGGAAATCATCACCCTGCATCTGCGCGACGCCATTGTCGCCGGGCATTTCGCTGAAGACGAACCGATTCGCCAGGATGATATCGCCCGCCAGTTCAATGTCAGCAAGATCCCCGTGCGCGAAGCCCTCAAGCGGCTTGAAGCGGAAGGGCTGGTGATGTTCCAGCGTAACCGCGGCGCGATGGTCACGCGGATTTCCGAGGCGGAACTGGCGCAAATGTTCGAAGTGCGCATGCTCCTTGAAGACAAGTTGCTGCGCCTGGCCATCCCCAACATGACCGCAGACACCTTTGCCCGTGCCGAACGCATCTGCCAGGAGTTTGTCGGCGAAGATGACGTGGGGCGCTGGGCCGAGCTCAACTGGGAACTGCACGCCTGTTTGTACGAGCCTGCGCAGCGGCCGTTCATGATCAGCCTGATCCGCTCGGTCAATGACAAGCTGGAGCGTTACCTGCGCATGCAGATGAGTTTGTCGGCGGGCAAGCACCGTGCCGACCACGAACACCGTGAAATCCTCGATGCCTGCCGCGCCGGCAATGTGGAGCTGGCGGTCAAGTTGCTGGACGAGCATATCGCCGGTGTGTGCAAAACCCTGTTTGAGCATTTGCCGCAAAGCCATTGATTGGCCTGCAGACGCTGCGGGCTGCCAGCCAAACCGCGTTGATGCCATCGCGGGCAAGCCCGCTCCCACCGGAATGTGCCGAATGGTGCGAGCGCAGCATGCCCTGTAGGAGCTGGCTTGCCTGCGATACTGACGCTGCGGTCTTTCAGCCAAACCGCGTTGATGCCATCGCGGGCAAGCCCGCTCCCACCGGTATGTGCCGAATGGTGCGAGCGCCGCATACCCTGTAGGAGCTGGCTTGCCTGCGATACTGACGCTGCGGTCTTTCAGCCAAACCGCGTTGATGCCATCGCGGGCAAGCCCGCTCCCACAGGAGTGGGCCTAATTGTCAGGAACAGCCCCCCAAGTGTTCCCTTGTGGGGCATTTCCTACGTCACTGCTCCCTTCTGTAACACCGCCTTCCCCAACACCCCAACGCGCAAACCCGTGACAAACCCTCTCCCGCGCTGATTACAGCTTTGCAGGAACAATCGGCACACGATTTGCTAAACAAATATCGTATACGAAATCCAAAGAACGATTTTCAACAGCACTTCAACGACTCCGAGGCTTCCATGAAAAACCCCGTACTTGCCGTAGCTCTCAGCGCTGTTCTCAGTACTTCCTTTATCGCCACGGCCCAGGCCGACAAGCTCGACGACATTATCGGTTCGGGCAAGTTGCGCTGCGCCGTGACCCTGGACTTCCCGCCGATGGGCTCGCGTGACGAAGCCAACAAGCCGGTGGGCTTCGATGTGGACTACTGCAACGACCTGGCAAAAGTGCTCGGCGTGGATGCCGAAATCGTTGAAACCCCGTTCCCCGACCGCATCCCGGCACTGGTCTCCGGGCGGGCCGATGTGATCGTGGCGTCCACTTCCGACACCCTGGAACGTGCCAAGACCGTCGGCCTGAGCATCCCTTACTTCGCCTTCCAGATGGTCGTGCTGACCCGCGACAACACCGGCATCAACAGCTTCGACGACCTCAAGGGCAAGGCATTGGGCAACACCAGCGGCACCTATGAGGCCATCGCCCTGGAGAAAGACGTGAAAAACTGGGGCAGCGGTTCGTTCCGTGCCTATCAGTCGCAGAACGACACCCTGCTGGCCGTCGCCCAGGGCCATATCGAAGCCACCGTGGTGACCAATACCGTGGCCGCAGCTACCCTTAAATCAGGCAAGTACAAAAACCTCAAGGTCGCCGGTAACGCGCCCTATGTGGTCGATTACGTGTCCCTGGGCGCCAAGCGCAACGAGTACGGCCTACTCAACTACCTCAACCTGTTCGTCAACCAGCAAGTACGCACCGGACGCTACAAGGAGCTGTGGACCAAATGGGTCGGGACCGAGATTCCACCGGCTGATCTGACCGTACCTCACGTCTACTACTGAGGTATCCAGCATGTCCGGGATAAGTGCTCTTGAAGGCCGCAGCCTGGTTGATGGCCATGCATCCGCCCCGCTGTTGTACGCCGATGTCGGCCTGAGTTTCTGGGGCGGGGTCGACCCGTTCAGTGGCGAAGTGATCGACCGCCATCACCCCCTCAGCGGCGAATGCCTGGCGGGGCGCGTGCTGGCGATCCCCAGTGGACGCGGCTCCTGCACCGGCAGCAGTGTGCTGATGGAACTGATCAGCAATGGCCATGCCCCCGCGGCGCTGGTGCTGGCTGAAGCCGACGAGATCCTGACCCTTGGCGTGCTGGTCGCTCGGACCCTGTTCCAGCGTTCCCTGCCGGTGCTGTGCATCGGCAGGGAAGCCTTTGGCCAATTGCGCGGCAACGCGTTCGCCAGGGTCGATGGCACACATCTAAGCCTCTACGACTCAGCACCTGACGACACTCCACCACCGCACAACGACACACCGGCCGCAGAAGCACATGCCTCGATCGAACTGACCGAGCACGATCGCGCACTGCTCGCCGGCAGTTACGGCAAAGCCGCCCAGGTTGCCATGCAGATCGTGTTGCGCATGGCGCAGATTCAAGGCGCCACGCAACTGGTCGACATCACCCAGGCCCATATCGACGGCTGCATCTATACCGGGCCGGCGAGTTTGCGCTTTGCGCAGCAACTGGTGGCATGGGGCGCAAAAGTTCGCGTGCCCACCACCCTCAATTCAATTTCCGTGGACCAGCGCCGCTGGCGCGAACTGGGTATCGACCCGGCACTCGGCGTGCCTGCCAGTGCCTTGGGCGATGCTTACATGGCTATGGGTGCGCAACTGAGTTTCACCTGTGCCCCTTACCTGCTCGACAGTGCGCCCAAGGCGGGCGAGCAAATTGTCTGGGCCGAATCCAACGCGGTGGTTTACGCCAACAGCGTGCTCGGCGCCCGCACACTCAAGTACCCCGACTATCTGGATATCTGCATTGCCCTCACAGGGCGTGCACCGCTGATCGGCTGCCATCTGGAGGACCAGCGCAAGGCCCGCCTGCAGATCGAACTGCCAACCCTGGGCAACCTTGATGACGCGTTTTACCCCCTGCTGGGTTATCACATCGGCGCGTTGGCCGGCAGCCGGATCCCGTTGATCCTGGGGCTCAAGCTGCAGCATCCGGACCTGGACGATCTCAAGGCATTCGGCGCGGCCTTTGCCACCACCAGCGCCGCGCCCCTGTTTCATATCGCCGGCGTCACCCCCGAAGCCCTCGACCCGGCTCAGGTCACCGACGGTCCGCTGCCGGTGATCAAGGTCAGCCTTGAAGACTTGCTGCTCAGCTGGCACGAACTCAACAGCGCCCGTGACCCGCAGGTCGACGTGGTGTCATTGGGCAACCCGCACTTTTCCCTCAGCGAGTTCGCCCGGCTGGCGCGCCTGTGCCAGGGCCGCAAGCGTCACCCAGATGTGGTGCTGGCGATCACCTGTGGCCGTGCCGTGCTGGAACAGGCCCGTGCCGCCGGGCATGTCGGGGTGCTCGAAGCCTTTGGCGCCGTGATCGTCAGTGACACCTGCTGGTGCATGCTCGGTGAGCCGGTGATTCCTCCGGCGGCCAGGAACCTGATGACCAACTCGGGCAAATACGCCCATTACGCCCCCGGCCTGGTGGGCCGCAAAGTTCACTTCGCCAGCCTCGCCGAGTGTGTGGATGCGGCGTGCAGCGCTACGGCCAGCGGGCGCTTGCCAGCGTGGCTGCAACCCGCTGCCTCACTGGAGAACGCAACCCATGTTTGACTACACCTTCCAATGGCGCTCTGCCCTGCGCGCCTTGCCGGATATGCTCGCCGGTGCCCTGGTGACCTTCGAGACCGCGGCCCTGTCGATGATCTTCGGCGTCTTGATCGCCCTGGCCCTGACGGTGATGCGCGAAAGCAAAAACCCGCTGCTGCGCGGCACCGGCAATGCCTGGGTGTCCATCGCCCGCAATACGCCCTCGCTGTTCCAGATCTATGTCCTGTACTTCGGTCTCGGTTCCCTGGGCCTGCATGTCAGTTCATGGATCGCCCTGCTGGCCGGGATCACGTTCAACAACGCCGGCTATCTGGCGGAGAACTTTCGCGGCGGCCTCAAGGCCGTGCCCGAAACCCAGATACGCGCCGCCCGCTCGCTGGGCATGAGCGCCTTCCAGACCTACCGCATGATCGTCGTCCCGCAATTGCTGCGCATCGTCTTCTATCCGCTGACCAACCAGATGGTCTGGGCGGTGCTGATGACTTCGCTGGGGGTGATCGTGGGCCTGAACAACGACCTCACCGGCGTGACCCAGGACTACAACGTCAAAACCTTCCGCACCTTCGAATACTTCGCCATTGCCGCGGTGCTGTACTACCTGATTGCCAAGGCGATCGTTGCAGTAGCCCGGCTGATGGCCTGGCGGCTGTTTCGTTACTGAGGACTAGCCCATGTTTTCCACCAGTTTTACCTGGAACGATTTTGTGTTTTTGCTGCAGGGGGCATGGGTCACCCTGCAACTGACCAGTTGGGCGATTTTGCTCGGCACCGTTGCCGGCCTGCTGTTCGGCCTGCTGCGTGCCTTGCTGCCACGGGCCAGCCTGCCGCTGGCCTGGGTACTGGATGTGTTTCGCAGCGTACCCTTGCTGATCCAGTTCGTGCTGTTCAACTCGCTCAAGAGCATCGTCGGTCTGGACATCAGCGCCTTCAGCGTCGGCTGCATCGTGCTGGGGGTCTACGCCGCCGCGTATTTCACCGAGATCGTGCGCAGCGGTGTGCTCGCAGTACCGTTCACCGTGCGCCGGGCCAGTCGCTCGCTGGGCCTGAGCTACCTGCAGGACCTGCGCTACATCGTGTTGCCCATCGCCATGCGCGTGGCCTTCCCCGGCTGGCTCAACCTGGTGCTCAGCGTGATGAAAGACACCGCGCTGGTGATGTGGATCGGCATCGTCGAACTGCTGCGCGCCTCGCAAACCATCGTCACCCGCATCCAGGAACCAATGCTGGTGCTGTGCATTGCGGGCCTTATCTATTACGTCATGAGCCTGGTGGTTGCGCGCCTTGGTGCTCGCCTGGAAAAAAGGTGGCAAGAAAATGATTGAGATCGACAACGTCTACAAATCCTTCGGCGACCTCGAAGTGGTCAAAGGCGTCAGCCTGACTGTGAACAAGGGCGAAGTGGTTTCAATCATCGGCGGCTCCGGCTCCGGCAAGTCGACCCTGCTGATGTGCATCAACGGCCTGGAACCGATCCAGAAAGGCCACATCCGCGTCGACGGCATCGAAGTCCATGACCGCGCCACTAACCTCAACCACCTGCGGCAGAAAATCGGCATTGTGTTCCAGCAATGGAACGCCTTCCCCCATCTCACCGTGCTCGAAAACGTGATGCTGGCACCGCGCAAGGTACTGGGTAAAAGCAAAGCCGAAGCCGAGGCGCTGGCAGTGCAGCAACTGACCCATGTGGGCCTGGGCGACAAGCTCAAGACCTTCCCCGGCAAATTGTCCGGCGGCCAGCAACAGCGCATGGCCATTGCCCGCGCCCTGGCCATGTCCCCCGACTACATGCTGTTCGACGAGGCCACCTCGGCCCTCGACCCGCAACTGGTGGGTGAGGTACTGGACACCATGCGCATGCTCGCCGAAGACGGCATGACCATGGTCCTGGTAACCCATGAAATCCGCTTCGCGCGGGATGTTTCCGACCGCGTGGCGTTCTTTCGCAACGGCCTGGTGCACGAAATCGGCTCCCCCGATCAAGTCATCGGCAACCCTGTGCACGCGGAAACCGCGGCCTTTCTCAAGTCGGTCAAATAGGAGCAGAGCATGCGTTCATCGAAAATCATCCATGTGGTCAGTTGTCACGCCGAGGGCGAGGTCGGTGACGTGATTGTCGGCGGCGTGGCACCGCCACCGGGTGCCACGGTGTGGGAGCAGTCGCGCTGGATTGCCCGGGATGAAACCCTGCGCAACTTCGTACTCAACGAGCCTCGCGGCGGCGTGTTCCGCCACGTCAACCTGCTGGTGCCGGCCAAAGACCCGCGGGCGCAAATGGCCTGGATCATCATGGAGCCGGCCGATACCCCGCCCATGTCGGGGTCCAATTCGATGTGCGTGTCCACGGTGTTGCTCGACAGCGGCATTTTGCCGATGACCGAGCCGCAAACCCGACTGGTGCTCGAAGCCCCCGGCGGCCTGATCGAGGCGGTGGCCGACTGCCGCGACGGCAAGGTGCAACGGGTCGAGATCAAGAACGTGCCGTCCTTTGCTGACCGCCTGGATGCCTGGATTGAAGTCGAAGGCCTGGGCTCGCTCAAGGTTGACACGGCCTATGGCGGTGACAGCTTCGTGCTCGCCGATGCCAGGGAACTGGGCTTTTCGATCAGCCCGGATGAAGCCAAAGATATCGTTGAAATCGGCCTGAAAATCACCCGTGCCGCCAACGAACAGTTGGGTTTTGTCCACCCGCTGAACCCGGACTGGTCGCATATCTCCTTTTGCCAGATCGCCGCACCCGTGCAATACGAGAATGGCGTGGCCAGTGGTGCCAACGCGGTGGTGATCCGCCCGGGCAAGATCGACCGCTCGCCCTGCGGCACCGGCTGCTCGGCGCGCATGGCGGTGTTGCAGGCCAAGGGCGTGCTCAAGGTGGGCGAGCGCTTTATCGGCCGCTCGATCATTGGCTCGGAATTTCATTGCCGTATTGACTCCATGACCGAAGTGGCCGGGCGCACGGCCATTTACCCGTGCATCGCCGGGCGGGCCTGGATCACCGGTACCCACCAGTTGCTGCTGGACCCGAGCGATCCGTGGCCCCAGGGCTATCGCCTGTCGGATACCTGGCCGGGAGCGTAACCCCGCCCACAACAACCCGCCCTGTGGGAGCGGGCTTGCTCGCGATGCAGACGACACGGTCTGGCAGGCACACCACAGCGATGCAATCGCGAGCAAGCCCGCTCCCACAAGGGCAAAAATACACCCCTACAAACGTATACGAAATACGATTAATACAGCCGGAGGCAATAAACAATGAGCAAGCGCATCAACTGGAGTGGCGTCTTCCCTGCGGTGACCACTCAATTCAACGATGACTTCAGCATCAACCTGGACAAGACCCACCAGGTGATTTCCAACGTGATCCGCGACGGTGTGTCCGGCCTGGTGGTGTGCGGTTCGGTGGGGGAAAACACCTCGCTGAGCGCCGAAGAGAAAATTGCCGTGACCGAAGTCGCGGTGGACGCCTCCCGCGGCCGGGTCCCGGTGATTTGCGGCGTGGCCGAATTCACCAGCGTGCAGGCGGCCAAGGTGGCCAATGCGGTACGCAAGGTCGGCGTGGATGGCGTGATGCTGATGCCCGCGCTGGTGTATGGCTCCAAACCCTTCGAGACCGCCGAGCACTATCGCTATGTGGCGAAAAATGCCGATGTACCGTTGATGGTCTACAACAACCCGCCGATCTACAAAAACGACGTCACCCCCGACATCCTTATTTCCCTGGCTGACTGCGACAACGTGGTGTGTTTCAAGGATTCATCGGGCGATACCCGGCGCTTTATCGATATCCGCAATCAAGTGGGCGAGCGCTTTGTGCTGTTTGCCGGGCTCGACGACGTGGTTCTCGAAAGCCTCGCCGTGGGCGCCGAAGGCTGGGTCTCGGGGATGTCCAACGTATTCCCCAAGGAGGGCGAAACCATCTTCCGCCTGGCCAAGGCCGGACGCTTTGCCGAAGCCATGCCGATCTATGAGTGGCTGATGCCGATCCTGCATCTGGACGCCCGTGCCGACCTGGTGCAGTGCATCAAGCTGTGCGAAGCCATTGCCGGTCGCGGCAGCGCCCTGACCCGCCCGCCGCGCCTGGCCCTGCCCCGCGAGGATCGTGAATTTGTCGAGCAGATCATGGCCAGGGCCCTGGCCAACCGCCCGCACTTGCCTGATGTCGGTCTTTGACTGATAGCCGGGGCGGGCCGACGAGTGCCCGCCCTGCCCCCTGTCTTCGCGCCCTTTAAGGAAAACCCGCATGACGACACAACCCTCTCACGCAACCACCAGCCCTGCAGGACTCAAACGTGTCGTGGCAGCAGCCATGGCTGGTACAGTCGCAGAATGGTATGAATTCTTCCTTTACGGCACGGCCTCGGCACTGGTGTTTGGCCAGCTGTTTTTCCGCCAGACCGACAGCCCGATTGACGGCATCATCGCCGCCTTCGCCCTGTATGCCGTGGGTTTTCTGGCCCGGCCACTGGGTGGCCTGGTGTTTGGTCACTATGGTGACAAATTCGGCCGCAAGCGCCTGCTGCAACTGAGCCTGGTGGTGGTGGGCATCACCACCTTCCTGATGGGCTGCCTCCCCGGTTTCGACACGATCGGCTACGCCGCCCCGGTGCTGCTGGTACTGCTGCGCCTGATTCAGGGCTTCGCCTTTGGCGGTGAATGGGGCGGGGCCATTTTGCTGGTGTCCGAACACTGCCCGGACAACCGCCGTGGCTTCTGGGCCAGCTGGCCACAAGCCGGAGTTCCGGCGGGCAACCTGGTCGCCACCGTTGCCCTGCTACTGCTGTCGACGACACTCTCGGAGGCGGACTTTCTCGCCTGGGGCTGGCGTGTAGCATTCTGGTTCTCGGCCGTGGTGGTACTGATCGGCTACTGGATCCGCACCAGCGTCGACGACGCCCCGATTTTCAAGGAAGCCCAGGCCCGTCAGGCACAGAACAAGCAACAGCAACTGGGGGTGGTTGAAGTCCTGCGTCATCATTGGCGCTCGGTGCTGGTAGGCATAGGTGCGCGCTTTGCGGAAAACATTCTCTACTACACCGTGGTCACGTTCTCGATCACCTACCTGAAACTGGTGGTGCACAAGGACACCTCAGAAATCCTGTTGTTGATGTTCGGTGCCCACCTGCTGCACTTTTTCATGATTCCGCTGATGGGTTATCTGTCCGACCTGGTAGGCCGCAAGCCGGTGTACCTGGTGGGTGCGGTGCTGACAGCGTTCTGGGGCTTTGTCGGTTTTCCGATGATGGACACCGGCAACAACTGGCTGATCATGGCGGCCATTACCCTGGGCCTGGCCATCGAGTCGATGACCTATGCACCTTACTCGGCGTTGATGGCCGAAATGTTCCCCACCCATGTGCGCTACACCGCCCTGTCGCTGTGCTACCAGGTGGCACCGATCTTTGCCGGTTCGCTGGCGCCGTTGATCGCCATCACCCTGCTCAACAAGTACCACAGCTCAACGCCTATCGCCTGGTACCTGGTGGGGGCATCGCTGATCTCCATCGTGGCGGTGGGCCTGACCCGCGAGACGCGGGGCAAGTCGCTGCATCAGGTGGACGCCGAATCGGCAGCGCGTATTTCGGCGCTGGATGAGCCGGCGGTGGCGCCTACACGTCAGGGCGATTCGCTGGCCTGACCCATAGGGGATGCCCTGTGGGAGCGGGCTTGCCCGCGATGGGATCGCAGCGGTGTTTCAGTCAAACCGCGGCGCTGCCATCGCGAGCAAGCCCGCTCCCACAACCAGCGCCACCCCGCACACCTATCCCTTCAACAACGCCTGCAGGTCATTGAACAGGGCTAGCGGTATCTGCACCCCCTCCACCTCGCTGCGCGCCCGCGCCTCATACCTGCGCTGCGACGGCAAGCGCGCGCCCTGCCCTTCGATACCGGTAAACAATACCTCGGCCCGGGCCAGGTGTTCCTCGGTTGCTGCCCCCAGAAAACGCTGAGGGTCCAGCGCGATGATCAACTCGCCATGATAAGGCGACGACTTGCTTCCCCCGTCCCAGGCCAGGGATTCGGCACTGGTCAAATCGCCGATCAAGGGCCCTGCGATCAACTCCACCATCGCCGCCAGCGCCGAACCTTTATGCCCGCCAAACGTGAGCATCGCGCCGCTGTCGAGCACCACATTGGCATCGGTGCTCGGTTGCCCGTGCGCATCAACCCCCCAGCCCTCAGGAATAGCCTTGCCGGCCCGGCGATGCAGCTCGATATCGCCACGCGCAATGGCACTGGTGGCAAAGTCAAAGACAAACGGGTCGCGCCCCGGCCGTGGCCAGCCAAAGGCAATGGGGTTGGTGCCAAACACCGGCTGGTTGCCCCCCGCCGGCGCCACCCAGGCATGGCTCGGGTTACAGGCCAGCGCCACCAGCCCGGCGGCGGTCAACTGTTCGATCTCCACCCACAATGCCGAAAAATGCACACAGTGGTTGATCGCCAGTGCCGCAATGCCGTTGGCTCGAGTTTTTTCCTGTAATAACGGCAAACCTGCCTGAAAGGCCAGCTGGGAAAAACCGCCTGCTGCATCCACGCGCACAATCGACGGCGCCTGGTCGATTACCCGGGGCACGGCATCGGCCGACACCTTGCCCGCGCGCAGTGAATTGACGCAGCCCAGCACCCGGTACAAGCCGTGGGACGCGCAGCCATCGCGTTCCCCGGCCAGTACCGTGGCACTCACTGCACGCGCATGGGCCGGGTTGAAACCGTTATGCAACAAGATCGATTCGGCCAGCTCATAAGCCTGGGCCAGGGTCAGTCGTTTCATGGTCAGCTCCTTGAACAGACCTTTCAGACTGGACCATAGCCGAGCTTGCGGCTTGATCGATTCAGGCCGCCTGCATGACGAATTCAGCACAGAGCGGGCCGTGGAAGTGCCCGGCGATGGACGCGATCAGCGCCGCATCCTGCACAGGATCCAGCCCCGGATACGGTTGGCCGTTATAGCTGCCGGTCCAGGTCAGTACCGCCTCGATGCTGCCACTTTCCCGATACAGGCTGCGCATCTGCAGGCACTCCAGATCCTTGCTGTCAGTGCTGCGCAGCGCATAGTGCAGGGCCAGCGCGGCGCCGAACTCCAGAGCGCTGCTGTCGATGCCATGTTTTCTGGCCAGGTCGATACTGCGGAAAATCCGCTCGTTGCGTTGCAGTTTGCGCAGCGGATCACGCCCGACCCGGGCGCAGGGGTCCTTGAACGAGGTGTTGCAGCGTTCCAGAAAAGTGCTCGAAAACGCGGCCACAGCCTCAGCCATATGCGGGTTTTCGGCTACCAGTGCCGGGCCGACGGCCTCGCCGATCAGGCGCTGCGCCAACTTATTGACCCGTGGATCGCCCATGCCCTGCCCCAACCAGTCATGCCCCAGCAGGGCGGCGTACCAGGCAATGATCGCGTGGGGGCCATTCCACAGCAGGTTCTTCATCACCTGGGTCTGGGTGATATCGTCCACCGTCTTCACCTGACGCAAGCGCTCAAGCAGATTGCTGCAGCGCTGGGCATACAGGGGCATGTCCGGCTCGCTGTTAAACAGGATCAGGTGCAACTGGCTCAAGGCGTTGCTCGACTGGGCAAAAGGCCGAAAGCGGCTGATCAACCGTTCGTACTCGGGCACCGGTGTACGCGGTACTGCGCGAGGGGCGTCGGGTTCGTCGTTGAGGCTGTTCTGGAACATCTTCGACTTGATCCGCAACTGGCGCACCAAGGCTTCATTGGACAGCTTGGAGACGATGCGGCTGACCACCGTTTCGACAAAATGGGTGTTGTCCAGAATCTTGCCACACAGTTCGGGCGAAACCAGCCGTTCAAGCTGCGCCTGCACCTGGCGGCGTACAAAGTCCGCGCCGCCGACCTTGTTCAACACAATCAGAATGGTCAGCTCCCGGCCCCGGCGCTCGTAGCGACGCACCAGGCCCTGGGCGATCACGCCAGCCTGCTTGCGAATAGCGGTTTCAGGCAGGCTCAGGCCGACGATTTCCGCCACGTCGTACATGCGGATCACCGCTTCGGCGTCGTCCATATCAATCATGCGCAGGTAATCGATGGTCTGGTCGAAGGACGTGGCGCTGTAGCGCACACTGAAGCGGCCAAACGCCTGGATGGTCTCGCGCAGCATCCGCGAGCGGGTCGCGGCAATAATCTCGCAGGGCCGCGTGTAGCCATCCCAGTGGGAAAAAATCTGCGTCAGGTAGCCACCGCCCATTGCGCCAAAGCCATGAATAGCGGCGCTGAACTGGTTGAGGGTGGGCGGGAAGCTCTCGGTCAGTGCCGGGGTGCCGAGGTCGGGCATGCATTCGCTCAGGTCACCCAAAAAACCGTGCATGCCGGTGTAGGCCTTGAGGGCACAGGCTGCGACTTCAGGAGCCGGCGGTTTGATGTCCTCGATCAGGATCGGCTGGCCGCCGGCACGAATGGCCGACAGCAAGCCGTTCTGCGAGTCTTCCAGCATCAGGCAATGCTCAGGCAGGCAATTGAGCGCGCTGGCCGCCTTGAGGAAAATCTCCGGGTGGGGCTTGCCCTGGTCCACTTCATCGCCACACACGGTGACGTCGAAGTACTTCAGCACATTGGCGTTGATCAGGTATTCCTCGGCAATCGCCCGGCGGCTGGAGGTGGCTACGGCCATGGTCAGGCCGTATTTGCGCAAACGCTCCAGTACTTCGAGCAGGCCATCCTTGATCGGCACGCCGTGATTGCGAACGTGGGCCAGCTCCAGCTCGTCGGCGCGCTGACGCACCTGGGCATAGGGGAAGTCGTCGCCGTGATTGGCCCTGGCCAGCGCCTCGGCTTTTTTGGCACTCAGGCCCAATGAGCCGATCAGTGTTGCTTCACTCAGCGGCGTACCGTAAATCTCCTCGGCGGCCTGCTTGAGCGTCTTGAAGCGCAAGCGCTCGGTGTCGAACATGGTGCCGTCCATATCGAAGATGGCACTGAAAATTCGTTTACCCTGAAAATAAATCATGAACACAGCTCCTTTGTAGCGCGAGGGATTATTGGCTGCTCGCGCAAACGCTTTGGATCGAAAACGTGGTTTCAAATACAAATGCCGGGCAGCAGAACGCACCATTGACAGCGGGGCGTGAGTGCACCGGAACGGCTGGTGATCAGAAATAGTCAGGCGGAGGGACGTAACAATGGCGCCAGTTGGCGCAGCTGCCCGAGTAGCAGGGTCTCAGGTGAGGAAAAGCGAAGTTGGCGAGAAGGCGGGGAACAAACCCTGTGACTGCACGAATGCAGCATTTGACGTGAGGCCCACAGCTTGCAATCAGGGATGCGAAGTGTGAGCCCAACTGGCGATTGATACGTGTGATTCCATCCATAAGAACGTTGGTATTTCCTGTAATAGCACTGGAGACCTTTTTAGCTATAACCCATGCAGCGCGTCTAAATCAAGGCTTGCCTTGCGCCGCAGGGTCTACGACCCATTCGGAAAATTCCCGCCAGGCTGCCACTTCCCGCCCGTAGCTGCCGCCTCCCCGGTGGCCAGGCGCCAAGCGAAACCTGGCTTGCAACTGTATGATGGCGCGCTTGAGAAACAGGCTCGGGTCTCAAGCCTGCCCATCGCTCAGGAGCTGTGCATGAACATGCTTTACCGGACTTTCAACGAGGGAGAGTCCGCCCCGCGATTCACTCTCAGTTTGCTCAGCCTCAGCCTGCTGCTGGGCAGTGCCATGCCTGCGGCATACGCGGCCAAAACCGAGCTGCCGGCCACCGCCGTGACCGCCGACGAAACCGGCACCTGGCAGGCCGACAACGCCTCGGTGGGCGGTTTCGAAGCAGCGCCCTTGCTCGACACTCCCGCGGCCATTTCGGTGTTCACCGATGCCTTGATTGAAGATCAACAAGCACGCCTGCTCAGCGATGTGCTGAAAAACGATGCCTCGGTGGGCGAAAGTTACGCACCGGTCGGTTATTACGAAAATTTCGTGGTGCGCGGTTTTTCGCTGAACTCGGCCAGCAGCTACAAGATCAATGGCCGCACCATCACCGGCGAGCAGAACGTTGGCCTGGAAAACAAGCAGCAGGTAGAGTTGCTCAAGGGCCTTTCAGGCCTGCAAAGCGGCGTCTCCGAGCCCGGCGGCGCGGTCAATTACGTGACCAAGCGGGCCGCCGATGTGCGTTCTGTTACCGTGTCTACCGACGATCGCGGTAGCGGTTACATCGCCACCGATGTGGGCGGCTGGTTCGGCAGCGAACAGCAGTTTGGCCTGCGGGCCAACGTTGCCCACGAAGACATCCACTCTTACGTCGAGCACGCCAATGGCCAGCGCGATTTTGCCTCTGTGGCATTCGACTGGAACATCAGCCCCGACGCACTGTTGCAACTGGATGTGGAATATCAGAACAAGGAGCAGCGCTCGGTACCGGGCTATCAATTGCTCGGCGGCAGCGAGCTGCCGCACCACGCTTCGCCGAAAAAACTGCTGGCTCACCAGAGCGGCTCCAAGCCGGTCACCATTGATTCGCTGAACATCAACGGCAACTTCGAGTACCGCTTCAGCGACAACTGGAAAGGCAACCTGAGCGCCTCGCGCAGCAAGGTGGTGATCGACGACTACAGCTCGTTTGCCTGGGGCGGTTGCACGGTGGGCTGTGTTACACCGAATGTCGGCAACTACTTCACCCCCGAGGGCGGGTACGACATCTACGACTTCCGCAGCCCTGACGATACCCGGCGTAATGATGAGCTGCAGGCAGCGCTCAGCGGTCACTTTGATACCGGCACCCTCGGCCATGAACTGACCGTGGGTAGCAGTGCGTTCAGGCGCGTGGTGAATAATCGCGAAGCCATCAACCATTGGCTTGGCAGTGGCAATATCAACAGCGAACCTGACAACCTCGAGCGCTACAACGGCGCCCTCAACGACAGCCATCGCCGTCTGGACAGCCGCCAGTACGGGGTATTTTTCAATGACCTGATCAGCTTCAACGAACACTGGCAGACCCTGATCGGCGGGCGCGAAGTGCGTCTGGATGAAAAGACCTTCGACGATCAGGGCGACACCACCCGCCACACCCAACGCTATGAATTTCAGCCCGAGGCCGCGCTGATCTATAAACCGGTGCAAAACATGACGTTGTATACGCGCTACAGCAAGGGCCTGTCCCTGGGTGGCACCGCGCCGTGGTTTGCCAGCAATGCCTTTGACATCCTGCCACCCACTGTGTCGCGGCAGATCGAGGCTGGGATCAAATACGACTGGCAGCGCATCAGCTTGAGTGCCACGCTGTTCCAGATCCGCCAGGCGTACCAGTATGCTCGCCCCGAAAATGGCGAGTTCACTTACGTACAACAGGGCCAGCAGAAAAACACCGGCATTGAGCTGGCGGCCAACGGTTGGGCCACCGAGCGCCTGCAGATTGCGGCCAGCGTCGCGGCGATCCGCTCCCGGGTCAGCGGCAGCGGCACCCCCGAGTATGAGGGCCACCAGACCATCAACGTCCCGACCCTGCGCGCCAGCCTCTACGGCGACTACGCCCTGCCCTGGGTCGACGGCCTGGCCCTGCTGGGCGGCGTGCAGTACAGCGGCAAGAAATACGCCAGCCAGGTGGGTACGGTACAGGCCGACGCCTACGCCATCTTCAATATCGGCAGCCGCTACAGCACCCGTATCGAAGGTTATGACACGGTGTTTCGCCTGACCGTCGACAACCTGTTCGACAAGCGCTACTGGCGCGACGTGGGGGAATACATGGGCGATAACTATGTATTCCAGGGGGCGCCATTGACCGCGCGCCTGAGTGCATCGATCAACTTTTGACGGTAACGCTGCCTTCACGGCGAATTTAAAAAAACCTGCGCTGCCAACACCAGAAGGGCCTTGAAAACAGCGACAAGTCCTAGCGTTTGCCGGGCTTGTGGCTGGCCGAGAAGCAGCCCCCTGCAATGCTAATTTTCTGTACGCGCGGTGGATGACCCACTGTGTGCACAGGAATGTTCAATATGCCCAAGGAAACTTCACCCCCAACGAGCTCGCCCGTTGATTCGGGCCTTGTGCCCGAATCCCCCCCCACCTGGTCAGCCCTGTTCAAGGACGACTGGAACAGCTTCTGTTCACCCACCTCCCTGGCCGCCGTCGACTCCCCTGCCGCGTATTTACAGGCGCTGTACCGGTTCGCCCTGGAGTTGGAGGGCAGCGGCCAGGGCACTGCAGCAAAAATCACCCTGGCTCGGCGTCGCCCCATGCTCAAGGATCTGCTGGTGGACGCCGAAAACACCACCCGGCAACTGCCCCTGCTGACCCTGGTCAATGAAACATTGCTCGAGCCCGTCAAGGCATACCTGAAGAAGAACCGTGACATCTATGGCGACAGTACGGTCGAGCAAGTGCTGGCCGAACTGCGCTACCCCTTTGCCCTGCCTTTCGATCTGGCCCACCGCCAGTGCGTACTGGGGCTGGGGGATAAAAAACCGGGGCTGGGCGAGCTGAACTATCGCATCAGCCTTAAATTACCCTACAGCCAGCAGCCGGAAAACAAGTACGGCACCGTGCTGCAGGAAGCTTATGTTGCCCAGCGCCTGCTGACCCTGCTCAGCCCCGCACAGCAGAACCTGCTAACCGAAGACATTGGCGGGCAGCAGGCACTGCACGACCCTGCGGCCTTTTACAAAAAAAACTATGGCCACGAACAGCCGATCACCGAGCAGCAACAGTTCATGCAGCACACCGGACTCAACAGCCTTCAGCTTCAGGAACTGCTGGCTAGCGGCAGCTTTCGGCCGCGACTGTCTGCCAATGTGGTGCAAACCGCAGAGCAAATGAGCCAGGACCATACCGTGGGTGCCCGTTTTATCAATGGCCCCCACCACCAGGGGCAAAAAAACCTGGCGCTGGGCCGCGATATTACGGCGGCGGTTCACCTGCTCAACACCAGCCTTGAGCGGCACGACCGATTGCAACGGATGATCCGCCTGCAACGCTGGCTCGATATTCCCTATGCCGATCTCGACACCCTGCTGTACAGCGCCAGGGCCTGCGAAGGCAGCGCGAAGGAGCCAATCCTCATCAATGACAACAGCCTGCGGGCGCTGGGCGTGTTTGGTTATCTGCGCCGCCGTTATGGCATCACCCCCGAAACCTTTGCTGCATGGCTTTACCAGTTGCCCGTGCATGGCGTAGGGCAGACGCCCGCATTGTTCGACCGGGTGTTCAACCCGCCCCACGGCTCCAGCTCGCCACTGACCCTGGACAACCGTCGCCTGGACCTGAGTACCGATGCGGCGACCCTGTACCAGATGTGCGCGGCGCTGAGCCTGGAAGACACCCCGCAGTCACTGGGCCTGCTCACCACGCAAAGCCACAAGCACCTGAAGGGGCTGCGCCGGGATTTGGCAACCTTCTCCAGTTTTTACCGGCAAGCCACGATCCCTGCCCTGTTCGGCCTGACCCTGCAGGACGCCGACCACCTGGCGCAACTGCTGGGTGGCGAAGACTACCGCCAGCAACTGGTCAGCCCCAACCTGCGGCTTTCGGGCAGCAATGCCCCGGCGGATTTTCTTGATGTACTGATGCAACTGGACTGGGCAGTAACCTGGTTCAAGGGCAGTGGCACCAACGTGCCGCAGATACGCCGACATCTGTTACTGGACGGCGCAGCGCCGCCCTCACGGGTACAGCT
This sequence comes from Pseudomonas fragi, assembly GCF_900105835.1. Taxonomy (NCBI): domain Bacteria; kingdom Pseudomonadati; phylum Pseudomonadota; class Gammaproteobacteria; order Pseudomonadales; family Pseudomonadaceae; genus Pseudomonas; species Pseudomonas fragi. The sequence goes on from NZ_LT629783.1 coordinate 902,973, forward strand.
GCGGCTCAGGCAGCTTGAGGATATGTTGCTCGGCATGCAGCAGTACCTGCTGCCACAGGAGACTCTCGACACACTGACGTTGCCCAAGCCAGATGCTGACACCAGCCTCCCCACCTACACCTGGGGCGTCCTGCTGGCCAAAGGGCTGTTGAGGTCCCCCCCCCTGCTGCCCATGAAGCCAAAAACCGACAGCATGAATAAGGGCGTGGCTGAGGTGGTTGATCGTTATATAGAACTGAGCAAAAACTCCGAACGCAACCGGGCGCTCTTGTCCGCGGTCAAACTCAAGCTCAAACCGCAGTTGGAAAGTGCCTACACCCGGTTGCTGGAGTTCAAGCCAGTGCTAGAGCAACTACTCAGGGACACATCCACAGTCAGTGACACTGCAGAGCTGTTCAAACTGAGGCTCCGCCAGGCCACACGCATTTTCGCCAATGCCCTGGGCAGCGAAAATCCGCTGGAAGTTCTCAAGCACCTGTTGCTGTACTTGCCCGATGCCGAGACCGACCTGCAACTGCCGCTTGGCCGCACGGCCTTGCACGCCTTCCTGCTCAACCCGCATTGGCTGGACATCGGCACAAAAGCCAATGCGCCTCTGAAACTGCCCTTGGGCACTGTGTTCCTATTTGAGCGTTTCAGCCACTGGAGCCGGGCCTACGGGATTGATGAAGCTGCATTGCTCAATTACCTGCAGATAAGTGACTCTACTGAGCAGAGCGAAGCTTTGACCGCACAAACCTGCCAGCGGCTGTCCACGCTGATGGGCTGGAGCGCAAGCGAAATCAAGGTGCTGGCCAATCGGTTGCCGGTAAAACGCGTGCGCTCGATGGCGGAGCTGGACTGGCTGATGCGCTGCCATGACACCGCCCGACAAACAGGGCTCTCAGCCAGCATGTTGCTGATGGCAACCGGTTTGACCGCCACCTTTGGCTCCGATGACTGGACCAGGGTCGGCAACGCCATTCTCGCGGCCCCTCCTCCAACTTCAACGCAGCCGGTGGCGGACCTGCCAGGGAGGCACCATGTCTGAACACATTCATAAACAACTCAATGAACAGACCCGCGACGCCCTGCTCGCATTCTGCCTGACCCATGTATCGGGCCATGACAGCTCCCTGCCCGACGCGACCGCCGATGGCAAACCCGTCACAGATGACGAGCTGCATGCGTGGTGGCTGCTGGACGTGCAGGTCAGCCAGGCCGTGCCCTCCAGCCGCGTGGCCAGTGCCATTGCCAGCCTGCAGCAATACATCAACGCCATTTCCCTGGGCCTGGAGCCCGGTTATGACATCAAGGGCATGAGCGCCGCCCAGCACGCCACCTGGCGCGACAGCCTGCACGCCTACTCGGTTTGGCGCACAGTGCAACAACTGCGCCATTTCCCGGCCAACTACCTGAGCCCGATGTTGCGCAGCCACAAGAGCGACAGCTTTGAGCAACTGGAAAACGACATCAACCAGTGCCGCATCGAGCCCGACAGCGTACTGCCGGCCGTACAGCGCTATCTGACCCGTTTCGAGCAGATCGCCACCCTCAGAACGCTCAATGGCTATATCGATGGCAACAAGGACAACTTTGCCAACAGCACCTATTGCTTTGTTGCCCGCTCGAATGTCGACAACACCTATTACTGGCGCTCGCTGGACATGTCGCGGCGCAGCCTGCCAGCCGGTGCCAGCCAAGGGTACAAGCAGGACGCCCCCGAGCCTGGCGCCTGGTCGGACTGGAAGAAAACCCCCCTTCCCGCCTCGGAAAACATCCCGGACCACAGCATCCGCCCGGTGTACTTCAACAATCGCCTGTTTGTGGTCTGGGCCCAGTGCATGTCCCCGACCACAGTCAGTGGCAGCGCGGAATACTCCTGGCTGGAGCCCGAGGAGACGGAAAAGGACTACAAGTCCCGCTTGGAAAACTACCTCAAAAACCGCTTTATCCAGTTTCGCCTGTACTTTATTTATTTGAAATACGATGGCACCTGGAGCGTGCCGCAGCTGTGCAGCGACGAATACTGCGTCATGAAAGAACTCAACAAACTGGACAAGGAAGCCCTGAAACAGGCGACTGAAACCGTGGCTGTGCTCGACTCCACTACCCACCCGCCGTCACTGTTCCTGGGGCTGAATGCCCATGCCAGCCCGCTGCCTGCCGCAGGCCAGGAGCACACCCGCAGCGATTTCTACCAGGCCGTACGCATCGATCAGGATTTTGCCATCGAGCGACTGTTTTCCAGGGGGACCGTGTGGGATGCTCGGCACACTCCCGAGCAAGAAAAATTGGCAAAGCGCTATTTGTCACAGTTTGTTTACAGCAACACCCGACGCTTCAACTTTCATGCACCGTACAGCGAAACCGTGGCCGTGACGGGCATTGCTGCCAGTACGCCCACCCCCGTACCAGACGGGTGGAACTTCGACAAGAAGCACGAGCATATCAGCGAACTGCGCGATAACAGCGATATCGTGTTCAACAAGACCTCCTGCGTGCTGGAGGTCACCTCAAGGCTGAGCAAGCCATTTGAGGAGCACCGCAGTATCGTGCTCAAGGCGCGTACCAGCTGGGCTGAACTGAGCCTGGAGCTGAACCTGAGCGTGCCCAGCCCCCCGGCAAACATGACCGACAAGGTTGCGCTGCAAAACGGTTCGCAACTGACCCTCAAGACCGAAGTCAGCCCGCCATGCATCTGGGTCTCGCTTGCCATTACCTGCAACAAGACCGGCCTGAGCTACTCGAACCTGATCTACGACGCCGCCCAAGACCCTGATAGCGGGCCCAGGCCTCAGCAAACCTTGCCCATACGCAGGGATTGGCAAGTTCCATTGCATGACAAGTTCATCGAGTACGACGCCTTCAACTTCCTGTTTGAAAACACCAATACCGACTACAGCATTACCGTTCATTTTCACTCACTGCAAAACGACACTGCCAACCCGCAAAACGACTGGCTGTTCGACAATGCCGAGGCCAGGCTGTATGCCCGCCATTACAAGCGGGTGATCATGATCCCCCGTCACCAGGGCACCCCGCACCCGGCCAATATCCACCGTGGCAACAGCCATCTGGTCGGCGAGCCCAATACCTCCCGCCGGGAACTCAACGGTACGTTCCCCAGCCTGGACCCCGCGCAGCCGTTCAACGCGCATATTCAACTCAACCCCAGTACGCTGCGCCCTCTTGACGAACAAGGCGGCACCGGCCAAGGGGCAATCACGATCATCCACGGGGTGTTGATCTACGACACCGATACCCGCCACCACGACCGCGTTATCCGCGGCTATGCCCTCAAAGCCCTGCAACTGACCCTGGACCCGGCCAACGCCGCACCTGTCATCTCGCTTGCTCCCGGCATAAGCCGCAGCAGGGTGCAACCCGAGGGAACAGCCGAGTACATCGATTTCAGCGGTTCGCTCATCCACTTTGGTGACGATGCCCAGGCCCGCCAGCCGCGAGCACCGATCCGCATGAACACCGGGGTTGGCCGGCAACTGAGTGCAGCCGCCAACGTCAGCCTCGACCATCTGTTCGCAACAACGGCCAGCCACTGGCTCGAGCCCGGCATGGGCAACCGGGCCGCGCCCCAGCCACTGGATTTTCATGGCGCCCACGGCAAGTACTTCTGGGAGCTGTTCCTGTACCTGCCCTGGCTGGTGGCCTGCCGCTTGAACATGGAGCAGCGCTACGCCGAAGCCGAAGCCTGGCTGCGGTATATCTTCGACCCGCAAGGCCAGCGCGCGCATCGCCAACACTGGCGCCTGCATATTCTGCACGCAGATCCACCCGACCCCAGCTATGCCCTGGGCAACCCCGACGACCCGCACCAGATCGCTCTCAGCACGCCACTGCATTTTCGTCAGGCGCTGTACATGCTGTACCTGGACATCCTGCTCAATCGCGGCGATGCCGCTTTTCGCCAGGCCAGCAGCGACAGCCTGGCTGAAGCCAAGCTGTGGTACCTGCGGGTCAAGAGCCTGCTGGGGCCACGCCCTGACATCACCCGCAGCGATCCCTGGGAGCCCAGAACCCTGCACGAGTTGGCCACCGAGCCCGCCAGCACCCTGTGCAAGCCCCTTAACCCGCAACTGCTGACACGCTGGGACAAGATTGAAAGCCGCCTGTACAACCTCAGGCATCACCTCGACATCAATGCCAGGCCCCTGCAGCAGCCCCTGTTCGCCCCGGCCCTGCAAGCACACACGCTGCTGAGCCACTACGCCCGCGGCGGCGGTACCAGCGCTGCAGCCCTCCCCGCAGCACCGGCCGCCGACATCGGCCATTACCGCTTCCAGACCGTCCAGGCACACGCCATGAGCCTGGTCGAGAATGTCATCCAGCTCGGCAACACCTTGCTGCTGTTGTTCGAACGCAAGGAACAGAGCGAGCACCTGCAGTTGCAGCAACAGCAGGCCTGGGACCTGGCCCGGATTGCCGTCGACCAGCAGCGTCAGGGTCTGCTCGCAGACGCCAGCAGCCATGATGCCCTGCTGGCCGGGCGACGGGTGATCGAGGGCCGCATGCGGTACTTCGAAGGCCTGCTCAAGGAAAAAATTTCTGCAACCGAGGCACAGGCCACCCAGCATTATCTGGAAAGCGCGCAATGGGACACGGCAGCCTCGGTGGCCCAGGCCGGCGCGGGGCTGGCGATGCTGGCACCGAATATTTTCGGCACCTCCAACGGCGGGATGCGTTATGAGGGCGCCTTTCATGCGGTCCAGGCCGGAGCCCAGAGTGTTGCCAATGAAAAACGCGCCAGTGCTGCCCATCTGGACCGCACAGCCCTGTTCAACCGGCGCGCACAGGAATGGACCCAGGCCCTGGAACAGTGCAGGCTAGAACTGCATCAGGTCGACATGCAACTACAGTCCCACACCCAGCAAAGCGCGGCACTGCGCCTGCAACTGCGGTACAGCGAAACGGCCCTGGAACAGGCCAGGCAAACCTACGACCTGCTCAGCAGGCGCTTTGGCAGCGCGCAACTGTATCAGTGGCTCAACAGTCAACTGGCGGCGCTCTACTATCAGGCCTATGACGTGGCCCATGCGCTGTGCCTGACCGCCCAGGCCTGCTGGCAGTTCGAGCGTGCCGACTGGGACACACGCTTTATCCGCAGCGGCAGCTGGAATAACCACTTCAAGGGCATGATCGCAGGCGAAACCCTCAAGCTTGACCTGCAGCACATGCTCGCCGCGTATCTGCAGCGCAACCAGCGTGAACTGCAGATCACCAAGACCGTGTCGTTACGCCTGCTGCGCGCCAAAGATAGTAGCGGGACCGTAAACCAGGACTGGGCCGAAATGCACAAGAATCTGCTCGACAAGGGCACCGTGAACTTCGAGTTGACCAAGGCCCTGTTCGACGCTGACTACTCAACGCATTACCTGCGCCGGATCAAAAGCATCAGCATATCCCTGCCAGCCACGCTTGGCCCTTATGAAGACATCTGCGCGATCCTGACCCAGACCTCGAGCAAGATCCAGTTGTCAGCATCTGACAGTGACACCCGGATTGACCTGCGGGCCAAGGAACAGGTGGTGCTCTCAACCGGGGTCAATGACAGCGGCCTGTTCACCCTCAACTTCGACAGCGATGAGCGCTACCTGCCCTTCGAGTACACCGGGGCTGTGTCCGAATGGAAACTGTTCTTCCCCAAGCGCACGGCCCAGTTGCCCATGCTCAACTCATTGAGCGACATCATCGTGCATATCCGCTACACCGCGCAGAGTACCGGAGAGCCGAAATGAGCACTCAAACACCGGCCAATGATCAGGTGCAAACTCCCTCCCTGCCCAAGGGTGGGGGCGCCATCCACAGTGTCGGCAACAGCTGGGGCGCCGTCGGGATGACCGGTGCGGCGTCGTTGCAGATTCCCCTGCCACTGTCCCCCGGGCGCGGGTTCACCCCGGCCATTGACCTCAACTATCACAGCCCGCTGGGCAACGGCCCGTTCGGCACAGGCTGGACGGCGAGTGCCGGTGCCATCCTGCGCAGCACCCTCAGGGGCGTGCCGGCCTGGGACCATGAAGACAGCTTTATCGGCCCTTCGGGCGTGGAACTGGTGCCCGAGCGGACGGCCAGCGGGGCCTTGGAAAGCCGCAGCGTGAACCAGTTCAACGGCCTGGCACTGGGCGCGGACTACAGCGTGGTGCGTTATTTGCCACGCACTGAAACCAACTTCGACCGCATCGAACACTGGTCCTCGACGGCAGACCCTGCAGGGTTCTGGCTTGTTCAGGGCGCGGACGGCAACGTCCATCTGTTTGGCAAAACCGCTTCGGCACGCATCGCCGATCCGCAGGCTCCCACCCATGTTGCGCAATGGCTGCTCGAAGAGAGCCTGAACCCCTTCGGGGAACAGATCCTCTATCGCTACAAAGCCGACACCCGCGGCGATGGCCCCCATGACTACAGCGCCCAGCGTTACCTGAGCCGTATAGGCTATGGCAACATCACGCCCAGGGCGCAACTGGCACTCTGGACCGACCGCGCACCGGCCGCCGGGCAGTGGCATTTTGAGCTGCTCCTGGACTACGGCGAACGCACCACGGTCCCGGACCAGACGCCCGGTTACGCCGAACAACAGCCCTGGCCGGTGCGCAGCGACCCGTTCAGCAGCTATGCCTACGGTTTTGAACTGGGCACTCGGCGGCTGTGCCGGCAGATCCTGATGTTCCACTACTTCCCCGAAGAGGCCAGCCTCGGCCCCGCCCCGGTGCTGACCCGGCGCCTGCTGCTGGAGTACGCCACCACCGGCACTGGCGCCAGCCTGCTGCAGGCCGTACATCAACAGGCAGTGGACGCGGCGGGAGCAATCAACCACTGGCCCCCCCTGGAGCTGACCTACAGCGGTTTTGAGCTGGCTCCCGACCGCGCCCGGTATCAGCCATTTGATGCCCTGCACGGGCCCCACGACGGCCAGGGCTACCAACTGATTGACCTTTACAGCGACGGTTTGCCAGGGGTGCTTTACCGTAGCGACAAGGCGTGGCACTACCGTGAACCGCTCCGGGGGGCACCCGCGGTAACCGCCGAACATGTGGCCTATGGCCCGCTGCAAACGCTGGCACGCATCCCCGTGGCGGACCGCAACCGCCCGCTGCGGCAGGCCCTCACAGACCTCAACGGCGACGGTCGCCTGGAGTGGGTGGTTGCCCAGCCAGGCATGAGCGGCTTTTTCACCCTTGAGCAGGGTCGCCAATGGGCACCATTCACCCCCTTCGCCGCCCTGCCCCAAGAATTTTTCCAGCCGATGGGCCAGCTCGCCGAGCTGATGGGCAGTGGCCTGCAGGACCTGGTCCTGATCGGCAGCAACAGCGTGCGCTTATACCCCAACCAGGGCCAGCAGGGCTTTGCTGCAGCCACGCACATCCCCCACGCCCATGACGATGACCGCCTGCCGCTGCCCGGTGACCAGGCCAGCGAAGTCCTGGCCTTCAGTGATCTGCTGGGCAGCGGCCAGCAACACCTGGTGCGTATCCGCCACAACGAGATCAAATGCTGGCCGAACCTGGGCCGGGGCCGGTTTGGCAAAGGTTTTGTATTCGCCAGCCTGCCTTTTTCATATACCGGGTTCGAGGCATCGCGGGTGTTGCTGGCCGATCTTGACGGCTCCGGCGCCAGCGACCTGATCTATCTCGAAGCCGACCAGGCGCTGATTTTCATGAACCAGTGTGGCAACGGCTTGCAAACGGCCCCCACCCCGCTGCCCTGGCCGACAGGGGTGAGGTACGACCGCTTGTGCCAGGTCAGCGTCGCCGACCTGCAAGGGCTGGGCTGTACCAGCCTGGTCCTGAGCGTGACCCACCCCGTGCCGCAACATTGGCGCTACGACTTTGTCACGCAAAAGCCCTACTTGCTGACAGGCACCGATAACAATATGGGGGCTGTCGCACGCCTGCGTTACCGCAGTAGCGCCCAGCAGTGGCTGGATGAAAAACAGCTACGCCGCGCCAGCCGCCTGCCACACCGCAGCGGCCTGGCTTTTGCCCTGCACCTGGTCAACGAGCAGCAACAACTTGACCAGATCAGCGGCAACCAGCAGACCCAGCGGTTTGAATACCGGGACGGTTTCTACGATGGTAAAAAACGCCGTTTCCAGGGCTATGGCCTGGTCCTGGCCACCGACACCGAGCACTCCACCACAGCCCCCGGCGACCAGGCGCATACAGCGGCGCTGTTGCGAAAAACCTGGTATCACACCGGTAAATCCCTCGACATGCCCCGCGACGATTACTGGGCGGGGGATGCCCACGCCCTCCTGCCTGGCCATACCCTGCTGACCCGTCAGGAGGCGAACGCCACACAGGACAGCGTGCTGCCCGCCCTGCCTGTGGCGCAGCAGGACGAGGCACGCCATGCGCTCAGCGGCCTGGTATTGCGCGAAGAGGTATTCGCCGCCGATGATCCGCCCGCGTCGCGGGTTCCCTACACCGTGAGCCAGCACCGTTACCAGCTGCGCCTGTTACAACCTGCGGCCAGCATGCTGGTACTGCCGCTGGAGTTGCAGGTGTACCGTTACGAACGCGAGCCCGCCGATCCGGCCTGCCAGCACACCATCAACCTGAGCCGGGATCGTTATGGCTGCCTGGTCCACGGCCTGACCATCGACTACGCACGGCGCAAGCAAGCCAGCGACACGGCCCCGTTCAGCGAGCCCCATCAGCAGACATGGTGGCGCGACACCCACGACCCGGCCCAGCAGGCGTACTACATCAGTGAAGTCCGCGCACAATTTATCCATCTGGACAACGCCCAGCGCTGGCGCCTGCAACTGCCTTACCGCCAGCGCAGCAATGCCCTGGTGCTCGCCAAGGCGGCCCTGGACCCGACGCGTATCAGCTACGAACACCTGATTGGCAACACCGCCGACAACCCGTTGGGGCCGCAAGCCGCACGCACGTTGGCCGGGTTGAGCCTGCAGCACTACTGCCTGCCCCACAGCGATACCTCTTTGCCACCGGGCCAGGCCAGTTTCCAGGCGCTGGCTGCACACCGGGAAACCGCCGAACTGGACGAGCAGGCACTCAGCGCTTATGACGAGGTGCCGACCATGCCCGCAGAAAGCCCCTTCGATCTGGCCGCCACCCTGGCCCAGGAGCATTACCACCCCATGCGCCTGTTTTTGCCTGACACCCCGGATGGCACCGCGGCGCCCCCACTGTGGTCGCTGAAACAAGGATTTGCCCGCTATGCCGGCGAACAGTTGTTCTATCGGCCCCAGCAGGTACGCCCCTCCGAAAGCCATGCGGCCACTACCCTGGAGCATGACCGTTACAGTTGCCATCTTGCCGTGGTAACCGGCGCTGACGGCTGCAGCACACAAGCGGTGTATGACTATCGCCTGCAACTGCCCATTGCCATCACCGATGCCCAGGGCAGTGTCCAGCAGGCCCGCTATGACGCTTTCGGGCAATTGCAGGCCAGCAGCCTTTTTGGCCAGGAACAGGGCAAAGCGGCGGGCTTCGCCCCGCTGGCGAGCTACCGGCGCCCGGCTGACGACAGCCCCTGGGCCGCCATCGACAACCCCCGGGGGGCGCTGCTCGATGCCGCCAGCGCCTGCTTTTATGCCCCCTTCAACTGGATGGGGCACATTCCACCATCGCCCCTGCGCGAGCAATGGATCGCACAGGGTTACCTGACCCCGGGCGGCCATATCCGCGCCAGCACCCGTAGCCGGCTTGCAGCCCTGGACATGGCCCAACCGACCAACCGCCAGCTCGCCGAACAGATCCTTGAGGCCCGTCGCGAACCGGTGTGCAGCGCAGTGCTACAGGCAGACCAGTACCCCACTGAGGATGTCGGCGTTACCCGGCAGATCCGCATAAACCTGACGTTCAGCGACGGTTTTGGCCGCGAACTGCAAACCAAACAGAAAACCTCGCCGGGCCAGGCCTATGTGGTCACCTCGTCGGGGCGCCTGGGCCTCGACAGCGAGGGCAAGCCATTGCGCCAGGACAGCGAGCAGCGCTGGCGTGTCAGCGGCCGGGTCGAATACAACAACAAAGGGCTGGTGGTCAGAAACTACCGGGCGTATTTCGCCGATCACTACCGCTATATCGATGATGAAACCCTGCGCAAGGATGGTTACAGCGACCAGACATTCCATGACCCCCTGGGCCGCCCTGTCCGCAGGCTCAACGGCAAAGGGCATGTAAGCCGCCAGACCTATTGCACCTGGTACACCATCAGCGAGGACGAAAACGATACCTGGGAAGAGGACGACTCCTGAAGCATCCATCGCGGGCAAGCCCTTCAACAACTTGCGCCCGGCCTTGAATGCTGGGTGCTCACTTGGCTAGAGCAAAAAACCGCCTCTGTGGGAGCGAGCCTGCTCGCTCTCACAGAGGCTTGGAAGGGCCGCCTACCGATGGGGATTGCGCACCCCGGCCACCCGGTAGCGACGCCCGCCAAGGTGTTCGAACATCAGCCTGAATGCGCCACGCCCGGTGCCGCCACCGGGGTAAGCATGCAAGTCCGCCGACCATAATCCACCTTCGTCCTGATGCTTGTGCCAATGCACGGCGGCTGTACGGCCCTCACGCAGATGCCCGATGGTCAGAGCAATGCTTCGCCCTTCAGGGCCACCCATCAAGTGTTCAACCGCGGACATATCGGCACTGAAAGCCGAAGCAGGTGCCCGTGCCAGCACGCCGGGGCTGTCGCTGCTCGCGGCTGGCGCACCTGCCCTGGCCACTTTGCGCCTGGCCAGCCCGGTGGTGGCCTGTATGTCAAAGGTGCTGACTGCCCCGGCAGTAGAAGGCCCCGCAGGTTGTTCGGGTTGTGCCCGAACCGGGTCACGCAGCAGGATATTGCTGTACCCCAACCGGCGCATGTCCCTGCCCATGGGCTTGCCGGCTTGCATCAGATTATTGGCCACTTGCGCAGAGACTGCCGGCCCGACAAAACCATAAATCTTGCCTTCTGGCGTGCTATGGGCCGCGACCGACAACAAGGCATTGTCCCCCTGGTGTTCGTAGAAAAAATTGACCAGCCGATGGGTTTCCTCATGGGTCAACCCCCGGGACTCTGCAATGTCGATGGCCCGTTGCGACAACCATTCGGCAATGCTCTCGGCGGAGTTGTGCACGGCCCTTCTTCTGGCATTGCGATATCCTTCATGCACCAGCAACCCCAGCAACACTCCACCCAGCAAGGCACCCGCCGTCGCGCCAATGGCCGGCATATCAGCCAAAGCCCCCAGCGCAAGACCCGCCAGGCCAAGAAAGCCAACAAAAAACAGGCCGAGACTCACTCGCTCACTCATCGTGCTGCCCGCACGTCCGTCGGCATCAGCCAGCGTCATCGGGTTATTGCTCACCATTGCATAAAGATTCAGGCCATCGACCTCTGCCGCCGGGTCAGGGCTGATCCAGCGCTGCAACCACGGCGCGTAGTACCTCAAACCGTAGTAATACAACCCGCTGGCATCGCGTTCCTTGCCCGAATAGCGAAGGGTTTTGTAACTAGCCTCGACGGCATTTTTCGCGGCCCACCAGGCAGTTTCCCCGTAGGGGTAAAAGCCTTCCTGGCTGAGCAACACCGCTTGTTCATCCAGTTCCAGGGTGCAACTGCCGGTCAGGTCCGACAGGGTGAAGCGCAACTGCTCGTCGTTGACTCCCGCAGGGCGGCCCTTCTGCCATTGCAGGGCCCTGATCGACGTGCGCCCGGTTTCAACTGTCAGCACATTGAGCCACTGGCCGGTGGCGTGGTCGCGACGCAGCTCCAGGCCCGGCAGATAAATCACTTCGCGCAGATGCGTCGTGCCTGCAGCCTTGCTCACGCGGCGCTTGAGCAGCCGCTGGCCGTGGGCGTCGTACGCATAGCTCTCGGTATCCGCCTGGCCGTAGTCACGGAGCACCTGGCTTACCTGCGCCAACTGGTTGCGCAGGTTCCAGCTCAGGGCCTGGCCCGCGGTCAGCGTCTGCTGGTTGCCGCAGCGATCGAAGCCCACGGCCTGGCCCTGGATCCAGGCATGATTGCTGTGCGCGGCCACGGTCATGCGCCGGGTGTAGCCCTGACCGCTTGAGGGCACATGGCGCATCTGCACCAGGTTGCCTCCCGCATCGTACTGATAATGGCGGCTGTAGTTGCGCCACAGGTCAGCCTGAGCGGCACCGAACACGACCAGCCCGGGCAAGGCCGGACCGCCAGCGTGCCGGGCGTTTTCCCGGCCACTGGCGTTTATCAGTTGGTACAGGCTGTCATACCCGTACACACAGGTGGCATCGCTGCGCACATTGCTGTGCCAGGTGGTGGGCTGTGCTGCATCGCGGATACTGAGCACATTGCCCACGCGATCGTAGGCATAGGTCATGTCTTGTAGCGCGTTTTCCCGACGCGCCGAACGATAGGCCGCCAACCGCAGCAGGCTGCCATCTTTTTCGTCGTAGCTGAATTCGGCGAGCATACCGTTACCCATCTGCTCGCGGGTGACCTGGCCCTGCGCGTTGCAATCCCTGCGTTCCAGCAGCACCTTGCGCCTGGCGCTGCTGAACACCAGTTCGACCCGGGCCAGTTCACCCTCCACGCCGTACCGCCACAGCCGCTGATTGCCCCTGGCGTCGGTCAATTGCTGCAGCCCGCCCAGTGCATCGTAGTGCCAGCTACTGACAAAGCGCTCAGGGGCCAGTTGCAGCTCGCGCAAGTGTTCGGCTGCCGGCCAGTCAGGCGGCGTATCGGCTTTCAGCAGGCGCCGCGACTGACCCGTCATGGCCCCGCCGAGCCCGTAATGTTCGATTGTCACACTGCCTGCCGGGTCATCGTGGCGCACCAGCCGGCCACAGCGGTTGAACGCCGCATGCCCGGCACTGGTCGGCGCATATGCCAGGCGTTCGACACAACGCTCGCGCGCGTCATTGCCCGCCTGCTCGAACACCGCCACCCGGCGCAGCAAGCCATCGTATTGATGGCGTTGCCGGGAGCCCCGACTGTCCCAGCGGGTTAATCCCTGCCCGCCACTGCCTGACAAGACAATGTGCCACCCGGCATCCACGCTGTCAGTGCGCAGCACCCGCCCGGACAGGCTGTATTGACGACTGATGGCGGGCCGCCCACCGGGGCTGTGACCTTGCAAGGCATGCAGTCGCGGATCCCACTGCTGCTGCAGCGCGCCGGTGATACCAAACACATTGCGGCGGACCCGGGCCACGGGTTGATCCTCGACGCGCAAGCGCTGGTAGGCCACCGTGCGCACACTCGCCCCTCTGGGATCGAAGGCGGTCAGTGAAGGGGTAAAACGATGTAGAGAAGCCATAAGCACATACCTGACTGGCAGCAAGATTTAGCCAGCCTAGGTAGACCCGCATCGCCACAGGCGGTACATATTGGTTTTTTTACTAGGCCGTTCTGACCGCATAGACAACACCCCTACGTCACGTCATGACACAGAATTTAATTGATAGTGTCCTAACAAAAAGCGCAGGCTAGAGAGCTTGGTAACGCTTTGTATCATTCCGGATGATATTGATCTTCGCTGGGTTCGATTCGTGCCCCGGCACGCGCGCCAGCATTATCCGCCCATCTCAATAGATTGGCGGACTCCCCCTCATGGAACAGTCACTTAAACATTTGCGCTTCCCACTCGCGGCCCTGGCCATCGTGGTGATGAGCGCATGCGGCAAAACTCCCCAAGCGACTGCTCCGGCTCCAGCTGCAAAAGTCAGCGTGGCCAAGGTGCTTGAACAGCCGGTCAATGAATGGGATGAATTCACCGGGCGCCTGGAAGCACCAGAGACCGTAGAAATTCGTCCACGCGTGTCGGGCCAGATTGATCAGGTCGCCTTTACCGAGGGCGCCCTGGTGAAAAAGGGCGACCTGCTGTTCCAGATCGACCCGCGCCCGTTCCAGGCCACCGTGCGCCAGCTTGAAGCCCAGGTGCAACAAGCCCGCGCCAATGCCAGCCGTACCGATAACGAAGCCCAGCGCGGCGAGCGCCTGCGCCAGAGCAATGCCATCTCGGCCGAGCTGGCCGACTCGCGCACCACCGCTGCCCAGCAAGCCCGTGCCGGCGTCGCGGCCATCCAGGCAGAACTGGACCTGGCCAAACTCAACCTGAGCTTCACCCGCGTCACTGCACCGATCAGCGGCCGTGTCAGCCGTGCCGAAATCACCGCAGGCAACATCGTCACTGCCGATGTCACGCCGCTGACCAGCCTGGTGTCCACTGACAAGGTGTACGCCTACTTCGACGCTGACGAGCGTGTGTTCCTCAAGTACAACCAGCTTGCCCGCCAGGGCCAGCGCGGCCAGACCACGCCGGTATACCTGGGCCTGTCCAACGAAGACGGCAACCCGCACCTGGGCCAGATGAACTTCGTCGACAACCGGGTCAACCCGCAGACCGGCACCATCCGTGGTCGCGCGGTGTTCGACAACACCGACGGCAGCTTCACCCCCGGCCTGTATGCGCGTCTGAAGCTGGTCGGCAGCGCCACCTACTCCGCCGTGCTGATCAATGACGAAGCCGTGGGTACCGACCTGGGCAAAAAGTTCGTGCTGGTGATGGATGCCGACAACAAGTCGACCTACCGCGCCGTGGACCTGGGGCCGAAAATCGAAGGCCTGCGCATTGTTCGCAGCGGTCTGAACAAGGGCGACACCATCATCGTCAAGGGCCTGCAGAAAGTGCGCCCCGGCTCGCCGGTAACGCCTGAAGTGATCCCGATGGCCAACGAACAGACCCTCGCCGCACTGGCACAACAACGACAAGCCCTGGAAGCCAGCAACCTGCCGCAAATCAAGCCCGCCACTGGCGCGCCGAAATTGGCCAGCGTCGCGACTCCTCGCGGTTAAGGGACGATAACTCCGATGAATTTTTCCCAGTTCTTTATTCAGCGGCCGATTTTCGCCGCTGTACTTTCCTTGCTTATCCTGATTGCGGGCGGCATTTCGCTGTTCCAGTTACCGATCAGCGAATACCCGGAAGTGGTCCCGCCTACCGTCGTGGTGCGCGCCAACTTCCCCGGGGCCAACCCCAAGGTGATCGGCGAAACCGTCGCCGCACCTCTGGAGCAAGCCATCACCGGTGTCGAGAACATGTTGTACATGTCTTCGCAGTCCACCGCTGACGGCAAGATCACCCTGACCATCACTTTCGCCCTGGGCACTGACCTGGACAATGCGCAAGTGCAGGTGCAAAACCGCGTGACCCGCACCCAGCCCAAGCTGCCGGAAGAAGTGACGCGCATTGGTATTACGGTGGACAAGGCCTCCCCCGACCTGACCATGGTTGTGCACTTGACCTCGCCGGACAAGCGCTACGACATGCTGTACCTGTCCAACTACGCCATCCTCAATATCAAGGATGAACTGGCGCGGCTCAACGGTATCGGCGATGTACAGATGTTCGGCATGGGCGACTACTCGCTGCGGGTATGGCTCGATCCAAACAAAACCGCGTCGCGCAACCTGACCGCCACTGATGTGGTGACAGCGATCCGCGAGCAGAACCGCCAGGTCGCCGCCGGCGCCCTCGGTGCCCCGCCCGCCCCCAATGCCACCAGCTTCCAGTTGTCGGTCAACACCCAGGGCCGTCTGGTCAATGAAGAAGAGTTCGAGAACATCATCATCCGCTCCGGCGAAGATGGTCAGATTACTCGCCTGAAGGACATCGCCCGGGTCGAGCTGGGCTCCAGCCAGTACGCCCTGCGTTCGCTGCTCAACAACCAGCCCGCCGTGGCGCTGCCGATCTTCCAGCGCCCGGGTTCCAATGCCATCCAGATCTCCAATGACGTTCGCGCCAAGATGGCCGAGCTGAAGCAGAGCTTCCCCGAAGGCATGGACTTCGACATCGTCTACGACCCGACGATCTTTGTACGCGGTTCTATCGAGGCTGTGGTCCACACCCTGTTTGAAGCGCTGATCCTGGTGGTACTGGTTGTTATCCTGTTCCTGCAAACCTGGCGCGCTTCGATCATCCCGCTGGTCGCTGTGCCCGTATCGCTGATCGGTACGTTCGCAGTGATGCATATGTTCGGCTTCTCGCTTAACGCTTTGTCGCTGTTCGGTCTGGTGCTGGCCATCGGTATCGTGGTCGACGATGCGATTGTGGTGGTGGAAAACGTCGAGCGAAACATCGAACTGGGGCTCAACCCCGTGGACGCCACCAAGCGCGCCATGCGCGAAGTGACCGGGCCGATCATCGCCACCGCGTTGGTACTGTGTGCGGTGTTTGTTCCGGCGGCCTTTATCTCGGGCCTGACCGGGCAGTTCTACAAGCAGTTCGCCCTGACCATTGCCATTTCCACGGTGATCTCGGCCTTCAACTCGTTGACCCTGTCCCCGGCATTGGCGGCGGTACTGCTCAAGGGCCATCACGCGCCCAAAGACCGCTTTACCCGCTTTCTGGACCGCCTGTTCGGTGGCTGGCTGTTCGGTCCGTTCAACCGTTTCTTCGTCAAGGCCAGTAACGGTTATGTCGGTACTGTGCGACGGATTATCCGTGGCAGCGGCATCGCCATGCTGGTGTACGCAGGCCTGATGGCGCTGACCTGGGCCGGATTTGCCCACACCCCGACCGGCTTTGTCCCGCCGCAAGACAAGCAGTATCTGGTGGCCTTCGCCCAGTTGCCGGACGCCGCGAGCCTGGATCGCAGCGAAGAAGTGATCAAGCGCATGTCCGAGCTGGCCCTCAAGCAGCCCGGCGTGGCCAACTCGATCGCCTTTCCCGGCCTGTCGATCAACGGTTTCACCAACAGCCCCAACAGCGGCATTGTGTTTGTTGCACTCAAGGACTTCGATGAGCGCAAGGACCCGAGCCAGTCAGCTGCGGCCATTGCCGCCACGCTGAACGCGGAATTTGCCGATATTCAGGAAGCTTATATCGCCATCTTCCCGCCGCCGCCGGTACAGGGGCTGGGCACCATTGGCGGTTTCCGCCTGCAAGTCGAGGACCGTAGCGGCCTGGGTTATGACGAACTGTACAAAGAAGTGCAGAACGTGATCGCCAAGAGCCATAACGTGCCGGAACTCGCCGGGTTGTTCACCAGCTATCAGGTTAACGTGCCGCAAGTCGACGCGGCCATCGACCGCGAAAAAGCCAAGACCCACGGCGTTGCTATCAGCGACATCTTCGACACCCTGCAGATCTACCTGGGTTCGTTGTATGCCAACGATTTCAACCGCTTCGGTCGCACTTATCAGGTGAATGTGCAGGCTGAGCAGCAGTTCCGCCTGGAACCCGAGCAGATTGGCCAGCTAAAAGTGCGTAACAACAAGGGCGAAATGATCCCGCTGGCGACCTTTATCAAGGTCAGCGACACCGCAGGCCCTGACCGCGTGATGCATTACAACGGCTTTGTCACCGCAGAAATCAACGGCGGCGCAGCACCGGGCTACAGCTCGGGCCAGGCCGAAGCAGCGATGGAAAAACTGCTCAAGGAAGAACTGCCCAATGGCATGACCTACGAATGGACCGAGCTGACTTATCAGCAAATCCTGTCGGGCAATACTGCGCTGTTCGTGTTCCCGCTCTGTGTACTGCTGGCATTCCTGGTACTGGCGGCCCAGTACGAAAGCTGGAGCCTGCCATTGGCAGTGATCCTGATCGTGCCGATGACACTTTTGTCGGCGATTACCGGGGTGATCCTGTCGGGGGGTGACAACAATATCTTCACCCAGATCGGCTTGATCGTACTGGTGGGCCTGGCGTGCAAGAACGCGATCCTGATCGTCGAGTTTGCCAAGGACAAACAGGAAGAAGGCCTCGACCCGCTGGCCGCTGTGCTGGAAGCCTGCCGCCTGCGTCTGCGGCCGATCCTGATGACCTCGTTCGCCTTCATCATGGGTGTGGTACCCCTGGTGCTGTCCAGCGGTGCCGGTGCCGAAATGCGCCATGCGATGGGTGTGGCGGTGTTCTCGGGGATGCTCGGGGTGACCTTCTTCGGCCTGCTGCTGACGCCGGTGTTCTATGTGTTGATTCGCCGTTATGTGGAGCGCAGTGAAGCGCGCAAGGCGGCCAAACACCTCAAGCTGGAGTCGCAACAATGAGCGTGAAAGTTTTTCTGCCGAGCCTGTTGGTGCTGGCCTTGAGTGCCTGCGCCGTGGGCCCGGACTACAAGACCCCGGCCACTGAACCGGCACAGATCAGTGCCGATAACCTCAAGGGCTTTGACCGGGCGCATTTTGAAGGGATCTGGTGGCAGCAATTTGATGACCCGACCCTCAACCAGCTGGTGACCCAGTCACTGGCCGGCAACCGCGAGCTGCGCGTGGCATTTGCCCGCCTGCGCGCGGCCCGGGCGATTCGCGATGATGTCAGCAACGACGCCATGCCGACCATCACCAGTCGTGCCAGCAGCGATCTGGGCAAGGGCCAGATCCCGGGCCAGACTGAAAAGCGCGTCAACAGCGAGCGTTACGACCTGGGCCTGGACATGGCCTGGGAAGTCGACCTGTTTGGCCGTATCCAGCGCGAGCTGGAAGCCAGCGACGCTGACGAACAGGCCGCTGCAGCCGATCTGTATCAGCTGCAAGTCACCATGATTGCCGAACTGGTGGATGCCTATGGTGAATTGCGCGGCGCCCAACTGCGTGAGCGCATCGCCCTGGACAACCTGAAAAACCAGCAGGACTCCAAGGCCATCACCGAAAGCCTGCGTGACGCCGGGGTTGGCGATCAGTTGGACGTAGTCCGCGCTGATGCCCGCCTTGCCTCGGTTGAAGCCAGCGTGCCGCAGTTGCAGGCGGAGCAGGTGCGCGAGCGCAATCGTATTGCCACCTTGCTCGGCCAGCGGCCTGAGCAGTTGAGCGTGGATCTGAGCCCCAAACAGCTGCCGGCAATTGCCAAGGCGCTGAATATCGGCAACCCCGGCGACTTGCTGCAACGTCGCCCGGACATCATGAGTGCCGAGCGCAAGCTGGCAGCGGCGACGGCGCGGGTTGGCGTGGCCAAGGCCGACCTGTTCCCGCGGGTCAGCCTCAGCGGCTTCCTCGGCTTTACCGCAGGGCGCGGTTCGCAGATCGGCTCGGCGGCGGCCAATGCCTGGGCCCTGGGCCCGCGCATTACCTGGCCGGCGTTTGATCTGGGCAGCGTGCGGGCACGCCTGCGCGGGGCTGACGCCGAGGCCGATGGCGCCCTGGCCAGCTACGAGCAGCAAGTCCTGTTGGCCCTGGAAGAGTCGGAAAACGCCTTCAGTGACTACGGCAAACGTCAGCAGCGTCTGGTATCGCTGATTCGCCAGAGCGAGTCCAGCCGTACTGCGGCGGACTTGGCGGCGATTCGCTACCGCGAAGGCACGGTGGATTTCCTGGTGCTGCTGGATGCCCAGCGCGAGCGCCTGGCGGCCGAAGACAGCCAGGCCCAGGCCGAGGTTGAGCTGTATCGCGGCGTGGTAGCCATCTACAAGGCACTGGGTGGTGGCTGGCAAGCCGAGACCGTGGCCAGCGCGTACTGATTCAACGAGCTCCTTTGGTTGGCCGCAACCAACCAAATTTTTGGCCCCGCGTACATTCGGTCGCGGGGCTTTTTTTTGCCTGAACATCAAGAGCCCCTCACCCTAACCCTCTCCCGGAGGTAGAGGGGACTGATTTGTGGCGGTCTTGAATCTCTGCGCAGTCAGCTCCCTCTCCCTCTCCCTCCGGGAGAGGGTTGGGGTGAGGGCATGGCGATTTGACTCAAGCCCCAGACTCACCCACTCTTGCAGCCCATACGTAAGCCTGTTTCTGGATATTGGATGACCCAGCCCCGCCGCTACCTCGTAATCAGCCTGGTGTCAGCACTCGTTGCCGCCGGCCTCTGGTATTCGATGGCCCCTGCGCCTGCCGTCCCCACGCCCTCCGTGAGCCAGCGCTATTCCATCGCCCTGGACATAGCCCACAACGGCAAACCCGGTGCCGCCCGCGTGCTCTATCAGCAATTGGCCCGCACCGACCTGAGCGACAGCCGTCGCGCCAGCCTGCATGCCGAACTGCCCAACTACCCAAGCCCGCAAGCCCTGAAGCTGGCCGACGCCGACCTGCACAACCCGTCACCGCTGGTGCGCAAAGCGGCGATCCAGAGCATTGTCGGCCTCGTGCCCAGTGCCCAGCGCACGTTGTTGTTGGGGCCATTGCTCGATGACGAGGAACAAAGCGTGCGCTTTGCCGCGGCCAACGCCCTGCTCGGCCTGTCGCCAGATGAACAGGGCCTGTACTTCGGGCCGTTGCAGCAAGTGATCGACGAGTTCGAACGCGACCTCAAGACCCGCCCTGACAACCCCCAGGCCCAGGGCCAGCTCGCTCGCCTGTACCTGCACGAAGGCCAGCTGGATGAGGCCCAGGCGGCGCTGGAACAGGTCACCCGCCTGGACCCGGACAACCTCAAGGCCGTGGTGGCGCAGATCGATCTGCTGGACAAGCGCGGCAAGCCTGACCAGGCCCGTGAATTGCTGGCCCGTCAGCTCGAAGCGCACCCGGATTCAGCGTACCTGCAACATGCCTTGGGCATCTGGCTGCTCAACCACGGCCAGACTGAGTACGCCCTGCTCGGCCTGGCCAAGGCCGTGGAGCTTGAGCCCGACAACAGCGACTACCGCTACAAACTGGCCACGGCCCTGCATGACCTCGACCAGCTGGAAGCCGCGCAACGCCAGCTCGAGGAGCTGCTGCAACGCCAGCCCGCCAATCGTCGGGCGCGGGTGCTGTTGATTCGTTACTGGAAAGAGGCCGGGCAATTGCAAAATGTGCAGGTACTGCTGGCGCAACTGGAGCAGCAGAACCCGGATGACCCGGCGCTGCAGCAGGGGTTGTGAACAGCTGAACCTGTGGGAGCGGGCTTGCTCGCGATGCAGGCAACCCGGTCTGTCTGAAGCATTCGGGGTGATGCAATCGCGAGCAAGCCCGCTCCCACAAGCGCACCCCCAAAGGTATCAAGCGTCAAGCCAGCAATTTCTGGATCTGCGCCTGCAGGGTATCGAGGTCGAACGGCTTGGCCAGGATCGGTGCAGTCAGGGTGATCGGGCTGCCCGTGTCGCGGATCTCGGCCGGGTAGCCGCTGATAAAGATCACCTTCAGGTCCGGGCGCAGCTTGAGGGCAGGCTCGGCGATCTGTACCCCGGAAATCCCTCCCGGCAATCGGAAGTCGGTGACCATAAGGTCCAGATGCGGCTTGCTCGCCAGAATCTCGAACGCCTGCTCGCCATTTTCGGCCTGCAACACCCTGTAGCCTTCACCCGCCAGATAGGCACTGAGGACCATCAGGATCGAGGGATCGTCTTCGACAATCAAAACAACATCTTGCGCATCTTCACTCATGGGAAACCTTAATTCATGCCATCGCTGCCAGTATGACCCCGGGCGCGGTCATAGGTTGCGCCCAGTTTATGCCTTTTGTACCAACGGCAGGCAAACCCTGAACAAGGCCCCCTCACCCAGCGTGCTCTGCACGCTGATGGTGCCGCTGTGCGCAGTCACAATCTGCTCCGAAATAAACAGCCCCAGGCCAAGCCCTGCGGTCACATGGCTGGCCGATACCCGCTCAAATTGCTGGAAAACCCGCTGCTGGTTTTCTGCGCTGATGCCAATGCCCTGGTCGCGTACATCCACCACGGCCTGGTCATTTTCGATATAAACCGCTACATCAATGGGCTTTTTCGCGCCATAGCGCAAGGCATTGGTCAGCAGGTTACTGATGACCTGCTCGATCCTGAATTCATCCCACTGCCCCACCACCGGTTGCCCGGCCGTGAAGTTGACGCTCGATTGCGCCGCGCTGATCTGCGCGGCAAAGTTTTCCAGCAACCGGGCCACGACCTGGGTCAAGTCAACTGGCGCAGGGCGAATGGACAGCTTGCCGGTGCGGATGCGCGACACGTCGAGCATGTCTTCGATCAGGCGGATCAGGCTCTGGATCTGGCGCTCGTCGCGCTCGACCATCGCCTGCATCTTGTCCAGGGTGAATGCCGCGGCATTGTCCCGGGCCAGGTGCATCTTGCGCAGTTGGGTTTCCAGAATCAGCCCGTTGAGCGGCGTTCGCACCTCATGGGAGACGATCGACATAAAGTCGTCGCGCATGCGCACTGCATGCTCCAGTTCCACCTGGGTCAGCTGCAACTGCGCCAGCAGGGTTTCCTGCTCACGGCGACTCTGCTCCAGGGCTTCGACCTGCTGCTTCATGGCCTTGCTCTGGCGATACAACTCAACGAACACATTGACCTTGCTCTTGACCGCATGGATATCCAGCGGCTTGTGCAGAAAGTCCACCGCGCCGCTTTCATAGCCCTTGAAGGCATAGTTCATCTCGCGCCCGGCGGCACTGACAAACACGATGGGGATGTTTTTGGTCTTGGCCGTACCCCGCATCAGCTCGGCCAGCTCAAAACCGTTCATGCCGGGCATCTGCACATCCAGAATGGCCATCGCGAACTCGTGCTGCAGCAGCAGCGACAGCGCTTCGTCAGCCGACAGGGCCTTATACACGATGCGGTCCTCGCGCTTGATCAGCGCTTCGAGGGCCAGCAGGTTTTCCGGCAGATCATCGACGATCAGCAGCTTGGCTTTGATTTCATTCAGTAGCATTGGCTATGTTCCAGCTCGACAAGCAGACGGCCAATGCCGCGCAAGGGAAGGATGCAGTCCGGTTGAAAAAGCTCCAGGGCTGCGCGGGGCATGGTCGCCACCTGGGCTTCGTCCGGGTCCTGGATAATGGTCAGGCCGCCCGCCTGATTGACCTGGCTCATCCCTCGCGCACCATCGCGATTGGCACCTGTCAACAATATCGCGGCCAGGCGCTGTTGATACACATCGGCCGCGGACTCAAAAAGGTAATCGATTGCAGGCCGCGAGTAATGCACCGGTTCCTCCTGACTCAGGGAAAAACTTTGATCCTGCTCCACCGAGACATGGTAGCCGGGCGCGGCAAAGTACAAGGTGCCCGGCACAATCGGCTGTTTGTCCTGCACCTCCCTGACCGGCAGGGCCACGCGCTGGGCAAACACTTCGGCGAGCTGGCTGCGTCGCTCGTCGGGCAAGTGCAGCACCACGATGATCGGCAGGGAAAAATCAGCCGTGAGTTCGGCAAAAATCGTCAACAACGCTTCGACCCCACCCGCCGACGCGCCGATCACCACTGCCGCTACCTGTCTGTTGTCAGCCACAGGGCTGTGCCGGGCTGTCATAGCTTGCGGTAGATCCGTTCGTGTTTGAGCACGGGGGTGAATTGCTTGCTGTAATCCGAAAAATCCAGGGTTTCCTTACTGCCCAGCATCAGGAACCCGCGGTGGCACAGCGACTCGTGAAACAGACCAAAGGCTCTGTTTTGCAAATCTTTATTGAAATAAATCAATACGTTACGACACGAAATTAAATTCGTTTCCGAGAACACGCTATCGGTCGCCAGGCTGTGATCGGCGAAGGTCACGTTCTCACGCAGGCTCTTGTCGAAAATCGCGTAGTCGTAGGCGGCGGTGTAGTAATCGGCAAACGAGCGCTGACCACCGGCCTTTTGATAGTTGTGGGTATAGGCGCGGATATTCTCCAGGGAAAAAATCCCCTGCTTGGCTTTTTCCAGGGACCGCGGGTTGATATCGGTGGCGTAGATGATGGTGCGATCGAGCAAACCTTCCTCGCGCAGCAGGATGGCCATTGAATAGACCTCCTCGCCGGTGCTGCAGCCGGCAATCCAGATTTTCAGCGACGGGTAGGTCTTGAGGATCGGCACCACCTCCTGGCGAATGGCCAGGAAGTGCTCCGGGTCGCGAAACATCTCGCTCACCGGGATGGTCAGGAACTGCAGCAACTGCATAAAGGCCGTGGGATCGTGCAGGATGCGTTCCTGCAGGGCCGAGATGGTGTTGCAGTCGAACTGACGCAGCGCATGATTGACCCGGCGCTTGATCGACGCACCGGAGTAATCGCGAAAGTCATAACTGTATTTGAGATAGATCGCTTCAATCAGCAGCCGTAACTCGATATCGGTGTTCCGTTGCACTTAGAGTCGTTCCATTTTCGGTAGCCAGACCCGGATCAACGAAAACAGTCGGTCCAGATCGATAGGTTTGGCCAGGTAATCATTGGAGCCTGCCTGCAGGCAACGCTCCTGATCGTCCTTCATTGCCTTGGCCGTGACCGCAATGATCGGCAGCTTGCGCCAGCGCGGGTTCTTGCGAATTTCGACGGTGGCCTCGTAGCCATCCATTTCCGGCATCATCACGTCCATCAGCACCAGGTCGATGTCTTCGACTTCATCGAGGCGCTCGATGGCTTCGCGGCCATTACGCCCGATCACTACGATGGCGCCCTTTTGCTCCAGAGCGCTGGTCAGGGCAAAGATGTTACGTACATCGTCATCCACAAGCAGAATCTTGCGCCCCTCGAAGACCTTGTCGCGGCTGCGGGCGGTCTTGAGCATCGTTTGCCGCTCATGGGACAACTGAGATTCAACTTTGTGCAGAAATAATGTCACTTCATCGAGCAAACGCTCCGGCGAACGGGCGCCCTTGATGATGATCGAGCGCGAATACTTGCGCAGTTCGGCCTCTTCATCACGGGTCAGGTTGCGCCCGGTATAGACGATAACCGGAGGGAACGAGCAGATATCCTCGGTGGACATGCGCTTGAGCAAGTCGTTGCCGAGCATGTCCGGCAGCTTGAGGTCGATGATCATGCAGTCGTAGATATTGCTGCGCAGCAGGTCCAGCGCTTCCTGGGCGTAGCCAACGGCGGTGATTTCAATGTCATCGTCGCCGATCAGGCGGGCAATGCTGTCGCGCTGCAGGTCGTCGTCCTCCACCAGCAGCACGCGTTTGACCTTCTGCGTCAGCTTGGCCTCCAGGCGGGCGAAGACGTTTTTCAGTTCTTCACGGGTGGTCGGCTTGACCGCATAGCCCACCGCGCCCATATGCATCGCAGCTTCGACCCGATCCTCGACGGAAATCACATGCACCGGGATATGCCGGGTCGGCGCCAGCGCCTTGAGGCGCTGCAGCACGGTCAACCCCGAGTGATCGGGCAGGCGCATATCGAGCAGGATCGCGTCGGGAATAAACTGCGCGGCCAGGCTGAAGCCTTCGTCCGCACCGTGGGCCACCAGGCAGCGATAACCCAGCTCATGCGCAAGATCGAAGAGGATGTTTGCAAAGTTGGGCTCATCTTCAATCACCAGGATGCAGCGCGTGGTGAACGGTGCCTGCTCACGGTCATCCATAAAGCGTGCAATGTCTACCGGCGGCACAACGGCCGGCAGCGGCTGGGGCCTGTGGGCCACTGCCGCCGGCCGTGGCGCAGGAGCAGCGGACAGTTGCGCCAGCTCCTGGGCCGACTCCACATACTGCTCCGGCAACACCAGGGTAAAGGTACTGCCCTGCCCCGGCTCGCTACTGACCGTGATCGAGCCACCGAGCAGGGTCGCCAGGTCGCGGGAGATCGACAGACCCAGGCCCGTGCCACCATAACGACGGTTACTGGTGCCATCTGCCTGGCGGAAGGCTTCGAAAATGCTTTCCTGCTGATCCGGGGCGATACCTATGCCGGAATCGGTCACGGCAAAGGCAACGCCTTCCCCCGGCTCGCGGGACACGACCAGGCTGACCTGGCCTTTTTCGGTGAACTTGACCGCATTGGACAGCAGGTTTTTCAGGATCTGCTCCAGGCGCTGACTGTCGGTGTAGATCATCGGCGGCGTGCCGGGCTGCAATTGCACATCAAAGCTCAGGGATTTTTCCCCGGCCAGCGGCTGGAACATGCCGCGCAGACCTTCTACCACCCGCGCCACACTGGTGTTCTCGGGGCGCACTTCGAGCTTGCCGGCTTCGACCTTGGAGATATCCAGGATGTCGTTGATCAGGTTGAGCAGGTCATTGCCCGCCGAATAGATCGACTCGGCAAACTTGACCTGCTCTGCACTGAGATTCTGCTGCGGGTTTTCCGACAGCAGCTTGGCCAGAATCAACGAGCTGTTCAGCGGCGTGCGCAGTTCGTGGGACATATTGGCGAGGAATTCGGACTTGTACTTGCTGGAGCGCTGCAACTCATCGGCGCGTTCCTCGAGCTGGATTTGCACCCGGTTAAGCTCGGTGTTCTTGCGGTCCATCGCATCGCGCTGGCCAGCCAATTCTTCGTTGGTCTGCTCAAGTTCGGCCTGCTGGGTTTCGAGGCTGGTTTGCGACTCTTTGAGAATACGCGACTGCTCTTCGAGTTCTTCGTTGGCAGTTTTCAGCTCTTCCTGCTGGACTTGCAGTTCCTCGTTGAGCTGCTGTGTTTCGGCCAGCACCTCTTGCAGGCGCTGACGATAACGGGCGGCTTCGATCGAAGTGCCAATATTGTCGGCAATCAGTTCAAACAGCTCGATATCACGCTCGTTCAGCGGACGCAGGAAGCCCAACTCGATCACGCCGTTAACCCGATCATCATCACTGGTCGGGATCACCAGCACACTGTGCGGGCTGCCCTGACCCAACCCGGAGGTTACCTTGAGGCTGTAGTCTGCAGGCACGTTATCCAGACGAATCAGCTGATCTTGCTGTGCGGCTTGCCCGACAATGCCTTCATCGTTGTGAATCAGCTGGTCTTGCGCTTCTTGCTCACGGGAGAAACCATAGCTGGCGACACGCTTGAGGCCACCGTGGTCTTCACGCACGTAAACTGCCGCCACCACCGACCCCAGATACTGGGCGCAGAACTGCAGGATATTGCGCCCCAACATGTTCAGGGTCAGACGGCCCAGCACCTGTTCGGCCAGTTCAGTCTGGCCGTTACGCAACCAGGCCTGCTGTTCAAGGCGCTGCGCAGTCTTGATCTGCGACTCGAAAGCATTGTTGTAACTCTCTGAAAGACTGAGCAAATCACGGCGACCGATATAAGCCAAAAAGCCGCCCAGTCCCAATACAAAACACAAGTACAGGGCAATACTGATAATCGTGGTACGGCTCACATCTTCGCTGCGCGCTACGCGCAGTTGCTGCTCCATTTGAATGAAGTCGTCATATTCCTTACGAATTTCATCACTCAGGCGTTTGCCACGGCCGGCTTGCACGGCCGAGCGGTAATCGCCGTCCTGACGGCGCAGCTCGACCATCGACTGTGCGTAGGTGTTCCACTCATCCTGCAGTGCCTCAAGCCGCTTGAGGCGGTCAATCTGCTGCGGGTTATCGCTGACCAGTTCCTGCAAGCCTTTCAATTGCACATTGATTTGCGGCTTGGCGACCGCATAAGGGTCGAGGAAATGCTCATCTCCGGTGATCAGAAAGCCGCGCATGCCGGTTTCCAGGTCCACCGTCAACCGCACCGCTTCGTTGGCATTGCTGATGACCCGATCACTGTGCTCAACCCAGCGGCTTACCGACAGCGAATAGCTGACCATAACCACAAACAGGGCGGCACTGAGCGCGCCGACGGCCAGCGGCAAACCGACGTTGCGACTCAGGAGCTTGCGAAAGCTTCGCTCGTCGATTGATGCAGGTGAGTTCATTTTCAGGCCCGTGAAAGTCATAAAAAAACTGGAGTTTGCCGGATTATCGAGCAATAGTTCTATTTTCTTACCTTTATATACGTTTTTACACACATACAGATGCAGGTGACGGCTATCCTTGCTGCCTGTGAGAACCGCGTTTAATTTTTTATCGAGATCATGATTATGTCCGCAACACCCTCCACCATCCTTGTGGTCGAAGACGACGCCATTGTTCGCATGCTGATCGTTGACGTCCTGCAAGAACTGGAGTTCAGCGTGCTTGAAGCCGACGGCAGCGAGCGCGCCCTGGAACTGCTTGAGGACACAGCCCGTAACATTGACCTGCTGATGACCGACGTTGGCCTGCCGGGCATGGACGGCCGCACCCTGGCGACCAGGGCCCGGGAACTACGCCAGACATTGCCTGTGCTGTTTGCCAGCGGCTACGCCGAGACCCTTGAGGTTGCAGAAGGCATGGCGGTGATCGGCAAACCCTTCTCCATTGACCAACTGCGTGCCAAAGTCAAAAGCATGTTGGTGAACGTCTGACCTGTAGCCGCTGCCGCAGGCGGCGATGGGCTGCGCAGCGGCCCTGCTTTTTGAAGGTAATGCGGCCCTTTTCGCAGCCTGCGACAGCGGCTACAACGGCCCCTTGAATTGACGGCTCTCACGGGCTGTGGTTTCCTACACATCTTGTATCAGGTGCCCTTCACAGGGTGAAACGGGAAACCGGTGCGTCAGGCGTTATGCCCTGACAAGCCCGGCGCTGCCCCCGCAACGGTAAGCGAGAGAAACATCACGTCCACTGTGCCGAAGGCATGGGAAGGAGATGTTTGCAGGCTCAACCCACGAGCCCCTCGCAAGCCCGGAGACCGGCCTGATTATTTCGAATAACAAACCCGCGGTGGGCGGGCGCTGTTAAACCCTGCGGGCTTCGTTCGCGGGGTTTTCTTGCGCTTTGCTGCCCGTCGTCCGACCCGAGGCAAGCGCCATGTCCGTCAGCACCAGCCGTACCCATTCCGCCGCTACCAGCACCACCCAGAGCCAACGCATCGTCGCTGCTGTCGGCGCTGCCGTACTGGGCGCGTTCCTCGTCTACTTCGCCGGTTTCTCCCATATCGATGCCGTTCACAACGCAGCTCATGACACCCGTCACAGCTCCGCCTTCCCGTGCCATTGAGACTGCCTGCCATGATCAAGCGTATCGCTCAAACCGCAGGCTTTACCGGCCTGCTGGCTGCCCTGCTGCTGACCCTGCTGCAAAGCCTGTGGGTCGCCCCGCTGATTTTGCAGGCCGAAACCTACGAAAAACCTGCCGCCAGTGAAGTGCATGAGCATGCCGACATGGCCATGCCTGCCCATGAGCACGATGCCGAAGCCTGGGAGCCGGAAGACGGCTGGCAGCGCGTACTGTCCACCACCGGTGGCAATCTGGTGGTGGCGGTGGGCTTTGCCCTGATGCTGGCAGGCCTGTACACCCTGCGCGCCCCTACCCGCACGTCCCAGGGCCTGCTCTGGGGCCTGGCTGGCTACGCCGTGTTTTGCCTGGCACCGACGATGGGCTTGCCGCCAGAACTGCCGGGCACCGCCGCGGCAGATCTGCTGCAACGCCAGCTCTGGTGGGTCAGCACTGCCGCTTCGACGGCCGTAGGCATTGCCTTGCTGGTGTTTGGCAAGCATTGGGCACTCAAGGTACTGGGTGTAGCGATTCTGGTAGTGCCGCATATCTTTGGCGCACCGCAGCCACTGGTGCATTCCAGCCTGGCACCGGAGGCACTGGAGTCGCAGTTCAAAATTGCCGCGCAACTGACCAACCTGGCCTTCTGGCTGGCCCTGGGCGTAATCAGCGCCTGGTTGTTCCGCCGCAAAGCTGAAGGCCAGTACTCGGCATGACGGCAACTCGCACAGCGCCAATCCTGGTGATTGGCCTGGGCTGCCGCCGGGGGTGCAGCGCGCAAGCGCTGCGGGCGCTGATCGAACAATCACTGGCCCGGGCCGGGCTCACACTGGATGGGGTGCAGGCCCTCGCCAGTATTGATCTCAAGCGTGACGAACCGGGGCTGGTGCAACTGGCAGCGCAACTGGGACTAGAGCTTGAGGTGTTCAGCGCGGCACAGCTGGATCGGTATGCTCCGCAACTGAGCCATCATTCAGCTATTGCCTACGAGCAAACCGGCTGTTTTGGCATTGCCGAAAGTGCTGCCCTGGCGCTGGCCGAACAACTCGCCGGCACACCTGCCAGCCTGCTGGTCACACGCCAACATACGGCCGAAGCAACCTTTGCATTGGCCTGCGCCCGGCAAAACCCGCGATAATCCCCCGCCTCACTATGAGCGTTGTTCAAGAACAGCTCTACCTCGACCCTTTCAAGAGACTGCCATGACCGTCTATTTCATCGGCGCCGGCCCCGGCGATCCAGAGCTGATTACCGTCAAGGGCCAGCGCCTGATTCGCAGTTGCCCGCTGATCATTTACGCAGGCTCCCTGGTGCCCGAAGCGGTGCTGCAAGGCCATCAGGCCGAACAGGTGATCAACAGCGCCGAGCTGCACCTCGAGCAAATCATCGACTTGATCAAGGCCGCCAACGCCAGGGGCCAGGATGTGGCTCGCGTGCATTCCGGCGACCCGAGCCTGTACGGCGCGATTGGCGAACAGATCCGCTGCCTGCGGGAGCTGGGCATTGCCTTTGAAATCATCCCCGGGGTCACGGCCACCGCGGCCTGCGCGGCGATTCTGGGGGCTGAGCTGACCCTGCCGGATATTTCGCAAACCGTCATTCTGACCCGCTATGCGGAAAAAACCGTGATGCCTGCAGGCGAGGAACTGGCCAGCCTGGCGCAGCACAAGGCGACGATGGCAATTCACCTGGGGGTCAAGAACCTGGAAAATATCGTCGCCGAACTGACCCCCCATTACGGCAGCGATTGCCCGATTGCGGTGATCCATCGGGCCAGCTGGCCGGATCAGGACTGGGTACAGGGCACGCTGGCAGACATCGTGACCAAGGTCCAGGCCAAGGGTTTCAGGCGCACGGCGCTGATTCTGGTGGGCCGGGTGCTGGCCAGTGACAGCTTTGCCGATTCGTCGTTGTACCGCGCGGGACATGCGCATTTGTACCGGCCATAAACGACACTTCCCCTTGCAGGAACTGGCTTGCTGTGGGAGCGGGCTTGCTCGCGATCCAGGCGCTGCGGTCTGTCAGGTAAACCGCAGCGATTCCATCGCGGGCGAGCCCGCTCCCACAATCAAGCGTTCTCCCACAAGGGTTGAGCCGTCGCGCAGGCATAAAAAAACGGTGCTCACGGGGCACCGTTTTTCTTCAGCTTCGCAGCGAACGCCTTTTTAGTAGTAGGCGTTTTCTTTCTGCGAGTGGTCTGTCACATCACGTACGCCTTTGAGCTCCGGCACACGCTCAAGCAAGGTGCGCTCGATACCTTCACGCAGGGTCACGTCTGCCTGGCCGCAGCCCTGGCAACCGCCGCCGAACTTGAGCACCGCAATACCGTCTTCAACCACTTCGATCAGGCTCACCTGACCACCGTGGCTGGCCAAACCGGGGTTGATCTCGGTTTGCAGGTAGTAGTTGATGCGCTCGTTGATCGGGCTGTCGGCATTGACCATCGGCACTTTGGCGTTGGGCGCCTTGATGGTCAACTGGCCACCCATGCGATCGGTGGCGTAGTCCACCACAGCATCGTCCAGGAACGGTTCGCTGAACGAATCGATCCAGGCCGTGAAGCTTTTCAGGCCAATGGCGGTGTCTTCAGGTTTGACTTCAGCCGGCTTGCAGTAAGCAATGCAGGTTTCAGCGTACTGAGTACCGGGTTGGGTGATAAAAACGCGGATACCGATACCCGGGGTGTTCTGCTTGGACAGCAGATCAGCCAGGTAATCGTGGGCAGCGTCGGTAATCGTTATGGCGCTCATGGAATCTCCTCGCAGACATGGGACGCAGTTTACGCCAATCGGCGCGCCTGACAAAGTCCTAGTGTTTTTGTCAGGAAAGCTGCGTCCCATTCGTTCAATTTCAACCGTCCCTTTACAGGTTTTCGTAACGGTTCATGTCCAGTACGCCTGCTTCCACCGGGTCGGTTTCATTGATGTACTGGCCTATATCATGGAAGTACTGCCAAAACTGCGGGTGGCTGCGGCGAATGCCCCACCGCTCGACGATGGTGTCGAACGTTGCCTGATCCTTGCATTGCTCCATCGCCTCGACAAAGGCTTCGACCTGGCCTGCCGGGATATTGAACATAAAGTTGGGGTAGCTGCTCAGCACGCCCGGGTAGATGGTCAGGGTGTCCAGCCCCGGCTCCAGGCGGTATTCCTCACCCAGCATAAAGGCCACGTTGGTGTGCGCGCGATTGCGCAACATGCTGTACATCTCGCGCTTGCCGTCTGCACCTTCGATACGCAGCATGGTGGCTTCAGGCAACTGGTTGATCACCGCCAGCCCCGCTGCCGGGCGCGAGGTCAAGCGGCTCAGGGATTGCTCGGCGTACCTGAACTCCTGTGGGATATTGGGCCGTGAGCAGTAGGCACCATTGCAGCGGTTGATCGGATCGGGCCTTGCATTGAGGGTGCCGGTGCGCTCAATCAGCTTGAGGGCGAAGTCACGCTTGGGGTCGGCCGGGTCGAGCTTCATGCCGGTCGGGGTGTCAGTGTCGATTTTCTGGTAGTCCATCCACATCTTCAGCTTGCCGCTGTTCTGATACCAGTCGCTGAGGATCGATGCGCGGGAATCGGCGGGCATCAGGCGCAGGAAGTTGACCTCGGCACCGTTACGAATCAAGTCGAAGTACAGACGTGTCTGAGCCTGGTGCGAGACATTGCCGAAGACGTCGAAATTGACTGCCAACTGGTAGTAGGTCCGTTCCAGCAACGGGTAGTCGAACAGCCACATGGTCTGCGGGATCTCGCCGATCAGGCCCTTGCTGACACTGGCACTGTCAAAGTGGCGGAATACCGTCAGCAAGGCGTTGTCATTGCCCGCCCACAGGGTCGACCAGCTCGGCGGCGGCATGTCGGCATAGGCTTTTTGCCGCAGCTTTTCATAGTCGTTGCGCTTGTCGCGGTAGTTGTGCCACAGGGAAATCACGCTGCCAACGTCGTCGATCTGCCCGGGCATGGCCAGCAAGGGTGTTGCCAGGCCTCGGTACACCGCATCGGTGACATAACGGTCGCGAGCCGGTTCCTGGAACACGGTCCAGAAATTGTCGCGGATTACATCGGTGGCAATCTGCCCACGGCACACCGGACCGCGGATAAAGGTGCGCACGAAGTATTCGGCGTTATCGAGCATAAACTGATAGCGCGCGACCGCCGGGATGGCTTCAAAGGTTTCAAACGGGTTGGCCCGCCCGCGTGGCCCATAGCCAGGCAGCTTGGTGGCATGCCAGTCACCGCTGTAGAACAGCTGCTTGACCCGCGCCAGCTTGTGCGCGCCCATCGGGTAGGTGATGTGGGTTTTATGCACAATCACACCTTGCACCGGCTGCAAGCGATAGTAAAACGCTGTGCCCGGATCGTCGTTGGGGCGACGCGTGGCAATCAGGTCAACAGGTTGCCCGCTGGGCGTGCGCGACCGCACCCACTGGAAGTAATGCCCCGGCACACCGTTGTCAAAATAGGTATGGGCGAGGAACAGGTGCTCGTACAACCAGCGCGCCACCAGTGCTTCAGTGGAACCCGGGCGGTTGAACAGCTCTTCCCACTCGGCAATCTGCGCCGCCTCGACCGCTGTGGGCTTGATGGCGTTCTGATCAACTTTCGCGCCCTGGGCCAGCCAGGTCTGCACGGTGCTGTATTGCTGGTCGGTCAGGCCGGTAACGGCCAGCGGCATGCCCTCTTTGGGATGGCTCTGGGCATAGGCATTGAACTCGCCGGGCGCCGGGCAGACGTTCTCGCGGTTCAGGCCCAGAACGATTTCTTCGGGCAATTTGGCATTCGGGGTCAGCGGCGTGCTGTGACCCAGCTCCAACATGCGCGCCATCAGGGCCGCCTGCGCGCCCTGGGCGTCAAGCACCGAGTAAAAACCTTTGTTGCGCCATTCAGTGGGGCCGCTGGCATCGTAGAAGATCCGCGTGGGGGCCACGGCATCGACGCGATCACCCTTGTACACCGGCACCTTGCTGGCACCCCGGGTCGCGCCTTCCGCACTGCCCAGGTTTAACTGGCAAGCGGCGTCGTTGCAGGCATGGCAGGCCACGCATTTTTCGGTAAGGATCGGCTGTATGTCCCTGGTGTAGGAAATAGCCGGGCTAACCAACGGGGCCTGTGCCAACGCTGTACTGCACACCACCAGCGTCACGGCGCTGGTGAGTAGGCGAAAAAACATGTGCCAGTGTCCTGATATCAAAAATATGTCGCGATTCTACCCGTCGAACAAACGTCACAACATGAATCAAATTCATGCAAATCAGCAGACGCTCAAATCCCACGCAGGTTTGTTATGATTTCGCATCTTTTGCATGGCTCTAACAGGTAGTCCTATGTCTGACCGCAGCGCTCGTCTCCAAGCACTTCAGCAAGCCCTCAAAGAGCGCATTCTGATTCTCGATGGCGGCATGGGCACTATGATCCAAAGCTACCGTCTAGAGGAACACGACTATCGTGGCACACGCTTCGCCGACTGGCCGAGCGACGTCAAGGGCAACAACGACCTTCTGGTGCTCACCCGCCCGGACGTGATCGGCTCCATCGAGAAGGCGTATCTGGATGCGGGTGCCGATATTCTCGAAACCAACACCTTCAACGCCACCCAGGTTTCCCAGGCCGACTACGGCATGCAGGCACTGGCCTACGAACTAAACGTAGAAGGCGCCCGCCTGGCGCGCAAGGTTGCCGACGCCAAGACTCTGGAAACCCCGGACAAACCGCGTTTTGTCGCTGGTGTACTGGGCCCGACCAGCCGCACCTGCTCGTTGTCCCCGGACGTGAACAACCCCGGCTACCGCAACGTGACCTTCGATGAGCTGGTGGAAAACTACACCGAGGCCACCAAGGGCCTGATCGAAGGCGGCGCCGACCTGATCCTGATCGAGACCATTTTCGACACCCTCAACGCCAAGGCCGCGATCTTCGCCGTACAAGGCGTATTCGAAGAGCTGGGTGTCGAGTTGCCGATCATGATTTCCGGCACCATCACCGATGCCTCCGGCCGTACCCTGTCGGGCCAGACCACCGAAGCATTCTGGAACTCGGTGGCCCATGCCAAACCGATTTCCGTGGGCCTGAACTGCGCCCTGGGCGCCAGCGAACTGCGCCCGTACCTCGAAGAACTGTCGAACAAGGCCAGCACCTACGTTTCGGCGCACCCCAACGCCGGCCTGCCCAACGAATTCGGCGAGTACGACGAACTGCCGGCCGAAACCGCCAAGGTCATTGAAGAATTCGCCCAAAGCGGTTTCCTCAACATTGTCGGCGGCTGCTGCGGCACCACGCCGGGGCATATCCAGGCCATCGCCAATGCCGTGGCCGGTTATGCGCCACGCCAGATCCCGGATATTCCAAAAGCCTGCCGCCTCTCCGGGCTGGAACCGTTCACCATCGATCGCAGCTCGTTGTTCGTCAACGTCGGCGAGCGCACCAACATCACTGGCTCCGCACGCTTTGCCCGCCTGATCCGCGAAGACAACTACACCGAAGCCCTGGAAGTGGCCCTGCAACAGGTTGAAGCCGGTGCACAGATCATCGACATCAACATGGACGAGGGCATGCTGGATTCGAAGAAGGCGATGGTCACCTTCCTCAACCTGATCGCCGGCGAGCCGGATATCAGCCGCGTCCCGATCATGATCGATTCCTCCAAGTGGGAAGTGATCGAAGCCGGCCTCAAGTGCATCCAGGGCAAGGGCATCGTCAACTCCATCAGCATGAAAGAAGGCGTGGAGCAGTTCATCCACCACGCCAAACTGTGCAAGCGCTACGGCGCCGCCGTGGTGGTGATGGCCTTCGACGAAGCCGGCCAGGCCGACACCGAAGCGCGCAAAAAGGAAATCTGCAAACGCTCCTACGACATTCTGGTCAATGAAGTGGGCTTCCCGCCGGAAGACATCATCTTCGACCCGAACATCTTCGCCGTGGCCACCGGCATTGAAGAGCACAACAACTATGCCGTGGACTTTATCAACGCCTGCGCCTATATCCGTGACGAGCTGCCCTATGCGTTGACGTCCGGTGGCGTGTCCAACGTGTCGTTCTCGTTCCGCGGCAACAACCCGGTGCGTGAAGCCATCCACTCGGTGTTTTTGCTGTACGCGATCCGCAATGGCCTGACCATGGGTATCGTCAACGCCGGCCAGCTGGAGATCTACGACCAGATTCCGGCCGAGCTGCGCGATGCCGTGGAAGACGTGGTGCTCAACCGCACCCCGGATGCCACCGATAACCTGCTGGCCATTGCCGACAAGTACAAGGGCGATGGCAGCGTCAAGGAAGCCGAGACCGAAGAGTGGCGCAGCTGGGACGTCAACAAGCGTCTGGAGCATGCACTGGTCAAGGGCATTACCACCCATATCGTCGAAGACACCGAAGAGTCGCGCCTGTCGTTCAAGCGCCCGATCGAAGTGATCGAAGGCCCGCTGATGTCGGGCATGAACATCGTCGGCGACCTGTTTGGCGCGGGCAAAATGTTCCTGCCCCAGGTGGTCAAATCTGCCCGGGTGATGAAACAGGCCGTGGCCCACCTGATCCCGTTTATCGAACTGGAAAAAGGCGACAAGCCTGAAGCCAAGGGCAAGATCCTGATGGCTACGGTCAAGGGCGACGTGCATGACATCGGCAAGAACATTGTCGGTGTGGTGCTGGGCTGTAACGGCTACGACATCGTTGACCTGGGGGTGATGGTGCCTGCGGAGAAAATCCTGCAGGTGGCCAGGGAGCAGAAGTGCGACATCATCGGCCTGTCCGGCCTGATCACGCCGTCGCTGGATGAAATGGTGCATGTGGCCCGCGAGATGCAGCGTCAGAACTTCCATCTGCCGTTGATGATCGGCGGCGCGACCACCTCCAAGGCGCACACCGCGGTCAAGATCGAACCCAAGTACCAGAACGATGCCGTGATCTACGTCACCGACGCCTCCCGCGCCGTGGGCGTGGCCACCCAGCTGCTGTCCAAGGAGCTGAAACCGGCATTCGTCGAGAAAACCCGCGAAGAGTATGTTGAAGTTCGCGAGCGCACCGCCAACCGCAGCGCCCGCACCGAGCGCCTGAGCTACGCCGCTTCTGTCGCCAAGAAACCGCAGTTCGACTGGGCCAGCTATCAGCCGGTCAAGCCGACCTTTACCGGCGCCAAGGTGCTGGACAATATCGACCTCAAGGTGCTGGCCGAGTACATCGACTGGACACCGTTCTTTATTTCCTGGGACCTGGCCGGCAAGTTCCCGCGCATCCTCACCGATGAAGTGGTGGGCGAAGCGGCCACGGCGCTGTACGCCGATGCCCAGGAAATGCTCAAGAAGCTGATCGACGAAAAGCTGATCAGCGCCCGTGCGGTGTTTGGTTTCTGGCCAGCCAATCAGGTCAACGATGACGACCTGGAGCTGTATGGCGACGACGGCCAACCTTTGGCCAAGCTGCATCACCTGCGCCAGCAGATCATCAAGACCGACGGCAAGCCGAACTTCTCCCTGGCTGACTTCGTTGCGCCAAAGGACAGCGGCGTGACCGACTATGTGGGTGGTTTTATCACCACCGCGGGGATCGGTGCCGAAGAAGTGGCCAAGGCTTACCAGGATGCCGGTGACGACTACAACTCGATCATGGTCAAGGCCCTGGCCGACCGTCTGGCCGAGGCCTGCGCCGAGTGGCTGCACCAGCAGGTGCGGACCCACTACTGGGGCTATGCCAAGGACGAGCAACTGGCCAACGAAGAGCTGATCAAGGAGCAATACAGCGGCATCCGCCCTGCTCCCGGCTACCCGGCGTGCCCGGATCACACCGAGAAGGCCACGCTGTTCAAGCTGCTTGATCCAGAAGCCGAAGAAATGCGCGCAGGCAAAAGCGGCGTGTTCCTCACCGAACACTACGCCATGTTCCCGGCGGCGGCAGTCAGCGGCTGGTACTTTGCCCACCCGCAAGCGCAGTACTTTGCAGTGGGCAAGGTCGACAAGGACCAGATCGACAGTTACACGGCACGCAAGGGCCAGGACCTGAGCGTGACCGAACGCTGGCTGGCACCAAACCTGGGCTACGACAACTGATAGACACCCAGGGGGAGCGGGCTGCCCGCTCCCCCACCGTCAAGCCCCTTCAATACTGCTGATCGCCTGCTCTGTCAGGCGCTCACGCAGTTGCCGTTCCTCGCTTTTCTTCTCTTCGTCCAGATCGTTGATGTCTCTCTGATAGTCATCCCCAAGATCAGCATGGCGTTCTTCCAGGGCTTTGTGCTCCTGGGCAAAACGCTGTTCAAGCTCCACGAACGCCTGGGGGTACTGGCGTTTGAGATAACTCGTCCAGTAATCCTGCTCAAGCAACTGCGCCATAAAAGCCGGGGAGCTTTCTGCTGCCTTGATTTTCAGGTAGGCGCTCTCGATATCCAGCGCGCTGACCTTGGCCGCATGCCTGTAATGCATGTCCTTGGGCTGTGATGGCAGATCCAGGCGCTTGCCCAGGCTGATGCGGTAGGCCAGGCGCACTTCGGCGATATCTGCGCCCCGGCGGTTCAAACAGGCCATTTGGGCAATATCCTCCAACTGCCCCAGACGGAACAGACGCCTGGACAGGGCCAGCAATGCCGGGCCTTCCTGACCCGCCACTACCGACTTCAAAGCGTTGAATTCGTAGACCTTCACTTCCAGATCGCTGAACAGCAGGATGCGGCCATCACCACAGGTCACATCAGAACGCCCCATGACAAACAGTTCGTCGCATAGCCGGGTATCCGACGCCGCAGCCTGCAGCACATTCAATACCCGCTGGGTCAAGCCGGCCCGGTCCTGGATAAAGTCCTGGGTAAATTGCAACTGGTCAAGCAGGTAGAACAGCCCCCTGCCCTCACTGCGTGCCCACAAGCCATCCCAGATGCCATGCAGGGGCGAGTCCTGGGCCACGCCCTGCAACCAGCGGGCCTTCTGCTGCGCCACTTGTGCCGGGCTCAAGTCATCAAGATGGTCCAGGTTCTCATCACC
This sequence comes from Pseudomonas fragi, assembly GCF_900105835.1. Lineage (NCBI taxonomy): Bacteria > Pseudomonadati > Pseudomonadota > Gammaproteobacteria > Pseudomonadales > Pseudomonadaceae > Pseudomonas > Pseudomonas fragi. The sequence goes on from NZ_LT629783.1 coordinate 941,454, forward strand.
GACAGGGGCAGGGCCCTGCTCATTGTCACTGTCGGAACTGTTGTCGGTGTAGGCCAGCCCGTCGTCGATGTCTTCAGGAGACAAGCCCATGTCGTTGCCTGAAAAGTCGATGTAGTCGCGCAAGGTTTCATACCCTGCGGCCGAAAGCGGATTATTGGACAGATCGGTGTGCGCCATAAGCCCGTCGTTGTCACCTTCAAACAACTCCACCGGAATATTCTCGATCTGGTTGCCGCTCAGGTTGAGGGTCGTCAGCGTGGGGGTAGTGAGCGCCCGGGTTGGCCAGCGCACCAGGCGATTGCCTTGCAGGTTCAGGGTTTGCAACTGGTTCATGCCGCTCAGGTCGAAGCTGGCAAGCCGGTTGTAGCTCAGGTCCAGCCACTGCAGATGGGCCAGGGAGCGCAACGGGCCGTAACTGTCCTCGGCCTGCAAATGGTTGCGCGAGGCTTCCAGCCGCGACAGGTTCTGCAAGGAACCCAGCCCCTCCGGCAAGCGGCTCAGCTGGTTGTTGTTCAGGTGCAGGCTGCGCAAGGCCGGAAACTCGCAAATAAAGGCTTGAGTACCGCGGGAAGTGATGCGTACGCCACTGAGGTTGAGGGTGGTGACATGCTCCTGGGCGACGCTCAGGGCCGGTATGTCCCCCAGGCACAGATCGGAAAAGTCCAGGGTCTGGCCCTCCTCGCCCCTGGCGGCGGTCACCCCCTGGCGCCAGCTCCCCATAAGCCGGTCAGCCGCGCGCCGACGGTCGACGGCACTGACCCAGCGTCCGCCTTCCCGGTGCCCCGGGGTGTTGATCCAGTCATTGAGGCGCTGGACCAGCACCTGGTGCTGGCGATGCAATTCGCCAAGCCGCGCGTCAATATCCAGTACCGCCATACCCTCTGCCTGCCACCGATCCAGACAGGCCACCGCGTCCTGCAGGCTCAGGTCCGGGTTGACCTGCTGCAGCAAGGCGGTACGACTGGATGAGGGGTTGCCCGGTTCAAACACAGGTGCAGGCCCGGGCACCACTTCATCCGGGCTGAATACTGGCCCGTCGGCCAGCAGCAGGTCTGGCTGGTCGTTCACCAGTACGGGGAAATACTCCGGGCTGCCGCCGGTCCTGCCGGCAGCCAGCAACCCGGTTGCAATATTGCTAACCCTGTCACGCCCTGTGCGCCGAGCATAAGTGAGCAAGTCCGCGCAGCTTTGCGCAGTCAGGCTGCAACCGTTGAGTCGCGTGCCCTGCAGCAACCCGTCATGACCACTGAGCAGGGCATCGGGCACGGTCCTGATGGCGCTGCTGCTCAGGTCCAGCTGGCGCAGGCGTGGCAACTCCAGCACCCCGGCCGGCCAGCTCTTGATACCCGTATGGCTGAGGTCAAGGGACTCCAGTCGGGTCATGGTGCTGACGTCCAGAACCGTGACCCGATTGCCCTGCAGGTTCAGACGCTCCAGCCGGGTCAACCCGTTCAGGCGGGTTTGCACCGCCGGGGTGATGATCAATTCGTTATGGGCCAGATTCAGGCCGGTCAGCTGGTGCATTTCACCCAAGGCCTGTGGCAACGTGTCCAGGCCGTTGCGACTCAGGTTCAACTCGCGCACATGCTCGAACGAAACCAGGAAGCGCTCCAGCAACTCCAGCCCAAGGCCCAGTTCGCTCAAGTTGAGGCTGTGGACATGGGCAAAGGCCGCCTGGCCCGGCAACACTGGCAGATCACTTATCGGGTCACCCGCCAGATCCAGCGTCTGCGCGCCGGGTGTAGCTCGCCACGACGGCCCGGCTGCGGATTCTTCCAACCCCAGCCGTGGCTCTATGCCAGCACGCCAGCAACGCAGAAACCTTTCTCCCGCCTGACGGCGAAACAGCGTGTCGGCGCTGGCCGGTTCACTCTCGATCCAGGCATTGATGCCATCGGTGAGGGCCTGATGCTCCGCCTGCAAGCCATTGACCCGTTCCAGCAGGCGGGCGACAGCGTTTTCGTCCTGGCCCAGACTGGCCATGAGCGAACGTGCAAACTGGCGGTCCCGGGGCAGGAAGCGGGTCAGGCAGCCGGAGCAGTAAGCGCTGGACCACATGTGCAGGTCCACCCCAGTGGCAGGGTTTTCACGCAGGTACTCACAGGCCTTCATCGCGGTGCGCGCTTCAATCCCGGACCAGTCCAGCAACAGGCCCCGCCAGAGCCTTGGATGGCCGGCAAACAACTCGTCGGGCAAGGTCTTGAGTGAAGTACCAAACAGGTCCAGGGATTCGAGGTGGGCCAGTTCCAGCACCCCGGCCGGCCAGTGTTCCAGCCGGCCACTGACGCGCAGCAGGCGCAGTTGCGGCCAGCCACTTGCATCCAGGGTACCCACAGTGCCTTTGAGGGTCAGGGATTCGAGCCGGGCCAAGCCCTCCAGGCGCGCCAGAAATGCCCTGGGAAACCCCTGCCAACTGGCCTCCAGCGACAGTTGCGTAACAGCGGGCAACTGCGTCAATGCATCGGCCACGGCCGGCATCTGCCCCTGCTCCATGCTCAGCTCCAAGCTGCGCACAGCACCAAAGCGCTTGACCAGAACGCCATCGGGCTCGCTCAGCAACAGGTCGGCGCTGAGCTTCAAGGTCCTGACATGGGAAAAATCAGCTTCCAGCACCGGAAAATCACCTGCGGCGCTCAAGTCAAACCCGAGATCAAGATAGGCAAAAGGCTGCTCGCTGCGCTGCAACCCTTGCCGCCAGCATGTGACCAGGCGGTCAGCGGTCAGGCGCCGTACCCGCTGATTCAAAGGCCCGTTAGCTCCCGATGCCCAGTTCTCCAAGGTGGCACGCAGGGCATCCAGCTCCCGCTGGCGGGCGGCGAGAAAATCGAAGATCTGCCGGTCTGTCTGTGCGCTCGCCATGTGCTCGCGCACAAAGGCTTCGGCCTGCTCGTCGCTCAGGTTGGGGTAAATATCGCGCACCCTGCTGATCAAGGAAGGGTTGACCTCCGCCCCTGCCCCGCGGCCCGACAAGGCATAGCCTACCTTGCCATTGAGCCGTTGCCAGCCGGGCCTTGCGCGTATCGGTCGCATATGCAGTGCGCCCGCCATCTCATTGCGATGGGACGTGGCATAAGCAGCCATTGCTTCGTCCTGCGCTGTGCCCTGCAGGCCGCTTGCATGCAGCCTTGCCTCGATGGCCAGGCGCTCGCTGTCAACAGTTGCCAGCTCCGGCACATACAGCCCGGCCAGTGCCCGGTTCAGGCGCCCTTGCTGGGCGTAATACCGCGCCAGATCGTCCAGTTCCCTGGAGCCCTGGCCTGTCAGGCGCAGGCGCGCCAGGTCACTGGCTGCGGCATACCCGAGGACTTCCCGGGCAGCATTCCCGGTCAGCATCGGGAAGCGGCGACGCAGCCGCTCAAGATCCGGCCCGCCGCTGTCAACAGCCGCGCCCCGAGCACCGTTGGCACGCCCGCCCGGCTCCCGTGCGGCCCTGAACTGCGCCAGGGTGTCCTGCAACAATGCCGGCACCGGCAGGCCGTCCATATGCACCCTGCGCAATTCCTCATCCGTTACCCCGCTCACATCGCCAATCTGCACCAGTACCTGGTCATCAAAGAAGCGGGTTTCGTGCCCAAGCCGCCGCAGCAGGGTCAAGCGCTGCCACTGCAAGGGTTGCTCATGGCTATGGCGCCAGGCGCCCGCATGGTTGTGCTTGAGCAGTGGCTGGTAGGCGCTGTTGTCGCCGGGGTGCCTGACCCTCCAGGCATCGAGCTTCGGATCGTAGACCTGTTCGTAGAAGTGCCGGTCTATCCGCACATAGGTTTTGCCCTCCAGCCGATACTGGCCCAAGGCATTGGGCTCAACCTGCGGGTCGAACGACTCGGCGCACCGATAGGGCTCAAGTTCAGGGCGCCACAGGCGTGTTTGCCCGTCAGGCAAGACGATCGGTACAAGCCCCTCGCCCCAGCGCGCCGTTGCCTTCGCCAACCGGCCGCCGATAACGTGGCCGGCGGCCCCCGTCACACCGGTGACGGCGATATTCAGGGCAATGGACTCCATATGGGACCAGGCCTGCTGCACATCGCCCACATTCCATGCTTCGATGCCGTGGCAGACATCCATGCCCATCTGCAGTGCAATTACGGCCATCATCACCTCCCCGGCCCCCGGGATAAAAAACGCCGCCACATTCAGGGTATCCAGACCGATGCCCAGGTAGTACTCCAGGCGCTCCTGCAGCAACTTGCTGTCGGCATCGGCCGTGGGCACCGCCAGCACGCGGGCATTGGCCTTGAGCCGGTCCAGGTGCTGGTGGTTGAGGGTCGTGAACAGCTCATGGGCTGGGGTATCAATGCCGACCAGCGCCAACTTGAGATCAACTTCGTCTACATACACCGGCGGCACCTGGCCGGCAGGGTCTGGTCTGGTCTGGTACAAATGCTGATTGAGCCGCGCCATAAAAGCCCCGGCGCTGCCCTGGGGTAGCAGGCTGGCGATCAGTTGCCGACAGCCCGGATCGCGCAGGTTCAGTCCCAGCTCATACTGGAACGCCTCGAATGACGGGTACTCCTTGAGGGGGGTCACAAGAGCCCCCGGGATATAGACCACCACCGGCTCCATGTCCGGCTTTTTCATGACGGGTACGCCATCAAGGCCGGTATGCCCCCACTCCAGTACCGGCCAGCGGGACCGGTACGGACCGATGACCAGCACCTCATCCAGGGTCATGCCATAGATCTGGAGACGGTTGAACGCCACGGGCTTGCCATAAAGCTGCGGGTCCCGCTGACGTTGCAGCAGGGCCATGACCATTGCATGGGCTGCCTGGCTGACATGGCCCTGGATCAGCGCCGTATGCAGGCGAACTGCAAGTAGCTCGATCTGCGCCCGGATCATCAGGGACCGCACGGCTGGAGGGTCGAACACCTCATTCAAATGCGCCTGGTACTGCTCGCCCAGGTCCAGCGCTCTGCAGATTTGTGAGAACACCTGGGGGCTCATGGGCAAGGTTTGCTGATAACTGAAACCGGCCACGGGGTTCAGGTTGTCCAGTTCCTGCTTGACCTTGTCCACCGGCCAGGACGAACCGTGGACTAGGGTATCGGCGAGCATGGCGGGGTAATCGGGACCGGTTTGCGGCACAAAGCGTTCGACGGGCAATGCCCCCGGCGGTGCCAGCGCACTGACCTGCCCGGCCACCCGCTGATTGAAGTCTTCGTTACCCTCGAAGTTCGACAATGCCGCCTGCAGCAGGGTCTGTTGCTGTACTGGTCGGTTACGGCGCAGATAAAACAGGCGGTCACTGTTGATGTCCATTGCCCGGCCCTGGCCCTGATGGCTCTGCAGGGCCTCCTGCAAGCGCGGCTCGGCAAACTGGGTGATGCCCTGCAGATGCCCGAGCGCCAGAGCCAGCGCCTGATTGGCGGCGCGACTGCGCAGCTGGCTGACCAACAAGGCCTGGATCTGCCATGACGGGGCGCGGGCGAAACGGTTGTCGATATCCACCGGCTCGGTGTAGCCCGGGAACAGCCCCGGCTTCAGGCGCTTGATATCGTCCGCCACAGTGTGTTTGACCCAGGCGGGCATTTTATTGCTGATAAAGGTGTCGTACGGCCCTGACTCTGCCGGGGAGTGCAAACTGTCCATGGGATGCCTCTGGCTGAAAACCCGTTTGAATGAGTCGCCAGTACAACCAACACGGCATCGCCAAAGGTGGTAAATATTTATGCAGGAGAAAATTGACTAAGCTCAGGGATATCGCCGCTTCACCTCAGACAGTCGAGGCACTTATGGACGATCCTGCCGACAACAAGCCACCTACCCTGTGGCAAGTGCTGCACAGCGTAATGGCCGCCGCCTTTGGCGTACAAAGCGCCAAAAACCGGGCACGCGACTTTACCCACGGCAAACCCGCCCATTTCCTGGTGCTGGGCTTACTTTTTACAGCGGTATTTGCCCTGACCCTGTACGGGATCGTCACCCTGGTGCTGCATCTGGCAGGGCTCTAGCACGGGCTTGTGGTGGGAGCGGGTTTGCTCGCCCCCACAAAGGAGCCTTGAAAACCGGCTGATTTTACCCGCCAGTTACTGGTGGCTGACCCAGAACACGGCTGTCGCCACCACCAGCACAATCAGGAAGAAAATCGCCCAGGCATCGACCTTGCTGTCGCTTTTACGGACTTTCACGGGAGTACTCATCGCATCGCCTCTTTTCGGTTTTATGGGTGATTGCTTGAAGACTTCAACTGAGTTAAGTCCAGCCATGCCCTTCCCACAAGTAAGGGATTGAGAATCAACCGCTTATAGTCGTTTTGGTTCTTTGCATATGCTTAAACATCACTTTTGCGCATAACTACAAACTGGTATCGTGCCCCGCTCCTTGGGGAGTGCGCGGCCGTGCGCGCAGATAAGCTGTTAGCAGCCTGAGAACAGGACCTATATGTACGTATATGACGAGTACGATCAGCAGATCATCGAGGACCGCGTCAAGCAGTTCCGGGATCAGACCCGACGCTATCTGGCAGGTGAGCTGAGCGAAGAAGAGTTCCGCCCCCTGCGCCTGCAAAATGGCCTTTATGTTCAACGCTTTGCCCCAATGCTGCGGGTCGCCGTGCCGTATGGCCAGCTGACCTCGCGTCAGGCGCGAATGATGGCCAAGATCGCTCGCGATTATGACAAGGGCTATGCCCACATCAGTACCCGCCAGAACGTGCAGTTCAACTGGCCTGCGCTGGAAGACATCCCGGATATCCTGGAAGAGCTGGCCACCGTGCAGATGCACGCCATTCAGACCAGCGGCAACTGCCTGCGCAACGTCACCACCGACCAGTTTGCCGGTGTGGCTGCCGATGAGCTGATCGATTCGCGCCCTTGGTGCGAAATCGTGCGTCAATGGACGACCTTCCACCCGGAATTCGCCTACCTGCCACGCAAATTCAAGATCGCCATCAACGGCTCGACATCCGACCGTGCCGCCATTGAAGTGCATGACATCGGCCTGGAGCCTGTGCTCAACGACGCCGGCGAAGTAGGCTTCCGTGTACTGGTCGGTGGTGGCCTGGGCCGTACCCCGGTGATCGGTGCCTTCATCAATGAATTCCTGCCGTGGCAAGACCTGCTCAGTTACCTCGAAGCCATTCTGCGTGTGTACAACCGCTATGGCCGTCGTGACAACAAGTACAAGGCGCGGATCAAGATTCTGGTCAAGGCCCTCACGCCTGAAGTGTTCGCCGAGCGCGTCGAAGCGGAAATGGTCCACCTGCGCGGAGGTTCCAACACCCTGACCGAAGCCGAAGTGCAGCGTATCGCCAAGCACTTCGTCGACCCTGACTACAAGGCCCTGCCTGACTTCGGCGCCGAACTGGCCGAGCTCGACAAGCAGCACCCGGGCTTTGCCCGCTGGCGCGTGCGCAACACCCTGGCCCACAAAAAGCCGGGCTATGTCGCCGTTACCCTGTCGCTCAAGCCTACAGGTGTTGCGCCGGGCGACGTGACTGACAAGCAGTGGGATGCCATTGCCGATATGGCCGACCGCTACAGCTTTGGCCAGCTGCGCACCTCCCACGAGCAGAACATCATCCTGGCCGATGTTGAAGAAAGCCAACTGTTCACCATGTGGGGCGAGTTGCGTGAAAACGGCTTCGCCACACCGAACATCGGCTTGCTGACTGACATGATCTGCTGCCCGGGCGGTGATTTCTGCTCCCTGGCCAACGCCAAGTCAATTCCCATTGCCGAGTCGATCCAGCGCCGCTTTGAAAACCTGGATTACCTGTTCGACATTGGCGAACTGGACCTGAACATTTCCGGTTGCATGAACGCCTGTGGTCACCACCACGTCGGTCATATCGGGATTCTGGGCGTTGACAAAAAAGGCGCCGAGTTCTACCAGGTGTCCCTGGGTGGCAGCGCCAGCCGTGATGCCAGCCTGGGCAAAATCCTTGGCCCGTCGTTCGCCCAGGACGCCATGCCGGATGTGATTGAAAAGCTGATCGACGTGTATGTTGAAAAACGTACCGAAGACGAGCGTTTTATCGATACCTACCAGCGTATCGGCATCGACCCTTTCAAGGAGCGCGTCTATGCAGCGAATAATTAAGAACAACCAAGTCATCGATGAAACCTGGCACTTGCTGCCCAAGGAAACCACCTTTGACGAAATCTCCAACTGCGACGACCTGATCGTGCCGCTGGCGATGTGGCGCGAGCACGGCCATGCCCTGAAGGCCCGCGATGGCGGCCTGGGCGTATGGCTGGACAGCGATGAAGAAGCTGAAGAACTGGGTGAAGACGTGGCGAATTTTCAGGTCATTGCCCTGAATTTTCCGGCCTTCACCGATGGTCGCAGCTACTCCAATGCCCGCCTGCTGCGTGACCGTTACGGTTACAAAGGCGAGCTGCGCGCCATTGGCGATGTATTGCGCGACCAGTTGTTCTATCTGCATCGCTGCGGTTTCGACGCCTTTGCCATTCGCCCCGACAAGGATCCCTACGAAGCCCTGCAGGGCCTCAAGGACTTTTCGGTGACGTACCAGTCGTCAACCGATGAGCCGATGCCGCTGTTCCGTCGTCGTTGATTCGCCGGCCGACCCCGAACGCTCGGGGCCGGCCTTCGTACCGGCGGCTCAGGCACCGGGCTCGGAAAATGGATACTTTTCGATTTCGGCCCTGGTCAGCCGGGCGATCAACGCTTCCCTCACTTGCTGGCGACTCTGGCCCACCGCCTGGGTTTGCGCCACATAATCCTGACTGGACATGCCCTCACGGGCGATGTAAATCACCTGCATGCGCTCGTGTAATGGCGCATCGGCAGCACTGAACGCCTCCGGGTATTTCTTCTCCAGAAAGCCAGCCCAAAATCCCTGTTTTTCGATATAGGCCGTCCGGGTCTCCAGCGTGTCCTCGCTCACTACATGCAGCCGGGCAATTTCCAGTTGCTGCGGGGTGACATTGGCCATGCGCTCGAAAATCATGCTCGTGGGCCGAGCGGGCAAGCCCAGCTGCCGCGCCAGGTTGACCTGATAGAACATCTGCACCTCCAGCGGGTCGATGCGCTCAATGCGCGCCTGCAAGTCGGCCGGGCTCAGGCGCTGGGCCAGGCGCATGGCTTGCCGTGTACCCAGCCGGTAGGCCACGCCCTGCTGCTCCAGGGGCGTCATGTCCGCCACCGGCCCGGACGCAAAATCCGCACTGACAGCATCCACCAGGGTTTGCAGCTGCCGCACATATTCGCTCTGCTCGGCGTGAACCTGCGCCACCCTCCCCTCAATGACCGAACGCACATGCTTGTCCAGCAGTTCCAGGCGAAACAGCCCTTGGCCCAGCGTCAGCAGCTTGTTCTCGGTGTTAACCGTGCTCTGGGCGATAAAGATCTGATGGCGCAGCTCCAGATCGGCAAAGATCATCGGGATCCCGTCGGCGCAGGTATTGGGGTTGGCCGAGACCTCGAACAGCTCGTCACGCAGTTCACCGTGGGCATGCATCGCATTGAGCATTGCCCACACGCGCCGGCTGAGGCTTTCACGGCCATGCAAGTACTGGGATGAGGCACTGAGGTCCTCAATCACGCGGAAAAAATCCGCCGAGCGCTCGAGGCTGCTCAGGTCGCGCCAGATATCGTTCTGCTGGAAAGTCGGCTGGGATGCCCAATGAAAAATACCGCGCACAGGCATCACGTGCTGGCGCCCAGGCATGATTCCAAAGTCAATGCCCTCGCTACGCCGGTAGCTCTCCAGGCGCCGCAGGGAGTCTGCGCTCAGCGGGTTGTCATGCAGATGAGTGACACGATTGAGCGCGGCCCTCTGGGCGGTCAGTACTTCCTGGGGGATACGGGTGATGGCGTTGTCGCGCAGGTCCAGGGTTTGCAGGCCAGCGAGTGCCTCGACCCCTTCCGGCCAGGTCTGCAGGCCGGTATAGCGCAGGCGTAAATGTACCAGCCCGGTCATGCGGCGCACCGAGATGCGCCGGCCCAAGGTGTTGCCCACCAGGTTCAGCGACTGCAGTTTGTTCAAGCCCGCCAGGATGCTGGTGGAGCGGTCGTTGAGTTCAATCCGGTTGCCGTGCAGGTCCAGGTCGATCAGTTCATGCATGCCGGAAATCGCCGTGGGCAATTCCAGCAACTGGCAATTGACCAGGGACAGCACCCGCACGTTGGGGCAACGCTCCAGAAACCGGTTGGCAAACCGGCCATTGGGCGAGTTGTGCAGGCGTAACGTGCCAACATGGCCGAAATCGGCGGACAGCTCGGGCAGGCAATCCACCGGCCAGGCATTGAGGTCAAGCACATGGCCCGTGTAATCGCCCAGGCTCAGGGTTTCAGTTTGCCGGCGCCAGGTTCGGATCAAGGCCTGGCTCATGGCCCGCTTGACCGGAACGGGCACCGGCACCCGCGGTCCCTCTGCAGGCTGGGTCCACACCGTGGCCTTTTCCCACTGCTCCAGGTCGTTACGCAGCGTCTGCAACTCGACCTTGAGCCTGGCCAGCGCCCGGGTAGTCAGTTCTGGCGTCAGTTTCAGGCGGTACAGAAACTGTCCGGCCTGCGTCTCGTCCATCAGCGGGAACAGCTCGCTGACCAGGTCTTTGAGCAGGTGCGTGCGCTCGGTTTCCAGCATATGTCCCGAACGCCCGCCCAAGGTGTAACCCAGACGGCCATCGGCCAGCCGTAACGGTGACTTGAACCAGGGTTTGACCGGTTGCATGCCCAGGGCCACGGCACTGTGTTCGCGGTAGCTTGCCGCCCGGGCGGCAATGCGCGCGCGCAACGCCGCCAGCGGTTCTGCGAGCGGCAACCCCAGGCTTTGGCGCTGTGCCGGTGTCAGTGACTGGAGCACGCACTCCAGCAGGTCGGGGCTGCGATGAACATCTTGCGAGGCCGTGCCATGAAACTCATAGCCGTCAGCACTTTTAAACAATTCGTGGCTGTAGAGGGCCGAGTCACTGCCCACGCTATCGAGCACCGTGCCGCTGGCCTTGTCCCGGATCACCAGGCGCAGGCTGGCGGGCCAGCCGGGCACGTCGGGCAAGGTCTTCCAGGCCAGCCTGAGGCTGTCGGCATTGCTCAGTGCGTCGAAACCAAGCCCCTCCAGGGCGCGATTGAGGCGCAGGGCCCGGGTATAGCTGCGCGCCTCCTCCAGCACATGCAGGGGCAGGCGCCCGGCGCTGTCATCCACCCCCAGCCGGGCGGCCGACAGGTGGTGCAGCAGCTCCTGCAGCACCACCCCCGGCAGGCCGGGAAACTGGTTTTTCAGTGCCTGGGCCTGCTCAGGCACTGCATCCTGTGCGTCATACAAGCGTGCAAGCAATTCGCCCCTGGTGGCCGCGGCCTGCTCGCCCAACTGACGGGCAAGGGCCTGCAGCTGCTGTTGCAGGCCTTCGATGGCTTGCCCCAGCAACGCCTCAACCTGGGCCGTGGACAGACATTCCAGGGTCACCTTCAACAGATCACCATTGCGGATCTGGCTTTCCACGATTTGCAGCCGTGGGTGTGCGGGCGCCAGGTCCGGGCCGTACTCGCGCAGCGTTGTACCTTGAATGTCGACGACGCGCAGGACACGGTCTGGCGGCCAGCCGGGCAACCGGGTTATCAGGTCCAGTTGCATCTCGGCATTGTCTGCCCAGCGGTTGCCCCCCTGCTGCATCTGCACAATAAAGCTTTCAATCATTTCATTGAGGCGGATGCGCGTGAGGCTGTCGCTCAGCATTGCCGGCAGGGGCAGATGCTCCAGGTACAGCTTGCGCAGCATGCCCTCATCGGTATTGCTCACGGCCAGAGCTTGCCTGGCACCGGCATCGCCAATCCCACGGGCCTCAGGCCCCAGGCGACGCAGCAGTTGACTGCTCGACCAGTGCATGGGGTCTTCCAGCTCATGCACCCAGGCGCCGCTGCCATTGTGCTCGATGCGCGGAGTGTAGGCCTGGGGGTCATGGGGATGCTGGATATGCCCCTTGAGGGTCTGCGGGTCGACCTTGACCCCGTACACTTTGTCTTCAAGCCTGATAAATTGCCGCTCACCCACGCTGTACAGCCCCTGGGCATCAGGTAAAAGCCCTGCGAGGGAATTTTTGGGCATGGCGTAAGGGGTCAGGTCCGGGCGCCACAGGCGCCTTTGCCCGGTCACCAGACGCACCGGCACCAGGGCATCGACCAGCGGCGCCGGCCGCAGCGTTGCCGGGCCCGCCGTCAGCGCGATGTTCTGCGCAACATCAAACAAATACTCCAGGGCAGCAACGCGATCGCCCTGCTGCCAGGCACTGATGCCTTCATACACATCAATCCCCAGCTGGATCACGCTGGTAACCAGGAGCACCTCGCCCAGCACCGGCACAAACCCCAGGGCTATGGTCAGCAAGCTCAGCCCCAGATTGAGGAAGCAAGCCTGGCGTTCCAGACGGGTTTTGGAGTCTTCATCCTCTGTGGGCACCACCAGGACCCGGGCATCGTCCTTGATCTGCGCCAGTTGCAGGCGCCAGGCCACGACAAATGGATCTTCCCGCTGCAGCAGGTGCAGGCTTTCGGACATCAGTGCAGGTTCATTGATGATGGGCGGGCGGCGCAGCAGCAGCGAGTCCCAGGTCATGTTCTTTACATCGGTACGCCGCATAAACTCGGCGCGATGGCGCAGGGGCACACGCTGAAAAAAATAGTGGGCAAAATTGCGGCCCTTGAGCCATTGCCACAGTGTCGCCTTCAACAATTGGAACGACTCGAACTCGTGAAATGCCCGGTTCGGGCTGTCAGGCAGATACAGTACGCATGACTGCACCTGTCGCGCCGGTTTGCCTTCGGGCCAGAAGATCATGACCCCGGGCACTTCGAACGCCATGATCTGCAAGGTGCTGTGGACCACAGGCAGACGCGACGAGATTGCTCCCGGCGCAGCCAACAGGTTGATCAGAAAGGTGTAATTGGCCGGGCTGATCTCCATCTTCATCATGGCCATGTGCAGGGCCGAGGTAAATTCGTAGCGCTTGTTCTGGCTGAATGCAACATTGACCTTGTAGGCTCTGGAGTTGCTGTCTTCAGGAGCCAGGTTGTCATCAATCGGCTCAAACACGCGGCTCAGGTGCCACTGGTATTGCGTGCCCAGATCCAGGTCCCGGCAGATCGCGGCAAAGGCCCAGGGCTTGAACGTGGCATGCTGCACATCTGCCTCGCCACTCACTTGATACAGACAACTGCCCGGATCAAAACCGTCTTCGGCGGATTCTGCACGCTCGAAATTTTGCAGGGCTGCTTGCAGCAAGCTGTGCCGGGTGATGCCGGACACCAGATCCAGCTCCAGTGACTCTGGGGTCAGCAGTTCAGGCCAGGCCAGCTGGATCACCGTATCGACCAGCTTGACCTGCTGACGCGCAAAAAACAGCACCAGATTGCTCAACAGGCGCACCTGTTTGATGCCATAGCTACGCGGGTCCACCTCGCCCCAGCCGCGGGCCGTGAGGGCCGCCCTGAGCAAGGGTTCGGCAAACTGTTCGATGGGCTGGACCTGAGCCAGGATGGCGGAGGTGGCACGCCGGGTGGCCTGCCACTGCCTGAAGCTGCTGCGCAATGCCTCGCGCAGCGCCGGGGGGGCCTGGACGAACCAGGGCGGCATCAACTCGGGCAGGTAAGCGACATGGCGATTATCGGCCGGCGTTTTGGCCAGGCGAGCGGCCTGTTCAATGACCGTTTGTTCGGCCGTGGATATAACGCTGGCAAAAGTGTCTGTCATCACTAAACTCCGGCATCCAATAGAATGCTTGAAGTTTATAGACAGCTCGCAAAACGAGTCGGTTAATTACTTGATCAACAATCGGCCAACGCATTTAAAAACACGGTTAAAACAATAACTATCTACCGCACTTTAAAAGTAACGCCACAGTGTAAAACAGCGACACTGTTGCAATCGTGTAATTGCAAAAGTGTCGCCGCCCTTTACCAGAAGCGCTGCTGGGTCAGGCGCGCCCACAACGAGTCGACCACTTTTTCCGCCGAGGTGCTCGCCGCCAGGCCCACACGCTCCTGCAGGCTTTTGCGCTGGGCATAGTGCAGGTGGTAGAGATGGGCATCCCTGGCGCGTGCCGACAAGTATTCATCGCTGGTTTTAAGTTCGTCGACCAGGCGCTTGTCGATGGCGGCAACTCCCAGCCAGACTTCACCGGTTGCCACTTCGTCGATGGTCAGTTGTGGGCGATATTTGGAGACAAAGTTCTTGAACAGTTGATGGGTGATATCCAGATCCTGCTGAAACTTCTCACGCCCTTTTTCGGTATTTTCGCCAAATACCGTGAGGGTGCGTTTATATTCGCCAGCGGTCAGCACTTCATAGTCGATATCGTGCTTTTTCAGCAAGCGGTTAACGTTGGGCAATTGCGCAACAACGCCGATGGAACCGAGGATGGCAAAGGGGGCGCTGATAATCTTCTCGCCGATGCAGGCCATCATGTAGCCGCCACTGGCGGCGACTTTATCGATGCAGACGGTCAACGGGATGCCCGCCTCACGGATGCGCGCCAATTGCGAAGACGCCAGGCCATAACTGTGGACCATGCCGCCGCCGCTTTCCAGGCGCAGCACCACTTCATCGGTGGGTTTGGCCAGGGTCAGCAAGGCGGTGATTTCGTGGCGCAGGCTCTCGGTGGCCGACGCCTTGATGTCGCCGCTGAAATCCAGCACGAAAACGTTAGGCTTGTCTTCGGGCTGTTTTTTCAGCTTTTTGTCGGTCTTGGCGGTCTGCTTGCGCAGCGTCTTGAGCTGGTCCTTGGACAGCAGCGATTGCTCCAGGCGCTCACGCAGGCCCTTGTAGAAGTCATTGAGCTTAATGACCTGCAATTGCCCGGTGGTGCGTCGCCCTTTGCCGCGCAGGGCGGCGAGGGTCACCAGTACCACCACAATGGCGATCACCAGGGTCACGGTTTTGGCCAGAAAACTGGCGTACTCGGCAAGAAATTCCACAGCCTCTCCTTGAAAACGTCTGCAGCCCCCGGATCAGGGCTGCGCAATGGCAACCAGCATACCGGCGCCAACCTGGCCCTGCCAGCCGTGAAACACCTTGAGCGCAGGCGCCGCCAGCAATTCAAACAAGCGTATGTTTTTTCATTGACAGCCACTTGCCATCCTCCTAACCTCGCCTGACTTTCACCGCAGCGGAATGACGCGCACGTGGGCAGCATTTATCTGATCAGACATGGCCAAGCCTCCTTCGGTGCCGACGACTACGACAGGCTGTCGCCGCTGGGCGTGCGCCAGGCCGAAATTGCCGGCCAGCACCTGGCCCATCTGGGCCTGCGCCTGGACCGTTGCCTGGCGGGCGACCTGTCGCGCCAGCAAGACACCGCGCGCCATGCCCTGGCGCAACTGGGCGCCGCCGGGCTGCCTGCCCCTACCGTTGAAACAGACGCTGCCTTCAACGAATTCGATGCTTTCGCCATACTCGACGCCCTGCTTCCCGGCCTGCTGCCAGACGAGCCCGAGGCCCTGACGGCGATGAACAATGCCGCCCATAACCCGGCAGAATTCCAGCGCATCTTTGAACTGATTATCGAACGCTGGATCAGCGGCACTTACGACGCGCCCGGGCTGGAAACCTGGCCGGGTTTTGTTGAACGGGTACAGGGCGGGCTCAATCGTCTGCTCGACCTTGCCAAGGGCCAGCAGAACATTGCCGTGTTTACCTCTGCTGGCACCATTACGGCGCTGATCCACCTGCTGACCCAAATTCCCGCCACCGATGCCTTCAAGCTGGCGTGGCAAATCGTCAACACCTCGCTCAGCCAGCTCAAGTTTCATGGCCGCGAGGTCACCCTGGCTTCCTTCAACAGTCATGTGCATTTGCAACTGTTGAAGACGCCGGCACTCATCACCTATCGTTGAGCACCGGCAACCGCGGCCTTCGGGCCGCCGTACTCCACCCTATATAAGGATCGAACCATGACTTCTGTAGCTGATGCCGTTCAAGCAATGAAAGCCAAATTCAACCCAGCCGCTGCTGCAGGCCTGGACCTGGTATTTGGTTTCCGCATCGATGACGACAAGCACTTCTCCCTGATCGTCAAAGACAGCACCTGTGAACTCAAGGAAGGTGAGAACCCGGACGCCCAGGTAACTCTGGTGATGGACGGCGAGACCCTGGAAGGCATCGTCAGCGGCGAAACCGACGGCATGCAGGCCTTCATGGGCGGCAAGCTGCGCGCTGAAGGCGACATGATGCTGGCCATGAAGCTGAGCGAACTGTTCCCGGCTTAAGCCACACGCAACACCCAAAAACCGAAGCCCACGACGCTTCGGTTTTTTTTGCTCTGTGCTTCACTCAAACAGGCTTATCAAGGAGGCTGATTGCCCATTAACACCCCTGCCTATTAAGACCCTGCCTGCCTTGTGGCACCCCGGGTTGCCCATTAGATTAGCGAATGTTGTCAGGCCACAAATATAAGCAGAAGAGATAAACATGGCGCTTACCGACTCATCCACCCGCATCCGCCCTGGCGAAGAACTCGACGCCGGTCGCATTGACCCTTACCTCAAGGCGCACGTCGCCGGGCTGGTGGGAACACCT
The DNA here is from genome assembly GCF_900105835.1 of Pseudomonas fragi. Classification (NCBI taxonomy): domain Bacteria; kingdom Pseudomonadati; phylum Pseudomonadota; class Gammaproteobacteria; order Pseudomonadales; family Pseudomonadaceae; genus Pseudomonas; species Pseudomonas fragi. Next base: position 957,925 of record NZ_LT629783.1, read on the forward strand.
GCGATCAGCCAGTTCCCCGGCGGCGCCTCAAACCTGACCTACCTGATCGAATATCCCGGCAAGGAACTGGTGCTGCGCCGACCGCCCTTTGGCCAAAAGGCCAAGTCAGCCCATGACATGGGCCGCGAGTTCCGCATCCTCAACCAGCTCAGCGAGGCCTTCCCCTACTGCCCCAAGGCCTACGCGCATTGCACTGACGAAAGCCTGATCGGCTCCGAGTTCTATGTGATGGAGCGGGTCAAGGGCATCATTCTGCGCTCGGACCTGCCAGCGGAACTGGCACTGGGCAGCGAGCAGACCCGCGCCCTGTGCAAGGGCTTTATCGACAAGCTGGTGGAGCTGCATCGCGTCGACTACAACGCCTGTGGCCTGGGTGAGCTGGGCAAACCGCAAGGCTATGTGCAGCGCCAGATCAGCGGCTGGAGCGAACGCTACGACAAGGCCCTGACCCCGGACGCGCCACGCTGGCACGCGGTCAAGGACTGGCTGCAGGCCAATATGCCGGCCGACCACCCCACCCCGGCCATCGTTCATAACGACTACCGCTTTGACAACGTGATCCTTGACCCCGCCGACCCGATGCAGATCATCGGTGTACTGGACTGGGAACTGACCACCCTGGGCGACCCGTTGATGGACCTGGGCAATACCCTGGCCTACTGGATCGAAGCCGACGACCCGGCACCCGTGCAATTGATGCGACGCCAGCCGAGCAACGCCCCAGGCATGTTGACCCGCCGCGAATTTGTCGATTACTACGCTGAGCGCTCCGGGATTCAGATAGACAACTACGATTTCTACTACACCTACGGCCTGTTTCGACTGGCGGGTATCGTTCAACAAATCTACTACCGCTACTACCACGGCCAGACCGCAGACAAGCGTTTTGCCCAATTTGTGCACATGAACGCCCTGCTTGAGCAGATGAGCCTCACCGTCATTCGCCGCTCCAGCCTCTAAGCCCGAGATCACAAGGAATCAGCATGTCCAGGACCCAACTGTTCGACCTTGATGGCAAAATCGCCTTTGTTTCCGGTGCCAGCCGCGGCATCGGTGAAGCCATCGCCAAATTGCTGGCCCAGCAAGGGGCCCATGTGATTGTCTCGAGCCGTAAACTTGAGGGCTGCCAGCCAGTAGCCGATGCGATCATTGCCGAAGGTGGCAAGGCCACGGCCATTGCCTGCCATATCGGTGAAATGGAGCAGATCAGCCAGACCTTTGCGCGCATCCGCGCCGACTTTGGCCGCATCGACATCCTGGTCAACAACGCGGCGACCAACCCGCAGTTCTGCAACGTGCTGGACACTGACCTCAGCGCCTTCCAGAAAACCGTGGACGTGAATATCCGCGGCTATTTCTTTATGTCGGTCGAAGCGGGCAAGCTGATGCGCGAACACGGGGGTGGCAGCATCATCAACGTGGCCTCGATCAACGGCGTATCGCCCGGGGTATTCCAGGGCGTGTATTCGATGACCAAGGCCGCAGTGATCAACATGACCAAGGTGTTTGCCAAGGAATGCGCAGGCTTCGGCATTCGCTGCAACGCCCTGCTGCCGGGCCTGACCGACACCAAATTTGCCTCGGCGCTGGTCAGTAACGACGCCATTCTGAAAACTGCATTGCAACAGATCCCGCTCAAACGCGTAGCAGCCCCCAGCGAAATGGCCGGGGCCGTGCTGTACCTGGCCAGTGATGCATCCAGCTACACCACCGGTGTTTCGCTGAATGTGGATGGCGGTTTTCTGTCCTGAGCCAGTCACTCCCGGAGCAGGGGTGTTTTTCAGCCTCTGGCCGTTCTCCAGCGCGCAAACAGGCTGCTGTAGCCACTTCTGGCAGTTTGTAGCAGCAGCCCACGCACCTCGGTAAGGGCTGACACCACGCCCTTGGCAGCCCCTACCCAGGCCCGCGCCCGGGCACTCTGCCGGGCAATGGGCACGCCCGTGGCAAAGGCCGCAATGGCCTCGATACCTACCCCCGCCCAGTAACTCCAGGTCTGGTTGAACATCCGGCTAAGCCCGCCCTGGGCGGTGTCCATCAGAGCGGGCAGTTGCAGTGTCTGGGCATGCCGCTCCAGGTTCGCAGTGGGATGGCCTGCGCGAATCCACGTCCCCGCTGCCGCATCGTAAGCCTCAATCGCCGGGGCCAGGTTGGACACCAGCGGTCCCGGCACATAGTGGCCATAGACCGCACCGGGGATGGTGGCCAGGCTATAGGCGCCCGCAGCCATCAACGTTCGCGGGATTCGCGCTGGCACCGGGGTCTGGCCCCAGGCCACGCTGTCCCCCATGCCTCTGAGCGCCTGCTGGACGATTTCCCGGCTAAAGGCCCGGACATGACCGGCCAGGCGCAGACGGGCCACCGGGTCCCAGGCTTGACTGCTTCCCGTACCCTCGATGGCACCACGCATTTCGAAACCCCGATCCGCCGCCGAGGCGGCAAAAAAGCCGATAAATGGGCTCCAGCGGGTGAGGTGGCCAAATACCCCGGTGGTCATGTGCATCATGGTCAGTGCGTCCAGGACCGCCACCACGCTTCTCAGGGCGCTGTTGGCCGCACCCGACGGCTGGCGCCCCTCGAACAGGGCAATATCGACCCCGGCGCCTATGGCATTGCTTATATATGTGGCCAGGGCATCGCGGATTGCCGCCGCACTGGAGGCCTGCACGCGCGACCGCACCAGGTTCGACACCCCCGTGGCGACACCTTTCACCGTAGCAAGCAGGCTGCCCTGCCCGACCAGTTCGCTGCTCTGCAAGCCCTGCTCGTCCCGCCTGCTGATCGGGTTACCCCGCGCCATCGCGTACAGGTTCAGGCCATCGACCGCGTCCCCCGGATCGGCGCTGATCCAGCGCCCCAGCCAGGGTGCGTAATAACGGTAGCCGTAGTAATAAAGGCCGCTGGCATCGCGCTCCTTGCCCGAATAACGCACATGTTTGTAACTGGCCTCGATGGCCGATCTGGCTGCCCACCAGGCCGTGGCGCCATAGGGGTAGCAAATTTCCTGGCTGAGCAGGCGCGCTGCCCCATCCAGCTCCAGGGTGCTGCTGCCCAGGTGGTCTGCCAGGCTCAAGCGCAACTGGTGGTTCTCGATGTCCGCGGGGCGGCCCTGCTCCCAGTGCAGGATCCGCGCACTGCTGAGTTCGCCGGCAATGGTCAGCACATCCAGCCACTGGCCCGTGGCGCTGTTGCGACGGATTTCTAGCCCGGGCAAGTAGTACACGGCTTCGTTCCGGGGCAGGCGATGGCCGTGCCTTTGTCGGACTTTAAGCACCCGCGCCCCGCCACCGTCATAAACGTAGATTTCTTCATCGTTGGCCCCTTCTGCCCGCGCTACCAGTGTCACCCGCTGCAACTGGTTGCGCAGGTTCCAGGCCAGGGTCTGGCCGGGCTCCAGTCTCTGCTGGTTGCCATTGCCATCAAAACCACTGCCCGGCCCCGGGTTGGCGGCCAACCCCGGCGTTTGCTCAAGGCCGTGATTGCTGTGCTGCGCCAGCCTCATCTGACGGGTATAGCCCGAGCCGTGGCTGGGGATGTGTTGCAACCGGGCCAAATTGCCTCCGGCATCGTAGGTATAGACCTGGCGGTAATTGCGCAAGCGCTGGGCGCTGCCCCCGGATAACAGTGCAACACCGGGCAGTTGCGGGCCGTAGGCAGGGTCCGAATTTTCCCGGCCGGTAGCTTCGATCAGTTGGTAGAGGGTGTCGTAGGCATAGTTGCTCACCGCTTGCACACGGCTGTTGTCAGCCCACTGCAAGGGCTGCGCGGCATCCGCCAACCTCAGCACATTGCCGACCCGGTCGTAGGTATAGGTCAGGTCTTGCAGCGGTTCACCCGGTTTTCCGGTGCGCCAGGTCTGGCGACGCTGCAAGCTATCATCCAGCGGGTTGTAGGTCAGAACACTGACCACGCCGTTGCCCGCCCGCTCGACTTCAATCTGGCCATTGGCGGTGTAGGTTCTTTGCTCTATCACCCGCTGCTCGGCGCCGCTGACGGTGCGCACCAGCAGCGAGGTCAGCAAGCCATCCACCCCCTGCTGGAACACTTGCCGATTGCCCCGGGCATCGGTCTGTTCGATCAACTGGCCCGAGGCATCATGGCGCCAGTATGTGCGCCAGCTGCCGGGTTCCAGATACGGCTCACGCCCTGCGCTGTGCACCGGCCAATCTGGGAGCAGGGATACGTCGCGGACAAAGCGCCGCGACTGGCTCGTCACCTGCCCCAACAGGTCATAGCCCTCAAACCACAGCGAGCCTGCCGGGTCATCATGGCGGACCAGCCGCCCGCAGCAGTTGAGCAAGCGGTGTTCTGTGCGGTTGTCGGCATAGCTCAGGCGTTCGACACAACGACCGGTCGTGGCGTCGGCGCCCTGTTCGAATACTGCGCTCAGGCGCAGCAGGCCGTCGTATTCACAGGTGTGCCGTGTGCCCCGGGCATCCCAGCTGTAGCGCAGTTGTGCCCCTGCGCCAGCCAGGGTGATACGTACACCCCGGTCGACATGGGCGCTGTACAGCAGGCGCCCCGACAGTGAGTGGCGGTTGCGTTGATTGGCCACCGTGGCCGGGTCCTGGTTGCGCAAGGCCAGCAGGCGCGCATCCCACTGTTCACCCACATGCCCCGTGGGGCCGAACACCTGTCGGCAAATGCGTGCTTCGGCCAACTGTGCCGCACTGCGCCGGTGGTAGGCCACCTCGCGCACGGGCAGCCCGCGAGGGTCACAGGCGCTAAGCGTCGGGGTGTGGCGATGCAAGGCTTGAGGCATGGGGCAAGTTCCTGAACTGCACAATAATTAAAAAGTGTAGTGACCAGGTTTCCTGCCCCACGGGCTTGTGCGGACCGGTTTTGTATCGGGATAAGTTCAGTTACAGCATAAAAGGGCCTTTCACAGCGCCGCCGGTTCACCAGCCCTACAGCGCATGGCCTGATGACGTGCATTGACCGCGATCAGACAGCGTTCGGCCTCCTGCACCATCTCGTCGATCAGGCTCTGGCAACTTTTCAGTTCGCCAATGGCGGCGGCCACCTGCCCGCTCGACAAAATCCCCTCATCCGGCACGCCATCCACCATCGAGCGCTGCAACAGCACCGGCTGATTGGCCGCCATCACCGTCTGCGACAGCGCACCCGGGTCTTCTTTCACTGACTTTGCAAACACGCCGAGCATATGCCCAAGGCTCATGCCGGTCTGTTGCTTCCACTGCCAGGCGCTGCCCAGGGCAATGCGCAGGCGGCCAAAGGCACTGGCTTGTTCCAGGCGCTTGATAAAGGCGTTTTCGATCATGCGGTGGCGCATGCCGTCCACCGCCGTGGTGACGCGAATCTGCTGCGGGTCGGTGACGTTCACATAACGTTCCAGGGTCGCCAGGGGTGTGGGCGATTCCTGGGTCATCAAAAACCGCGTGCCCATCGCTATTCCCGCCGCCCCCGCCGCCAGCGCACCGGCCAGCCCGCGCCCGGTGGAATAACCGCCCGCCGCGATCACCGGTACCTGCACGGCATCCAGCACCTGGGGCAGCAAAATCGTGCTCGGCACCCCGCCGGTATGGCCGCCGCCTTCACCACCCTGCACGGTAATCATGTCCGCGCCCAGTTCCACGGCCTTGAGCGCGTGCTTCAGTGCGCCCACAGTGGGAATACACAGCACCCCGGCCTTTTTAAAACGATCAATGGTCTGACGATCCGGGCCACGGCCATAACTGACGGCACGCAGACGGTATTCAATGGCCAGGTCCACGCACTGCGCGGCGTTGTCCTGGAACATATGGAAATTGAGGCCGAAATTACTGCCACCCGTGGCCTCGATCACTCGCTGGATTTGCGCTTCCAGTTGATCCGCAGCAATGGTCGCCCCGGCCAGAAACCCGAAGGCCCCGGCGCGGGTACTGGCGATCACCAGATTGGCATCCGCCACCCAGCCCATTGCGGTTTGCACAATGGGATAACGACAGCCCAGGGCATCGGTCAACGCCGTTTGCAGATACTCACTCATCGACGCTCTCCCGCAGCACTCTTGTTCGCTTCAATCATCGCCTTGGCGTCATAGCCGCCCAGCTTGTCGCCGGAGAGCAGTTCGTTATGGCTATGGGCAAAGTGATGCCAGGCAAACACCGCGTCCATCGCCGTGCGCTTGCCCTGCAAGTCCTCGACGTGATTGATCGCCTGTTTGGTCAGCGCCAGGCCCATGCGCGGCTGTTTGGCGATGGCCGCCGCCAGCGCATAGGTGCCCGCCTCCAGCCCCTCGCGGGCAAACAGGCGGTTGACCATGCCCATTTGATAAGCGCGTTCGGCGCTCATGCGATCGCCGGTAAACAGAAATTCCTTGGCAATGCGCGGGTTCAATTCATAGGGATGGGCGAAATACTCCACCCCCGGAATGCCCATGCGCACCACCGGGTCCTGGAAAAACGCATCGTCGCTGGCCACGATCAGGTCACAGACCCAGGCCAGCATCAGCCCACCGGCAATGCACGCACCCTGGACCATGGCGATGGTCGGCTTGGGTAATTCACGCCAGCGCCGGCACATCCCCAGGTACACCTCCTGCTCGCGGGCATACAGGTACTCGCCGCCCGGCTTGTTGGTGTGGTCCCACCACAGGCTGGCGCGGTCGAATTCCTTGTTGATATCGCGCCCCGGGGTGCCGATATCGTGCCCCGCCGAAAAATGCTTGCCATTGCCGCGCAGCACAATGACCTTCACCGCGTCGTCATTGACGGCACGGCGAAAGGCATCGTCCAGGGCGTAGGTCATCTGCGAGTTCTGCGCATTATTGACGGTCGGCCGGTTCATTGTCAGCGTGGCAATTCCGTCCGCCACCCCATAGAGCACCGGCTCCTCGGTTTCATACACAGCGGTATCAGCCCGCTGCACAAATTCGCTGTCGCTGCTCATGTGAACTCCTGGCCTTCAGGCCTGACGAATGCCGGGCGGGTTGCCCTTGAGCGCAGAGGCGCGATAGTCATGGGGATCGAGGCGGCGGATCAGCGCCAGTTGCTCCGGCGTCGGCGCCACGGTTTGCTTGAGGTCGGCGGCCTTGAGCAGCGGGAAACCGGTTTTTTCCTGCACCTCTTCAAAGCTCACGCCAGGGTGCAGCGAACGCACCTGCACCGCGCGGTCCGGCCCGCCGAAGTCCATCACGCACAGGTCGGTGACGATCAAGCGGATGTCCATCAGGTCGCGGCGCATGCCTTCTTCCCAGCGCTCGGGTTTGAAGCCCACACCCGAAACCATGTCCACTTCCCCCGCGACAAACGCCCGGGTGTTATGCGCCGGCACAAAAAACGAGTTGATATGGTTGATGCTGTTGCCCGGCAAACCGCGCACCCCGAGCATCGCCACTTTCGGCTTGTGATAGTCGCCGATGCACGACAGGTTGGTCTGGCCCCAGCGGTCGATCTGGGTCGGGCCGATCATCGCGTGGCGACGCCCGCCCCACACGCACTCGAACACCCGCTCGAACGACAGGTAGCCCGAGTAACGCGGCACATAGTCGCCGCGCGGCCCTAAGGGGATCGGTTCCTCTACCAGAAAGGCCTCGCTGTCGGTCATCAACAGTTCGGGGCTATGGGTCAGCTTGGCCAGGCTCGCGCCCAGACGCGGGATTACGCCCAGGCCCGAAGCAACCACTTCGCCGTTGCCACGCCAGGCTTCACAGGCGGCCACGATCAACAATTCAGCCAGGGTAAATTCGCTAGTAGCAGTCATGTAAAAGCTCCTTAAAACACGGGCAGCGGCAAGGCGCTGAGTCGGTCGACACCGCCATTGCTGGCCTGATAAGCGCTCTCGCCCGGGGTCACGAACTCGGCCATGTAGCCTTGCCAGCCGCCTTCTTCGGCGGCACTGGCGCTGTAGCGTTTCAAGTGGCTCAGGTCCCAGCCGTAGTCGGACGGGCACGACGTCGGGTGCGCGCCAAACGGTGCATGCACCACGCCGCTGACCAGGTAACGCTCAAAGGTGTTGAAGCGGGCCTGGGCAGCATCCAGGCTCAGGCGTTCCTCGATGCGCTCACAGGACACAAAGCATTGTTTCGCCGCACGCGCATACAAATGGTCGAAATACGGATCGGGGCCGGTCACCAGGGTGTTGCCCAAACGGTCGGCCACGTTGACATGCAGGAAGGCGATATCCAGGTTGAGCGCCGGCATGGCCAGCAGCACCTCGCCATCGGCATAGGGCGACTTTATCTGCTTGATATCGGGGTTCAGGCGGCTGACATCGGTGGCCAGGCCACAGCGGGTGGGCAGGAACGGCAAGTGCATGCCGGCGGCGCGCAGGCCCCATTGCAGCATGCCCTCGTCCAGCTCCATCAGTTCCAGCTCACCGGCCTCGCGGGCCTTGCGAAAGTAGGGTTCCAGGGGGATGGCGTCGAGGGTGGCAAAACCGAAAATCAGCTTTTTCACCTTGCCGGCAGCGCAGAGCATGCCGACCTCGGGGCCGCCGTAGGCGACCACGGTAAGGTCCTTGACGTCCGAGCGCAGGATCTCGCGCACGATCGCCATCGGCTTGCGCCGCGGGCCCCAGCCGCCGAAGCCGATGGTCATGCCGTCGCGCAACTGGCCGACCACATCGGCCGCTGTCATTTGCTTGTTCATGTGTTGCTCCTTACTGCTGCTGGCCGACGGAAAAATCGTGGCCCCACAGGCTGACCCGGGTGAATTCAAAAGCGCTGTGCTCCTGCCAGTCCACCAGCAGGCCGCCATAGCCGTACTCCAGGTCGAAACCTGAAGGGGTTTTCATATAAAAAGAGGTCATGTGATCGTTCAGATGCTGGCCGAGGGTGGCCGACAACGGCACATCATGGGCGATGCGCCGGTCATGGGCACGGCCCACTTCGGTCATGCAATCAACCTCGACCATCACATGCACGCAGCCCGACGGCACCGGGTATTCGGCCAGGGCCAGGCTGTGGTGACGGCTGTTCTTGCAGTGCAGAAAGTGGATACGGATCGGGGGAGCCGACGGGTCGGGGCGGAAGTTGAAAATGTCCGACAACTCAAAACCCAGTACATCCTTGGCAAACGCCAGGGTGGCATCGAAGTTCGGCGCCGGCAGCACGGTGTGGCCCAGGCCCATGTCCCCGGTGATAAACCGCGGCACCCCCTGGGGCGAGACAAACGGCTGGCAATCGGAGCGATGGCCCCAGCTCAGTTCATGGCGGTTGCCTGACGGATCGGTAACCTGCAACAGCGCCTGTACACCGCGCTGATTGCATTGCTCGGCGGTGCCGTGGCGCCAGCTGACGTCGGCCTGGTCCAGCACTTCGATGGCGGCATTGAAAGCCTTCTCGCTGGCCAGTTCCCAGCCGGAGGCCAGGTAGCGCGATTCGCCACCGGGCACGATCAGCATGCGAAACGGACGCTCGTCCATCTTCACATACAAGCCACCGGCGGGTGCTTCGCTGACCATCATCCCGAGCACGTCTGTGGCGTAACGCTGCCATTGAACGGGATCTGCAGACTCTGCAACGAAGTAGCTCAAACCACGAATGTCGATCATGTGCCTGCTCCTCAATGCCTGTATTTATTGGCTTGGGGCAGTATGGGAAGGTTGCGGGCGGGACTCATCGTCCGTTGAGACTAAAGCTTGCCAGGCGGGGCGCCTTAAACCGGTGGGAGCGGGCTTGCCCGCGATGCAGGCGGCGCGGTGTGTCATTAAAACCGCGTCGATGCCATCGCGGGCAAGCCCGCTCCCACAGGGCATTACATATACAAAATCACCAGCTCATTGATCACCGACGGCCGCTCGCTGCCCAGCACATGGGTGTTGAGTTCCAGTGTCAGTTGGGTGCCACTCTTGACCCGCTCCACCCGCTTGACCCGCGCCCGCGCATGGATGGTCGAGCCCGCCGGCACCGGCGCCGGGAAGCGCAGACGATCCGAGCCATAGTTGACCATATTGGTAAAGCCGGTGATCTCGTACCCCAGGTTAAGCTTCATCCGCGATTGCAGGATCTGCACCAGCGCACCATGGGCGATGGTGCCGCCAAACGGGCTGTGCTTGCGCGCCCGCTCCGGGTCGGTGTGGATCCAGTAATCATCCCCGGACAACAGGGCAAAGCTGTCGATCAGGCCCTGATCAACCACCACCTGATTGCTCCACGCGCTGAACTCGTCGCTGACCAGCGCCTGCAACGCCGCTTCGTCATCCAGCGCCACCTGACGCACCTGTACAGCGGCTTCTACCACCGGCTGTTCCACCGCACGCAAGGCCTTCAAGCCCTCGGCGTCCTTGTCCAGCCCGGTAAAGCGCAGCAGCCGGTTGCCCTTGGCATCGACCTCGGCATACACCGGTTGCAGGCGCATACCGACCTTCACTTCGGCCTCGTCCAGCCCCACCAGATTGGTATTGATGCGCACACCCTGATCCAGCTCGACCACCGCCAATATCTGCGGCATTTCATCGGCAAAGTCGGGCAGGGTCGCGATGCGGGTCACGGTGAAGCTGTACAGCGTCGCCCCGCCGCTGACTTCACGCCAGGCCAGTGCATGGGTAAAACACGCCGGGCAATGCCGGCGCGGGTAAAACACCCAGTGACTGCAGCGCTCACATTGCTGAATCAGCAGACGCTCGGCCTTCAAGCCTTCCCAGAACGGTGCAGAAATCTCGGTCGGAACCGGCATTGGTTTGTTGTTCGACATTGGATTTATGCTCCCTGAAGTATCAATGCGCCCTGCTCACTCATCACCCCACCGGTGCCTGAGACATACACCGTGTCGCAGCGCTTGAGCTGGCGCTCGCCCGCTTCACCGGCGATTTGCGTCACCGCCTCGATCACCTGGCTCATGCCCCCCGCCGCACCGGCCTGGCCAAAGCTGAGCTGGCCACCGTGGGTGTTCATCGGGAAGTCACCGCGCCAGGTCAGGTCGTGTTCGCGCACAAAGCTCATGCCTTCGCCCTTGGCGCAAAACCCGGCGTCTTCCAGGGTCAGCAAGGCGGTGATGGTGTAGCAGTCATAAATTTGTGCGGCATCCACATCGCCCGGCTTGAGCCCGGCCATCGCAAATGCCCGCTGCGAGGCAGGCCCGATAGGCGTGTGCAGCATGTCCTGGGCATAGGACGGCGACTTGAATGCCAGATGCTCGCCAAAACCGGTGATCCACGACGGCCGCTTGCGGGCCCGGGCCACCACCTCTTTGGAGGCGATAATCATCGCGGCGCCACCCGCCACCGGCATGACGATTTCCAGCACATGCAGCGGGTCGGCGACTTTTTTACTGGCCAGCACTTGCTCGATGGTCAGCGGCTGGCCGTAAAACATCGCTTCGGGGTTGTACTGGGCATTGGTGCGCTGATCGACGGCGATTTTTGCCAGTGCCCGCGGGTCATAGCCATATTGCGCGGCATAGCGCTGGGCGATCATGGCGTAGCCGGTGTTCTGGCCCATATGCCCGTACGGCAAGTCGAACTCGGCTTCGGGAGCGCCGAATGCCGTGCTGTGCCCGCCATAGCGCATGGCCCGGGCCATCCAGCTGGCGTCTTCATCCGGGCCCAAAGGCGCCATGCGTGCCGGCAGTACGCACAGTACCGCCTGGCACAAACCCAGCTCGATGGCAGCCGCCGCGCGCCAGACCATACCCACCGACGTACAGCCGCCGAGGTCGACCACCTCGGCAAAATTCAGGCGCATGCCCAGGTACTCGGCGGCCATCGCCGGCACGAATACCGAGGCTTCATGAAATTGCGGGCCGTTGATCACCAGGCCGTCGAGATCGGATGCCTGCAAGCCGGCATCCTGTAGAGCCCGGGCCGCCAGGTCGGCGACTTGCTCCAGATGGAACATGCGCGGCGCCGTGGCGTATTTCTCGGGTTTGTACTGAGCGCTGCCAACAATGGCGGCATGACCTTTAAGACCCATAGTTATCTCTCTTTAAAAGTGCAAATCAGGCCGTTGCGCGGGGGCGGGCTTGCTCGCGATGGCACCAACGCGGTTCTGCTGTAAAACCTCAGTGCCTGTATCGCGGGCAAGCCCGCTCCCACAAAGGGAACGGGCAAATCGTCAGAACGTGTATTTCATCGAGAACGTGGCGTAGTCACGGTCTGCCAGCGGGCGGTAGATCGGGTCCGGCGAGCCCAGGTAGCCGATGTATTTGAGCGACACTTCGAGGTTGCTCAGGTATTTGAAGGTGGTCCCCGCACTCAGGCGGCGATCCCCTGCCACACCGGCAATCGTTCCCGACATCGGCGCAGCACCACTGAACACATTGGAGAAGGTGAACGGCACTTCCAGGTCCCAGCCCTGGAAGACCCCCGGGTAGCTGAACGAGGCGCCCACGGTGTAGGCGCTCGACGAGCGGGTGCGCCAGGCCGTGGCGGTCTTGTAGGTGTACTGATCGGACGGCTGCACGGAAGGCACCAGCGACGGCAACAGCCCCACCCCTTCAAGGTTCGGCGCGGCCGAGGTTTCGTCGGCGTGGTCAGCACGCACGGTGACAAATTCACCGGTCAGGGTGGTCTGGCTGGCCCACGGGCGATCACCCAGGATGCGCATCGCCGACAATTGGAACTGCTGGCCACGACCCTTGGCCGGTACCGGGCCAAGGCCGGTATTGACCATCACCGGCGCGCCGTCGCGATACGACCATTCTGCCCCCAACTGGTATTCGCCCAGCTTGGTGGTGGCGCTGATACCGGTCAGCTTGATGTCTTCAAAGTATTTGACCCGATAGCCGTTGGCCTTGTAAGCCAGGCCACCGGGGCCTGCCGGTATCGGGTCCCAGCCGACCAGTGCGGTAGCCGGGTTTTTGTCGTGGTACACCACATGGAACAGCGACAGCTCAAGGTCGGTGATCGGCCGGTAGCGCACCTGCGCACCCCACTGACCGCTGTCGCGCGGCTCATCGGTACCCAGGTAAGGCACCTTGTTGGCGCCCATGTACAAGAACTCGCGGCCCGGGCCGATCACGTCGGAAGTCGACAGGAAGCTGCCCACAGGCGGCAATTCGGTGCCCTTCCACTCGTACTGCACATAACCGCCCAGGGTGAATTGCGGGTTGATGCGGTACGACGCCGAGAACTGCCCCACCGGCAGCAACACCTCTTTGACCTCGACCCCCGGCTGCGCCGCCTTGACCGCGTCGGACGGGTTCTGTACGCCGTTCACGCCCGGGTAGTACAAGCTTTCACCCCAGGACTCGATATGCCGACCGGCTTTGACATCGAGCATGGTGTCGTTTTCAAAGCGCCAGCCGCCGAACACATAAGCGTCGAGCAGGCGCGTGCGCCCGCCACTGTAGTAGCGGGTATCGCTGGTGAACTCGTCGTTGTCACCGTACTTGTTGACGGTGGCCGGTGAGTCGTTGTCGTTTTTGCGGTGATACACGTCGTCGTAAAAGGTACTGGCGCGCACCACTGCGCCGTAGTTGTCCTTGCGCAGGATCATCTCGCCCAGCGCGCCCACCCGGTTGGTGGTCAGGCTGTGCTGATCAAAGTTGCGGTTCGGATCATCGGCGTTAATCCCCATCAGCCGACCGCTGGGGTTGCCCAGGCGCGTGCCGATGCCGTAGCTGGTGGTCACCGACCAGTCAATGGTGGTGCCATCTTCAAATTCAATGGTATCCCCGGCCCACAACGGGCTGCTGACCAATGCCACGGCAACGGCCAGGCCACTGGCCTGAACACTGTGCGGGCGCAGCCCAAGACATTTATTGTTATTTTTATTGATCACTCTGCCTCTCCTGATTCGCGACTCGGTGGCCGCTTCGATGGGTTCAAGCGTCATTGCATGCTGCAAAGCACAACTGAAGCGGGTCGAATTTCGCGACTCCTGTCGGGGCCAGCCGATAACGATGCAGCCCTCCTTGCACCTCACGAACGAGCGCCCCCTCGGCCATAAGGTAATTGGCGTGCGCCAACGTCTCCCCAAGCGCCATCAGCTCGTCGAAACGGCCTGACAGCTTTTTGAACAGCACCGCCATCAGCTCCAGCCCGGTGCGCGGTTGCGCACAGGCCGCGAGCAATTGCTGCAGGTGGTTGTGATGGTGGTCACGCAACTGGTCCAGACGCAGATGCAGGTTGAAAAACGGCCGCTCATGGGCCGGCAGCACCAGCACGCTGTCGGGGATCACCCGCAGCCGTTCGATGGAGTCCAGCCAGTCGCGCAGCGGGTTGGCGGCAGGTTCGGTGACGTACACAGCGATGGTCGAGGTGATGCGCGGCAACACCTGGTCGCCGGAAATCAGCAGGCCATCGTGCGCGGCATACAGGCAGGCGTGTTCCGGCGAATGGCCGTTGCCCATCACCACCTGCCAGCGGCGCCCGCCGATGGTCAGTTCGCTGCCGTGGCGTAACCGGGTAAACCCGGCCACCAGCTGCGGGCGAAAGTGCTCGCCCTGGATCAGCGGTAGCAGCGAGGTGGCGCGCTCGGCGCTGAAACCGGCCTTTTGATAGAAATCCAGAAACGCCCAGTCCGGCTCTGCCGCCGTGGGCGGACCGTGATGCAAGGCATCGAACTCGCCCTGGGTCATCAGCACCGGGCAGCGGAAGCGCGCGGCCAGCCAGCCGACCACACCGGTATGGTCACTGTGAAAATGGGTGCAGATCACCGCCTTGAGCGGCAAGCCAGCCATTGCCTCAACAAACACCTGCTCCCATACGCTGCGGCATTGATCACTGTTCAGGCCAGTATCCACCGCCACCCAACCGTCAGCGTGACGCAGCAGGTACAGGTTGATGTGGTCGAGGCCAAATGGCAGCGGCATGCGCAACCACAGCACCCCCTCGGCCACAACCTGCACCTGGCCGTTGGCCGGGGCCTGCGGCCAGGGGTAGCGCAGGCCGTCACGCCATTGATGGCCCTGGGCGTCGAGGTCATCACTCATGGCTGGCCCCGGCAAACGGCAGCAGGCCGTTACGGGCCAGTACCTGCAGTGAATACGGCTGATAGCTGGCGCTGCTTTCATCGCGCACGAACAGCGGGTCGCTGAAAAACTGCGGGGCGTAGCCCTGACGCTGCAAGTCGACCTTGCGCAGCTTGAAAGTGCTGGTCAGGTCAGCTGCAGGGGTGACCCGCACAAACACCGGCGCCGCATAACGGGGCAAACGCGCCAGGGTCAGGTCATAAAAGGCCTGCGGGTCAAAGGCATGCCCGGGCTGCATCAGCACCGCCGCCATCCCGGCCCGCCCTTCATGCTCGGGCACCTGCACACCGTAGACGTTGATCAGCTCAAGACCCGGCATATCGCTCAGGGTGTCGGCCACTTCCAGGGTGGAAACGTTCTCGCTTTTCCAGCGGTAGGTGTCGCCGATGCGGTCGACAAAGTAGAAATAACCCTCGTCGTCATAGCGCAGCAGGTCCCCCGAACTCCAGTAGGCATCCCCTTCCTGGAACACGTTGCGGCGGATCTTGCTCTCGGTGGCGGCCGCCTGGGTGTAGCCCTCGAAACGTCCGCCGCCAATTTGCGGGTGGTCAATGATAAAGCCCATTGCCTCGCCCAGTTCACCGGGCTGGCACAGCTGGTAGAAGCCGTTTTCGTCCCGGGGATGGCTGTCGCTTTCGACGTCGTACCGCACCAGGCGCAGATTGGTGCGGCTCCAGTCTGGTACACGACCACAGGACCCTACATAGTTGTCGACGTTGATCAGGTTGGCGTTGGACTCCGTGGCGCCCCAGCCCTCGAACACCTGGATCGGGCCGAACCGCTCCAGCCAGCGTTGCCAGGATTCCGGGGTCAGCCCGGCACCGAGCATATGGCGCAAGCTGTGCTCGCGCTCGCCGGCTACCACGGGTTGGTTGAGCAGGTAGCGGCAAATCTCGCCGATGTACTGGAACACGGTGATGCGATTGCGCCGCACATCGGCCCAGAACTCGCGCACGCTGAACTTGCGCCGCATGACGATGCTCGCCCCGGCACGCAATGCCGTTGACGTCACCGAGGTGGCCGCCGCGCCGTGGTACAGCGGCAGGCAGCAATAAAACACGTCGTCGCAGGTGGCCCCCAGGGTCACCTCCATCACGTCACCTGAAGACATCCAGCGCATATGGCTGTAGCGCGCCGCCTTGGGCAGGCCGGTGGTGCCCGAGGTGAAAATCAGCAGGGTGGTGGTTTCAGCCGTGATCGCTGCGCGCACGTCACGGGGGAACACCGTGCCTGGCGCCTGCTTGATCTGCTCGGCAAAGTCACAATCGACAAAGGTCGGCAACGGGCCATCAAACGGGTCGAGGGCATCTTCAACCAGCCAGAGCGGCACATCCGGCAGGCCATCGGTGCCCAGCAGGTTGCCCAGGCACTCCTCGCCCACCACCACCGCCTTGGCGTCGGTGGATTGCAGGGCATGCACCAGCGGCTTGCCGGTGACCTGGGTATTGATGAACGCCACCACCACACCGAGCTTGACCAACCCGAACCAGCTGAAGAAAAACTGCGGGCGGTTTTCCATGGCAATCGCGCACACGTCACCCGGGCGCAGCCCCTTGGCATAGAACACATGGGCCATGCGATTGGCCTGGGCCTCCACGCTGGCGTAGCTGAACCGCTGCTCGCCAGCGATCAAGAAGGGCCGCTCGGCAAAGTCCCGGGCCTGCTCCTCCAGGCGGTCGGCCAGGGTGTACAGGTCCGCTGGTTTGATCCGGGCACTGGCCGCAGAACGCAAGTCCAGCAGGGCCTGGGTCTGCTGGCGCGGGACGGGCTGTTGTGTGGGCGCCACCAGTGCGCTGATCCGGGACATGTCATTCATGCGCTCACCGCTTCGGCCAGGGGGTAGTCGCTGTAGCCTGCAGGGCCAGGGGAATACAGGGTCTTGCGCTCGAAACGGGCCAGGGGCAGGCCCCTGCGCAGGCGCTCGACCAGGTCCGGGTTGGCGATAAAGTGCCGGGCAAACGACACCGCATCGCCCTGCCCGGCCTGCAGCGCGGCGTGCGCCGATTCGCCGTCAAAGCCGTCATTGAGAATCAGGCCGTTGCTGCAATGACGCTGGGCCAGGGCAAAGGCATCCAGCTCGGCCAGGGGTGAGCGCATGATATGTACATAGGCCAGGCCCAGCGGCTCGGCGGCCTTGCACAGCGCCACGGCGGTACCCAGCGGGTCCTGATCTTCAATATCGTTGAACGGGTTACCCGGGCACAGCCGCAAGCCCACGCGCCCGGCGCCGATGGCAGCCGCCATCGCCGCCAGCACTTGTGCCGGGAAACGCACGCGGTTCTCGACGCTGCCACCGTACTGGTCATTGCGCAGGTTGCTGCCTGACGCCATGAACTGCATGGGCAGGTAGCCGCTGGTGCAGTGCAGCTCGACGCCGTCAAAACCGGCGGCGCGGGCATTCAATGCCGCCTGGCGGTAGTCACCGATCACCTGCCCGATAGCGTCCAGCGTCAGGGCCTGGGGCTCGTCGGTATCGACCAGCCCGGCCGCATCGGTAAACAGCTGGGTGCGGGCGCGCAAGGCCGAGGGTGCCACCGTGGCGGCCCCCTTGGGCTTGTTCAGCGCGCTGGCGGCGCGGCCCACATGCATCAGTTGCAGCACGATCAGGCCACCCTCGGCGTGGACCGCATCGGTCACGGCCTTCCACGCAGCGATCTGCGCCTGGGTATAAATCGCCGGGGTGCGGCAGTAGCCCAGGCCGCTGGCCGACGGCGACGTGCCTTCGGCAACGATCAGCCCGGCCGAGGCACGCTGGCGGTAGTACTCGACCATTTCGGCGGTCGGCACGCCCTGCGCATCGGCGCGGCTACGGGTCATGGGGGCCATGACGATGCGGTTGGCCAGCTCAAGCTCGCCCAGGCGCACGGGTTCAAACAAAATGCTCATGGTTTTTCCTCAGCGCACGCGAATTTTCGGCGCACCAGCCCCGCGGCGCAGGGTGGCAAGAAAGTGTTCGACCGGGGCAGCTGGCGCCACTTGCGGCAGTTGTTCCTTGTCCGGGCGTTGGGCCCAGAATTCGGTCCAAGACGGGAACAGGTCGTGAAACGTACCGGCGTAGGGTTCGCGCCCCGGCCAGCGCATTTTTTGCGTGCCGATCGGCGGTTTGTTGAGGTCACTGGCGTACCAGTAGCACGGCAGGCGGCGGCGGAAATACCAGCGCCCCTGCATACGCTCGTAGTCATCCCAATAGAGCATTTGCATGGTCACCCATTCGGGGCCGGTCTCGTGCTCGTTCTTGGAATACACCACGCCCACCGCATGGTCGGGGTCGGTAAACTCGATCAGGTGCTGGCCCAGGTGATGGGAGGTGCCGTGAAACTGGTCGCGCAGGGTGTCATCGACCCAGGCCTTGAGGTGCGCACGCCCGGTTTTTTCGCGGCCCACGCGAATGTCTTCAGCAAACAGGTTGACGTGGGCATCGAGGTCGCGCATGTCCAGCGACAGCGAATACTTGCCGGCCAACTGGCGGATTTCTTCAATCGACTCCAGTCGGTCGAGACGGGCTAGCAAGGCGTTCTGTTCCATAAAAAGGTCCTTATTCCAGTACCGTGTACAGCTCGCTGCTGCGCCCGCCATCCACCGGCAGGCAAGCACCGGTGATGTAAGAAGCTTCGTCGCTGGCCAGGAACAGAATGGCGTTGGCCACTTCCACCGGCTGGCCGACGCGTTTGAGCGGGATGAGTTTTTCGGTATTGGTGCGCGTCTTGTCATCGGTGAGCATGCCTGCCGTGGCCGGGGTCTCGACCACACCCGGGCTGACCACGTTGCAACGGATATTGTGGCTGGCACCTTCACTGGCCGCAGCGCGGCTGAAGTTGATCACCGCCGCCTTGGCGGCCGAGTAACCGGCCATCCACGGCGTACCGAACTGCCCGCAGATCGACGCCAGGTTGATGATCGAGCCGCTGCCCTGGGCACGCATCAGGCCCAGGGCCGTGCGCGTGCCCCAAAAGGTGCCGTCCACAGTGGTGGCAAAGTTCGAATGCCAGTCAGCGGTCGAGGTGCTGTCAATCGCGCCCCAGCTGTAGGCCATCGCGTTGTTGACCAGAATGTCCAGGCGGCCGTGGCGCTGCGCCGCATCGTTGATGGCTGCGACATAGGCCGCTTCATTGCTGACATCGGCCACTGCGCACTCGGCGCACCCACCGCTGTCACGGATCTGCGCGGCGACGGCCTGCAATGGCTCGATGCGCCGACCACAGAGCACCACCCGCGCGCCCTCCTCGGCAAACCGCAACGCCGTAGCCGCCCCGATGCCGGAACCGGCGCCGGTAACAAATGCAACCTTGCCCTGTAAACGAGTACCCATGTTCTGCTCTCCCATTGGCCTGTCAGATAAACGCCATGCCGCCGTTGACCGCGAGGTTCTGGCCGGTGATGAATGCTGCGTCTTCGCTGGCCAGAAAGGCGGCGACACGGGCGATTTCATGGGTTTCGCCCATGCGGCCCAGGGGGATGGCCTTGAGCATGCTTTGCATCCAGTCGTCCGGGATGTCGGCCATCATCGGCGTGTTGGTCGGGCCCGGAACGATGGTGTTGACGCGTATGCCGTTGCCTGCCAGTTCGCGGGCCATGCTGCGGGTCAGGCCCATTACCCCGGCCTTGGCCGCGCAGTAATGGCTGGGGCCTTCACCGGTAAGCGCCGCGGTGCTGGAGATATTGATAATCACCCCGGGCGTGGCAGCGGCAAGCATCAGTTTTACCGCTTCACGGCTGCAGAAAAACGTCCCGGTGAGGTTGACCCCGATCACCCGTTGCCAGTGCTCGTCAGGGGTTTGCGCGAAGGCATCGATGGAGCCGATGCCGGCGTTGTTGACCAGCACATCGAGGCTGCCGAAATGGGCGTAAACCCCCGCCATTGCCGTGGCCACCGAGTCGCTGTCGGCCACATTGCAACTCACAGCCAGCGCCATGTCGCCCAAGCCTTCAATACTCTGGCGTGCGGCTTCGAGGTTGATATCGGCGGCAACGACCTTGGCCCCTTGCTCGGCAAAGTGGCGCACGATCGCCCGCCCCATGCCCTGGCCTGCACCCGTTACAAACGCCACTTTATTCAGCAGTTTCATCGTGTTCTCCCACCTGCCCGATGTCGGCCCGCCGGTAAACCCGGACGGTGTATGGGAGCAATCATTGACTGGCGCAAAAAGCTGAACATCGTCCGATGGGACTAAGCAGCCCCGCAGCGGATGACGACCGTAGCAGCTGACGAGCAGCGCGAGGCTGCGTCCGGCGGCGAAGCCGTCGTAAATCAGTTAAACGCGGTGTGTCTGAAACACCGAACCCAAAGGGTTTTACGACGGCTTCGCCGCCGGACGCAGCCTTCGTTCCTCGGCAGCTGCTACAACTTGCATCCCCAGAGAGATCCTGTGCATGACCGGCTGGTCTAAATGGACGATGTTCTCCAGCCCCCCTTCGTGGAATAACACCCCCACTAGAACAAAAACCGGGAGAGCCCACCGTGTCCATACCCTTGCGCCCCACCTGGCGAACCCATTACGCACTCGGCGTCTTGGCTGCCATCTATATCTTCAACTACATAGACCGGCTGCTGATGGCCATTTTGATCGAGCCGGTCAAAGCCGAGTTCGGCATTTCCGATACCGGTATCGGCCTGCTCTCAGGCGTGACCTTTGCCGTGTTCTACACCCTGTTCGGCTTTCCACTGGGGCGCCTGTCCGACCGTATCGGGCGCAAGAAGGTGATTGCCTTTAGCTGCATCGCCTGGAGCGTGATGACCATTTTCTGCGGCTTCGCCGCCAGCTTTGCCATGCTGGTGATAGCGCGTATCGGGGTGGCCATCGGCGAAGCCGGGGGGACCGCACCGTCAATGGCGATGGTCTCGGACCTGTACCCGCCCGAACGCCGTTCCACCGCCCTGTCGGTATTGATGCTGGGCTCAAGCCTGGGAGCGATTTTCGGTCTGGGCCTGGGCGGCTGGATCGCCCAGCATTACGGCTGGCGTTTCGCATTTGTGGTGATCGGTGCGCCGGGAATTTTCCTCGGGCTGCTCCTGCTGCTTACCGTGCGCGCGCCCAAACCGGCACGGCTGGTAAGCCCCAGTCTGGTGGCGCAAGACCACTGGGCGGTCACGGTGCGTCAGTTGTTCCAGACCCCGTCCTTTTTCTGGCTGGTCTGCACGGGCGGCTCTGCGGCCATTGCCGGTTATGCCATCGGCACCTGGAGCCCGAGCTTCCTGATCCGCTCCCACGGCTTGAGCCTGCAGGACGCCGGGCTGCTGGCCGGGGTCGCAGGCGGCGCCGGGGCAACGTTCGGCACCCTCACCTGCGGCATCTTGTGCGATCGCCTGGCGCGCCGTGACAAGGGCTGGCAAATCGGCGTGCCGCTGCTGGGCACGCTGATCAGCATCCCCTTTGGCCTGGCCTATTTTCTGTGGCCGGTGGGCACCGCGTTTTATGTGGGCAACACCCCCGTGCCCAGCGCTTTCCTGTTTTATGGCGTGTTCAGCTTCTTCGGCACCTGGTGGGCAACACCTTGCTTGGGGGCGATTTCCCATCTGTTCCCGGCCACGCGACTGGCGCAGGCCACGGCGATTTTCGTGATGGCCATGACCCTGCTCGGGGTTGGCGTAGGGCCGCTACTGATCGGCATGCTCAGTGACGGCTTCGCCCATACCCTGGGCAACGAAGGCCTGCGCTATGCCCTGGCCTCCTGTGTTTCGCTGCTGGTCCTGGCCTCGGTGTTTCTGGCCTTGGCCCTGCCGCGCTATCGCAACCACCTGATGAACAAGACCCCGACCCCAGCACCGCTGGCTGACGCGGCCACTGCCTGACAACTGGAGATTGACTGATGACCGAACAAGACCTTCCCCTGCCCATCGGCCACTTTGTGACACTGGACAACGGCCTGCGCCTGCACTTTCTCGACGAGGGCAGCGGCCCGGTCGTATTGTGGCTGCATGGCAGCGGCCCGGGCGCCAGCGGCTACAGCAACTTCAAGGGCAACTACCCGCAGTTTGTCGCTGCCGGGTTTCGCAACCTGGTGGTGGATTTGCCGGGTTTCGGCCGCTCCGACAAGCCGGAAGAGGTGAACTATGACCTCGAGTTTTTCGTTAACACCCTGTCGGGCTTTCTCAAGGCCGTAGGCGTCAAGCGCGCTACCCTGCTCGGCAACTCGTTGGGTGGGGCGATTGCCCTGGGCCTGGCGCTGGCGGAGCCGGAGCGCGTCGAAAAGCTGATCCTGATGGCCCCCGGCGGTGTTGAAGAGCGCGAGACCTATTTCAAGATGATCGGCATCCAGCGCATGGTCGAGCTGTACAACGCAGGCCCGCTGGGCATCGAACAGATGCGCCGGATCATGAGCCTGCAACTGTTCGACAGCTCGCAACTGGACGACAACCTGCTGGCCGAGCGTGTGGCCGTGGCCTTACACCAGCCGCGCAATCTGTTCAGCACCATGCTGGTGCCCAACATGACCGAACGCCTTGAGGAACTGCAGGCGCCGATCCTCGGTTTCTGGGGCACCAACGACAACTTCAACCCCGCCACCGGCGCGCTGAAAGTGCTGAACCACGCGCCCAATGCGCGTTTTATCATGCTCAACCAGTGCGGGCACTGGGTGCAGGTTGAACACCGTGAGCTGTTCAACAAGGCGTGCCTGGAGTTTTTGCGCAGTTGAGGTCAACCCGTATCAACTGCGGCTGCCTGCGGGCGGCCGCAGCCCCTTCCAACACCCGCTCGGGCTGAAATAACAATGACAAAATACCCTCAGTTGCTGGCACCTGGTCGCATCGGTTCGATGGAACTGCGCAACCGCATCATCATGGCGCCGATGGGCTCCAATTTCGCCGAGGCCGATGGCCAGTGTGGCGAGCGCATCCAGGCCTATTACGAAGCCCGCGCCCGTGGCGGTGCCGCGCTGCTGATCATGGGCGTGTGCTCGGTGGCGTTCCCGGCCGGCACCGCCGAGCCATTCCAGGTCGGCGTTTCCAGCGATGACTTTATCCCCGGGCTCAGTCGCCTGGCCGAACGCGTGCATCAGCACGGCGCCAAAATCGCCATGCAGTTGCAGCACGCGGGCAAGACTGCAGTGCGCGACATGGCTGAAGGCCGGCAACTGTGGGTGCCTTCGGTACCGCCCATGTTGCAAAGCGACATGATGGCCGCATTGACGCCTGAAGAACTGGCCAACTTTGTCAGCTCCATGAAACGCCGCGCCGAAGGCTCGCCGATCCGGGTGATGGACAGCGCCGATATCGCGCAGATGATTGACTGGTTTGCCTGTGCCGCCGATCGCGCCAGGCGCGCCGGTTTCGACGGTGTGGAGATCCACGCGGCCCACGGCTACATCATCGCCGGCTTCTTGTCGGGCTATTACAACCAGCGTGAAGACGAATACGGCGGCACGCTGGAAAACCGCGCCCGGCTGTTGCTGCAAATCATCGCGGCCATACGGGCCAAGGTCGGCCATGAATTTGCCGTGTGGCTGCGCCTGGACGCCGAAGAGTTGCACACCCCCGGCGGCATCAATCTTGAAGACGCCAAAGCCGTGGCGCGCCTGGCAGAGGCCGCCGGGGTAGATGCCGTGAGCGTATCGGCCACTGCGCGAATCACCAGCGGCGTGGTGTTTACAGAGGCGCCACTGGTGCACAAGCCCGGCGGTTATCTGGAATGGACCGCCGCCCTCAAGCGCAGCGTACAGGTGCCGGTGATTGCCGTGGGGCGCATCGAGCCGGATGTCGGTGAAGCAGCCCTCAAGCGTGGCGACTGTGATTTTATCGCAATGGCGCGCAAGTTCCTGGCCGACCCCGACTTGCCCAACAAGCTGCTCCACGATCAGGAAGCCAGCATCCGCCCGTGCATCTATTGCTATGTGTGCGTGAGCCAGATTTTTATCAACGAACGGGTCAAGTGCGCGGTCAACCCCATGACCGGCCATGAGTTCGAATACGTGATCGGCCCCACGGCCACGCCCAAACATCTGGTGGTGGTCGGGGCCGGGCCGGCGGGCATGGAAGCCGCACGCATCGCTGCCTTGCGCGGCCACCGCGTGACCCTGCTCGAACGCAGCGACCGCCTCGGTGGCACGCTGTTTTTCGCAGGTCTGGCCTATGCCGAAAACGCGCGATTACTGGACAACCTCAAGGTGCAGGTGCAGCAGTCGTCGATAGATATCCGCCTCAATACCCAGGCCAGCCCTGCCCTGCTGCGCGACCTGGGCGCCGATCAGGTGCTGGTGGCCGTCGGTGCCGAACGTGCGGCCCCGGCGATTCCCGGCGCCGATCAGGACCATGTGTGGAGCGGCGACGAACTGCGTCGCCTGATGACCGGCGACCGCGCTGAAGAAATCGCCAAACGCAAACTGTCCTTTACCCAACGGGCGATGATGAAAGCCGGCAGCCTGACCGGTATCACCGACAGCCGTGAAGCCATGGAAAAACTGTCACGGGTGTGGATGCCGCTGGGCAAGCGCGTGACCATTATCGGTGGCGGCCTGGTGGGCCTGGAGCTGGCGGAGTTCCTGATTGCCCGCGGGCGCCAGGTGACCGTGCTGGAAAGCGGTACCCACCTGGGCCGCGAACTGGCCATTGTGCGCCGCTGGCGGGTGTTGCATGAGATTCGTGTGCATGGCGGCCAGCTGATCACCGGAGCCAGCGTCAGCGCCATTGAAGGTCATTGCGTGCGCTATCAACTGGCCGATGGGACCTCGGCGCAGAGCGAGGC
The DNA here is from genome assembly GCF_900105835.1 of Pseudomonas fragi. Classification (NCBI taxonomy): domain Bacteria; kingdom Pseudomonadati; phylum Pseudomonadota; class Gammaproteobacteria; order Pseudomonadales; family Pseudomonadaceae; genus Pseudomonas; species Pseudomonas fragi. The sequence goes on from NZ_LT629783.1 coordinate 982,457, forward strand.
CGACTCCGTGGTGCTGGCTATCGGTGCCCAGCCCGATACCGGACTGCTCGACGAGCTGACCCGGGCGGGCCTGAGCGCCAGCAGCATTGGCGACTGCCACAGTATCGGCTACATCGAAGGCGCCATCAGCGCCGGGCACAAGGCCGGGCGCGAAGCCTGATCCGCTAGCCGCTTCAGGGTTTTGCGAGCGACATACTTTCTCTGTGGGAGCCGGGCTTGCCCGCGATGCAGGCACCTCGTTCTGTCTGAATGAGCGAAGTGCTGCCATCGCGAGCAAGCCCGCTCCCACAAGAGCGGGTTGTTGCACATGTTTGCTTTTGCCGTGGCGACGTAAGCAGGCTCACCAGGGCGTTTCAAGCAAACAGTCAAACATCGCCTGGGCCGCGGCAGACAGCTCATGGCCGGGCTTGGTCAACACCCCGATGGCCCGCTCCACCACCGGCTCATGCAGGGTGATGCAGCATGCACCGAGTTCGCGCATCTGCTCGGCGCACAAGGCTGGAACCACACTGACACCCAGCCCGCAGGCGACCATGCGCCCCACCGTTGCCAGTTGATGGCTTTCAAAATCCACCGGCAGTTTCATCTGCCGGGCCTGCAAGTGTTCCTCCAGCATGACCCGCACGGCTGAAGGCCGCTGCAAGGTGATAAAGGGCTGCTGCAGCAAAGTGTGCCAGTCAATCAGGGTATGCCCGGCCAGCGCTGAGTCACGCGGTACCACGGCGACAAAACGGTCCCTGTACAACGGGGTAAAGGTCAACGAAGAACCCGGCGCGGGCTCGAAAGCCACACCCAGTTCCACTTGCCGATCGCCAACCAGCTCCAGCACTTGCTCATTGATCACGTCGTTGACCGTGACATTGACCTTGGGGTAACGCACACGAAAATCCTTGAGGATCGACGGCAGCAAATTACCCGCGAACGACGGGATGGCCGCCAGGGTCACGCGTCCACGTTGCAGGGTAAAGCGCTGACGTATCTCGTCCTCAGCGTTGTCCCATTCAGCGATCAGGCGCCGGGCCAGGGGCAGCAGCGATTCACCTTCGGGGGTCAGGGCCACATTGCGCGTGGTGCGGCTGAACAGGCGCCCGCCCAGGCCCTCTTCCAGGGCCTTGATGGTCAGGCTCAGGGCCGACTGCGACAAATGCAGGCGCTGGCAGGCCACCGCAAAACTCAAGCTCTGGGCCACGGCAAGAAAGGCGCGGATCTGTTTGACGGTCATCACATAGCCTCACGCTGATTAATTTGTTTTATCTATTAATTCACCTTAAAAATCAACTTAACAAAACAATCACCGGCAGTAACACTGCTTCAAACGGCTGACGACAGCCCACTAACAATAAAAGAGGTGCATATGGCTGGTTTCGACAAGTGCGTGGCGACCTACGAAGAGGCGCTGGCCGGGCTCAAGGACGGCATGACCGTGATTGCCGGCGGCTTTGGCCTGTGCGGCATCCCGGAAAACCTGATCAACGAGATCAAGCGCCAGGGCATCCGCGATCTCACTGTGGTCTCCAACAACTGCGGCGTTGACGGTTTTGGCCTCGGTGTGTTGCTGGAGGACCGCCAGATCAGCAAGGTGATTGCTTCTTATGTGGGTGAAAACGCCTTGTTCGAGAAGCAATTGCTCAGCGGCGAAATTGAAGTGGAACTGACCCCGCAAGGTACGCTGGCCGAAAAAATGCGCGCTGGCGGTGCTGGCATCCCGGCGTTTTTCACCGCGACCGGGGTCGGCACCCCCGTTGCCGACGGCAAGGAAACCCGCGAGTTCAAAGGGCGCACCTATTTGATGGAAGAGTCCATCACCGGCGACTTCGCGATTGTCAAAGGCTGGAAGGCTGACCGCTTCGGCAACGTGATCTATCGCCATACCGCGCAAAACTTCAACCCCCTGGCCGCCACGGCCGGCAAGATCACCGTGGTCGAAGTCGAAGAAATCGTCGAGCCCGGCGAGCTGGACCCGACGCAGATCCACACCCCCGGCATCTACGTCGACCGGATCATTTGCGGCACGTTTGAAAAACGTATCGAACAGCTCACCGAGCGCGCCTGATCCCCTTCCCCCAGCTCTGACGGAGTACCCACATGGCACTTTCCCGCGAACAAATGGCCCAGCGCGTCGCCCGCGAAATGCAGGACGGCTTTTATGTAAACCTGGGGATCGGTATCCCCACCCTGGTCGCCAACTACATCCCCGAAGGCATGGAAGTCATGCTGCAATCGGAGAACGGGCTGCTCGGCATGGGCGCCTTCCCCCGCGTCGGTGAAGCGGACGCGGACATGATCAACGCCGGCAAGCAAACCGTGACGGCCCGCACCGGGGCCTCGATTTTTTCTTCGGCCGAATCCTTCGCGATGATTCGCGGCGGCCATATCGATCTCACCGTACTCGGTGCCTTCGAGGTCGACGTACAGGGCAATATCGCTTCCTGGATGATCCCCGGCAAACTGGTCAAGGGCATGGGCGGCGCGATGGATCTGGTAGCCGGCGCAGACAATATCATCGTCACCATGACCCACGCCTCCAAGGACGGCGAGTCCAAACTGCTGTCGCGTTGCAGCCTGCCACTGACTGGCGCAGGATGCATCAAGCGCGTGCTGACCGACCTTGCCTATCTGGAGATCGAAAACGGCGCCTTCATTCTCAAGGAGCGCGCCCCCGGCGTCAGCATTGACGAGATCGTGCGCAAAACCGCAGGCAAGTTGATCGTCCCGGAGCATGTCCCGCAAATGCAGTTCGCTTGAGCCGCCCATTTTTCAGGAGAGATTTGATGCAAGATGTCGTTATTGTTGCCGCCACCCGTACTGCGATAGGCAGCTTTCAAGGCTCACTGGCCACTGTCCCGGCCGCCGAACTGGGCGCTGCGCTGATCCGTCAGTTGCTCGCGACAACCGGCCTGAAGGGTGACCAGGTGGATGAAGTGATCCTCGGCCAGGTGCTCACCGCAGGCTGCGGGCAGAACCCGGCACGCCAGGCGTCGATCCTTGCCGGCCTGCCCAACACGGTTCCGGCACTGACCCTCAACAAGCTCTGCGGTTCGGGCCTCAAGGCCTTGCACCTGGCTACCCAGGCCATTCGCTGTGGCGATGCCGAGGTGGTGATCGCCGGGGGCATGGAAAGCATGAGCCTGGCCCCCTATGTGCTGCCCGCAGCCCGTACCGGCTTGCGCATGGGCCATGGGAAGATGCTCGACAGCCTGCTGCACGACGGCTTGATGGATGCCTTCAACGATTACCACATGGGCATCACCGCCGAGAACCTGGCAGACAAGTACCAGTTGAGTCGCGAACAGCAGGACGCGTTTGCCGCCGCCTCGCAACAAAAAGCCAGCGCGGCAATCGAGTCCGGGCGCTTCGCTGACGAAATCACGCCGATTCTGATCCCTCAGCGCAAGGGCGACCCGCTGTCATTCGAAGTCGACGAACAGCCCCGCGCCGGGATCACCGCCGAGTCCCTGGGCAAGCTCAAGCCTGCGTTCAAAAAGGATGGCAGCGTCACTGCCGGCAACTCGTCGACCATCAATGACGGCGCCGCTGCCGTGATCCTGATGAGTGCCGACAAGGCCAAGGCGTTGGGCCTGCCCGTGCTGGCCCGTATCGCCGGTTACGCCAACGCCGGGGTCGACCCCGCAATCATGGGCATCGGCCCGGTCGCGGCCACCCGCGCGTGCCTGGGCAAGGCTGGCTGGAACATCGATCAGTTGGACCTGATCGAAGCCAACGAAGCCTTTGCCGCGCAATCATTGGCCGTGGCCAAGGAACTGGAATGGGACATGAACAAGGTTAACGTCAACGGCGGTGCCATTGCCCTGGGCCACCCGATCGGCGCCTCGGGTTGCCGGGTGCTGGTGACGTTGTTGCACGAGATGATCAAGCGTGATGCGAAAAAAGGCCTCGCGACCCTGTGCATCGGTGGTGGCATGGGCGTCGCCCTGGCCATCGAGCGCGACTGAGGGCCAAGCGTTCAAACAGCCAGCACGCAGCCCCACGATAGCCAAGTGCTGGCTGGCAGTACGCCCGGCGTGACCTCGGTTACGCCGGGTTTTTTTTCACCCGGGTTTGCTCGGGGGCAATCACCTGCCCTTGCGCAGTCACCGGCTGCATCAGGCCCAGCGGTTGGCCAGTGGTGCTGTCCACCAACTGCGAATGTGCCTCGTGGGGAGCAAACAGATGCTGCTCGGCCCATTGACGAAACGCCACGACCACCGGGAACAGGCTCTGGCCTTTCGCCGTCAGCACATACTCCTGATACGAGGTGCCATCTGATGCGGGTCGCACCTCGAAAATCCCGGCTTCCACCAGATTCTTCAGGCGGTTGGTGAGCACGCTGCGCGCAACGCCCAGACCACTCTGGAAATCCCCGAAGCGGCGAACGCCATCAAAGGCGTCACGCACGATCAACAATGACCAGCGATCGCCGATCAAGTCCACCCCCCGGGCCACCGGGCAGGCTGGGGCAGTTGAGGCAGAATCAGTAAGCGGCTTGACCATGCAGGCTCCTCTGGTGAAACGGGATGTCAGGGTGACGTCGAGCAACGAGTTTCATTTTAAGACTGGTTGACCTAGAATAAAACAAGTCTTAATTCGAGACTAGATTGCCGAGAGGTCCGCCCGTGCCATGTCATCATCTTCACCCGGTCAATACCGCGGCTTCTCCAGCACTGGTGGGGCTGTTTGCCTGCGCCAGCGGTTTGAGCGTAGCCAATGTTTATTACGCCCAACCCCTGCTTGACCAGATGGCCGCCGACTTTGCCATCAACCCGGGCGCAGCAGGTGGCGTGATGGCTGCAACACAGATCGGCAGTGTGCTGGCATTGCTGTTAGTCGTGCCGCTGGGTGACCAACTGAACCGCCGCACCTTGATGCTGGCCCAGATCGGCGCCCTGGTTGCGGCGCTGGTTTGCCTCGGCATCACTGGTTCTGCGGCGATCATGCTGCTGGCCATGATGATGGTTGGGCTGCTGGGCACCGCCATGACCCAAGGCCTGATTGCCTTCGCCGCCACCGCAGCACGGCCACAGGAACAGGGCCGGGTGCTGGGCACGGTTCAGGGCGGCGTGGTCATCGGCCTGCTGCTGTCACGGCTGGCGGCCGGGTTGATAAGCGATCTGGCCGGGTGGCGCTGGGTCTATCTAGGCTCGGCGCTGGTGATGGCCGCGCTGGCCCTGATCCTGTGCAAAGTATTGCCATCACAGCGGCCCACGGCGGCACCGATGGCCTATCCCAAGTTGGTGCTCTCGATGTTTGTGTTACTCAGGAACGATCGCGTGCTACAAATTCGCGGCATGCTCGGCCTGTTTATTTTCGCGGTACTGGGTATTTTCTGGAGCGCGCTGGTGTTCCTTCTGACTCAGGCCCCCTATGAGTTCTCACATACCATCATCGGCACCTTTGGCCTGGTCGGCGTCGCGGGCGCACTGGCAGCCTCACGCGCAGGGAGTTGGGCGGACCAAGGCCTGGGCCAAAGAACAACCGGTGCGGCCCTGGGGTTGCTGATCCTGGCCTGGGCAGCCTTGTCGCTGGCCCCTTGGTCGCTGCTGTGGCTGGTGATCGGCATTGTCATCCTCGACCTTGGCGCGCAGGCCGTGCATGTCACCAACCAGAGCATGATTTTCAGCAGCCCGGGCCACTCCCACAGCCGGGCCGTGGGCTGCTACATGCTCTTCTATGCCGTCGGCAGCGGATCGGGGGCGCTGGCCTCCACGGCCGTGCATGCCTCATTCGGCTGGAACGGCGTATGCCTGCTCGGCGCCGGCGTGAGCCTGACTGCCCTCGGATTCTGGGCAGCCACATTGCGTCATGCACCCGCAACGGCCCTGCCCGCGTAGTCGTACAAGTCGGCCGGCCCTGTGACATTCGCTCACTCATACGGGCCGCGGCAGCACTCGCCACCGTTCCGTATTGCGGAACAAATTCCATATGAGTGATACTGGCCAGCTCACTGACGCCAGGAATCCTGACTGATGCCCCATCGCCTGCATGCCGATGCCGTAACCCTTGGCTACGATCAGCGCACCATTTCCACCGACCTCAGCGTCAACATTCTCGATGGCTCGTTTACCGTGATCGTCGGCCCTAATGCCTGCGGCAAGTCCACCTTGTTACGGGCGCTGTCGCGCCTGCTGGTGCCCTCAAGCGGGCAGGTGTTGCTCGACAACACGCCGATCCATGCATTGCCCGGCAAAGAGGTGGCGCGTCGGCTCGGCCTGCTGGCGCAAAGTGCTACGGCGCCGGATGGCATCACCGTGGCCGATCTGGTGGCGCGCGGTCGTTACCCGCATCAGTCTTTTCTGCGCCAGTGGTCACCGGCCGACGAGCAAGCCGTGAGTGCTGCAATGGCTGCGGCCCGGGTCAGCGAGCTGGGCGAACGCCTGCTGGACGAGTTGTCGGGCGGCCAGCGCCAGCGGGTCTGGATTGCCATGGTGCTGGCACAGCAAACACCGATCCTGTTGCTGGACGAGCCCACCACGTTTCTCGATATTGCCCATCAGATCGAACTGCTCGAACTACTCGCCCGACTTAACCGCGAAGGCCGCACCATCGTTGCCGTGCTGCACGATCTCAATCAGGCCTGTCGCTATGCCTCGCACATCATTGCGATGAAAGACGGGGCCATTGTCGCCCAGGGAGCGCCAGCCGAGGTCTTTACCGAAAGCCTGGTCGAACGGGTATTCGGCCTGGCGTCGCTCATCATCGCCGATCCGGTGACCGGCACCCCGCTGGTGGTGCCCAAGCCCCGGGTGCCTGCCTAGGGCTTACTCGCCACCCTGCCAGGGCAAGCCACCGGTGGACTGGTTGACCCGGTGGGCAGCGTGGAACAGTGCCTGGCGGTCTTCTGGTGTCTTGAGCTGGCCCAGGTCGGTCACTGTGGTCATCACGCACACCAGTTCGCCCTGGGCATCAAACACCGGTGCGGCCTGGCCGGTGACATTGGACAGCAAGTGGCTGGTCAGTTCAGCCCAGCAACGCTGGCGCACTTCGTCCAGTACCGCCCTGGTTGGCGGCGTGCCGCGAAAATGCGCCGGTTGCTGCTTGCGCGCGGCATCAATGGTGGTTTTCGGCAACCAGGCCTGAAACACCAGGCCACAGGCGGTGTTGTCCAGCGGCAGGATATCGCCCAACGCCAGCGGGCTGATGGAAAAATAGGCACTGCGGTACCAGCGCACCAGCGTCGGCCCGCGGTCGGTCCAGATCGCCACACCACCACTGGCCGCATGTTCATGGGCCAGCGACTTCATGTGTTGGGCGGCAATTTCCACCGCATCCACGCGCTTCAACGCGCCGATGCCGATGCTCAATGCCGCCGGGCCCAAGTCGTACAAGCCACTGGCCGGATCCTGCTTGGCCAGCCCTTCCTTGACCAGACTTTGCAAATATCGATGAGTCGTCGAACCGCCGGTTTGGGTGCGTCGCGCCACTTCGCCCAAGGCCAGTTCGCGTTCGGCGCTGGCCAGCACATTGAGAAACCGCGCTGCAATCGCCACCGACTGGATGGTGCCCGAGCGCTTTTCGCTCGGGGTGTCCGGTGCATCGTCATCCGGTGCCTTCAGGTTTTTCAAGGGTTCTCTCCTCGCCACTGTCTCGCGGCTGTTTCTCAATAGGCATCAATCGACGCCGCGCATGATACCGGCTTTGGCAGGCGTCGCCTGCGACAAAATCCAGCATATAGCACGCCAACAAATACCACATAGAGGAATCAATTCTTTATTGAGGAACGTGATAGCCACATGCTACGATCGCCATAACGCGGATCATTCTCATTTGGAGCATCTCTTGAAGGCCTACTCCCCCCGAAAGCTGACGTGCGGTTTCAGCGTACTGACCCTGTCTACCCTGCTTGGCGCCAGCGCCGCACTGGCAGATGAAGCGCTTGCTGGCGATAAAAAACAGGCACTGGTGTTCGAGCCGATTACCGTGACGGGCGAAAAGCTCGAGCGTGACCTGAAGAGCACTGCTTCGTCGGTAACGGTTATTTCGGGGCGCGAGATCGACGAACAAAAAACCGGCGACTCCACCGTGCATGAAGTGCTCGAAGGCGTACCCAACGTCATCTATACCGATACCGTTGGCGCGCCGGTGATTCGCGGCATGGACAGCCAGGGGCCAAACAATGGCCAGAACGTGTTCTGGGGCGGCACGGTACCCCGCGCCACCATCAACCTGGACGGCCACTACCTGAACTACAACGAGATGTTCTTCGGGGCCACCTCGGTTTGGGACCTGGACAATATCGAGGTGTTCCGCGGCCCGCAGACCACCTCCCAGGGTGCCAACGCGATTGCCGGGGCGAGTATCGTCAACACGAAAAACCCCACCTTCACCCCCGAGGCGCTGTACCAGGCCGAGATCGGCAACTACAACCACAAGCGCACCTCGATTGCCCTCTCCGGCCCGCTGATGGGCGAAGACCTGGCCGGGCGCCTGGCAGTGGACTACTCGGCCCGCGACACCTTTATCGATTACACCAGCCCCAACTTCCAGAAGGGCAAGACTGATCAGGACTTCAGCGCACTCAATGCCCGCGCCAAGCTGCTGTGGTTACCGAGTTCGATGACCGGGCTGCAGGCAAAGCTCACCCTGGCCCACAACGACAGCAACCGCCCGAGCCAGGAATCAGCTTCCAAACCCTTCCACAAACTCGACCACATCACCAACACCATGCCGTCCTGGGAACAGACCACCAACACCGGGATCCTGGATGTCAGCTATGACTTCGACAACGGCATCAAGCTGTTCAACCAGGCGCAGTACTCCCACTCCAGCGTCAAGCGCTACACCGGTATCGCTGGCCAGGGTGATGCGGATATCAAGCAAAGCAATATTTCCAACGAAACCCGCCTGGTGTTTGGCGACCAGCACAGCGAGTTCAGCGGAGTCAGCGGGGTCTATGTAGCCCGCACCAAATCCGACGAATCGCTTTTACTCTCCGGCCTGTCGAGCTTTGATGACACCAAGGAAAACTTCGGCCTGTTCGGTGAGTTGAATTACCGCCTCAACGACCGCTGGACCCTGAGCAGCGGCCTGCGCTACCAGCAAGACCGCATCGACCGCCAGGGCACGTCGGTGCTGGCACCGGGGCCGCTGGATTATCAGAAAACCTTCTCGGCCTTTTTGCCCAAGGTGTCGCTGGCCTTCGCCGCTACCCCGGACTGGACACTGGGCGCCATGATCAGCCGCGGTTATAACCCGGGTGGCATGTCGCTCAACCTGAGTACCCGCCAGTGGCAGGACTTCAAGGAAGAGTCGGTGTGGAACTACGAACTGTTTACCCGCGCCAATCTGCTGAATGACCGCCTGATCCTCAGCGCCAACCTGTTTTACATGGACTTCAAGGATGCCCAGTACAATATCCCAGTAGTGGTCTCCCCGGGTATTGCCCAGTCCTACACCATCAATGCTGAAAAAGCCCACGGCTACGGCCTGGAGCTGGGCGCCGACTATCAGCTACTCGACAGCCTCAAGCTGCGCGCCAGCCTGGGCACGCTGCGCACCCGCATCGACAAGATCTCCAGCAACGAGGCGTATCAGGCCAACGAATTCGCCCGCTCGCCGGGTTACACACTGAGCATTGGGCCGAGCTGGGACATCACCGAAAAAACCAATCTGTCGGTACAGGTGCGTCATTACGACGGCTACTACTCCGACACGGCCAACAGCAAAAGCCTGACCATCGACTCCTACACCCTGACCGATGCACGCATGAGCCATCGTTTCAGCGAGGCCATCGAAGTGTATGGCTATGTGAAAAACCTGTTCGATGACCGCTCCGCCATTTATATGCAGCAAAACCGTGGCATTGGCGGCCTGGAAGCGAGCATGACCACGCCGCGCATGTTCGGCATCGGGGTCAAGGGCGCGTTCTGAGCCTTTGCCTGCCCATGAACGGGCGGCCCCGTGGCGGGCTGCCCTGGTTTTTTTTCAAGCTGGAAACCTGCATTTATGAGCACCCACAAACACCTGCATATCGGCCTGTCGCTGGCCCCTACCTGGTTGAGCGGCGATGGCTGGAGACGGGAAAACAGCAATATCGAAGAGATTTTCACCGCAGACTACGCCATCGATCTGGCGGTGCGCGCCGAAGCCGCGCACCTGGATTTCGTGTTTCGCCCCGACGTCAGCTGCATGCCCATGCACATGCTCGACAGCGGCTCAGGCTTTGCCAGCCTCGACCCCACAGTGCTGCTCGCTGCCGTGGCCCGGGAAACGTCGCATATCGGTCTGGTGTCCACGGTATCGACCACCTTTTTTCCGCCTTATGTGGTGGCCCGCCAGTTGCAATCGCTTAATTGGGTGAGCCGTGGCCGCGCCGGCTGGAATATCGTGACCGCCCTGCAGGGCCACGAAAACTTCGGCCTGGAGCAAATGCCCAGCGCCGAGGAACGCTATGAGCGCGCCGCCGAATTTACGTCGGTGGTGCAGCAACTGTGGGCCAGTTTCCCCAACGCGGCATTGAAGATCGACCGCGCCAGCGGCCACTATGCTGACGCGTCCCAGGTGCATGCCATCGACCATGACGGCAAGCACCTCAAGGTCAAGGGGCCGCTCAACCTGCCCGCCTACCCCGGCCCGCGCATCCCACTGATCCAGGCGGGTGCATCGGCATCGGGGCGCGATTTTGCCGCCTCGGTGGCAGACCTGGTCTTCGCCCCGACGCCCGACAAGGAAGCCGCCCTGGAACTGCGTCGCGATCTCTCGCAGCGGGCCCTGCGCCACGGCCGCGACCCCGCCGGGATTCGGCTGCTGCCTGGCCTGAGCCTGTACCTGGCCGCCACCCGCGAAGAGGCCCGCGCCCTGTTTATGCAAACCCACGCGCGGCTGGACAAGCCGCGCAAACTGGCGTCGATCAAGGACATGATCGGCCTCGACCTGACTGACTGGCCCCCAGGCCGCCCGGTGACCCGCACCGACCTGCCACCTGTGGCGCCCGATGCCGGCAGCCGCACCCACAACAGCCTGCTGCGCCGCCTGATCGAGCGTGAATCCCTGACCCTCGAGCAGTTGCTGCTGCGCCCCGAGGTGATCTCTGCAGCGCATTGGCAAGTGGTGGGCACAGTGGACGACGCCCTGGAGCAGATTATCGACTGGGCCCACAGCGGTGCGATTGACGGTTTCATTGCCGCCCCGGGCGGCTCGGTGGAGTCGGTGCATCTGTTTCTGCAACAGCTGATGCCGCGTCTGGTGCAGGCCGGGCTGTTCCGCCAGGGCTACAGCGGCGCGACCTTTGCCCATCACCTTAACGAGGGCCGCGAGCATGCTTAGAACACTCGCCTTGCCCCTGGTCGCGTTGCTGTTGACGGGGCTGGCCCACGCCGCCGACAAACCGCAACGCATCGTCTCCACCACCCCCAGCGTGACCGGCATCTTGCTGGCAATAAATGCACCTGTGATTGCCACCGCCGCTGCCGCACCCAGCCGCCTGACAGATGCCAAGGGGTTTTTCCGGCAGTGGGCCGAAGTCGCCGACCAGCGCGCAGTGCAAGTGCTGTATCCCAACCTGCAGTTTGATCTTGAGGCCGTGATCGGCTGGGCCCCTGACCTGCTGGTGGTGTCGGCCACCGGTGCCGACAGCGTGCTGCAACATCAGGCCGAGCTTGAGGCCCAGGGCATCAATAGCGCCGTGGTCAACTATTCCAATCACAGCTGGCAGGAAATGGCAGTCGAACTGGGCAAGGTCACCGGGCTGGAGCAGCAGGCGCAGGCTGCAATCCAGCGCTTCGATGCCTACACCCTTAAAGTCGCCTCTGGCCTGACGCCGCCCCCGGGCACGGTCAGTGTGGTGGGCTACAACATTGCAGGCAGTTATTCGGTGGGGTTGCCCGCCAGCCCCCAGGCACGCTTGCTCAGCGCACTGGGGTTTACCGTAGCGGGCTTGCCTGACGCGCTCAAGGATCAGGTGCGGCGTAGCTCGGACGTGGGTTTTATATCCCGCGAGAACCTGTCCCGGGCCATTGCCGGTGACAGCGTTTTCCTGCTCGGCGGCAGTAATGCCGATGTGCAGGCGTTTCTCGCCGACCCGGTACTGGCCAATCTGCCTGCGGTGCGCAACAAACAGGTGTACCCACTGGGGGTCAGTTCGTTTCGCATCGACTACTACTCGGGCAAGCAGATGATCGATACCGTCGCACGGAGTTTCCCCTGAGTCATGGCCCTGTCTCTTCAGCGAACCGCGTTACGGTTCAAGCAGCCACACCGTAAACGCCTGCGCGGCCTGGTGGGCGGCCTGGCATTGCTGGTACTGATGGTGGGGCTGAGCCTGGCCCTCGGCTCACGCCCCCTGAGCCTGAACCAGGTCCTTGATGCGCTGGGTACCTATGATCGGCAAAACGACGTCCACCTGATCGTGCGCGAGCTGCGTATCCCGCGCACCCTGGTGGCGGTCCTGGCCGGGCTGGCGCTGGGGATGGCCGGAGCGATCATGCAGGCGGTCACGCGCAACCCGCTGGCCGAGCCGGGCCTGCTGGGTATCAATGCAGGTGCTGCACTGGCAATCATCATAGGGGCGGCCGCGTTCAATCTGGTCACGCCACTGGCCTATGTGGGGTTCGCCTTTATCGGCGCAGGGCTGGCAGGGGTCACCGTGTTTATCATCGGTCAGGCCCATGCCGGCACCTGCAACCCGGTGCGCCTGGTCCTGGCCGGAGCCGGGCTGTCGATCATGCTGGTATCGGCCACCGGCATTTTTATCCTCAATGCCCCTGCCGACGTCTTCGACCAGTTTCGCCATTGGGCCTCTGGCTCCCTAGAGCGCAGCGGCCCGCAAGCCGCCTGGGTGCTGTTAGCGGCCGTGATCCCGGGCGGTGCCATCGCCCTGGCGCTTGCCGGCAACCTCAATGTGCTGGCGTTGGGCAAGGACATGGGCCTGGCCTTGGGCGCCAGCCCGCGTTCAACCTGGCTGCTGGCGTGCCTGGCGGTGATGCTGCTGGCCGGCGCGGCCACCGCCGGCGCCGGCCCAATCGGTTTTGTCGGGCTGGTGGCACCGCATATCGCAAGGTTGCTGGTCGGCCCGGATCAGCGCTGGATCCTGCCCTATTCCGCCCTGTATGCCGCCATCCTGCTACTGGCAGCCGATGTGCTCGGGCGCGTGGTAGTGGCCCCGTCCGAAGTCGCGGCGGGGATCATCGCCCTGTTGCTGGGCGGCCCGTTCTTTATTGCCGTGGTACGCAAGTACCGATTGAGTCAACTATGAAAACTGCCCTGCCTGCGGTCATCCGCTTTGCTTCATGTTCACTGCTCTGGCGCCCGCGAGTGATGCTGATCGGCACGCTGTTGATGGTCCTGACCCTGTTGCTGGGGGTCATGCTGCTGGGCGTCGGCACGCTGGCGCTAAGCCCCGGCGAAGTGCTGGCCAGCCTGTTCGGAGCGGGTGACAACCCCACCGCCGAGCGGGTGATCTGGCGTGTCCGTTTACCCCGGGTACTGACAGCCGTCTGCGTCGGCGTGGCGTTGGGCATGGCGGGGTCGATCTTCCAGTCCATCTCGCGCAATGCCCTCGGCTCGCCGGACATCATCGGTTTCACCACCGGAGCGGCCAGCGGTGCGATTGTGCAGATCATCCTGTTCAATGCCGGGCCGCTGGGCACCTCACTGGCCGCAGTGCTCAGTGGCATATGCACCGCAGCCCTGGTCTTTGTGCTGTCGATGAAGGGTCGCACCAGCGGCGGCTACCGCCTGGTGCTGGTGGGCATCGGTGTTGGCGCGATGCTGACCGGGCTCAACACTATCCTGCTGGTGACCGGCGATCTCGACCAGGCCATGACGGCGCAGCTGTGGCTGTCCGGCTCACTCAACACCCGCACCTGGGCCCATGTGCTGCCAGCGGCGCTGGGCCTGGTGCTGATCACCCCCGTTGCGGTCTACCAGGCCCGGCAACTGAACCTGCTGGAAATGGGCGACGACACCGCCAGCCAACTGGGCGTGAGTGTTGAACGTTCGCGCCTGCTCATGGTGATGGCGGCGGTAGGCCTCACGGCCATTGCCACGGCGGCGGCCGGCCCTATCAGCTTTATCGCCCTGGCAGCGCCGCAGCTGGCCCGCAGGCTGACCGGTTCGCCCGATATCCCGTTGCTGACAGGTGCGGTGATGGGGGCCTTGCTATTGCTGGTGGCCGACCTGGTCAGCCAGCGTTTCACCCAGCACCTCAACTTGCCGATCGGGTTGACTACCGGTTTGCTGGGCGGGCTTTACCTGCTGTGGTTGCTGGCCGGCAGTCGCAAGCTTTAACGCTGGCGCAATCGCATGGCCCCTGCCTGCAGCCCCCCATTCAATCAATGGGGGGCCGGTTCTTCCCTGACCTCTGGAATAGTCAAGATCCGCTTCAGCAACTCGGCGGTCTCCACCCGACTGGTTTTCTTGAATTCGACCGTGACGCTTTCAGTGCCCATCTGTGGCCCCTGCTCGACCAGCACCTCCTTGAGGCGCACGGCATCCACGCCCAAAAACGCCTCAAGACTCTTACGATTGAGCACACCCGTCGGCGCTACCAGCTTGATCACATGGACCTTTATATAATCGCGATAACGGTGCTCGATCGGCCCGATGGCGATCAGGATGGCCAGAATCAGCACGGTCGCAGCCACACCCAACACATACATGCCGCCGCCAATCGACATGCCGATGGCCGCCACCGCCCACAGGCTCGCCGCCGTGTTCAACCCCTTGATCACTTCACCGCGCATCATGATCGAGCCGGCCCCGAGAAAGCCGATGCCGGTGACAATCTGCGCAGCAATCCGCGAAGGGTCCAGTTGCGTGCCCGGCTGGGTCAGCGCCTGCTGAAAGCCGAAGGCCGACACCGTCATAAACAAGCATGCGCCAGTCGCCACCAGCATGTGCGTGCGCAAACCCGCCGTCCAGAATTGATGCTCGCGCTGCAAGCCAATCAGGCTGCCGAGCACCGCTGCCAGCAGCAAACGGCCAATCATTTCCCATTCTGAAATCATGCCAATCCCTCGAACCAGAGCATCTGCCTGCGCAGTAAGTGCCCACAGCATAGTCAAGGATCGGCACGGTGCCGGGCCGCGTTATTTAATCAGGCGCACTTCCTTGGACGGTCGATAGCCGAAATAGGCGCTGTAGCACTTGCTGAAATGGCTGGGCGAGACAAACCCGCAGGCCACCAGTACCTCCACTTGTGACAGCTCGGTGTGCTGCAGCAACCGGCGCGCTTCGGTGATGCGCAATTCCAGGTAATAGCGTTGCGGTGTGGTGCCCAGTTGTTCCTTGAACAGGCGCTCGAGCTGACGCCGGGAACGGCCGACATAGACCGCCAGTTGCTCAAGCTCCAGGGGGTCTTCGAGGTTGGCGTCCATCAGCTTGACCACTTCGCGCAAGGGCGCACTGACGCAGATATTTTCCGCCGGCTTGATCCGTCGGTAGCGCGACTCCTCAAATGCCAGAATATCCTCGATACCCTCCACCAGCGCCTTGTCATGCAGGCCCTTGATCCAGCCCAGAGCCATCTGGAAGGCTCCGGCAGGGCTGGAGGCAGTCAATCGGTCACGGTCGATGACATAGGGTTCGCTGGTGACCTGCGCCGCCCTGGCCACTTCCGCCAGCGCCGGACGATGCTCGGGGTGGATCGCGCAACGATAACCGTCCAGTACCCCGGCGCTGGCGAGAAACCAGGCGCCGTTCCATAGCCCGCCCAACGTGATGCCCTCACGCGCAGCGGCCCTGAGCAGGTTGCTCAGCGCATCGCTGATCTTTAATTCGGTCCGGTAGCCGCCGCAGATCACCAGCAGGTCCAGTTCATGGATCATCGCCGAATCGATACAGGCATCGGGGCGGATCACCAGGCCCAGATCGCTGACCACCTCACTGTCGCTCAAGCCATAGGTGCGCGAAGAAAACAAACCGGCACGCAGCAGGTTGGCGGTGATGAGGGTGTCCAGTGCCTGGGTGAAGGCCGGCAGCGAAAAATGCTCCAGCAACACAAAACCGGTGCGCACCATGGGTCCTGGCTCTATGGCACTGTCTTTGAGGTAACGAAGGTTCTTGCCCTTCATGCCGGTGCTGAATTGACGTCGTTCGGTCAAGATTCGATCCGTTTCTTGTGTATTTATAAGGCGCAATCCTAACCGGCGGCAGGCCAAAAATCTCCTGGCATGCCCGCGGCCCTTCTCCCTGCCAGATAGGCCGATACTCCCAGTCCGCCTGGGAGTATCAGCCGATGCGCAAGCTGACGCGCAAATCCATAGTTGATTTCTGTCGCAATAAATTCCCAGCGGTCAGCCCTGTGACCGTAATCCGCCAGGAGAGCACCATGGCTATCATCTTGAACAGCAGCATCACGGTCGATGAAACGAGCGGTTTACAGAACGCCGCCACCTCCACCGATATCGAAGATATCAACGATAACGACATAACTGTCGCGGCCATCAATGCTACCGACGATACCGGCGATCTGCCCTTCCCGTTCGAGTCCCGGCTGTTCGCCCTGCTGGGCGCCACCCCGGTCAAAAATGCGGCGCTGAGCGGTTATTCCGGCGCTGCCGGCAATACCGGTGCCGACCTGATCACCATTACCGGCACCTATGTAGACCTGGCCTTTACCGATGCCCAGGGCAAGGCGCTGGGCGATTCGGGCAACGCCAATGGCGGCTCGGACTGGAGCGGCCTGTATACCCTCGATGGCACGAAAATATTTCTCTACTCGGACACCAACAACAATATCGTGCTGGGCCGTGCCGGTAGTGAGGGTGCTACACCTGCCCCCGACGACGATCTGGCCAACCCGAACGGCACCATCATCTTCGCCGCCTATCTCGAGCAGACAGCAACCGGGGCCAAGGTGTGGATGGTGCAGCAAGAACAGCTGATGCATCCGGATACCGCCAACCCCGACGATGTGGTCGACATGACCAACCACCTCTGGGTGACAGCCAGCCAGGATCTGGCCTTTGATTTCGCCGGCTTGCCCTCCGGGCAAAACGGTTTTCTGATGTTCAAGGCAGGTGGCAGCACCACAGGCCTGATCGTTACCGGCATGGACCCGGACCAGGTACCCGCCAACCAGGCTGACACCGTCAACACCAGCCAGGGCGCAGGGCCGACCACCATCGGTACCAACAGCCAGGGGATCAAGGCTGGCGAAGGCATGATTTTCAGTTTTATCACCAACCCGGACGCGCGCTACACCGTGCCAGACTTGACCCATGGTGAGGCGACCAACGAAAGCAATATCCTGTTTGGCGGGCTCTTCGCGGCAAGCGGTGCAACCATTATCATCGCCCAGGCCACGCCGCCAAAAACCTGCGCAGCCACCATCAGCGCCTTTACCACGGGCCTGGAAGTCGGCTCGGCCTACTATGACGGCCTGCTCGACGGCAATGGTCATGCGGTGAACGGGGCCGACAATCTTGGTTATATCGCCAGCGTCACGGTAATTGGCGCCAACGGGGTGGCCATCGCAGGCCTGACCGGGGTCACGACCAATACCACGCTCGGCAGCATCAGTGTGACCTTCACTACCAGCAATGCAGGGCTTGACCGCACCGCAACGATTGTCGGCTTTGAAGCCAACTTCTCCCTGCAATACACCGTTGATGGCACCCATAACCGCGTGGTGATTGAAAACAGCGGCACCGGCAACTCCACGTTCGATATCGGCGGCTTCCATCTGCCCAATGTGGTGGCAGTGCCTCAGGAAGTCGGCAGTCAACTGAACTTTGAAGACGACGGCCCTGCCGCCGCCGGGCTGCCGGTTACGGCACTGGTGGATGAAGACAGCCTGGCCGGTGGCATCGACGGCGGTGTCGGCGACGCGGGCCTGCTGGTTCCTGCATCGGCCTCCGGCACTGTGGCCACTGTGTTCACCTCCGGTACCGATGCACCGGCGAGCTACTCCTTGTCCAATGACACCTCCGGCGTGCAAGTGTTTGACAGCGCCGCGACTGCAGTGGCGCTGGCCTCCAAGGGCGAGACGGTTAAATATGACGTGATCGGCAACACCCTGTGGGGCTATGTCGGCGCTGCTGCCGAATATGTCGCCGCCACTGACCGCGCCGTCTTCAAGCTGGAGCTGACCAATACCTCTGACGGCAGCTATACCTTCACCCTTCTCGATCAACTCGACCACCCGGATACGGTGGGCGGCGACAACAGCGAAAACGAATTGCTGCTGCAGCTGGGTTCGGTGCTGAAGGTCACCGACAAGGACGGCGACTCGGTCACCGCTACGGCGCAGAAACTGGTGATCACGGTGGACGACGACACGCCCATCGCCACACTGAACCAGCTCACGGGGACGGTAGATGAAGACGGTGTGCTCGAAGGTGCGGCTAACGCTGGCCCCGGCGATGGTATCGCCGGTGGTACCGGGGACGTGGCCGGGGAAATCGTGCTGGCCAGCGGCAATGTCAGCACCCTGTTCCAGTCTGGTGCGGACGAGGCCCTGAGCTACTCGCTGACCACCAACGGCCTCGCAGCACTGGGCCTGAAAAGCGCCGGAGTAACCGTCACCTATGCCGTGGCCTTTGATGCTGTCAGCAGCACCTGGCTGCTCACTGCCTCGGCAGGTGCGGGCAATACGGCGTTCACATTCAGCCTGCATGCAACCACGGGGGCTTATGCCTTTACCCTGGTGGATCAACTCGATCATGCCTCTGGCCTGAACGAAAACGATCTGAGCATTGCCCTTGGCACTGCGATCAATGCCACTGACTTTGACGGTGATACGGTAACGGCAGCCGCCAACGGCCTGGTGATCACGGTGAACGACGACACGCCAATCGCCACGATCAATCAACTCACCGGCACCGTGGACGAAGACGGTGTGGTGGAAGGCGCGGCTAACGCTGGCACCGGCGATGGTATCGCTGGTGGTACAGGGGACGTGGCCGGGGAAATCGTGCTGGCCAGCGGCAATGTCAGCACCCTGTTCCAGTCCGGTGCGGACGAGGCACTGAACTACTCGCTGACCACCACCGGCCTGACGGCACTGGGCCTGACGAGCGGCGGCGTAGCCGTCACTTACGCAGTCGGCTTTGACGCAGGCAGCAGCACCTGGCTGCTCACGGCCTCGGCCGGTGCAGGCAATACGGTGTTCACGTTCAGCCTGCACGCCGCAACCGGCGCTTATGCCTTCACTCTGGTGGACCAACTCGACCATGCCACTGGCCTGAACGAGAATGATCTGACCATCGCCCTCGGCACCACCATCAACGCCACCGACTTTGACGGCGACAGCGTCACAGCAGCGGCGAACGGCCTGGTGATCACGGTGGATGACGACACGCCAATCGCATCGATCAATCTGCTCACCGGCACGGTGGACGAAGACGGTGTACACGAAGGCGCGGCCGACTCTGGCCCCGGCGATGGTATCCCGGGCGGTACAGGGGACGTAGCCGGGGAAATCGTATTGGCCAGCGGCAATGTCAGCGCCCTGTTCCAGTCCGGTGCGGACGAGCCGCTGAGTTATTCCCTGACCACCAACGGCCTGACGG
Source organism: Pseudomonas fragi (assembly GCF_900105835.1). Classification (NCBI taxonomy): domain Bacteria; kingdom Pseudomonadati; phylum Pseudomonadota; class Gammaproteobacteria; order Pseudomonadales; family Pseudomonadaceae; genus Pseudomonas; species Pseudomonas fragi. The sequence continues at coordinate 1,001,902 of NZ_LT629783.1, forward strand.
CACTGGGCCTGAAAAGCGGCGGTGTCACCGTGACCTATGCCACTACCTATGACGCGGGCAGCAACACCTGGTTGCTGACCGCTTCTGCCGGGGCCGGCAATTCGGTGTTCACCTTCAGCGTGCAGGCGGCGACCGGGGCCTATGCCTTTATGCTGCTCGATCAACTCGACCATGCCGCCGGCCAGAACGAGAACGATCTGAACATCGCTCTGGGCACGGCAATCAACGCCACGGACTACGACGGCGACAGCGTCACAGCCGCCGCCAACGGCCTGCTGATTACTGTGGATGACGACTCACCTGTGGTAACGGCCAAGTCCAATGTGGTCTATGCCAACTCCAGCAACCCAACCCCCGGCGGCACTGGCGTATTTGCCTATGACATCGGCGCGGATGACCGCCTTGGGACAGTCTACAGCTCCGCAAACAGCGACTTGTCCGTAAGCATGGGAGACAGCACGGTAGGCACCACTGCCATCACCAACAAAGTGGTGACATGGGCCTCGGAGTCAGACACCAGTGCGGTGTTCAACCTCTCCTTCACCTACGTCTCCAACAACCCGACGCTGGGCGCGCTGACCAACGCAACCGGCACCATGACCTTTGACAAGGTGGCAGACACCTACACGCTGAGCCTGGCGGACGATATCGACAGCTTCAGCATCCTGAAAACCTCCGCCGCACAGGGTTTTACCGGCTATAACATTGGCGGTACGACGCCCATCAACCAGCAACCGCCGGTGTCGGTGGCCAAGTTGGCCGATGACTTCTTTGTGCAGTTCAGCGGTTTCGCCGAACAGGGTTCAGGCACGGGTGCCAATAACATCATGGCAGGTGGCAACAACGCCTTCGTCCCCGGCGAGCTGTTCTCTGCTGCAACCTCATGGGTGAGTGTTTCCGGGACCGCCGCAGGCGTGGCCGGTGACACCATCCAGCAAGGCGAGGTAATGGACCTGGACTTCTTCACCGCCAGCCCGTTCGGTGATACAACCGCAGCGCCCACGGCCACCAGCAAAGGGATCTACGTCAAGTTCGACGGTATCGGCAGCGAGGACCTGATACTGGTGCTCAAGCTGATCGATCCTGATGACAATAGCCTGATCACCCGGGCGATCATTGTCGACAGCGAAGACATCATCATAAAAAACGCCTCGACTTCACCCAATAACTTCCACCCGATAGCGAACCCGGCAGCCTACGGGATCACTCTGGATCAGAACGACGGTGCAGTGATTGTCGAAAGCAATGACTATAATTTCGGCAACGAGAACTACCTGATCCAGGGCCTGCAGGTGCTGGTTTCCACCGAGGGTGTCACCGGTAGCGGCTACAACCTCAATGGCAATGTGGGTGTCAGCGGGGCCAGTACCGGCAACACCTTGACCTTCAGCAACGAGTCCGGCGAGGGCAGTAAAAGCAACCCTGTTGAAGCCGGTGAAGCAGGAACCTGGGATGGCGATGTGGTCAAGATCACCGACCTGGGCTTCGTAACGTCGACGACGCCGGATGCCCATCTGACCTTCAATGTCGTGGTGACGGATGCGGATGCCGATGCAACCCCCGCCCAGACCCTGGATGTGACCATTGAAGGGGACAAGACCTTCACCGGTGGTGTGGGGGCCGACACCTTCAACTTCAGCGGCCTGGATACCGATGGCTCACTGACTGCGGCAACGGCTGTGATCTCCGCCGGCTTCACTTCCGGGGTGGATACGCTGAACTTCCCGACCGCAGGTACAGGGGCGAACTATACGGAAGTGGCGGCCCCTGCGGCCAACGTGGCGGCCTTTATCACGGCAGCCGATACGGCGCTCAACGGCACCACCAACTACTACTTTGGCGTCGTTGGAGGCGACGGCTATCTGGCATACGACGGTGACGGTACGGGGATCACCAGCATTATCAAGCTGGTGGGTGTGACTGATATTGCTCCGACTGACATTGTCTAAATGTCGCAGCAAGCAAAAGGCCTGGCTCCCATAAGGAGCCAGGCCTTTTTTTGACTGACCGTTATTGACCGTCAAACAGCCCGTGCTTGATCGCGTACATCAGCAAGTCCGTCCGGTTGATCAGGTCAAGCTTCTGGTAGATGTTGCTCAGATGGTTATGCACGGTGTGTTCGCTGATGCCCAGGTTCCCGGCAATGCTCATGTACTTGGCCGAGGGTTCGTGCACGATGGCGCGAATCAGCTCTCTCTCGCGCAAGGTCAGGCGCGATTGTTTCTCCAGCTCCAGATTGTGTTTCAACACCGTGTGCCCGCTCGCGGCATAGTTGCCAAGCCCGCCGGTCCAGGCCCGGTTGAGCCCGGTGTCACGATAGTGGACCTTGATGATGGCAAGGATGATCGACTCTGTAGGATCTTCCGCCAGCACGATGCCACGAGCACCCGCTTCCATTGCCTGGGCTGCGGGTATGACGTCGTACAGCCCCTTGAGCACCAGCACTTTCATCCCGGTGCTGCGGGTGAGTTGGCTGATGACTGCCAGCGGGTTCAGGGCGTCCGGAAAAAAGCTGAAGAAGATGACATGGGGCCGCAACTGATCGGCAAGGTCAAGCGCATGGGTATAGGTGGTGGCCTGGCCGCTCACTTCCATTTGAGGCTTCCTGGCATTGATCAAGTCGTGAAGCCCCCTGAGAACAAGGGGGCGACAGTCGATCAGCATCACGCGTATGGGTTTTCTGAGAGGCGGCATTACCTTCCTGACTCCCTTGAACAATCAAACACCCCTACCCGTTGCCCGTACGAATAGTGCCATTTACTGCTCCGGCTCAGGTTGCACGTACTGGCCAACACCGGGCAAAACCATTGAAGCGAAATAAACAGGAATAATTATCAATAGCTTGCGCCTTTTGATGTTCTCCCTCGGGCTGTCAGGTAAGTCTAGGACAGAGCTGCGTGCTGCCGCGGCTGCCTGCACTGCAGTTGGGCAAGCACGCTTCTTTCAGGCGCCTGGCAGCTTTTCCTGCAAAAGCTCAGCAACCCACGCAAATCAAGGCCTTAAGCGCGCGGACGGGGGGGCGTGCGGCATGCATGACATATGACATATGCGTCAAAAAAACAGACAGATGGTGTAACGCCAAGCTAACAGATACGCAAGAAAGTCAATTAACTGGCGCCACTATGGGGAGGCAATATCCGGCCCGGGGCTACCCGGATTCAGCCAGAGGTTAACGCTTGCGACACTATCCCCAGGGGGGTTTCCCGCCCAGCGATTAAGCGTAATGACATTGGTAACGAAGTCGTACTGGGTCTTGAGCAAATCTCTATGAGCCCGGTATTCGTTACGCACACTGGTCAACACATCGACGGCATTGACCATCCCGTAGCCGAACGCTTTCTCTGCAGCGGCTCTGGACAGCTGTGCCGAGGCCAGGGCATTGCGACTGGCACTGATCTTCTCTGCGCTTGTATCGGCCGTCAGGTAGGCGCTGGTGATTTCCTTGACCACCCGCCGCTGTACCGACTCCAGCTGTTGCTCGGCCGCGATTTGATCCTGATACAGACCGCGCACCCGTGCCGAGGTAGAGCCGCCGCTGTATATCGGCACCTGCAGGCCGATCCCGGCCACATAACTGTCGGTCCGCGGCACCAGGGCGTTGTTGTAGCCTTCGTTGGACTGCTGCGCGCTAAGGGTCAGACTCAGTGTCGGGTAGTGGCCACCCTTGCCACCGCGCAACGCCGCGCCAGCTACTTCAACCCCGCTTTCATTGGCCTTGAGCGCCGGATTTTGCGCGATCCCTTCGCGCACCCAGCTTTCCAGGCTCTGCGCCGAGACGCGCAACTGCACATCGTCACGCACGCGACTGAGCTTCTCCTTGACCGGCCGTCCGACAATCTCGGCCAGCGCCGCGCGACTGACACTGACCTGGTTGCGCGCATCCAGTACCTGTGCCGCCAGCCCGTCGACACGAGCCTTGAGGTCCAACTGATCGGTAATCAGGGCTAACTGTTTGGCATACAACGCGTTGACCCGGTCCAGGCTTTTTTGCGTGGTGCGCAACTCGGCCTGAATCAGCTCCAGCTCGTCCTCGGCGGCCAAAACCGTGAAGTAACGCCGGGCCAGCTCCACAGTGGCTTCGGACTGTGCCTCAAGGGCTTCGGAATCAGACTGTTTGGCCATGCTTTTGAATTTTTGGTAATTCTCCCAGGCGGACTTGTTGTACAGGTACTGGCGCAATACCAGGCTGTAGATTTCACTGTCGAAACTCTGCTGCACCAGCTCGTTTTCCTGGTGGATCCGGTTCGCCCCGGCATTGAGCGCAACCTGCGGAAACAGCGTCCCCAAGGCTTCGCGCTGGTACTCCTGCCCCGCTTGCGCCCGCGCACGGGAGGCCAGTATTCGCGGATCTTGCAAACGTGCCTCGCGATACAACTGCATCAGGTCGGTGGTGAATGTCGAGGCGCTGACCCCTTCTGGCGCCGGCACGGCGGCTTGCACAAGGGCAACCCCCGCGGCAAGCCCGAACAAACCGCCCAGCACACGTGCAGTCACTTGCATGGTCATTCCTCGATCATCGATTGTGAGATGGCATTGCGCGCCGGTTGCAGCAGATAGTGCAGCAGCGTGCGCTGCCCGGTAATGATCAACACGTCAGCAGGCATGCCTGGCAGTAACTTGCGCTCCCCCAGAGTGTGCTCGCCGGCCTTGGTCACCTTGACCCGTGCCAGGTAATAACCGGCCCCGGTTTTTTCATTGATCAGCCGGTCCGCCGAGACACTGCTGACCTCGCCCTCGATCACTGGCGTGGTGGCGCTGTTGAACGCGCCAAAACGAATATCAGCACGCTTGCCAATGGCAATTCGATCAATGTCCACCGGCGCCACCTGGGCCTCTATGACCAGCCCCGACACTGACGGCACAATGTCCAGCAGTGGGGTCGCCGGGCGTACCACGCCGCCGATCGTATGCACGGTCATGCCGATCACCATGCCCGCTTCGGGGGCGCGAATCACGATATGACCCAGACGGTCTTCGAGGGCCGCGGCCCGCTCCTGCAGGTCGTAAATTTTGCTCTGGATTTCGGCCAGTTGCTTGACCACTTCGGCATTGAAGTCCTTGTCGATTTGCAGGATCTGCAACCGGGTTTCATTGATCTGCAGCCGTGAGGTGGTGATTGCGGATCGGTGCTCGACCACTTCGGACCTGAGCAGTTGACGCTTGCGCTCCTGCTCCAGCAGGCGTTGCTTGTCGACAAAACCCTGGGCCAGCAGATCGGTCAATTCGACGATTTCGCCGCTGTAAGACCTGTCCAGATGCCCCTTGGCGCCGATAATCGCCTGAGTTCCATTGATCTGCTCATTCAACTGGTCAATACGCTCTTGCAACACGGCAATCTGGCCCAGGCGCGAACCGCGTTGCGCGTTGAACACACGGATCTCGCCCTGGCGCGCTTCGCTACCGCGCAGCTTGTCGGCAGGGGCCAGCGGTTCAAAAACAATCTCGGGCAGGCTGTCCCGCTCTGCAACCAGCCGGGCCTCCATCGCTTTGGCGGCAATCAGTTGCCCGCGAGTCATCTGGTATTCGAAGCGCAGCGGCGTATCGTCGAGAATGATCAGCGGGTCATCCGGTTTGACAATATCGCCGTCATGCACCAGCACCTCCTTGACGATGCCGCCTTCAAGGTGCTGCACCGTTTTGCGATACGCCTGCACGGTTACCACACCGGGTGCATAGGCGGCACCATCGAGCGGTGCGAATGCAGCCCAGATGCCAAACACACCAAAAGTCAGCAATACAACGGCAAACCCCAGGCGCCGGATTTTTCGATCGCAGGTGGTCAGTTCGGCAAAATGGTCAGTTGATTGAATTGGGGTCATGGGGTTCATCGAAACTGTCCTTGCCGTTAGCCACCGAAGCCATGGCGGTATCAGACTGCATGGCCTGTTTGGGTGTCTGCTGTGCGTTGAGCTCGTTCAGCACCAGCTCACGCGGCCCGAACAGACTGATGCCGCCGTTGCTCATCACCATGAGCCGGTCAAGCTGGGACACAATGTTGGTGCGGTGGGTAATCACAAACAGGGTGGCGCCTGAGAGCCTGATGTTATGAAGGGCGGCGATCAGGGCACGGTCGCCGACTTCGTCAAGGTTGGAGTTGGGCTCATCGAGGATAATCAGCCGCGGGCTGCCGTACAGGGCACGGGCCAGTCCGATACGCTGGCGCTGCCCGCCGGAAAGCACCACGCCGTCACCGCCAATCACGGTGTCATAGCCATCGGGCAACAGCAGGATCATGTCGTGTACACCGGCCGTGGTGGCCGCAAGAATGACCTGCTCTGGATCGACCAGGGCAAAGCGGGCAATGTTGTCGCTGACGCTGCCTTCGAACAGCTCGATATCCTGGGGCAGGTAGCCTATATGGGGGCCCAGGTCATGTTTGTCCCAGGCGCTGATATCCGCGCCATCGAGGCGCACCACGCCATGCAGCGGGGCCCAGATGCCCAGCAGCGCCCTGGCCAGGGTCGACTTGCCGGCGGCACTGGGGCCGATAATGCCGACCACGCAACCGGCCGGCACGCTGAAGCTGATGTTCTTGATGATCGGGATATTGGAACCGGGAGCCGCAACGCTGAGGTTCTCGACCTGCACATCGCCCTTGGGCGCCGGTAATCGCATGCGCTCGGGCTGGGCCTGCTGCTTGGCCAGGATGGCATTGAGCCGGGCGTACTGCGAACGCGCGGCAATAAAGCCCTTCCAGCTGCCGATGATCAGATCGATGGGCGCCAGTGCGCGCCCCAGCAATACCGACCCGGCAAACACCAACCCGGCCCCCACCTGATGATCCACGGCCAGATAAGCGCCCAGACCGAGAATCAGCGACTGCACCAGAATCCGGAACGACCTGGACAGCGTGCTGATCATGGCCCCTTTGTCGCTGGCCCGGGATTGCAGCATCAGCACATTTTTTTGCCGGTTCCACCAACGTTCCATCAGGGTTTCAAGCATGCCCATGGATTCGATGACTTCAGCATTGCGCAGGTTTTTTGTGGTGTAGAGCGAAGCGCCAATATGCTCCTTGTTGGCCTGGGCCAGCGTTGGCCCGGTCAGCCTTTCATTGATAAACGCAAGCACCAGCAACAACAGCGCACTGCCTGTCGCCACCCAGCCGAACCAGGGGTGAAACATAAACATCACGGCGATATAGATGGGCAGCCAGGGCGCATCGAAAAAGGCGAACAGGCCGTTACCGGAGAGAAACTGGCGCAGGCCGGTCAAATCGTTGAGCGGCTGGGCCGAGGCGTCCATCCCGCCGCTTTCCAGGGCCCGCTTGAAACTGGCCTTGTAGACCTGGCGGCTGAGCAGCATGTCGAGGCGGTTGCTGACCCGGACCATGATCCGCGATCGCGTCCACTCAAGGCAGCCGAGGGTAATCACCAGCCCGGTCATGATCAGCGTCAACATGGTGAGGGTGGTCAGGCTGCCGCTGGGGATCACGCGACCGTAGACCTGCAACATATAGAAGGTGGGAACGAGCATTAACGCATTGATAAAGAAGCTGAAAAAACCGACAGAGAGAAAGCTTTCCCGGCAGGCTTTCAACGCATTGTGCAGGCTGTTTTCAGATGGGCTACGCATTGAAAATTCCAGCTTTGAAAGCCTTCGTTAGTGAAGCGTAGATCATGGCCGGGCGGTGTGCGCAGCATCACACCTCACGAAACCAGCACCGCCAGCCAATGGCTGACAGATACGCGCTCAGGCACATCCCCCCTCAGGGCAAAATCACCCACTGCCCGGCTTATCGGTTAAACATTCGGTTACGGATGAAATCCTTGAATTAATACATATCTGGAGTAGGCTGATTTTATAGACCCCTATGGAGGCCGTCATGCAGCTAGTCGCCCATAACCCTGAACCGGACATCACCAGCGGTGATGCTGGCCGAGTTGCCCTGACCTTTTTCTTCAATCTGATGGAGCATTGGGGCTGCACCAAGGACCAGCAGTGCACCCTGCTTGGCGCCATTGGCAACACCACCTACTTCAAATACAAAAAACTGCCGAACGTGCGCTTGCCCCACGATACCCTGGAGCGCATTTCGTACTTGATGGGCATTCACAAGGCACTGCGTATCCTGTTCAGTAACACCCCGGAACGGGCCTACCAATGGGTACACAAACCCAATACCGCAGCGCCCTTCAATGGCCAGAGCGCCCTGGGCTACATGCTCGCCGGCCAGGTGGTCGATCTGGCGGATGTGCGCCGCTATCTGGATGGAGTGCGCGGCTGATGCCTGATGCAGTGCTGCCTGAATGGACCAGGGCTTATCGCATCGTCAACAGCGCCTTCCCGCCCATTTCAGTATTTGAAGACACCCTGGACCCGGCCGACCTGGAGATCGCCTTTGTCCTTGAAAGCCTCACCAATGACCGTCTGCGTGACCAGGCTGGCGTCCTGCAGCGGGTAAAGCCGCAAGACCGGTTGTGCGGCGAAGGGTCGACACCCGTCATGGCCGCCTTTACCCATATTGGCCGGGCCAGTCGTTTTACCGATGGCACTTATGGTGTGTACTACTGCGCCAGCAGCGTCGAGGCGGCCATTGCTGAAACCTGTTTTCACCAGGAACAGTTCTGGCGGGCCACCCGCGAGCCCAGTATTGAAATTACCTTGCGGACTTATATCAACCGCGTTGTACAACCGATGATCGATATACGCGGCGTTGCCGACCTGCACGATCCCTCACCTGCCCGTTATGGCCTGAGCCAGGATTTTGCCCGGCCACTGCGTGCAGAAGGCGCCTGGGGCCTGCTGTACAACAGCGTGCGGCTGAGCGGCCACGAGTGCGTGGCAGCGTTTCGCCCTCCGGCGCTTTCGTTACCGGTGCAGGGCCAGCATTTTCGCTATGTGTGGGATGGCAAGGCGCAGGCAATTGCCTGGGTGCTGCAACTCAGCGAAGTGCCGAGGTAAGACCAGGGCGACATAAATGCCACCGCCCCGGCTCAGGTGTTACAAACCATCCGTTGGCTTGAGCGTGCGCTCGGCAATAGCCTCAGCGCTTTTTTCCTGCCAAACCGGCCAGTACTCCGCGCGCTTTTTCTCGACGCTGGCCTTGACCCGCTGGTACCAGGCCAGGGATTTCGGCGAGTTGGTGACCAGATCGGTGTCTTCGACCCAGCCCTTGAAGTTATTGGACTTCAAGCTGTGGGCCGCATCCGGCTCATTGCTGATCGGCCACAGGGAAAACCGGGCCTTCCACAACCCCATGCGCGGCGTAACCAGCGCGTAGTAGGTTTTGCCAGCCACCAGATCGGCCTCCATAAAGTCAGCCGCTTCGGACACCACCATAAAGGTGTGTTTGCCAGGGGTGGTCGGGTGGGCGATCTTGGTGCCATTGGCCATTACGCCGATAAAACGGGTTTGGCCATCGGTCACGTCATACAGTGAAGAGACAATGGCTTTGCCGGTATAGGCATCGCGCATAAACACCACTTGTGCCATGTCGGGGCTCGGGGCCTGCACCGCCTGGTCGGCTACCGGGGCCATCGGGTTGCTGGCGCAACCGGCCAGCAGCAAGCTGCCCAACAGGGTAAAGATATAAAACACGCGCATTTACAGCTCCTTTGAATGGCAACATCCTGACCCGACACCTGTCGGGCCCGCGGCATTATCGGCACATCTTGCCCCAGCCACCAACCGGAACATTGACCGCGATCCCCGCTCACAGGGTGTATTGCCTGAACAGTTCCTCCTTGATAATCAGCAACGCATCTTCGTAGTAACGCTCGCCGCGCGCCTCACTGAGCAATACCGAGCGCACACTGCCCTCGCCTTCGGCGGGCGTGTGTTCGCACGTCAGGTAAAACTCGGCGGTATCGGGCTTGAATTCCAGGTAATAGAACAGCTCGCGACCTTCGCGGTGCCAGTAGCCAATTTCTCTGCGCATGGGGGTCCTTGGATAGTCAGGGGTGTTGCAGGCATGCAATCCGCTGCAGCGCCACTTTCAGCACCTGGGCGCTGGCAGCCGCCGTCAGGCTGATGCGCACCGCATGGCTTGGGGTGGATTTAACCGCAAAAACATCCGCGGGCACCACCTCAACCCCAACGGCACGACAGGCTTCGGCGCCGCCTGCCAGCGTCACCCAGATATGCGGCGATGGTGCGTCTGCCGGGTCCATTGCCGGCCCCAGCAGCTTTCTTGCCAGGCGCCAGCGCCGGGTCACTTCCGCGGTTTGCCACTGCAGTCGCGCTTGCGCAGTGCCATCACTGATCCATTGGCAGGCGATAGCCAGGCACAGCGGCGATACGCCCCAATGCGCCGACTGCGCATAAGGATCGATACGCGCCAGCACAGACGGGCTCGCCACAATCCAGCCCAGGCGCACGCCCGCCGACACGGTCTTGGACAGGCTGGTGATCAAGACTCCCAGCTCGGGCATATAGCGGTACAACGGCGGGCTGGCGGTCAGCGCACCGTATACATCGTCTTCAATCACCTGCACACCATGATGCCTGGCGATCCGGGCAATCGCCTGTTTGCGTTCACTGCTCATCACCGCCGCAGTTGGGTTTTGCAGGGTCGGGGTCAACACGGCAACCCGCGCCCCGGTGGCACGAATCATCCTTTCGAAGTCCTGCGCCAGGATCCCCTCATCGTCCATCGCCACCCCTTGCATGGGCAAACGCAACTGCGCGCAGGCGGCCTTGATCCCCGGCGCGGTAAAGGCTTCAACCAGCACCGTATCGCCCGCCTGGCACAACGACAGCAGCACGGTAAACAACCCTTGCTGGGCACCGGTGCAGAGCATGATCTGCTCCACACTCAAATCCAGCCCGCGGCCCTTGAGCCAGGCGGCGCCCTGGACCCGCGCCTGTAGCAGATCGGCAGCACTCAGATAGCCCTGCAAGCGAATTGCCTGGCGACTGTCGAGCAACCAGGACAAGGCTTGCGCATCCTGCTCACCAAGGTGGTCGATGGCGGGCACGTTGGTGCGCAGATCGATACGGCTGGCCTGTTCGTCGGCGTGTTGCAGCCTGAACAGGGTCGCCTCCTGGCTGCTGGCCAGCACATAGGTGCCACGCCCCACCTCACCCGCCACCAGATGCCGCCGCGCTGCCTCGCGATAGGCCTGCATGGTGGTGCTGGGGTTCCAGCCCAGCGCCCAGGCCAGACGCCGCTGAGGGGGCAAGCGCGCTCCGGGTTGCAGTTCGCCACAGGCAATGGCCCGGGTAATGGCATCGACCAGCGCCAGGTAGCGCGGCTGGTCCGTGTCGGTGAGCGTCGGTATCCACATTTATTGTTGGCCATGCAATATAAGGGTCGGCCCATACAATGCGTTGTGCCTAGAATCGAGTCAAATCCCTCGATGACGGTGCGCCATGTTTGACTTGAATGCCCTTCGCCTCGCCGCCCACACCGTACACCAGACCCTGGCGCCAACCCCGCAGCTGGCCTGGCCTTTGCTGACCGAACGCATGGGTTGCACGGTGTGGGTCAAGCATGAAAACCACACCCCCACCGGTGCCTTCAAAGTGCGGGGTGGCCTTTTGTATGTGCAGGGTTTGCTGGCCCGCGAGCCAGGCACCACAGGCTTGGTCACCGCCACCCGCGGCAATCACGGGCAAAGCCTGGCGCTGGCGGCCCGCAGTGTGGGCCTGCCGATCCATATCGTGGTGCCGCAAGGCAACTCGGTTGAAAAAAACGCCGCCATGCGGGCATTGGGCGCAACCGTGATTGAATGCGGCCAGGACTTCGATGAAGCGCGGGCCGAAGCGGCGGCATTGGCGCAAAACCGGCAATGGCACCTGGTGCCGGCCTTTCATCCGGACCTGATCCGCGGCGTGGCCACCTATGCGCTGGAACTGCTCGAAGCCGTCGAAGAGCTGGACACGGTGTATGTCCCCATCGGCATGGGTTCGGGGATCTGCGGACTGATCCAGACCCGCGACCTGCTGGGCCTGAACACCGAGATTGTCGGGGTGGTGTCCAGTCACGCCGATGCGTTTGCGCAAAGTTTTGAACAGGGCCGTGTGGTGTGTACCGACTCTGCGCGCACGTTCGCCGACGGCCTGGCGTGTCGCCAACCGCTGCCAGAAGCGCTGGATATTATCCGCAAAGGCGCGGCGCGAATCATTCGGGTCACCGATCAGCAGATCGCCCACGGGATTCGGGTCTACCATGAAACTACCCACAACACCGCCGAAGGGGCCGGGGCCGCAGCGCTGGCCGGGTTGATCAGCGAGCAGTCGCGCCAGCAAGGCCGCCGCGTGGCGCTGATTCTCAGCGGTGCCAATATCGATCGCCAGCTCTACGCCTGGGTGCTGGCCGACGGGGCTGGCACGGCGGCCCAACCGCACTAGAGCAAGGAGCCTGTATGCAGTGCCTGATTCGCCGTGCCCTGCCAGTCGATGCCCAAGCCGTCAGCAACGTGGTGATCGCCGCCTTGCGTGAGTCCAACGCCCGGGACTATGCCCCGCAGGTAATCAGCGCTGTCGAGCAGCACTTCTGCCCGACCTCGATCCTGAATCTGATGCAACAACGCCAGATGTATGTAGCCGTACTAGAACAGCAGGTCGTGGGCACTGCCAGCCTGGATCAGGCGGTGGTGCGCAGTGTGTTCGTCAGCCCGCACCATCAGGGCCGTGGCATAGGCCAGCAATTGATGGCGCGCCTCAAGGACGCCGCCATTGCTGCGCAGATTGCAGAACTGCGGGTGCCCTCCTCGCTGACGGCGGAGTCTTTCTATGCGCAACTGGGCTTTGAGAAAGTGCGCGACGAGTACCACGGGGCCGAGCGTACGGTGATCATGGCCCTGCGTCTGGACGACTAAAACCCGGGGCAGCTATGCTCAACGCCATGACGCCTTCCGTGACGCTACGTTCACCCTGCCCACCCGGCGCCTGCATCTGCGAGCGGGAACAGCTGTTGGCAGCACCTGACAGCGACCTGCGGATCTTCAACCTCACGCGCCAGGCCGAGAAGGTGCTGCTGGAGCGGCTGGAGAACATACAAAGCCTCAGCGACCTGGAACATATGCAGCGGCGCATGCATGAGCAATTGGGCATTGAGGTGCTGATCGACCCCGGCCATACCGAAGTGCGCACCATGCGCGGCATTGCCATCCGCCTTGCCGAGCAGCCGGGGCTGTGCCGTAAAACCCGCCAGGCCATTCCGGCTGCCATTCGCCGCGCCCTGGAAAAACGCCCCGAAATTGCTTACAAACTGCTGGATGGTCATGGCTTGTTGCGCGACAGCTAAATTGGATCCAATAAACGCAAAAAACCCTGAATAAGCGGTAATTTGTAGCAAATGATCAAATTTTCTTGCCATAACCCGAACCGCGGCCCTATAAGCGCCTCTTTAAAATTATCAGAGAGCTATCAATGAGTGCCGGATTCACCGAGGACGACATGCGCAGAGCGCTCGGCCTTGATCTGCCTGCTACCCCGGTTCAACCTGAGGTTGAATTCGACGTTGAACCTGCCCCCGAAAAAATCGCCCCGGTTGTAAAAAAAGCGGCGGCACCTGCCAAGGCGCCATCACCTGCGCCGAAAAAGCGCAGCGGCCCGATTCTTCGCGTCACCATGCGGGTGACCAAGGTGTTTGACGGCGATGAAACCCTGTTTGTGCATGACTCCAAGGATCTGAGCCGCTTCAATGCTGAGCAAGAGGCCAAAAAGGCCCTGGCCAAAGCCGGCTTTAAATACTTTGAGCTCCAGTCTATCGTTTCCGTGGACTGACTTCGCACCGGCGATCTCCACCGATCGCCCGCTGTACCGCCCCCTCCAAGGAGCCCGAACATGCAATCGCAACCCCTGAACGCCAGCGACTTTGATGTGATCGAAAACACGTTGCTCAAATACGGCGACGATCACTCCGTGCTCAACCCTTCAGAACTCGACGGTTACTTCACCGCGCTGGTTTCGAGCCCGATGCAGGTCGATATTGGCGAATGGTTCCCGGCGATCTGGGGCGGTCAGAACCCGGCCTGGGAAAGCCCTGAAGAAGCCAAACAGTTCATCGAACTGAGTGTGCGTCATATCAATACCCTGGCCCGGCAACTGGCTGAGGACAGCAGCGCATTCACACCGCGTTTCGAGCAGACCGAACATCTGGGCCAGGACGTGACCCTGGCTGAAGAGTGGTGCTTCGGCTACACCCGCGCAGTAGCCATCAGCAACTGGCCAGCACTGCCGGCACCGCAAGCACGCCTGCTGCAAGCCATCGCCGACTGCGCCGAGAAGGACAACTTCGAACTGCCCGCCGACCTCGACGTAGCCGCCCATCAGCAGAGCGTTGCTGCCATTGCCCCCGCCGCGCGGGCGCTGCATGACTTTTGGTTGAGTCAGCGCTGACCTCGGCGAAGCTGATTTTGATTTTGTAGCAGCTGCCGAAGGCTGCGTCCGGCGGCGAAGCCGTCGTAAGATCAGCCACCGCGGCCATCCAGGTAAACCTCGTACCGCGTTTTTACAATCGCTTTGCAATCGGACGCAGCCTTCGGCAGCTGCTACGAATTGTCCTGCGGCACACTATAGAAACCATGCCATGCCCCTCCTCACCCATTTCAATACCCCGGTCAGCGAGCCGATCAACAGCCAGATCCTGCAACTGGTGGTCGATCACCTGAGCGATATCAGTGCGATGGAAATCGCCCCGAGCAATCTGCTGTACAGCATCTATCAATACGCCATCGGCTTTGAAGTGCACTTGTACCTGCAGGCACTCGATGGATCCAAAGGCATTGACGTTGAGTTGCTGGTCGCGACTGACGACCAGGACCCGGAAAAAGTGACCGGCTTCGCCCTGTACTTGCCCGTCAAGGACGATCCCCAGGCCTGCGGCATTGCCTATATGGCCGAACTGGCCAGCCATCGCCAGCAGGGTGTGACCCGGGCGATGGTCGCGCAGGTGGTGCGTCGCTACCCTCACACCGAACTGACCTGCAGCGTGGGCAAGGTCGCCGCATTCGAGGCGATGGGCCTGCAAGTCATCGGCACGCGCGGCCCGCAAGTGCTGATGAACACACGCGACCACAGCAGCGATGGCCTGATGGGTGTGCTCGACGTAGCCGCGATCTACCAGTCCACCGAAGTACGCCAGATCCATACCTACCTGCTGCAACGCAACGGCAAGAAGGCCATGCTCGACGCCGAGAAAAAGCGTGACCGCCAGATCGACCAACTGACCGCCAGGGCCAAAGCCTTCGTGGCACAGGCAAAAGACTAACCGGGTGAAATAACGCATCATGGGCGCACTCCGTTTAGAGGGAACCCGTATGCGTGCTCACTTCACCCTGAACCGTCTCGGCGCCTTGAGCCTGGGTCTGGCGTTCAGCGTTGGCGCCGTGGCCAGCGAAGAATCGCAACTGATCGAATCGATCAACGCCTACCGCAGCCAGATTCAGCTGTGCGCCGGGCAGCCATCGCAAGAGTTGCCGCCGCTGTCGGCCGACACCCGCCTGGTGCTGCCGGCCAGCAGCTTCGGCGATTTGCAGCAAGCCCTTGCCCGGGCGGCCTACCCGATGGTCAATGTGCAGGCGATCAACCTGTCCGGCCCTCGCGATGCGCAAGCCGCCATGAAAGCCGTGCAGGAAAGCTTTTGTCGCGTGGTGCTCGACCCGCAATTTGTCGATATCGGCGTCAGCCACGACCAGCGCGACTGGCGCATCGTTCTGGCCCGCCCGCTGCTGGCGGCACGCTTGGGTGACTGGCAGGCCGAAGGGCAAAAAGTCCTCGAGATGCTCAACAGTGCCCGCAACCAACCCCGCCAATGCGGCACCCAGACCTTCAGCCCCGCCGCGCCCCTGACCTGGAACAGCAACCTGGCCAGCGCTGCCGAAAATCATTCGCGGGACATGGCCAACAACAACTATTTCGATCATAAGGGCCGTGATGGCAGCACCCCGGGGGATCGTGCGGAACTGGCGGGCTATATCGCGCAACAGATCGGCGAAAACATCGCCGCCGGGCAAGACACCACGCGCAAGCTGGTCGATGGCTGGCTGGCAAGCCCTGGCCATTGTGCCAATGTGATGAACCCTGAGTTTCGCGAGCTGGGTGCTGCCTATGCGACAGACCCGAAAAGTGATGCGGGGATTTACTGGACGGCCCTGTTCGGGACCCAGTGAGGTAGTGCGCGGAGGTTGAACGAGGACGTCACGCCAAATAAAGCGGCCCCACCCGAACAGCATCGGGCGGGGCCGTTTTTTTACAGCGCCATGTCAGCCGCTGGATTGCTTGGCGCAGGCTTGGCCGGCGCTTGAGCAGGTGTTGCAGTGTGAGTCGCCGCCGGGATTGCCGGTGGTGGAGTCAGTTTCAGGACTTCAGCCGTGTAGGCCCACTCTTGAGCAACGCGATCAGGATCGCCGTTCAGCTTGGTGCCATAGCTCGGCACGATCTGGTGCAGCTTGGCTTGCCATTCTGGTGTCGCAACCTTGTCCTTGAACACGGTTTCGAGCACGGTCAGCATGATCGGTGCCGCAGTGGAGGCACCCGGGGATGCGCCCAGCAGGCCGGCGATGCTGCCATCTTTGGCGCTGACAATCTCGGTACCGAGTTTCAGCACGCCGCCCTTCTCTTCGTCACGCTTGATGATCTGCACACGCTGACCAGCCTGCCACAGGCGCCAGTCTTCGGACTTGGCGTTCGGGAAGTACTCTTTCAGAGCATTGAAGCGGTCTTCGTCCGACAGCATCAGCTGACCGGCCAGGTATTCAACCAGCGGGTACTGTTCGATACCGACTTTGGTCATTGGCCAGATGTTGTGCGTAGTCGTGCTGGTCAGCAGGTCGAAGTACGAACCTTCTTTCAGGAACTTGGTGGAGAAGGTTGCGAACGGGCCAAACAGGATGACGCGCTTGCCATCCAGCACGCGGGTGTCCAGGTGCGGAACCGACATTGGTGGCGCGCCAACCGAAGCCTTGCCATAGGCCTTGGCCAGATGCTGCTCGGCAACAGTCGGGTTTTCGGTCACCAGGAACGAGCCGCCAACCGGGAAGCCTGCGTATTCCTTGGCTTCAGGAATGCCGGATTTCTGCAGCAGGTGCAGGGCACCGCCGCCAGCGCCGATAAACACGAACTTGGCGTCAGTTTCGGTTGTGCTGCCGTCTTTCAGGTTTTTGTACACCACACGCCACGAACCATCTTCGTTGCGCTTGATGTCTTGCACTTCGCTCGACAGCTTCAGCGAGAAGTTAGGCTTGGTTTGCAGGTAGGCTGCAAACTGGCGCGTAATTTCGCCAAAGTTCACGTCAGTACCGATCGGCGACCAGGTAGCCGCGACTTTCTGGTTGGGATCACGCCCTTCCATCATCAACGGAACCCACTTCTTGATCTGCACCGGGTCTTCGGAGTACTGCATGCCCGCGAACAGAGGGCTGGCCTGCAATGCTTCGTAGCGCTTTTTCAGGAACTTGATGTTGTCGTCGCCCCACACAAAGCTCATGTGCGGCGTGGAGTTGATGAACGAGCGCGGATCTTTCAGCACGCCGTTCTTGACCTGCCACGACCAGAACTGGCGCGAGACCTGGAAGGCTTCATTGATTTCAATGGCCTTGGGGATCTCAACATTGCCGTTCTTGTCTTCCGGCGTGTAGTTCAACTCTGCCAGGGCCGAGTGACCGGTACCTGCGTTGTTCCAGCCGTTGGAGCTTTCCAGGGCAACGCCATCGAGACGTTCGATCATCTCCATGGACATGCCGGGTTCCAGCTCATTGAGCCAGACACCCAGAGTAGCGCTCATGATGCCGCCGCCGATCAGCAGTACATCCACGTGTTTTGGTTCTGCCGCCTGCACGGAGGTAATCCCCATGGTCAGCGCCAGGCCCAGTAGCCCCTTGTTCATTTTTTTTAACATGTTGTAGTACCTAAGATAAAACGCCATCTGCCCGGCACGCAGTGCCTGAAGCTGCCTGGCCCACTGCAGACGGTCACCTGCAATCGAACCAGCTTCAAGCCCCGAACGGGCAGATATATAAGGCCTGTGCACGTTACAGACCTCACTTCATGTACCTTGGGCGCTGATCTCTTGTTGGTCTTGGCTTCAGCTACTTGGGTAACATTTTGGGTACAGCAGATGCGACTCCCTTGATGTCCGGCCTGCTCGCGGTTCCTTCCGGGGAACCTGCGTGGACATGACGCTCCAGGGCGGCCAGCCGTTCAACCGCGACATTCTACCTCAGGTGGCACTCTGGGCGAAGCAGCAGTAGCCAAGCCCCGCGCTCAGGTATAATCACGGCTTTGCCCCGCCTATCAACAGGATTCACCCATGTCTTTAAGCAAACGCACCCAGGCACAGATCGAACGTCGCCTGATCACCTCCCTGACCGAGGCCTGTGAAACGGCCAAATCACAGATCCCGGGGTTTGCCTGGCTCACCCATGTGGTCGACTACGAAGCCTTCCCGGCCAGCCTCAAGGTGGTCTGGGTGTTCGATACGCAAGCCAGCAAAGACTTCGCCCTGGCCGATGGCGAGGCGCGCTTTATGGGGGAACTGACGGCCCAGGCATTGGCGGATGCCGGCGTCAAGGTGCGTAACGGCTCGGCCCATGTGTATTTCGACTCGGAAGAAGAATGCCAGCGCAGCTGTGGCGGCAACTGGCCAAAACGTTTGGCCCAGAAGAACTGAGCCGTGGCAAAAGACATCGAAAACCCGTGCATTGCGGTTTGCCAGCTTAGCGGCGACTTGTGCGTGAGTTGCGGGCGTACCAAGGAAGACATCCGCAAATGGCGGGGCATGAAGCGCCCGGAAAAAATGGCCGCCGTGCAGCGCGCTAGCGCACGGCTCAAAAGCCTGCGTAAAAAAAACAGCTAAGCGCTACGCCAGGTACTTGGTGAACCAGTCAAGGGTTCTGTTCCAGGCCAGGGTGGCAGCGGCCTCGTCGTAACGGGGCGTGGAGTCGTTGTGAAAGCCGTGATTCACCCCCGGGTAGACATGTGCCTCATAGACTTTACCGTTGGCCTTCAACGCCTGTTCAAAGGCTGGCCAGCCTTCATTGATGCGCGTATCCAGCCCGGCGTAGTGCAGCATGAGCGGTGCCTGGATACGGCTGACCTCATCGGCACCTGGCTGGCGTCCGTAAAACGACACCGCCGCCCCCAACTCCGGGTAGGCCACTGCTGCCGCATTGGCCACCCCGCCGCCATAGCAGAACCCGGTAATGCCCACTTTGCCAGTACTTGCATCGTGGTGCATCAACCACTCCACCGCCGCAAAGAAGTCATTCATCAGCCTGGTCGGATCAACCTTCTGCTGCAGCGCCAGGCCTTGCTCGTCATTGCCGGGGTAACCACCCACCGACGTCAGGCCATCGGGTGCCAGGGCAATAAACCCCGCCTTGCCCAGGCGCCGGGCCACATCTTCGATATACGGATTCAGCCCGCGATTCTCATGCACCACCACCACGGCCGGCAGCTTGCCGGTGGCCTTGGCTGGCCGCACCAGATAACCCCGCACCTGGCCGTTGCCCTTGGGCGACGGGTACAGAATGTACTCGGCAACGATATCCGGGTCGGTAAAGGAAACCTGCTCGGCGAGTGCATAGTCAGGGCTCAACGCCGTCAGCAACGATAACGCTGTCGTACCCAGGGCGAACACCGCAGCACGATCAAGAAACTCGCGGCGGTTGATCTTGCCGTGGGCGTAGTAGTCATAGAGCTCAAGCAATTCGGGGGCAAAGTCTTTCGCGGTAAGACGCGTCATCAGTGCAGTTCCTTGGGCCGGGTGCGCTTAACCATAGAGCATTTTGTAGCTAAATGCGTCTCAGACCTTTTACCTGACGCCGTGGGATACCATACCGGCCCTGCCTGAAACCTGTCAGGCCAGACCTAGTTAACTGAAGGGGTATCGAACGGTGAAAATTGCACTTGTGCTGCTGTTGAGCGCTTTTTCCATGCTGGCCCAGGCCGCGAATATCGGCGAGCGCCTGACGCCGTGGACCTTGCAGGATCAGCACGACCAGCCCTACACCCTTAACGAGAAAACCCGGGTGCTGCTGGTAGCACGCAATATGGACGGCTCAAAACTGGTCAAGGCCGCACTGGAGAACCAGGCCAAGGGCTATCTGGAGGCACGCAATGTGGTGTTCCTTGCCGATGTGCAGCGTATGCCTTCGCTGATCGGCAAATTTATCGCCATCCCGGCCATGCGTGACTACAGCTACCGCGTGGTGCTCGACCGCGACGGCAAGGTGGCTGCCAACTATCCGGGCGCAGAAGACAAGGTGCTGTGGCTGCAACTGGACAACGGCACCCTGGTATCCCGACAGGAATTTGCCAGCGCCGACGAGCTGCGTGCAGCACTGGAAAAGCTGCCGGTGCAGTGACCCCTGTAGCCGTTGACGAGCGGAGCGAGGCGACGTTCGTCAATGACTACAAAGTGTTTGCTCTCGCTCAACGCATCGGCGGCAAACCGTAGGCCGCCAGATCAAAATCGGCCAGCTGGCGAATGATCTGGTCGGCATGCGCGTACTTGCTGTCGGCCATCGCTTCATCCGGCACGGCTATGGCGGTCATGCCGGCGGCTTTTGCCGCCGTTACGCCGAAGGGCGAATCTTCAAACACCAGGCACTGCCCGGGCGCAACGCCCAGGCGCCGTGCTGCCGTGAGGAAGATATCCGGCGCAGGCTTGGCCGCGCCCACTTCAGGGTCATCAGCAGTGACGATGGTGTCGAACAGGTCAAACCACTCACCATGCAAGGTGGTC
This sequence comes from Pseudomonas fragi, assembly GCF_900105835.1. Lineage (NCBI taxonomy): Bacteria > Pseudomonadati > Pseudomonadota > Gammaproteobacteria > Pseudomonadales > Pseudomonadaceae > Pseudomonas > Pseudomonas fragi. The sequence goes on from NZ_LT629783.1 coordinate 1,022,537, forward strand.
TTGTGCGCAAATGAATGCTGCGACGAACTGGTGCCTACTGCTATCGGGATATTGTGTGCCTTCAAATGCCGCACCAGCGCCTCGGCACCCGGCATGCCCGCGGCTTTGGGGAAGCGCTCTTTTAGTAGCGGTTCGCGGATAACCAGGAATTCCTGCGCGGTGATCGGCAATTCCAGCGCCTTGACCAGAAATTCGGCGAGGTCCAGGGCGCCGCGACCAATGATGTGCTGCTTGATGCTCCAGTCATAAGTGCGACCGTAACGTTCGGCGATGATCTGCGTAACTTCGGTGTAGATGCCCTCGGTATCCAGCAACAAACCGTCCATATCGAAAATCACGGCCTGGATCGGGCCGACAGCAGCACGCGGTGTAGTCATCACAACAAATCCGTTGGCAGGAAGGATTCAGCACCATAACACCGCAAGAGCTTCAATGTGCTGCACGCATCGTCAATCGCCCAGGCTCAGATGGTGATCAGCATCCGTGATCACAACATCACCATATACGATTGGCACACGGCGCAGGAGGGGTTGAAAGTGGGGTTATTGCCCCACTCATAAATCCAAAACAAGGAGGCACGCATGCCCCAGTCCCTGCCAACCCTGTGCGGTTCGATCATGGGCTCGCCCTTTTCCCTCTCTGCAAAAATCCACAACGCGGCCTACGCGGCCCTGGGCCTGGACTACACCTTTGTCTGTTTTGGCATCGAAGATCCGGTTGCAGGCGTCGCGGCCATCCGCACATTGGGTGTGCGCGGAATGAACGTGTCCATGCCCTACAAAACCGTGGTGATGGAGCATCTGGACGCGATCGATGAGTCCGCGCTGGTCATTGGCGCGGTCAACACCATCAATAATGTCGACGGTGTACTCACCGGCTACAACACCGATTACCTGGGCGCGGTGCGCGCCCTGCAAGAAGTCTGCGAGCTCAATAAGCAGCGGATTGCCGTGATCGGCGCGGGTGGTGCAGCACGGGCCGTAGTCTATGGCTGTTTGCAAGCGGCAGCCCGGGTCACAGTGTTCAACCGCAGCAGCGAACGGGGCAAGGTCCTGAGCTCAGACCTGGGCGCGCACTGGGGCGGCGGTGTCGAGACCTTTGCCGCGCAAGATTTCGACATCGTGATCAATGCCACCAGCGTGGGCTTCAAGCAGCCCGACAGCAACCCGTTGGACGGGCTGCTGGCCAGCCACCTGATTGTCATGGACGTAGCCTTTATGCCCGTGCGCACCGCCTTGCTGCTGCAGGCGGCCGCGCTGGGCTGCCGCACCGTGTCCGGCACGCGAATGCTGGTGCATCAGGCCTGTCGACAAATCGAGTTGTACACCGGCATGGAGGCGCCCATCGACATCATGGAGCAGGCCATGCTCGAGGAAATACAGAGGTTGAATCTGTAAAAAACCTGCTGCCTATCGATAACAAGATGCCGTAAAGGCACCTACCAGAAGGTACCCACATGACTCACGAACATGGTTCATCTGATATTGACCTGGTCCCCGAAACCGAAGCACCCAAGAAAGACCTGCACCGGGCCGCCTGGGCCTGCTCCCTGGGCAGCGCGCTGGAATACTATGACTTTGCCCTCTACACCCTGGCCGCCGCGCTGATTTTCGGCCCGCTGTTCTTCCCTGAACAAACCCGCACCATGAGCCTGATCGCCAGCTTTGGCACCTACTTCCTGGGCTTTGCGATCCGCCCGCTGGGCGGCGTGCTGTTCGGCATGATCGGCGACCGCGTGGGGCGCAAGTTCGTGCTTACCTCCACGGTGCTGCTGATGGGCGTTTCCAGCACCCTGATTGGCGCCCTGCCCACCTTCAGCCAGGTCGGCTACCTCGCCCCCGTGCTGCTGGTGGTGCTGCGTCTGCTCCAGGGGCTGGGCGCCGGTGCCGAACAAGCCGGTGCGGCGGTAATGATGACCGAGTACGCCCCGCAAGGCCGCCGCGGCTTCTACGCGGCGCTGCCGTTTCTTGGTATTCAACTGGGTACTATCCTTGCCGCACTGGTGTACTTTGCGGTCATCAGCAGCAGTGACAACGTGCTCGAAAGCGGGCTGTGGCGCATACCGTTTTTCAGCAGCGTGGTGATCGTTGCCCTGGGCCTGTACATGCGCCTGTCGCTAAAGGAGTCACCGACCTTTATCCGCCTCAAGGCACTCAAGCGCGTGTGCGATAACCCGCTCAAAAGCGCGATGAAACATTCCAAACCTACGCTGTTGCTGGGCATCGGCCTGCGCCTGGGCGAAAACGGCGGTTCGTCGATTTACCAGGCCCTGGCAGTGAGTTACATCGTGGGCGTGGTCGGCCTGCAAGGGCCAGTGGGCGTACTGACACTGATCTGCGCCGCCAGCCTGGGCGCGCTGACCGTGCCGATTGCCGGCAAGCTCAGCGACCGTTTTGGCCGTGTAGTGGTGTACAGGGCCTTTGCCCTGCTGCAACTGGCACTGGCCTTCCCGGTATGGTGGGTACTGAGCCAGGGCAACGTGGTGGCCAGTATCATTGCCATCTCCATCGCCCTGGGCATCGGCACCTGGGGCATGTTTGGCACCCAGGCGGCGCTGATGCCTGAGCTGTTCGGCTCGCGCCACCGCTATATGGGAGTATCCATCGCCCGGGAAGCCTCTGCGGTGATTGCTGGCGGCATAGCACCATTAATTGGCGCCGGGCTCATCGCCCTGGTCGTGGCCAGCCATGATGGCGATGCCAGCGCCGGTATCGGCGCCTGGTTGCCGATTGCCTGCTACCTGTCACTGCTGACGCTGATTACCCTGTATACCACCTTCAAAACCCCGGAAACCCTCAACCGCGACCTGGACGAGCCCCGTGATGCGTGGGAAATGATGCCCGGCCATAGCGAGCAGAACCTTGCACCGCAATCTGTCGCCCCTTCGCTACCCCGCTAAGGCGCGAACAACCTGCAAACAAAGCCGCTGTTGCCAGCGGCTTTGTTATTGGTCATCCCTAAAGGCCGACATAACTATAAGAATCGCCTGACTTTATTATTTGGCGGGTTGAGTAGATTATTTGGCCTGGACCCGCCCCGCCGGCAGGCAGGGGCCTTGCAGCAGTTGCCAATCGCAGGAGGCGAAATGAAACAGTCGATCACCCTGTATGACGCGCTGACATCAATCAGCATGCCCTCAAACAAAGCCAAGGCAGTCATTGATGCCTGGGAGAGTGATGTGGAAAAGCTAGCATCCAAATCAGATCTCGCACAAACAGAAAAACACCTCAAAACCTCCCTTTCAGAGCTGGGCGCTGAGCTGCGTGCCCTGATCAGGGAGCAAAGTGCCGAGCTTCGCTCGTCCATAAGGGAACAAGGCGTAGAACTGCGTACCTCAATCTCGACACTGGAAGCCCACAACAAGATTGTTCAGTGGCAGTTTGGCATTCTTTTTGTTTGCATCAGCGTGCCCGCAATCAAAATGGGCTATGAGTTCCTGAGCGAGGTCCTTCTGAGCCAATAGCCCTCTTGGCTTTTACAACTGGCAGCCATTGGGCTGCCAGCTGCGTGCAATCAACCCTCGATAAAAGCCTTCAACGGCGGTTCATGCATCAGGAAATTCTGATGCGAGATGTTCCAGGCATAGGCCCCCGCCAGGGTGAATACCAGCAGGTCACCAATCGCCAGTTGCGCGACCGGTTGCTGCCTTGCAAGCACGTCTTTCGGCGTACAGAGCTGGCCTACCAGGGTGACGCGCTGATCGCTGACCTGTGCGGGTTGATTGCCCCGCACTACCGTGAACGGATGGTCATGGCCCTGGGCTGCCGGGGTACGAAAATGGTGAGTACCGCCACGGCCAATGGCGAAAAGCTCGCCGTGGCTGCTTTTGATATCCAGCACCTGCATGACGTAGTAGCCGCACGCAGCGCTGATAAAACGGCCGATTTCAAAGCGGATACGGGTAGCGCCCATGGGGTACTCATCGAGCAACCCCTTGAGGCCCAGGCAAAACCTCGGCCAGTCGAACGACTGCGCTGCGTCCTGATAGTTGATCCCCATGCCGCCACCGACGTTCAGCAGGGGCAGTTGCAAGCCGTGGTCGCGACACAGTTGGCGGAAGGTCAGCAAATAGCTGCGAATCAACTCCAGGTGCGCCTCCACATCCAACTGATGGGAAAGCAGATGGAAATGCAGCCCCTTGAGTTCCAGCGACGGCTCTTCGCGCAACACTTGCAGGGCGCTGGCCAGCCCCTCTTCATCCAGGCCGAACGGTGTGGGTTTACCGCCCATGACCAAACGGCTCTGAGGTGCCCGGGCCAGCTTCAGATTCAGGCGCAGCATCACCGGCGCCTGTACGCCCCGCTTGCCAGCGATGCGAGCCAGGCTGCGCAGTTCGGTGACACTCTCGACATGAAACGCCGAAACCTGGTACTGCAGGGCAATATCCAGTTCATGATCGAGCTTGCCAGGGCCACCAAAGATCAGCGGCTGGTCAGGACACTGCTCGTGCAACCAGGTCAGTTCACCGCCCGAGGCAGCTTCAAATCCATCCACCCAAGGTGCCAGGGTTTTCAGCACCCGAGCTTCAGGATTGGCCTTGGCAGCGTAGAACAGTTCGCAATTTTCGGGCATTGCCTGACGCATCGCTTTTACATGCTGCTCAAGGGCTGGCAGGTCGTAAATGTAGGCGCACAGTGGCGCCTCGTGCCCGGCCTTGAGCTGCTCGATACGTTGACGGACCGCTACAGGAAGCTTCATGCGCATTCGCTCTTTTCAATGACTGCCAGCGGGCTGGGCAGCAAGGTGTAACCGGCCTCTCGGTCGGCACGCATCATCAAGCGGGTCATAAAGTTTTCCTTGCTGGGAAACGCTGCCCCGGCGCACAGGTCAAGCAGTGGCTGTGGCTGGCCGAGCTGCAGGGATTGGGCCTGTAACAGTTCAGCAATTCGACCCCAGAGCTGCTGCTCCAGGGTGTCGCTGCCATTGGCCAGATGAAAAATCGCTTCTCCCAGATTGTTTACCAGAGCGCAGTAACCCACCCGCTGCCAGGCCTTTTGCGCGCTGTAGTAGACCGAGGTCCGGGTGCGCTCATCCAGCGCGCTCAGGCGTTCGGCAGGCCAGATTTCCGGGACCAGCTTGGTCCCTTCCAGATCGCGAATCCACACCCGGCAAGGCAGGCCGTCTTCGGTGAAACCGATCACCGTGTTCTGCAAATGCGGCTCCAGCGCTATGCCCTGGCGGAACAGGCAATACAGCACGCCGCCCAGCATCCGAGCGGCATAGGCATCCAGCCAGTTCAACGTGGCCTGTTCGATGCTCAAGCCGGCCCGGTCAGCGTATCGCTGAACCTGCTGGCGGCAGACGCTGCGATCCTGTTGATCCCAGGTAAACAGTGCCATCGCCACTTGCGGCTGATAGCGCTCGCGGTCAGCCACGCTCAGGTTTGCCCGGTACACGATGCCGAAACACTCGGTGACTTCGCGGGCCTCCTCCAGGGAACCAAGGGCACTGAGGTCCAGGCTGGTAGCGGCAGGTTCGGGCATCAATACAAAATCCGGTTGCCGGGTTGCCAGTTCGTCCATGATCGGCCCAAGCAGACGGGTCAAGGCTACGGCGCTGTCCAACTCATACCAGGCGTTTTTACGCACGCAGTTGGTCAACCGCACATGCATCGAGAACTTCATGAAATAGGCCAGTTGCGGGTGGTAAAGCGTACGCACGGACGAGGTCGGGTACATGGCCAGCCCCAGTACCCCGAGGTACTCGATCAGGCCCTGTTGCTGCGCACGCTGCACCAGCGGGTCGGCCAGTATGCGAGCGACTTCCCAGGGGTGGCACGGATAAGCGTCGTCGCGCCCCGAGAGCTGATGCAGGGTGCTGCGCGGATTCTCGCCCTGATGACGGATCAGCAGCGGATCAACCTTGAACCAGTGCAATTGAAAGCGCGCCCCGACCTCCGGCGAACAGGCCAGCAAATCGTCATGGGAAATGCCCTCGCGGCTTTTTGGCGTCGGATGCAGGGCATGGCCCCACAATTGATGTTGCTCGGACGCCAGCAAGCTGTCAGTGACCTCATTGGCCGGACGGGCATGGCGCAGAAAGGTTCGGGTAATGTGCAGGCTGTTGGCGACTTGTTGCAACATCTCGCCAACTCGCTCGACACCGCTGAGCGGCGTACACAACAGGCTGGCCAGCTCCTCGGCGTCCAGGGGGCGCCAACTTTGCTGGTTGCCCTTGAAGTAAGGTGCGCCGATGTAATGGCAGCGTCCCAGCAGGCTGGCGCGGTCGATGCGCACCACCAGTCGGCCACCCGGCAGACGCAGGCTGATGCAACGGCCGTTGGCCTGGCGCAGGCTCATCGGCAAGTCCTGTGCCTGATAGTCCAGGTTGGCTTCGTTGCGTGGCAGGGCATATTCACGCAAATAACAATTGAGCAGGCACTCGATGGCATGGCGCTGGGCCTCTCCATCCAGGGCATGGTCGTTCAGGGATACAGTATTAAGGGTGATCGTCATGCCGGAATCTCCCGGGAAGTCATCAATAGAGGGCGTGCGATTACCAAGGCAGCCAGCGCCGCCAGGCACGCAACAAGAAAGGGCGATGCGATGCCGCAGGCCTGACTGACCACGGCGGCCGTGACACCGGCAGCCGTGCCGGCCCATTTGCCACTGGAGTCGAACCAGCCGAACAGGCGCCCTGCACTGCCCTGGCGGCTGCGCTGGCTCAGGCAGCGATGCAGGCCGACAAAGCTGAGCAGCATGCCCGCCCCACTGAGCAGGCGCAGGGCAAACAACGGCTCGGCCTGCACGCTCCAGAATTGCAGTGCATTACTGACGGCCAACAGCGCCAGCCCTGGCAACAGCAGGTTGCCCGGGTGCTTGTGGACCCAGGGCAAGGCCAACAGGTACACCACATGGGGCAGGCTGTAGAGCACACCGATCAAGGTGTCGCTGCCAATCCCCAACTGCTCGCCGAAGGGCATGAAATAGGGAAATGTCACGACCATGGCGAAACTGAATAAAAACTGCACCGCCAGCAGCCGCGTCATGTCCGCCGGAAGTTCGCTCAAGGCCTCGGCCTTCTTGCGGTCCAGGGCATGCCTGGGCGTGTCATTGGGCAACGGCAGCACCAGCACGAAGGCCAGCAACGGCAGCCAGGCCAGCCAGCTGTAAAGGTTTATGCCCAAGCCTTGCGAGGTCAGTAGCCCCAACAGGATCGGGCCGCTGATCATCGCCAGGCGTGCCGAATACTGCGTCCAGTTCAAGGCCCGGGACAGATCCCCGCCCTTGAACTGGGTCGACAGGTAGGCATTGGACGCCGCCATCGCCCCGCCGAAAGTGCCCTGGATGATCAACGCCAACACAAACACCCCCAGATTGGGACTGAAGCCCGCCAGCAGAAAACCCGCGAACAACCCTGCATGGGCACGCAACAACGAAATACGGCAACCGTTGCGATCGGCCCAGCGCCCCCAGAGCGGTGCGGCCAGGGCTGTGCACAGCGTCGGCAAGACAAACAGCACGCCGATGGCCCAGCCCGGGGTATCAGGGGCCAGATCGGCGAGGATCCGCGGCAGGTACAGGGGAATGCCCAGGGCAGTAAAGGCCGACAAGTAATGCCCCAGCAGTACGCTGGCAATCAGACGGCGCTGCATGCCACCTCCTCCAGCAGGAAATTCGCCGCGCTGTAGCCATAGAACTTGTTGATGTCACTGGCCCCCGAGTGCGCCTTGCTGAACAGGCTGCCGGCACTGAGCAGGTATTTGACCGGCAGCCTGGGGCTGTCGAGCAGCCAGCGGCGTGCGTCGTCAACGTTGATGCCTTCGGCTTCGAGTTGCCCCAGACATGCCGTCAGGCGCTGACGCAGCGTGCCATACAGGCGGGCTCGCGTGTCCAGGCCCGCCTGCGCAATGGCCTCTACAATGGCGACCATGTTCAGTTGCAAGGTGATGGTGCAGAACATTTCCGCCAGCGGCTGGCTGCTGTCGACGCGAATGCGTTCATCCTGCAAGGCGTCGGGCCATTCGCTGAGGTCCGGGCACGCCGTGACAAAGCGCTGCGGCCACAGGCGAGCGGCATCGTTGTCCTTCATCAGCAGGCGCACGGGCTGATCCTGCTCGTAGATCAAGACCGCGTTCTGCTGGTTGGCCTCCAGCGCGATGCCGTATTGCAGCCAGAGCCGCAGATGAACCTGCAACAGCAGGTCGAGATAATCATCCAGCCAATGCTGCAAGAAGCCTGCGTAGAAGCGCTCGACCAATTGCTCGAGGAACAGCCGGCCATCAGCCAGCGGGCTGGCCAGCGCAGCCACCGGTACCAGCGTGGTGTGGTCCAGGCCTGCCGGGTAACGACGCACGATATAGGCCAGATGGCGGCTCTGGGCAGCATGGCCACCGTGCTTTTCATCAACGTGCAGATACCGCGATGCCAGCGCTGGATCACGCTCGGCCAAGGCCAGCAGCGTGGTCTGAAACCAGTGGCCGTCATACAGGGTGCTCGGCTTGATCAAACGCAGATTGCGTGCCCCCAGGGTGGTGACCAGCAATGGCAACTTGATATGCCACTGGGGGTGATCAATGCACACCAGCGTGCGCACGGACAACGTCGGTTCGACCTGCATGGCGGTGCGTGGCGCCTTGAGCGCGCCTTCAGGCAGGCCATACTGCTCAAGCACAGCCCAGGTCAACGGATGTACCGGCAGCAGTGAGTGGCTGGTGTGCAAAGTCGCGGGCAAGCCAACCTCCTCAAAGCCCGGCCAGTGCGGCGGCTGCGCACTGGTGAGGGTCAAGGCCTGCTTGGGGATAGCCAGCCAGTTGAGTTCGAAACGCGGCGCGAACTCCGGCGCATAGCCTTCAAGGGCCGCGTCATCGAAGCCGCTTTTGGCCCGCGCGGTCGGGTAGAACGGGTGGTCCAGATAACTGGCCAGCTGGTCAATCTTCAACAGGCGCTGCGACCAGTGCTCGAGCCCGATGATATCGCCGAGTGCGGCGGCATTGCGCTGATAGGCCTGTTTGCACAGGGTCCGATGTTGCGTGGCGCAATCGGCCTCTTGCCGATATGCCGCGAACAACCCGAGGCTTTCTTCATCCAGCCCCTGGCTCAGTTGGCCCAGCCACAGCGGGTAGCCACGCTGGACCTGCGGCAGCTGCTGGGGCGCTACCCGGATCCAGGCATCGCCAGTCACGCTCCAGTCCTGCAACGGATACGCCCGCACCACCGGCAGCCACAGCTCGTCAGTGCCCAAGTGGGCAATCCTCAGCCAGTGGTTGCCCGGCTGCGCTGGCAGATAATGGGTCAGTTCTTCGGGCAAGTGCGCAATCAGCCCCTGGCTGACCACCCCGCGAATGTCTTCACGCAGGCAGCAATCAATGATGCGACGGGTAATGAATGCCTGATCGGCGGCGTCTGCTTGCAGGCTCATGCCACCACCCACTTCAAGTCGTTGAGGGTCGAGTTCAGGTGGGCATCGAGGCTCACGTCATCCGCGGCGATCAACCGCAGTACGCCAACATAGTCCTTGTTGGAGTGGCTGATGGTGACGGTGTCGCCGGCATGCTGCAACGCGCGATAATCACACCAGTGGCTCTCGGACTCGACATTGAAACTGGCGCTGGCCTGATCCAGGCGCCCCGGGCGCTCAGCCACCAGGTAATGCACCGTGGCCTGGGCTTGCGCCGGCTGCGCTGCGATCAGGCTGTGGCCCAGATGCAGGGCGACGATACGGTCGAACCAGCCCTGTGGCAGCAGGCGATCGAGCAGGAACTCGCGGCCATCGCCAATGCTGCGGTAGTTGATCTCCACCAGCATCGGGCCTTGGGCCGTGAGAATGAACTCGCTGTGACAAACGCCGAAATTGACGCCAAACGCAGCGACCTGTGCCAGCGCGGCAGCCCGCTGCACGCAGCTGAGCTGGCCGTTCCAGCGTGCAGCCAGTTCCACGAAGTGCGGTGGGGCCGACAGGCTCACGTCGAAGCCGCCGATGGCTTGCAGGTTGCGCCCGTCGCCCAGGGTCTCGAGGGTAAACAATGGGCCAGCCATATAGGCTTCGAGCAAGAGCGCGCGGTCCGGTTGTTGCTGCCAGAACTGCTCGCAGTAAGCCCTCAGCTCGGCGGCGTTATGGCACAGGCGCACGTCCAGGCTGGCCACCCCTTCCCGCGGCTTGGCCACTACCGGCCACGGCGCATCGTCAGGCAGTTCGGTGTTCGCGCCAAGCACCTGGAACCACGGCCCGGGCAACCCCAGACGCTGCATGCGCTCACGCATGGCTGCCTTGTTTTTCGCGGCATAACACAGCCGCCAGTCTTTGCCCGGGCACTCGAAGGCTTCTGCCACTATCGCCGTCGCGGTTTGCAGATGATCGCTGTTGGAGAACACCGCCACCGGGCGTAACCCCTGGGCATTGAGGCTCTCGATCACCGCCAGCGGGTTGAACACATCACATTCGATAACCTGGAGCTGGTCAGGCGAAATCGGCGACGTGGCGAGCAGGCGCCGATGTTCCTGAGCATGGTCGGTAATCACCACGACTGGCAGGCCGCGCTTGTGTGCGGCAGGCAAAAAGCCCTCGAGAATGGCTGGGTGTGCGACGTGAGCAAGGATGACGAATGGACGTTGCATGGCACTTTCCTGGGGGCAACAGTTGCCCGTCCCGCAGGCTCGGGCAACTGGTTAAGGGGCGCGTGTGCGCGGTTTAGAAGCGGTAGTTGACGCCTAGGGTGAGCGAACGCTCAGGCGCGGCTTGACGACCCCACGGGCTGGTGTCGATCCCGCGGAAGTAGTATTCGCGGTTAAACAGGTTGCTGATGCCCGCCGAGGCGGTCAGGACGCTCTTGTCGGCCAGCGGGAATTCACGTTCGATGGCGGTATTCCACACCCAGTAGGCAGGCAGCTCGCCCACGCTGGCCGAGGCATTTTCTTCGCGGGTATTGGCCGCATCGGTGTAGGCCTTGCTGATGTACAGGCCATCAAGGTTGTAGGTCCAGTGCTCGGCAAAACGGTAGCGGGCATCCACCAGGAACTGGTTGCGCGAGGAATACGGCACCTCGTTGCCTTTGTAGGTGCCGTTGCGCTGTTTGGCGTCGAGGTAGGCATAGCCGGCATGCAAGTCCAGGTCACGCATGGCCTGCGGCGTCCAGAAAATATCGGTTTCGAAGCCCTGGTGACGGGTGCTGCCCAGGTTGTCGAAACGGTCGGTGGTCGCGTTGTATGCAATCTGGTCGTCGAAGTCGATGCGGTACAGGTTGAAGTCGACACGCATGCCGTCCCACGGGGTATATCGCACGCCGGTCTCGTAGTTCCACGCCAGTTCGGCACCCACGGCGCCTTCCTTGACGATCTGCGTGACCTGGGGCGGACGCAGGGACTTCTGGGCGTTGGCGTAGACATACCAGGCCTCGCTGGCCTGGTAACCCACGGTCAGGCCCGGCAACCACTCTTCAGACTTGTTCTCGCGCTCGAAGCCGGTAATGCCGTCGCTGTAATTCATGCGCGCATTCTCATAGCGCGCGCCCAGGGTGATGGTCAGGCGGCGATCGAACAGGCTGATGGCGTTGCTGATATAAAAGGCGCGAGCGCTGTCATCGAACTTCCAGTCGCGAAACGGTGCAGTGACGCCGGTGGCCAGGCTCTCGCGGTTGACCTTGTAACTGATGTCTTCGCTGACATACCGGGCACCGAGCAGCCAGGTCTGGCCGACGGTGTCGCCATCAATGGTGGCACTGATGCGCGGCTCCGTACCCCAGACCTTGAAGTCACGCGGGCCGTCCTGCTTGGTCACCGCCGTACCGTCCGGAGTGAACGGCAAGCCGACCACAAAGTTGCGATAGCTGTTGTGGGCAAAGTTGGTCCAGCTGAACTCCACCGAGTCAAATGGCCCGATTGCGCCCAGCCGCTGGGTGTAAGTGCCCCAGACGCGATCGGTGTCACCCTCGAAGCGGTCCAGCGGGCGGGTCGACTGGCGCGGGTCGTCCTTGTAGTCCTTGACGCTGAGCGCACCTGCCAGGTCCATGTCGGCCTTGTAGTGCTGGATACCGAAGCTCAGGTCGCGGTCGTCGTCGATGTTCCACTGGCCGCGCAAACGGTAGTTCTGCACATCGGTATCGGAGTGCTCACGACCGTAGGAGCCGCTCAGGGTGTTGATGTCCAGTTGCAGGCCGAAGTTGTCGGTCAGGTAGCCGCCGGTGCCCATATAGGTGTCCCACAACTGGCGCCCGCCTACGTTGAACGTGGTCTTTTCCTGCAGGGTGGTTTCCCACTCGCGGGGGATCGGCTTGCTGATGAAGTTGATCACCCCGCCGACGTTGTTCGGACCGTATTGCACCGCTGCGCCCCCGCGCACGATATCCACACGATCGACCGTGGCCATGGTCATTGGAAACAGCGAAAGCCCGGTCTGACCGTAGGGCGCCAGGGCCAGGGGAATGCCATCGGACAGGGCCTGGATGCGACCGCTGCGGCTCTCATACAGGCCGCGCACGGAAATTTGCGGCAAGGCCCCGGTGCCGGTTTCGTCAAAAATCTTGATCCCGGGCACTCGCTGCAGCGCATCGTCCAGACCGCGGGCGCTGGCTTTTTTCAGGTCGCTGGAATCGATCACGCTGCGACTGCCGGCATAGGTACGGACTTCCTGGTCGCTGGCCGCGCCAAGAACGTCGCCCTGAATCGTCATGGGCGCCAGCTCCACGCTGCTGCCCGCAGGTTGATCCGCGGCCATGGCCGCGTGGCAGATGCCCAGGGTGAAGAGGCTCAGTGAAAAGTGCAGTGTTGTTGTTTTCATTGGACTACGTCGACTCATTTATTGCTGTTGGAGAGAGTGCAGGCGGGCTTTCAAGGCGTTATGCAGCAGGCCGCGGTCTTCACCCGCCAGAAAGCTGCGAACGCCACGAGCGCGCCACAGCGCATTCTGTTCAGCCGTGCGCGGGTTGGCGCAAAACGCTACTTCGGCGCGCTGGCAGGCGTCGGCCATGTCTTGCAGGGTTTGCCAGACCTGAGGATTGAGCGGGTCCGGGCCGAGGCCAAGATCAAGGGCCAGGTCGAGGGCGCCTTCCATGATCATGCCGACACCCGGCAATTGCAGGATCTCGCTTAGCGCGTCGACGCCGGCGCGGCTTTCGATCATGGGGATGATGGGGATCTGGCGGTTGGCCAGCTCGATGTAGTCGGGCAGTGGCAGGCGACCGAAGCCGGTGATGCGCCCGCCAGTGATGCCGCGCTTGCCCAGGGGCGGAAAAAAGGCTGCATCGAGGGCGCGCTGAACCTGCCCTGCACTCTCGGTGCGCGAAAGCACGATGGCTTCAATGCCCGCGTCAAGTGCCCTGCCAATCAGCTTCTCGTCCACTTGCGCCATGCGCAGCCAGGGCGAAATTCCGGCGGCCTCACAGGCCCGCACGCAATGCATGATGTCGTCTTCGGAACGCAGCAAGTGCTCTAGATCAAGGATTACAAAGTCATAGCCGGCAAATGCAAGCATCTCGCAGAGCAGCGGTGAAGGGAGAGAGTTGAGCATGCCGTAAACGTTTTTCCCGGCTTGCAGTCGGGAAAATACCGGAGAAGTTCTTATCACTGACACAGATCCTTTGAGCTAGACCGAACTGCAGGCAATAATAATCATTCTCAGATAGGAGTAAACGATTTTTATTATCGAATAGCGATATTCGTGACGAACTTCTTAAAAAAAACGTTTCAGGTTGCAAGAAAATGGCTAAAAGCCATTATTTTCTGAGGGGTTCAGGCGGGGTATCCGGCAGGCATTTACCAAATTTCAGGCAAAAAAAAGCCGCTATTGCTAGCGGCTTTTTTCTATCTGGCTCCACGACCTGGACTCGAACCAGGGACCCAATGATTAACAGTCATTTGCTCTACCAACTGAGCTATCGCGGAATGGCATCTATCTTACTGATATAAAAAGAGAAGTCAACACTTTCGATGACTTCTCCCGGATTGTTCAGATGACCTGAACAATTGCGTCGGTTACCGCTTCAATGTTGCGCTGATTCAAAGAAGCCACGCAGATTCGACCGGTATCTAGGGCGTAGATGCCGAACTCGGTACGCAGCCGCGTCACTTGTTCAACGGTCAGGCCGGAGTACGAGAACATGCCACGCTGACGGGCAACAAAACTGAAGTCATGGCCCGGAGCCTTTTTCGACAGCAGTTCAACCATCTGCAGACGCATGCCACGAATACGCAGGCGCATTTCTGCCAGCTCTTCTTCCCACATCGCACGCAGCTCAGGGCTGTTTAGCACCGCAGCGGCGATGGTTGCGCCGTGGGTCGGCGGGTTGGAGTAGTTGGTGCGGATCACGCGCTTGACCTGGGACAGAACGCGGGCGCTCTCCTCCCGGGATTCGGTGATGATCGACAGTGCGCCAACGCGCTCGCCGTACAGCGAGAACGACTTGGAGAACGAACTGGAAACGAAGAAGCTCAGGCCCGATTCGGCAAACAGGCGCACGGCTGCAGCGTCTTCGTCGATACCGTCGCCAAAGCCCTGGTAGGCCATGTCCAGGAACGGGATCAGGCCCTTGGCCTTGACCACGTCCAGCACGTTCTGCCAGTCGGCCGGGGTCAGGTCGACGCCGGTCGGGTTATGGCAGCAGGCGTGCAGCACCACGATCGAACCGGCTGGCAAGGCGTTGAGGTCTTCGAGCATGCCGGCACGGTTCACGTCATGGCTGGCGGCATCATAGTAGCGATAGTTCTGCACCGGGAAACCGGCGGTTTCGAACAGAGCACGGTGGTTTTCCCAGCTTGGATCGCTGATGGCCACCACAGCGCCCGGCTGCAGTTGCTTGAGGAAGTCCGCACCGATTTTCAGCGCGCCCGTGCCACCAACGGCTTGCGTGGTGATCACCCGGCCAGCCGCCAGCAGTGGCGACTCGGCACCGAACAGCAGCTTCTGTACAGCTTGGTCGTAAGCAGCAATGCCGTCGATCGGCAAGTAGCCGCGCGACGCATGCTGGGCAACCCGGATCGTTTCGGCTTCGACAACGGCACGCAAGAGCGGAATTCGTCCCTCTTCGTTGCAGTAAACACCGACCCCCAGATTCACTTTGCTGGTACGAGTATCGGCGTTGAATGCTTCGTTGAGGCCCAGGATAGGATCGCGTGGTGCCATTTCGACAGCGGAGAACAGGCTCATTATTACGGCGGCTCTGAATGGGGAATGGAGGGGGTGACAACGCTCCAGCCGATTGCACTAGAGCGGTGCACAAACGGGGAGCAAGTATAAGCCCGATCAGGATTCGGGCAACAGGCTATTGCCGGTTTTGGCCAAGTATTTGAGTTTATTTTCAGGCCACTGGTCTAATTGCAATCTTTGCCAATAGGCCCGTATCAGAGCTTCACCTTGAAACAGTAGGACAGGGCCTCCATATTTACCCGTATCCTGTTTTTTCCTGCGGCCTTACAGACGCAAACCAGAGGTCCTTCATGCCCGATTTCCAGCTTGTTACCCGCTTTGAGCCTGCGGGCGATCAACCCGAAGCCATTCGCCAGATGATCGAAGGCATCGAAGCCGGTCTGTCGCACCAGACCCTGCTCGGGGTTACGGGCTCGGGCAAGACCTTCAGCATCGCCAACGTGATCGCCCATGTGAACCGCCCCACTCTGGTGCTGGCACCCAACAAGACCCTGGCCGCGCAGTTGTACGGCGAGTTCAAGTCGTTTTTCCCCAACAACGCGGTGGAGTATTTCGTCTCGTACTACGACTACTACCAGCCCGAAGCCTATGTGCCCTCCTCCGATACCTTTATCGAGAAAGACGCCTCGATCAACGACCATATCGAGCAGATGCGCCTGTCCGCGACCAAGGCCCTGCTGGAGCGCAAGGACGCGATCATCGTCACCACGGTGTCATGCATCTATGGCCTGGGCAGCCCCGAGACCTATCTGAAAATGGTGCTGCACGTCGACCGCGGCGACAAGCTTGACCAGCGCGAGTTACTGCGCCGCCTGGCCGACCTGCAATACACCCGCAACGACATGGATTTTGCCCGCGCCACCTTCCGCGTGCGCGGTGATGTGATCGACATCTACCCTGCCGAGTCGGATCTGGAGGCGGTACGCATCGAGCTGTTCGATGACGAAGTCGAAAGCATCAGCGCCTTTGACCCGTTGACTGGCGAAGTCATCCGCAAGATGCCGCGTTTTACCTTCTACCCCAAGAGCCACTATGTAACGCCACGCGAAACCCTGCTCGACGCCGTGGAAGGGATCAAGGAAGAACTCAAGGAGCGTCTCGAGTACCTGCGTGCCAATAACAAGCTGGTCGAAGCCCAGCGCCTGGAACAGCGCACCCGCTTTGATCTGGAAATGATCATGGAGCTGGGTTACTGCAACGGCATCGAAAACTACTCGCGCTATCTGTCGGGGCGTGAGCCCGGCGCCGCACCGCCTACCCTGTTTGACTACCTGCCGGCCGACGCCCTGCTGGTCATCGACGAGTCCCACGTCAGCGTGCCGCAGGTGGGCGCCATGTACAAAGGCGACCGCTCGCGCAAAGAGACCCTGGTGGAATACGGCTTTCGCATGCCCTCGGCCCTGGACAACCGGCCGATGCGTTTTGACGAATGGGAGCGCATCAGCCCGCAGACCATTTTTGTCTCCGCCACCCCCGGCAATTACGAGGCCGAGCACTCGGGCCGGGTGATCGAGCAAGTGGTGCGCCCAACCGGTCTGATCGATCCGCAGATCGAGGTGCGCCCGGCCCTGACCCAGGTCGACGACTTGCTCTCCGAGATTTCCAAACGGGTGGCTTTGGAAGAGCGCGTGCTGGTGACCACCCTGACCAAGCGCATGTCCGAAGACCTCACCGACTACCTGGCCGACCACGGCGTTCGGGTGCGTTACCTGCACTCGGATATCGACACCGTGGAGCGCGTCGAAATCATCCGCGACCTGCGCCTGGGCGTGTTTGACGTGCTGGTGGGGATCAACCTGTTGCGTGAAGGCCTGGACATGCCCGAGGTGTCATTGGTGGCGATCCTGGACGCCGACAAGGAAGGCTTCCTGCGCTCCGAGCGCTCGCTGATCCAGACCATCGGCCGGGCGGCACGTAATCTCAATGGCCGGGCGATTCTCTACGCTGACCGCATCACCGGCTCAATGGAACGTGCCATCGGAGAAACCGAACGCCGTCGCGAAAAACAGATCGCCTTCAACCTGGCCAACGGCATTACGCCCAAAGGCGTGTTCAAGGACGTGGCCGACATCATGGAAGGCGCAGTGGTGCCCGGCTCGCGCAGCAAGAAGCGCAAAGGCATGGCCAAGGCCGCGGAAGAAAACGCCAGGTACGAAAACGAACTGCGCTCGCCAAGCGAGATCAGCAAACGCATTCGCCAACTGGAAGAAAAAATGTACGCCCTGGCCCGCGATCTGGAGTTCGAGGCCGCGGCGCAGATGCGCGACGAAATCGGCAAACTGCGAGAGCGCTTGTTGCAGGTTTGATATCTGTAGCAGCTGCCGAAGGAACGAGGCTGCGTTCGGCGACGCAGTCGTCGTCAATCCAGGCAGTGCGGTGTGCCAGTTAGACTCGGGTCTCAGTATTTACGACGGCTTCGCCGCCGAACGCAGCCTCGTTCCTTCGGCAGCTGCTACGAAAGGTTCTGGACTGCTCAGACGGCTACCGCCGCAACCGCCTCGACCTCAAACAACATCTCATCCAGCGCCAGGCGCGGCACCGGAATCAAGGTACAGGCCGGTGCCGGCAGCTCGCCCCATACCCGCTTCACCTCGGCGCCCAGAATCTGCAAACGCTCCAGGCTGTGATCAACGATCAATACGGTGATCTTGGCCACGTCCTTGATCTGCGCATCCGCCGCTGCCAGGGCGATCTGCAGGTTGGCAAAGGCCTGGCGGACCTGCTCGGCAAAGTCGCTGGACAGCTCGCTGTCGGCGTTCTCGCCGCCCTGGCCGGCGGTGTACACCAGCCGCACATTCGCTGCCACACGGGCAACATGGGAGTAACCATTGGGCGCAGGGTCATACAGCCCTGCGGGGTTGAGCAATAGCACTGCGGAGTCAGAGTTCTTGTCCATAAAATACGTACCAGTGGCAGCGGGATAAGCAAGCGCGCTATTCAACCACTCTCGCCAATCCGTACGCCAGCGCCCTCGCGAGCCATGCCGAAAATATGCAAGGATGTTACGCCGCAGCGCACCAAAGCCCGTTTTCCAAGGATGACCATGACTGCCATCACCACTCAAATGCCCCTTGTGCCCGGGCGTCTTGAACAAATGTCGACCCGCATTGCGTTTTTTATCGCAGGTTTCGGTCTCGCCGCCTGGGCGCCCCTGGTGCCCTACGCCAAAGCGCGGGCCGGACTGGACGAGGCCACCCTGGGCCTGTTGTTGCTGTGCCTGGGCGCGGGCTCGATCCTGGCGATGCCCGTCGCCGGTATCCTGGCCACGCGCTATGGCTGTCGCCGGGTGCTGGTGGGCGGCACGCTGTTGATCTGCCTCGCCTTGCCCCTGCTGGCAACGGTCAGTGCCATACCTTTGTTAATCGCCACACTGTTTTTGTTTGGCGCGGGCCTGGGCGCCGTCGATTCCACCGTCAACCTGCAAGCCGTGATCGTTGAACGCGCCAGCGGGCGCAACATGATGTCGGGTTTTCACGGGCTGTTCAGTGTCGGCGGGATTGCCGGTGCGGCCGGTGTCAGCGCCCTGCTGGCGTTGGGGCTGTCGCCGCTGTGGGCAATAGTGGTGGTGATCATGTTGATCCTGGCAGCCCTGCTCAAGGCCGCTCCGCATCTGCTGCCCTATGGCAGTGAAAGCAGTGGCCCGGCGTTTGCCGTGCCCCACGGCGTGGTGCTGTTTATCGGTTTGCTGTGCTTTACCGTATTCCTGGCCGAAGGCGCGATGCTCGACTGGAGCGCCGTGTTCCTGACCAGTGAGAAAAGTATCGACGAAGCCTATGCCGGGCTGGGTTATGCCGCGTTTGCCCTGACCATGACCGCAGGACGGTTGATGGGCGACACCATCGTCAGGCGCCTGGGCGCGCGACTGGTGATTGTCCTGGGCGGGTTGTTTGCCGCCGCGGGCATGGCCCTGGCAACCTTGGCATCGAGCTGGGAAGTGGCACTGCTGGGCTATGCACTGGTGGGCGTGGGTTGCTCCAATATCGTGCCCGTTCTGTACACCGCCGTGGGCAAACAGACGGTGATGCCGGAACACATCGCCGTGCCGGCCATTACCACACTGGGTTATGCCGGGATTCTGGCAGGGCCTGCGGCCATCGGCTTTATTGCCCATGCCAGCAGCCTGAGCAGTGCCTTTTTGCTGATCACCGCCATGCTGCTGGCCGTGGCCATCAGCGGGCGGATTTTGCGGGTTTGACGGACGCTGCCCTGGCCCTGTGGGAGCGGGCTTGCTCGCGACAGGATCACGTCGGTGAAACTGAAACACCGCGCTGCCTGAATCGCGGGCAAGCCCGCTCCCACAGTCTGTGTGATGCGTTTAGAACCCCACACTTGCCTGCACAAAGAACGTACGCGGCTCGCCCAGGTAAATCCCCGCGTTGTTGTCGCTGGAGCGGGTGTAGTACTCCTGGTTGAACAGGTTCTTGATCCCCGCTCCCACTTTCAGGTTCGACGCTTGCGGGCCGAAGTCGTAGCCAACCCGGGTACTCCAGGTCGCATATCCGGGAATATCACCGTACTGGCCGTCCGGGGTCGGATCAGTGATGTACACCCCGCCCGTGCCCGGCGCGCGTTGCTGGGACTGGGCAAACATGTCCAGGTTGTAGGTCCAGCGGTTGACCACATACCGCGCGCCCAGGTTGACTACCTGGCGCGAATACAGCGGCAGGTCACGGCCCTTGAAGTTGGCTATGTCTCCCTCGGACGTGGCCTTGGTGTAGGTAAAGCCCGCATTGACCGACAGACCGTCCAGGCGCGCGTCCAATGCCGACATGTCGTAGTGCACCGAAGTCTCGATGCCCTGGTGCTTGGTCGCGCCCAGGTTGGTCCAGCCCACATCGTTACTCACGTATTGCAACTCATCGGCAAAGTCGATGTAGAACAGCGTCACTTCACCGCCCCACACTCCATTGTCGTAGCGCGTACCCAGCTCGTAAGTCTTGGCCTTTTCAGGACGCAAGCCTGCCGCCGTGGCATCACCTACACCCCCCTGGCCCAGCTGGAAGTACTGCAGGCTGCCGAACGAAGTTTCATAGTTGGCAAACAGCTTCCATGCATCCGACAGGTGATACATCACGCTCAGGGCCGGCAGTGCTTCGCTGCTGTCGATGCTGCGGTTTTTCTCCTGCACCGGCTTGCCGTTGTTGCCCAGCACCGGGCGGTCGTGCCAGTTGGTGCTGATGCGCTCAAAGCGGATCCCCGGGGTGACCGTCCAGTTGCCCACATCGATCTTGTCATCGATATAGAAGGCGTTGGCCTCGGTGCCCCCAGTGCGGTCCTGATACACATGGCCGTCAGCCCCGGGCCCCGGTACGGGCACGTTATTGACCAGGTACACCTGGCTGGCCTCTTCATGCATGGCTTCCTTGAGATAGCGATAGCCCACACCCACTTCCTGGGTCACTGGGCCCAGGCTGAACACATGGGACACCCGCGGTTCGATACCAAAGGTGTGATAGCTGCGCGGGTAGGACGCCAGGGTTTGCAGGTTGCGCGCGGCAATATTGCTGCCACGGAAGCTGTCGGTGTAATAGGTCAGGACTTCAAACTGGGTCTGGTCGTCGATCTGCCGCAAGTACTTGAAAGACACATCCTTGCGCCGTCCGGTGAAGTTGTCGTAGTCGCGCAGCGACTGGTACGGGTCGGCGTCGAACTGCTTCTGGGTCAGGCCGCCGGGCATGTCTGCCGTGGCGTCGTAATAGTGGAAATTAAGGGTGAAGTCATCCTGATCGGTGGGTGCCCAATGGGTCTTGAGCAACACGTCATCGATATCGTTGTCGTTGTTGCGCGCCCTGTAGCCATCGCCCTTGACCCCGGAATACAGCAGTGCGGCGCCGATGCCGTTGTCTGCCGTGCCGCCGAGGAAGGCCGATTCGATGTGCTTCCAGCCGCCGCGCTCGGAAGTCTCCAGGGTGGTGCCGACTTCGCCCTGAAAGGTCTCGGGAATGGCCCGGGTCACAAAGTTGATCACCCCGCCCACGTTTTGCGGCCCGTAGCGTACCGAACCGGCGCCGCGCACCACGTCGATGCTGTCCAGGTTGCCCGAGGAAATCGGCGCCATCGACAGTTGTGGCTGACCGTAAGGAGCGAATGCCGCGGGAATACCGTCAATCAATACAGTGGAGCGCGGCGACAAGCGCGAAGTCAGGCCACGCACGCCGACGTTCAAGGAAATATCGCTGCCGCCGGTGCCGTTGGATTCCTGCACCTGCACACCCGGGATGCGCTTGAGGGCATCACTGACGTTCATAGTGCCCTGCTCGACCATCGCCTCGCGGCGAATCACCGTGCGGGCGCCGGGGTGGTTTTGCACCACGGCATCGTTGGCATCGCTCAGCCAGTTACCGACCACCTTGACATCCACCGGCCCCAGCTCCAGCGGGCCGGATGCGGCGGCACTGACCGCCGGTGCGGCACGCAGGGTCACGGCATCGCCACTCAGCTCATAGCTCAGGCCACTGCCTTGCAGCAGGCGGCCCAGGGCTTGCTCGGGCGACAGATTGCCATCGACGGCCGGGGCCTGTTTGCCTGCTACCAGTTGCGGGCTGAAAAATACCTGCAGCGAAGTTTGCTGTGCCAGTTGGCTCAAGGCCGAGCCCAGGGGTTGGGCCTGAATATGGATGGCGCTCGACGCCGCTTCGCCAGCAAAGGCCGCCGGCATCGCGGCGCTGACCGCCAGGGCCAACGCCAGCGGCAGCAGGCGTGCCCGAGTCAGGCAGGAAGGTGTGCGCAAAGGTGTTTCAAGCGAGCAAAGTCGCCCACGAGGATTGTTGTTTTTCACGTCGAGTCTTGCCCTGTTGATCGCACTTGAGTGCGACTGTTAATGCAAACCAGTTGCAGTTGTTCAAGAAGACGAAGAACTCGAAAAAAACCTGAATCCAGTGGCCAATTATTTTTTCGCGATGATTTCCTGGCTGCCGTCTGCCCGCGTCATGATCGCGACCGGCAAGATCTGCGGCAGCGCCTTGAGCAGGGCATCGGTGTCATTGGTTTTGAACACGCTGCTCAGGCGCATTTGCGCCACCGCCGGCGTGCTGACGTGTAACGGTTTGTCGCGATAGCGCGACACTTGCGCCGCCACGTCTTCAAGGCTGGCGTCTTCGAATACCAACTGGCCCTTGCGCCACGCCGTCAACGCACGGGTGTTGACCGGCTGCGCGGCGGCCACCCGGCCACGCTCATCGACTACCGTACCCAGCCCGGCCGTCAGGTTGACCACTGCGTCCGGGCTGGCCCCCTGCACCCGCACATGCCCCGACTCCACCGCAACGCGGGCCTGGTCGCCTTCGCGCAGCACGTCAAAGCGGGTACCCGTGACGGTTACCTGGCCGGCCCCGGCCTGCACCACAAACGGCCGGTCGGCATCATGGGCAACGTTGAACATGCCCTCGCCGCGCTCCAGCTCGACAATACGCTGCTGCCCTTCGTAGCTGACGCGCATCAGGCTGCGGCCATTGAGTTCAATGGCCGAACCATCGGGCAATGTCACGGTACGACGCTCACCCAGCGCCGTGGCAAATGTTGCGTGATAGCCGGCAGAGGCTTGCAGCTGCATCCATATGCCCGCCCCGGCCGCCACCGCGACAAGGCTGGCTGCCAGCCCGTAGGCCAGAAACGAACGCCGGCTGTGCCGCGGTGCAGGCACTTCACACAGCGCCTGCAAACGGGCCTTGGGCAACAGATCGGCGGCAGACCACAAACTGGCCAGCCACTGGTATTCGGCCTCATGGCTGGCGTGTTGCGTGCGCCAGGCCTGGAATTCGGCCTGCTCGCCAGCATTCAGGGTTTGCGCTTGCACCCGGGTAAACCAGGTGGCAGCCGCGTCACGCACACTGGCACTGCCACAGGTACAGTCTCGTGTATCCATCCTGCAATCCTTTACCGATGTCATCACGGAGCCTCCACGCGTTCACGCAGATGGCGCAGGGTGCGGATCATATACTTTTCCACCATGTTTCTGGACAGCCCCAGGCGCTCGGCAATTTCGGCCTGGGTCAGGCCTTCGATCTTCTGCCAGACAAACACCTTGCGGCAATTGAGCGGCAGTTCCTGCAAAGCCCTTTCGACCGACTCAGCCAACTGGATAGCGCGCATATACTGCTCCGGATCGCCGGTTTCGGACGAACTTGGGGGAACGGCTGCCAGCTCCTTGGCGTCGCGTAGCTCTTCGCGGCGAAAGCCGTCTACCGCGATATTGCGTGCTGTCTGGTGCAAGTACGCCCGCGGCTGCTCGACCGAATCCGGGTTGGATTCGAGCACGCGGACAAAGGTGTCATGGGCCAGGTCTTGCGCCTGCTGCCGATTGCGCAGGCGCCGGGTCCAGGTGCCGATCAACTCTTCGTAATGTTCAAAGAAGCCCGTTTTGCGGGGCACTTTCTGAGTCATCGCACGGGACTGCACAGGTGGGGCGCGAATAGTAATGCTTCCTATTAGAGCCAGCAATCACCGTGATGACCGAAGATTGCCACCTGCTACATTTCGGCCTTGGCCAATAGACGCTGCTCGACCTGTGTCGCGCCGCTCAAACCGTAGCGCCGGGCGGTGAGCAAGCCGACCAGCCCCATCATCGCGCAGAACGCCACGCACACCCAGGGGCTCCACGGCATCAGGGCGATCAGCAGCAACGGCGTGGTACTGGCCCATAGCGCATAGGCGATATTGTAGGTGAAGGAAATTCCCGAAACCCGTATCGGCGCCGGAAACAGGCCCACCATCACCGACGGCACCACCCCGACAATCCCGCAGGTCAAGCCGGCGAACGCATAGGCCAGGCCGGGCATAATCCACTGCCCGACCAGGCTGGCGTAAAGCAGGCCGATACCCAGCGGCAACAGCACACTGTATAGCGCAATACTGCGCCACACGCCTATACGATCAACGATCAACCCGGCCAGCACACAGCCGATATTCAAAAACACTATGCCCAGGCTGCTCAACGCAAAGGTATGGCTGGCGGTCATGCCGAAGCGTTGCTGCATCACGGTCGGGGTGATGACCACAAACACCACCACGGCGCTGGTGAGCACACAGGTCAACAACGCGGCCGGCAGCAAGGACGCCCGGTGATCACGCAGGACGGTGCGCAAGGGGAATTCGGCACGGCCCTCCTTGCGTTCACGCAGGGCCAGAAACACCGGTGTTTCACTCAGCCAGCGGCGTAGCCACACGCCAATCACGCCGAACACGCCGCCGAGCAGGAACGGAAAGCGCCAGGCGTAATCGAGGATCTCGGCCGGGGTGAACAGTTGCGCCAGCAGCGTTGCGGTCAAGGCACCTATCAAATAGCCGAAGGTCAGCCCGGCCTGCAAAAAGCCCAGCGCAAAGCCTCTGCGCCCGGCCGGTGCATGCTCGGCCACGAACACCCAAGCACTGGGCACCTCGCCCCCGACCGCTGCGCCCTGCAGGATGCGCAAGGCCAGCAGGATCAGCGGCGCGAAGTAACCGATGTCGGCGTAAGTGGGCATGATCCCGATCAGCAGGCAGGGCAGCGCCATCATCAGGATGCTCAGGCTGAACACCCGCTTGCGCCCCAGGTGATCGGCAAAGTGAGCCATCAGGATCCCGCCCAGTGGACGTGCCAGATAGCCAGTCACAAAAATCCCGAAGCTTTGCAACAGGCGCAACCACTCGGGCATGTCCGGCGGAAAAAACAGCTGGCTGAGGGTCAGGGCAAAGAATACGAAAATGATGAAATCGTAAATTTCCAACGCTCCGCCCAGGGCAGCAAGGCCAAGGGTTTTATAGTCGGAACGGGTAAAGCGCACCGTTGTGGCTTGAGTATCGGCAGACATAAATAGGCTCAATATGAACGGGACACGCCTATATTGGCGTTTGCGGTCGAGGGCGCGAGCATAGCAAAACCTGTGGGCAATCACTCAGTACCTGTGGCAGCTGGCTTGCCTGCGATTACGGCACTGCGGTTGGCCGGGGTAACTACGCCGATATCATCGCGGGCAAGCCCGCTCCCACCAGAATCTGCTAGCAACTAGCCCTGCCACCCCCCACCCAGCGCCGCGAACACATCCACCAGCGACAGCGAGACCTGCGCCGTGCTGTCCACCAGCGCCGCTTCGTTGGCCAGCAACGCGTTTTGCACCGTCAGCACGTTGAGAAAGTCCACCGTGCCCTGGGCATATTGCTGGTGAACGCTGTCCAGTGCCCGCTGGCTATGCACCACTGCCTGCTTGAGGCTGTCGCGCCGACGCTGGCTGGCCTGATACGCCACCAGCGTATCGTCCACCTCATGCCAGGCGCGCAATACGGTTTGCTGGTAGGCAATACCCGCCTCCTGCTGGCGCCCTTCCTGCAACTGCAAGGCCCCCTGCAAACGTCCGCCCTCGAACACCGGCACGCTCAGGCCCGGGCCGAAGGCAAAATTGCGCGACCCCCAACTGCCCAGATCCGACAGCTGCAGGGCTTGAAAACCGAGACTGCCCGACAGGGTGATCCGCGGATAGAAATCCGCCTCGGCCATGCCGATCGCCGCAGTGGCTGCATGCAAGCGGGCCTCGGCACGACGAATGTCGGGGCGCCGTTGCGCCAGCTCGCTGGGCAGGCCGACCGGCACATCCGCGCCGTAGGCAGGCACGTCGGCCGCTGCGCTCAATTGCGCCTGCAAGGCCCGTGGTTCGCGGGCCAGCAGCAAGCTCAGGGCATTGATCAACTGTGCGCTGCGTTGCTGCAAGGGTGCCTGGCGCGCTTCGATCTCGGCCACTTGGGCCGCAGCTTCAGACACCTGTAAATCCGTGGCCACGCCCTCCCGCAGCTGCAACCGGGTCAGTTCCAGGCTGCGCCGGGCGATCTGCAGGTTTTGCTCGACCACCGCCAGTGCCTGCTGAGTGCCGCGCAACTGGATATAGTGCTGCGCGGTCTGCACGATCACCAACAGTTGCACCGCATTGCGATCCTGTGCGGCCACCTGCACGGAGGCATCCGCCGCTTCCACCGAACGCTTCACCCGGCCCCACAGGTCAGCCTCCCAACTGAACCCCAGGCCGCCACTCCACAGGTTGAAGGCCTGCCTGCCACTGTTCCCGGAAGGGTCACTCAAACCCTTCTGGCTGTTGCGGCTACGACTGTAGGCTGCCGCTGCATCCACCTCGGGCAAGGTGTCGGCATTGATCTGACGGCGGATCGCCAGGCTCTGTTGCAGGCGGCTGGCCGCCAGTTGTACATCAAAGTTGCGCTGCTGCGCCTCGCGCACCAGGGCAGACAATTGCCGATCACCGAAACGGTCCCACCAATGCAGGTCCACAGCTGTATCTACTGCGCGATTGTGCCCCGGCTCAGTGGGCACCGACGCCCAGCCCGCAGGCAACTTGGGCACGGGCGCCTTGAAGTCCGGGCCGACCACGCAACCACTCAGGCTCAGTACGCTGTAACAGGCCACAGCCCAGGCCACTGCATGTTTTTTCATCGTGTGCTGACCTGCTGAGCGTGCGCCATGCCCGTGTCGATGGAGGCATCCACCGACATCCCCAGGCGCAATTGGCTGGCCAGTAGCTGCCCGTGATCCAGCGTGACTTTCACCGCAATGCGCTGGGCCACTTTGGTGAAGTTGCCGGTGGCGTTATCCGGGGCAATCGCCGCGAACGTCACCCCCGTGGCCGGGGCAATGCTGTCCACGGTGCCTTGCAGGGTCTGGCCCGGAAAGCTGTCGACCTTGATCGTCACGCGCTGCCCTGCCTGCATGTGGGTGAGTTGATGCTCGAGAAAGTTGGCCACCACATAGGCGTCGGCCAGCGGTACCACCGCCATCACGGTGTCGCCGGGTTTGACGTAAGCCCCCAGGCGTACGCTGCGCCGCCCCACCACACCGTCAAACGGCGCCAGCAGTTGCGTATGCGACAAGTCCAGCCCGGCCCGTGCCAGCAAGGCCTCGGCATACTCCACCGATGCTTGCGCGGCCGTGGCCTGGGCGGCCAATACGCGGGTTTGCTGGCGGGCGGCTTCCAGGGCGGCCTTGTGCTGTGCCAACTCGGCACGAGCGGTCAGCGAGCGGTTTTTCGCCTGCTGGGAGTTCTGCAGCGTACCTGCACCCTGCCCCGCCAGGTGCTCATAGCGCTGCAGTTCATGGCTGGCAAATTCCACCTGGGCCACATCCGCATCCACCGTGGCCTTGGCCTGTTCGATCAGCGAGCGTTGGCGTTCCAGCATCGCCAGGGCATTGACCCGTTGCGCCTGCGCCGTCGCCACACTGGCTTGCGCGGCCTGCACCGCTGCGCAGTAGTCCTGCGGGTCGATCCGGGCCAGCAACTGCCCGGCCTTGACCGGCTGGTTATCCTGCACCAGCACCTCGTCGATAAACCCCGCCACTTTGGGCGCAATCAGGGTGAAATCGGCGCTGACAAAAGCATCATTAGTGCTCTGCACGGTACCCGTGACAAAGACCAGCCGCCACAGCGCGTACAGCACGATAACTGCCAGCGCGACGGCTGCGGCCAGGACCCAGGGCTTGCGCCCGCTTGTTGTACTCATTTCACAACTCCAACAGGTGTGCCCGGCGCGTAGATCCGCGTGGGGCCAAAAGGGATTAACACAATCAGGAAAAGCGCCAGGACGGCCATGTACAGATAAAGATCGGAACTGGTCAGCACCACGGCTTGCTGGTGAACCCGGTGCGCCAGGTCGGTACCCGTGCTGACCAGCGGCGAGTTGCCCAGGCGGTCGAGCAACATGGTTGAGTGGTAGTGCTCGCGGTTGAGGGTCAGCACCCCCAGCACACTGCTGGCTGCCACCGCCGAAAAGCCTTTAACGGTATTGAACCAGGCCGAGGCAAACGGCCCGTCTGCCGGGTTCAGGCCTCCGGTGGCGAGCATCAGCAAAGGAATCACGGCCATGGGCTGGGCGATGATCTGTATCGCCTGCAGCCCGTAAAAGTTCTCACGGCTCCACTGCGACGTGACCTGCGAGCCGATGCCACACGCCAGCGCCAGCAGCCCCAGCCCTATGGCCAGCACCCAGCGGCAATCGACCCAGCGCAGGTTGCACACCGCAACCACCAGCGGCAGCGCAATCAATTGCGGCAAGGCCACCATCAGCATCACCGGCGCGGTTTCCAGGGGCCGATAGCCCTGTATCTGAGCCAGATAGCTGGAAGGGATCTTGATCACCGCCAACAGCACAAACAGCACCCCGCCCAGCGTCAGCAAAGCGTGGCTCAGATTGCGGATTTTCAGTAATTGCAGCTTGAAAAACGGCAGCGGGTGCGACCATTCATTAATGAAGAACAGCACCATCAGGGTGCTGCCCGCGACGATGAAAAAACGGATCATCGACGACTCAAACCAGTTCAGGCGTTGTCCCAATTCCAGCGCCAGCACCAGCATGATCAGCCCCGGCAAGCCCAGCAGCAGGCCACGCCAGTCGAACTGTTTGAACCGCTCCAGGCGCAACGGGTCTTGCGGCAAGCCCCAGGCCACGCACGCCATCGACAACAATCCCAGGGGGATAATTTGCCAGAAAGCCCATTGCCACCCGGCGTACTCCACCCACCAGGCGGACAGCGGTGTACCGAAGCTGGGGCCGAACGTCGCGGTCAGCGCATAACTGCCCAGGCCGTACAGGCGAATGCCCGGCGGCAGGAAGCGCAACGCCACTGACATCAGCATCGGCGGCAAGGCCCCACCGGCAAAGCCTTGCAAGGTGCGCAGCAGCATCAGCACATCGACATTGGGGGCCAATGGGCAAAGGATGCCCAGCAGTAAAAAGGCGCCGATGGCACACAGGGTAAAACGGCGCAGGGAAAAGGTGGCTGCACACCACGGCGCAAAGGCCATGGCACTGATGGACGTGGCCGAATACACCGCCAGCAACCAGGTGCTTTCGTCATAACCGATACCCATGGCCCCACGGATATCAGGCATGGCCACCTTGGTCACATTTTCGTTGAACCCCGACACCAGCACGGCCAGTAAAACGCCCAGCAGACCGGTAAAAATCCGCAGCCCAAAAGCCGCACTGCCGGCCGGGGCCGGAATGGGTGCCACGGCACCTGCAACCAGCGCCGTCACAGCACAGCTCCAGGCGCCAGACTGCGCCCGTGATCAAACCGCCAATACATGGCTGACTCCGTCGTCTTGATAGATGACAGAAAGTTTAATCAGCCGGCATAGCTATAAAAATTGATAAATAACTAACTGTGGAGTGCGTCAGACGCAATGATCGGCTGAGCATTATGTTCTGTGAGAGCTGACTTGCCTGCGATGCAGGCGCTGCGGTTTGTCTGGATAACCGCGTAGATACCATCGCGAGCAAGCCCGCTCCCACAGGGTTGAGGCCTATACCACGGCATTCTCGCAAAAGGTCTTGAGGGTGCGACGCAGCCAGCGGTGGGCATGATCGTTGTCCAGCCGCGGATGCCAGGCCTGGACAATATCCACCGGTTGCAAGGTGATCGGGAGCTCGAACGGGCGCAGTTTGAGGCCAAGTGGCTCCAGGTTTTTGAGCAGCACCTGGGGCATCAGCGGCAGGATCAGGTCCTCCCCGGCCAGGGCAAAAATCGCCGAGTAGAACGTCGGCGTGGTGAACGACACCCGCCGCTCCAGCCCCAGCTCGGCCAGCAGCGCGTCAATCGGCCCGCGGGCATGGCCCCTGCGTGACACGCTGATATGGTCAAAACCGGCAAAGCGCCGGGCCGTAATGGGCTCATCGAAAATCGGATGCCCTTGCCGCGCCAACCCCACAAACGGACAGGTAAACAACCTTTGTACCTTGATATCCGAGCTGAAGCGGTTAGTGG
This sequence comes from Pseudomonas fragi, assembly GCF_900105835.1. Classification (NCBI taxonomy): domain Bacteria; kingdom Pseudomonadati; phylum Pseudomonadota; class Gammaproteobacteria; order Pseudomonadales; family Pseudomonadaceae; genus Pseudomonas; species Pseudomonas fragi. The sequence goes on from NZ_LT629783.1 coordinate 1,052,352, forward strand.
CGCAGATAGTCAGGTCAATGCGGCCTTCATTCAGCGCCTCGTCATCGGTAAAGCCCTCAGGCACCACCCGCAACGTGGCCTTGGGCATGTCCAGGGCCATTTGCTGGCGCAATGCTGCGCCATACACGCCAAAAAATACGTCATTGGCGCGAATGCTGAATGTTCGCTCCAGCTCACGCAAATCACTGTTCTGGCTCTGGGTAAACACCCCGTGCGCCAGCTCGACCACCCCGCGCACTTGTTCACGCAACTCCAGTGCACGCGGCGTTGGCACCAGCCCACGCCCCGAACGCACCAGAATGGGGTCGTTCAAGACCTCGCGGATGCGGGTCAAGGTGCGGCTCATGGCCGGGGCGCTCAGGTTCATGCGCCGGGCCGCGCCCACCACAGAGCCTTCTTCGAGCAAGACATTCAAGGCAACCAGCAGATTCAAGTCAGGTATTTGCATGGGCCAAAGGGTATCGGCTAACGCTGCCCCTGCCTAGCCAGCCTGTAATGCACCATTGTTGCGCAGCAGGTAAAACAGTTTCGCACACCCTTAGCTAGCTAACTAAGAGTGGGATTGATACATTGCCGCTCGTCAGGTTTGCGCCTGACGCTCTCTTTGGTTGAGATTTTTGGCCATTACCGGATCCCCATGATGGTAATGGCCTTTTTTATGCCTGCCGCTTTCCTCCCCTCGCAATAGAGCCATCCCCAGTGGTGGACACGCCTGACCTGAACTACGCTGCCAGCCCAATCCACTACAGTGATTGGGGACTTTATGCAGTTGGGTAAAAAGATTTCAAATCTGGAAAAACTGGTCTGCAAAAATTACCGCTGGATTCACGCTACCCGCATCAGCCTGGCGTTCCTGATTACCTTTGTCGTCATCCGGTTTTTCAAACTCGACGGCGCCTCCTATGCCCTGATCACCATGCTCATCGTCATGGGCCCACAGCCCTACTGGGGCAACGTGTTTTCCCGCGCGCTGCAACGTACCGGCGGTACGGTGCTGGGCGCGCTGTCGGGTCTGGTGGCGCTGTATCTGGAGATGCATTCCTTTGCCCTGATGCTGCTGTGGTGCGGGGTGATGATGTTTATCGCCGGTTACCTGACCCTGGGCAAACACCCCTATATGGCCCTGCTGATCGGCGCCACGCTGGCAGTGGTCAGTTGCGCACCGCCCAACGACATGGAGTCGGCCCTCACCCGCAGCGGTTATGTGCTGGCGGGGTCTTTGCTGGCCATGCTTTACACCAGCATCTACCCGCAGCGTGCCTACACCGACCTGCGGATCAAATTCGGCGAAAGCCTGGGCAAGATCAACAGCCTGTACTCGCAGTATTTCTCGCCGCGAATTCCCGAGCGCCCCAACCTAGATGATCAGTTGAAGGACGAACTGGACGCGGTGATCAAGTTGCGCAACTACATCTCCCCCGCCAGCAACGAGAGCAACCTCAAGCCACAGGTGTTCGAGTCCCTGCAAACCCTGCACCGCAACCTGCTGGCCACCATGAGCCTGATGATCGATGCCTATTGGTCTTCGCGCGAGAGCCACCTGCTGATCGAGAGCGAGCCCGCCCTCAACGGCCTGCACCACCTAATCCCGCAGGCCCTCGAATCGTTGCAGAACAAACTGTGCGAGGGTATTTCCAACAACCAGATCAGTGGCGAGCTACGGCAGAAAACCCACGACCTGCATGAACTGGTGCTCAAGAGCCTGGACGGCAAGATCACCGAAACACCCTTCTATGCCTATGTCTGGCTGAGCCTGGAAATGCTCCGGCAATTGACCGAACTCAACGACCAGTTGCATGCCGCGCTGTATCACTGCGGCCATCGGCATTTGTTTAAAAACGGCAAATTACCGGACGAAAAATAACAACGCTTACTCATTTAGACGAACAGCTTTAACTGTTTAGATGACATATCGCACTAAAGATGAAGTTTTTTCTGACCTAAACAACGTATCACTGGCCAAAAGCAACGCATTGAAACGTTACAAAAACACCATAACCAACTGTTTTATAAGAAGTTTACAGGCAAACGCTGCCTTTCAATTTGTGTCAACAGACTCTTTGTCGCGTTCCGGTCTCGCCTGGCCGCCCGGTGATTATGGTCTAGGCTCTGCCTCGCACCCGTATTAATGGATTTGAACGGTTGAGCTTATGAAACGAGAACAGGCATTAAACACCCCCACTCAAACGTCACCCTGCCTTCGCACGTCCCCGTCGTGTGGAGTGTTTTGCATGCGCGCACGCCTGAGCGGCACTCCAGAACTTTAATTCTTACCGCACTGCAGATAGGAGGGCTTATGCAGCTCACCCCCAGAGAAGTCGAAAAGCTGATGGTTTACACCCTGTCGGACGTGGCATTCCGGCGCAAGGCACGCGGCTTGAAGCTGAACTACCCGGAGGCCGTGTCAATCATCACCGTCACCGCCCTGGAAGGCGCCCGCGACGGCAAGTCGGTTGAAGACGTAATGACCGAGGCCAGCAAGGTACTGACCAAGGATGACGTGATGGAAGGCGTCAGCGACCTGATTCCCAACGTACAGGTTGAAGCGATTTTCACCGACGGCAGTCGTCTGGTTACGGTCCACGACCCGATCAAGTAAGCACCTGCCCTGAACCCGGTTAACGCAAGACCGCCACGTTTCGAGGAGTCAGTCATGAGCACCAAAGAGACCAACAGCCCGCACCAGGATACCCACCCGAACCACAGCATCCCCCACGCCAAAAACCCCGGCGGTATCAGCAAGGGCAATGAAGCCGATGTGCCACTGGGCGGTACCCTCTACGCCAGCACGCCCATCACCTTCAACGAAGACCGCCCCGTCACCAAAGTCAAAGTGCGCAACACCGGTGACCGGCCGATCCAGATCGGCTCGCACTTTCACTTTTTCGAAGTCAACCGTGCCCTTGAGTTCGACCGTGCTGCCGCTTTCGGCAAGCGCCTGAACATCTCGTCCACCACGGCTATCCGCTTCGAGCCGGGTGACGAAATTGAAGTGCCGTTGATCCCCTACGGTGGCAAGCAAACCCTCTACGGTTTCAACAACCTGGTTGACGGCTGGGTACCCGACAAACTGACCAGCAGCCATGAGCGCCCGGAAAAACTGCAAGCCATTCAGCGCGCGCGCGACCACGGCTTCAAGTTCTCCGAGCCGGGCAAGCCGTCCAAGCCTGTCAACGACAAGTAACCCGCATTTTCATACTTTGCACACGCGCCGTTGAACCACTGACGCCCGCGCGGCATTAGAAGAGGAGCCACCGATGCCTACCATTTCACGCAAAGAATACGCAGGCCTGTTCGGCCCAACCACGGGCGACAAGATCCGCCTGGGTGACACCAACCTGTTTGTCGAAATTGAAAAGGACCTGCGCGGTTACGGCGAAGAATCCGTTTACGGCGGCGGTAAATCCCTGCGCGACGGCATGGGCGCAGACAACACTCTGACCCGCGACAACGGCGTACTGGATCTTGTGATCACCAACGTCACCATCATCGACGCCATCCAGGGCGTAATCAAAGCCGACGTGGGTATCCGTGACGGCAAGATCGTCGGTATCGGCAAAAGCGGCAACCCGGGCATCATGAGCGGCGTCACCCCGGGCCTGGTGGTCGGTGTGAGCACCGACGCCATCTCCGGTGAGCACCTGATCCTCACCGCCGCCGGGATCGATACCCATATTCACCTGATCTCGCCGCAGCAGGCCTACCACGGGCTGTCCAACGGCATCACCACCTTCTTCGGCGGCGGCATCGGCCCAACCGACGGCACCAACGGTACCACCGTGACCGCTGGCCCCTGGAACATCCGCCAGATGCTGCGCTCGCTTGAAGGGCTGCCGATCAACGTCGGCATGCTGGGCAAGGGCAACTCCTTTGGCCGCGACCCGCTGGCCGAACAGATCATCGCCGGTGTCGCCGGGCTCAAGGTTCACGAGGACTGGGGCGCAACCTCAAACGCACTGCGCCATGCGCTGCGTACTGCCGACGAGATGGACGTACAGGTGTCGGTACACACCGACAGCCTCAACGAATGCGGTTATGTCGAAGACACCATTGATGCCTTCGAAGGTCGCACCATTCACACCTTCCACACTGAAGGCGCCGGTGGCGGTCACGCCCCCGACATCATCAAGGTGGCCAGCCAGAGCAACGTGCTGCCGAGCTCGACCAACCCGACCCTGCCCTACGGCGTCAACAGCCAGGCCGAGCTGTTCGACATGATCATGGTCTGTCACAACCTCAACCCGAACGTGCCGGCCGACGTGTCGTTTGCCGAAAGCCGCGTACGCCCGGAAACCATCGCCGCCGAAAACGTGTTGCAGGACATGGGCGTGATTTCCATGTTTTCCAGTGACTCCCAGGCGATGGGCCGGGTCGGTGAAAACTGGCTGCGGGTGATGTAAACCGCCCATGCGATGAAAGTCTCCCGCGGCAAGCTGCCGGAAGACAGCGCCGACAACGACAACTTCCGCGTCCTGCGCTATGTGGCCAAGATCACTATCAACCCGGCCCTGGCCCAGGGCATCAGCCATGTGCTGGGCTCGGTGGAAGTCGGCAAGATGGCTGACCTGGTGCTGTGGGACCCGCGTTTCTTCGGGGCCAAGCCGAAGATGGTAATCAAGGGCGGCATGATCAACTGGGCGGCAATGGGTGACCCTAACGCCTCCCTGCCCACCCCGCAGCCGGTGTTCTACCGCCCGATGTTCGGTGCGTTCGGCAAAAGCCTGCAAGACACTTGCGTGACCTTTGTGTCGCAGGCGGCACTGGAAGACGGCGTCAAGGAAAAGGCCGGGCTGGAGCGTCAGGTCATGGCGGTTCGCGGTTGCCGCACCGTGTCGAAAAAAGACCTGGTGCGCAACGACCAGACTCCGCATATCGACGTTGACCCGGAAACCTTCGCGGTAAAAGTCGACGGTGTGCACGCCACGTGCAAACCCATCGACGTGGCCACCATGAACCAGCGTTATTTCTTTGGCTAACGCCTGAACGGGCCGCTGCCGGGGTGCGTGCATCCCGGTGGCAACCCCCGGAACATGATTCAGGGAAGGAGCTTGCAACGTGATTTTGATTGAACACATTTTGGGCAATGCCAAGAAAGACCCGCACTGGCAACACAAACTCGAAGGCGCCAAGGTTGACCTGCTGGTGCTCGACCAACGTGAAGCGCAAAAAAGCCGCTGCCGTCGCACCAGCCTCGGCGGTCTCGACCTGGGCATCTCGCTGGAACGCAACGTAGTGCTCTCGGACGGCGATGTGCTGCTGTGGGATGAGGCTTCCAACACCGCCGTGGTGGTGCAGCTGAACCTGCGCGACGTCATGGTCATCGACCTGCGCGAGCTCAAGCAGCAACCCCTGGACGTACTGATCAAGACCAGCTTCGAACTGGGACATGCCCTGGGCAACCAGCACTGGAAAGCCGTCACCAAGAACAACGAGGTCTACATCCCGCTCACCGTCGAAACCAAGATGATGGACTCGGTGATGCGCACCCACGGTTTTCAACACCTGCCGTACGCCTTTGTTGGCGGCGCCGAAATCCTGCCACTGCTCACCACATCCGAGGCGCGCCTGCTGTTTGGCGGTGCCGAAGAAACCGACACCCATGTTCACGTGGCCAGCCCGCAAGACAAGCTGGACGCTGCAGCCCTGAAGATCCAGGGCGTGCACAGCCATGACGCACACAGTCACAGTCACGACAACGGCCATACGTTCCACAGCCATAAGCACTGAACCCGGCAAGAAGGCGCATAGATGAACGCATCCGATCTAATTCGCATCATGCAGTTTGGCGACTCCGTATTGCCAGTGGGTGCCTTTTCGTTCTCGAATGGCGTGGAATCGGCCATTCAAAAAGGCATCGTTCACGATGTCGCGACCCTCAAGGGTTTTGTGCTTACCGCCCTCAAGCAGGCGGCCAGCTGTGACGGCATGGGCGTGGTCGCTGCGCATCGGGCTGCCGTGGCTGAAGACCGCGACGGCATTTTGCGCGCCGACTGGGCGGTGAATAACCGCAAGCTCAACGAAGAAAGCCGCTTGATGGCCACGCGCATGGGCAAAAAACTCGCCGAGATGTCGATCCATGTCGTGGAAAAACCGCTGGTGCGCTGGTGGCTTGAACAGATCAAGGCCGGCAACGCGGCAGGCACCTACCCCGTCACCCAGGCCGTGGTGATGTCGACCCAGGGCATCGGTGCCCGTGAGGTGGTGGTGATGCACCAGTACGGCGTGGCCATGACCATCCTCAGTGCCGCCATGCGCCTGATGCGGGTCACTCACCTGGATACCCAGCACATCCTCTTTGAACTCAACCACGACATTGAAGCCTTCTGTGATATCGCCGAAATCGGCGATATCGAGCAGATGTCCTCCTATGTCCCGATTGTCGATGTGCTCGCCGCCGTACACGTCAAGGCGCATGTACGGCTATTTATGAACTGACACCCCGGGCTGCGTCGGCGTGTGTCGACGCAGCTTCAGCTCCCCTATCTGGTAAGGAAATAACCGTGAAAAAGATTACTCGTATTGGTATTGGCGGCCCGGTCGGTTCAGGTAAAACCGCGATCATCGAAGTGATCACCCCGATCCTGATCAACCGTGGCTACAAGCCCTTGATCATCACCAACGATATCGTCACCACCGAAGATGCCAAGCAGGTCAAGCGCACCCTCAAGGGCATCCTCGACGAAGACAAGATCCTCGGCGTCGAGACTGGCGCCTGCCCGCACACCGCAGTGCGTGAAGACCCGAGCATGAACATTGCGGCGGTCGAGGAAATGGAAGAGAAGTTCCCCGACAGCGACCTGATCATGATCGAGAGCGGCGGTGACAACCTGACCCTGACCTTCAGCCCGGCCCTGGCCGACTTTTATATCTATGTGATCGACGTGGCCGAAGGCGAGAAGATCCCGCGCAAAAACGGCCCGGGCCTGGTGCAGGCCGATATCCTGATCATCAACAAGATCGATCTGGCCCCCTACGTCGGCGCCAGCCTGGACGTGATGGAAAGCGACACCAAAGTGGTACGCGGCAACCGCCCGTATATCCTCACCAACTGCAAGACCGGCCAGGGCATTGAAGAGCTGGTAGACATGATCGAGCACATGTTCCTGTTCGCACAAAAACCGGCGGTCAAAAGCGGGGTCAGTGCATGACAGCGCAGAGCCAGATCGTGAACAACCCGTCACGGCTACGCGCTCACTCACTCGGCATTGATGCGCCGGAGCTGTCGCAGTACCAGGACGAACCTGCGCAAATGCACAGCGGTGCCGTGGGCAAAAGCGGTTACTTGCGCCTGGGTTTTGAAAAGCGCGGTAATCGCAGCGTGCTGGCCGATATGGAGCGCCGCGTGCCGTCGCTGGTGCAGCGGGCCTTGTATTGGGACGAAGAGATGCCCGAGCTGCCGTGCGTGACCATGATTTCAACCTCCGGTTGCATACTGCAGGGCGACCGCCTGGCCACGGACGTCAACGTGGGGGTGGGTGCCTGCGGGCACGTCACCACCCAGTCGGCAACCAAAGTGCATTCGATGAATGCCAACTACGCCTCGCAAATCCAGCACTTCACCGTCGAGGCTGACGGCTACCTGGAGTTCATGCCCGACCCGCTGATCCCCCATCGCAATGCACGGTTTATCACAGACACGCAAATCAGGATCCACCCTACGGCGACGGTCATCTACTGCGAAACCCTGATGTCGGGGCGCAAGTACCACCATGTGGATGAGCGTTTCGGCTTTGACGTGTACTCCTCACGGGTGCGTGCCGAGAACCTCGAAGGCCGCGAGCTGTTTGTCGAGAAGTACATTCTTGAGCCCAAAAAGGAGAGCCTGGACGCCATCGGCGTGATGCAGACCTTCGATGTGTTCGGCAACGTGGTGTTGCTCACGCCCAAGGAACATCACGACCGGATCGTGGAACGCATCCCGGCGCTGTTCGACATGGAGGCCGGGCTGGCCAGCGGCGTGACCCGCCTGCCCAACGACTGCGGGCTGATCTTCAAGGTGCTGGGCAACGACAGTGGCGAGGTCAAGGCGCAGATTCGCGAGTTCTGGAAGGTGGCCCGCGAAGAAATTTTTGGCGTGACTCTGCAGCCGGCGTTTTTGTGGAAGTAAAAAGATCGAGGCTTTTGTAGCAGCTGCCGTAGGAACGAGGCTGCGTTCGGGCGCGTAGCGGCCGCAAAACCTGAAATCAGAGACTAGCTGACACAGCGCAGGTGTCTGATTTTACGACTGCTTCGCAGCCGAACGCAGCCTCGTTCCTACGGCAGCTGCTACGCAAGCTGATCCTGGCCAAATGCTCAATCGGGAGAGTCAATATGGAAGCTGCATCCAAGTGGTCGAAAATCGCGGATGGCAATGTCGTCCTTGAATTTATCGACGTCACCCTGCGCGGTTGTGCTCAGGTCATGTTCCAGAACAACCCCCTCACCGGGCTGCTGTTCTTTGCCGCGATCTTTGTCGGCGCATTTGGTGAAGGCATTCCGGCCATGGCCTTCGGCAGTGTGCTGGGCACCGCCGTGGCCACCTTTACCGGCATGCACCTCAAGGACCGCACCTCCTGGAAGGCCGGCCTGTACGGCTACAACGGCTGCCTGGTCGGTGCTGCCCTGCCGACCTTTCTCGCCGTGAGCCCCATCCTGTGGCTGTGCATCATCCTCGGCAGCGTGGTCTCGGTAATCGTCACCATCTGCATTGCCGATATTCTAAAAACCTGGAAAGTCGCCGCCCTCACCGCCCCCTTCGTGCTGGTGACCTGGACCATGCTGCTGGCCAGCTACGCCTTTGGCGGCCTGACTTCCAGCGCCCTGCCCGTACCCAACCTGCCCCACGATCTGGTCGCGTACAACACTAGCCTGTTCGACGGCATCGACCTGTTCAAAAGCACCTTCTACGGGATCTCGGAAGTGTTTCTGATCAGCACCGTGCTCGGCAGCGTGCTGTTCCTCGCCGGGCTTGCGGTGTCGTCGTTGTGGGCAGCGGTGTTCGGCCTGCTGGGCTCGCTGCTGGCAGTGCTGGTGGCCGTGGTCCTGCAAGCCGAACACGCCAGCATCAACAACGGCCTGTATGCCTTCAGCGCTGTGCTGACCGCCATCGCCCTCGGATCGACCTTCAACAAGCCCAGCTGGCGCGTGCTTATCTACACCCTGATCGGGGTGATTTTCACTGTATTTGTACAGGGCGCCTTGAATACAGTACTGGCCCCAATTGGCATCCCGACCCTGACCATGCCTTTTGTACTGGCATCCTGGTTGTTCCTGGTGCCTAACCAAGACGTGATGCCGGCCCACCGCCAATAATTTCGATCCTTTTGCCGGAGCGTTTCCATGACCGCGATTGCCCACCCCCTGACAAATGCGGCACCGTCGAACACCACGCGGCGCGCCATTTATCTGCTGACCGGCTTGATCGTGGCCAACCTCCTCGCCTGGGCCTGGGCCTTTGCCGAGTTCGGCAACAACCCAGTGCTGATGGGTACCGCGTTGCTGGCGTACGGCTTCGGCCTGCGCCACGCCGTGGATGCCGACCATATCGCCGCCATCGACAATGTCACCCGCAAGCTGATGCAACAGGGCAAACGCCCGATCGCAGTAGGCACCTGGTTCTCCCTGGGGCACTCGACCATTGTGGTGCTCGCCTCTTTCGCGATTGCGGCCACGGCAATGGCCTTCAAGGACGACATGGAATGGTTCCACGAGACGGGTGGCCTGATCGGCACCCTGGTGTCCTCGGTATTCCTGCTGCTGTTCGGTGTGCTCAACCTGGTGATCCTGATTTCGGTGTACAGGAAGTTCAAACAGGTCAAGGCCGGCCACTCCCTGCCCCCCGAGGAGCTGGACCTTATTTCCACCAACCCGGGCGGCCTGATGGCGCGCGTCTTTGGCCGGGTGTTCAACCTGGTCAACAAAAGCTGGCACATGTACCCGGTGGGCTTTCTGTTTGGCCTGGGCTTTGACACCGCCACCGAAATCGGCCTGCTGGGCATCAGCGCCACCAGCGCCTCCCACGGCATCAACCTGTGGTCGATCATGGTGTTCCCGGTGCTGTTCGCCGTGGGCATGGCCCTGATCGACTCGCTGGACAACTTCGTGATGATCGGCGCCTACGGCTGGGCATTCTCCAAACCGGTACGCAAGCTCTACTACAACATCACCATCACCGCCGCCTCGGTGGTGGTTGCTCTGTTTATCGGCGGCGTCGAAGCGCTGGGGCTGATTGCCGAAAAACTGCAACTCACGGGCGGGATATGGACGCCGATCAATGCCATCAGTGAAAACTTCGGCGAGATTGGCTACTGGATCATTGGCATGTTTGTCCTGTGCTGGCTGATTTCAGCCCTTAACTACTACATCCGCGGTTATGACCAACTGCCAGCCAATGCCTGAGACAAGGCTCAAGCACACGGGCTGCAGGTGGCAGCCCGAAAAACCTGACCTACACTCCCCTCACCCTTTAACAGACGCGTCGTAGGTGCCATGACTTTATTACAGGACGTAAAAAATCGGATCTCCTTTGCCTATGGAGTCGCCCTGCTGGTGGCGATCAACGGCTTTCTCTTGTTTTTGCCGGTGCTGGAGCGTGGTGTTGCCCACGCCAACGCCAAGTCCGGCTCATTTGATACCTGGAAGGAGGCATTAAGCTTTTTGGCCTTGCTGGAAATCCCCGGTTTCGTCGTGGGGCTTGTGCTGTTGCTGATGTCACTGGGGTTGCTGATCAAGTCGCGTATCAGCTGGTTTTTTTCCCTGCTGCTGCTGGTGGCCACCGTCTGCGTGGATTTTTTCATTTTGAAAAAACCTGACGGCGTGACCTTCTTCTCGGTGTTCACCATTGCCGTACTGGGCTTCTACTGGCGCCGTTTTGATCACTACAGCCTGGCCTCGGGCAGCTTCTTTGCGGTGGTCAGCATCGCCTCGCTGATCGTCTACAGCACCCTGGGCACGCTCTACATCGGTGACGGCTTTGCACCACCCGTGACGGACCTGCCCTCAGCGTTCTACTTCGCCATTGTGGTGATGTCCACCGTAGGCTTTGGCGACATTGTCCCGCACACCACTGATGCACGTTTTTTCACCCTGACGGTGATCATACTGGGCATCACCATCTTCGCGATTTCGGTGGCGTCCATTGCCGGCCCGCTGATCAGCAACAACATCCAACGCATTGTTAAAGGCAGGATTACCCATATGGCGCGTAAAAATCACTACATCCTCGTTGGCGTTGGCTCCCTGGCACAAAACGTCTACAAAGGCCTGACCGATCGTGGCGAGCATGTCACCGTGGTGTGCGCTGCCGGCAGCCAGCACGACCTGCCGGAAAAGGCCGATATCATTGAAGGTGACCCGTCGGCGGCGTCGACCCTGAAACTGGCCGGTGCTGAAGACGCCAAGTACATCGTCACCCTGTGCGACAGCGATGCCGAAAACGTGTTCACCATCCTTGCGGCCAAGGAAGTGGCTGGCGACGACACCCAGATCATCGCGCTGGTCAACGAAACGCGGAACATGCCCAAGGTCAAACGCGTCAACCCGACGATGGTGTTGTCGTTGCCGCTGCTGGGCAGTGAACTGCTGGTGCGCACCCTGCAGGGTGACCAAATCAACAATGACCTGATCACCGAGATGTTCTTCGGCAAGCGTACGTCGCTGGCCTGAACCTTTATGCAGGCAACAAAAAAAGCCCTCTGACGAGGGCTTTTTCATGGGTGTTGCAAAGATCTATTGCGGCGTATCGGATGCAGGTAGCGGAGTCACTTTGGCCCCGGCCGCCAGGCCCAGCTCAACAGCGGCAAAGCCGATCACCAGGCTGATCACCAGATAGCAGATGGAGACAAAAACACTGCCCGGGTCTTGCATCATCTCGACGGCGCCAAAGACGAAACTGGAGAACGTGGACAGCCCGCCCATGATTCCGGTGCCGACCATTACATGTACGTACTGATTGATCCGGTTGCTCTTGAACAGCGACGTGGCCACGCCCAGCAGAAACGCGGCGACGATATTGGCGACGAAGATATCCATCGGAAAACCGTCAGCCAGGCGCGGCACCGACAGCATGACAAACTCGCGACACATGGCGCCGAATGCGCCGCCAACGAAAATCAGAATAATCATGTTCAACATGGGGTTTGCTCCAGAGTCAGCGCGCCAGCCAGGCGCCGAACGCGGCGGCGGCCAGGCCGACCAGAACCGAGATAATCAGATAACCGGCGGCCCATGCCCGATCCCTGGCCTTGGCCAGTTTCGAGGCATCCAGCTGCATGCTGCTGAATGTGGTGTAACCGCCCAGGATACCGGTGAGCACCGCGGCGCTAAGAAAATCGCCATAGCGGTCGCGCCAGTCCACGGTAAACAGGATGCTCAGGTAACCGATCACAAAGGCGCCGCTGACGTTGATCAGGAACGTGCCCAGCGGGAACGGTCCCTTGTACAGCTGCCCGACCCGCAACCCGATCCACCAGCGCAGCAGCGAGCCCAGCCCGCCCCCCAGTCCGACCCAGAAAACATCCAGCGCAGTCATGAAAATCCCTCTCGTGTCTGTTGGTGATTGGGGGGAACTCTAGTTCATAAAACCGCGGGCGGGCATGACTTGGGCCGGGTCTTTCGCTGTTACAGATGAGCCCATGCCGAGGACAGTGAGGCCTGAATGGCACAGCTCATATTTGCTCAAGTTTTCAAACTGGCGTTCTTGAGCATTGCGGGGTATTTGAGCTGCACAGGACGTAAAGCCAACTTGCAAAAGTCCCACCATGGGACTAGGATCATTTTATGAGAATCATCGCAATCAGTCAGCTCAAGATCTTTTGGCAGAAGCATCCAGGCGCAGAGCAATCTTTCCTGTGCTGGATTGATGAAGCAAAAAAGGCGAACTGGCAAACACCGGCCGACATCAAGGCGCAGTTTCGCCATGCCAGCATTCTCAAGAGCAACCGGGTCGTGTTCAACATCAAAGGTAACGCCTATCGGCTCGTGGTGGCTGTGGCCTATCGCTACAGCGCCATCTATATCAAATTCGCAGGTACTCACCAGCAGTACGACACCATTGATGCCAACACCGTGGAAATGGAGTAACCCATGAATATTCGTCCAATTCGCACAGAGCAGGACTACAAAGACGCACTGAAGTCGGTTTCGCCGCTGTTCGACAATGAACCGCAGCCCGGCACACCTGAAGGCGACTACCTGGAGGTGATGATCACCCTGATCGAAGCCTACGAAGCCAAGCATTTCCCCGTCGACCTGCCCAACCCGGTGGATGCCATCCGTTTCCGAATGGAGCAGTCCGGGCTGTCACCGGCTGACCTGGTACCTGCTATCGGCCGGCAGAACCGGGTATATGAAGTGCTCAACGGCAAACGCTCCTTGACTCTGCCCATGATCTGGAAGCTGCATGAGATGTTCGGCATCCCGGCAGAAAGCCTGATCAAGCCGGTGAAATCATGACCGCCGGGGCAGGCAAGATCATGGGCGCGGGTGAAAAGGAGTACCATGCGCTCCGGCTTCACCCTACCGCCCCATGGAACCCCTATGTTTCCCAACGCTGAACGCTACAACCACTCCACCGAATACGCCAACAAACTGGTCGACCGCATCGGCCAGACCCCGGCCTGGATTGCCCTGCGCCTGGGGGTTACGGAAAAACGCATGCGCTATATCCTCGCCGGATCCCGCACGATCAAGGGCGACACCACCGAAATCCTGATGAGTTACGCCGAGCAGTTTTGCCTGGAATGCCTGGCCGCCGAAGCCAAGGCCGCCAAGGATCGCGCCCGCTCCAAGGCTGCCGCCAGCCCTGCCAGCGACGCCTAAAACAGCCCCATCTGGCCGCCCACCAGGGCGCTGAAATCGTCGTCGACAAACACCAGAATCGCGTCCGCAACCGGTTGCAGCTGGCGCGTCAGATAGTGGTCGTAATCCACCTCGGCGGTGCGGTTCTCCAGCGGCTGGGGCCCGGCCACGGTGATCACGTAGCTGATGCTGCCGCCATTCTGGTACTGGCGCGGGCGCCCGTGCAGGTCGTTGTACTCATCGGCCAGCCGTGCCGCCCGCACATGGGGCGGCACATTGCGCTCGTAGTCACTGAGCGGGCGGCGCAGGCGCTTGCGGTAGATCAGCAGTTCATCATGCTCGCCCGCCAGGGTAGCGCGCACAAAATCGCGCACGTAGTCCTGCCACGGCTGGCGGTCGAAGATGCGCCGGTACAGCGCCTGCTGAAACTGCTGGGCCAGCGGCGACCAGTCGCTGCGCACGGTTTCAAGACCCTTGTAGACCATCTCCCGACGCCCGTCGGCATGCACCACAAGCCCCGCATAGCGCTTTTTGCTGCCCTCCTCGGCACCCCGGATGGTCGGCATCAGGAAGCGGCTGTAGTGGGTCTCGAATTGCAGCTCCAGCGCACTGGTCAACCCGTACTCGTCACGCACATGGGCCTGCCACCAGTCGTTGACATACGCCACCAGCTCACGGCCGATCCGGGCGGCATCAACTTCGCTGTGCTCGCTGCGCAGCCAGACGAAGGTGGAGTCGGTGTCGCCATAGATCACGCTAAAGCCCCGGGCCTCGATCAGGGCCCGGGTCTTGAGCATGATCTCGTGCCCGCGCAGGGTGATCGACGACGCCAGCCGCGTATCAAAAAACCGGCACCCGCTGGAGCCCAACACCCCGTAAAAAGCATTCATGATGATTTTCAGGGCCTGGGACAGAGGCGCGTTTTTCTCCCGCTTGGCCACTTCGCGACCATTGGCCACACGCTCGATAATGGCCGGCAGGCAGTGCCGGCTACGCGAGAAACGCGCGCCGCGAAAACCCGGCACCGAGGCCTCATCGCTTGGCTCGCGCAACCCTTCCACCAGCCCCAGCGGGTCAATCAGGAACGTGCGGATAATCGACGGGTACAGGCTTTTGTAATCGAGCACCAGCACCGATTCGTACAACCCCGGTCGGGACTCCATGACAAAACCGCCGGGGCTGGCCTGGGGCGGGTTGTCGCCCAGGTTGGGGGCGACAAAGCCCTGGCGATGCATCAACGGCATGTACAGGTGATAGAACGCCGCCACCGACCCGCCGCTGCGGTCAGCCTCCAGCCCCGTGACCGAGGCACGTTCCAGCAAAAAGGTCAGTAGCTCGGTTTTGGCGAAAATCCGCGTGACCAGTTCGCAGTCCTTGAGGTTGTAACGGGCCAGCGCAGGCTTGTCATGGGCAAACATGCGGTTGATTTCGTCCATGCGCTGGTACGGCGTGCTGATGTCCTTGCCTTCGCCCAGCAGGGTCTGGGCGACGTTTTCCAGGCTGAAGGAAGTAAACGACCAGGTCGCCGAGCGCAACGACTCAATCCCGTCGATGATCAGCCGCCCTGCAGCACTGGCAAAAAAATGGTTTTTGCGGCTGCCGTGCTCGCGCCACTGCATTTCACTGCCGCCACGCCCCAGCAGCAGCGGGATACCCAGGCGCCGGGCATGCTCGTGCAACACCCGCATGTCGAACTGCACCACATTCCAGCCGATGATCGCGTCGGGGTCATGCCGGGCCATCCACTGGTTAAGACGCAGCAGCAGGTCGCCGCGGGTGGCACAGAACTCCAGGTCGAAATCCACCGGGGTATCGGCCGCAGTGGCCTTGCCCAGCATATACACCTGGCGCTGGCCGCAGCCTTCCAGGGCGATGGAATACAAATCGCCCTGCTCGCTGGTTTCGATGTCCAGTGACACCAGTTTGAGCTGCGGTCGGTAGTCTGGATGGGGTTTGAGCCGCGCATCCAGCAGCGGCCCGTCGTCCTGGGCTCGGCCGCCGAAACTCACTGGAGCAGTGATAAAGCGTTCCATCAAAAAACGCTCCGGCGGGCGGATGTCGGCCTCGTACACATCGACCCCGGCACGGCGCAGGCGCTGGGCAATGTCCATCAGCAGGCCGTGCTGGCGGCAATACAGGCCGGTCACCGGGCGTGACTGGAAATCACACAGCGCCAGCTCACGAAATTCCACCCCCGCCTCGCCCTGCAACAGCGCCTGTGCCTGGCCTGACTGAATGCTCGGGATAAACGCAGTGGACGTTTGATAAGGCAGGCGCACAAGCTGCGGCCCGTCATCGGTGGCCAGCCAGAATTCGACCTCGATGCCCGACGGCGTATCACGCCAGTGCCGGGTCAGGACAAAGCCCTGCCTCAAGTCCATTACGCGATTACAGGCACGTCGCCAGCATCGCCAGGCGGCGCATGGCGGCAGCATCACCCGGCTGTTTGGCGTAGTAGTTTACTGCCGTGCCGGTGCCCTGGGGCTGCAGATCGGCAAAGGACTCGGCACCACGGGTGTAGACCGTCTGTTTTCCGGCCTTGTCGCTGTTGATATAGGCACTGGCATCGACGCCGAACACGCTTTCATCCTGCCAGGAAAACTTGATGCATTCGGCGACCAGCGCCGTGGCTTTTTCCGAAGCCAGCACCCGGGTTGGAGCCTTGGCACGGGCAGTGTCCATCGCAGGAGATACACAACCGGCCAGCAAGGCCAGACTCATGACGCCGATCAGCATTCGCATTGGATATCCCCTAGATAAAGGCCAATACGATATCACGCAGTCAGTGCCCACAGGTGGCTAAATAACCAGTAGTCCGCTGGAGGGGCGTGATCTCCCAAAGAACATAGGTTCGCGGGTCCCGCCCCAAAACAGGCCGGCCGGTCGGCCGCCTCGACGGCTTTTGATCTACCCGCCCCATCGGGAGGCCGAGTGGAGGTTCTGCGCAGTGGGCCTCCCGGCATGGATGCCGGGAGAGCCGCGATGGGCCATGGATGGCCCGTGGCGGCGTGCCCACGGAGCTAACCTGCACGAGGGAACCTGAGCGCAGCGAAGGCCGGACGCCAGGGGCAAGCCTTTTTGGTGGGCCTGTCCCGTGACAACGGACGCCAAGAAGCGATACTTAAATCGTTCTCTTGGAGGTTGCCATGTATCCATCTACTCGCCGTAACTATACCGATGAGTTCAAGACTCAAGCGGTTGCGCTGGCTGAAAGCGTTGGCAGAACCGAAGCGGCCCGCCAGCTAGAGATGTCAGTCAAAACGCTCGATAACTGGGTGGACGCCACGCGCAGGGGCCAACCGCTGAGTTCGCCCGAGCGCAAGCCAATTACGAAGGAAGACAGTGAGCTTGCCCGCCTGCGAGCCGAGGTTGCCGAGCTGAAAATGGAGCGTGAAATCCTAAAAAAGGCGGCGGTATTCTTCGCCAGAGAGTCCAGGTGAGATACGCCTTCGTCGCTGCTGAACGGACTCAATACCCGGTACAGGTGTTGTGTCGGGTGATGGAAGTCTCGACTTCAGGTTTCTACGATTACACGCACAGACAGCCTCGCCCTGATCCTGACGCTCAGATTCGCATTGCGTTGCGCAGTGCTTATGCGGCCAGTCGAAAAACCTATGGGCGGCCACGGTTGGTAGCCGCCTTGCGCCAGAAATCGTTCGCAGTGGGCCACAAACGGGTCAGGCGGTTGATGCGCGAGGAGCGGATACAGGGCAAGTCCAAAGGAGGTTTCAGGCCCTGCACCACTGACAGCTGTCATTATTTGCCGGTGGCGAGCAATGTGTTAGCGCGTCAGTTTTCTATCGATAACCCCACGCCGACCTGGGTCAGTGATATCACCTATCTCCCAACCAGAGAGGGTTGGTTGTATCTAGCGATAGTGTTAAGCATCCAGACCCGCCAGATCTTGGGCTACAGCTTGTCGGACCGCATGCCAGATGGTTTGGTCGAAAGCGCGTTTTTGAATGCCTGGAGCGCCTGTTCTGGCAGCAGTGGAGCAGTATTTCACTCCGATCAGGGCCGTCAGTACGCAAGCAGTAAGTTCCGTTTGACGCTGGCCAAGAAGGACTTCACCCAGAGCATGAGTCGAAAGGGAAATTGCTGGGACAACGCAGTGGCCGAGAGCTTTTTCGCTACGCTGAAAAGAGAGGAGGCTTTCGGGGTCTACCCCACAAAAAAACAGGCACAGCTATCAATCGCCAGCTATGTACATGGGTTTTACAACAGCAGTCGACTGCACTCAGCTCTGGGATATCGTTCTCCGAACGAATATGCAAAGAGCTTGAGGCAGAAGACTCGATAGCCAGCTTCTTGGCGTCCGCTGCAGGGAGACAGGCCCAGCGTTACTCATATCTGCTTTTGCCTTTAGTCCCCTCTCCCTCCGGGAGAGGGCTAGGGTGAGGGGCTTTTGATCTGCTTTGCCCTCACTCCCCTGCCATGCGCTCCAGGCTGTTGCTCAGATGCAGCAGCATGGCAGCGCGGGCGGCGTCGGGGTCCTGGCGGCGAATGGCGCGCAGAATCGCTTCGTGTTCGAGCACGGCCATTTGACCCAACTGCTTGAGGTCGGCATCACCGCGCTCCTGACTGTTGATCCGGGTACGCGGGATCGCCGAACGCCCCAGCTGGGCAATGATGTCGGTGAAACAACTGTTGCCCGTGGCCTGGGCGATCAACTGGTGAAACCGCAAGTCCGGCTCGACGCTGCTGTCATTGTTGGCCAGTGAGTTCTGATGGTCATCCAGCGCCTGGCGCATCTGCAGCAGTTGCTCCTCCGTGCGACGCCTGGCGGCCAGTGCCGCCGCCTGGGTCTCCAGGCCCATGCGCAACTCGATGATGCCGCGCACGCTGGCCGCGGTATCCCGGCTCAAGTGAATGCCCTGGCGCTGATCACGCTCAAGCACGAAGGTGCCAATGCCGTGACGGGTCTCGACCAGCCCCGCTGCCTGCAATTTTGAAATCGCCTCACGCACCACGGTGCGGCTTACGCCGTGCTCACGCACGATGGCCGACTCGGAAGGCAGCTTCTCGCCGGGCGCCAGTTGGCCCAGCAGGATCCGCTGTGTCAGCTCGGCCACGATGTCGTGGGCCAGGCCCGGTGAACGCTTGCGCAACGGCGCACTCTGGGGGTTGTGCATGGGGCAAATCCCTTCGAACAAGACGGTCTGATACTAGCACCCGTACATGTATGACAAGTTAAATAAAAATCAGACAACCCTGTGTTTAAAACTGATTACGACCTTCAGGCAAGTACCTCGCCTGCAGCTTTTCCTGGCCTTAAAGCCAGCAAATCACCCGAAGAATCGAAATTAAAGTATCTATATCAGCATTTTTATAACTTTTTGGTTTGTTTCAAAGCATTGCCAGGAAAAAAGTCAACTCGTATGATGTCTGGCGACTGCAGGCCCGATCTGCAGCACACATAACCCGCATAAAAATAATCAGTGGGGCTTTGAATTGTGAACACTTCCGGCAATCCGTCTGCTGCGTACGCCAACGACCCGGTCCTGGCGCGTGCGATCCAAAAAGTGAAGCGCCATGTACTGCCGCTCTTCGTCATCATGTTTATCGTCAACTACATCGACCGCGTAAACATCGGCTTTGTGCGCAGCCACATGGAGCACGATCTGGGCATTGGTGCCGCCGCCTATGGCTTCGGTGCAGGGCTGTTTTTCATCGGCTACGCACTGTTTGAAGTGCCGTCCAATATGCTGCTGCAAAAAGTCGGCGCCCGTATCTGGCTGACACGGATCATGTTCACCTGGGGCATCACCGCCACCCTGATGGCCTTTATCCAGAACGAAACCCACTTCTATATCCTGCGCTTTCTGCTCGGCGTAGCCGAAGCCGGCTTCTTCCCGGGCGTGATCTATTACTTCACCCGCTGGCTGCCGGGCGCCGAACGCGGCAAGGCGATTGCCATCTTCCTCAGCGGCTCGGCACTGGCCTCACTGATCTCGGGACCACTGAGCGGCCTGCTGCTGCAAATCACCGGCATGGGCCTGCATGGCTGGCAGTGGATGTACATCATCGAAGGCATGGCCTCGGTGGTGCTGTGCGTGTTTGTTTGGTTCTGGCTGGACTCAAAACCCCACGACGCCAAATGGCTCAGCCGTGCCGAGCAAGATGCGCTGGTCAACGAGATTGACCGCGAGCAGCGTGAACGCGATGCCGTCAACACCGTCAAGCCCACCTTGGGCAGGCTGCTCAAGGACCGGCAGATCATGCTGTTTTGCGCGATCTACTTCTGTATCCAGCTGACCATTTATGCGGCCACCTTCTGGCTGCCGAGCATCATCAAGAAAATGGGCGACCTGAGCGATATCCAGGTGGGCTTTTACAACTCGATCCCGTGGCTGATCTCCATCATTGCCATGTACGCCTTTGCCTCGCTGGCCAGCAAGTTCAGGTTCCAGCAAGCCTGGGTGGCGGCCGCCCTGGTCATTGCCGCCATCGGCATGTTCATGTCCACCACCGGCGGGCCGATCTTCGCGTTTATCGCCATCTGCTTTACCGCCATAGGTTTCAAATCGGCATCGGCGCTGTTCTGGCCCATCCCCCAGGGCTACCTGGATGCACGCATCGCGGCGGCGGTAATCGCGCTGATCAACTCCATCGGCAACCTCGGCGGCTTCGTCGCCCCCACCACCTTCGGTTTCCTGGAACAAACCACCGGCTCGATCCAGGGCGGCCTCTATGGCCTGGCCGGCACGTCGATCATTGCGGCAGTCATTGTGTTCTTTGCCAAGACCAAACCCACTCCCACGGCCGTGACCCCCACCGCCCTGCAACCTGCCTGACAAGGACCAGACCATGAATGCCGACCATCAACACCACGCCAGCCAAGCCCCGACCGTCACCAGCCTGCAGGTAATCCCGGTGGCGGGCCATGACAGCATGCTGCTCAACCTCAGCGGCGCCCACGGCCCTTTCTTTACCCGCAATATCGTCATCCTCAAGGACAGCAGCGGCAATATCGGCGTGGGTGAAGTGCCCGGTGGCGAACGCATCCGCGAAACCCTCGAAGACGCCCGCAACCTGGTAGTGGGCCAGCCCATCGGCAATTACCAGAGCGTCCTCAATGCCATGCGCCGCACCTTCGCCGCCCGCGATTCGGCGGGCCGCGGCCTGCAAACCTTCGACCTGCGCATCACCATCCACGCCGTCACGGCAATGGAGGCCGCCCTGCTCGACCTGCTCGGCCAATTCCTGCATGTGCCGGTCGCGGCCTTGCTCGGCGAGGGCCAGCAACGGGAGGCGGTGAAGATGCTTGGTTATCTGTTCTATATAGGCGACCGGCAACACACCGACCTGGCCTACCGCAATGAAACCGACGGTGATGACTGGCAGCGTCTGCGCCATGAAAAGGCGCTGAGCCCTGAGGCCATTGTGCGCCTGGCAGAAGCCGCACAAGCCCGCTACGGCTTCAACGATTTCAAGCTCAAGGGCGGCGTACTGCGCGGCGCTGAAGAAATCGAAGCGGTGACGGCATTGGCCGAGCGCTTCCCCGCTGCCCGCATCACCCTGGACCCGAATGGCGCCTGGTCACTGAAAGAAGCCATCGCCCTGTGCCGTGATCAGCACAACGTGCTGGCCTATGCCGAAGACCCGTGCGGCGCCGAAAACGGCTATTCGGGGCGCGAAGTGATGGCTGAGTTCCGCCGCGCCACCGGCCTGCCTACGGCTACCAACATGATTGCCACTGACTGGCGCGAGATGGGCCACGCGATTCAGTCACAGGCCGTGGACATTCCCTTGGCCGACCCGCACTTCTGGACGATGCAGGGCTCGGTACGCGTTGCGCAGATGTGCCACGAATGGGGCCTGACCTGGGGCTCGCACTCCAACAACCACTTTGATATTTCCCTGGCCATGTTTACCCAGGTTGCGGCGGCAGCGCCGGGGGACATTACCGCCATTGATACCCACTGGATCTGGCAGGACGGCCAGCGCCTGACCCGCGAACCGCTGAAAATTATCGACGGTCATATCAAGGTGCCAAGCAAACCCGGGCTTGGCGTGGATATCGACATGGACGCCGTGGCCAAGGCTCACGAACTGTACAAAGGCATGGGCCTGGGTGCGCGGGATGACAGCGTAGCCATGCAGTACATGATTCCCGGCTGGAAATACGACAACAAAAAGCCCTGCCTGGTGCGCTAAACCACCCACATGTTTAGCGTTAGCAAAAGCTTGATGACACAACGTGGCCGGTAGCCGGCCACGACGCCTCCTGTTCTGCACAGCGCCAGTCACTTGTTTGCCAGCGAAGTTATTGCGCTTCAGGGCAAGACGGGGTGATGTGTGGCTATCGTTCTTTGGCTAACTCATTTTGCAGCCTTAAAATAATACGCTCAATAACGCACGCTGAAACATTGTACGAATCATCGCTCGGGTGTGAAGCAATCCAGCCCCTGCCTTGAAATAGATACATCAGCTCATCCAGGGTCATTGTTTGCTCTTCAAACTGGATCACTGTATTTTTCTCGGACTCGAACAACGCCTTCAACGTTTGCGTTCGACCTTCACTCCAATACGCATTCGGTGTATCTGCGACCCCGTCCAGCGCCTTCTTGACAATTCGCTCTTCCGGCAAAACAACATTACGGCCCGCAATATTTAAACCAAGTTCCTTACCCATCAACATGTCTTCACCGCCGGCCACCATGTAAGGCGGATAAATCCCATCTGTCCATTGCCCACGAAATGGCGCCTTGATAGAGACAAACTGTTGAGCGGGCGAATTAAAGTCCTGCGCTTGGGGTGGGGATGTTTCCATAAACGGTTTCGGGGGTGCTTGTCGCTCGGGATAGCCGATTCCATAACCAACAATCGGCTGCCGGGTTGCTGTGTGAATAGCGTCTATCTGGTTGCGTACGGCTGGGTTGGTGTGCCTGGTCTGCTCTGTTTTCACAACATCCTGATCGATCAGCATGATCCTTTCGGGCCGGTATGCCAGCGTATCCGCAAATGCCAATGCCGAGGCCCGGGCAGCCCCAAAGCCCGTCAACTTGCCACCGTCCCAGCCCACTAGGTGCAAGTTTGGATACTGCTCAAATACATCTTTCATCGTTGAGGCGTAGGCCGGGTAGTCAAGTTTGTGGACAAGAAGGTATACAGGTTCGGACCGGGAGCCGAGAACGCCTGTCATGTTTTTAGGATGCCAGGCCAGACTGTAGTTCTTGCGAAGTTCTGCATCGAGTTTACTGGCACTGCCGCCGCTGATGACCAGCGCTGGCACAGTGCTTTTACTCAACCAGGGGGCTTCAATACGAGGAGGCCTTATAAATGAAAACCAGCTGCCTGAACTGGGCACCCCCCTATCCATAGCCAGCGATCTGCAGACTTCAACGCGATTGTGCAGCACTGCATGCATGCTTTGCAGAACCTCTGCCCGGTTTTTAACCCTAGCGCCATTTAGCGGCAACTCAGGTACTTTGACCGGAGAGTATTTACAGGCAGGTCGTGTTTCAGGGTTAACCCACAGAGGGTTGCACTGCACGCTGACAGGCACACTCGTCATGGTGCGTGCGCCGTTATTTACTGCAGTGGCAGGAGTGACGAAGCCCTGTCGCGCGGGTGATTGTTCGCCCTCTTGCCACACCCCTTCCAACAAGCTTCTTTGCTCAATAAGATTATGCGTCAACTCCTTTCGCAAAGCGCCAGCTTGATGATCACTGATCAACTCAGATGACACATCATCCCTGATGGCCAACAGCAACTTGAAGAAAGAATCATCACCCCAGGCCCGCCAGGTCTTCCCCTGAATAGATGCCGAGTAATTATTATTGCCGTCATGCGTGACTTCGATGCACTGATCGACCCGGTCACCGGGCAAAGACTGCATATCAGACCAACACTTTTGCTTGCCTGCAAAGAACGCGGTGTACGGGCTTGTATCCGCATCATGTTTCCAGGCCAGGGCGGTCTTGACTGGCCAGCTTGCTGTGTTAACCAGCGCCAGGCTCAACAACTCAAGGGCACTCCCGTTTAATGCGCCGGGCGGTTCCTGTTCAAGTGCCTGGACGACGGCATCGAACTTGAGCTGAGTCAGCACAGATGACTTACGCGCAAAAATACAGGTGTCAGGCAGAACGCTGCTCACTGCAGCCGTACATTGATTGCCGGGTGACACATGAGTGCGGCCGGGCTCATGTAAATTCGGAAGAGAGAGACTCGAAAGCAGCATACGATTATTCCTACGCTAAAGATTTGCTTCATCACCTCGCCGAAAAATGTGAGGCCTTCTTTATTCGCAGAGTCTGCCCTTTAGTTCCATGTCGATCTCTGAGCACCCCACAACAAGGAGCCGCTGTCCATGCTCTTCAATGGCCACGAGTGGAGTATGACCAGGCGAATGCCCTTTGATTGACCCAAGCGCTAAACCAGCTCCCCTTTATCGCAGATGCGGTGCGAGCGCTGCCTGGTGCTGGCGGACGGGGCGATATCAGAAAACCTTACACACCTAAAATTGGATCCAATATCAAATTTCAGGCAAAAAAAAGCCCAAGTAGCTGATGGAAACTTGGGGCTTAAAAATGCATAAACCGTGGTAGGTGAACGCAGGGCGATCTTACCCTATCGTAACAATCAGTAACAAGTGATTCTGCACATTTTATTTCAAGGCAATACTGACCTAAGTCATTAAATAGCCACAGGTTTTAAGATTTTTTTGATTTTAAAGTGCCATCACTGCACGGAAGCTGGGTAGTTTCAACCCACTTTTGCGCTTGCATTTAATGTGCAAGCGAGCTTGCCTGCGATGGCATCGACGCGATTCAACTGAAATACCGCGCCGCTTGCATCGCGAGCAAGCCCGCTCCCACAGAGTAAATATTCGGGGCTCACAGACCTCGCCGCCAAACAGGTCGGCCGCCTCGGGGTCGCAGTGCTTTTGATCTGCCTGCCCTCCCGGGAGGCCGAGAGTAGGTTTTGTGGAGTGGGTCGACCGGCATGGATGCCGGATATGTACCCGGTATTGCAGTTAAAAGCACCGAGTACAAATCAGCCGGCGAAATTGCCGCTCAGTGCCGCCAGCCCACCCTGATAGACCCCGGCAAACAGCTCTTCGGCAGTTTCAGTGCTCACACCTGCCGGGGTAAAACGGCCCGACCAGGTCACACGGGCGCCGTCGCCCAGGGCTTCAACGCGCAAGGTCGCCAGGTAGTCGGTCACCGGGAACGGCGCCTCGACAATGGAATAGCTATAGGTCTTGCCGGCATTGTCGAACGTTTGCAGGCGCTCAACGATCACCGTGCCATCCACGGTCTGCAGATGGCGCAAGCGCCCGCCTTCACCAGACTCGCTGGTAGCAACCAGGGGCAGCCAGTCCGGCAGCGAGTTGAAGCCTCCAATCAATTGCCAGACCTGATCGGCTGTGGCGGGAATATCAATAAATGCGGATGCAGTTGCCATGGGGGCATGCCTCTTGGAAGAAGTGGGGGGGGGGGTTACTCGAAAACAGGCCTGAAAAAACTGCGCTCATAACTCAAGATACAGCGATTATCTTCAGCCAGTTTAAACGCGGCAATGCACTCGGCATCGGTTTTTGAGCGCTCGCGGTAGTCTTCATAGGCTGCGAGGCTGGGGAAGGTAAACATGGCCAGGGCGATATTGTTGGCACCTTCCGAGGGCAGGAAGTAGCCATGATGC
Source organism: Pseudomonas fragi (assembly GCF_900105835.1). Classification (NCBI taxonomy): domain Bacteria; kingdom Pseudomonadati; phylum Pseudomonadota; class Gammaproteobacteria; order Pseudomonadales; family Pseudomonadaceae; genus Pseudomonas; species Pseudomonas fragi. The sequence continues at coordinate 1,077,774 of NZ_LT629783.1, forward strand.
TGGCCGCCGAACTTCTCTACCAGCGGGATCCAGACTTTGGCATAGGCCTCGAATTCGGCCAGTTGGTAAGGGTCAATCACGTAACGCAGGTAGCAGGTGATCATCAGTGCATTCCACGGGGCGAAAGGAGATCGAGACTAATCTCCAGCCGCCCCGCGGGTCAATTCACTCAACGTCGATGCAGGCAGTCGTCCTCAGCGTAAATGGCCGTGTGCAAACCGCCGTCAGCATCCAGCCAGGCGCGGTACATGCCCGGCGTATTGAAGCTCAGCACGGTCTCGCCAGCCGGTGTCACGGCGACCACGCCGCCGTTACCACCCAGTTCCTTGAGCTCGCCCTGCACCACTTGCTCGCAGGCGTCGGCCAGGCTTGAGCCCACCAGGCGAATGCGCGACGCAATGTTGTGGGCCACCACGGTGCGCATAAAGAACTCGCCGTGCCCGGTCGCCGATATCGCCGCGCTGCGGTCATCGGCCCAGGTGCCGGAGCCGATCAGCGGCGAGTCGCCCACCCGGCCATAGCGCTTGTTGGTGATGCCCCCCGTGGAGGTGGCCGCTGCCACATGCCCCTGGCTATCGAGGGCAACGGCCCCCACAGTGCCAAATTTTTTCTCCACGCCGCCCGGCTCCAGCAACACCGTCTCCGGTTGCTGCTGTTGCGCAGCCCACTGGCGACGACGCAACGGCGTGTCGTACCAGTCATTGCTGACATGTTCGAGACCCGCCTGCTCGGACAGGAACAAGTCTGCCCCGGCACCGGCCAGCAGCACATGCTCACTGTGCTCCAACACTGCCCGCGCACCGCAAATCGGGTTGCGCACATGATGCACACCGGCCACGGCACCGGCTTCGCGGTTGGCACCGTTCATGATTGCCGCGTCCAGTTCATGGTCTCCGGCATGGGTAAACACCGCGCCTTTGCCGGCGTTGAACCAGGGGCACTCTTCCAGTTCAACCACACTGGCCTGAACCGCATCCAGGCTGCTACCGCCCTTTTCCAGGACATCGACCCCGGCCTTGAGCGCCTGCAGTAGTGCGGCGTGGATCGCCTGCTCGTCTTCGCAGGTCAAGACACCGGGCATCAGTACACCGGCACCGCCATGCAAGGCCATCGCAATGGATTGGGTCATTGGGCATGCACTCCGTGATTGATTATCTGGCTCAAAAAACGTTGGGTTCGGGGAGACTCGGGGGCGGAGAAAAACCGCTCGGGGGGAGCTTCTTCAACAATCTCGCCCTGGTCCATAAATACGATCCGGTCAGCCACCTTGCGCGCAAAACCCATTTCGTGGGTCACGCAGATCATGGTCATGCCTTCCTGGGCCAGACCGGTCATCACGTCCAGCACTTCAGCGATCATTTCCGGGTCCAGGGCCGAGGTCGGTTCATCAAACAACATGACCTTGGGCTGCATGCACAGCGCCCGGGCAATGGCGATGCGCTGCTGCTGGCCACCGGACAACTGCGAGGGAAACTTGTTGGCGTGGTCGCGCATTTTGACCTTGTCCAGCAGGCCCAGCGCACGCTCGATGGCTTGCGCCTCGGGTACGCCCAGATTAGACGTCTGGGGCAAGGTGCAGTTTTTCAGCACGGTGAGGTGCGGGAACAGGTTGAAGTGCTGGAAACACATGCCCACCTGCCGACGAATACGCTCCAGGCCCCTGACACTGCCATTGAGTTCTTCGCCCAATACCTCGACCAACCCCTGCTGGTGCTGCTCCAGCTGGTTGATGCAGCGGATCAGGGTCGATTTGCCGGAACCCGAAGGCCCGCAGATCACCACTTTTTCGCCAGAGTGTACATCTAGGGAAATGTTCTTCAATACATGGGCATTGCCGAACCACTTGTTCAATTGTTCGATGCGCACCATTGCGGCGGCATCAGCCTTGGGTTTGCTGATCATGAGCGGCTTTGCTCCATACGTTGTTCAAGGTGTCGGGCATAGCGCGACAGTGCAAAACAGATGACGAAGAAGTAGATCGCCAGGAAGACGTAGATTTCGTGGCCGTACTCAACCCATTCCGGGGCGACGGCGGTGCTCATGGCGATGCCTACGATGTCCAGCACACCCACGATCATCACCAGCGTGGTCTCTTTGAACAGGCCGATAAATTGCGTGAGCAAGGGCGCTATGGACTGCTTGAGCACTTGCGGCAGGATGATCTGGCCCATGGTTTTCCAGTAGCCGAAACCCAGCGCCATCGCCGCCTCGTACTGCCCCTTGGGCAGGTTCTGTAAACCGCCGCGCAAGGTCTCGGCCATATAGGCGGCCGTGAACAGGATCAGCACCAGCTGCACACGCAGCAGGATGTCGAAGGCCGAGTCCGGCGGCAGGAATAACTGGATCATCAGCGAGGCCATAAACAGCAGCGAGATCACCGGCACCGAGCGCACCAGCTCGATGTACAGCACGCAGAGCATGCGCACCACGGGCAGTTTCGAGCGCCGCCCCAGAGCCAGCAAAATCCCCAGCGGCAGGGCAAAAATCATCCCTGCGGTGCCCAGGAACACCGTGACCAGCATGCCGGCGAATTTGGTCGAGGAGACCTCGGGCAAACCGGCACCGCCCTTGAGCAGCCACCACATCACAATCGGCAGCAACGCCAGATAAGCCAGCAGCAGGCGACGGTCCAGGCGCTTGAAAAACAGCAAGACAAACGCTGCCCCTGCCAGCACCAGGGCCAGGCTTACCCGCCACTGTTCAGCCTGCGGGTAGAAGCCGTATACGAACAGGTTCCAGCGCTGGGTTATCGGCAGCCAACAAGCGCCGGCGGGGTTGCAGTCCTTGGCGCTGCTGCCGACGAAGGTGGCATCAAATACCAGCCAGTTCAGTGCAGCGGGAATGCACCAGCACAGCAGTGCCAGTACGCTCAGGGTCAGCAGGCTGTGGCCCGGGCTGGGGAACAGGTGGCTGCGGCTCCAGGCCAGGGCACGCTGTAGCCGGGGCAAGCGCGGCGGTGCCAGCGGGACTGCCAGTGCCTGATTCATTGCGGTCATGTTCAGTGCCCCCTCTGGCCAATACGGTGGTTATAGATATTCATCGCCAACGAGATCATCAGGCTGATTGCACAGTAGGTGCCCATCACCAGCGCGATGCATTCGATGGCCTGGCCGGTCTGGTTCAGGGTGGTGCCGCCGGTGGACGACACCAGTTCCATAAAGCCGATGACCACCCCCAGCGAGGAGTTCTTGACGATGTTCAGGTAGGTGTTGGTGATCTGCGGAATCATCGGATAGATGGCCTGCGGCACGATCAACTGGCGCAGGGTGGTACCGGGTGTAAAGCCGAGTGCCCTGGCCGCTTCGTACTGGCCGCGCTGCACCGATTCAATCGCGCCACGCACGATCTCGGCGATGTAACTGGCGCTGTAGAACGACAGGGCCAGGCACAAGGCAAGCATTTCCGGTACCAGAGTGATCCCGCCCTTGAACCCGAAACCGCGCTGCACCGGCACTTCCCATTGCACATGGGCATCACTCAGGGCGTACACCAGCAAGGGCAGCAGCACCGCCCCGGCCAGCAGCGCGGGCCAGCGCCTGGAGGCAAAACCGCGCCACGGCCCGCGGGCTTCTTTCAAGCGGCAGAACATATAAGCCAGCAAGGTGCCCAGCAGCATCAGGAAGAGCCCCCAGCCGACCACACTGCCCTGCTCAAGCCACGGCAGGTTGAGACCGTTGTTGTTCAAAAACACCACACCAAACAGCGAGGCCGAGTGCTTGACCCCGGGCAGCGCCAGCACCAGCCCGTACCACCAGACCAGATGCACCACCAGCGGCACGTTGCGCAAAAATTCGATGCAGGTGCCGCTCAGACGCTTGATCAGCCAATTGTCCGAGACGCGCGCCATGCCCAGCGCACCACCCAGCAGGGTCGCCAGGACAATGCTCAGCACCGACACCAGCAGGGTGTTGAGCAAGCCCACCAGATAGGCGCGGGCATAGGTTGCATCCGGGGTGTAATCAATCAGCGAGAAGCTGATGTCATAGCCGGCGCGCTGGGACAAAAAACCGAACCCCGAGGCGATATTGAGGTTCTTCAGGTTCAGTGCGGCGTTGCTGGAGAGCAGATAAAACACTGCCGCAACCAGAGCCAGTACCAGCCCCTGCTGCAGCACGCTGGACAGGCGCAGGTTGGGCGAACGATGGGTCGACATGACAGTAATCCCCTCAGCGAATCGGCGGTGCGTACATCAGGCCATGGTCTTTCCAGCTGCGGTTGAGACCGCGCGGGATGTTCAATGCCGTCTGCTGGCCGAGATTGCGGTCGTAGATTTGCGCGTAGTTGCCGACCTGCTTGAGGGCGCGATAAGCCCAGTCACTGTCCAGGCCAAAGGACTTGCCGATGCTGCCTTCGGTGCCCAGCAAGCGGGCGATATCGGTGGATGCGCTCTTGTTGCCACGCAACTCGTCGACGTTGTCCGAGGTTACGCCCAGCTCTTCGCCGGTCATCAGCGCGTAAGCGGTCCAGGTCACAATATTGCGCCACACCGTGTCACCCTGAGCGACAAAGGCCCCCAGCGGCTCCTTGGAAATCACCTCGGGCAACAGCGCATAGTCCTTGGGGTTGTTCATCAACGCCAAACGCGCCGCCAGCCCCGAAGAGTCATTGGAAATGGCGTTACAGCGGCCGCGCTGGAAAGCGGCGTAAAGCTCGGGGCTTTTTTCGATGACCACGGTTTTGTAAGTCAGGCCACGGCGGCCGAAATAGTCTTCCAGGTTTTGCTCGGAGGTGGTGCCCGGTGACAGGCAGAAAGTGGCGCCGTCCAGGTCGGTGAGTTTCTGGATGCCGTCGGCGGCGTGGGTCATAAAGCCCTGGCCGTCATAGAACCACACGGTGGTGAAGTCCACCCCCAGGTTGGCAATGCGTTCAGCGGTCCAGGAGGCGGCCCGCGACAGGATATCGATCTCCCCGGAGGCCAGGGCGGTAAAGCGGTTTTTCGCGGTGGTGGTCAGGTACTCGACCTTGTCCGCATCCCCCAGCACCGCCGCGGCCACGGCGCGGCACAGGTCCACGTCCATGCCGGTCCAGCGGCCCTTGTCATCAATCAGCGAAAAGCCCGGTTTGTCGCCCGCGACCCCACAGCGCACGCTGCCATGGGCCTTGACCTTGTCCAGCACACCTGCCTGGGCGGCCTGGGCACCCGTCAACAGCAAGGCCAACAGCGGAGCCCCAAGTAAAAGCTTGGCCCTATTCAATTTATGCATATCATTGCCCCTTCAAAATTCTTCTTTTTATGCCTGTCAACCACAGTTCAACGGCAGGTGGCGGTTCAGCGCACAATAAAGACCCAGGCTTGGGCCGGATAGCGGCAATTGATCCACTATGCTGCACGGGCTATCGAATATTGGAATAAGTCCATGAACATTGACTGGTACGAAGATTTTCTCGCCCTGGCCGACACCGGTAAATTCACGGCAGCAGCCAGCATGCGCGGCTCATCGCAATCGGCCCTGAGCCGGCGTATTCAACTGCTTGAAGCTCACCTGGGCGCGACCCTGATCGACCGCGAACGCAACCCGGTGCGCCTGACTGCGGCGGGCGAAGCGCTGCTGCCCAATGCCGTGGAACTGGTACGCATGGCCCGCGATTGCGAACAGAGCGTCAAGGTGCTCAACCGGCCACTGACCTTTGCTTCGCTGCACACCCTGGCGTGCAACTTCTTCCCGGGCTGGATCAGCCAGTTGAACAGCCCGCAGGCGCCGCTGTTCACCCGTATCGACACGGGCTATCGCAGCACCGATGACTACTACATGGCGCTGATGTCCGGGCGTTGTGATTTCATCCTGTTCTACCGTGACACCAAGACGGCGCCCTACTCGCGCCAGAGCGAGTTCGAGGTCAAGTCCCTGGGCCATGACGAGCTGTACTGGGTCGCCACGCCCGTACTGGCGGCGCATTGCGCGCACACCGACGAGCCGATCCCGCTGCTCAGCTATTCGCGCAGTGCGCAATTGCATGAACTGTCGCGCACCCAGATCAACCGTCACCCCCAGCCGCAGCGTTTGCTGCAAGTGTTCGAAGCCACCGTCTCGGAGGCGCTCAAGCCGATGGTCGCCAGCGGCCAGGGCGTGGCGTGCATGCCCCACAGCATGGTGGCGCCACTGATCGAACGCGGTGAGCTGGTGCGCTTGTACCCGGACATGGAGTCCGATCATCTGGAAGTGATCCTGGTGCGCTGGCGCGACAACCGCAACCCCCAGGCCGACGCGCTCTGGCAGCGGCTTTAGCCACTTGCCCCCTTTTGTGGGAGCGGGCTTGCTCGCGATGGCAGCACCTCGCTAGTGCGGATACACCGCGCCGCCCATATCGCGAGCAAGCCTGCTCCCACAAGGTGTGATACCTATTTACGACATCAAATGTCACATGGGCTGGCTGTTAAGGCAGGAGTTTCGCTAAGCTCTGCGGTTTCCCATAGTCCTCAAGCGGTAAGCCCATGATCGAAGTCACCGAGGTGTCCATAGCCCAACTGCGCGGCGCGCTCGAAACCGGCCAAACCACGGCAGTCGAACTGGTGCAGGCCTATCTCGCGCGGATCGACGCCTACGACACTCCTGACACGGCCACCGCGCTCAATGCCGTGGTGGTGCGCAACCCCCAGGCACTGGCCGAAGCACAGGCCTCGGACGCCCGCAGGGCCAAGGGCCAGACCCTCGGCCCGCTGGATGGCATCCCCTATACAGCCAAGGACAGTTACCTGGTCAAGGGCCTGACCGCCGCCTCGGGCAGCCCGGCCTTCAAGGACCTGATCGCCTATCGTGATGCCTTCACCATTGAGCGCCTGCGCGGTGCGGGGGCCATCTGCCTGGGCAAGACCAATATGCCGCCCATGGCCAACGGCGGCATGCAACGCGGTGTGTATGGCCGCGCCGAAAGCCCGTACAACGCCAACTACCTGACGGCGCCTTTCGCCTCCGGCTCGTCCAACGGTGCAGGCACGGCCACGGCGGCCAGTTTTTCGGCTTTCGGCCTGGCCGAGGAAACCTGGTCCAGCGGGCGCGGCCCGGCGTCTAACAACGGCCTGTGCGCCTACACGCCTTCGCGCGGGGTGATTTCAGTGCGCGGTAACTGGCCGCTGACACCGACCATGGACGTGGTCGTGCCCTTTGCCCGCACGATGGCCGACCTGCTCGAAGTGCTCGATGTTGTCGTCGCCGAAGACCCGGATACCCGTGGCGACCTGTGGCGCCTGCAACCCTGGGTGCCGCTGCCGAGCGTGGCCTCGGTGCGTCCGGCCTCCTATGCACAACTCAATGCCGGCAGCGAAGCGCTGGCCGGCAAACGCTTTGGCGTACCGCGCATGTATATCAATGCCGACCCCGAGGCCGGCACGGCTGAATGCCCCGGCATTGGCGGCCCCACCGGGCAGCGCATCATCACTCGCGCGTCGGTGATTGACCTGTGGCAAGCCGCACGCCAGGCCATCGAAGCCCAGGGCGGCGAAGTGCTGGAAGTAGATTTCCCGCTGGTGTCCAACTGCGAAGGCGATCGCCCTGGCGCGCCCACCGTGTTTACCCGCGGGCTGGTGTCCAAAGAGTTCTTGCATGACGAGCTGTGGGAGCTGTCGGCCTGGGCATTCGATGATTTCCTGCGCGCCAACGGTGACCCGCAACTCAACCGCCTGGCCGACGTCGACGGCCCACTGATCTTCCCGCACGACCCGGGCACCCTGCCCAACCGTGAGGACGAACTGGCGGCCGGCATGGACGAGTATGTGCGCATGGCCCAGCGTGGCATTACCCCGTGGGACCAGATCAGTACCGTGCCCGACGGCCTGCGCGGCCTTGAAAAAACCCGGCGCATCGACCTGGAAGACTGGATGGACCACTTGGGCCTGGATGCTGTGCTGTTCCCGACCGTCGCTGATGTTGGCCCGGCAGATGCGGATGTGAACCCGGTGTCAGCGGATATCGCCTGGAGCAACGGCGTGTGGGTGGCCAACGGCAATCTCGCCATTCGCCATCTGGGTGTGCCGACCGTAACCGTGCCTATGGGCGTGATGGCGGATATCGGCATGCCGGTGGGGCTGACGTTTGCCGGTCGCGCCTATGACGATTCGGCGTTGCTGCGCTTTGCGTCGGCATTTGAGGCAACGGGCAGCAAGCGCATGATCCCGCCGCGCACGCCGCCGTTGAAGTAATAAGCGCCACGATCGTGGAAGCGGGCTTGCTCGCGATGCAGGCGCCGCGGTGTTTCAGTCACACCGCGGCGATCCAGTCGCGAGCAAGCCCGCTCCCACAATCGTGTGTTGTTCTCAGCCCTTGGCCGCCATCGCCGTCACTTCCACCCGCATCCCCGCCACCGCCAATTCGGCCACGCCCACCGCAGCGCGCACCGGCCACGGTTGGGCAAAGTAACGCTTGTAAACTTCATTGAACGCCGCCCGATCAGCCATGTCAGTCAGGTAAATGGTCAGGTGCAGTACCCGGCTCATCGAACTGCCCGCCTTCTCCAGCGCCAGCTTGAGCGCCTGCAACGTACACTCGCTCTGCTCGACAATCCCGCCCAGCTCCAGGCTGCCATCGGCACGGGTCGGAATCTGCGTCGATACCAGCAGGCCGGCAAAGCCGGCAACATCCGAGGAGATGGAATCCGCATCGGGATCAGGGATAAAAGTGATGTCGTGGTGAGACATAAGTGATCGCTCGCTTGAAGTGAAAACACCCATTGTCCAACGTCTGCCAACGCCTTGCGCGTTTTTTTGCACCGTCGCACATGGCCGTGCTTGGCTAAAACCTTCTGCGATCCATTACCATGCGCTTCGCCATGACGTCGTTGCATAGCCTGGAGTGCCCTGTGGAAATCAAACACCTGCGATCATTTGTGACCCTGGCCGAAGAGCTGCACTTCGGCCGGGCCGCGCAACGGCTGTCCATCGTGCAACCGGCCCTGAGCATGCAGATCAAGATGCTCGAAGAGGAGCTGGGGGTGCGCCTGTTCGAGCGCAACCGCCACTCGGTCGCACTCACCGAGGTGGGCACCCTCTTCCTGCCTGAAGCCCGGGCCACACTCCACCAGTCGGCCCATGCCGCCGATGTGGCCAGGGCGTGTGGCCGCGGGGAGATTGGCCGGGTGCGCTTTGGCTTTGTCTCCTCGGTACTGCCCGAATTGCTACCCATGCTGGTCCGCTCGCTGCATGCCCGCTTCCCGCGGATCGAACTGGAACTCAAGGACATGCCCGGCCCTGACCAGGCCGTGGCGCTGAAAAACGGCCAGCTCGACTTCGGCCTGATGCGCCTGCCGGCCGCCATCCCGGGGATCCACACCCGCGAGGTGCTGCAGGAAAACTTTATTGTCGCCCTGCCCGGCGACCACCCGCTGCTGGCCTGCGACGTCCTGCACCCCACTGAGCTGAGCCAGTTGCCGGTTTTTACCCTGGCTCGGCGTTACGCCCCCGGCTTTTACGATGAATTGATGCAAGCGCTTGCCCGCCAGGGCGCGCATCTGCCACACGCAACCGAGTTGGGCGAGTTCACCACCATGCTTGCCCTGGTATCTGCCGGGCTAGGGGTTGGCCTGCTGCCAGCCAACGCCGGGCGCGCCTTGCCCGCCAATGTCATCTCCAGGCCGCTGGATCTGGGGGAATACCGGGCAACCACGGGGCTGGCATGGACAGCGCTGAACAGTGCTGTCAAAGCCACGGTGTTCAGCTTGATGGAGGAGTTGTTGGCGCTGGACACACCACCGCTTGAGGGCTGAGCAACCTGTCGGGTACGCCGTGAAGGGGGACGGGCAGGCGCTATGGCACCCGCCCGTTAAGCGGGAGGTTACGGCCGGGCTGCCGTGACCTCGATCTCTACCAGATAATTCGGGTTGGCCAGACCGGCCACCTGGAACGCCGAGCGGGTTGGCAGCTTGGGCTGGGCCTGGGTGCCGAAAAACTGGGTGTAACCCTTCATAAAGCCGGCGAAATCCATCTTGCCGGTTTCCGGCGTACCCACCAGATACACCTGCATCTTGATCACATCACCCATGCTCAGGCCCAGGCTTTTGAGGGTGGCCTCGATATTTTTCAGCACATTGACCGTCTGCACTTCGGTGTCGCCATAAGCGGCGAGGGTCTTGGGGTCGGCCTTGCTGTCGGCAATGGGCGGCACCACACCACTGAGGTTGACCACGGTGACACCCGGCGGGATTTCCACGGCCAGGGAAATCGGAAAGTCGGAATTGGGCAGCTTGTGGCGGATCACTTCTGCCGCACTCACCTGGGTTGCCATCAGGCCGGCCAGCACCGAGGTCAAAACAAAAGCGGGGATCATTTTTTTAGTCATCGTTACATTCCTTTAGGGGTATGAAAAAACGCGCAGTCCATGATTGCTTGTCAGCGCCGGGTGACCGCGCGTACATCCTCGACGGTCACGGTGTCGGCATAATGGTTGCCAAAGTGGGTTCGCACATAGTTGACCACCTCTGCAATCTGCTGGTCATCCATGTATTTCTTGAAGCCCGGCATGCCGCCCTGCCCTGATGTCACCATATACACCGGGTACACCTTGGCCCCCAGTTTCTGGTTGGCAGCCAGCGCCGGATACGCGCCCGCCCCGTGGGAGCCCTGGCCATCAGCCATATGGCAACCCTGGCAGACCTGATTGAACAGGGCCTCGCCACTGGGCTGATCGAACTTGCCAGAGGTGGACAGTATCGGCGCATCTTCGGCAAACGCAGGCACACTGGCCAGCACGCCGGCCAGGATAGCGGTGGTTAAAGTCATTCGCATGGCTGTCTCCGGGCTCAGGCCGCTTTCGCGCTGGCGATGATATGGGTGTGCAGGCGTTTGATCGCATCCTGGGAAGACAGGATGGCGCCCTCCATCCAGGCCGGAATGTAAGAAGCATGTTCACCGGCCAGGACAATGCGCCCGTCAATCTGGCACAGGTTCTTGTAATGCTGCTCGCGGGTTTCGGGGGTCCACAGGCCGTAGCAGCCGTTGGTCCAGGGCACCCGGTGCCAGCCCACGGCGATGCCGTTTTCGAACTCTGCCGGGTATTGCGGGTGGATCTGGGCACCGTATTCAACGGCCTTTTGCACGCGCATTTGCGGGCTCATGGCGGTGAACTCGTAAGCGTTCGGCCCCCAGATATAGGCGCCGAGCAACACGCCTTTGCCCTGCTTGCCGTAATCGGTGCTCGGATAGCTGATCTTGCTGATGGGCGTATCGGTGTAACTGATGCCGCCATAGATATGCTCGTCCTGCTCCCAGAAACGGCGTTTGAATTGCAGCCCGACCTTTATCGAAGACTCGTAGGGCACGGCGCGGATCGCGCTCATCATCGGCGCGCTGACATCGATGGGCAGCTGTCCGAGGATCGACAACGGCAAGGTACACACGCACCAGTCGGCCTGCTCTTGCCGAGCCCCGCCACTGCCATCGCTGTTCTGGTAGGTAACGGTCACACCGTTGCCGTTTTGCTGGATACGCGTGACCTTGGCGTTGTACTGGATCAGGTCGTTGACCTGTTTCTGGAACGCCTGGGCAATCATGTCCATGCCGCCAACCGGCTGGAAGATGCTGCTCTGGAATTCGTACTCCTGGCCGCTGGCGATGCTTTGCCACAGATTGGAATCCAGCAGCGCCTTGCAGTCGATAGGCTCGGACGCCACCGCTGCTGGCATCAGGCCGCCGCCATCGTCCACGGCAAAACCGCGACGCATGCTGGTCTCCAGGGATTTCTTATAGGCATTGCTGCTATCGAGCGCGCCCCATTTGCGCATCACCTCCAGCAGGCGCTCGCGGTCTTCGCGAGTCAGAGCCTGATCCAGGCCGTGCTGGTTGACGGCCTTGCTCAGCAGTTCGGCCACATGCCCCTGAAAGTCGGCCTGCACGGCACGGTAACGTTGCGGCTTGCCCTCAAACGCCTGGGTGGAATGCACCATCGCGTTGTAGTTGACCTGGATAAAGGGCTCCAGGGCGACGCCGAATTTGTGGCAGTAGTCGAGCACGGCATGATGGTGATACGGGATGCGCCACGGGCCGGGATTGAGGTACAGGCCCTTGTCGAATTCGCAATGCTGGGTAGCGCCGCCCAGCTCGGTGAAACGGTCACCGCCACGCAGCGTCCAGCAGCGCCCGCCCGGCTTGGCATTGAACTCCAGCACCTTGACCTGATAGCCGGCCTTGCGCAGCTCATAGGCGGCGGTCATGCCCGCCAGCCCCGCCCCAAGGATCAGTACACGGGTGCCCTTTGGCGCACCGCTCAAGGCAAAATCCCGCTCATAGTTCGATTCAGCGGCAAAACTCAAGGCAGTCATTGCCTGATACATCGCGGCGGCGCCCGCTGTCACGCCGATCCAGTTGAGTACTTTGCGTCGGCTCACAACCATTGCTTGCTCTTGCATGACCAGTCCTTTGAATCGAAGGGAAATACGCAGGCAATGACAGACGAGCAACCACGCTTGCTGCGTCGCCCGACCACAGAGTTGTCTGCGCCCGGTCATCCTCCAGAGCAAGTGGTGTGCCATAAAACTGTAATGGGCGGAAAACTGAAGATGTAGGAAGTTTCATAAAACTTAGACAGGCAGAATGCTTCACCATGAATCAGCCAAGTCTGTTTTTGGTGCAAGACACTTGCGCCAGGATTGTGCAGTTTTTTAGTGAGTGTGCCGCATGAGCGCATCGTACCCGGTGACGAAAAACCCCCAAGATCTGATCTAGACGGTGATGCAATAAAACATGCCGAAACAGCCCCCCATCTAGCAACTTTCACATCATGCAAAGCCCAATGCCGCAGCACAGCTTCAACCTACAAATCATATAAACAACTGAACACACTCTTTTAGCCCGAAAACTTTAAGGCCAGTATTTCGCTGCCTGATTGCAGTGCTAATGTTGATATAAGCGAGCCTGACGCTCGCCTTATAAATCGTTACTTTATAAAGGCAGATCAAATGACAAAACACTACTTCTTATTTACATATTCGATTTCTCCGACAGGAGATACGGATATTGCAGCCAAAGCAGCCGACAAGGTCAGAAAAAGCATCGCCAATATACAAACCCCCGACTGGAGCAAACTGTCTACGGTTGAAACCACCTTTGCCGGCCAGGTGACCTTGACGGCTGAAACAGCCTGCGAAAAACGAGAAGAAGCCAGAAACATCATCGACCGTGAACTCAGAAGCGCCATCGACCTGTGTAAAGCCCGTTGCGAAGTACAGGCCCATATATCCGTGCTGGTCGACGGGCTCGGCCCGCGCATGGATATCATCATCTGACCGGGCCAGCACGCTCTTGCATGCACAGGGCCTGACAACTCGCCTATAACTCTTCCAGCCAACAGCGGGCGCTCTATTGCGGGCGCCCCATCGATGGCACTGATAATTACTATCGAAGTGCCCGCGTGTTTGATCGGCAAAACTGCCCCCTATAATCCCCTCCAGCTTCCCCCGCCCCCAGCCTGGCTTCAGGCGACATCTCCCCTTCTGGAACTCACCACCATGCCAAGCGCCAGCCTGCCGCCTCGCGGCCGCCCCGAACATCCTCAACAGAGCGTCAAACAGCAGTGGCTGGCGATTCTCTCGGTCGCCGTGGGCGCCTTTGCCCTCGTGACCAGCGAGTTTCTCCCGGTGGGCGTACTCAACGACGTTGCCAGTGACCTTGGCATCAGTGCCGGCCACGCCGGGCTTATGGTCACCCTGCCCGGCATAATGGCCGCGCTCGCGGCGCCCTTGCTGTCCATCGGCATTGGTACGATGGACCGTCGCTACCTGCTGGTCGGCCTGACGCTGGTCATGATCATTGCCAACTCAGTCGTGGCCTTCGCCAGTGATTTCAACCTGCTGCTGGTGGGTCGTGTGCTGCTGGGTATCAGCATCGGCGGTTTCTGGGCGACCGCCATCGCCCTGAGTGGCCGCCTGGCCCCCAAGGGCGTGGGCGTCGCCCAGGCCACCTCGATCATCATGGTCGGCGTAACCCTGGCCACCGTCCTGGGCGTGCCCGTAGGCACATGGCTAAGTGGCTTGCTGGGCTGGCGCATGACCTTCCTGGTGACGGCGCTGGTGGGCGTGCCGGTGCTACTGGCGCAGATCTTCCTGCTGCCGCGGCTCACCCCCGAGAAGGCCATTCGCGTCAGTGACCTGCCGGCCTTGTTTATCAACCCGCAATCGCGGGTGGGGTTGATTGCGGTATTGCTCATTGGCCTGGCGCACTTTGCCGCCTACACCTATGTCGCCCCCTTCTTCAAGCACAGTGCCGGTTTCGACGGGCCGACCATTGGCTCATTGCTGTTGCTCTATGGTGTTGCTGGGGTAATGGGTAATCTATTCGCCGGCTTTGCCGCCAATCGCAGTGTGCGTCACACCCTGTTGCTGGTGGCCCTGATGATTGGCACCAGCACCGCCCTGTTCCCCTACTTCGCCACCGGCATGACTGGCGCTGCGATGCTCATCGCCCTCTGGGGCTTCGCTTTCGGCGCCTTCCCGGCCTGCGCCAGTATCTGGATGTTTGTGGTAGCGCCCAAGGATGTGGAGCGCGGCATGCCGCTGTTCGTGGCTCTGTTTCAGGTGATTATTGCCCTGGGCTCGTTCTTCGGCGGGCAAATCGTCGACCAGTTGGGCAGCTCGGTGCTGCTGAGCCTGGCCACGGCCCTGGTGGGATGCGGTTTTGTAACGGTGCTGGTGTTAGGGCGTAACGTCAGCAATAACCTGGTGGCCCAGCCCGCCTGAGCAGCGCGCTGCCTGCCGGGCGAGTACACGGGGGGATTGCGTACTATCGCGATCTGAAAACGGGCAAGCAGGCTCTGATGCTTGCTGGCAAAGCCTCGACACTCTTCAAAACGCTGGATATCCAGGATCTCTGGGCCAGATGTGCGTTACATCATCTGTAACGCACATCCCGCGGGTCAGAAGCGATAGGTGATCGAAGTACCAAAACCGCTCGCGCTGTTTTTGTAGGTAGAGCTGTACGCGCCCTTGGAAGCCGAGCTGTCGTTGACCTTGGTACTGTCTTCCCACAGGTAGGAGTACGCCAGGTCGATCGTCATGTTACTGACCGGCGTCCAGCCAGCGCCGAAGCTGATGGCGGTACGGTCACCGGTAGGAATGCGCGGCGAACGATTGGTGTTGTTGGTTGGCGACTGGTCAACCGACAAGCCGGTGCGCAGCACCCATTGCGGATTCAACTGATACGCGGCACCAATGGCGTGGGCCCAGGTGTCATGCCAGTTCTGCTCTTCGGTAATGGTGCTCAACGAGCCGCCAAGACGCGGGCTGACATCACTGTTTTGCACGGTAATGTCCTTGAGGCGACTCCAGCGCGTCCAGGTGCTGCCCGCATACAGCGTCCAGTCATCATTGAGCTGGTGGGTAACCGAGAAGTCCACCGACTCCGGCGTATCCAGGCCCAGCTTGGCATCGTAGCTCTGGCCGCTCAGGCCCAGCAGGCTGAAGGTACCGCCAGTGACCTTGGTAGTACCCTTGAGGTTGTAGCTGACCTTGGAGTGATAGGTCAGGCCCACACGGGTGCTGTCAGTGGCCTGTACCAGGATACCGGCGTTGAAACCGATGGCCGTGTCATCGCCGCTGATCTTCACCTTGCCGTCGTTTGTGCCCGGAGTGAAGGCATTCGGCACCTGGGACGTCAGTTCACCGTCAATGCGGTTGATAGTCGGACCAAACCCGATCGATACCTTGTCATTGAAGGCATAGCTGACCGTGGGCTGGAACGTCATGACCTGAATTTTGCTTTTATTGGCGAAGTAACGCCCTGCGAAACCACTGCCATAGTCCGTAATCAAACCAAACGGCACATAGAAACCGACACCGAAGGCCCAGTGCTCATCAATCGGCTTGACGTAATAACCCATGGGCACCGCAGTCAACGGCACCATATCGCCGTCTTCCTTGCCGCCAAAGGTACTGCGCGTATGGCTGATATCGGTTTTCGCCACGAGCAAGGCAGCACCTGCACTCACCTGCTCCTGTTTCAGGCGCGCCATGCCGGCAGGGTTGCCGTATACGGTACTGGCATCATCGGCAGAGGACGATCGACCGGCGAAGCCGGTGCCCATGCCGCTGATACTTTGTTCATTGATTGCAAGACCGCTGGCAAGTAGCTGAGAAGACGCAAGTGCAACGGCAAGACCGAGGGTGGTCTTGAAGAATAGTTTTTTCATTATTAGAGGTCCAGTGATCAACGGGGCGCAAATTACCAATATTCCCGACCCGCTGCCATAGTCTGTTATATAGAAACCAGGCGCCTTGTCGGACAATACAACAAGAACTCACCGTTATTCAGCGTGCGAATATCCAGTGATCGGCAAACCTGATCAACTACCTGATTTCGCTAACATATTTAACCATTCAAGATCATTAAACATGACGCGACAAAGATGAAATCGCAATGTGCCTGCCGGGATCTGCCGGCGCCAGGATTGCATGAAGCGGGGCAAGTGCGCCCTTTATTGAAAGAGCGGCGAGCTTAAAATAAGCCACTATTAGAGTGGCCCTCTAAATAGCCCGCCCACTCTATGGCGAACAGCGCGAACATCATCGCCGTCTCAAGCTAACTTGCCAGAAAATACCACCCGGCTGCAGCTTCACAAGAGCGACTCGGCAAACCTGGATGAAATGCCAGAAACGAAAAAAGGACCCGAAGGTCCTTTTTTCTTGCTCTATCAAATTGCATACAATTCAACAGAGCCATATTTGGAGCGGGAAACGAGACTCGAACTCGCGACCCCGACCTTGGCAAGGTCGTGCTCTACCAACTGAGCTATTCCCGCTTGGTGATGCGCATTCTATAGAAATCTAATAACGCGTCAAGCCCTTGATTCAAAAAAGTTTTATTTATTTTACCGAGGTGGTCTTCAGGTGCGGCCAGGCAGCCCGCAAATACTGAAGCATCGACCACAGGGTCAAGCCGGCAGCCACCAGCAGCAGCCCGTAACCCACCAACACCCAGAAGCTGAAGTCCGAAGGGTTGGCCAGCAAGATCACCAGGGCCAGCATCTGCGCCGCTGTTTTCCATTTGCCCATGTTCGATACCGCCACCTGGGCCCGTGCGCCCAGTTCGGCCATCCACTCGCGCAACGCGGAAATGACGATTTCACGACCGATAATCACCGCCGCCGGCAACGTCAGCCATACGTTGTGATGCTCTTGCACCAGCAACACCAAGGCCACCGCCACCATCAGCTTGTCAGCGACCGGGTCCAGAAAGGCACCAAAAGGCGTGCTTTGCTCCAGTCGACGGGCCAGATAGCCGTCAAGCCAGTCGGTCGCCGCGGCAAATGCAAAGACTGAGCTGGCGGCTGCATAACTCCAGCTGTAGGGCAAATAGAACAACAAAATGAAGAAAGGAATAAGTAGAACGCGTAGTACGGTGATCAAATTAGGGATATTCATCGGCACAACTGGCTACGAGGTGAGGTGGCATTCTACTCGCTGTGCAGGTTTGCATAAATCAACTCAGCGAGCTTTTTACTGATCCCGGGTGCTTTGGCGATCTCCTCGATGCTGGCACGAGATAGCTCCTGTAAGCCACCAAAATGTTTCAATAAATCTCGGCGACGGGTCGGCCCTACCCCTGCAATGCCTTCCAGGGTTGAGGTTCGTCGGGTTTTACCCCGTCGTGCCCGATGCCCGGTAATTGCAAAACGGTGAGCCTCATCGCGGATCTGCTGGATCAAATGCAAGGCCGGCGAGTCGCCCTTGAGGGTGAATTCATGGGCTGCATCGTTCAGGTACAGGGTTTCAAAACCCGCCTTGCGTGTCGCCCCCTTGGCCACGCCGAGCAAAATCAGGTCAGGGACGGCCAGTTCATTGAGCACATCGCGGGCCATCGACATCTGCCCCTTGCCACCGTCGACCAGCAGAATGTCCGGCAACTTGCCCTCCCCTTCCTTGAGCCGGCTGAAGCGGCGCATCAGGGCCTGGTGCATGGCGGCATAATCGTCACCCGGGGTTACGCCTTCAATATTGAAGCGCCGGTAGTCCGACTTGATCGGCCCCTCAGGGCCAAACACCACGCAGGACGCCACCGTGGCTTCGCCACTGGAGTGGCTGATGTCATAACATTCCAGGCGCTGGGGTATCTCATCGAGCTTCAACACCTGGGCCAGGGCTTCAAAACGTGCCGCCACATGCAGACGGTTGGTCAGGCGAGCCATCAGGGCCTGCTCGGCGTTGGTGACAGCCAGTTGCTGCCAGCGCGCACGGGTACCACGCACACGGTAGCTGATCGCCAGCTCACGGCCGCGCAGCGCCTCGATCGCCTCGGTGATCGCCTCGAAGCTCTCGTGCTCGACGTTGACGATCAATTCGCCGGGCAGGTCGCGCTCGGGGCTGCTGATGTAGTACTGACCGAGAAAGGCGGCCATAACCTCGGCCACGTCTTCCTCGATGCCCACTTGCGGGAAGAAGTTCTTGCTGCCCAGCACCCGCCCGCCACGCACATTGATCAGGTGTACGCAGGCGCCACCCGGGTTCACAAACGCGGCAATCACGTCCACATCCCCGGTGCCGCCTTCCATGCTTTGCTGGTCCTGAACCCGGCGCAGCAGGGAAATCTGGTCCCGCACCTGGGCCGCACGCTCGAAGTCCAGCGTACTGGCGGCCTGCTCCATTGCGGCGTTCAGCTCATCGGTCAGGGCACTGCTGCGCCCTTCCAGGAACATGATCGAGTGGCGTACATCCTCGGCGTACTCCTGTGGGTCCACCAGCCCTACACAAGGGGCCTTGCAGCGCTTGATCTGATACTGCAAGCAGGGTCGCGTTCTGTTTTTGAAGTAGCTGTCGTCGCACTGACGCACCAGAAAAGTCTTTTGCAAGATGCTCAGGCTTTCGCGGATGGCGCCCGCACTGGGGTAAGGGCCGAAGTATTTGCCTTTGAGCTTTTTGGCCCCGCGATGGATGCTCAGGCGCGGATATTGGCCATCCGACAGAAACACATAGGGGTAGGACTTGTCGTCGCGCAACAGGATGTTGTACGGCGGGCGCCACTCCTTGATCAGCGTCTGCTCAAGCAGCAGCGCTTCGGTTTCGTTGGCGGTGATGGTGGTTTCAATTTGCGCAATGCGCGCAACCAGCGCGGCGGTCTTGGGCGCCAGGCCGGTTTTGCGAAAGTAACTGGCCAGGCGTTTTTTCAGGTTCTTCGCCTTGCCCACATACAAGAGCCGCGCTTCGCGGTCAAACATGCGATACACGCCGGGCCGGCCGCTGCAGGTGGAGAGAAATGCGCTTGCGTCGAACACGTCAGTCATGATCAACCAGCATCAACCATGCCATGACGAACGGCCAGCAAGGCCAGCTCCACATCGCTCTTAACCGAGAGTTTCTCGTAGATCCGGTAGCGGTATGTATTGACCGTCTTGGGCGACAGGCAGAGCTTGTCGGAAATAACCTGGACCTTCTGACAGCCGACAATCATCAGCGCGATCTGGATTTCACGCTCGGACAGGGCATCAAAGGGGGAGTCACTGGCAGGCTGGAAGGACTTGAGCGCCAATTGCTGGGCGACTTGCGGGCTGATATAGCGCTGGCCGGCGAAGACCTGGCGAATCGCCTGGACCATTTCGGCCAGGCCCGCACCCTTGGTCATGTAGCCCGCCGCGCCTGCTTGCAGCAAGCGCGTCGGGAAAGGGTCTTCTTCACACACCGTCACGGCAACCACCTTGATATCCGGGTGGCTGCGCATCATCTTGCGGGTCGCCTCAAGGCCACCAATGCCAGGCATTTTGACATCCATCAGGACCACATCCGGTTTCAGTTCGCGAGCCTTGAGCAACGACTCTTCACCGGACTCGGCCTGGCCGACCACTTGCAAGCCTTCGATATCGGCCAGCATTCGTGTGATCCCTGTACGCACAAGATCGTGGTCATCGACCACTAGAACCCGAATCAAGTCGACACCTCGCAAATTGGTCTTGGTTGATTGCCGACACCTTAGCAAAAACTAATGCACCAACCTACCGACTTGCGTCATCTATCGCTGGCAAAACGTTAATTCCTTGTAAAGACTCATTCCTTGACAGGCTCAACCTCCTCGGGATCACGTCGTTCCTTAACCGGTTGCGGCGCGGACAACTCTGCCAGGGTGACGGTCAGGCGGCGGATGGCGTCCTGATTCTCCTTGTGCAGCACCCGGTAGCTGATCAGAACCTTTTCTTCAATTTGACTCAAATTATCGATCAAGGTCGGGGTCGGACTGCCCGTCAATACATACAGCACGTCCACACCGCGTGCGGCAACGCGCGACAAATAATCCGCCTTGGGCGCACGATCTCCATTTTCATACTTGCCCTGGGCGTTGGCCTCGACACCACCGATTTCGCCAAAAATTTTCTGCGACAAACCAAGCCGCTCTCGCTCCTGCCTCAAGCGCAAACCAATTCCACTCATTTGGATGTAGGATCCCATTTTAAACACCCGCAAGGATGGTATAATCCATAAATATTAAACAACTTTGAACGGTTTTGAACTATGACCGGAATTCGTACCGCCGCACAAGCCAAGGCATGGCTGGAACACCAGGGAAAGTCCGTTCAAGAGTTCGCTCGGGAACATGGCGTCGACCCTGCTACCACTTATCAAGTGCTCGCCGGGCGCAAAAAGGGGAGGCGTGGTGAAGCCCACAAGGTAGCGGTTCTTCTGGGCATGAAAGACGGCATCATTCCGTCTCAGGGCACGCATCTGACAGAAGCAAAAGATGGTGAGTCAGCTTGAGTATGCGCTTAATTGAGGCAAGCTCCCGATTTACTATGCAGGCCCCGCAAACAGCGCCGTGCAAGGCATGACAGGGGCTCAAGCGAGGGCCATAGCCAGCACAATTGCGCCGCATGGTATTTTTTTATTGAATCCGCAGGCTCGCCTCAAGTAAGCTGCGGAACATCAATTGGAGACAACCCATGTTGCACCACGCCATCACTGCCGCCTGTAAGACCACACGCCAATCGCGTCTGGCTGCTGCCGTGTGCGCGAACAACATGCACTCCGCTGCACGATTTTATTTTGGGTATTGGTTTAGCCACTGGCGCGCCTGATACCCACACGGCGCCCACTACTTAGGGGTCGCCTGCCAGAGAAATCTAACCCCCGGTCGGCTCCCCGACCGGGGGTTTTGTTTTTTCAGCCCCGCACATTTTCTTGAATTGAGGATTTACCCCATGAACTACGCCACTTATTACCGCTTCGACCTTTGCACTGCATGGCGATTTATCAGCCGCCGTTCGGGACAGCCTGCCGCCTCCGAACGGACCCACATTGGTGGCACGCCTGTACTCACGGCCAGTCTGGCCAATTGTCGAACACCCCAGTAGGGCTGAGCGCGCGGGACAACCCGCCGCCTGCCCAGGAAGCCCATACCATGAACGCATCCGTTTCAGCTCTGCCAACCGTACACACTGCCACTGCTCCTGTTTCGACCCGTCGCCTGCCAACCGCAGCGCAACTCAAGCAGCAACTGCCGCTGAGTACCCCACTGGGTGCCCAGGTCAGCAGCCAGCGCCAGGCCATTCGCGCCATCCTCAACGGTGAAGACTCCCGCTTGCTGGTGGTGGTCGGCCCCTGCTCCATCCACGATCCCGTCGCCGCACTGGAATACGCCAGCAACCTCGCTGCCCTCGCCCATGATGTGCGCGATGACATGCTGCTGGTGATGCGTGCCTACATCGAAAAACCGCGCACCACCGTGGGCTGGAAAGGCCTGGCCTACGACCCGCACCTGGATGGCAGCGATGACATGGCCCACGGCCTGACCCTGTCGCGGGAACTGATGCTGGAAATGCTGCGCATGGGCCTGCCGGTCGCCACCGAGCTGTTGCAACCCATCGCCGCCGGCTACTTCGACGACCTGCTGGGCTGGGTGGCCATTGGCGCCCGCACGACGGAATCGCAAATCCACCGCGAAATGGCCAGCGGTCTTGATCTGCCTGTAGGCTTCAAGAACGGAACCGACGGCGGCGTTGCCATCGCCTGTGACGCCATGCGTTCTGCGGCACACAGCCATCGTCACTTCGGTGTCGACAGCCAGGGCCACCCGGCCATCGTCGAAACCCGTGGTAACCCCGACACCCATCTGGTATTGCGCGGCGGCCACAGCGCCCCTAACTACGACCGTGCCAGCGTCGCCAAGGCCCGCGCCGGGCTGCAGAAGTCAGGTATCCCCACCCGCCTGATGGTCGACTGCAGCCACGCCAACAGTGGCAAAGACCCGCTGCGCCAGCCCGAGGTGTTCAACGATGTGCTCGAGCAACGCCTGGCGGGCGATCACTCGCTGATCGGCATGATGCTCGAAAGCCATCTGTTCGAAGGCTGCCAGCCCCTGGGTGCATCGATGCGCTACGGCGTGTCCGTAACCGACGGCTGCCTGGGCTGGGATGCCACCGAACACCTGCTGCGCAACGCCGCCCGCAGGCTACAAGCACAGCGCCACACGACCAAGGCCACCGCCTGACAACCACGTTCGGCAAAACCGTGCGCAACCTGGGAAAAGCCCCACGGTTGCGCAAAGACGATCTCGGCTAAGGTGTTTTCATGGATCAAAAACACCCTGCGAGATTGAACATGGACGATTCGGTAAATACACGCTATCCGATCTTATTGGTACACGGCCTTTTTGGATTCGACCGGATAGGCTCGCATCACTACTTTCATGGTATCAAGCAAGCACTCAATGAGTGCGGTGCCAGCGTCTTCGTTCCAATCATTTCAGCCGCCAACGACAATGAAGCCCGAGGCGATCAACTGCTCAAGCAGATCCACAACCTGCGCAGGCAGGTCGGTGCACAGCGTGTCAACCTGATCGGCCACAGCCAGGGCGCCCTTACCGCGCGTTATGTGGCGGCCATCGCCCCTGAACTGATCGCCTCGGTGACGTCAGTCAGTGGCCCCAACCACGGCTCCGAGCTGGCCGATCGCTTGCGCCTGGCCTTTGTCCCGGGGAGGCTTGGCGAAACGGTGGCTGCCGCCCTGACCACCTCGTTCAGCGCATTTTTATCCGCCCTCAGCGGCCACCCGCGCCTGCCCCAAAATGCCTTGAATGCGCTTAACGCCCTGACCACCGATGGGGTTGCCGCCTTCAACCGCCAATATCCCCAGGGGCTGCCCGACAGATGGGGCGGCATGGGCCCCGCACAGGTGAATGCTGTGCACTATTATTCCTGGAGCGGCATCATCAAAGGCTCGCGGCTGGCCGAGTCACTCAACCTGCTCGACCCCTTGCACAATGCCTTGCGTGTGTTTGACAGCTTTTTTACCCGCGAAACCCGAGAAAACGACGGCATGGTTGGCCGCTTCAGCTCGCATCTGGGCCAGGTCATCCGCTCCGACTACCCCCTGGATCATCTCGACACCATCAACCATATGGCAAGAGGAAGCCGCAGGCGCATCAACCCGGTAGAGCTTTACATCGAGCACGCCAAACGCCTGAAGGAAGCGGGCTTGTAGCCTGTAATCAATTCATTCAAGCGCAGTTTGCCGAGAAAAAAATCACCGAATCCGGTAGGCTCAGCACCTTATTCAAAGGAGTACTCCCTCATGGCCAAAGCCACTGCCCGTCACATCCTGGTTGCCACCGAAGACAAGTGCAACGAACTGAAAGCGCAAATCGAAGGCGGCGCTGACTTCGCCGAAGTTGCCAAAGCCAATTCCTCTTGCCCGTCGAGCCGTCAGGGCGGCGACCTGGGTTCTTTCGGCCCGGGCCAGATGGTCAAGGAATTCGACACCGTGGTTTTCAGCGCGCCAATCAACGTGGTGCAAGGCCCGGTTAAAACCCAGTTCGGCTACCACCTGCTGGAAGTCACCAGCCGCCAGGACTAATCCTCCCAGCGCTGCGTGAAGACGGCCCACCTTTTGGTGGGCCGTTTCGTTTGGGCTACAGCAAACCCCGTGCTACGTTTCCTCATTCACGAACCCATCGTGTTTCATTGAGGAATTGATCATGAGCCTTAAGGGCAAAACTGCATTGGTTACCGGTTCTACCAGTGGTATCGGCCTGGGCATCGCACTGAGCCTGGCCAAGGCCGGAGCCGACCTGATTCTCAACGGCTTTGGCGATCCGGGCAAAGTGATTGCCGAGGTCGAACAGTTTGGCGTAAAGGTTGGCCACCACCCGGCAGATGTCAGCGACCCGGCGCAGATCGCCGACATGATCAATTATGCCGAACGCGAATTTGGCGGCATCGATATCCTGGTCAACAACGCAGGCATCCAGCATGTGGCCAGCGTCGAGGAGTTCCCGGTAGAGCGTTGGGACTCGATCATCGCCATCAACCTGTCCAGTGTGTTCCACAGCACCCGCCTCAGCCTGCCCGGCATGCGCAAGCGCGGCTGGGGGCGTATCGTCAATATTGCCTCGGTGCACGGGCTGGTGGGCTCGGTCGGCAAGGCCGCCTATGTTGCCGCCAAGCACGGGGTGATCGGCCTGACCAAAGTGGTGGGCCTGGAAACCGCCACCAGCAATATCACCTGCAACGCCATCTGCCCGGGCTGGGTCCTGACGCCGCTGGTGCAAAAACAGATTGATCAACGTATCAGCCAGGGCATTGACCCCTATCAGGCGCAGCACGACCTGCTGGCAGAAAAACAGCCTTCGCTGGAGTTCGTCACCCCGCCGCAACTGGGCGAACTTGTGTTGTTTTTATGCAGCGAAGCCGGCAGCCAGGTGCGTGGCGCAGCATGGAATGTCGACGGCGGCTGGCTGGCGCAATAAATACGCACATTACTGCATGGCTAACAGGCAAAAATGCACACCAACCCTGCACTTATCAGGGTTGTAATGGGCAAATTTGCACTGTTAGCATCGGTTATCGTTCGCCCGTGAACACCCACTAAAAATAATATAAAGCAGGGAGTTAGTGATGACTGCTCAGGTTTCATCCTCACCGACACCGGAAGTCGCGCCGCTTCCAGACACGATTCTGGCCGAGGTCCGCAACCATATTGGCCACCTGACCCTGAACCGCCCCGGCGGCCTCAACGCGATCAATCTTGAAATGGTGCGCGGCCTGCAACAGCAGCTGGATGCCTGGGCCACTGACCCGCAAATCAAGGCCGTTGTACTGCGTGGCGCAGGCGAGAAAGCCTTTTGCGCAGGCGGTGATATCCGCTCGCTGTACGACAGCTATCAAAACAACGACACCCTGCACAGCCAGTTCTTTGAAGAGGAATATGCCCTCGACCTGACCCTGCACCGCTACCCCAAACCCGTCGTCGCCTTGATGGACGGCTTCGTTCTCGGCGGCGGCATGGGCCTGGTACAGGGCGCGGATCTGCGCCTGGTCACCGAGCGTAGCAAACTGGCGATGCCGGAAGTGGGTATCGGTTATTTTCCTGACGTTGGCGGCAGCTACTTCCTGACCCGCACCCCAGGTCAGTTAGGCACCTACCTGGGCGTCAGCGGCGTGCAAATCCGCGCCGCCGATGCGTTGTACTGCGGGCTGGCAGACGGCTATCTGGAAAGCAGCGCACTGCCTGAACTGGACAAGGGCCTGGACAGCCTCAACTGGCAAAAGTCCCCTATTGATGACCTGACTGCACTGGTCGCCCGTTTCGCAGTAACCGTACTGCCCGACCCGCCGCTGGCCAGGCTGCGCCCGCTGATTGACAGCGTTTTCGCCCAGGCTGATGTACCGCGCATTGTCGCCCATCTGCGCGCAGTCATCGCCCCGGAAACCCGCGAATGGGCCAATCAAACCGCCGACCTGCTGCAAACCCGCTCACCGCTGGCGATGGCCGTGACCCTTGAAATGCTGCGCCGTGGCCGAGAACTGCCCCTTGAGCAATGCTTCGCCCTGGAGCTGCATCTTGACCGTCAGTGGTTTGATCGTGGCGATCTGATGGAAGGTGTGCGCGCATTGCTCATCGACAAAGACAAGAACCCGCGCTGGAACCCGCCAACCCTTGAGGCACTGGACAGCGCCCATGTGGCCAGCTTCTTTACCGAATTCAACGCCAAGGGAGCCTGAGCCATGCAAGATATCGAACTGAGCGAAGAGCAAGTGATGATCCGCGACATGGCCCGCGACTTTGCCCGGCGTGAAATCGCCCCCCATGCCCAGGCGTGGGAAAAGGCCGGCTGGATCGACGACGCGCTGGTGGCCAAGCTTGGCGAACTGGGCCTGCTGGGCATGGTGGTGCCGGAGGAATGGGGCGGCACCTATGTTGATTACGTCGCCTACGCCCTGGCGGTGGAAGAAATCTCCGCGGGCGATGCCGCGACCGGCGCCCTGATGAGCATTCACAACTCGGTGGGCTGCGGGCCGATACTGAAGTACGGCAGCGAGGAACAAAAACAGACCTGGCTGGCGGAGCTGGCAAGCGGCCAGACCATCGCCTGCTTCTGTCTGACCGAGCCCCAGGCGGGCTCCGAAGCCCATAACCTGCGTACCCGCGCAGAGCTGCGTGATGGCCAATGGGTGATCAACGGCGCCAAGCAATTTGTCAGCAACGGCAAACGTGCCAAGTTGGCGATCGTGTTTGCAGTGACCGACCCTGACCTGGGCAAAAAAGGCATTTCGGCGTTTTTGGTACCTACGGCAACACCCGGTTTTATCGTCGACCGTACCGAGCACAAAATGGGCATCCGTGCTTCGGACACCTGCGCCGTGACCCTGAGCAACTGCAGCGTGCCCGAAGCCAATATGCTCGGCGAGCGCGGCAAGGGACTGGCCATCGCCCTGGCCAACCTCGAAGGAGGCCGTATCGGCATTGGCGCCCAGGCACTGGGCATCGCCCGTGCGGCCTTCGAAGCAGCACTGGGCTACGCCCGTGACCGGGTGCAATTTGACAAGGCCATCATCGAACACCAGAGCGTGGCCAACATGCTGGCCGACATGCAGACCCGCATCAACGCGGCGCGGCTGCTGATCCTGCATGCCGCGCGCCTGCGCAGCGCGGGCAAACCCTGCCTGTCAGAAGCCTCACAAGCCAAACTGTTTGCTTCGGAAATGGCTGAGTACGTGTGCTCCAAAGCCATCCAGATCCACGGCGGCTATGGCTACCTGGAAGACTACCCGGTGGAGCGTTACTACCGCGATGCGCGGATTACCCAGATTTATGAAGGGTCGAGCGAGATTCAGCGCATGGTGATTGCGCGGGAGTTGAAGAACTATCTGCTTTGAGTGGTGCTACAAGAGCCCCTCACCCCAACCCTCTCCCAAAGGGAGAGGGAGCCGATCTGCGGTTAAGCACAAATCTGCTTTTAGTCCCCTCTCCCTCCGGGAGAGGGCTAGGGTGAGGGGCCTTTGATTTTTAGCGGTTTTTAAAATCAGCCTCGCGTTTTTCAACAAACGCCGCCATCCCTTCCTTCTGGTCCTGTGTGGCGAACAAGGCATGGAATACCCGACGCTCGAAACGCACACCTTCCGCCAGATTGACTTCAAAGGCACGGTTGACGCATTCCTTGGTTTGCATCAGCACCGGCAGGGATTTTTTGGCGATGGTCGCCGCCACTTTCAGCGCTTCGTCGAGCAGTTCATCCACCGCCACCACACGGGCTACCAGCCCCGAACGCTCCGCCTCTTCAGCCCCCATCAAACGCCCGCTCAGGCACATTTCCATGGCCTTGGCCTTGCCCACTGCACGGGTCAGACGCTGTGTGCCGCCCATGCCCGGCAATACACCGAGGTTGATTTCCGGCTGGCCGAATTTGGCATTGTCACCGGCCAGGATAAAGTCGCACATCATCGCCAGTTCACAACCGCCACCCAGGGCAAAACCTGCCACCGCAGCAATGATCGGCTTGCGTCGGGCCGCCACGCGGTCGCTGTCCGAGAACAGGTCGTCGAGGTAGATTTGCGGGTAGCTCAGGTCGGCCATTTCCTTGATGTCCGCACCGGCGGCAAAGGATTTTTTCGAGCCGGTAATGACAATGCAGCCAATCCCGTGATCGGCTTCCAGCGTGTCCAGCGCGTGGTTCACTTCGCCGATCAATTGCGCATTCAGGGCATTGAGCGCCTGGGGCCGGTTCAGGGTAATCAGGCCCACTTGCCCATGGATGTCCAACAGAATGGTTTCGTAGCTCATCGCTAATGTCCTCGATTCAAAGATTGCGCGAAATGACCATGCGCTGAATATCACTGGTGCCTTCATAGATCTGGCACACCCGCACATCGCGGTAGATCCGTTCCAGCGGGAAGTCGCTCAAGTAGCCATAACCGCCCAGGGTTTGCAACGCTTTGGAGCACACGCGCTCGGCCATTTCCGATGCAAACAACTTGGCTTGCGAGGCCTCGACCAGGGCCGACTGGCCGCTGTCACGCAGTGCGGCGGCGTAGTGCACCATCTGCCGGGCGACGGCGATTTCCGTCGACATGTCGGCCAGGCGAAACGCCACGGCCTGATGTTCAACCAATGGCTGGCCAAAGGTCACACGTTCGCGGGCGTAGTCGCGGGCCGCTTCAAAGGCTGCACGGGCCATGCCTACGGCCTGCGCGGCAATGCCAATGCGCCCGCCTTCGAGGTTGCCCAGAGCGATCTTGTAGCCCTGCCCCTCCTCGCCCAGGCGGTTGGCCACAGGCACCTTCAGGTCAGTAAACAGGATCTGGCAGGTGTCCGATGCATGCTGCCCCAGTTTGTCCTCAACCCGGGCCACGCTGTAACCCGGCGCGTCCGTGGGCACGATAAACGCGCTGATGCCGCGCTTGCCCGCCGCCGGGTCCGTGACCGCAAACACGATCACCACGCCAGCGTTTTGCCCGGAGGTGATGAACTGCTTGCAGCCATTGAGAATGTAATGATCGCCTTCACGGCGGGCCCGGGTTTTCAGGTCACTGGCATCGGAACCGGCCTGGGGTTCGGTCAATGCAAACGCGCCGAGCATTGCACCGCTAGCCAGCGCTGGCAGGAACTGCTGTTTCTGCGATTCGGTGCCGTACTTGAGGATCGGCACACACCCCACCGAGTTATGCACGCTCATGATCGTGGGACACGAGCCGTCACCGGCAGCGATTTCTTCAAGGGCCATGGCATAGGCCTGATAGCCCGTGTCGCAACCACCCCACTGTTCAGGCACCAGCATGCCGAAAAACCCCAGTTGCGCCATTTCGTCAATCGCTTCGCGAGGGAAGCGATGCTGCTTGTCCCACTCGGCGGCAAAAGGCTTCAGGCGTTCCTGGGCAAACTGTCGGGCTGCTTCGCGTATTTGTAATTGTTCTGCTGTAGGCAGCATACGAAATCCTTAATACAGACATTCCACGGCAATGGCCGTGGCTTCACCGCCGCCGATGCAGATGGCTGCAACGCCGCGCGTAGCCTTTTGCTGACGCAAGGCCGAGAGCAAAGTCACCAGTATCCGTGCGCCCGATGCACCGATCGGATGCCCCAGCGCACAGGCGCCGCCGTAGATATTGACCTTGCTGTGAGGAATCTCCAGCGCGCTCATGGTCACCAGGCTGACGACCGCAAACGCCTCGTTGATCTCGAACAGATCGACCGTTCCCAGATCCCAGCCGGTCTTGCTCATCAGGCGTTTGATGGCACCCACCGGCGCTGTCGGGAACAGCCCCGGCTCATCGGCAAACGCGGCGTGACCGTGGATCACCGCCAGGGGCTTGAGGCCGCGTTTTTGCGCCTCGCTGCGACGCATCAGCACCAGTGCCGCTGCACCGTCGGAAATCGAACTGGAGTTTGCCGCCGTCACCGTACCGCCTTCGCGGAACGCCGGTTTCAGGGTCGGGATTTTTGCCAGATTGGCCTTGGGTGGTTGCTCGTCTTCGTTGATCAGGCGCTGCTCCTTGCCCACCGTGACCTGCACCGGGACGATCTCGGCGCTGAAGCTGCCGTCCTTGATCGCCTGCTGCGCACGGGTCAGCGAAGCCACGGCAAACGCATCCTGCGCTTCACGGGTAAAGCCGTGGCTCTGGGCGCAGTCTTCAGCAAAAGTACCCATCAGGCGGCCACGGTCGTAGGCGTCTTCCAGGCCGTCGAGGAACATGTGATCCAGTACCCGGCCATGGCCCATGCGGTAACCGCTGCGGGCGCGGTCGAGCAGATACGGCGCGTTGGACATGCTCTCCATGCCCCCCGCCACCACTACATCGGCGCTGCCGGCCAGCAGCCGGTCGTGCCCCAGAATCGTGGCTTCCATGCCCGAGCCGCACATCTTGTTCAGCGTGGTGCAACGCGTGCCTTTGTCCAGCCCGGCACCCAGGGCAGCCTGACGCGCAGGTGCCTGGCCGAGGCCGGCCGAGAGCACGCAGCCAAACAGCACCTCTTCCACGCCATTGTCGGCAACACCCGCGCGCTCAACCGCAGCGCGGATCGCCGCAGCACCCAGTTGCGGCGCTGTCAGGCCCTTGAAGTCGCCTTGAAAGCCGCCCATGGGCGTGCGCGCAGCACTTACGATTACAACCGGATCATTACTGATTGTCATTTCACACCTCTTATTTCGCGGCCATGCGCAAGGCGCCGTCGAGACGGATCACCTCGCCATTGAGCATGCTGTTTTCAATGATGTGGCGCACCAGCGCGGCGTATTCGTCAGGCTTGCCCAGGCGCGGCGGAAATGGCACGCCAGCGGCCAGGGATTCGCGCACTTCTGGCGTCATGCCAGCCATCATCGGGGTTTCAAAAATACCCGGGGCGATGGTCATCACCCGAATCCCGAAGCGGGCCAGTTCACGGGCTGCAGGCAAGGTCAGGCTGGCGATTGCGCCCTTGGATGCAGCATAAGCGGCCTGACCGATCTGACCGTCGAATGCGGCAACCGAAGCCGTATTGATGATCACCCCACGCTCGCCTTCGGCATCGGCAGTGGCTTCGGCGATCGCCGCGGCAGCCAGACGCAACATGTTGAAGCTGCCAATCAGGTTGACGTTGATCACCTGGCTGAACGTCTCCAGCCCATGCGGGCCGTTTTTGCCGAGGATCTTCTCACCGCGCACAATCCCGGCACAGTTGACCAGCCCGTTGACCGTACCAAAGGCGGCCACTGTAGCGGCCACGGCCGCCTGGGCGGCGTCTGCCTGGCTGATGTCGGCCACAGCGCTGCGCGCCTGATCGCCCTGCTTCAGGGCCTGGGCGGCCACTGCTTCGGCGTTCAGGTCCACGAGCATCACTTTGGCACCGGCCTTGACCAGCATCTGCGCCGTAGCGGCACCCAGCCCCGAGGCGCCACCGGTAACGATAAAAACCTTGTTTTCGATTTGCATGATGATTCCTGACAGTTAGGCGCTGACGCTGGCACTTGCGGCCAGTTCAGCCTTGGCGATTTCCTGGTTGCGCAAAATAAAGCGCTGCAGCTTGCCGCTTGGTGTTTTCGGCAGCTCGCTGACAAATTCAATTTCACGGGGATAAGCGTGTGCCGCCAGCCGTTGGCGCACATGCAGGCGCAGGGTTTCGGCCAGTTGCGCGTCACCCAGATACTGGGGGTTCAACACCACAAAGGCCTTGACCAGCTCGGTGCGCTCGCGGTCGGGCTTGCCCACCACGGCGGCTTCAACCACAGCGGGGTGCTCGATCAGCGCGCTCTCCACGTCGAATGGGCCCACGCGGTAACCGGAGGTGGTGATCACGTCATCGCTGCGCCCGACAAAACTGATGCTGCCGTCCGGGTTCAGCTCCACGGTGTCACCGCTCAAGTAATAATTGCCAACAAATGCTTTGGTCGGGAAACCTTCGTAACCGCCAAACCAGCACATCGGCGACTGGCTGCGATCCACCGCCAGAATGCCCGGCTGGCCCACGGGTAGTTCCTGGTGGTTGTCATCGAGCACCACGATGCGGTGCCCCGGTGAGGCGAAGCCGGCAGCGCCCATATGCACCGCATGCTCGAGGCCGTGGTGGTTGCACAGCACCATGCCGACTTCGGTCTGGCCATAGTGGTCATGGATGGTGACGCCAAGCTCATCGGCAAACCAGCGGATCACTTCGGGGTTGAGTGGCTCACCGGCGCTGCTGACTACGCGCAACTGGCCCTTGATCTTGCTCGAGAAGGCGTCACCGGCGGCAATCAGCATGCGGTACGCAGTGGGTGAGCCGGTGAGGTTGGTGATGCCGAGCTTTTTGATCACCCGGCAAGTGCTCTCCACGGTAAACGGACCATCGTAAAAGGTGATCGGGTGGCCCATCGACAGTGGCCCGGTGATCCCGAAGTAAATGCCATAGG
The DNA here is from genome assembly GCF_900105835.1 of Pseudomonas fragi. NCBI lineage: Bacteria > Pseudomonadati > Pseudomonadota > Gammaproteobacteria > Pseudomonadales > Pseudomonadaceae > Pseudomonas > Pseudomonas fragi. The sequence continues at coordinate 1,109,809 of NZ_LT629783.1, forward strand.
CCCAGCCCGGATCGGCCAGGTTCCAGAACGAATCCTCGGGGCGCAACCCCACAGCATCACGGGTGTAGCTCTGGAATGCGACAATGGCCTTGAGCGGCACCAACAGCGGCTTGGCCGGGCCGGTGGTGCCCGAGGTAAACATCAGCAGGAACGGGTCTTCGCCGCTCAGCATCAGCGGTTCGCAGGTGGCCGGATAATTGTCCAGCTCTGCCCAGAAACTGAAGTCGCCACGTACCAGGCCCTGCCCCTTGGCGCCCGCCACCGTGACAATCGCCGGGCAGGCCATGACCTCGTTGAGCTTGGCGCGGTTGACCGCATCGGTGACTACCAGGGCGGCGCCGGAACTGTTAAGCCGATGCTCGATCGCCTTGGGACCAAATGCCGTGAACAACGGCTGGTAGATGGCGCCGATACGCCACGCGGCAAAGGCCACGATCAACAACTCGACATTACGCGGCAGCAGGCCCGCTACCTTGTCACCACGCTTTACGCCTTGGGCCAGCAAGAAATTGGCAAAGCGTGCGGCCTGCTCCTGCAACTGGGTGAAGGTGTACGTCGCGCTGCTGGCATCACGCCCCTCCCAGAACAACGCAATACGCCCCGGCAAGGCGTGACGGTCGCAGCACTCGACACAGGCATTGACGGCCGTCAAATGGCCGTCCAGGGCAGCGGTGACCGTGCGCTGGTAGTCAAAATCAGCCATCGAAGTCAGATAGTCGCGCATCAGCAGAATCCCTCGGTCTTTATTTTTAGGATGGGAACCGTGAAAAATCCTGTTGATAATCGCCCCGGCAAGGCTCTGCAACAATGGTCAAAACACTCAAGGTGGCTGACTGGTTTGGCCAATGGTTACGCGCTTCTTGTGCTTAAGAGAACCGGATGGCATTCAGCCAGTCACTTATCTATATTTGAGCCTCATAAGGAGATGCCCGTGACCACTGACAACCGCCACAACAGAATCGACAACATCGAATTCAACGTCCATGACATCACACGCAGCAAAGCCTTTTATGGTGCCGTGTTTGGCTGGACCTTCACCGACTTTGGCCCCACCTACAGCGAGTTCAGCGATGGGCGCCTGAGCGGCGGCTTTACCACCGGCGAACCTGTACGCCCCGGTGGTCCGCTGATCATTCTGTACGCCGACGACCTGGCCCAGGCTCAGCAGGCCATCAGCGCTGCCGGAGGCCAGATCACCCGGCCTGAATTCAAGTTCCCGGGGGGCAGCCGCTTCCACTTCACCGACCTCGATGGCTACGAACTGGCCGTCTGGTCGCAGGCGTAACCCCCCCCTCTTACCCCCTCCTCCTGGCTGCGGTAATGACCTGTTGCATTACCGCCACCCGCCGCCGCTTCGCAAAGGCCTCGCGTGTAAAAAAACCTGCACAACCTTGCGATCCGTCCTAATTGCCCTTGAGACACCACAGCCCTAGCGTTCCGATGGTCACCCTCTATCAAATTGGATGTGGGTCTGATCAGACGAACAGCCGCAGATGGCGGTTAAAAAAAAATTGACCATGAGTAGCTTCAAAGCTACATTTCTTATGATCGAGATAAGACACTATGTCAGCGAAACGGGTAACGACCACTACCAGCAATGGCTGGACCATCTAAAGGATCGAACAGCCAAGGCACGTATCACCGTCAGGGTTAACCGGCTTTCAGCGGGTGCTTTTGGTGATTGCAAACCCTTGTGCCGGGGCGTTTGGGAGTTACGTATCGATCACGGCCCGGGCTACCGGCTTTATTACGCTCAAGACGGTAAAAAGCTGGTGTTGTTGCTGTTGGGCGGCGACAAGCGCCAGCAGCAGGCTGATATCGAGAAAGCCGTGGGCTGCTGGAATGAGTATCAGAAGAGGAAGCCATGAACAGAACCAGAAATCACGACGAATCCGTTATCGAGATGATCCGCCAGGATCCCGAATTTGCCATTGAATACCTGCGCATCGCCATTGAAGAGCTCGATGAAGAAGGCGGCCAGGCCAGTTTTCTGACCGCGCTGCGCCATGTGGTCGAAGCACGGGGAGGCATGGCTCAAACAGCCGAAAAGGCCGGGCTGTCCCGCGAGAGCCTGTACCGCGCCCTTTCTCCCAAAGGCAACCCCACACTGCGCACCCTGCGCCAGGTGGTTCATGCCACCGGCATGACTTTTGCCTCACTGACCTGAGCCAACGAAAAAGCCCCGCAGGCGTTACACCTGCGGGGCTTTTGCTTGCAGCTTGCCGCTGGAAACCTAAGGCTTAGCGGCCCATCGCGCGTGCCGCATCGGCGGTGTACTGGTCAGCGGTAAACTTGCCCTCGTTGAGGATCGGGCCTTTCTTGGCTTCGTTGGTCATGCCGTAGCCAGTGTATTGCCCCGAGTTCAAGTCCATGAAGAACTGCGAGCCGGCCTGCCAGCCACTCATGTCCGGGTGGTAGTAGTAGTTGATCATCGCGTGCTTCCACAACTGCCCACGGGCGTCGTAGTTGTCCGCCAGTACCGAGTTCCAGGTGTCTTCGTCGAGGAACAACACACGCTTGCCGTATACATGACGGTAGCCTTCCTTGAGGTCGGCTTCAACCACCCACACCCGGCGCAGCTCGTAACGCATCAAGTCCGGATTGGGATGGTTGGGCGTCAGCATGTCGGCGTATTTCACCGTACCCGCGTTGGGCTTGTAGGCGTTGGCCGGGATGTAGATTTCCCGCTTGCCCAGCAGCTTCCAGTTGTAGCGCTCCGGTGAGCCGTTGTACAAACGGTCTTCGTCCACGGTCATGGTGCCGTTGGTGCCGATCATCGGCTGGTCATAGCCGTAACCCGGCAACAGCCGGACACGGCGGGTCGAAGGGCTGTAGCTCCAGGCCTGACGCGGGTCGGTGGCGAAGTTGTAGGGTTCGTGGGAGATGCTCAGTGTGCCATTGTCCCGGGTCGGCTTGAGGGTCATGTTGTTGCTCATGGCCTGCAGCTTGTCTTCAGTCTTGGGCTCTACTGTTGGCGAGTTGGCCATAGCCAGGTTGCGGGCATAAGCGCGCCCCCAGCCAATACTGCCGTTGGGCAGCACGGAGGCCAGGTCACTGGTTTTTTCTTCGGTCCAGGCACGGGCCGGGAGCTGGTGGTTCCACAGGGCTTCCATGCCATTTTTCGGAATCGGGAACGGTACCTGGCCCAAGCCTTCAAAGCCCATGCCGTCATTGACCAGCTTGGCATTCAAGGCGTTGCTCATGACCCGCTTGCACACATAATCCGGGTAGCGGTAATCGCGGTGGCCGGGGTAGATGTTCATCTTGTAGGTGGTCGGGTAGCGCTTGAGCAGGGCCTTCTGGCCCTCGGTCAGCTTGTCTTCGTACTGGGCCATGTTTTGCGCAGTAATCACCAGGATCGGCTTCTCGGCGGCGTAGGGATCCACCGGCTGGTCACCGGAAAATTTTACATGGTTCCAGCCCGGCACTTCCCCCAGGTACTTGCCGGTATACGGCGGGATGGTCCCTGCCGCGTTACCCGCCTGCTCGGCCCCGACACAGGTCAGTTCCTTGCCCAACTTGGCCGCTTCTGCGGGCGATACCTGGGCGGTTGCCGTACCGATGGCGGCCACGTTGACGGCCATGGCGGCTGCGAGCATTACGCCTGTTCTTGTTATTTTCATGTATTGCCTCCTACGCGAATAAGGCTTGCTGGGGGTATGCACCCATTCTTCGCCAATCAGCAGCGAGTACATCGTCCACTAAGACTATTCAGGCCGTTACAAGCAGCTCTTTGAGCACACTTTTGAGTGTCTTGCCCGAGGCATTGCGGGCAAACGGCGTGTGCTGGACATGAATCTGCGCCGGCACCTTGAAGCTCGCCAGGCGCTGCGCAATAAAGCTGCGCACCGCGTCGCCATCCGGGGTTGACGCCGGCTCGCCACGCACCACCAAAAACACCACTTCGCCCAGTACATCGTCGGGTACGGCAAAAGCCGCGGCTTCAATCACACCGGGCATTTCACAGGCACAGGACTCGACCTCGGCAGCGGCAATCTTCTCGCCGCCGCGATTGATCAGGTCCTTGGCCCGGTCGGTGATGTAGAGGAAGCCCTCCTCGTCCAGCAGGCCGATATCACCGGTGTCCAGCCAGCCCTGTTGCAGAGTCTGGGCGCTGGCCTCGGGCAGGTTCCAGTAAGCGTTCATCAGGGTCGGTGAACGGACCCAGATCAGCCCGCTGACACCGCTGGGCAACGGCCGCTCGGGGCTGTCGCCAATGCGCACATCGACAATGGGCAGCGGCCAGCCCGCCGACGCCGGTTTGTAGACAAACTGGTCGCCGCCGATCGCAGCACAAATGCCATTGCTTTCGGTCAGGCCGTAGCCGCTGCCGCCGATGGCTTCAGGCTTGCGCTGGGTCAGGTGGGCCAGCAGGCTGCTGGACGGAGCCGCACCGCCCAGGCCCAGACCGAACAGGCTGGCCGTGTCGGGGCTACCAAAGCGCGGTGAGGTCAGCAGTTGCTGCATCATGACCGGCGCCCCGTTGAACTGGGTGCAGTGCTCATCGCGGATCAGGTCAAAGGCTTTGTCCACATCCCACTTGTACATCAGCAACAATCGCCGGCCGCTGCGCAAGGCCAGTAAAAACTGCGCATGCAGGCCACTGACGTGGAACAGCGGCACGGCCATCAAGGTGGTGGGGGCATAGCCGCTGTTGATCACCACGCTGATGCGCTCCGGCGAACTCAACGCACAGAACGCGCCCTGAAACTCCAGCGCCACCAGCGCCTGGCACACCGCACCGTGGGTGGACAGCACACCCTTGGCCAGGCTCGTGGTGCCAGAGGTGTAGAGGATCATGGCCGGGTCCTGGGCCGTGACGGGCTGCACCGGCACATTCAGCGTCGGTGCCGCCAGCAGGTCTTCGAGGCGCTGGCAGTGTTCCTCCAGCAGCACGCCGTCGTCCAGGCCCACCACAAGGGTTGCCAGCCCTTGCGTACGCAGGTCGTCAGCCAACAGTTGCAAGCGCGGCGGGTCGCACAGCAACAGGTGCGCGCCACTGTCCTGCAAGCCGTGGAACAACTCGTCACGCAGCCCCCAACTGTTGAGCGGCACACACACCGCACCACAGCGCTGGATAGCGGCAAACGCGACCAGCCATGCTGGTTGATTGCGCATGGCAATGGCCACACGATCGCCCTTGCGCACGCCGAAGCGCTGCACCAGTTGCCCGCCCAGGCGGTCCACCTGATCGAAGAACTGGGCGAAGGTCAGGCGCTGCTGCTCCCACACCAGAAATTCACGATCACCGTGTACGCGGCCACTGTCGATCGCGGCCCAGACGCTGGCTGCACTGTGGCGAAAATACTTCACCCCGCCATCCGCTGGCGTCAGGACTTCAAAAGGCGAGCCGGCACCAATCAACTGCTGCCAGGCGCTCTGCCATTGCTCAAGTTTCATTTTATTATTCTCCTGACTCGAACCGTTCGCTACAGGCTCAAGCGTGCGCCAGCTCCAGAGCTGCATAGCGCTCGCAGTGAAAATCGGCATCGCCCAGGCAGGCCTGGGCCACGCGAATGCGCTTGAGAAACAACCCCACATCCAGCTCGTCGGTCACGCCGATGCCGCCGTGCATCTGTACCGCCTCATTGACCACCTTGAGTGCCATCTGCCCCGCTTTCCACTTGGCCAGGCTGGCTAGGCGCTGACGCTCACCCTCGCTCAGGCTGATGGCGTCCAGTGCGTCCAGCCCGGCCATCACCGCGCTGCGCGCCAGTGCCAGCTCGACAAACAGTTGTGCCGCACGGTGTTGCAGCGCCTGGAAGGTGCCAATCGCCACATCGAATTGCACACGGGTCTTGAGGTAGTCGAGGGTCATGTCGAAGAGTTTTTCGGACATGCCCAGCATCTCGGCCGCCAGGCATACGCGGCCACGGTCCAGGGCTCTGTTGAGCGCCGGCAAGGCCGACCCGGCGGCGCCGAGCAAGGCATCAGCCCCGACCTGTACCTGATGCAGGTGCAAGCGCGCATGGTTGCGTGAGTCAATCAGCGGCAACGGGTTGACGGTCAGGCCCGGGGCAGCTGCCGGTACCAGGAACAGGCTGATCCCCGACGTGCCGGTCTGTGCCGCTACCAGATAAGCGTCGGCGCCCACACCGTCGATGACGAAATATTTATCCCCGCTCAGGCTGTAGCCGCCGCCATTGGCCACGGCTTGCATCGCCACTTTTGTCGGGTTGTGCCGGGGCTGTTCGTCCAGCGCCAGCGCTACACGCCGCTCACCGCTGATAATCGCCGACAGCCAGCGGTCCTGCTGCTGCGCATTGCCTTGCAGGTGCAGCAGCGTACCGCTGAGTACCACGCTGGAAAGCAGCGGCGTAGCGCTAAGGTTGCAACCGATGGATTGAAAAATCGGCCCCAGGCCCTTGCAGCCGAAATCCAGACCACCGAGGTTCTCGGGAAAAGGAATCGCGCTCCAGCCCAGTGCCACGGCGTCTTGCCATAGTTGCGGGTCAAAGCCGCCCGCCTGGGCCTCATCGCGCAAGGCGCGCTGGCGCGATACCGGGCTGCGCGCGGCAAGGAACTCACGGGCACTGTCGGCCAGCATGCGTTGATCTTCGTTGTAAAGCAGGTTCATGGTGAGTTTCCTTACTTCACGTCAGGCAGGCCCAGGACCCGCTTGGCAATAACGTTGAGCTGCACTTCCGACGAGCCGCCAGAGATGGTCAGGGCAAAGCTGTTCAGCCAGCCACGGGTGATGGCCTGTTCCTGGGTTGTGAAGGTGCCCTGGTCCCAGCCGAGCGCGTGATAGCCCATGACATCCAGCAGCACCTCGAACTTGTCACGTTCCTGTTCGGTGTGGACCAGTTTCATGATCGCCATCAACCCGCTGACGTCCTGCCCGGCGCGGGCTTCTTCAGCCATGCGCTGTACGGTCAGGTTGTAGCTGTGCTCGTTCATCGCCGTGGCCACTGCCCGCGCCATCAGTGCTGACTCGCTTTGCCCCGAAGGGTCGGGCAAGTACTGGCTGACCAGAGGCAGCAGATGAAAGTGAGTGGGCAAGCTGAACTCGCCAAACTTGGACATGGCCTTGCGTTCGTGCTGCAACAGCCGCTTGGCCAGGTTCCAGCCACCGTGCAGTGGCCCGATCAGTTGGCTTTTCGGCACTTTGACGGCGTCGAAAAAGACCTGGCAAAACGCCGACTTGCCGCTGATCAAATCAATCGGCGCGACGCTGACACCCGGGCTTTTCATATCCAGCACGATCAGGCTGATGCCCGCATGCTTGCCGGCTGCTGGGTCGGTGCGTACCAAGGCATACATCCAGTCCGACTTGTCGCCGTAGGAGGTCCAGATTTTGCTGCCATCGACCACAAAGTGGTCGCCGGCATCCCGGGCTGAAGTTTTCAGGCTGGCCAGGTCAGAGCCGGCATTGGGCTCGGAGAAGCCCTGGCACCAACGCACCTCGCCGCGGGTCATGGGGGTGAGCAGCTGTTTTTTCTGTGCTTCGGTGCCGAATTCCAGCAGCACCGGGCCCAGCATCCAGATACCCAGGTTGATCTGTGGCGGGCGGCACTTGAGGCGGCGCAGCTCGCTCTCGAGCACTGCGTTGTATTCGTCACTGAGCCCTGCGCCGCCGTATTCGACCGGCCATTCGGGGCAGAACCAGCCTTTGTCGCGCATGCGCTCGAACCACACTTGCGCGTCTGCACTGGGGAACTCCATCTCGCGGGCGCCCCAGACCATCTCGCCTTCCGGGATGGCCTTGCGCTGCGAGGGCGGGCAGTTGGCCTCAAGCCAACTGCGGGTTTGTTCTCTGAACTGGTCAATCGTGCTCATGGTTGTTCACCTTTCGGTTCTTGTAGCCGCTGACGAGGTACGAGGCTGCGCCGGTGATCTGAAGGGCCTGCGCCCCTTGTCGCAGCCTCGTACCTCGTCAGCGGCTACAGGCTTTCGGCAATGTTTAACGCTGGGTACGCGGCATGCCCAAACCGAACTGGGCAATCAGCTCGCGCTGGATTTCATTGGTGCCACCGCCAAAGGTCAGGGTCACCGAAGCACGCACTTCGTACTCCAGGTCGCCATGCAACAGGGACGCGGCAGAACCACTGCGCACCAGGCCATTGGCACCGACGATATTGCTCAGCGTGCGCAAGATTTCGATCCCCGATTCCGAGCCGTAGACTTTGGTGGTCGAGGCCAGTGCCACGTCCATGCGCTCGCGCTCAAGGTCGGCAGCAATGCGCAGGTTAATCAGGCGCATGGCCTCCAACCGGGCATAACACTGGGCCAGCCCTGCACGCACCCAGGCCTTGTCTGTCGCCCGCACGCCGTTTTCATCCGCCGCCCTGGCCCACGCCAGCACCCGGCCAAACAGCCCCACGACCTTGTCCGACCAGGCCCCCAGGCCCAGCCGTTCATGGTTGAGCTGCGCGGTGATCAGCTTCCAGCCACCGTTCAGCTCGCCTACCAGCATGTCTTTGGGTACCCGTACGTTGTCGTAAAAGGTGGCCGTCGTCGGGTTGCTGGTGGTGGGGATCACCGTGGCCGAGAAACCCTCGGCCTGCGTATCGAGAATCAGGATCGACACCCCTTTGTGCCGTGGCCGCTCGGGGTCGGTACGCGCCGCCAGCCAGATGTAATCCGCCGACTCCGCGCCCGAGGTCCAGAGCTTGGCGCCGTTGACCACAAACGTGTCACCCTCAAGCCGTGCCGCGGTCTTGAGCACCGCCAGGTCACTGCCAGCATCCGGCTCGGAGTAGCCGATGGCGAAGATGATTTCCCCCGCAGCGATACCCGGCAAGAACCTGGCCTTTTGCAGTTCGGTGCCGTGGGCCATCAACGCCGGCCCCACCGTGCTGATGGTCACGAACGGCAACGGCGCACCGGCAATATTGGCCTCTTCAAAAAAAATGAACTGCTCGGTGGGGCCGTAGCCCTGGCCACCGTGTTCCTTGGGCCAACCCACGGCCAGCCAGCCGTCGCGCCCCATCTGGCGGATGGTGTCGCGGTACAGTTCGCCGCCCTCTTTGCCGCGCAATTGCTCACGCAGCTGCGGGGTCATCAGGTTCTGGAAGTAGTCCCGCACCTTCAGGCGCAGGGCGTGTTGTTCGGGCGTGAGGTCGACGTACATTCAGGCTGCTCCCAAAATCAGGCCGCTGGTAGGCACGCCGGTACCGGCAGTGACCAATACGTTTTCTACATGGTCGACCTGGTTGACCGCGCTGCCGCGTACCTGGCGCACCGCTTCCGCCACGCCGTTCATGCCGTGGATATAGGCCTCGCCCAATTGCCCGCCGTGGGTATTGATCGGGAACTTGCCGCCACGCGCATGGTGCCCGGCGCGGATAAACTCCTTGGCTTCGCCGCGTTCGCACAGGCCGAACTCTTCGAGTTGCGGCAGCACGAACGGGGTGAAGTGGTCGTAGATCACTGCCGTTTGCAGCGCATCAGGGCCAAGGCCCGACTGGCGATACAGCTCTTTGGCGACCACACCCATTTCCGGCAGCCCGGTAATGTCATCGCGATAGAAGGAGGTCATGATCTGCTGGCCTGAGGTGATCCCCTGCGAGCCGGCCTTGATCATCACCGGCTTCTGGCGCAGGTCCTTGGCCCGCTCGGCCGAGGTAATCACCATCGCCACCGCGCCATCGGATTCCTGGCAGCAATCGAGCAGGTGCAGCGGCTCGCAGATCCAGCGCGAGGCCTGGTGCTCTTCGAGGGTGATCGGTTTGCCATAGAAAAACGCCGCCGGGTTGGTGGCGGCAAAATCGCGCACGGCGACCGCCACGCGACCGAAGTCTTGCGAGGTGGCACCGTAGGTGTGCATGTAGCGCTGGGCAAACATCCCGACCCAGGATGCCGGGGTGTGCAGGCCGTGGGGCATGTACCAGCCGTAGTTGACGTTCTCGAAGATCGGCGTCGACGCAAAGCCGTAGCTGCCACTGCCAAAGCGATACCAGGAGCGTTCGTTCATGGCGCGGTACACCACCACCACTTTGGCCACGCCGGTGGCCACGGCCATGGCCGCGTGCATGATCGGCGCACAGGCCGCTCCCCCCCCGTGGGGAACCTGGGAGAAGAACTTGACGTCCTTGCAGCCCAGCAAGCGGGCGATTTCGTATTCCGGCACCTTGTCCACCGAGTACGAGCTGAAACCCTCGACCTCGCTGGGGTCGATACCGGCGTCCTGCAGGGCTGCCAGGGTCGCTTCCAGCGCCAGGCGCAGCTCGGTGCGCCCGGAGTTTTTCGAGAATTCGGTTGCGCCCAGGCCAACAATGGCTGCGCGGCCCGAGAGTGACGATTGCGTCATGTGCGTTGTCTCCCGCGATCAGGGCAGAACCAGCGCGACCGTACCGGTCACGTGGTTGCCCATGGAATTTTTGCCGCTGAGGGTGATTTCCACCGTGCGGGTGGCCGCGTCATGGCCGGTTACCGCGCCATTGAAGGTCATGCTGTCACCGGGGTAATTCGGCGCACCGAGCTTGATTTTCAGCGCGCTAAAACGCGCCTCGGGCCCCGCCCAGCTTTCGACATAACGCTGCACCAGGCCGTTGGTGGTGAGGATGTTCATAAAGATATGCGGCGATCCCAGGGCCTGGGCCGCATTGAGGTCATGGTGGCCGGGGAAGTAGTCACGGGTGGCAATCGCGCCGCCGGTGACCAATGCCACGGTGATCGGGATGGCCAGTTCCGGCAGGGTTTCGCCGGGGCGCACGTCGTCAAAGCGCTTGGTGTTCTGCAAGGTCATATTTCCATCCCAGCTTGTCGTTATGGCTCAGCCAGTCGCCGAGGCGTTCAAGGCATGCGGCCGACCCACCCAGGGCACAGCCCAGGGCGCGGCTCCAGTAGAGAAAGCGATGCATCGGGTAGGTCAGGTCGACGCCGATGCCGCCGTGCACATGCTGGGCGTTGTGCCCGATCAAGTGTCCGGCTTCGCAGGCTTGCCAGGCCGTGGCCAGGGCTTCGCTCGGTGCCGGCAGCCCGGCGTCGAGGCGGTAGCACAGCTGCCACAAGGTGCTGCGCAGGGCTTCGAGGGCGATATGGGTGTTGGCCATACTCATTTGCACCGCCTGAAAACTGCCGATGCTGCGTTCGAACTGGCGCCGCTCGGTGACGTACTCCACAGTGCGGCGGATCTGCTCGCTGCTCACCCCCAATTGCAACGCTGCCAATGCCGCGATGGCACGCGGCTCAAGCCAGTCGAGGGCTGCGGCCGGGAGCAGGTGTTCGGCGCCAATCAGCAGGCCGTCGATATGCAGGTCGGCTATCGCTTCGCCGTGGGTCATGCGCCCGGCGACAGGCTTGATCGCCGTGTTGGCCAGTTCGATCAGCGCCAGCCGCGGCTGACCGTCGACACTCACCAGCAGCAACGCCGCCTGTGATTGCTCGGCCAGCGCCAGTGCGCCCACCTGACCGTCGATGCGCCAGCCACCGTCAGCCGCTCGAGCGTGCAAGCGCATACCCTGGGCGGTATGCAAACCGCTCAGGTCAAGCGTCAGCAGCGCCCTGCCCGCCGCGGCTTCGACGGCCCATGACGACAAAGAGGCCTGGGCAAACTGCGCCAGGGTCGCGGCCGCCAACTGGTGACGCCACAACGGCACTTGCCCCAGGGCCCCGCCCTGCGCCTGCAACACCAGCATCAGCTCGGTCATGCCCAGCCCGCTGCCCCCCTGAGCTTCCGGGATGGCCAGGGCTTGCAGCCCGGTTTCCACGCACAGCTGCCACAGGGGCTGCATATAGGCCTGTTCGCAGGTGTCGAACTGGCGCAAACGATCATCGGTGCAATAGTCGGCAAACACACTGCCGGCCATTTCTGCGATGGCGCGCTGGTCTTCGGTAAATTCGAAATCCATGCTGGCTCCCTTACTCGGCCACAGGCCGGAACATTGGCAACGTCAGCTCGCCGTCAAAGGTGTGAAATTCCAGTTGCAAGGGCTGACCGATGCGCAACTCGTCACGCGCTGCCCCCGCCAGACCGGCCACCAGCCGCACACCTTCCTCAAGCTCGATCAGGCCGATCGGGTTGGGGTGGTCGAACGGTGCGACTTCGGGGTAATGCATGATCACGAACGAATACAGGCTGGCGCGGCCGCTGGCCTGCACGCTGTCCCAGTCGAAGGAGTGGCATTCGATGCACACCGGCGCCGGAGGATGGCGCAGGGTCTGGCATTGGCTGCAGCGCTGGATCAGTAGCTTGCCCGCGTCGCAACCTTCCCAGAAAAACCGCGTGTCATCGCTCATGCCCGGCTTGGGGCGCTTGGCCGCAGGCGGGGCTTCGGCCTTGGCCGGCGCCGCTGCAACGGCATGATTATTGGCCGGGCGAAACTTGAACACGCGAAACAGCAACTGGCCCACGGCCTCGTCACCCGCTTTGTGTTCAACGAAGTAATCCATCACCAGGGTGACAAAAAAACCGGTGCCCAGGCCGGTAGTTTTCTCATCCCCCACCGACTCCAGCCGGGTGGTGTAGTAGAGCTTTTCACCCGGGCGCAGATTGCGCTCGAAGGTCAGCTCGGAGTTGACCGCAACCACCGACGGGTAGCCGTAGGACTCGATCAGCTTGAGCACTTCATAGGGGTTTTCGCGGGTCGAACCCGGGGCGTAGTTGTTCTGGTGAAAACCTTCCATGCACCACACCTGCAGCATTGCAGGCGGTGCCACCAGGCCGTCGTGGACGCTGCTGGCGGCAACCGCCGGGTCGCTGTAGAGCGGGTTGTCCACACCCATGATCTCGCACCATTGGCGGATCATCGGGGCGTTGACTTCGTCCCAGGCGTAGACGCGACCATATTCACGCCCCACCAGGGCGCGCACGTCGGTTAGCAATTGAGAATCAGCCAAGTTCGTCTCCTGCGTGTCAAGGGCAGCGACCCGGTGGTCGCCGCTGAAGGTCGTCAGTGCGCGGCGCTGAGAAACGCCGGGCGCTCGCCGCCACCGTGCAACAACAAATTGCAGCCGCTGGCATAACCGGCCAAAGGCGAAGCGATAAACAGGCAGGCGTTGCCGATGTCCTCGGGCAGCGCCATGCGCCCGGCCGGGATCCCGGCGCTGACAGTGGCGATGCCCTGTTCGTCGCCGTAATGCAGGTGTGCCTGTTCGGTAAGCACCAGCCCCGGGCTGACCGCGACCACCCGCACTTTGGGCGCCCATTCCACGGCCAGCGATTGCACCAGGGCCAGCACCCCGGCCTTGGCTGCGCCATACGCCGCTGTGCCGGGCGATGCACGCAAGGCGCTGATGCTGCCGATAAACACGATGCAGCCACCTTCGGCCTGTTGCTGCATCAGGGCATTGGCCTGCTGGGCAACATTGAGGGGGGCGATAAGATTGAGGCGGATGATGCCTTCATGAAAACGTGGCGATACGCTGCCCGCTTCGGCCGCAGGGCTGCCACCGGCATTGTTGACCACCACATCGAGGCGACCGAAATCGGCGCGAATGCCGTCGAACAGCGCCTTGAGCGAATCCCCGTCACGCACATCGCAGGCCATGAACACGGCCTGTGCCGAACCTGCGTGAGGCAACACCTCAGGCGCTGTCCTGGCGCAGACGATGACCTGCGCGCCGGCCTGTAGAAAGCTGCAGGCAATACCGGCACCGATGCCTTTGGTACCGCCGGTAACCAGCACCACCTTACCGCTGTAGTCCAGCCCTGAGAGTTGGCCCATGACGTGCTCCTGTTCTACTGATGGAGCCACTCTAGGGGCAATCGGCGGGCTGCTCGTCGTCTGAACGGACGATGAACCACACTCGGTCGGGCGCAACAATCCAGCGCACGCTGTGGTGACAGCCCCCGTTAATGAGGAACCCCATGTCAGACCCATCTGCCGCGCCGGTATTGCTTGAATTTCCGACCCCGGGCGTGGCCCTGCTGCGCCTTAACCGACCCCAGGCCACCAACGCCCTGAGCCTTGAATTGCAGGCGCTGTTATCACATTACTTCACGCAACTGGCGGCAGACCCTGATGTGCGCTGCATTCTGCTGACCGGTGGTGACACGGTGTTTGCAGCAGGTGGCGATATCAACAGCATGGCGGGGGTTGGCCCCATCGATATTTACCAGCGCCATACCGAGCGGGTCTGGGCGCCGATCCAGCATTGCCCCAAACCGGTGATTGCGGCGGTGTGCGGCTATGCCTACGGCGGTGGCTGCGAGCTGGCCATGCTGGCGGACATTATTGTGGCCGGGCGCAGCGCCAGGTTTTGCCAGCCTGAAATACGCATCGGCATCATGCCGGGCATCGGCGGCACCCAGCGCCTGGTGCGGGCGGTGGGCAAGGCCAAGGCCATGCGCATGGCCCTGACCGGGCAGCCGATCAGCGCTGAGGAAGCCTGGGTAGCAGGGTTGGTCAGCAACCTGGTGGACGATGATCAGGTGCAGGCTTACGCCCTGGAGATGGCGCAAGTGATCGCGGCCATGCCGCCATTGGCGGCCGAGCAAATCAAGGAAGTGATACTGGCGGGCGTGGACGGGCCGCTGGAGACCGGCCTGGCCCTTGAGCGCAAAGCCAATGCGTTGCTGTTTGCCTCCCGGGATCAGAAGGAAGGGATGCAGGCGTTTATCGAAAAACGTGCGGCGCGGTTTGAGGGTAACTGAGCCTCTTAAAGCAAAAGCGCCCTCACCCTGGCCCTCTCCCTTAGGGAGAGGGGACTGATCGGGGGATGCTGTAGATTTTTGCCGGGCTGAAGGTATTGCACTGAATCCAGGAACGACTCACCCCGCCTGCCCTTCGAAACCACTCTGTTCAGCATCAACCCTGGCATCAACGCCCACGCGGCACTGCTTCAGGATACGCAGCCTCGCTACGCTCTTCAGCGACTACAGGAAAACCGTTGAGTCGAGTACATATCCAGCATTATTGTCCAACTGAAATTATGGTTTCGCCATTGCGGCGAGTCCCTGAATGAGGGGCATTCGCGTCGCTTGGACAATCGAGTGGCAACAGCAAAAGCAAAAATCTCAAACAACACCAACCCCCCTGTGGGAGCGGGCTTGCCCGCGATGGCAGCACTTTGGTCATCCAGGTAGAACGAGGTGCCTGCATCGCGGGCAAGCCCGGCTCCCACAGAGAACATATGTCGGTCGCCAATCCCACATTCAAACAGGCCGGTCGGCCGCCTCAGGGGCTTTTGATCTACCCGCCCCATCGGGAGGCCGAGTGGAGGTTCTGCGCAGTGGGCCTCCCGGCATGGATTGCCGGGAGAGCCGCGATGGGCCATGGATGGCCCGTGGCGGCGTGCCCACGGAGCTAACCTGCACGAGGGAACCTGAGCGCAGCGAAGGCCGTACGCCAGGGGCAAGCCTTTTTGGTGGGCCTGTCCCGTGACAACGGACGCCAAGAAGCGATACTTAAATCGTTCTCTTGGAGGTTGCCATGTATCCATCTACTCGCCGTAACTATACCGATGAGTTCAAGACTCAAGCGGTTGCGCTGGCTGAAAGCGTTGGCAGAACCGAAGCGGCCCGCCAGCTAGAGATGTCAGTCAAAACGCTCGATAACTGGGTGGACGCCACGCGCAGGGGCCAACCGCTGAGTTCGCCCGAGCGCAAGCCAATTACGAAGGAAGACAGTGAGCTTGCCCGCCTGCGAGCCGAGGTTGCCGAGCTGAAAATGGAGCGTGAAATCCTAAAAAAGGCGGCGGTATTCTTCGCCAGAGAGTCCAGGTGAGATACGCCTTCGTCGCTGCTGAACGGACTCAATACCCGGTACAGGTGTTGTGTCGGGTGATGGAAGTCTCGACTTCAGGTTTCTACGATTACACGCACAGACAGCCTCGCCCTGATCCTGACGCTCAGATTCGCATTGCGTTGCGCAGTGCTTATGCGGCCAGTCGAAAAACCTATGGGCGGCCACGGTTGGTAGCCGCCTTGCGCCAGAAATCGTTCGCAGTGGGCCACAAACGGGTCAGGCGGTTGATGCGCGAGGAGCGGATACAGGGCAAGTCCAAAGGAGGTTTCAGGCCCTGCACCACTGACAGCTGTCATTATTTGCCGGTGGCGAGCAATGTGTTAGCGCGTCAGTTTTCTATCGATAACCCCACGCCGACCTGGGTCAGTGATATCACCTATCTCCCAACCAGAGAGGGTTGGTTGTATCTAGCGATAGTGTTAAGCATCCAGACCCGCCAGATCTTGGGCTACAGCTTGTCGGACCGCATGCCAGATGGTTTGGTCGAAAGCGCGTTTTTGAATGCCTGGAGCGCCTGTTCTGGCAGCAGTGGAGCAGTATTTCACTCCGATCAGGGCCGTCAGTACGCAAGCAGTAAGTTCCGTTTGACGCTGGCCAAGAAGGACTTCACCCAGAGCATGAGTCGAAAGGGAAATTGCTGGGACAACGCAGTGGCCGAGAGCTTTTTCGCTACGCTGAAAAGAGAGGAGGCTTTCGGGGTCTACCCCACAAAAAAACAGGCACAGCTATCAATCGCCAGCTATGTACATGGGTTTTACAACAGCAGTCGACTGCACTCAGCTCTGGGATATCGTTCTCCGAACGAATATGCAAAGAGCTTGAGGCAGAAGACTCGATAGCCAGCTTCTTGGCGTCCGCTGCAGGGAGACAGGCCCATGGTTACTTTTTCGGCGCCTGGAAAAAGTGACTCGCCGTAAGGGCGAAACCATAATTTCGGTTAGACACACATTCTGGATATGTACCCGGTACACCCGTTAAAACCATCGAGTACATATCCACTCTATACGTCGCGGCACTCTGGGGTTCTGCCTTCACTCGGGCGCTGCTATGGGCATTCCCGTTGTTTGGATAATCGAGTGGCAAAAGCAAAATAATTAAACAACGAAAACTCTTGTGGGAGCGGGCTTGCCCGCGATGGCAGCACTTTGGTCATCCAGGTAGAACGAGGTGCCTGCATCGCGGGCAAGCCCGGCTCCCACAGAGAACATATGTCGGTCGCCAATCCCGCATCCAAACAGGCCGGCCGGTCGGCCGCCTCAGGGGCTTTTGATCTACCCGCCCCATCGGGAGGCCGAGCAGAGCCGGAACAAGGAAACCTGAGCACAGCGAAGGCCGGACGCCAGGGGCAGGCCCATGGTTACTTTTTCGGCGTCTGGAAAAGGTGACTCGCCGTAAGGGCGAAACCATAATTTCAGTTAGACACAAATGCCGAATATGTACGCAAGACTACAGTTAAACCCGGCGGCGGCCGCTTCGCGCAGGATCCCTATTGCCACCCCGCCCGCAACTCATTCTTCGCCACCTTGTTCGCCGCATTCACCGGCAGCGCCACATAGAAACGCACCAGTCGCGGCACCTTGTAGTTGGCCATGTGCTCACGCGCCCACTGGATCAACCCGGCTTCATCCAGCTGCCGGCCATGGCGCAACACCACACAGGCACAGCCCACCTCCCCCATGCGCTCATCGGGCACGCCAATCACCGCCACCTGGGCAATGGCCGGGTGCTCGATCAGGCCGGCTTCAATCTCCGCCGGGTAGCAGTTGAACCCGCCAACAATAAACATGTCCTTGAGCCGGTCAGTAATGCGCAGGTTACCCGCTGCGTCCTGCTCGCCAATATCGCCGGTATGCAGCCAACCCTCACTGTCGATGGTGTCGGCGGTGGCTTGCGGGTCTTCAAAATAACCCTGCATAACATGAAAACCGCGCAGGCAGATTTCCCCCGTGCTGCCCGCCGGCAAAGCCCGGTTCTGCGGGTCACGGATACTCACTTCGGTGCCCGGGATCGCCCGGCCACTGGTGCCGGCTATCACTGTCGCGCTGTCGCCGGGGTCGCAGATGGTTGCCAGGCCACCACACTCGGTCAGGCCATAGGCCGTGGTGACCACCGAAAAACCCAGCTCGCGGCGCATGCGCTCAATCAGGATCGGCGGGATGGTGGCCGCTCCGGTCACGGCAATGCGCAGGCTCGACAGGTCGGTTTCGGCCAGCTTGGGATGGGCCAGCATCGACAGGTACAGGGTCGGCGGCCCCGGCAACACGTTGATGCGCTCGGCGGCGATGCGCTGGAATACCGCTTCAGCATCGAACACCGGGTGCGGCAGGATCGTCGCGCCCGCCAACAGGCACGTCAGCCAGCCTGCCTTGTAGCCAAAGGCATGGAAAAACGGATTGATCACCAGATATCGATCACCGGCCTGCAAGCCAATCACCTTCGCATACTCGCCAAAGGCGCGGATAGTTTGCCCGTGGGCACTCATCACGCCTTTGGGCTTGCCGGTGGTGCCGGACGTGAACAGCAAATCGCTGAGGTCTTCACCGCTGACACTGGCCGCACGCAAGAGCGCTGCCGCTTCGCTGGTGGCCGCGCCCAAGGACAAGAAACCGTCCCAGTCCAGCCCCTTGGCGCTGGCCGACGGGGCTTCACCCAGCAGCACCAGGCACTCCAGGTTGGCCGGGCGATACGGTGCCAGCAAGGCCAGGTAGTCGGTGCCCAAAAACATCGGCTGCACAAACAGCAAACGGCTGGCGCTGCGCTGCAGGATATCGGCCGCTTCACCGCCTTTCATGCGGGTGTTGATCGGCACCATCACGGCGCCCGCACAATGGATGCCCAGTGCGGCGATGATCCAGTCGCGCCCGTTGGGTGCCCAGATCGCCACCCGGTCGCCCTTGCCAATGCCTTGGGCCATGAGGCTACGGGTCACGGCCAGGGCCAGACACGGCAGGTCGCTATAATCGATGCACTCGCCGTGCTCTTCGATGGCCGTGCGCCCCGCATGTTGCTTTGAGGCGTTGAACAGCAGTTGCGGGATCGAGCGCGGCAGGTTCTGTTGCGGGCTGGAAGTCATCGGTCACTCGTCTGGCAAGTTATTCGGGAAAGCACACACGCAGGTGTTCGCTGCTGGGCACGGACTGGCATGCCAGCACCCAGCCGTCATTCAGTTCTTGTGAGTCCAGGGCATCGTTGCGCAGCATCTCGACACTGCCGCGCTCCAGCGTACACATGCAGGTGGCGCAGGAGCCCACCAGGCAGGAACTGGGCGGATTGAGGCCCGCGCGCTGCATGGCGCCAAGCAGGGTTTCGCCCTCGGCGCAGGGCACTTCAAATTCTTCACCGTCCAGGCGCACCGACAGCTGACTGCCGATGACCTCGGTGTTGACCGGGGCCGGGGCCGCCACGCTGCCTTCTTCGGGCAGCGAGACAAAACGCTCGACATGAATGCGCCCGTGCTCCATGCCGATGTCGTGCAAGGCGCTGACGGCGGCGTCCATAAACGGCCCGGGGCCGCAGATAAACGCCTGGGCGTGCACAAAGGGCCGGGCCATTTGGGCCAGTTGCGCCACCGCCGGAATACCTTGTACCGAGTCCAGCCAGTGGATCACTTGCAGGCGCTCAGGGTAGGCGCTGGCCAGGGCCTTGAGTTCAGCGGCGAAAATCACCGAGGCCTCGTCGCGGTTGGCGTAGATCAGCAGGATCCGGCCCGTGCCGGCAATCAGCGCCGAGCGCAGGATCGACAGCACCGGCGTGACGCCGCTACCCCCGCCAAACAAGACAAAATCATCATCAAAATGCCGGGGCACGAACACCCCCGCCGGTGCCAGCACCTGCAGCTGATCGCCTTCGCTCAACTGCGTGCACAGCCAGTTGGAGGCGCGCCCGTCGCGCACTTGCTTGATGGTCACACGCAACGGTTCGTCTTGCAGCGGGGTGCTCGACAGTGAATAGCAGCGCGGTAACCAGCCGCCGTCAAACGGCACGCGCAGGGTCAAAAATTGCCCGGGTTTATAAGCAAAGCGTTCGCGCAAGGCCAGGGGAACATCGAATACCAGCGATTTGGAGTCCGCTGTTTCAGTGACGATTTGCGCCACGCGCAGGGAGAAGTACGCAGGTTGGTTCATATCAGATACTCATCACAAACTGGCCGCTGTCGATGCGCAGCTCGATACCGCTGATGGCGCGGGACTCGTCACTGGCCAGGAACAACACACTGGCGGCCACATCTTCAGGCAGGCACATGCGTCCCATCGGGTCGGCATCGATGGTGAGGCTCCACGGGTCGAGCCCCGCGGGCAGGCCGGCGGTGGTCATGGGCGTAAGGATGCCGTCAGGGTGCAGGGAGTTGCAGCGAATGCGGTATTTGCGCCGGCGGCACAACACCGCCACGGTGCGTGACAGGGCAGCAACGGCGCCTTTGGAAGCGCTGTAGGCAACGTAATCATCGCGTCCGGCCACGGCCGCAATCGAAGACATGTTGATGATGGAGCCGCCCTCACCTTCTTTCATCAGGCTTATGGCAGCGCGACAGCCCAGGAAGACACTGTCGGCATTGATGCGCTGCACCCGTTGCCATTCACTATAGGTGGTATTTTCAATATCACCCTTGAGCAGGATGCCGGCGTTGTTGAACAGGATGTCCAGCCGTGCGTGGTGTTTGCGCACGGTTTCAATGACCCGCGCCCAGTCTGCTTCGCTGCCCGCGTCGTGCTCGACAAACAGCGCCTGGCTGCCGATCTCCTCGGCCAGGGCCAGGCCGTCGGCCACATTGATATCGCTGATCACCACCCGGGCGCCCTCACGGGCCAGCAGCAGCGCCGTGGCCCTGCCTACGCCACTGGCACCGCCAGTGATCAACGCCACCTTGCCTGCAACACGTGCGCTCATGTTTTTGTCCTTTTATTGAGGATGCCGGCTCTGTGGGAGCAGGTTTGCAACCCTTTCTCAAACCGTTTCAAGGGTCTCTCTTTGCGCATTGGCAGTGCTGGCCGCCAGGCCCGCACGACGTCCCGAAAACACACAATCGGCCAACGACAGCCCGCTGATATACAGGTGCGACGCCACGCCAATGGCGGTGCGCCCGGCACTGAACAGGCCGGCAATCGGCTGGCCATTGTTATCGAGCACCGCGCCGTTATTTTCATCGACCTTGAGCCCGCCCAGGGTCAGCGCCCCCAGCGGAAAGATCGGGTTGCCGACGCTGATATCGCAGGCATAGAACGGCCCCTTGTCCAGCACCTGGCGGCTACCTTCAGACTTGCCAAAGGCATCCGGGGCATCACCTCGCGCGGCGGCGTTATAGGCGCGCAGTGCAGCACTCAACTCCCCCGCCTGCATGCCACACACATTGGCCAATTTGTCCGGGTTGTCGCCCTTGCGTACCTTGAGCAGCATCAAGGCCAGTGCCGGCAACGCCTGGAACCACCAGTAGCCGCCAAACAGCGCCTGGCGGATCGCCTGTTTGCGCAGACGCGCATCCAGCACCAGCCAGGCCTGGCCCCCCTGTTCATCGCACAGTGGCTGGCCCAGGGTGGCGCCATACACTTCTTCGTTGCAAAAGCGCTGGCCGTTGCTGTTGACCACAATCCCCTTGGGCCAACAGTGCGGGGGGTTGATAAAGCGCCAGGCCGACACCCGGCCCAGCCGCTCGCTTCTGGCCCCCACCGATTGCCCCAGCAGCAAACCGCTGCCGTCGCAGCCGGTGGCACCCACCTTGAAGTTGCGCCGAAAGTTGGGCGCATGATCGCGAATCAACCCGCGATTGAAGATAAAGCCACCGGTACTCAGCACCACCCCGCGCCGGGCGCGGATCAGCAGCGGCTGGCCGTGATCACGCTCAAGCGCACTGAGCTTTTGCCGCAGGCGGTCGCAATAACCGGGGGCGAAGTTCTGCAGGCGCTCGGCCCGCGCCGCCAAGCGCTCATGCAAGAGGGCTTCGCGGCTGCCCGCCGGCAAGCTCCAGAACTCGGCACCCACCACCCGGCCGCTGTCATCCACCACCAGGCGCCGCGCCGCTGACTGCAGCAACGGTTGCACCCCGGCCCGCAGGCATGCGGCTTTTAAATGACCGTACAGCACCGCACCACACTGGCCCTTGCCCACCGTTCGATGGCCACGGGGAGCGGGTGCCTGGGTGCCGGCATGGGACGGCACCAGTTCATTGCCCGAGTAATACAAGAAATAGCCATCGGACGGGTATGAGGTCTTCCCTCCCGGCGGCACGCTATGGGCATAACGCGCGCCGTGGCTTTCGAGCCAGGCCAGATTGCTGACGCTGTCATCGCAGAATTTGTGCAGGGTGGCATCGCTGACCACACCCTGGGTTTCATGCTTGAGGTAATCAAACATGGCTTGCGGGCTGTCGCTGAAACCTGCGGCCTGCTGGTGCTGCGTGCCGCCACCGGCGTACACCACCCCTCCGCTCTTGGCACTGGCACCGCCGCCTATGAAGCGGTCGGCAACCATCACCCGGGCGCCAGTACTGCTGGCCTCCAGCGCAGCACAGGCACCCGCCGCGCCCCAGCCGATCACCAGTACATCGCAGGTGTCATGCCAGTCCCGGGCGCTGAGGCGATCAGCGTGCAGGGGCGCGAGGATCTTGCTGTTGCTGGCGGTTTTTGTGCTCCGGCTCATGACAGCACCCGCACCTTGGCACTGGCCGGTGCCGACACAGCACTGGCGATATGGTTGGCGGCGATATAGCCGAAGGTCATGGCCGGGCCCAGGGTGCCACCGGCACCGGGGTAACTGGTGCCCATCACCGACGCCGAGCAGTTGCCGATGGCATAGAGGCCGGGGATCGGCTGACCGTCTTCGCGCACCACCTGAGCATGACGGTTGGTCAACAGTCCGCCCTTGGTGCCGATATCACCGGCATCCAGGCGCATGGCGTAATACGGGCCTTTGCGCAACGGTGCCAGGCACGGGTTGGGTTTGACATTGCTGTCGCCGTAGTAACGGTCGAACACATTGGCGCCGCGCTCAAAGTCCAGATCGACACCGCTTTGCGCGTAGCCGTTGACCTTTTGCACGGTGTTGGCCAGCCCCTGGGCATCGACGCCGATCTGCATGGCCAGCGCCTCCAGGCTATCGGCCTTCCAGTACACCGTGTTGAGCCATTCCTTGCGCAGACGGCTGTCGGGAACCACCTGGGCCGGCATCAACGGGCCCATCGCGTAGGTATGCCGGAAGTGGCCGTCGAAGATCACCCACGACGGTACCGAGCGGCCATCGGTTTTCTGGTTGTCCTGGTACATGGCATCGACAAATTCCAGGTACGGCGCGGCTTCGTTGACAAAGCGACGGCCCAGGCTGTTGACCACGATGGCCCCCGGGAATGCCCGCTCGGCAAATACGCCACGCGGTTTTTCTTCACCGGGCACGGCGATGGTCGGTGCCCACCAGGCCCAGTCCATCAGCGCGGTGGCGGCGCCAATGTGCATGCCAGCCTCAAGCGCTGCCCCGGTATTGTTGCCCGGTGGCGTGGCACTCCAGCTCGCGCGGGTGGGTTGCGGCAGGTACTTCTCACGCAGGGTCTGGTTTTGCTCAAAACCGCCGGAGCCGAAAATCACTGCACGCCGGGCCTTGAGTTCCAGCACCTTGCCGCCGGTAGAGACCTTGATCCCGCACACCCGGTCACCGTCGAGCAGCACATCCTGAAAGTCGGTGTTGAGCCACAGCGGCACGTTGCGGTCCATCAGCGAACGCCGCAACGACGCCACCAGCGAGCTGCCCAACGCGGCGCGGCGGTCGTATTTGCTTTTGCGTCGCCATTTGAAATCGAGCTTGTAGCGCGCCATCAACTTGAAAATCAGCCATTGCCAGCCAAAACTGCGCGCCATGGCCTTGTGCGCGTCACGGGCGGTCCAGGCAATGCGCCCCATCAACAGGGTGGAGGGTGAAGGCTTGCGCAGGTTGGGCAGTTCTTCAGCCAGCAGGCTGGTGTCGAACAGCTCCGGGTCCAGCGTGCGACCGCCAGGCAAGGCGCCGGGCAGTTGCGGGTAGTAATCGGGGTATTTGGCCGCCACGGCATAGCGCACATGGCTACTGGCTGTGAGCTTTTTGATCATCGGCGCGGCGTTGTCCAGATACGCCTGCAGGCGCTGCGGGTCACCGTGTTCACCGGTTGCAGCCTTGAGGTACTGCATGGACAGTTCCGGGCTGTCCTGGCCGCCGATTGCGGCGAAGTAATGGTTATTGGGGATCCAGATACCGCCGCCGGAAATGGCCGAGGTCCCGCCGTATTTATCACTTTTTTCGACAATCAGAACCGACAGGCCCTGATCAGCCGCAAACAGGGCCGAGGTCATGGCGCCGGCACCGGAGCCGACAACAATTACGTCATAGCTGGACTGAGACTGATCGTGAGCCGTCATTATTGTTATGCCTTGCGCTGAGGTCAGAGGTTTGAAGGTGGATCAGGTCAAACAAACGGGTCTGCGTTGGGCAGGCCCAGTTGCACCAGGCCGTAACTGCGACGGTAGGCCGCCTCGTTATTGGCGATATGCCCGCGGGCCTGGTGCAGGTCGCGGAAGAACCGCGCCACCGGGTTGGTGTGGTACAGGCCAGAGGCGGCCATGCAGCGCAGCAGGTCACTGACCCGGTCGGCACACACATTGGTCACATGAGAGGACTGGTAGCGGTACAGCAAGCGGGTTTCCACATCCGGGTATCCCCCGGCGGCGGCCAGCGCCATCAGGTTGGCGTAATTGCGCATCAGCACCAGCTTGAGCGAGTCGACGGTGATGATGGCTTCGGCCACGGCGGCCTGTGCCGCAGGGTCTTCGGCGGTTTTGGCACCGTGCTTGCCGATATGCTTGGCCGCGTTGTCACGGAATTCGTTGATGGCGCCTTGCAGGGCGCCCAGGGCCGATGTCGAGACGGCGCGGGCAAACACCTGGGCAAACGGGATGGCGTACATCGGATTGGTGTTGACCAACCGCCCCGGTGTGGCTTCGATGCTGTAGTTGTTGGTGCGCTGCACGCGATGGGCCGGGACAAAGGCGTCTTCGACGACGATATCGTGGCTGCCACTGCCGCGCAGGCCCAACACGTCCCAGTTCTGTTCAATGCGGTAGTCGCTGGCCGGGATCAGGAAAGTGCCGTGTTCGGTGGGGCCGGTTTCGTCTTGCGGCACAATGCCGCCGAGCAGGCACCATTGGGCATGCTGGCTGCCACTGGAGAACCCCCAGCGCCCGCTGACCTGATAGCCACCCTTGACCGGGGTGACCTTGGCCACCGGCATATAGGTGGAGGCCACCAGCACCGAGCTGTCTTCGCCCCACACATCGCGCTGGGCCTCAACCGGGTAGCGAGCCAGCTGCCACGGGTGTACGCCGACCACGCCGAAGACCCAGGCAGTGGACATGCAGCCTTCGGCCAAGGTCATTTGAATCTCGAAAAAAGTGCGCAGATCGACTTCATGGCCGCCCCACATTTTCGGTTGCAGGGCGCGAAACAAACCGGCTTCCTGCATGTCACGAATGGTTTCGTCGGGCAGCTTGCAATCCTTGTCCGCCTGGGCTGAACGGCTTTTGAGTGCGGGGATCAGGTCACGCGCACGTTGCAGCAGCTCAAGCTCAATCGGACTTTTCTCTCGTATCTGATCCATCCGTGTGTTCTCCGTCAGTCTCTCGCTGCGCGAATGCGCGGGCGGTGTGTGACGAATAATCCCGCCAGCGGGGTTGGCGATCATCGTCAAAGCGGACTAGTCGCCAGATCGCGGTGAGGTTGACCCTCTCCCTGGGGGCGAGGGTCAGGCTGAGGGCGCGTTTAAACCACCGGCAACTTGGCAAACGGCCGGTCCTGCTCGATCTGCGCCCCCAGGCGCAGCAACACGTCTTCACCGCCCAGTGGCGCCGTAAACATCATGCCAATGGGCAGACCGCTGTCGCTCATGCCCACCGGCAATGACAATGCAGGCTGCCCGCTGACATTGGCCAGCACGGTAAAGGCCGCGCTGCCCATCGCGTTATGGGCGTAGCTGTCCCAGGGCTGATCGAGGCTCAGCAGGCCCAGATCGGGGGTGACATTGGCCGTCACCGGCGACAGGATCACATCAAAGGCCTGGAACTGATCTTCCATATAACCGCCAATGCCTTCGAACGACTGGCGCGCCCGGTACAAGCCCTCCCCCGTGACCTTTTGCGCATTGCCCAGCACCACCTGGGTGATGCGCTCATAGTCATCGGCCGTGGCACTGCGGCCCAGTACCTGTTCGCGGTCGCGCACCATGGTCAGCAGGGCATCGCCAATCACCGCACCGTGGGCACCGAACAGCTGGCGCGGGTCGATATTCAGGCGCAGCTCTTGCACCTCATGGCCCTGGGCGGCCAGGCGCCGGGCGGTGTCGTCCAGTACCCTGGCCACGGCCGGGTCCAATGGCGCGCCGGTCAACGAGTCACGCACCAGGCCGATGCGCAAACGACCGGGAGCAGCACGCAACTCTTCAACATACGGGCGCACCAGCGGCTTGGCCCAGTACGGACTGCCCGCCTCATGCCCCTGCCCCACATCCATAAACAGCGCCATATCGCGCAGATTGCGCGACACCACATTGGCCACGCTGGCACCAAACCAGCCTTCGTATTTGCCCGGGCCGCTGGGGGTGCGGTAGCGCGTGGGCTTGAGCCCGACCAGGCCGCAGTAGGACGCCGGGATACGGATCGAACCACCGCCGTCAGTGGCATGGGCCACCGGCACAATACCTGCGGCCACCGCCGAAGCCGCACCCCCGGACGAGCCGCCGGCGCTTTTGCCCAGGTTCCAGGGGTTGCGGGTCTGCCCCCAGAGCAAAGATTCGGTGGTGGTGGTCAGGCCGAATTCCGGGCAAGTGGTCTTGCCAAACGGTACGGCACCGGCCGCCTGATAACGGGCAATCAGGGTGCTGGTGTGGGGCGCTGGCGGCGCGTCCTTGTACAGGCGGCAGCCGTTGCTGGTGGGGGTGCCTTGCAGGTAGGTGTTGAGGTCCTTGATCAGGATCGGCACCCCGGCCAGGGCGCCGCTGCTGGCCACGCCAGCGGTACTGCGGGCCTTGAGCAATGCCTGGGCATAATCGTCGTGGCGCATATTGACGGCATTGACCTTGGGGTTGACCGCATCACAGCGGGCCATAGCCGCAGCCAGCAGGTGCTCGGGTCTCAGCTCACCCTTTTGCACGGCGCGGGCCATGTCCGTGGCATCCATTGCCAGATACTCGGCGGGTGAAATGGCTGTGCTACTGGCGGCATTGGCAAACCGTCCCAGCAGGCCCGCGCCCACGGCCAGGGCGCCAGCCTTGAGCACATGGCGACGGGGCCAGCCGGCAGGTTGTTCAGGTGTTTCGGCAGGGTTTGGCAAGGTCAATCTCCACAACAGTTATTGTTTTTATAAAACCATCTGTCTTGACCTGTGGGAGCGGACTTGCTCGCGATGCCATCGACGGGCTGATGCTGACAAACCGCGCCGCCTGCATCGCGAGCAAGCCCGCTCCCACAGTAGAAAGTTGAGGGGGATCAGTCGGCTGTGACCATCGCCTGCATGGTGGGCAAGAAGTGCTCGCCGTAAGGCGGCAGCAAGCCCCATTCGCGGCGTGGGTCATGGGCCGGGGCCTTGTACACGGTGCGCATATGGCTGAATTGCAGAAAGCCTTCACGGCCGTGGTAATGACCCATGCCCGAGGCGCCAATGCCGCCAAACGGCGCATCGTGCAAGGCCGCATGCATCATCACGTCGTTGATGCTGACCCCACCGGAAATCGTATGCTGCAGCACGTAGCGCTGCTCTTCTTCACTCTGGCCGAAGTAGTACAGCGCCAGCGGGCGCTCGCGCGAGTGGATGTCATCCAGTGCCCGCTCAAGGTGCTCATAAGGCAATAGCACCAGCGCCGGGCCGAAGATTTCTTCCTGCAGGATGCGGCTGTCGCGAGGTGGCTTGATCACCACTTGCAGGGGGCGTCGACGTGAAGCGCCAGTGTCCAACTGCACTGGCGGGAAATGCTCGACCCGGGCACCCCGTTCGCGGGCGTCTTGCACATAACTTTCGATGCGCTGCAAATGCCGGTCATTGACCACCGCCACCACGTCCGGATTGTCTTGTGTGGTGGGCAGCAGCTCGCTGTAAGCCGCGCCCAGCAGAGCGAGAAAATCCTCCAGTTGCTCACGGGGCACATAGACCACGTCCGGGTTGATACAGATCTGCCCGCCGTTGTTGGCCTTGGCCACGGCAATGCTGAAGGCCGCCTTGGCCAGGTCGGCACTGCGGGAAATGATCACCGGGGACTTGCCCCCCAGCTCCAGGGTCAGGGGCACCAGGTTCTCGGCCGCATTGCGCATCACCGAGCGCGCGACTGCGGTGCTGCCGGTGAAGACCAGATGGTCGAAAGGTTGTGCGGTAAACACCTGCGCCAACTGCGCATCACCGTTGACCACCGCGACCTCCAGCGGGTCGAACAACTCGGCAAACGCCTGGGCCAGCACCTGCGCCGTGCGCGGCACCACTTCCGAGGGCTTGAGGATCGCCCGGTTGCCCGCCGCCAATACGCAGGCCAACGGACTGAGCAAGGTGAACAACGGTGCATTCCAGGTACCCAGAATGCCGATGGAGCCT
This sequence comes from Pseudomonas fragi, assembly GCF_900105835.1. NCBI lineage: Bacteria > Pseudomonadati > Pseudomonadota > Gammaproteobacteria > Pseudomonadales > Pseudomonadaceae > Pseudomonas > Pseudomonas fragi. The sequence goes on from NZ_LT629783.1 coordinate 1,138,026, forward strand.
TTGGGCTGGTGCATGACCCAGGCCTTGGCGCCCAGCTGATCATAGGGCGCGAACACTTGGCGTGGCTCGTCTTCGAGCCAATGGCCGAGATGGTCGCGGGCGTATTTGAGCGATGCCAGTGAACCCAGCACATCATTCATCAAGGAAAAGCCCTGGGGCCTGCCGCCAAAATCGGCGTCCATCGCCTCGACCAAGGGTTGCTGAAAACGCACCAGCAGCTCTATCACCCGCTGAATCCGCTCGCGGCGCTGTTCGGCACTGACAGGGCCGGCCGCAATAAAGGCTTTTTTCTGCGCCGCCAACAGGCTGGACAGCTGTTCTGGGGCAGTGCTGCTGAACGTCATGGGCAAGTCCTCTGATACACGGGTTCGATGAGCCGACGCTAGCGAACTGTGCCCCGTACTGCCTCGTCCGATCGGACGATAATCGGCTGTATTCGTTAGTCCATTAAGACGATGTAGTGCCCCGCCACGAGGCGAATACTGCCAGCACGAAAATTCAATCCATGGGGTTCGTCATGGCAATGCAAAGCAGCTTTGACCCGCAGGCCTTCCGTACCGCACTGGGCACGTTCACCACCGGGGTGACGATCATCACCACCCAGGCCGAAGACGGCTCGCCCATCGGCATTACGGCCAACAGTTTCAACTCGGTATCGCTCAACCCGCCGCTGGTGCTGTGGAGCCTGGCCAAGTCCGCTCGCAGTTTGCCGGTGTTCAGCTCGGGCAAGCACTGGAACGTGCATGTGCTGTCCACCGAACAGGAGCCGCTGTCCGGTCGTTTTGCCATGCAGGGCGAGAACAAGTTTGCCGAGATCGAACTCGACAACGGCATCAGCGAAGCGCCGCTGTTGCAGGACTGCACCGCACGTTTTCAGTGCCGCACCGCCTTTCAATACGAAGGCGGCGACCATGTGATATTCGTAGGTGAAGTGCTTGCCTTCGATCACAGCGACCGCGCCCCGCTGGCTTTTCAAAGCGGCCAATATGCCCTGGCCACCCGCAAGCCGCGCAGCGAACTGCGCCTGGCAACCACCCCGCCACCGCCTGAATGCAGCTACACCGAGGACCTGCTCGGCTACCTGCTGGGCCGCGCCCACTACCAGTTGCTCGACGCCCTGCATCGCCTGCTGAGCAATCAGCAACTGGACGAGCATGCGTTCTTTATCCTGTCGGTGCTGTGTATCCGCGACAACCTGACCCTCAACGAAATCAATACGTTCGTCAGCTACACCGGGCATGTGGTCAGCGTGGCAAGCATGCGTTTTCTCGAAAAGCAGAATCTGGTCGCCCTCGAGGGCAGCCAGCAGCAACCGCGCTATGTGCTGACCGCCACTGGCCGTGAGGCTTCATTGCAACAGTTGGCGCTGGCCAAGGCGGTGGAAGAAAACGTATCGGCCAAACTGGGGCCCGGTGATGCCCAGGCGCTCAAAGTGCTGCTCAAGCGCCTGATTGCCGCCAGTGATCCTGGCCTGCCTGACCTGTGGGCGCCCCGCCAATAAAAAAGGACCCGTTATGAACATTATTCAACGCTTCAACCTCAGCGGCTGCGTGGCCGTGATCACCGGCGGCGGTCGCGGCATTGGCCGCGGCATCGCCCTGGCCTACGCTGAAGCCGGTGCCGATGTGGTCCTGGCGGCCCGCACCCTGGCCGACGTCGAAGCCGTGGCCGAAGAAGTACGCGCCCTGGGCCGCCGGGCCCTGGCCTTGAGCTGCGACGTAAATGACAGCGAACAGCGCAGCGCTCTGGTCACCCAGGCCCGCGAGCAGATGGGCCGTATCACCCACCTGGTGAACAACGCAGGCGGCGCCGGGCCCAATGACCCCTTGACCCTGAGCGTGGAGCGTTTTGAGGAAATCATGCGTTTCAACGTGTCCTCGGCCTACCACCTGAGCCAGCTGTGCGTGCCGCACATGCGCGAGGCGGGCCAGGGCAACATCATCAATATCACCTCGGGGGCGGCGCGTTATGCGCAAACCCAGTTCAGCGCCTACGGCACTGCCAAGGCCGCGTTGAGCCATATGACCCGCCTGCTGGCCCAGGACTTTGCGCCGCAGGTGCGGGTCAACGGCATTGCCCCTGGCCCGGTGCTGACTGCCGCCCTCAATGGCGTACTGCCGGTGGCCATGCGCGACGGCATGATCAAGGCCACGCCGCTGCAAAGCCTGGGCGAAGTGGAAGACATCGCCGCTGCGGCACTGTACCTGGCCAGCCCGGCGTCGCGCTGGGTCACCGGCAAGATCCTGGAAGTGGACGGCGGCGCCGAATCGAGCGTCTGGCCGGGTTGAGCCACCGGACACAAAAACGGTGGGAGCGGGCTTGCTCGCGATGGAATCAACGCGGTCTGCCTGAAAGACCTCACCGCCTGCATCGCGAGCAAGCCCGCTCCCACAAAGCGTTTTCTGGCGTTTAAGAGAGCCAATTTATGGACACACAGTTGATTGAAGCCCTGGGCGACGAGCTGTTTCACGCCCTGCGTGAACGCCGCAGCCTGCAGCCATTGACCGCCCGCTACCCGGACTTGAGCCTGGACACTGCCTACCGGATTTCCCTGCGCTTTTTACAGCGCCGCCAGGCGCTGGGCGAGCAAGTGGTCGGCAAAAAAATCGGCGTTACCAGCCGTGCCGTGCAGGAAATGCTCGATGTGCACCAGCCCGATTTCGGTTTCTTGACTGACCGCATGCAGGTCGCCGACAACAGCGACGTCAGCTTTGCCGCCCACCAGTTGGTGCAGCCACGGGCCGAAGGCGAGATCGCCTTTATCCTCGGCGAAGACCTGCACGGCCCCGGCATCACCGCCGAAGACGTGATGGCTGCCAGCCAATGGGTGGTGCCGTGCTTCGAGATTGTCGACTCGCGCATTGCCGACTGGAAAATCCGCATTCAGGACACCGTGGCCGACAACGCTTCCTGCGGCGTATTCGCCCTGGGTGAACAACGCATCAACCCACGCGAACTGGACCTGGCCAAAGTCGAGCTGCATCTGCTGAAAAACGGCCAGCCCGCCGGTCATGGCTTTGGCTCGGCAGTACAGGGCCACCCCTGCGAGGCCGTGGCCTGGCTGGCCAATACCCTGGGCAAGTTCGATATTCCGTTTCGCAAGGGCGAAATCATCCTCTCCGGCGCCCTGGCGCCGCTGGTGCCGGTGCAACCCGGCGATGAGGTCAGCCTGACCCTCAGCGGCCTGGGCTCTGCCCGCCTGCGCTTTGTGCCCTAACTCCCGTTCGAGACCTTTCCCATGAGCAAAAAGATAAAATGCGCCCTGATCGGGCCGGGCAATATCGGCACCGACCTGCTCTACAAATTGCTGCGCAGCGAGGTGCTGGAACCGGTATGGATGGTGGGCATCGACGCCACCTCCGAAGGCCTGAGCCGCGCCCGCGAAATGGGCCTCAAGACCACCAGTGACGGGGTCGACGGCCTGTTGCCCCATGTGCTGGCAGACAATATCCAGATCGCCTTCGATGCCACCTCGGCTTATGTGCATGCTGAAAACAGCCGCAAGCTCAACGAGCTGGGCGTGCTGATGATCGACCTGACGCCCGCCGCCATTGGCCCGTATTGCGTACCGCCGGTCAACCTCAAGGCCAACCTCAAGCGCGGCGCGATGAACGTCAATATGGTCACCTGCGGCGGCCAGGCCACCATTCCGCTGGTGGCGGCCGTGTCCAGCGTACAGCCGGTGGCTTACGCCGAAATCGTCGCCACTGCCGCGTCCAAATCGGTGGGCCCGGGCACGCGCAAGAATATCGACGAATTCACCCGTACCACGGCCAGTGCCATCGAACAGGTAGGCGGAGCGAAAAAGGGCAAGGCGATCATTATCGTCAACCCCGCCGAGCCGCCGCTGATCATGCGCGATACCGTGCATTGCCTGACTGAAACCGAGCCGGATCAAGCCGCGATCAGCCTCGCCATCGCCACCATGATCGAGCAGGTGCAGCAGTATGTGCCGGGCTACAAGCTGGTCAACGGCCCGGTGTTCGACGGCAACCGGGTATCGATTTTCATGGAGGTCGAAGGCCTCGGCGACTACCTGCCCAAGTACGCCGGCAACCTGGACATCATGACCGCCGCCGCTGCGCGCACCGCCGAGATGTTCGCCGAGGAAATCCTCAAGGGCGAGCTGCAACTCAAGGCATCCGCCCCTCAACCTGCCCTCGCTTAAGGAGCCGATCATGGATCTTCGCGGCAAAAAAATTACCGTGCATGACATGTGCCTGCGCGACGGCATGCACCCCAAGCGTCACCAGATCACCCTGCAGCAGATGAAAGACATTGCCTGCGGCCTCGATGCTGCGGGCGTGCCCCTGATCGAAGTCACCCACGGCGATGGCCTGGGCGGCAGTTCGGTGAACTACGGCTTCCCGGCGCACACCGATGAGCAGTACCTGTCGGCGGTGATTCCGATGCTCAAGCAGGCCAGGGTCTCGGCCCTGCTGCTGCCCGGCATCGGCACGGTGGACCATCTGCAAATGGCTTACGAGCTGGGGGTCAACACCATTCGCGTGGCGACCCATTGCACCGAAGCCGACGTGTCCGAGCAGCATATTTCCTATGCGCGCAAGCTGGGCATGGACACCGTGGGGTTTCTGATGATGGCCCATATGAACAGCCCCGAGGGCCTGGTCAAACAGGGCAAGTTGATGGAGAGCTTCGGCGCCAACTGCGTATACCTCACTGACTCAGCAGGCTACATGCTGCCCCACGATATCCAGGCACGGGTCGCGGCCCTGCGTGCAGCCCTGCACCCGGATACCGAGATCGGCTTTCACGGCCATCACAACCTGTCGATGGGCGTGTCCAACTCCATCGCGGCCATCGAAGCCGGCGCCACGCGCATTGATGCTGCGGCTGCCGGGCTGGGTGCCGGTGCGGGCAATACGCCGATGGAAATCCTGGTGGCGGTGTGTGACCGCATGGGCATTGAAACCGGGGTCAGTGTGTTCGGCATTCAGGACGTGGCCGAGGATCTGGTGGTGCCGATCATGGACTTCCCGATCCGCAGCGACCGCGACGCCCTGACCATGGGCTACGCCGGGGTGTACGGCTCGTTCCTGCTGTTTGCCAAGCGCGCCGAGAAAAAGTACGGCGTGCCGGCCCGGGAAATCCTCGTGGAGATGGGCCGTCGCGGCATGGTGGGCGGCCAGGAAGACATGATCGAAGACACTGCCATGACCCTGGCGCGCCAGCGGGCCTGAGGCATCGCACCTTGCCGAAGGCGCTGACCGGGTCAGCGCCTTCGGCGTTTTTATCTGACAGGAAACCCACCATGTCCAACGCTCATGTCGGCTGGCGCAGCCATGCTTTGCTGTTATTGCTGGCGGCGGTGTTTGCCGACAATTTTGTCGGGCGCCAGATTCTGGCCGTGATGATTGAGCCGATCAAAGCCGAATTCGGCGTCAGTGACACGGCAATGGGGCTGATTTCCGGCCTGGCCTTTGCCGCGGTCTTTGCCCTGCTGGCCTTGCCCGCCGGGCGCCTGGCCGACCGTATGGTACGCACCCGCTTGCTGGCGATCGCCTGTTTACTGTGGGCCGTGGCCACCCTGCTGTGCGGGCTGGCAGTGAGTTTCTGGATGCTCGCCCTGGCACGCATGGCCGTGGCGGTGAGCGAGTCGCCGACCACCTCGACCTCGATGTCGATCATTGCCGACCTGTACCCGCCCCATCGCCGTTCGTTTGCCATCAGTTGCTTCACTGCGGCACCGACCTTCTCTGCGGTGATCGGCCTGAGCCTGGGCGCCTGGGTGGTCGAACAGTATGGCTGGCGCACCGCATTTATCGCGATCGGCCTGCCAGCACTGTTGTTCTCCACGCTGCTGGCCTTTGTGGCAAAGGACCCGGCGCGGGGCCGCTGGGACCTGGCCAGCGCCCATGCGGCCCACCCGTTGCAGAGCCTGGGCAAGGAAGCGCGCAAACTCTGGGCCCTGCCCGCCTACCGCTGCCTGGTCATGGCAGGCGGCCTGACCACCCTGGGCTCGTATGCGATCGGCATGTGGAACACCAGTTTTCTGGTGCGCTCCCACGGTTTGTCACTGCAACATGCAGGGCTGCTGGCGGGGTTTATCTGTGGCGGCTTTGCCGGGATCGGCGCCTTGTTCAGCGGCTGGTTGAGCGACCACCTGACCCGGCGCAACCCGCACTGGCAAGTCGGTATTCCGGTGATCGGGCATGTCACGGCACTCAGTGCACTGTTCGCGTACCTGCTATGGCCAAACACGGTCTGGCTGCATGTGGCCGGCGTGCCGGTACCCAGTGCGATGCTGCTGTGCGCGCTCTACAGCTTTTTTTCGGTGTGGTGGGTGGCGCCGTCATTCAACCTGATCACCCAGTTGGTCCCGGCCAACCGCCGGGGTACGGCGATGGCTTTGCAGACCATTATTTCGACCCTGCTGGGAATAGGCCTGGGGCCATTGCTGGCCGGTTTACTCAGCGATGCCCTGCAGCCGGCGTTCGGTATTGAATCGCTGCGTTATGCATTGCTGCTGGTGAGCCTGCCGGTGGCAGGTGCGATCATGCTGCTGATTCGCACCGCCAGCCATGCCGGGCAAAACCGCTATATGCATGCAGAACGGGCGGTATAGTCCTCGACAAACTGGCGTGTCAGCTCAAAGGACGACAGTTCGGCGGTGCGCCCGGGGCTCAGGGGGAAACCCTGGCCGGCCCAGAGGTTGATAAAGTCGCCGCTGTCAGCTGCGGATTTGGCCTTGAGCGGCAGCAGCACACCCCCCGCCAACGGAAAGGCTGGCGCCTGGGGATTGATCGGGCCCAGTTCGCGCATCACCCGATTGACGATGCCCCGTGCTGGCCGCCCGGTAAACAGGTTGGTCAGCGCGGTGTCACTGGCGCTCGCCTCGCGTAACGCGCGGTGATGAGCCTTGGCCAGTTTTGCCTCGGGGCAAAACAGGTAGGCGGTGCCGATTTGCACTGCACTGGCACCCAGGGCAAACGCCGCCGCAATACCGCGTGCATCGGCGATACCGCCTGCGGCGATCACCGGCACCGACACGGCATCGACAATTTGCGGCACCAGGGCAAAGGTGCCGATTTGCGTGGTCAGTTCGCGGTGCAGGAACATCGCCCGATGCCCGCCCGCTTCGTAACCCATAGCGATAATCGCGTCACAGCCGTGGTGCTCCAGCCATTGCGCCTCGTCAACCGTCGTGGCCGAACTGAGCACCTTGGCCCCGCTGGCCTTGACCCTGGCCACAAACTCCGGCGCCGGCAGGGCGAAATGAAAGCTCACCACTTCGGGGCGCAGTTCCTCGACGAGGGCGCAGGTGGCGTCATCGAATGGCGCGCGGCTGGATACCGGGGTCGGCGCGTCATAGTCGGCGCCGAGTTCGCTGTAGTATGGCTTGAACAGCGACTTCCACTGCTCGATAGCGGCCTCGTCGTACTCCGGGGGCTGGTGGCAAAAGAAGTTCAGGTTAAGCGGCTGGTCGCAGACCGCACGAAAAGCGGCTACCTCGCTGCGAATGGCATCAAGACTCAACGTGGCACAGGCCAGGGAACCCAGCCCTCCGGCCTTTGCGACGCCGATCATGATATCGGCGCCAGCGCCCAGCATCGGTGCCTGGATCAGGGGGTGGGCAATGCCCAGCAGATCGGTGAAGCGCGAATCGGGCCAGCAGCTCATGAGGGCTCTCACGGTCGACAATCGGGAGCTGGATACTAGGGGCTCGGCTGCGGCTGAAGCAAGTTGCCCGGGATTATGTAGCAGCTGACGAGCGGAGCGAGGCTGCGTTCGGCGTGATGCGGCACCCCGACGCAGCCGTCGTAATGCCTGAGTGCAGATTGCAGCTGACATACCGTGGTGCCTGATTTCACGACGGCTGCGCCGCCGAACGCAGCCTCGCTCCGCTCGTCAGCTGCTACGAAAATGTGCAATTGCCGAATTATTTTTTGCCCGCCAATGCCGAAATCAGTGCCGGGTCATGATTATAGATATCCGGCGCATAGGTCACCTTGCCGTCCTTGTTCGCCTGGGCCGTCCAGTAGGTCATCAGGATCGGCGTCGGCTTGGACAGCCTGAACTCATGGGTCAAGCCGGTGCTCAACAGCTCTTCACTGCGTACTTTTTCGGCAGGTGTCACCAGCAGGTCGCGCAACTGGAATACCGCTTCGACCCGCACGCACCCCGAGCTGAACGCGCGCGGCGCCTTGCTGAACAGGGCTTGGCTGGGCGTGTCGTGCAGGTACACCGAGAACGGATTGGGAAAGCGGATGGCAATTTTGCCCAGCGGGTTTCTTGGCCCGGCCCCCTGGCGCAGGAGGATGTTGCCCGGGCGGTCCCAGTCGATATCCTGCGCCGCCAGCGGCTGGCCGTTGCTGTCGACGATCTGCAAATCCTGGCGGCTGAGGAAGGTAGGGTCGCGTCGAATCTGCGGCAGTTTGTCTTCGCGAAAGATGGTCGGCGGGATGGTCCAGGTCGGGTTGAGGGTCAGGCGATTGACCCGGGACTTGAGCAACGGGGTCTGGCGCTCGGCACGGCCCACCTGGGTACGGGTCTGCCACACCGGCACACCGTTCTGGTACACGGTCAATTGGGCGGCGGGTACGTTGACCAGCAGGCTGTCAGGCTCCAGATCCTGGGCGATCCAGCGAAAACGCTCCAGGTTGATGCGCAGTTGTTCGCGCCGGTCACGGGGGCTGACGTTCAGTTCCTTCAAGGTGCCGGCGCCGATAACGCCGTCGGCCTGCAGTGAGTGATCAAGCTGAAAGCTCTTCACCGCAGCCACCAGCTCATTGCTGTAATGGTGATCGACAGTCGTCGGCATGTGGTTCAGATAGCCTTCGCTGACCAGTCGCCGGGCCAGGTCCGGCACCCGCGCATCCTGCATGCCAGGGCGCAGCAAGGGGCCGCTGGCCAGCGACTGCCATTGTGGCAGCGGTTGCTGGCGCAGACGCGCATAAACCTTGCGCAAATTCTGGTACAGCTCATTTTGCGGGCGCGCCTGGGCAAAGGCCCGAGGGACATCGTTCAGACCCGGGCCGGCCAAGGCCAGAGTCCAGGCCTGACGATCTTGTGGCACTTCACTGGCATGCCAGACCGGCTCGAAGCGCGACTGTTGCAGACGGCCATAGTGCAGATCCTGCAAGGCCTGCAGGTAGTGCTGGCTGGTTTCGATGTCGGCACACAGGTCATGCCCGGCAGGCACCTTGTAGTTACCGGGATCAAGGCCGTCGTCGGCCAGTTGCGTCAGCGCCGCTTGCAGGGCACCCAGGCGGCCATTGACCGACCACACCGGCTGATCGCCCTGGCCCTGATAAAAGCCCTGCAGCAGTTGCTGCATCGGCTGACTGATGTGTGTAGCCAAACTTGGACAGGCCTGGGGCAGTTGGTTGAGCGCCTGTTGCACCGGGTTTTCGGCGCCCGCCTGTAGGGGATCGGCTACAGCGACCAGTGGCGCAGTCAGTAAGGCAATGCTCAAGTAAAATGCGCGTTTTTTGAACAACTGCTTTACTCCAATTAATGGCCATGAACTGAATCGGCCGTCACGGCAAACCCACAGGCTAGCAGTTAATACAGGCGCGCCAAGTTATCGGCGCAGGGTGCTGGCCAGACTACCTTCGAGAACACACGAACCATGCTGATCTTTTTACGTCGCTTTTGTCTTGCAGCCATTGCGCTGAGTGCAACCTGTAGCACTGCATACGCAGCCACCGCCAATCCCGTCCTGCTCAACAAACTTAGCCACGCCGCCCCCGAACTCAACCCGCAAGCCCTCAAAAGTGCCCTGAGCGCCATGCAGTGCGCGGTCAACAACGGCGCCAAGCAAGCCCGGCACCTGGCCGTGATCGATTACTCGGAGCCTTCGACTGCGCGCCGTCTCTGGATCTTTGACCTCAACCGCAAGACGTTGGTTCTGCGTGATCTCGTCGCCCACGGGAAAAAATCCGGGGAAAATTTTGCCACCAGCTTCTCCAACGCCGATGGCAGCAACCAGTCCAGCCTGGGCCTGTTCAGCACCCGCGAAAGCTATATCGGCAGCCACGGCTACTCGTTGCGCATGGACGGCCTGGAACCGGGGATCAACGATCTGGCCCGCGAACGGGCCATCGTGATCCACCCGGCCAATTATGTGAACCCCCTGTGGAGCAAGACCCAGGGTCGCATCGGCCGCAGCCTGGGTTGCCCGGCGGTACGCCCGCAAGTGGCGCGTCAGGTGGTCGACAAACTCAAGAATGGCCAGTTCATGTTCGCCTGGTACCCTGACCAGCAGTGGCTGCAATCCTCGGCTTACCTCAACTGCCAGCCACGCCAGGTGGCAAGTATCGTCTCGGCCAGGATCGGGGGTTGAAAGCTCGGCGTTAATGCCGCTAGATAGCGCACACCTGTTCAAGGAGTTACACCATGTGCGCACAGCCCTGCACTTACCGCCCCATGAGCCCGGCCGATTTGCCCGCGGCTCATGGGCTGTCCGCGCAACTGAACTGGCCCCATAGCCTCGAAGACTGGAGCCTGTTGCAGCGTACTTTCAAAGGATTTGTGGCCTGCGTCGATGATCAATTGATCGGTACGGCATTTGCCTGCCCCCAGGGCGCGTTTGCAACCATAGGCCTGGTGGTGGTCAACCCCGACTTTCAGGGCCGGGGCATTGGCCGCCGGTTGATGGAACAGGCACTTGAAGCCTGCAAGCCAGGCATTGCCATCCTCAATGCCTCCGTCGCCGGCGCCCCCCTGTATCTGAGCCAGGGCTTTGTCGAATTCGGTATCATCGAGCAACGCCAGGGCCCGGCGCATGCCGTAGAACTCCAGGCCTTGCCCGAAGCCGAGCATTGCCGTGCTCTCGGCCTGTCAGACCAGGCCCGACAACTTGCTCTGGCCAATGCAGGCAGCGCACTGGAGCGCAGCGCCATCTTTGCGCAGTTGCACGACACGCTGGAGCACACGGCAGGCATCGAACGTGACGGTCAGTTACAGGCCTTGGCGCTGTTGCGCCGTGCCGGTCGAGGTCATTGCATTGGCCCGGTCATCGCTGAAAACCTTGAGCAAGCCAAATATCTGATCGCTACCCTGCTCGCCCGGATCCCCGGCCAGTTTGTGCGAATCGATGTACCGCAGGACAGCGGCCTGAGTGAATGGCTGACGCTGGCCGGCCTTGAGCCAGTAGACTGCGTCACCCAAATGGCCCTCGGCACGCCCCCGCAACCTGCTGGCGGTGTTCGCCAGTACGCACTGGTTTCGCAAGCAATGGGTTGATCGGCAAGAGCCCACAGGACTGATCCGGCGATAAACCGTCAGGGCAGGTCAAAAAACTATGGGATAAAACAGAGATATGGGTGACTGGCGGGAGTGCGTCAGGCCATATGGCGTTAACGCTGAACTTGAAGATGCTTGCCCGATGCTGGACAAGATCTGGAATATGGCAGGGGCGGCTGGATTTGAACCAACGCATGGCAGGATCAAAACCTGCTGCCTTACCGCTTGGCGACGCCCCTGTAGATGTTGCGATGAATGCCTGGCATTCACTTATCGATTCTTGCAGCCTGCGAATGTTGCCAATCGCGCTGAACCTGTAAGGGTTCGCTGTGAGAACGAGCGCAAATATACCCGCACTCTCAGGATATGGGAAGCACTTTTTAAATAAATTTATTCAAAAACAGCTACTTAGTGGTACTCACGGGCAGAAAGTCCCGTTTTTACGGGCTTTGCCAGCGCCTGCGAGATTGCCCCATGACGCTCCCCTGTCGCAGCCGGCCTAGCGGGCCAGGTCAAAGGCAGGCCTGGGCAGAGCATCCAAAAGCGCATCAAATGCCCGCAGATCATACCTGCGGGTATTGGCAGAGGTTTGCGGGATCTTGAAGTCAAGCGGCAGATGCCAGAGCACCCGCCCAGGAAACACCTGCTCGATTGCACGGTACCAATCCAGCAGTGGTGCTTGCAGACTCAGGTGCAACTCGAAATTTTTGCGTGTACGGCCTGGGTCGCCCGCCATGTGCTGGCGCGCTGTCGCGGCGTCGATAGCCTTGACCAAATAAAGGTCGGCAAAACCCAGCTGCTGCGCGGCGACCGCACGGCGAGCTGCCTGCCAAGCGAGTTGCCACTGCGCCTCAGTGCCCTGCCCAACTTGCCAAAGACACCAGCTGTAATGCAGCTTCAACGGATCGGTGTCGCAGACGGCCACCGCGTACAACTGCTCAATCGCGCACGCATCACTCCAGCGCTTGGCATTCCAGCGGGTCCAATAGGCTGCTACCTGCTCGTCCTGCACAGGCTGGCTCATTCGATCCGCAGGAAATGACTCCGGCAACAGGCTGGCTGATGCGGCCTGATTGCACCAGGTGGTTTTACCTGCGGCACTGATCCCTTCAACCACCACAATCATCTTGCATGCCTCCTTGGCCAAACGGTCGATTGTTTCAGTAAACGGTCCTGGTGTGAATGGCAAAGCAGATTGATCTTATGGCCTGTTGAACAACACAACCGGCTGCAGGGCACGACCTTAACAACTCATCCAGTCAAGCGCTCAACCACCACAGCCCTTATGTAAGGCATGGACAATGACTCGCAGGCAACACCGACAGGCACAAAATTTACGGCGAGCATCAATTGCGAGACAACTGCCTGACCAGCGACCCCATGGAGGGTGCTGATAATGGTTACAAGCCATCGCCAAACTACAGGCTTCAACAGACGCTGCGCCTGCCGTTAGTCACTGGACAGGGCTACAGGGCTGCACTAGCCTCCAGACCAGGCGTTTCAACTCGGCCAGAGAATCATCCATGATGCTACTTTTAATTCTCATCTTGATCATTGCATCGATTTTGCTCGGCTTTTTTTTTCATACTGCCAAGCAGCCGTCGAACCCCAGAAAACTCCTTAAGGCATGTGCCTTCAGTGGCTTGGCATTTATTGCTGCCATACAGATTATTCAAGCAACTTACGAAGGCAAACAGTCCATTGCCGAACAATCGCCCTTGATATTCTTTATGGGTATGGGTGTCGCCATCGTCATTTGCTTCTTCTTGGGCTGGTCTTATGCCGGAATAAGACAAGAGAAAAAAATCTGAATCGCTAACCTGTGGCCCCTATAGCGTTGCGTAAATGCGCCCATACTGGGGCGTTCGGCTTTTGCCCGGATGATGCCCCGAGTGTTCTATTCAGCCAGCCCCCCTGAGCCCTTATTCCACCAGCGTCTGGCTGACTGTTTGGTGCTGCCCAAGTAGCGACCCTGGCCATTTCAAGCACGTCGCGGTCGATCATTACCTTGACCATCGCCCCAACGCGATTGGCCCGCTCGATGGCGCCGGGCTTGGGCTGTCTGTTTTTGGGCGAAAATCTGGCTCTCTTGATACACTTGCGCCCCTTCACACTTCACACGGATCTGCGCGGTATAACGTACCGTGCCGTCGGCGAGTTTTCTGGATCTGATCGTAACCATAGTAAAAGTGGTACACGTCAGTTTTCAGGTGGTACATTTTATTACCACCCACCCTAAAAAACGCCCTTTTACCCCCTAAAACACGCCTAAAACACGTAGAGCAAAATGCTAGAAAAATCAGCTACAACCCCCGTAAACAAAGGCTCTGCGGTGTCCAGGCGCTTTAGTGTGGCGCCTATGATGGACTGGACCGACCGCCATTGCCGTTTCTTCCTGCGCCTGCTCTCCAAGAACGCCTTGCTGTACACCGAAATGGTCACCACGGGTGCGCTGATCAATGGTGATGCCGACCGCTTTTTACGTCATGACGAGGCTGAGCACCCGCTGGCCTTGCAACTTGGCGGGAGTGTTCCGGCTGACCTGGCCGTTTGCGCACGCATGGCTCAGCAAGCAGGTTATGACGAAGTGAACCTGAATGTCGGCTGCCCCAGCGATCGAGTGCAGAACAATATGATCGGCGCTTGCCTGATGGCACACCCGGCGCTGGTAGCCGATTGTGTCAAGGCCATGCGCGATGCAGTCTCTATCCCGGTCACGGTCAAGCATCGTATCGGCATCAACGGCCGCGACAGCTATGCACAGTTGTGCGATTTCGTCGGTACGGTCCGTGATGCCGGTTGCACCAGTTTTACTGTGCATGCGCGTATCGCCATTCTCGAAGGGCTGTCGCCAAAAGAGAATCGCGATATCCCTCCCCTGCGCTATGACATCGCCGCACAGTTGAAAACCGATTTCCCTGAACTGGAGATCATTCTCAACGGCGGGATCAAGACCCTTGATCAATGCGAGGAACATTTGCAGGTGTTCGATGGTGTGATGCTCGGCCGCGAGGCCTATCACAACCCGTATATCCTGGCCGAGGTCGATCAACGCCTGTTTGGCAGTTCTGCGCCTGTCATTTCGCGGGCACACGCGCTGGCTCTGTTGCGCCCTTATATCGCTGCACATTTGGCTGCGGGTGGTTCAATGCACCACATCACGCGGCATATTCTTGGGCTGGGCCAGGGGTTCCCTGGCGCCCGACGTTTCCGTCAGTTGCTGTCGGTGGATATCCATAAGGCCAAGGACCCGCTAGCATTGCTGGATCAGGCCGGGGAATTGCTGGAAGGCCGCTAAATACCAGGCGCCGGGCCGCTCTGTTGGCCTGCATGGTTATTGCCTGCAGGCCACTGGTTTTACTATCGAGTTGCATCGACGCAGGCATAACTGCCGGCATCTTCTACATCGCCCTTGCCCACATAACGGGCCACCTGCGGCCAGGCGCACAGGGGACGTGTACGCACGACCTCGCCATCTTCAACTTTTGATGCAACGATGCGCTGCGGCGCCACGCCGTGCTCCACCCAATTGTCGATAGTGGCCAGCTTGTCGAAAGTGTCGCAGCCCGCCCCGCCATAGCAATGGCCCATGCCCGGGATCAGGAACAGGCGTGCCGAAGCCTGCGCCGCAGGGCCCGAGTCGCGCAGCAGCGACTGGTAGTAGTCGATCAGTTCCTGGCCGTTATGAAAGTCATTCCAGCCCACATACAACAGCAGCTTGGCTCCCCGGTCGAAAAACGGCGCAAGGTCGCTACCTACATGCAACAGCGGCCCGAGCTTGCTCACGGCCTCGTTCACGGTCTTGTCCCAGTCAAGGGTCGTCCAGTCCCAGTCCGGGTCCTGGAAAGCCGCGTACTTGAACAGGTCCAATGCCACCGGGAACGCTTTGCCATCGACAAAATCACCTAGCAGGCGTTCATTGCCCTTGGCCACGCCGGGGAAAATCACCTCCTGGGTTCGCGGGTTGATCGGGCCCCGATAGAGCTGTTTCATCAGTTCGACCTGCCCCGCTGTCAGGCAGTCGGCCGTCTCGTCTTGCTTGCACAGCAATTGTTCGGGTTCGAAGTCACAGTGCTGCGGGTCGTCGATAAACCCCTGCTTGAGGCCAATCGGTGAGGCGCAGGCCTTAAGTGCGGCCTGGCTGATCATCTCGAACTTGGCTTTAGTCATGTTCAGGTCACGGTTGCGCCCCAGCAGCCAGCCGGGCCAGAGCTGGGCGGCATTGAACTTGACCAGCGGATTGGGCGGCGCACCGGCGACGATGCCATCGTAGTCATCGGGAAAGCGCCCGGCTTCGATCAGGCCTTCAAGGCCACCCAGCGAGCAGCCAACCCAGTACGCGCGGCTGGCCGGCTTGCCATAGTAAGCCTTGACCAGATCCTTGGCATGCACCGTCATCAAGTGGTCAGCACGCCAGGCATAGTCGATCAATTTCTCCGTGTGGCCGAGAGCGAACCGTCCGCCCTGGCCCTCTTCTGTGCTGCTGTCGTGACCGGTATCAGTGGCCACCGTGGCGTAGCCCTGCTCAAGCCCGGAGAGCATGGCCGGGTACATCATCGCCCCGCCCCAGCCAAAGCTGCCCACACCGAGCAACTTGCCGTTCCAGCCCTTGAGCGGCAACCACACTTCGATCTTGATGTCTGAATCGCTGCTGGGCGCAAGCGTGGCCGCCACCTTGCAAAAGGCCGGGTTGGGCCCGATGGCGGCGCGCCCTGCCGGGTTCATGCCTGAGAAACTGGCCAGCCGCGTCAGCGGGTTCTGCGGCATGGAGTACTGCCCCGCGGCAATGACCCGGGCCTCGGTGATGGTCGCATCGGGCAAGGCCCTGGCGGCCAGGGCACTGCAGGCATCTTCGGCACGGGCCGCCGAGGCCATTGCCAGGGCCAGCAGACCCAGGGCAATAGCCCCGCGGGGCGTTGAGCTGTTTGGTTTCATTGGGGTATCCCTGCCGTTGAATCACGCTCGAGAACAGATGCCGGGCGCAACCGATCAATGATTGCGCCACCACGACCTTAGTTGCATCGTGAAGAAGTTCAAGGCACGACATAGTCCACCTGATGCCTGGCAATCCGCGAATCGCCCAGTTCCCGACGTACCCGCAAGTGCTCGGGGTGGGTGGCATAAGCAGCCAAGGCCTCATGCGAGTCGAACTCGCTGTAGAGCACGACATCACAGGCATAGTCGATGCGGCTGACATCAACCCCGACCTCTATTTTCAGCAGCCCCGGTATCAACCCGGCAAGGCCTTCGAAACGCTCTTTGAGCAGCAGGCAGGCCTGCCGATTCCTTTCCAGCGTGTCCCCTGCAAGGTTCCACATCACAATATGTTTGATCATTGCAGTCTCCCTGCGGTGTCATCCATGCCCGGCATATCAACCCTTGTTTTTCTGGTAAACGTCCACGAACACTGCCGCCAGCAATACAGCACCCTTGATCATTTGCTGGTAATCGATACCGATACCCATGATCGACATACCATTATTCAGCACGCCCATGATGAATGCGCCGATCACCACGCCCACCACCTTGCCCACACCGCCGGATGCCGAGGCACCGCCAATAAACACGGCAGCGATCACATCCAGCTCAAAGCCGGTGCCACCGCGGGGTGTCGCGCTGTTGAGGCGGGCGACAAAGATCAGCCCCGCCACAGCGGCCAGCACGCCCATATTGACGAAGGCGAAGAAGGTTACCCGTGAGGTATTGATGCCCGACAGCCTGGCTGCCTTGAGGTTGCCGCCGACCGCATAGACCCAGCGGCCGATCACGGTACGGTTCATGATGAAGGTGTACAGCCCGATCAATACACTCATGATCACCAGTACCGTCGGAATGCCGCGATAGGTGGAGAGCAGGTAACAGAAGTACACCAGCAGGCCGGCAACCAGGCCGTTCTTCAGCGCAAACATGGCCAGGGGCGCAACATTGCCGCCGCTGTTCTGGATACGCGCACGGCTGCGGTATTCGATCACCCAGAAGGTCACGGCCACGGCGATCCCCAGCAACAATGAGGTGATGCGCAGATGCTCATGGGCAAAGAAGTCTGGAATGAACCCCGAACTGATCGCCGCAAATTCTGGCGGAAACGGACCGATTGATTGCCCCTGGGAAATGGCAATCGTGGCACCGCGAAAGATCAACATGCCAGCCAGGGTCACGATAAAAGACGGCATGCCCCAGACCGCTACCCAGTAACCTTGCGCCGCACCAATCACGGCACCGGTAAACAGGCAGATCACGGTGACGGTGAAGAAATCCAGGCGATACTGGACCATCAGCACCGCCGCGATGGAACCGACCACGCCCACCACCGAGCCCACCGACAGGTCGATATGCCCGCACACGATCACCATCAGCATGCCTAACGCCATGACCACGATATAACTGTTTTGCAGCAGCAGATTGGTCAGGTTGAGCGGCTGCAACAACGCCCCGCCAGTGGCCACCTGAAAGAACACCATGATCACGATCAGCGACAACAACAGGCCGTATTCACGGGCGCCGCGCTTGAACGCTGTCAGGGCATTGGCCCTGGATGAGAGAGACATACTGGCTTCGCTCACTGGATCACCTCATTTCTCATGATTGCGTGCATGATTTTTTCCTGCGATGCCTCGGCTATCGCAAACTCGCCCACAAAACGGCCTTCATTCATCACATAGATACGGTCACAGGTTCCGAGCAGTTCCGGCATTTCCGAAGAAATCATCACCACGCCTCGCCCCTCACTGACCACCTGATTGACCACCCCATAAATTTCGTACTTGGCCCCCACGTCGATACCGCGGGTAGGCTCATCAAGGATCAGTACCTTGGGGTTGGCAAACAGCCATTTGCCCAGCACTACCTTTTGCTGGTTGCCACCCGAGAGTTTTTCCACCGACTGAGTCACGTCAGCGCTGCGGATACGCAGACGTGAGCGGTACTCCACTGCCACCGCCGTCTCGGCCAGCTCGTTCATCACCCAACGGCTGGACACTGCAGCCAGATTGGCCATGCTGGTGTTGCGCGTAATGCTCTCCCCCAGCACCAGGCCCGCGCCCTTGCGATCCTCCGTGGCATACGCCAGGCCCTGATCGATCGCCTTGCGCACGTTGCCCAGGTCGACCTCACGCCCTTCCAGCAGCGCCTTGCCGCGAATGTTCACACCATAGGAACGACCAAAAACACTCATGGCAAACTCGGTACGCCCGGCCCCCATCAAGCCGGCAATGCCCACCACTTCGCCACGGCGCACATGGAAGTTGACGTTGCGGATACGGTCGCGCTCAGGGCGCGCCGGGTCGCCCACTGACCAGCCCTGGACCTCAAACAGAACCCCGCCAATCGCAGCCACCCGCGCGGGATAACGGTCTGACAGTTCGCGACCGACCATGGAACGGACCACCCGCCCCTCATCGATGCCGACATCACGACAATCGATGACATCGACTGTGGTGCCGTCACGGATAACCGTGATTTGGTCAGCGACCCGGCCAATTTCGTTGAGTTTGTGCGAGATGATGATCGAGGTGATGCCACGACTCTTGAGCTCCAGCATCAGCTTGAGCAGCCTATCGCTGTCCTTTTCATTGAGGCTGGCAGTCGGCTCGTCCAGGATCAGCAAGCGCACATCCTTGGCCAGGGCCTTGGCGATCTCCACCAATTGCTGCTGACCAATACCCAGATTGCCTACCAGGGTTTGCGGCCGGGTATCGAGGCCAACCCTGGCCAGCAAGTCATTCGCGCGCGCATGGGCCTGATGCCAATCGATCACACCGTGGCGAGAGATCTCATTACCCAAAAACAGGTTTTCGGTGATCGACAGCATCGGCACCAGCGCCAGTTCCTGATGAATGATGCAGACCCCCAGCGCTTCACTGTCGCGTAAGTCCTGAAAGCATCTGGGCGAACCATCGAAGTGGATTTCGCCCTCGAAACTGCCGTGGGGATAAACGCCGCTGAGGATTTTCATCAGCGTCGATTTGCCCGCGCCATTTTCTCCGCAAATGGCGTGGATCTCGCCGTCGCCCACTTTGAGGTTAACCCCGCTCAACGCCTTGACCGGGCCGAAGCACTTGCGGATGTTGCGCATGTCGAGAATCGTTTGGCTCATTTTCGCTCTCCTGTCTGGCGGCTGGCCGCAGACAACGCAATCAACTAGCGCAACTGCTCAAGGGTGTAAAAATGGGTGTCGTCGACCAGCACTTTTTGCCAGTTCTGGTTGTCGACCAGCTGCGGGATCAGCAGTTGGGTCGGAACGATCATCGAGCCGTTGTCATAGGAGGTGCTGTCGTTGACCACCACGGTCTTACCGCTCAGTTCGGCATCCATCATGTCTGCCGCGGCTTGAGCCAGTACGCGGGTGTCCTTGAAAATCGTCGAGCTCTGCTCGCCACGAATGATGGACTTGATGCTGGAGATTTCCGCATCCTGCCCCGTCACAATCGGCATCGCCGACTTGCCGTTGCCGTAGCCCACGCCGCGCAGGGATGACACCACGCCATTGGCGATCTGGTCGTTCATGGCCAGCACCGCATCCAGGTGGGCAGTGCTGTAAAATGCGCTCAACACGTTGTCCATGCGCGCCTGGGCCAGGGCACCGTCCCAGTTGAGGGTGGCGACCTTATCCATGTCTTGCTGGCCGCTACGCACAACCAGCTTGCCACTGTCGATATACGGCTTGATTTGCGACATCACGCCGGCGTACACCACATGGGCATTGTTGTCGTCGGTGGAGCCGGCAAAAATCTCCAGATTGAACGGGCCCTTGCCCTGCTTCAATTCCAGGGCTTCGACCAGCGACTCACCCTGCAACACCCCAGTGCGGTAATTGTCGAACGTGACGTAGTAATCAAAATCCTTGGAATTGCGGATCAAACGGTCATAGGAAATGACCTTGATCCCCTTCTCCCGCGCCTGTTTGAGCACATCGGCCATCGTGGTGCCGTCAATCGGCGCAACGATCAGGCCCTTGATGCCCTTGACCATCATGTTTTCGATTTGCGACAGCTGAGTCGGGGCTTCGTACTGGGCATATTGCAGGTCAGTGTCATACCCCAGCTTTTTCAGCGAATCGACGATGTTGCTGCCATCGGAAACCCAGCGCGCCTCGGCTTTGGAGGGCATGGCAATGCCGATGGTGCCTTTGTCACTGCTCTCGCTTTTGGAGCAGGCACTGACGGCCAACCCCAGTACCACGGCTGCTGCAAGCTTGATGATGGTGTGCATAACGTCCTCTCTTTCTTGTTGTTGTGTTTCTCAGGGACGCAGCGGCCCTATCGGCTCGAATAAATCGAGCCGAAGGGGCACTTCGCGTACCGGGACTGCGCAGGTTTTACAACGCCAGGTGAACTTCCTGGCCGTTAGCATCGGCGGACTCGAACAGGGCTTCGAGGATCACGTTGATGTCATGCGCCTGTGTGGCAGGCACCGTCGAAGGGCTGCCGGTGCGCAGCGATCGGGTGAAGGCTGCGGCCTCGCGGTCGAAGTACACCGGGTTGCCGATTTCGGCGATTTCCGGGGAGTACACGGTTTTGCGCACTGCCCAGATTTCCGGAAAGCTGTTTTCGTTCCAATGCGTCCAGCCTTGCTGATGGCCGTTCTTGCCATCGTGGTAGAGCTTGTACGAGGCCGGCATCGGCGTGGAATGCATCACCCCGTGGGTGCCGTAGGCGGTAATGTCCCAGCTCTCGGTCCAGGGCATGGGGTCCCAGGACATAAAGTCGATGGTGATCAGCTTGTCGTCGTAGTTGAGTACCGCACCGACCGCATCTTCACGCGCTGACTCGCTCATCTGCCCGGCGAACTTGCTGATCCGCGCATTGACCGAGCGCGGTTTGCCAAAGTGCAGCAGGATGCGGTCGATGGTGTGGCAACCGATCACATAAAAAGCCCCGCCACGGTCACCCGGCTGTTTCATGTGGTTGGTATCGGCCTCATCATGGGAGCAACCAGCGTGGGCACGCACCTGCAACACCTTGCCGATTTCACCGCTTTGCAGCACTTGCTGCATCTTTTCAACCGACGGCGCGTAACGCCAGCAGTAACCAACCTGAAACAGCCCGCCGGTACGCTCGACCGCGTCGACAATGCGCCGGGTGTCCTGAGTGCCACGCCCGGCCGGTTTCTCGCACAGCACCGCCTTGCCAGCCTCAAGGGCGGCAATGGTCCACTCGGCCATCAGGTAGCTTTTGGGGTGTACCAGCACCACATGCACATTGGGGTCGGCGAGGATTGCTTCCATGCTGCGGGCCTGCAGGCCCAGCGCTTCGCAGAACGACGCCAGCAGCGGGCTGTCATCATAGGCCCCGAGAAACTGCACGTCGGCCATGCGCTTGAACGCTTTTACCCGACCCGAGGTGTGCGGGTGAGTGATCCCCAGGCATGCCACGCCAATGGGGGTGCCACTCTCAAGTTGGTAGGACATAACGGTTCTCCTGATGTTCTGGTGTAAATATCCGAATCAATGAGGTGGCCTCAGAGCCTGACTGCACGCCCGGTCTTGACCGACTCTACGGCGGCATCGGCCAACTGCAGCGCCTTGAGCCCGTCCTGTACGGTGGTTGGCATCGGTTTTTTGTGTACCAGTGCATCGATATAAGCATCCAGCTCGGACTTGTAGGCTTGCTGATAACGCTCAAGGAAGAAGTTCAGCAACGGCTCGCGCGCATCGGTCACGTCCTGGCTCCAGCGGCGAATGGTGGTCGCACGCAGGTTATCCATCTGCAGCATGCCGGTTGAGCCAAACACTTCGATACGCTGGTCGTAGCCGTAGACCGCCTGGCGGCAATTGTTGATATGGCACTGCTTGCCGGATGCCGTTTGCATCTGCACCATCGCGGTATCGTAGTCGTCGTATTTCTCCATCAACGCCGGGTCAATCAGACGGCTGGCAATGGCCGTCAGCTCGACCGGTTCTTCGCCCAACAACCAGCGGCCGATATCGAGGTCGTGGATGGTCATGTCACGGAAAATGCCGCCCGAATGCTCTATGTAGTCTTCCGGGGCCAGGCCCGGGTCACGGCTGCTGATGATCACCTGGCGCACTTCACCGATATCGCCGGCGTCAATGGCCGCACGCATCTGGGCAAACGTACTTTCGAAACGACGGTTGAAGGCCAGCATCACACGGCCATTCAGACGCTCCACCTCCTCCACTGCCGCCAGGCTCTTGGCCATGTCCAGGTCGATCGGTTTTTCGCACAATACCGCCTTGCCCTGGCGTACCGCACGCAGCATAAGGTTGATATGGGTGTGGGTCGGGGTGCCAATCACAATGGCGTCGACATCGGCCCGGTCAATGGCCGCTTCACAGTCGGTCATGGCTTGCGTGCCAAGCTCATCGGCCAGGCTGGCAGCGGCATCGGCGAAGGGGTCTGCGACCACGACC
The DNA here is from genome assembly GCF_900105835.1 of Pseudomonas fragi. Lineage (NCBI taxonomy): Bacteria > Pseudomonadati > Pseudomonadota > Gammaproteobacteria > Pseudomonadales > Pseudomonadaceae > Pseudomonas > Pseudomonas fragi. The sequence goes on from NZ_LT629783.1 coordinate 1,160,605, forward strand.
AGGGTTGCGAATTTGCTGGCTGCCACGTTGGCTGCGTGAATCTTGCCGATACGACCGGCGCCGAGAACTGCGATACCCACCATAGTTGTCTCTCCTGAAAACGCTATTGTTCGTTGTTGTAGCCAAGGAAAAATCGGTTATTGCCAGTGCATCAAGCCGGGAACTGGATGTTTTCAAACTGCGCCATCGTCGTGTCGAAGGCCCTTTTGGCCGCAACGTCCAACGGCAGCTTGCGCAACTGGGCACTGATCAGTTCCACGCCCCACGGCCCGCGATAACCGACATTGACAACCTGCTGGATAAACGCGGGAACATCCAGATCCCCTTCGCCGCATAACTTGCGATGATGGGTCGAGTCATTGAGCAATGACTCGACAATGGCGTGGCTGGCATCGTCCAGCTCGATGGACTTGATCAGCTCCAGCGGCAACTTGGCGATTTCGTCAAAATTCATGCCGCCGCGCGCTACATGCCAGGTGTCGACGAGCAAGCCACCGTTGGGGCGCACGCCCTCGGTAACGGCCTTGGCGCGATCAATGGTGTTGACGCTGGAGAACGGTAAAAACTCGATCACCACGTTGACGCCACAAGGCCTGGCCCGGTCGCACAGGACGGCGAACGCATCGCGCATGCGCGGTATATCGGGCGGGCCCTCTTCAAACAAACCACCGGCGACCTTCAAGCTGCGCGCGCCCAGTTCGCCAGCAATCTCCAGCAGCTCATCGCGAACCTTGTCCGAGGCCGCACGCAGCGGGCCATCGAGGTGCCAATCGGTCAGAAACTCGACTTCAAGATGCTTGATACCGTTATCCTGGAAGATACTGCGTACCGTGGGCAGCCCCAGTTTGGCGACGTTATGTACCAGGTCGGCGTGCACCAGGCCCATGCCGCGCCAGCCGGTCCGGGCGGCCGCTTCGGCGCGCGACTGCAGGGAAAAAGGGCTGATCTCGCTGGGCGCGCCCGGGTAGGTATCACCCGCGAGGGTCCAATAAGCAGCAAGCAATTCAACAGATTTGTCGGGCATGACGATCACTTTTGTGAGGTGTTTAAAACGAAAGGCCGCTGTCTCAGGCCGGGCTCAGGACAAAGTCCCAGTTGACGGCCAGAAAGGGGACTTGCAGGTCATAACGCCGGGCTGTGGCCTGGTCGGTTTGGCGGGTGAACTCGGCGATCAATTCTTTTTTCACGCCAAATACCGTGTCTTCATGCAAGTACGGGCAATCGGGGGTGAAGATATGGGTGATAACCTGATCGAAGCCCGGCGCCGTGACGATAAAGTGCAAGTGCGCGGCGCGGTGGGGATGACGCCCCAGCTCGCCCAGCAACTGGCCCACCGGGCCATCGGCCGGGATCGGGTAATGCCGTGGCTTGACCGTGCGAAAGGCGTAGAAGCCATCGACGTCAGAGGTGAACAGGCCGCGCAGGTTGTAATCTGGCTGTACGCCTTTTTGCTGCACGTCATAGAAGCCGTCGTCGTTGGTTTGCCAGATATCCAGGGTTGCCCCGGCAATCGGATTGCCTTGGGTATCAAGCACCCGACCGCTGACCAGGGTCGGCTCGCCCTTGCCGTCCAGGCAAATATTGGCGCCGTTCTCATAGCGGGGCGCATCGGCCACATAGAACGGTCCCAGAATGGTGTTCGGGGTCGCCCCCTTGGGGCGTCGGTGGTTGATGGCATCCACCAGCATGGTGGCCCCCAGCACGTCCGACAACAGGATGTATTCCTGGCGCCAGTCCGTGCACATTTGCCCGGTGCGGGTCAGGAACTCGATGGCCCGCAACCATTCGTCGTGGCTGGGTTCGATTTCCTTGATCGCGGCATGCAGGTGCCGGGTCAGCACTGCCATCACCTCACGCAAACGCGGGTTGGCCTGGTCGCTGATCCGGGCATTGACGATGTCGGCCGAGCGTTCTTCTTCGAAGAGCCCGCCTACCGGGATCTGGTTATCCGAGTACACAGTCATGGCGTGATGTCCTTGTTTATTATTGTTGAAGTCGGGTGCAGCACTGGCTGTCAGCTCAGTAGAGGTTGGCGCTGGCTTCGCCCGCACGCCATCTGCGCCCGCTGAGACGCTGCTGCATATGCTGTTCGATCTGCTCCAGGGTCATGCCCTTGGTCTCGGGAAGCCACAGGGTGCAAAAGATGATCGAGCCGATATTGATCAGCGCAAAGAGGAAGAACGTCATGCCGCCCATCTCGCTCAGCAACACAGGGAACAGGAAGGCGACGATGGCGTTGAACACCCAGAACAGACTGACTGCAATCCCGTTCATCAGGCCCCGGACATGGTTGGGGAACAGCTCTGACATCAGTAGCCAGTAGACCGGGCCGATGCACATCTGCATAAAAAACAGAAACACCAGCACCCCGGACAAAGCCATGTAGCTCTGCAGCAGCGAGTGCGGCATGAAGTTGATCACTACGCCGAGGAAGATTTGCGCCAGCACCACCACAATCAGCCCCATGAGCAGCATCGAGCGCCGCCCCATGCGATTGATCAGCCACATGCCAATCAAGGCCGCGATCACCGAGACCACACCATTGCCGATGGTGGCCACCAGGGCTGCGTGGGTGCCCATGCCGGTTTCCTTGAGAATCATCGGGGTGAAATACACAAAGGCATTGACCCCGGTGAACTGCAGGACAAACCCCAAGGCAATACCGATGCCCAGCAGCTTGAGCAGCCACGGCTCCTTCAGTGCGCTCAAGCCAGTGCCTTGGCGTTGTTCCTTGACACATTGCTCGACGATTTCTGTCAGCTCGCTGTTCACCTCGGCCTGCGTATCGCGGATACCTGCGAGGATAGTTCTGGCCTCATCAACCCGGCCTTTACCCACCAGCCAGCGCGGCGATGCAGGTACCAATTTCATGCCGACATACAGCAGCACGGCCGGGATCAGCGAGATGGCCAGCATAAAGCGCCAGGTTAACGGGCTGTCGAACAAGTGCGCCAAACTGGCACTGGCGATATAGGCCAGGCATTGCCCGGAAACGATCATGACCTCGCTCTGACACACCAGCCGCCCGCGATGACGTGGTGCCGCCAGCTCGGCGATCAGCACAGGTACAGTAGAAGACGCACCGCCGACGGCAATGCCGAGGATAAAACGGGTGGCAACCATGGCCCACAGCGTCGGCGCGACGGCGGTGCCCAGCGCTCCCAGTGCAAACAACACCGCCAGCGCCTTGAGCACGCCCAAGCGGCCATAGCGATCGGACAAATGCCCGGCAAACAAGGCGCCAAAGGCCCCGCCAAAAATCAGCGCCGATGCCACCAGCCCCTCAGAGACAGGGTTCAACCCCAAACCGCCCTGGCTGGCATCGAGCGCCATAAATGGCAACGCGCCGGAGATCACGCCGGTGTCATAACCAAATGCCAGCGAGCCCATGGTCGTGATGGCGGCGATGCGCCAAAGAATTTTCGACGACGCACTCGCCGTGGTTGGGTGATTCGACATGAGGTCAACCTTTATTGAATTTATGTGTTCGCTCAGTGGGGGTGAGACTACTGCGATTGAATCGGAAAACAAATGCGCGATCGGCAAATGTGTTTTCCACCTGGTGGAAAACTGAAGATCACGATCACGGGTGGGCACTGTCGAATGCAGTGCCTTGAAAGGGGTCCGGCGCTTATGCAAGTTCGTCTGAACAAACAGCCGTCAGCGCCGCGCAGCGGATAACGGCATTAACGCGTCCAGTAACGCTCATGTTCATGTTTCTTGAAGTCGGCCAACAGGAACTCGATAAACACTCGCAACTTGGCCGGCATATACCGACGACTTTGGAACGCCATGTTAATGGTCAGCCTGGGCAAGTCCCAATCGTCCAGAACCGGAATCAAACGCCCCGCCACCAGATCGGCATTAATGATGTATTTGGGTTGCACCAGAATCCCCCCGCCCGCCAGTGCCGCAGCCCGCACGATTTGCCCATCGTTGGTTTCCATGATGGGCTCGGCTTTGAACGCCACTTCGTCCTTGCCTTGGGTGAAGCGCATGACACGAGGCTGATTGGCGTGGCTATAGATCAACAGGTCGTGGCGGGCCAGGTCGTCAATGGTTTTAGGCGTGCCCATGCGCTGCAGGTAACCGGGCGATGCGGCAAGTACGCGGCGCGTCTCGGCCAGGCGGCGGATGGTGATATTGGAATCGGGCTCGTACTCCTTGGTTCGGATGGCCAGATCAATATCGCTGTCGATGATGTCGAAGTAGCGGTTTTCCCCCAGCACCTTCAGGGTGATGTGCGGGTACATTTTGCGAAAGGCCGGAATCAGCGGTGCAATATGCAACATGCAAAACGAAATCGACGCGGTCACCGTCAGCGTGCCCACTGGCTGTACCAGCGACTCGTTGAGCGATGCCTCGGCCTCCTTCAACTCGCCCAGCAGACTTTTGCAGCTGCCGTAGAACTGATGGCCCAGATTGGTCAGGGCCAGACGTCGGGTGTTGCGGTCGATCAAACGAACATTGAGACGCTGCTCCAGAGCCACCAGATGCCGGCTGGCTGCCGCATTGGACAAACCCAGCAGTTCGGCTGCTTTGGTCAAGGTCCCCACTTCAGCTGTTAATACAAAAAGTTCAAGTTCGGTCAGTCGATCCAAGGCGTACTCCTTTTTTATTCTTTCATATATGAAATAAAGAATTCCATATACGGCCTTTTCTTACATTCTGCGGAACTATAACGTGCGGCGCTATGGCAGAGAAGCCAATCCGCCGCCATTACTTGAGATGGCCAGGCAACTACAGAGCGCACATAGTCTGGGAGTCAACATGCGCAACTTGGACGAAATGACCATCACCCAAGCCGTGCTGGCCAATAACAGCGCTATCGGCGACACCCGTTTGTGCGAAATCATGACCAGCCTGGTGCAAAACCTGCACGCCTTTGCCCGCGATACCAAACTGACAGAAACGGAATGGCAACGCGGCATCGACTTTCTTGCCCAGACCGGTGCAGCCAACACGCCACAGCGCCAGCACTTTGCACTGTTGTCACATGTGCTTGGGCTTTCCACCCTGGTGCTTGCGCAAAATGACCGCAAGCCTGCAGGTTGCACCGAGACGGCGGCGTTCCATGCGCCATCGGCACAACCCGTCCTGCACCTCAATCCAGGCGCTGATCTGAGTGCCGGTGCCGCGCCCCCGAAAGGCTATGTGCGCGGTGCCGTGCTGGATACCAGGGGCAACGCCATCCCCCATGCCACGCTGGAAGTCCAGCCTGGCTGCACCCATGCGACCCGCCACATCGAGCGGGCCCTGCTGCAAGCCGATGAACAGGGGCGCTATCACTTTTGTACCTCCCTGCCGGACAACCCGCGCATTCTTCCTGATGGCCCTGCAGGCCAGTTGCTTGCCGCGTTGAACCGACCGGACAGGCGCCCTGCGCACCTTGAGTTCACCGTGCAGGCTCGCGGTTATCAGCGGCTGACCACCCAGGTGTTTCGCCAGGACGACCCTTGCCTGGATTCGGACCCGTTATTTGGCGTGCGCTCCTCACTTATTACGCAGTGGCAACGCCACCCGGGCGGTATGACCCCTGCAGGCACGTTCAGCAATGAACCGTTTTACACCCTGGCCTTCGATTTCGTTCTGGCGAACGAGTAGGCCGCATCACTGCACTGTTATCTACCCGCCGAGGTCAGCATGAACAGCGATTCAGCCACTACCGCCTTGATTGCGTCATTGGAAAACCAGCGCTATCAGGCGATGCAGCAGGGCGACCTTGACAGCTTCAAGCGCCTGGCCCACCCCGAGTTGGTCTATGTGCACTCCAATGGCGTGCAAGACGATCTCAGCCGTTACCTGCACAAGTGCCATAACGGGCTTTACCACTATCACCGCATCGATCACGCCGTGCATGACGTGCGCGTGTACGGCGATATCGCATTGGCCTTTGGGCACATGTCGGCCGATATCGTGTCCCACGGCGTGGCCAAGAGCCTCAACAACCAAACACTGAGCGTCTGGACCAAAACGGGAGAGCGCTGGCAACTGTTGGCCTATCAGCCCACCCCGGTCGCCCAGCGCCCTGCCCCATCCCCGCCCGCTACCTCTGGAGACCTGCCTTATGTCAACGCCCCCATTCATCTATAACGGCCAGCCGTCACGCGTCATATTTGGCCAGGGTTCACTGCAACAACTGGAGGCGGAAATCGATCGGCTAGGCGCCAGGCGAGCTCTGGTTCTCTGCACGGCGGAACAACATGCCCAGGCCGAACAGGTGGTGAACTTGCTCGGTAGCCGGGCAGCCGGCATCTTCGACAAGGCGGTGATGCACGTTCCTGTCGAAACGGCACAGCAAGCCCGGGAAGTGGCCCGCAAACTGGGAGCCGACTGCGCCGTGGCCATCGGGGGTGGCTCTACAACCGGGCTGGGCAAGGCCATTGCAATGGACTCGGGCCTGCCGATCCTCGCCATACCGACGACCTACGCCGGTTCCGAGATGACGCCCGTTTTCGGCCTTACCGAAAATGGCCTCAAACGCACCGGCAAAGATCCTCGGGTACTGCCAAAAACCGTGATTTACGACCCCCAACTCACGGTCAGCCTGCCTGTCGAGATGTCGATCACCAGCGGCATGAATGCCATCGCCCACGCAGCCGAAGGCCTGTATGCCCAAGATGGCAACCCGGTGATGTCATTGATGGCTGAAGAAGGTATTCGGGCCCTGGCCGAAGGCATGAAGGTCATCCGTCACAACCCGGCCGATCTTAATGCACGGGGGGACTGCCTGTATGGCGCCTGGTTGTGCGGCACGGTTTTGGGCAACGTGGGCATGGCGTTGCATCACAAGCTTTGCCATACCCTGGGCGGCAGCTTCAATCTTCCCCACGCCCAGACCCACACCATCGTGCTACCACACGCCATTGCCTACAACCAGTCGGCGGCACCTGGCCTGTCACGCATCTGCCGGGCATTGAACGTCAAGGATTGCAGCCCTGCGGCGGCCTTGTTTGACCTGTCCAGCTCACTGGGTGCGCCCACCCGGCTCAAGGACCTGGGCCTGAGCGAGGCCGATCTGGACCGTGCCACAGATATTGCCCTGTCCAACCCGTACTGGAACCCGCGCCCGATCGAAGCAAAGGCCATTCGACAACTGCTCCAGGACGCCTACGAAGGTGTGCGCCCCCGATAACCCCGCAGGCAAGCACTTGCCTGCTGCCCTGCAAAAGCCCCCCTGCCCGCTTGGGCAGGGGGGCCTTTGCGTGACAGCTGATGCCGCCTACTTGTCCAGGCTGACCCCGTAGAACGGCGTCAGCCCAAAAGGGCTGATCTTGAAGTCGGTCACTTCCTTGCGCATGGGCTGGAACACCGTCGAGTTGGCAATGGGGGTGATAGGCACCTGTTCCTTGAGGATTTTCTGTGCCTGTTGATACCACTGGATGCGTTGCTCACGGTCGTTGCTGACCTTGGCCTGCTGCACCAGTTTGTCGTACTGCGGGTTACACCATTTGGCGTAATTGCTGCCCTTGACCGCTGCACAACTGTAGAGCACGCCGAGCCAGTTATCCGGGTCGCCGTTGTCGCCCGTCCAGCCGTAAATCATCACATCGTGCTCGCCATTTTTCGCGCGCTTGATGTACTCGCCCCATTCGTAGCTGACAATATTGGCCTTGATCCCTACCTTGGCCCAATCCTGCTGGATGATTTGTGCCGACATGCGCGCATTCGGGTTGGAAGCGCGTTGCACGGTCATCGCCCACAGGTTGATGGTGGTGCCCGGGGCAACCCCGGCTTCTTTTAACAGCGCCCGGGCCTTGACCGGGTCGTAGGGGGCATCCTTGATGGTCGGGTCATACGACCATTGCGCCGGCGGCAAGGCGTTCTGCGCCAATTGCCCGGCGCTCTGGTACACAGCCTTGATGATCGCCGGCTTGTCGATGGCCATGTCCAGGGCCTGGCGCACCTTGAGCTGGTCCAGCGGAGCATGTGTCACGTTGTAGGCCAGAAAGCCCAGGTTGAACCCGGGTTGTTGTAGCACCCGCAGGTTGGGATCCTGCTTCATCACTTCGATATCCGCGGGCCGCGGGTAGCCGCTGACCTGGCACTCCCCGGCCTTGAGTTTCTGCAAGCGCGAGGCCGCGTCCGGGGTAATGGCGAAGACCAGGTTGTCGAGTTTTACATCCTCGGGCTTCCAATACTGTTTGTTGCCGACATAGCGGATCTGCGAGTCCTTCTGATAACGCTTGAACACAAACGGCCCGGTGCCCACCGGTTTCTGGTTGATCTCTTCGGCCTTGCCTTGCTTGAGCAATTGCGCCGCGTATTCGGCCGATTGCACCGAGGCGAAACTCATGGCCAGGTTTTGTACAAATGATGAATCGACGTTGTTGAGGTTGAAACGCACGGTGTGGTCGTCGATTTTGTCGACGCTCTTGATCGTGGTGTTCAGGCCCATATCGGTGAAATAGGGCGACTCGGAGGGGTAAGCCTTGCGAAACGGGCTCTCGGCATCCAGCAGGCGAGTGAAAGTGAACAGCACGTCATCTGCGTTGAAATCCCGGGTCGGGGTGAAGAAATCAGTGGTATGAAACTTGACGCCCTCCCGCAGGTGGAAGGTATAGGCCAGGCCGTCTTTGGAGACATCCCAGCGGGTGGCCAGGCCGGGTTCGACTTCGGTACCACCGCGCTTGAACTGGGTCAGGCGGTTGAACACGGTTTCGGCGGAAGCATCAAAATCGGTGCCGCTGGTGTATTGGCTGGGGTCGAAGCCGGCCGGGCTGGCCTCGGAACAGTAGACCAGCGTGCTGGCGGCATGGGCAATAGGCATAAACGCCAGGAGGCCAGCGGCAAGGAGGAGCGGTTTGAAGGCGATTCTGTCCATGGAGACCCCAAAAATGGCAGGTGTAGAAGCAGCGGCACAAACGCCAGCGGCGCCCGGCGAGAGTACCGCCGTGGCGGCGTATCAGTCGAGTGGCGCGTGCGCCTGCAGGGTTTCCAGGTCACTGCATGAGGCCAACACCTGGAACAAAATCTCGGCAGCCGTATCTTCGGCGTCCATTCGATTGTTCAGTTACCGCTGAACGTGCTTGAGAAGCCATCGATGATGATGCCGATTGCGCCTTCCAGCTAACTGCGAGGATCTCCCCGCTCCTGCATGGACACGATGATTTCAGGTAGTAACTATCTAACTCCACTCACTCACAACCTGCCCCTACATTTTCAGCCAATTTCCAAAAACCTGTGCATCGTAGGAGCGTGAACCGTGACGATTGGATCACCGACAAAAATGCCCTGGGATGCGCCAAGCTGTATCGCGCAGGCACCTATTACGAAGCGGTTAGCTTGATGAAGTACAACCGCGACTATGCCCATGTCTCAGGCCTGTATTTATCCGGAGAGTCGTTTTCCGTCGATGCGGGCTGGACCGAGCCTTGTTTGCGTGGCGCGATCGATGCCGTCATCCACCTGTGCCATACCACGCACGCACAATTCAACGGAGGCTTTACGCTGGCTGACTATCCGGCGTACCAGGCACGCCCCTAAGGTTGGCAATTAAACAGCTTGTCTACGCGCCAACACCTCTCCTCATGTAGTCCATACATACAGGTCGCTCAAAATTTACGCCTACGGACTACAGCCTGAGAGGAATCCGGCGATAGACGCTGGCACGGGTAACTCTTCCTACTAAATGGCCACCATGAGGTGGCCCCATAACAACACAACAAGAAGAGGTGTCAGTCATGAGCGAGTCTGTCGCAGTCAGCCCGGTACGCGTTGCAGTTATCCAGTTTGATCCGCAAGTGGGCACCGATAATTGTCTGTCGAATCTGGACATGAGCCTGGAGCTGGCTGCACAAGCGGCCGAAAACGGAGCGAATCTGATTGTGCTGCCCGAGCTGTCCAACACGGGCTATCTATTTGCCAATCGCCAGGATGCCTTCAACCACGCTGAGAGCATTCCAGATGGCCCCAGCGTTCAGGCATGGACCCGCTTTGCTCAGGAATATGAGGTGTATCTGGTTGCAGGCCTGGTCGAACAGGACGATATGCAGCTGTTTGACACGGCGGTATTACTGGGACCGGACGGCTATATCGGCAAATACCGCAAAGCGCATTTATGGAACCAGGAAAAACTCTGGTTCACCCCCGGGGATATCGGTTTCCCAGTATTTGAAACCCCGATCGGACGCATTGGTCTGCTGATTTGCTGGGATATCTGGTTCCCCGAAGTACCCCGCCTGCTGACTCAGCAAGGCGCCGACATTATTTGCAGCCTGAACAATTGGGTCTGGACGCCACCGCCGCTGTTCGATGCTTCCGGCAAATGCATGGCCACTTATCTGACGATGACCGCAGCACACGTTAACAATGGCTTTATCGCCGCCGCCAATCGGATTGGTCAGGAGCAGGATGCACGCTATCTGGGCTGCTCGCTGATTGCAGGCACCAATGGCTGGCCCATCGGGGAAGTGGCCCCGGCGGACGAGCAGACCATTCTGTATGCCGATATCGACCTGTCTACCGCGCGCAGCGCACCCATCTGGAACAACCTGAACGACCTGTTCCGTGACCGCCGCGTCGATGTATATGACGAGATGCTTGGCTATGGCCATCACTTCCGCTTCCCGCGTTGATCGGGGGCAGTCATGGAACATACATCTGCAAGAGAAGTTTCAGGATCTGCTGCACGTCTGCTGATTATGCTTATTGGCATTGCGCTGATGTTTGGCGCAGTAACCGCCTGGGTGGCCGTGGGGTATTGCGCAACCAGCACCGCTTGCTGGCCCACCTACAGCGACATGATGAACAGCATGCCCTCCCCCTGGGCCTGGTTGCGCTGGGTGCTTGGCGATATCAGCGAAGTAGCGTTTTACAAGCATGAGCTCGCCTCACTGGGCTTGTTACTCGGAGGCGCGCTGGGTTATTGGGCCAGCCGCTACGCCCAATCCTGGCAAGGGTTTAGCATCAGCTATGGCTCGGGATTATGGCCGTGGTTAGTGACCAGCTCACTGTTGGGGTTGCTACTGAGCAATGCCCTGTGGGGCTGGACCCTGACCGCTGACACCTGGCAACCCACCTTCGCCGCTTTCGTGTCATTACCCGCAGCCATGGTGCTGTTCTTTGGTGCCGGCTGGAAAGTCACCCTCAATGGCGCAATTCTGGGTGCGCTGCTGGTCACGCCGTCCTGCCTGCTGATCGTGAACTTCGTGTGCGTGCCCCTGGGCTTGCCGGCAGTGATTGGCAATGTGCTAGGCATGGCACTGGGCAGTGTGGCGGCCTTTGTGTTGTGTCAGCGATTTCCCGCGCTGGTGACACCCAAGCATGAGCAAAAACCAGAAAATCTACCCATAACTCCTGAGAAAAAGCCGAACTACGGCGCGATCTGGACATTACGTCGCGTACTGGCGGACTTTTCCGAAGCGCCCTTTTATGGCAATGAGTGGGCCAGCCTGGGCATGCTGGCGGGTGTGCTATTGGCTTACGCCTTGAGCCCGTTAAGCCCTGCCTATGGCTCTGGGCTGCTGTTGCCTATGCTCGCTGCGCAAGCGTTGACCTCATTGGTGGGCGTCATTGTCTGGCGCCGGCAATGGCAGAAACGTGGTTGGTATCCCACGTATGTGCCACTGGTTTCAGTCGTGCCTGCGGCGGTATTGACTTATGGCGGTGGTTTTACGGTGATGATCGCCAGCGCACTGCTCGGTGCCCTGATCGCACCGCCACTGGCCTGTGCCATTGCGCAGCAATTACCCAAGTACCTGCATCCCTATATCGGCAATGTGCTGTCGATGGCAATCAGTACCTTGGTGATCTTGCCTGTGATCGGTTTTATGATTGCTGAATAGCTTTAAAACCTGTCGAAATCTCGGAAGGCCTCGGTTTTTTGGGGCCTGCCCCTCACTCAAAGTCAAAGCACATACATTTGAATCAACGTACAGAGATCCCAACTGTACCTTTAGCAGCGCTCACCATCAGCGCAGGCATTCCTTCAACGCTCATCTGGCGGTGCAGGGTAATCAACAAACTTTCGTCGAGATCACTCGGTAATACTGCCCCTCCAGCCCATCGATGCGCTGAAGCCTGTCCTGATCGTCGAGAATCGAGCCGTTCGGGGAGCTTCTAGCCTAAGGGCGATTCAGTTTGGGGGATTTGATCTGGCCGCTCATTTTATCTGCGTAAAATAGCATCAATAGTATGATAATATTCTCGCTATTGAGTATTAATCTGAGGGTTGAATTATGGGAACTGTGCGTAAAACCATTACGGTGACTGATCAACAGGATGGCTGGATCAAAGCGCAGATTGAAGCTGGGCACTACACCAATGACAGCGAGTACATTCGTGATCTGATCCGTCGTGAGCAGGAGCGCAGCGCTGAGGTTGATGCCATTCGTGCCGCGCTGCGCGAAGGTGAGGCCAGCGGGCAACCTCGTGCTTTCGACCCTGATGCGTTCAAAAAGAGAATGCTGACTGCACATGGCTGAGTATCGACTGACTCCTGCGGCTGAGTCAGATCTTGAAGGGATCTGGCGTTACACCGCGCAGGAATGGAACGTGGCTCAGGCTCATCATTACATCGACATGCTGACAACTGCTTTTGCCGAACTGGCGGAGCAGCCTAAAACAGCTCCGGCCTGTGATCACATTCGACTAGGCTATCGCCGTCGTCGTGTTGAGCAGCACATGGTCTACTTCCGCATTACAGCTTATGGGATTGCCATTATTCGTGTTCTACACGACCGGATGGATTCGCTGCGGCATCTGTAAGTCTTCCGATCACTCCCCCATACCCTTGGCATGCTGCCATGCGTGATCAGTATTTGGTCACAGTTGCCGGTTATTTCGATAATTCGTTGAGCATATGGGGAGGCACTGCGTCAACATTTGTAGCGGTGGTGGCGAGCACACCTTCGCAACTAATCACCCAGCAGCAGAGTCCTGCCTCATTCCATCAGACAACGGCCTGTGACAGCCCCGCCATTGGTGGGGGGTTTAGTGGGGGTATTTCGCAGACATGAAAAAGCCCAACCTTCACAGATTGGGCTAAGTCATTGAATAATATGGTCGGGACGGAGTGATTCGAACACTCGACCCCTAGCACCCCATTCAAGCTGGACTTACTCAGCGCCAGTAAATACGGGACTCCAGCAACAGGCGCTCGCTGCAACGACGCCCAACGCTGCTGGATACCGAGTAACGATGTCACTCGAAAAGTCACTGAGGTTTTCTGTCTCTCCCAGTGTTATGCCAGGCAAACAAACCAAAAGTATTTAAAGCCACTCAGGAGCTTAAACACCGCGACAATTCGTGATTTTGTAAATGCTCAACAGCGGCCTGCAGGGTAGGGTTTTTTCGGAATTTCTAGCAAGCCTTCCCCCTACGGACCACTGCCTATCACACAACCTGAGGCTGAACACCTACGAAAACCCAAGTTCTATGAAAGCTTTTGTTACTATATTTCTTCTCTGACCAAACGAGAATTTCGTTAGAGCTCATAAATCTAGGCAAGAGAGCCTGCGACTCATGCGCTTACGATGACTTTAAGTTCAGTTCCAGAAATTGCTTTTACATATGAATAGCTTGTTCCCAAAACCGCTAGCATTTCATCAGATATTTTTGCTTTCGAGATAGCAGGCTGCACTATATAAAAACCCAATCTCAGCTCCAAATCCCTGCATTTATTTTTCAAGATATCAAGTTGCACTGCATCGCCCTTCAGCAGCCGATTGAAACCACTTTCCAACGAATTACTGTACCTAAACAATAACTGGCCAAATAACTCCCCCCCATTATGAAGCCATTTTGCAGAGCGACTTGCCTGCCCAGAGATCACATATGTATCTTCAACCCGAGCACCAGGCACATCCCCTTTCCTGCAATACTTGCAGTGATAGAAATCCACTTGTATATGATCGGCATTTTCACGAATCGCTACTAAATCCGCAACCTCACCTGCCCCATCATCATTAAAAACAATGTCGTAGCCATCTTTTATCTTAGTAAAGGTAAACCCTTGTACGGTATCAAGCTCTCCAAGCTTGCCCATAGACTCCTTATTTATCCGTACGCCTTTCCAGTCCCAACTACTTAGTAGCTTAGCGGGTAGCAATACATTGAGCGTTTTCGGACAGTAATTTCTATAGTTCCCTAAAATTACAGAACCATCGGTCTTTAACAGTTTCAGCGGGTTGCTTTCTAGGTAGTCAGAAAACCTCATCCCACCCTTGAATATTATTTCAACATTATTACAAACAACCTGATACCCATCCTGCACAAGCACTAGCTGTATGGAGAACACCTCAACATCTTCTTTCAATACAGGAATGGACAACTCTTTCTCGCCAACATATACAGGCGTACCACAAGAGAGATCCATGAGACTATACTTAACCCCTTCCACGACAACATAAGTACGACGTTCATTTTCTATATATATCGTCTCAGGCCAATCCGCAAAAAAAAGCCCCTTAGGCCACTTCCCGACAATTGGCTCCGTGCGAACCACATATTCAAGAATATCTTTAGTATTTATCTTATCATCATTGATTTTTTTTGATACGGCATCACACCAGCTTGTCCAACCATCAATGGAGTCAGAATCCATTTTCCAAATTTTACCTTTCGCAGAACATCCAGCAGTATTTTTATCACCGTTCTCAAATCCAATACCAAAAATATTAGATTTAATTGCCGTACCGTCTTCCAAATCACCTAGCACAGCAGTAACATCCCGTCCTACGTGCATTGTAAACCTTAGATCACGCGTACCACGGGTAAGTCCAATATTTTGGAACTTCAAGAGCTCCATATTATGCAAGACTCTAAACGTCTTATCACCAGTAACTTTTACAGCCTTACGGGAAATTCTATTTTTAAATTTTAACGCTTGCCTTTCATCCCCAGAGCAGTTAATAAACAGCGTACCTGTTTCCCTTTTATAGTATGCAAGATACAAATACCAATTAACTGAAGATATTTCTTCTGTATTAGCCCACGCCACAGAACACTCTTCGCGCGTAACCGCCATCACCAGATCTTGTTTTTCGCTGACCGTATAGAGTCTAACCTCTTCACCAGCAGAGTTCATTTCCTTTGCGCCAAAGGGTAGCCAGTCAACGGGCAAAACTGAATATGCAATTGCACTAATATTAGGCGCAGGATTTAAGGCAAGTATTTGATTTCCATCTTCAACATCATCGAACTGAGCATTGAAGGCCTCACGCTGCAACTCTCGAGATATTTTTTTCTCACTTACATCTTTAATTACAGAGCTCCAATCCGCGCTTTCAGAATACAAGGCTGACATTTGACCATCTACATTTTGATTGGCAATATTAGCGACAAACTTAGCAGCCCCCAACTTTGCATCCACTCGCGTTAAGCGACCAATAAATTGCAGCGTAATGGCTGGACTACAATGTTGATCATGCAAAGCGGCTATCTTTAACTCTGGAAGATCAAACCCTTCTCCGAGCATATTTACGCAAACGATGATGCGGTGCTTTTTGCTTTTGATATCATTTATCAATCCATCAGCAACACCACTTTTACTATGTACAAGAACAGGACATAAATCATCATGCGCTTTGTAAATACTAAATATCTGCTTGGCCTTTGTGATTGTTTTGGCGCGAGCCATCAAAATGTGATCTTTCCCCTCAGCAAGATCCTTTCGAAGCAACTCAATTGCCTTGTCGGCAATTGCTTGATCGGCAAGACTAGATTGATACTCTCTTACAGGGTGAAACTCTATATCTTGGAAATATCCATCACTCTGAGCATCTTTAAGTGGGTAATTGTAAATTATATCTCCTTCAAGAGCAGCTTTATCCTCTCGAAAAGGAGTAGCCGTAAATTGCAGACATGGCTTACCATCAAAAGCACGTTTAATCTTAGACCAGGTTCTCGCTGCTACGTGATGAGCCTCATCGACAACTAGATTACTAAAAGCAGCCACTAACTTGGCTAACGTTGCGTCATCGCATAAATCCAGAGCGTTTGGAGTAGAGATAACAATATTACTAGCAATGATTTTTTCAAAATCACCATCATTCAGTAAGCCACTCATTAAATGAATTACAGGAGCTAGTACAGCATCCCCGATAGCCCCCATTTTGCGAAGGTTTTTCAACTCAAGAAATTTATCCGCTGTCTGGCGCCGAAGTGCATCAGATGGTACGACAACTAGTGTTCTTTCGAAGCAACCAGCTAAAACTATTGCAATAATAGTATCTGTTTTTCCAGTGCCTGTAGGCATCACTACCGTGGCCGGCTTTGCCGGAGAAGATATCAGGTGCGCAAGCGACGTAAATACTGCAGCCATTTGAGGCTTTCGAAAGCCGAAATTATTATTAATCGCGCTTGGAGCAATTACTTTTAATGGATTATCTACCCAGCTTTTATAAACTAGGTTATCAGCATACATATCTAGGTTGAGCGTCATAGAATCCTTTCATACTTCCAGTTGAGGGAAAGTTTTCCCCTCTCTCTGATGGCTAAATACCATCACGCCCAGTAACAGTCAATTGGCCAAAATACTCAGTCTGCAGACAAAGCAGGCTTGATAAATTGATCTTTGGGTCAGGATGCAAGTCGGAATGTTGACGTATTACTACAGCTGCGCCTTTTATTTCATGCCTGAGACTTTTTTTGCGTAGGTCTGACAGGCTTGCAGCGCGATCAGTCCCTGATCGCCGTCGCCGGTGATTCCGATAATTCGTTGAGCATGCGCGGGGTCAAGTTGGACTCTATGGGCACCATGAACCACGCCGCCGGGGCTGGTGGTGGTTTGCACTGCGTCACAACCAGTTGCGGCGGTGGCGTCGAGTTGGACTGACAGCCGCAGGTCAGCACTAGCAAGGCGATCACGCAGACGTGCTTGTTTGGTTTTTTCATCGGTCAGGGCTCGGTAATGGGATTGGTCACTGGCTGCCAGCCACTGCTCCAGGGCGAGGCGCTTGCCCTGCTCTGCCAGAATTTGCGCGGAGTTGGCGTTGGCCAGATTGGTGCGCTCGGTTTGTTGGGCAGCTTCCTTGGTGGCCAACTGCTGACCATAGGCGTTGGCCTGCCACTCCCATGCGGCCCACGCGCTGCCCGCCATCAGGGCCAGGATGATCAGCAGCACCCCACCCCACTTCACCGCATCGATCTTCACGCCAACACCTTGAGCGCACGGGCGTACAGCGCCTGCCGATCCGCCGCGCCATTCTGGCCACCGTTGATGCGCTGGGTGATCTTGTCGAACTGGCCCGCGTCGGCCAGTGTGCTCAGGCCCTTGGTCGCCCAGAACCATGCCGCTGACATGCAGGCGTGCTGTGGTTTTTCCAGCAACTCGGGCTGCGTGATCAGGTCAAGGCCCAGCGCTTCGCCGCACGCCATGTAGTTGGCCCGGCCGGTGATCTGGATCAGGCCACGGCCACGGTACTTGGAGCCGTCACCGGCCACGGTGTTGCCCAGGTCTTTGCGGCCTTCGTATTTGGTTTGAGCGGCCGTTGGGCCCCAGATTTCCTTGACGTATTTGAGCTGGCCAGACTCATGGCCAATCTGCGCGATAAACGCGGCTACGCGCTTGGGGCCAATGATCTGGTAATGCCCCATCGCGGCGTTGAGTACCGGAACAAAAACGCCGGCAACTGGGCCAGCGTTGGGGAGAATCTGCAGGAGTTGTTGCTGGGTAATCGACATAAGTTGCCCTTACGAAAAAGCCCGCGCAAGGCGGGCTGGGAGTGGGGGTTTTCGGGTTAGAGTTGAACGATTTTCAGGGTCTTCTGAGGCTTCTTGCCTTTGACCTTGGCCTTGCCCTTCTTGCCGGCATTGCACTCGATCGTCGTCGACCAGCCGGATTGGGTGAAAACTTGTTCCTGGGAGTCCACCAGATACTCGCCATCGAGCCCGTCCTTGAACCCCTGCGCGTTGATCATCCGCTCTGCGAACAGATCAGAACGCCCGGGCATTTCCAGCCGCACACCGGCCGTGGAACGATTGAACGCGGCCAAGCGCGCCTTGGCGGCCTGCTCTGCGGCCGTCTTGTTCGGGTGGATATGCCGATCGGTATGCACCGGCGGAAGGCCGTCCGGAGCGTCGTCGTTGTTCAGATTCACCACCGCCAGTTTGCCGGTGGCTTTGTCCTGGTACTTGGTGCTCACAGCCTTGTGGGTCGAGCGATCGCCCAGCCGAAAGCTGTAGCGGCTGACGTCCGTTTTGTTGATGGTCACGACGCCCAGCGTCTTGCCGCTGGCCGTGACACCGCCCTGACGCGGCATAACGATCAACTTGCCGTCAGCGATCTTGGCCGTGCAGTCATGCAGCCGGGCCAAGCGGGTAATAAAGTTAAAGTCCGACTCACCCAACTGGTCAGCCCGGGGCACGATAGTGGCCACCGTACAGGCCGGCTCCCAGCCGTTACGCCGCGCCACGGCACTGACGATGGTGGCCAAGCTATCGCCCTCCCAACTGCCGCTGCGCGTGGTCTTGCCGCTGCCGCGCATATCACTGGCTTTGCCGCGTATCACCAAGGTATCCGGCGGGCCTGACACCTCGACCTCATCGACAACGTAGCGACCCTCCCGGGACAAGGTCGACCCGGCATAGCCCAGATAGATTTCGATACTGGCACCCCGCGACGGCAACGTCACAGCGCTGTCACGGTCATCAATGCGCAACTCAAACTCGTCCGACTCCATCCCCGGCTTGTCCGAGGTACGCAACAGCAACAGCCGGTCGTTGATCATGCGGGTGATATCGCTTCCATCGGCGACGATGCGGAAAACGGGCGTCATATCCAGCTCCAACAAAAAGCCCCGCACAAAGGCGGGGCTCAGGTTTTAAGGTGCGTTACGCGTAACGATCAGCTCCAGAGCTGGACGGCCTGCTCATCGCTGGCCAGCGCCAAGTCCGGCAACACGATCAGCACACCACCACGATACGGCTCCGGCTCGGCGGCCAGCCCGGGGTTGGCTTCCAGCACCGCCTCCACGCTGCCGTTGAGGTGCCCATAGGCGTTGTGGCAAATGGTGTAGAGTTTGTCGCCGTCAAGCGTTCTGCAGGTCTTCGCCATAACGGACGAACTCCAAACTAAAGCCCTGCTTGCGGGGAATTCCGCCCTGCAGGAACGCGCTTTGGTCCTCAGTGATCGAGGTCAGGCACCAATCCCCCAGGACGTAGCCATAGCCCGTGGTCAGGCCCAAAGGCACCAACAACCCACCAATACTGCGCAGGGTGTCCAGTTGCTTGAGGCCACCCCGGTGCCCGGGAAAGATCGAACCCTTGAGGGTGATTTTGTCGTCACCCATGCCCACCGCCTGCTGTGCCGGCCGCCGCATCAGGCGCTCTTGCGAGGCCCAGCGAAAGCCGCTCTGGCGGTTCAGTTCTTCAAAGGCCGCCGTGTCCAGGTTGAAGTAGTACGTTGGCGCTTCGTGCTTGTGCGGCTGCAGGATCAGCAAGTGAGGGAACGGCTTCACCGCTTCCACCGCCGGCGTGGTGTCCGTCGCAAAAATGCTGGTCGGCAGGATGTTGCCCAGTGCGGGATTGATCTTGCCGGCAATCTGGTTGATCGCGTTTTTTGCCCGGGTTGCCTGCTCTCCCAGTACCTCCAGCCGCTGCTCGATCTGCGAGGCGGCGCGGGTGGCTTGGTTGTAGACCGCGACCACCGACCCCACTTTGGCCTGCGCCGCGCTGATACTGCGCATGACCCGCTGCAGCTTTTCTCCGACCATCGGCCCAATGACCGGCAGGGTCTCCAGCTCAGAGGCCGCGCCGGTCATTTCACTGATTGCGCCGTTTACCGGCCCCATCATGCCGTCAAGGTTGCGCCGTCCTGCCTCCCCGGCCGTGGCCAAGTAACTGACCGTGCTTTGCATCTGCTCCATATAAGCCATATCACCTCCTTACCCGGTATGTGGGGCGTCGTATAACTTGCGGTCATTGGCCCGGCGGGCGTTGTCTTCCATCTGCCGGGCGAAGTCATTCAAATGGCCCTGCATCATGGGTTGCAGCTTGCGCATCAGCTCGTCGGGGTCTTTCACATCACCCTGAACCGTAATCGGCATATGCGGGGCAAAAGTGAACTTCTGATCGATCGGCGCCGGCTTGGATTCAGACTTGAGCACCAAAGGCGACGGGGCTTGTGACCGACCGGACTGCGCGCTCATCGAGCGCACCACATCACCCGGCTCTGCATCGCTGCCAAACAGCGACTTGGCAAACGACGTTTTACCGAACATACCGCCCACGGTGTCGCCACCCATACCCCCCAGGAACGCGCCGACCAGCCCGCCCATCGCCGTGCCAATGATCGGAACCACGGAGCCGATCGCCGCACCGGCAGCAGCACCGGCCATAGTGCCCGCCAGTCCGCCTGCAGCTCCACCGTAACCCTCGGCCTTCTCTTCGGCCGTTTTTGCCGTGGTGTAGGTATCAAATGCCTTGATGCCCGCCTCAAATAGCGAGCCGGCAGGGATGGCTTTCCCCGCCTTGCTGATAGTGCCCACGGCGTTCATCAATCGAGCGCCCAAACGCGGCGGTACGGGTGGCGGTGCCGGCGGGCGTGGCGGCCCTCGGCGCCGCGATCGACGCCCACCGCGACCTCCACCACCCGGGCCACCGCCGCCGATTTCCCGGGCGTTGACCACAAAGACCTTCTGCGTATGGTCAGGCCCGGCCTCATCGTCTCCGCCCTTCGCCTCCCGGATCACATCGAGCAGCTTCAGCCCAGTTTCGACCGGGTCCAGCTTGGTATCAGCAGCGCCCTCACCCTCGGCCGCCTCATCCTTGCGGCCCATCAGCGCATTGAGGCCTGCCGAGACCAGCGACTTGACCGCGTCCCCCTTGCCGTCCCCGTCATCATCACCACCGCCCAGTGCGTCCTTGGTGTTGGTGACAAAGACCGACTGCACGCCGGCACGACCTGCACCGCCACCACCGCCCAATCCGCCCCGGGCCAGATTGACCAGCCCCCGGCCAATCTTGAGCGCGCCCAGCAGACTGGTCACGACGCTGGCACCGGTGGCCAGAGCCGTCAGCCCCATCACCAGCTTGGGCGACTCGTCCGACAGCTTGGTGATGCCCTTGACCACCGTGGTCAGCCCAGTGGCGACCGCATCCGTAACGGGCCGAATGGCATCGCCCACGCTGCGCATGGCATCGTTGCCCGCCTGAATCGTCTCGGCCCATTTTTGCGATGAGGTATCGCGCCGTTCCGACAGGTTTTTGTCGAGGATGCCCGAGGCGCCTGCCGCCTCATTTTTAAGCTGCTCGTACAGCGCCTTGTTCTGCACATAGGCAGTCAGCGCCGACTTGACCTGCATGTCCGCAAAGATATCGCCGGTGCGCAGGGCCTGCTCCAGACTGCTGAGCATGGCCTTGGCTTTTTCCGGGTTCGCCTCTTTACTGATCTGGGCCGTGGCCTCGGCCATCTTGGCCGCTTTCTTCGGGTCGGTGGCCTCGATGTACCGCTTGGCCAACCCAAAACTGGCCTCCAGCGTGGACATGCCTCCCTGAATGCCGGTGTTTAGCGAGCCCTGATAATCAATACCGGCCTTCTTGTAGGCATCCACTACTTCGCCGGAACCGATTTTCTCCATCCAGTTTTTCAGGTTGTTGGCCGCCTCGTCGGAGGTGCCGGCGGTTTTCATCTGCACTTGAAGCATCGCACCCAGTTGCGTCACGGCGTCCATGCCAGTGATGCCCTGTTTCTGCAT
Organism: Pseudomonas fragi; assembly: GCF_900105835.1. NCBI lineage: Bacteria > Pseudomonadati > Pseudomonadota > Gammaproteobacteria > Pseudomonadales > Pseudomonadaceae > Pseudomonas > Pseudomonas fragi. Next base: position 1,182,243 of record NZ_LT629783.1, read on the forward strand.
ACTTGCGAGCAGTTGCGGGAACCAACGCGCCATGTCGCTGGCTTCAAAGCTGCCCGCCTGCCCTTGGAATGCCACCGCCTCCAGCGCCTTTTCCAGCACCTTGGGGTCGGTGATATTGGCGTTACTCTGCAGTGCTTGGATCATCTTGGCGGTATCGACACCAGACGAGCCCTGCCCGACGACGAACTTGGCCGCCACCGGCGCAAACTCCATCGCCTGCTTAAGGTCCATCCCCGCGCCGACCAACTGGTTAACCACATCAGCCACTTCGTTGCGGCCCATGCCGATATCGTTCGACGTCGCGATGATGCTGCGCGACATGTCGGCCTCTTGCGCCGAACGGGCCACCCCGGCCTTGATCGCAATGTCCCGGATAATCGCCTGATAATCGGCGCTGACCTTGGCGGTTACGGCCACCATACCGGTGGCCACGACCCCCTGCGCTACTCCTGCGCGCACCTGCTGCTTGCCCTGATCGATCTGGCCAAAGCCTTTGGCCTTCAGCTCAGCGCTACGGCCGGCGCGGCCAAGGCGCTCGTACTCCCGAGACAACCGGCCGACTTCCACGCCTTCCTTGCGCAGCACCCCCAGGTTCCGCTCCAGTCGGTTCTTGAGTGCTTGCGCGCCCTTCTCGCCTTCAGCGTGGGCCTTTTTCCACTCATCGCGCAGGCGCATGGTTTCGCCGATCGTGCTCTGCAGAACCCGGGCTTTCTTGCCTTGCTCACTGAGCTTTTTGACGCGGCTTTCAACGTCTTTAAAAGCAGCGCCCACGGTCGAGCTTACGGCCCCGCCGATCACCAGACCGAGCTGCATTTTATTTGCCATAGGAATGCCCTGTTACGCGTAACGGAAGGGGTGGCTCAATCCGTGAGCCACCACAGCATGCGGTTAAACGGCATGGTCTCGATCTCACTGGCCGAGAAATGAAACTCCCGGGCCAGATGCTTGGCCGCCGCTTTAATCGTTGTAGGGGTAAGGTTCATCATCTTCGACCAAGCGAAAATAGCCGGCCTGCAAGCGGTTGTAGTCCACCACCGTCATGCCGGCGATATCCTTGTCCCCGGCCTGAGTCAGGGAGGCAAACAGGATCAGCTCGCGTTTCTCGGCGTCACCGCCGGACTGGACAGTGGCTTGCTGCACGTCCTTGACGGTTGGGGCTCGCAGGCTTACTCGGTTGACCTTGATCTGGTTGATTTCGACTGCATTGCGCAAGGTGATGGTGGCACCTTCCTCGGTCAGTTCCAGCCAGCTCGGCAGCTTCTTGGTAGCGGTTTCAGTAGTGCTCATGTTCATAGTTCCTTAGAGGCCCAGGACGTTGCGAACGTCCGCCAGTTGGTCCACGCCATCAATGACGCGTACAGCGTTGATCGGGTCGATTTCAAACATGACGCGTCCGTCGATTTCGAGCTTGTAGTAGGTGACGTCCACGGCGTACTTGAACTCGGCTTTGGAGCCGGCCGACCATTCGCCCGGGTCGACTTCGCGCAGGCCGCCACGCAAGGTGGCCACCACGCCGGTGATTGCGCCTTTCTGACCCTTGAAGGCACCGCGAAACGACGCATCAAAACCGGTCTGGTCAAAGGCGCCGAAGTACTTCAGAACCTCACGGCGCACACCGTTGGTGGCAAAGCTGGCCTCCAGCTTTTCCAACCCCATGTCCATCGCCACCGGGGCATCCATGCCGCCGCCGCGATATTCCTCGGTTTTCACCGTGACCTTGGGCAGGCTCAGGCTTGGCACGTCGCCCTGCAGGCTTTGGCCGGCGATAAACATGTTGGTGTTAAACAGGGTTTGCGGAATCATTGAACGCCTCCTTAGGCTTCCAGAACTTCGGTCAGCCACTGGTTAGTAACTTCAACTTGAAAAATCGGGTTTTCCGCCGGCGGAACATCGGTAAAGCGGATGGTCCAATAAACTTTGCCCTGCTCGATCTGTGTGGCCGTGGTCTTCTCAAGGTCGGGGTAGACCTCAAAGTTGATAACCGCGCCTTGTGCCTTCAGGTCTCGCATAAAGGCGTTGATCGTCTCGGTGACGTCCTTGACGTAAGTCTTGGTGATGCCCCGATCGACCGCCCATTTCATGCCCGCTTGAATGGCATCCATGACCATGTCGGTGGTACGCACACGGGTGACAAACGCCCACTTCACATCCGAGGACAGGGTGCGGTTGCCCCACAAGCGATAGCCGCCGTCACGGATGATGGTGGTGATATTGGCGCCGTTGAGCAGGTTGGCGCGGCAGGTCTTGTCGCCATCCAGATACTCGACCGGACGCACCGTGCCGGTGATACCGACAATTTCTTTGTTCGACGGCGACGACCAGAAACCAAAGCGCGAATCGGTCTGCGCGAACAGGCCTGCAGCGATCGCAGAACCTGGCACCGACACGTCGCCGTTGAGCGCTGTGCTCCACTGCTTGACCGCCGGATCAACCATAAACAGGCGCTTGGAACCGAAGTTTTCGGCGTAGGCAATCGCCGCCTCGTCGGTAGTGTTCGGGCCGTCAATGATGCCGATCGCCTTCAACTTGCCGGCCAGCACATCCATCGCGGTGGCCACCGCTTCCGTGGCGCTGTGCTTGGGCGCAATGACCAGCCGCGGCTGCAGGTTAAACAGGCTCTTGCCGTCCAGCAGCGCCTGCAGGCCGGTACGCGTGCCATCGGCTGACACGCCACCAATCACGGCACTGGTCAGCACGGCCGCCTCGGTATCTGCCGGCACACCCACAGCCACGATCGCGGCAGCCGACTGGTTAAAAATCGCCTTGCACGCCCGGGTAATGGCCGAGTCAGCACCGAACGCGGCCACCGCTTCGCTCTCACGGGTCAACAGGGTGGGCACGTTGGACTCCACCAGACCCAGCCCCGGGCTAAAGGTATCGACAATGCCAATGATCGAAGACGAGGGCAGCGCGATGGTGCGGGCGCCGGTCTCGACCAGCGACACGGTAATGCCGTGAAAGAAGTCGGTAAGACTCATAATTTTCTCCATAGAAACGAAAAAACCGCCCTATTGGCGGTTGCGGTACTGCGTTGAAACCTGTGTTTACATCGGTGTGACGCGATACCCGACCGCGATCCAGCGAAAGCCGAATTGCTGAACCAGAGGGGTATATTCTGTGAAGCTCAGCAGGCAGTCCGTGGCTGTTATGTTTTGTTCGTTCAACGTACACGTCACCGACGCGGCCGAAACAACACCGCCGGGATACTGCGTAACCACCGGAATAACGATAAAAGGCTTGGTATCGAACGGATAAGTAAAAACAACCTTTGCGTTGAGCATGCCACCGGGCAAGTCCCCCATCCACCGGCTGCCCCACTGCACAAAAAAACCGGTGTCCTTATCCCACCAGTAACCCGCCGGGTCGTGATACAAGCTCGAAGGCACACCGGCCCCTAGGGCGGTGCGGGCTGCAGCCGGCGTATCACCACCAGTGCCTCCCCGCACGATCGGCAAAATGCCGCTGCTCAACTTGCCGGTGTCCAGCGCGGCCAGAGCCAACTGGATGTTGACGTCGCCACTGCCGTCGAACCACCCCATGCCCGTGGCAGCGCCGCCAAAGGTCAGCGCCCGACCGGTCTGCAACTTGGTCGCCGTACCGGCGTTGGCCGAGGTCGGGCGGCTCAAGGTACCGGTGGTAATCTTGCTGGCATCCAGCGCCGGAATATCCCCCTGAATCAGCGACTGGGCGCCAGTCACCAGCCCCTTGGCGTTTACCGTGACCTTGCTGTAAGTCCCGGCCGCCACACCCGAATCGGCAAGGGTCATCGGGATATCAATGTCGCCACTGCCGTCGAAAAAACCCTGCCCCGTCACCGCACCTTTGTAGGTCAGAAACCGGCCGGCATACAGCTTGCTTGCCGAGCTTGCATTGCCCTTGGTGATTTCTTCACGCACGGTCGACAGGGTCGCCGTGACCAGCGTCGGATCGTCCTGAATCGTGATATTGGCCGTGCTGCTGACGAGGATCTGCAGGCGGATGCCTTGGGTACGGCCGGTGCCCTGAGCCAGTGTCGGCTTGTAGGTCGGCGGGTAGCTGGCCACTGCCACCAGTGCGCCGGTCGAGTCATACAAGCCGACCTCACGCACCCACCAACCGCCGATATCGGACGGCAGGATCAACTCGGCGCTGATCACCGGCCGATCGGCCCGCACCGTCAAACGGTTGAGCTTGAGTCGCACGTTCTCGTGGATCAGCTTTTTCTGCAGCTTGGATGGGATCGGTGTTACGCCATTACCATCGCCGACGCCCATATGGGTGATGTTCCAGGGCGTACCGCTTGCGATCGCCTTGGCCTGCTGCGCCGCGCCAACATCCGTTAGCATGGCGATATACAACGTGTTTTGCTCTGCCATGAATGTGCCTAATTGAGTGAGTTACAGCGGCATGGGAGCGCCGTAGATATTCGCCCCGGGGCCAAGGTTGCGGTACAGGATGTACAGGCCCAGGCCGCGCAGAATCTCCCCGGCCCAAAAGCCGAAGAACATGCCGTTATCCGTGCCCAGCCGCACCGCCGGCGACCAACAGCCGTTCATGGGTTGGCCCGGTACCGGCGTGACCACATAGTGGGTTTGCAGCTCGGTCACACAGGCCTCGATCAAACCGTCCAACCCCGCCACCTGACTGCCCGCCAACCCCGCCAGACAGGCACCGGCCAGCCACAGCCCGGTCATATGGCCGGTGAAGTCCTCCGCCATCGGCTTGGCCGTGCTGGTCATGGGAAAGTCCGTGGGCAGAATGCCGCCCGAGGCTTTAACAAACTGGACCAGCCAACTCAGCCAGTTTTCCGCGTAGGCCTTGAGCTTTGCCGGCACCGCTTTGCCTTGGCTGGCCAGCTCGTACCACGCCCGGCACGCGCCCATCATTGCTCGGGGCTGGTAGCCGCTCCACGCCGTGCCGTTGCCCCAGTGGTACATCGTCCAGGTATCCGGCTTGCCGTACTTGTAGTTATCCCAACGGTTCCACACATAGGCCGATGCGCCCGGGCCCAACTGGCCGAACTTCTGCGCGTACCACTGCTGCGAGTCGTACAGAAACTCGACCATCTGATTGAGCCGGGGCCCGTATTCATTGAGCGGGTCGATGCAGTAAATCAGCGGGTACTGATAACCCGGGTACGGCATGCCGTGCCATGCGCCGATCTGGTCGGTGCCCTCGGCGTAGATATTGGAAAACGGGATTACCCCGGGGCAGTACGCCAACGAATCGTCACGGTATTGCAGGATGGTGCAATCCCCCACCAGCGCCCGGAACTTGGCCTGCCCCTTGACCGTCAGCCGATAGTTCAGCGTGTAGCCATCCTCGGCCGCAAAGGCCGGGGGGACGTCATTGATGCAGTAATACGAGAACGTCAGATTGGTGTCTGAGCTGTCATCCATCAGGATTGAAAAGCCGTCTACCTCGGTGTACTTCGGCGCGCTCGGCTCGGGACGATCCTCGGCCCCGGGCTGGTAGCCCGACAGCGTGGCGTCCTCGGGCCGGATCACCAGCGTGACCCAGGCACCCGCCGTTGCCGGCAACATCCACCACCACCGCCACCCGTCAGCATCGACAATGCGCAGATTGAAATTGCCGTCAGCGCGGTAGGTGATGCTCTGCAGCGGCGCCTTTTCGGTTGGCAGCAGCCAGTGCCCGACGCTGTACCAGCCATCATCGGTGGGGAAAATCGAGCTGACCACGTTGCCGCCGCGCCCTTCAAAAATCCCCGGCTCGTAGCCTTCCTCAGACACGATATCGTCCGAGTGCGAGACGGCACGCAGGTCGGCCATGATGTACTCAGAGCCGTCATCCTTGCTCAGCCGGGTAAAGCTGCTCAGCGGGATATCGTGGGCGACCACTTCGATGTTGGACACCGACTTGGGCAGCGCACAGCTGTACTTGATCCCGCTGCCCTCGACCTTGCTGGGCGACACCACCAGCTCGACCTTGGCATTGAGCGGCGCATTGAAGGTGTCCACGCCGCCGTAACAGGTGCGTACCAGTGAGTCCTTGCTGATCCTGAACCACACCGCCTGCTGCTCCAGGGACACTTGCGCCGCATCGGCGCAATCCACGGTGATGTAACCCATTGAGTCGCGGTTGATCACCGGCTCTGCATCGCTCGGGTAACTGAACTGGTAGGCAATGCCGTCCGTGTAGGGCGTCAGCTCGGTGCGGCTTTGCCGGAAAAAGCGGTCGCTGGAGTCAATCTGCGTGTACTCATGGGCGGTAAAGCGGCACGCATCCATCGCCTTCTTGTAGCGGCTCTCGCCGGTGATCCGCCAGAGCATGTAACAGGCGTCCATGTACCACTGTTCACCATCGGCCGCGTTGCCCATCTGGTTGACGCTGCCCAGCAACGGCACATGCAACGGCCGGTTGTGCTGTACCGCGTTACGCGGGATCAGGTAGCCGCCGTGCTCCACCGGCTGACGGGTGGCGTAGTTCAGCTTGTGCTCCCCGTTCACCGCCGTACTTTTGAGCTGGACCTGCCCGCGCTCTTCCAGCGGGTGGCCTTCGGAAAGCACGTCACCATCGGCGTTAATCTTTTGCCCGGTCCACGCGATGATCCAGTCCACATCGAACTGGCTGCCCGTCTTGTCCCAGTCAATCGAGCCGTCTTCTTTGACTGCCTGCACCGTGGCGTTGATCGCCTCCCAGGCCAATGCGCCGTCAAAGGCAAAGGTCGCCTTGTCCAGATATTCGCCCCAGTGCGGCGCACCGTGGGGAATCGACAACGCGCCGTTGGCGAACTCAAAGGGAACACCCTTGAACCCGCTGTGGGTGGGCTCGGCAGCATCAATCGGCCAGTTGGCCAGCACCGGTTCCTTGGAATTGACGATCCAGTTGGCAATGCGCCGCTGTGGCGTGTCAGGGATTGGCTGGCCCGCGTAGAAATACGCCTCGTAAGCCTCCCAGTGCCACACCGCCGCGTCCAGATAGCGCTGATCCTTGGTCGCCAGATAGGCATGCGCGTAACCGAGGATATGCAGCGCCTGCCCCTCGGTGGTGCCGTCGCCGTTGGGCTGGTACTCCATTTGCGAGTGCGCGATAAAGTGCCGGTTGTTGGCCAGCACGCCCTGCAGGTTCTGCGCGTAGTGCTGCAGCGTGGCGTCGTTGGTGTCGCCGGTGTTGTGCTTGAGAAAACGGTGATGGCCTTCGATCATGCTCAGCGCATTGTTCAGGCCGGTTTTCTGGCTGGCCGGGCGACGGCTGTTAAGCGGGGACAGATGCATCGAACCAACTCCCATCAAAAAAGCCCAACCAACCGCCACCGTCTGACATGAATGTCAGCACGTCCGCCGCGCCCGCCTCGTAGGCCAGCACCGGCGGGCGCTTGCTTGACCAGTGAACGCTGGCCGGAAACGTGACCTTATTCGCCCCGGTGCCCTGACGCAGGCGCACCGTGAATGACCAGGTGTAACCCGCTGGCACATCGGTATTGAGAAACGTGAGCAAGCATTGCGGCTTGTCCAGCGTCACGTCGAAGAACGACACGCCGTTGGTGTAGGCCACGTCCAGAGCCAACGCGGCGCCGGCAGACGGGATCGCCCGCTTGCGCGGCAGCAACAGGCCGCCGGTCAAGTCGGTGATCATCTTGGCCAGTGCCAGGAGCGTGGGCGAAGGCCCGGAAGCGGTCTCGACAACCACGTCCGCCGGCAGGTGAACAATGTCATGGGCCGTTTGCGCTGCTGTTTCCATCAGCTCGATAGCCGCCCGTTGGCGGTCAGACATTTCGCTCATGTAACCCTCATCAGGCCCGGTAAGGCGAAGTTGGAGAAGTAATAGAGGTCGTTGGCCGACAGCTCCAGATTGATCAGGTCGAGGTCGTCCGACCACAGCTCAGGTGATGAAATAGTGACCTCGTCACCCGAAGAAATACCGGCGCCGATGTAGTAGGTGCCGTCCGGGCTAAAGGTGATGCTCAGCCCCACCAGATGCCGGCTGACCGGCTTGGTGTCGTTGATCATCCGTTCCAGCTCGGCAATGGCCGTGTCGCTCAGGCCGCTGTCGAACAGGGCCAGACTCATGGTGAACGTGCCCGGTTCGCCCATCGGCTCCAGTTCGTGCCACTCGGTGATATCCAAAATGTCCGCGAACGGTTCGACCACCCGGCGCAGCGCGCCCACGGTGCCCTTGCGCTTGTGGACTTCAAACGCATCCTTGACCACCTTGCGCTTGATCGTCTCGGACCATTCCGGGTCCCAGCGATCGACACTGCGCTGGATGGCCAGCCACGGCAGCAGTGCCGCCGGGCAGTTCTCGACCGAGTGGACTTGACGCAGCACGTTGGCCAGCTCGACGTCACCCGTCGAAAGCTGGGCAAGCGCCTCTTCCAGCGACACGCGATTGCTCGGCAACAGGCTGGAATCACTCATCAGTGCCACCGATTACCACGCTGGCCTTGATGCAGTTGGCCGCTTGCGTATCCAGCACCACCACATCCGCCGCCGGGTGTATCAGCTCGACCCGCTGCACCCGGGACACATGCAGCGCGGCATGGATGGCCGATTTGCGGATATCCCGCCCCAGACGGCGCTGCGTGTTCACATAGCGCTCCAGCGAGGCGTTGGCCTCGGCCAGACTCAGCTCCATTTCCGGGCCCGGGTACAGGTACAGCACCGCCTCAATCTTGTAGTCGACCAGCTCGGCCGACCGCACCAGAAGGCGATCACCCACGGGGCGCACGTCCTCATCACTGAGCGCGACCCGCACCTTTTCCAGCAGATCGGCCGACGCCTTACCGTCGCCAAGACGGCTCAGAATGCTGACCAGCACCGTGGCCGGGCTCGGGCTGCTGGCCCGGGCATCCGCCACCCGACCATCCGCCGACAGCGCATGAAACACATAAGCATCCCGGGGGCCCGCGATCGACATGCCCTCAAAGGCCAGCAACGTGCGCTCGACCAGAGAATCGTCCGACTCGTATTGCGCCTCGATCGGCGACACTGCAGCGGGGTCAGCCTCGACCACGGTCAGGCGCTTGACGTTGTAGTTAGCCGCCAAATGGTCCACGTCGCTGCCCCGAGCAAACGCCAACAGCAGCGCCTTGGCCGCGTCGTTGATCCGCGCCCTTTCCATCATCTTGTCGTAAGCGCGCTTTTCCAGCAGCTTGACCACCGGCTCAGACTCCAGCGGAGCCGACCAGTTCTTGCCCATCAAGGCGCGAAAGTCGGTCAGCGCCTCCTGATACAGCGTCTCAAAATCCAGCGGCTCCAGCACAATCGGCGCCGGCAAGCGGGACAGGTCCAGAGTACTCATACAGTCACATCCAATAGCTTGCTATCGCCCAGAAAGGTGCCCGACAGGCGAAAGGTGATACGCCCGCTCAGCACGGACACGACTTGAACCCGGGTCAGCTCCAGACGCGGCTCCCAGCGATTCAGGGCGCGGGCAGCTTCGGCCTGCACGGCGCTTTTCCAGCCCTCAGAAACGGGCAAGTCAACAAAGCGGCGGATCGTGCTGCCGTACTCGGGACGCATCAGCCGCGACCCCATAGGCGTGGTCAAAATGTCTTCAATGGACTGCAGCAGGTGATCGAGGCCCGAGATAGGCTGCCCGGTGTGGCGGTCCATTCCGATCATGGGGCTACTCCGGCAGACGCTCTAGGTCGGGGTGTTTATCGAGAAAGGTCTGCGCTTCAGCGTCCGACACCTCGACGCGGTGTTTTCTGACCTCCAGCGTTCGGCCGTTACGCATCACCAGCGTGCGGGAGATAAAAGCAGTGTCGCGATAGGCCACCGGGGCGCTGGGCGCCTCATCAATCGGGGTTGGTTTGCTCGCCATTGTTTTCTCCTGGCATGAAAAAACCCGCACTGGGCGGGTCTTGGTTTAATGCTTGTGGTTGGGTGTATTGCCGCTGGTGTCGATAATTGCCCCGCCACCATTGATATCGCCCGTTACGCGTAACGCGCCATTTATCAGCACTTCGCCATAGATCGTCACATCACCATCCAGCGCGATCGCCCCGGACGTGACGACCACGGCGTTATCCGTAACGGTGGCCGAAGAACTACCAACCTTGATATCCACCGAGCCTGACGGCAGCTCAATGATGTAGCTGTGGGCCTGCCAGTCGTAGGTCAGCGAACCACCATCATCAAACAGCCAGCGCTCGACGTGATCGCGGTTATCCGGGGCTGGCCCGGCATCGCCAAACAACCCCGGCACAAAGGTGCCTTGTGACACGTCACCGCTCGGGCTGAGCAACGCGCCCTGCTCACCCATACTGGGCACCCGCCAGTGCCGCGCCTTGCCCGCTGCCTGACTGTGCCAACGCACCCAGGCACTGATCCATTCCCCGTCAGACACTCGACACACGGGCGGCCTGACAGTCAGGTCAAGGGCGACCACATAGCACTCCTTGACCACCCCGGCGATCATGCGGTCGTGCTCGGCAAGGGCATGGCTCACGGGTCAACCTCATCGCCCACGCTGAACATCAGCGAGCCGGGCGTTTCGTCGGGCCACGGCCATTCAAATTCGCCAAAGTGAACAACCTGCATCCACTCAACGACCCACACGCAGAACTGAGCAAGCTCAGGCGTGGAGCCATCTGGCTGTACCTGTATGTTTTTAGGCGCGTCGACAAAGTCGAGGTCCCAATACTGATTGTGCAGCACGGTCGCAACCCGCCCCGCCAAAATGGAAGCCTGCAGCGGCGCCCGCTTGCGCGTGGCATCGACCAATACCACTGCCTGAAAGCGACAGGTCAACGAGGTTTTACCCGTGCCAGTGTCCGAGGCGTCGCCCATGCCAGTCATGGCGAAGACCAAAGCCGGCTCCCCCATTTCCTTGTTCAGCTCGGGGTATGGCTCGACATGCTTAAAGGCGGGGATGCGCTCACGAAAGATCGCCTCAATGGCATCGTGCAGCATCGTCAGCTCACTGACGGCCTCACTTGATATCGTCGGATCGTTCACTGTCTGCCCCCAAAATCAGATCAACCATGCCCGCACCGTCCGGCTCAGGCCTGACCATCTTGTAACGACCGCCGCCATCGACAGCCGGCAGGTCAATGGTGATGAATGCCCCACGCTTCACATTGGCGGCATCGACTGAGCGCACGGTAAACGTGGGCTCCTTGATCTGGTCGGTATTGATCGCCGCGCCAAGGCGAAAGCCGCTCGCCTTGGCGCCGATCTGCGCACCGAGAAATGGCGACACAAACGCACCGCGAATCGTTGTGCCATCTTCCAGCGTGGCCTGATCGCCAAGGCGATCGATCAGAACGCGGTCCATCCGCGCCGCTCGCTCGCGAAAGCGATCAGCCGCCATCAGGGGATCAACAACGCGGTGGCCACGTTACTGACCATATCGCTGCTCAGCTTGCCGAACGGCACTGAATCAGCCGTGGCAGGGGCCACCAGAACGCCCGCTTTGACGCTGACTTTCTGGCCCTTTTTAAGGGCACCATCAGCCTTTACACGCCACTCGCCACGGGTATGGCCCACCAGCTTGTCGCCTTCCAGACCACCACTGAGCGGGATCAGTACCAGATCATTGATGGCCACCGGCACACCAGCAACGGCGCCGCCGGCCGGGGCGATAAATTCTTGGGTTTCGCCACTGCTTACAAAATTCTTGGCCATAGCCAATTTCTCCTGCTTTAAGAAACAACAAGCCCCGCACAGGGCGGGGCTCAGGGGTTACAGCGCGGCTTAGGCGCCGTTCGACTTGTTCAGACCGCGAGAGTCCAGCGGCGCAACACCTGCATCGATACGCACCTTGGAGATAACACCGTCATTGGTGAAACCTTGTTGCTGCTCCAGGTACGGCAACTCAACACCGTCAAGGTAGGCCACCTCAATGGTGTCGCTGCCCTTCTTGGCCGCCAGATACCACGCGGTAGACGAATTATCATCAAGACGCGGCTCGGCGATCACTTCGGCAAAGTTGCGGATCGGGTTGTCGATACCGGCATTGGTTTCGGCACCGGGCACCGAGGCCGAGCGGATCAATTGCTTGGCCTTGTCTTCCAGTGCCACGGGCACCAGTACGAAACCCGGACGGATGTTGAGGGTTCGAGCCTTGCCGCCTTCGGTCTGGTTCTTCTGCAGTGCCATCGCGGTCTTGGCTTTGCTTAGCGACTCGATCGACAACGCCGAGCCGGCTCCGGTGAACAGGTTCTTGCGCGAATCAGCAAACAGCTTCTTGTCATCGCTCAGATTCTGGTTATTGATTAGGGTGTCATACACCAGATCGCCAATGGTGCCGCGTGCCGCCTCACCCATGCGTTTCGGGATGGTGGTCAGTTGGTCCAGGTCATCGTTGAGGATCGCCTGACGGGTGATCGAGAACAATTCACCGTAGGTGGCCAAACGGATGGTTTCGCCACGGTCGCCGGTGGTGATGTACTTGTACTCGGCACCCGGGCGTACTTCACGCAGAGTCGGGAATTCGCCCATGCCCACACGCTTGGCGGTTTTAAAGTCGCTCAGGCGGCCGGTCTTGGTCCAGAGGTGGAAGGTTTCTTCCGCTTCATTCCAGCCCTGCAGCACCGACGCGGCGGCAATGTCGACGAGGATGTTGCCGAAGTCGCTGGTGTCATGGGTAAACGCCATGCCCACCATCTGCATCGGGGCCAGGGTCGCCACCAGAATGCCGCGATCCTGCAGCGAAGCACGGGCCAGCTCGCGCAGGCTCATGTAGTTGTAAGCGTTATCCTTCTGGATTTCGCCCTGCCCCGTTCGACTTACCAACGACGCACGCACCGAGTCGCCGACCAGATTGCCGTTGGTGAGGTGCCCGGGGTGACGCGGCGCTGGCCCACCCGTAGGGGTGGTGTCTTTGCCCAAAGCCACCAGTAGCTGCTCACGGGCGTTTTCGACGCTGCATTCCATGTCGGTCAGGCAGGTATTGAACAGTTCGGCATGGGCCACGTTGAAACCACCGAACGCGGCTGTAATCGCGGTACGGCGCTCGGTCTCGGCCTGCACCACCTGAGCGCGAATTTGCTCAGGGGTCGGAACCGATCCCGCTGGAGCAGGCGCAGGGGTTGGAGTAGGCGCTGGGGGAGTGGTCGAGCCACGCGGCTCCCACAGTTTTTTAAATGCTTCGGGCATGTTGGTGAACTCCTGCATGCGATTAGATTTGATATGGGCGGCGGCCTTGATTGGTTCAATGACGGTGTCTGCGAACCCGGCCACCACCGCTTCAGTTCCGTTCATCCACGTCTCATCCTTCAACAAGGCGTGAATTTCATCGGCGGTTTTCCCGGTCTTGGCCACATAGGCCATGACCAGTGAGTCTTCGACCTTGTCCAGCAGGTCGGCATAACGGCGCAGGTCCTCGGCATCGCCACCCTGAATGCCCCACGGCTTGTGGACCATGATCATGGCGTTTTCGGGCATGCTGATCGTGTCGCAGGCCATCAGGATCACGCTGCCCATCGACGCGGCCAGACCATCCACAAACCCCTCGATACGCGCCGGATGCGCCTTGAGCAGGTTGTACATGGCCATGCCTTCAAACACGTCACCGCCGGGCGAGTGGATGTGCAGGTTGATCTGTGACACGTCACCGAGGGCTTTCAAGTCGCGGGCAAACTGGTTGGCCGTGATGCCCCAGGCACCAATGTCGCCGTAAAGCATCAGGTCAACCACGCCCCGGGCCTTGGCGCGCAGCGTGTACCAGCTCTCACCCGCGCTACTTGTTGACCCCCTCGGGGTCATCGTCATCTGGTTTTTTTTCCGCTTCATTCGCTTTGTTTTTCCCGTAGTACAGGTGATAGGCGTCCGAGCTGAACACCAGCCCTTGCGCCCGGTTGGTTTCAATCTCTGACTTGCGGGTGCGCTTCAATTCCTGCGGGTTGCGCTGACGCGCCCGGGCCACTTCGGCCTCATCGGCAAAGCCCGCCTCAACAAGGATTTTCCAGGCATTGGCCTCATGCACCGGGTTGATCCAAGGCATGACCGGCCCCTGATAGATCGCGCCATAAATCGTGCTGGGGTCGACGGTCTTGGGCACCACCAGCACCCCGCTGGCGATCGCAATGCGCAACCACGCCCGGAACACTGGCCGGCACCAGTAGTCGATAAATTCGTGCTGCAGCAGGTCATAACCCAACTGCCCTTCCACCAGCTCCTGACGCTGCGCCGAGTAGGTGCCGTCATAGCTGCGGGCCACGCTGGAGTAAGTGCCCCGGGTGCCCGCTGCCACCGCCTTGAGCTGACCATTGCGGAACCCCTCAAGAAACGGGTTAGGTCGGTTGCTTTCGATCATGCCCACGTCTTCGCCGGGCAACAGGGTGTCGACCACGACCCCGGGGGCCAGCGGAAAAGTCCGCTCGGGCGCCTTGGTCTGGCTGGGCACAAAGTCGTCTGGCGTGCCCTTCTTGATGTACATCGCCAGTGCCGCGCTGATTCGTGCGGCCACCCGCTCGCTTTCTTCGTAATCCTTGATATCCGCCAACCGGATAATCACGGCATGCAGCAGGGGCTGACCACGGTTCTGGCCAATCCGTTTGCGGTGCGCGATATGGATCATGCGATCGGCCGGGACGCTCTTGGTGTCGAGGGTCATGCCATAACCCAGACCATCGCCCGGGTGCTGCTTGAGCAGGTGATAGGCCTTTACCCGCCGCCAACCGTTACGCTCAATGCCTTGGGAAATACCCTTGGCCAAGTCCGTGTAACTCCACGGCAGGTAGTCCGGCTCCAGCAGCTCCAGGGCAAACGGCACGTCATGCAGATGGTCATAATTGGCCACCCTACCGATCAGCATCTGGGCCAGCCCCTCACCGTCTCGCAACCAAGTGCGACACATCAGGCGCTCCATTTGCGGCCGCGATAACTCGCCAGAAGTCTCCGGCGACAACGACCACTCGGACCACTGCGCCTTGATCGCGGCGGCAAATTCCAGATCAACGTCACCGGCATAGGTGAGCGGGATCGGCTCTACCGATATACCCGTACCACCCACCACCCGCTCTTCCAGCCGGTCAAACAGGCCGGTGACAATGTCGTGATCTTCGTCCAGCTTGCGGCACTGTTCACGCAGGGATACGGCCGACTTCTGCAGGGACTTGTCAGCACTTTTTGACTGCTTTTTCGCCTTGTGCGTACGGGTAATATCCGACGCCTCAAACGCCTGAATCACGTTACGGGCTCGCAGACGCTCGGCCACGACTCCGGGAAATACCGGGGCCAACATACGGTCGAACAGGTTCATGCGACTCACTCAAACACCGCGAGGGAATACCCCGGGCGGCCCCCTGCAAGTGCTCTTTGCTGCGAGGCCAGACGGCGCTCCCACTCAAGTCTGCCCGCACGGATTTGGGGCAAGTCGGCCATCACCTGCTTGCGGCCGTTGAAAGTGATTTCCTTGCCGTCCAGCACGGCCAGCTCGGCCTCCAGATAGCGGTCAATCATGGTTTGCGGGTCTACAGCCATGCGCCTTGTCCTGTGTCGACCCAGCCGCCAACAGATATCGGCTCAGCTGGGGGTTGGTGGGCCGCCGGTTCCGGCTCGGCGGCCGGGGCGGATAGTTCGGCCGGCTCGTCTTGCGGCCGCTCAATGACTTGAGGCAGCCCCCTTGAAAGCTCGTCCAGATCCAGACCAAAACGCTGCTGGCTGATCCGTAGCGCCGCGATGGCGTACACGTAACAGTCCAGCGCCTCGTTACGCCGCTTGCTGGCATCCCAACGGAACACCCGGCGCCCCCTGACCACGACCCACTTTTTGCTTTCCGAGGTGAGCTGCTTCAGCTCGGCCTCATCGCAGATGTTGTCGTCGGCAGGGAAATGCACGCAGCCAGGTACCGGCTGATCGCCGTCTGGCTGGATTTTGAGACGGTTGTAAATAATCTCTTTGGCGTTGTCGGTGCCCACCTCGGTGAGGTAGGTCTTGCTCTTCTTTTCTTTCTTGCGCGGGAAGTTGGCAATGGGCTTGCCGTAGACGCTTGCACCGAAAATCGGAATGACCCAATGCACGCCATGTTTGCGGCTTTCCAGCCGCACCTCGTCCGAGTAGTGGCCGCCGGAGTCCCAGCACCATCGCTCGACGCCCATCACCTGACCATCGGCCCGGGTGAACTGGCGGTGCAGCTCCACGCCCACCTTTTTGCGCAGCACCTGACTGGCCGGGTCGCCGTACAGAATGAATCGGTAAACCAGCCAACTTTCCTCACCGGCGCCGAACGCCCAGACACGGCCCTCGTAACGGTCGTCCTGCGTGTCGATGGAACCGAACAGCGCCACGGCGCGGCCCGGTACTTGTGCGCCGTAGTTCTCGCGACGGTCGCGCAACTGCTCCCAGTCGACCTTTTCCGTCTGGTCTTCTTCCCAGACTTCGCCCAGCGTCGTGTTTACAAAGGTCTTGAGCTTGCCCAAGTCCTTGCCGACCTCGATCCGCTCGGCCGCAATATCCACCCAAGTGGTGAACGTCGAATAAATCGTCCAGATATGAAACGTGACCGAGCGCGGCGTGGGGATCGGCTGGTCATCCGCGCCGAACCACTCCATGCCGTTGCGCGTCCATATGCCCGTGCGTTCGCAGATGTAACGCCCGAACTGGGCCGCCTCGACCATTTCGTGATATTCAAAAGTACCGCCCTGACAGTGCTCGCACAGATACCAAGCGTTCTCGACTTCGCCCAGCTCGTTGGTGCACCACTTGAGCCCGTAAGGCTCATCCTTGCCGCCCCACTTCAGGTGCTGTTCACCTTCACAGCACGGCGGTTTGATATGGAATCGCAGGTAGTGCGGCGACTTCTCGGCCGCCCGGCTGATCTGGCATTGGCCGGCGATACCCAGCGTTGAGCCGCGTATGGATTTCTTGTAGGTTGCACCCTCAAGGCGCTTGTCCCCCAAAGAGGTGGGCGAGCCCTCCCCCTCAATGTCGTGGTCGAACTTCGACAGCTCGTCGTAGATCACCTCGTCCGGGCTTTTCTCCCGGTAGTTGCGCGCTGCCTTGCCGCCCAGGCACCACAGCATCTTCTGGTTATCGAAACGCTTGGCGTCTTGCGTGTTGTCGCTGTGCTTGCGGCCGAACCACGGTGCCAGGGCCAGCAGCACCGGAACGTCACGGATCATCGTGTCGACGTGCCGTTTCATCAGCTCGTCAGCGTCGGGATCGGTCGGGCAGTAGCTCAGCACGTTGCGTTTTTTGTGCTGAATCTTGTAGCCGATGTTGGCCATCAGCATCTTGGTGTAACCCACGCGAGCCGACTTGTGCAGGTTGAACACCCGAATCAGGTCATTGCCCATAGCGTTGAGGATCGCCACCTGAAACGCGGCCGTCACCCAGCGGCCTTGCTGATAAGAGGACTCCGACGACAGATAAAAATGCGTGTCGGCCCACTCCACCGCCGTCAGCGGCGGCTCTTTGTACAGTGCATTGAGTCCCCGTCGAACGGCGTCAGCCAGCGCCCTCATCCAGGGTGGCGATGTAGTCATCCAAAATCTCCGGTATGGCTTCGGACAACCCAGCAGCCTCGTTACGGGTTACGGCAATCTCGCGCTCAAGCGCCTCCAAATGCCGAATGGCAATGTCGGGGTGCTTGCGCTTCAAACTCTTGGGAATGGTGTCCAGGGTGGAGCCCAACATGGCGGCCAGACGGCCAAGGGCAAACACCATGAAATCGACCGGGACCAGCTCTTTTTCAGTGACAAGGTTTTTGCGTTCTTGAGCTGTCGCCTGACCGGCAGTCAGACGCAAACGCTCTTGCAACAAGCGGTACTCAATGAACGGGTCGATGGTTTCGCCATCGGGGCCGGCAGGTTGGTGTTTTACGCCCTGATGCTTGAGCCGGTTATCGAGAATAGAACGGACGTCGTAGA